>NZ_CADESR010000004.1:0-395459 GCF_902830285.1 Burkholderia sp. BCC0419
TCACCGTCGCCATCGCCATGGCCGCCACCATGACCGTGACCGCCGCCGTCACCGTCGCCACCCCCACCGTGGCCACCGCCACCTGAGGTGCCGCCACCCGAAGTGCCGCCACCCGAAGTGCCGCCACCCGAGGTACCGCCACCCGAAGTACCGCCACCCGAAGTACCGCCACCCGAGGTGCCGCCACCCGAGGTGCCGCCACCCGAAGTACCGCCACCCGAAGTACCGCCACCCGAAGTACCTCCACCCGAGGTACCGCCACCCGAGGTACCACCACCCGAAGTGCCACCACCTGAACCACCGTTGCCGGACGCATTGCCTCCGCGGCCCGTGCCGCTCGTACTGCCTGACGTTCCACCTGTCGTTCCGCCGACACCGGCAGGTCCGACGGCGCCGTTCCCATTGTTGCCGCCGCTGCCGTTCCCGCTGCCATTGCCACTACCGCTGCCACCGCCGTTCCCATTGCCGCTGCCGCTCGCGCCGGCACCGCCATTCCCGACGCCGCGGCCGGCATAAACGTGCACCGCGCACGCAGCCGGATCGGCGGCGCACGGCGATGCGTTCTCGACCAGCGTCATGATGGTGTCCGCGCTGGCGTTCGCGTCGGACGCGGAGTCAGGTGTCGTGTTCTGTGCGACGGCATACGAGCAGCAGCACGCAAACGCGGCCGCGGCCAGCAAGGTTGCACGAGGGCGCCGTCCCGCCGCGCGGAACGGTTGTTTCGTCTTATGCATCATGGCCTCCCCATGCGCGCGATGCCTCGTTGCCGCGCGACTATTTACGTGTGGTGCAGGGGGGCGTAAAAGATTCGTTGTCCTATCGTCGGCCGATGGCATTCGCGGCCGGCGCTTGACGCCAGCCGCGAATGCGGATCGGCACGCGGGCCCGCCGTGCGAATCCCTATCTGCGAGATTCGTGCCATCGGCCGCGCGGGACCGTGGCGAAAGGCGGGAGCCGTCGCGCGATCACGCATGCAACGTCGTTGGGGAGCGTTTTGTTGCCGGAATGAAACGTCGGGAGCGTCGTTCAGCGCGCCGGCGCGTCGGTCGCGCGTTGCCAGCGGTGGAACAGGATCGACGCGATCCAGCAGACGAGGAACAGCGCGACGATGCCGTAGCCGATCGAGCCGAAGCGTTCGCCGAGCGCATCGAGCGTGTCGCGCACGGGGCCCGTCAGCGACAGCTTGTCGGCCAGCAGGCCGGCTGCCTCGATCCCGCCGATCGCCAGCGCGACGGCCGCCGACACGAACGTGATGCTCGCGTTGTAGAGCAGCTTGCGCTGCGGATCGTCCATCGCCCAGCCGTATGCCTGAATCATCAGGACGTTGTCGGTCGAGTCGATCAGCGTCATGCCGGCGGTGAAAAGCGCGGGGAACAGCATGATCGTATAGACCGGCAGCCCCTGGCTCGCCTGCGCGGCGGCGATCGCGAGCAGGCCGATTTCGGTTGCAGTATCGAAACCGAGCCCGAACAGCACGCCGACCGGATACATGTGCCAGCTCTTCGACACGAACCGGAACAGCGGGCGCAGCAACCGCGCTACGAGTCCGGCGGGACGATGATCATGCGCGCCGTCGTGCGTGTGCCCGGATGCGCCGCGATAGCGTCGCCACACGTCGCGCAGGATCATCAGGTTCACGCACGCGAGCACCAGCAGGAAGGTGGCCGATACCGCCGTGCCGATCGTGCCGCCGATCTCGCGGAACGCATCGAAGCGGTCGCGCAGCGCGAACGCGGTCAGCGCGATGCCGAGCGTCGCGGCGATCACGATCGTCGAATGGCCGAGCGAGAAGAACAGGCCGACGCTCACCGGACGCTGGCCGTCCTGCATCAGCTTGCGCGTCGCGACGTCGATCGCGGCGATGTGATCCGCGTCGACCGCATGACGCAGCCCGAGCCCGTACGCGATCGCCGCGGTGCCGAGCAGCAGCGGATGGTCGCGCAGCACCGCGAGCGCCCACAGCCAGACGGCGACGTTCGCGGCGATCAGGCCGGCATAGAGGGTCAGCAGGCGGCGCAGGGCAGGAGTGGGCGGCATCGGGCGGGTTCCATCTGACGATTCGCCATCCATTGTGGCACGCGAAAAAAAGCTCGGCGCGCCGATCAACAAGCCTCGAACGCGATGCGCGCCGGATGAAAAAAAACCCGTCCGGAACCGGACGGGCTTTGCGTGCCAGCGACAGGGCGCGGGCGAGCGGCGCTTACTTCGTCTTCGCGTTGATCACGGCTTCCGACACGTTCGCCGGCGTTTCCGCGTAATGCTTGAACTCCATCGAGTACGTCGCACGGCCCTGCGTGGCCGAGCGCAGCGACGTCGAATAGCCGAACATCTCCGCGAGCGGCACCTCGGCGCGCACCAGCTTGCCGCCGCCGCCCGCGATGTCCTCCATCCCCTGCACGATGCCGCGCCGGCTCGACAGGTCGCCCATCACGTTGCCCATGAAGTCCTCGGGCGTCTCGACCTCGACGGCCATCATCGGTTCGAGCAGCACCGGCTTCGCCTTGCGCATCGCTTCCTTGAACGCCATCGAGCCGGCCATCCGGAACGCGTTTTCGTTCGAGTCGACGTCGTGGTACGAACCGAACGTCAGATGCACCTTCACGTCGACGACCGGGTAGCCCGCGAGCACGCCGCTCTTCAGCGTCTCGGTGATGCCCTTGTCGACGGCCGGGATGAACTCGCGCGGAATCACGCCGCCCTTGATCTCGTCGAGGAACTCGTAGCCCTTGCCCGGGTTCGGCTCGAGCGTGATCACTGCATGGCCGTACTGGCCGCGACCGCCCGACTGCTTGACGAACTTGCCTTCGACGTCGGCGGCCGTCGTGCGCACCGTTTCGCGATACGCGACCTGCGGCTTGCCGACCGTCGCTTCGACGCCGAACTCGCGCTTCATCCGGTCGACCAGGATTTCGAGGTGGAGCTCGCCCATCCCCGAAATGATCGTCTGGCCGGACTCTTCGTCGGTCTGCACGCGGAACGACGGATCTTCCTGCGCGAGGCGGTTCAGCGCGAGGCCCATCTTTTCCTGGTCGGCCTTCGTCTTCGGCTCGACGGCCTGCGAGATCACCGGCTCCGGGAATTCCATCTTCTCGAGGATGATCGGCTTCGCCGGATCGCACAGCGTGTCGCCGGTGGTCGCTTCCTTCAGGCCGACGGCCGCCGCGATGTCGCCCGCGCGCACTTCCTTGATTTCCTTGCGCTCGTTCGCGTGCATCTGCAGGATCCGGCCGAGCCGCTCCTTCTTGTCCTTCGTCGCGTTGAGCACCGTGTCGCCCGACTCGACGACGCCCGAATACACGCGGAAGAAGATCAGCTGGCCGACGAACGGGTCGGTCATGATCTTGAACGCGAGCGCCGAGAACGGCTCGTCGTCGCTCGGATGACGTTCCGCCGGCTTTTCCGGATCGACGAAGTCGTGGCCGAGGATCGCGGGCACGTCGACCGGCGACGGCAGGTAGTCGATCACCGCGTCGAGCATCGCCTGCACGCCCTTGTTCTTGAACGCGCTGCCGCACAGCATCGGCACGATCTCGTTCGCGATCGTGCGCTTGCGCAGCGCGGCCTTGATCTCGTCCTCGGTCAGCGATTCATGGTCGTGCAGATACTTGTCGAGCAGTTCCTCGCTCGCTTCGGCCGCGGCCTCGACCATCTTCTCGCGCCATTCGTGCGCGAGCTCGACGAGATTCGCGGGGATGTCCTCGTACGAGAACTTCACGCCCTGGCTTTCGTCGTCCCACACGATCGCCTTCATCTTCACGAGATCGACGACGCCCTGGAAATGATCTTCCGCGCCGATCGGAATCTGGATCGGCACGGCGACGCCTTTCAGGCGCTCGCCGATCTGCTTCTGCACGCGGAAGAAGTCGGCGCCGATCCGGTCCATCTTGTTGACGAACGCGATGCGCGGCACCTTGTACTTGTTCGCCTGGCGCCACACGGTTTCCGATTGCGGCTGCACGCCGCCGACCGAGTCGTAGACCATGCACGCGCCGTCGAGCACGCGCATCGAGCGCTCGACTTCGATCGTGAAGTCGACGTGGCCGGGCGTATCGATGATGTTGATGCGGTGTTCCGGATAGTTGCCGGCCATGCCTTTCCAGAAGGCCGTGGTCGCCGCCGACGTGATCGTGATGCCGCGTTCCTGCTCCTGCTCCATCCAGTCCATCGTGGCCGCGCCGTCGTGCACTTCACCGATCTTGTGGCTCACGCCGGTGTAAAACAGGATGCGCTCGGTCGTCGTGGTCTTGCCGGCATCGATGTGAGCGCTGATCCCGATATTTCGATAGCGCTCGATGGGGGTTTTGCGGGGCACGTGAACCTCCTGGTGGTTCGGATCGTAAGCGGGGCGGCTGGGGCCGACCCGGGTTGGAACAAGCGAGACTTCAAGCATAGCGCTTGCGCGTGGCTTTTGCAGATGCGGCCTGCGCCGGCGGAATCAAGGCGTGCGTCGCCGCCGACGGGCGAAAAAAAGCCGGCGCCCGACAAGAAATAACGGGCGGCCGGCTTTCGGTCGGTGCGCGGCGCGGCGCCGCCGCGCGGGCCGGTGCCGTTACTGGGCCCGCGGCAGGCCTCGAGCTTCATGCCGGGCTTGATGCCCTTCGCGGCGAACCAGCCCTTGCTCATTTCGAGCGCATAGACGCCGTTGTTGCGCGGACAGTGGTTGTCGGTGGTTTCCGCGCGCATCTCGTCGATGTCGGTGATCGTGCCGTCCGCGCGGATGAACGCGATCGACAGCGGAATCAGCGTGTTCTTCATCCAGAAGCAGTGCACGGCGTTCTCGTTGAAGACGAACAGCATGCCTTCGTTCGGCGCGAGCTGCGAACGGTACATCAGCCCCTGTTCGCGGTCGGCGTCGTTGGCGGCGACGGCCGCGTCGATCACGTACATGCCGGCTCGCAGCTTCACGCGCGGGAACTCGCTCGGCTGCTTGGCGCCGGGCGGCACTTGGGCGCCGGCAGCCTGCATGCCGAGCGCGAGGACGGCGAGGGCGGCGGGAAACACGGCGGCGCGCGCAAGGCGGCCGAGCGACGAGCGCAGGGAGAATGACACAGCATGGCTCCTGTCTGGAAAACGAGACCCGCATGGTACGCGATGCGCGCCGGCGGGCACAAAAAAGAAAAAGGCAGATCGCCTTGCGGTGATCTGCCTTTCAACGCCGTAAGAACGGCAGGACTGCGTGTTCTTGACTGCGTTATTACAGCTGGCTTACTTAGTTCGAAGCAGCTGCCGGTGCTGCTGCGTCGCTTGCTGCAGCCTTCTTCGATGCCTTGTGGTGCTTCTTGGCAGCGTGGTGCTTCTTGGCAGCGTGCTTAGCCGGTGCCGAAGCAGCTTCTGCCGGTGCCGGAGCAGCTTCCGGAGCCGAAGCTTGTGCGAAAGCTGCCGTTGCGAAGAGACCAGCGACCAGAGCGGCGATCAGTTTGTTCATGTTGTGTTCCTCAGCTTTAGTTAATTAACCAAATGACCCGGCAATAGGAGTCATGTCGTCTAACGGTGCCATCCACCTTTCGGTTGACAGACGCTTCGAGAAATTTCTCTTTGCGCTGCGGGCGCCGAATCGTATTCGAATAAAACGTCGCTTTCGTGACGCAAACACGGGGTTCGGCTGCCAATGCCGGATAGCTAAGGTTGGCATCTGCGTGGTTTAACGCGCGATCTCCGCAGCCGGTTGACGAAAAAGATGACGAAAAATGCGCGCGTCCCCGATTCGTCATCCGGCGGGCGCGAAACCGTCCCACGGCGCGCGCGGCGGCAGCGCGATCGTTTCGCCTGGTGCAATGCCGAGCGCGAATATGTCGAGCGCACCGATGCCGACGCGCACCAGGCGCAACGTCGGGAAGCCGACGGCCGCCGTCATCCGGCGCACCTGCCGGTTCTTGCCCTCGGTGATCGCCAGCTCGATCCACGTGGTCGGGATCGCGGCGCGGTAGCGGATCGGCGGATTGCGCGGCCACAGCGTGTCGGGCGGCTCGATGAATTCGGCGCGGCACGGGCGCGTCACGTAGTCGCCGAGGTCGACGCCGCGTGCGAGCGCCTTCAGGTCGGCCGGCCCCGGCGCGCCGTCGACCTGCGCCCAGTAGCGCTTCACCAGCTTGTGGCGCGGCTCCGCGATGCGGGCCTGCAGCGCGCCGTCGTCGGTGAGCAGCAGCAGCCCCTCGCTGTCCGCGTCGAGCCGGCCGGCCGCGTACACGCCGGGCGTTTTTACCCAGTCGCCGAGCGACGGCCGCGTCTCGTGCGCGGAAAACTGGCAAATCGTGCCGAACGGCTTGTTGAGGGCGATCAGGTTCATGGCAGGGCGCCCGCCCGGCGCCCCGCAGGGAGCGGGGGCGGGCGGTCTATGGCAAATGGCGGAATCTTAATGCATAATACGGAACGGCAAGTCCTCTGTCTTATATAAGACATAAGTGAGGTCTTGATACGCAGTGCCGCGGTTCGCGCCGAAGTGCCCGGTTGGGGCGCTAGAATAGCGGCTCGCTGTTGTCGTCACGGGGTGGCCATGCCGCGCCCCCGCCGCGCGCGCAGCTTCGACCAGCATCACCTGCTCAGCCACGTCACTGGAGTCGATCATGCCGTATCAGCACATCAAGGTTCCGGAGGGCGGTGACAAGATCACCGTCAACAAGGACTTCTCGCTCAACGTTTCCGATCAGCCGATCATTCCCTATATCGAAGGCGACGGTACGGGCTTCGATATCACGCCGGTCATGATCAAGGTCGTCGACGCGGCGGTCGCGCATGCCTACAAGGGCCAGCGCAAAATCCACTGGATGGAGATTTTCGCGGGCGAGAAGGCGACCAAGGTGTACGGTCCGGACGTGTGGCTGCCGGACGAAACGCTGCAGGTGCTGAAGGAATACGTGGTGTCGATCAAGGGGCCGCTCACGACCCCGGTCGGCGGCGGCATCCGTTCGCTGAACGTCGCGCTGCGCCAGGAGCTCGACCTGTACGTGTGCCTGCGCCCGGTCCAGTACTTCAAGGGCGTGCCGTCGCCGGTGCGCGAGCCGCAGAAGATCGACATGGTGATCTTCCGCGAGAACTCGGAAGACATCTACGCGGGCATCGAATGGGCCGCGGGCTCCGAGCAGGCGAAGAAGGTCATCAAGTTCCTGCAGGACGAGATGGGCGTGAAGAAGATCCGCTTCCCGGAAACCTCGGGGATCGGCGTCAAGCCCGTGTCGACCGAAGGCACCGAGCGCCTCGTGCGCAAGGCGATCCAGTATGCGATCGACAACGATCGCAAGTCGGTCACGCTGGTGCACAAGGGCAACATCATGAAGTTCACGGAAGGCCTGTTCCGTGACGCCGGCTACGCGCTCGCGCAGAAGGAATTCGGCGGCGAACTGATCGACGGCGGCCCGTGGATGCGCGTGAAGAACCCGAGGACGGGCAACGAGATCGTGATCAAGGATTCGATCGCCGACGCGTTCCTGCAGCAGATCCTGCTGCGCCCGGCCGAATACGACGTGATCGCGACGCTGAACCTGAACGGCGACTACATCTCCGACGCACTGGCCGCGCAGGTCGGCGGCATCGGGATCGCGCCGGGCGCGAACCTGTCGGATTCGGTCGCGATGTTCGAGGCGACGCACGGCACGGCGCCGAAGTACGCAGGCAAGGATTACGTGAACCCGGGTTCCGAGATCCTGTCGGCGGAAATGATGCTGCGCCACCTCGGCTGGACGGAAGCAGCCGATACGATCATCGCCGCGATGGAGAAGTCGATCCTGCAGAAGCGCGTCACGTACGACTTCGCGCGCCTGATGGAAGGCGCGACGCAGGTGTCGTGCTCCGGCTTCGGCGAAGTGCTGATCGAGAACATGTAAGACCCCTTCCGGGGTGGGCCGGCGCGTTGCCGGCCGCCCCGGCGCTGACTGCCGGCGCCGGAGCGTTTCGTGGATGGCAGGTTTTGTTGGCAGGGCGGTCCGGCATGCGGGCCGCGGCGCCGCGATGCGGCCCGGAAGCCCTGCAAGGTAGAACATGACGGCCCTCGCAACACCACCGCCCGGCTGAGCCGGCGCGCCCCTTTCGCGACCGACCCGGTCGCTCCCCGCCGGTTACCGCCGGCGCTCCTCAGTTCAACAATCACGTAGCAATGCTTTGACCACCATGTCCACTTCGCCCAAGATCATCTACACCCTCACCGACGAAGCGCCGGCGCTCGCGACCTATTCGCTGCTGCCGATCGTCAAGGCCTTCACGCGTTCGTCCGGCGTCGCCGTCGAAACGCGCGACATCTCGCTCGCCGGCCGCATCATCGCGGCCTTCGCAGACGTCCTGCCGTCGGAGCAGAAGGGTTCCGACGATCTGGCCGAGCTGGGCCAGCTCACGCTGAAGCCGGAAGCGAACATCATCAAGCTGCCGAACATCAGCGCATCGGTGCCGCAGCTGAAGGCCGCGATCGCCGAACTGCAGGCGCAGGGCTACGCACTGCCGGCCTATCCGGAAGATCCGTCGACGGACGAAGAGAAGGCCGTCAAGGCGCGTTACGACAAGATCAAGGGCAGCGCGGTGAACCCGGTGCTGCGCGAAGGCAACTCCGACCGCCGCGCGCCGCTGTCGGTCAAGAACTACGCACGCAAGCATCCGCACAAGATGGGCGCATGGAAGTCCACGTCGAAGTCCCACGTCGCGCACATGACCGAAGGCGACTTCTACGGCAGCGAGAAGTCGGCGCTGATCGCCGAGGCCGGCAGCGTGAAGATCGAACTCACGACGACCGACGGCGCGAAGAAGGTGCTGAAGGAAAAGACCGCCGTGAAGGCCGGTGAAGTGATCGACGCATCGGTGATGAGCCGCAACGCGCTGCGCAGCTTCATCGAAGCGCAGATCGCCGACGCGAAGGCGCAGGACGTGCTGTTCTCGGTGCACCTGAAGGCGACCATGATGAAGGTCTCGGACCCGATCCTGTTCGGTCACTTCGTGTCGGTGTTCTACCGCGACGCGCTCGCGAAGCACGCGGACGTGCTGGCGAAGGCCGGCTTCAACCCGAACAACGGGATCGGCGACCTGTACGCGCGCCTGAAGGACCTGCCGGCCGACACGCGCGAAGCGATCGAAGCCGACGTCAAGGCCGAATACGCAGTGCGCCCGCGCCTCGCGATGGTCAACTCGGACAAGGGCATCACGAACCTGCACGTGCCGAGCGACGTGATCGTCGACGCGTCGATGCCGGCGATGATCCGCGATTCGGGCGGCATGTGGGGCCCGGACGGTCAACTGTACGACGCGAAGGCCGTGATTCCGGACCGCTGCTACGCGGGCGTCTACCAGGCCGTGATCGAGGACTGCAAGCAGCACGGCGCGTTCGATCCGGTCACGATGGGCAGCGTGCCGAACGTCGGCCTGATGGCGCAGGCGGCCGAGGAATACGGTTCGCACGACAAGACGTTCCAGATCCCGGCGGACGGCGTCGTGCGCGTCATCGACGAAGCCGGCAACGTGCTGCTCGAGCACGCGGTCGAGTCGGGTGACATCTGGCGCATGTGCCAGACGAAGGACGCACCGGTGCAGGACTGGGTCAAGCTCGCGGTCAACCGCGCCCGCGCGACCGGCGCCCCGGCCGTGTTCTGGCTCGATCCGGCGCGCGCGCACGATGCGCAGATCATCGCGAAGGTCGAACGCTACCTGAAGGATCACGACACGAACGGCCTCGACATCCGCATCATGACGCCGGTCGAAGCCACGCGTTTCTCGCTCGAGCGCATCCGCGCGGGCAAGGACACGATCTCGGTCACCGGCAACGTGCTGCGCGACTACCTGACCGACCTGTTCCCGATCATGGAACTCGGCACCAGCGCGAAGATGCTGTCGATCGTGCCGCTGATGGCCGGCGGCGGGATGTTCGAAACGGGGGCGGGCGGCTCGGCACCGAAGCACGTGCAGCAGTTCGTCGAGGAAGGCTTCCTGCGCTGGGATTCGCTCGGCGAATTCCTCGCGCTGGCCGCGTCGCTCGAACATCTCGGCAACGCGTACCAGAACCCGAAGGCGCTCGTGCTCGCGAAGACGCTCGACCAGGCGACCGGCAAGTTCCTGGACGAGAACAAGTCGCCGGCGCGCAAGGTCGGCGGCCTCGACAACCGCGGCAGCCACTTCTACCTGTGCCTGTACTGGGCGCAGGCGCTGGCCGAGCAGACCGAGGACGCCGCGCTGAAGGCGCAGTTCGAAGGCGTGGCGAAGGCGCTGTCCGACAGCGAAGCGCGCATCCTGGAAGAACTGGCGGCCGCGCAAGGCAAGCCGCAGGCGATCGGCGGCTACTACCGTCCGAACGTCGACCTGACGAGCCAGGCAATGCGCCCGAGCGCGACGCTGAACGGCATCGTTGACGCGGTCGCCTGACGCCGGCCGCGCAATCGCGCGAGCCGATGCATGTGCCGGCGCGGCGGATTGAACGGTTCGCCGCCCGGCACACAAGAAAAACGCCCCGGTCGCCCGGGGCGTTTGTCGTTGCAGGCTTGCCATTCAGACGTGAACGATTTCCCATTCGGCGATTTCGTCCGGCACTTCGAGCGTCGCCGTGTCCAGTTCGGACGGTTGCGCGCAGTCGCCGCGGGAGATGCGGTCGGCTGCCACTTCCGGGCACGAGAACGCGCCGAGCGAAGCGTTGCCGAACGTCGCTTCCCAGCCGCCGTTTGCCGGCAGGATGTAGAACGACCCGAGCGCTGAACCAAAGCGAAATCCCTTCATTTCCGTTCTCCCTTTCTGATCACGAGCGATTCTGTTGTGCCGCCTGCCGGCTCGGCCGGCTGTGGCCCGACTGGCTGCTTGCGCCGGGTTCCGTATCGAACGCCGTGGCGAAGCGTCAGTGCATGGAACAAAGTCTACGTCCGCGACCTGCTCGCATGGTGCATGTAGAACGGCTTCTCGAAACAAAAATTCTCTTTTAAAAACAAATAATTATTTAATGCGTTTTGTATTGCGGAACGTTTTTCGGCATCGCGAAACGGGAAATTTGTGCCCTGCACCACGAATTTTTATAACGCAGTGACTTGTTCCGCATCGTGAAAAATTGGCGGATTGGCGGATCATCGATGCAACAGGTGCGAACGCGAGGGACGAGCGGAAGGCGCAAAGGGGCGATAGGTGAACGGCAGTCGCTGCCGAAGCGCCGCTCGGCGATGCCGGTCATGGCGCTGAATCCGGCGCGGTAGCGCCGCTTGCTGCGGCGTATCGCCGCCCGTCAGGCAGCGTTTTTCGATCGGGCCCTGCGGTTATGATGACGCGACCGCCGCGGCTGTCGCGCGGCGCCGCATGAATAACGAGGATCGATTGATGAGACGGAGAACCTTCCTGTCGCGCGCCATCGGCGTCGCGGCCGCGTCGCTGTTCGCGCGCACTGCGTGGGCGCAGCATGCCGGTCACGCGGGCATGGCCGGCATGGATTCGATGGACGACATGCCGGGCATGTCGGGTATGTCAGGGATGGCGGCGCACGCGCAGCACGGCACGCCCGCGCCGGCCGCGCTCGCGGCCGCCGACGCGCTGCCGGCCGGCGCGCCGCTCGCGACGTTGCGCACGCTGGCCAACGAAAGCCGTGAGCCCGGTACGTTCCGGGCCACGCTGGTTGCTCAACCGGTGGCGCGACCGCTGCTGCGCGGTGCGAAGCCGACGACGTTCTGGCAGTTCGGCGCGGGCACGCAGGGGCCGGTTGTCGGCCCGCTGATCGACGTGCGCGAGGGCGATACGGTCGAGATCCGGTTCGTGAACAAGCTGCCGCAGCCGTCGACGATCCACTGGCACGGCCTGCCCGTGCCGCCCGACCAGGACGGCAACCCGTCCGATCCCGTCGCGCCCGGCGCGTCGCGCGTGTATCGCTTCACGCTGCCGAAGGGCAGCGCCGGCACTTACTGGTACCACCCGCATCCGCACATGATGACCGCCGAGCAGGTGTTCCGCGGGCTGGCCGGCCCGTTCGTCGTGCGCGCAGCGGACGATCCGCTTGCCGGCTGGACCGAGCGCCACCTGTTCGTGTCGGACCTGAAGCTTGCGCGCGACGGCACGATTGCGCGGAACGACATGATGGACTGGATGAACGGCCGTGAAGGTCAATTCGTGCTGGTCAACGGCGCGCGCCGGCCGCGCATCGACGTCGCGGGCGACGAACGCTGGCGTGTCTGGAACGCGTGCAGCGCACGTTACCTGCGCATCGCGTTCGATGACGGCCGCGCGTTCGAGCACGCGGGTACCGACGGCGGGTTGTTCGACGCGCCGCGGCGCGTGACGTCGTTGCTGATTGCGCCGGGCGAGCGCGCGGAGTTGCTGGTGCGCGCCGGCGACCGTGCGTCGCGCGCGGTGCTGCAGGCGGCCGAGTACGACCGCCGCAAGATGGCGATGTCGCACGACGACGGCCACGGCAGCCTGCCGCCCGATCCGGCGCTGGCGCTGGCCGATGTCGCGTTTGCGCCCGCCGGGGCCCGTGCACTGCCTGCCACGCTGCGCGCGGTGCCGCCGCTGGGCGAACCGGTGGCGCACAAGACGGTCGCGTTCGGCGAGGAAATGGACATGGACGCGATGATGAAGGGCGCGGCGCACGGCCGCCCGGCGGGCATGCGCTTCACGATCAACGGCGACACCTACGCGCCGCACCGCGCGACGCTGACGAGCCGCCGCGGCGACGTCGAGCGCTGGGAGATCCGCAATTCGACGGACATGGACCACCCGTTCCATCTGCACGGCACGCAGTTCCAGGTGATCGAGCGGGCGTCGGCCGGTTCGCGCACGAGCGAACCGTTCCGCGCGTGGCGCGATACCGTGAACGTGCGCAGCGGTGAAACCGTGTCGATTCTCGTCACGCAAGACATGCCCGGTGAGCGCATGTTTCACTGCCACATTCTCGAACACGAGGATCTCGGCATGATGGGTACGCTGAAGGTCGTGTAACGAAGCCGAGAATGTGTTTCACATGCGGATTCGTTATCCGATCTGCATGCGCGACGAGACAATGCGTGTTCAATTATCGGGATTGAACGAAAAGGCCGGCCAATCGATTATCGATTGGCCGGCCTCAAAAAAAGAAACCCGGCGCTGTGCGCCGGGTTTCTTCGTCCGATATCCGATGCCTTTATGCGGCCTGGATGTTCGACGCTTGCTTGCCCTTCGGTCCTTGAACGACGTCAAAGCTCACCTTCTGGCCTTCCTTCAGCGTCTTGAAGCCATTCATGGTGATAGCCGAGAAGTGCGCAAACAGATCCTCACCGCCCTCGTCGGGAGTGATGAAACCGAAGCCCTTCGCGTCGTTGAACCACTTAACGATACCAGTTGCCATTTTCCTACTTCCCCTGTCACACAGTCGCTGCTACTTACCACGAGCACGCTCGAAAAGCTAAACGACTGAAAATACAGTCGTTCCCCCCTCACAAGCTCACCTCGGCCTCTTTCGTTTCGCCAATCGGCAAATTGAAAAAAGTGCCAGCTTGATTGTTGGCGCTCTTTATTGGAGTGTCAAGTGGAATTTTTCGACGTTTAGAGGGTCGTTGTAAAGAACCCATTTTCAGGGTTTTTCCGGCTTTGCTTTGCAGCATGTGGCCAAGCGCGGGGGCTTGAAAAGCCGCATAATCGGCTCATATACCAGGCTCGAGTGACACGCGTTCGAGTCGTCCCGGCTTGTGGGATACTGGATGCGGACACGACGTTCCGGTGCGATTCCCCCTGACGGTTCGTGTTCCGCGCCATGCGTGAAAGCCGGCACCGCAGCCGGCTTTCGCATGGCGCGAGGACGATCGCGTGTTCCGGGATACCGGGGAGGGCGCCGGCCGGTCGGTCGGGTAATGGCAGGATTGCGGGCCTGTCCGAGTTGTTTAGAATGGGTGTATGGCGATTATCCCGGACAAGCAGGACAGTACCGTCCTGGAACGCAAGCAGCAGAAGCTCAAGCCGCCTTCGATGTACAAGGTGGTGCTGCTGAACGACGACTTCACGCCGATGGAGTTCGTCGTGATGGTGGTCCAGGAGTATTTCAAGAAGGATCGCGAGACGGCCACGCAGATCATGCTGAAGGTCCATCGCGAAGGGCGAGGGGTATGTGGGGTCTATACGCGGGACATCGCGTCGACCAAGGTTGAGCAAGTCGTTACCCATGCGCGGCAGGCAGGGCATCCGCTGCAGTGCGTGATGGAGGAAGCATGATTGCCCAGGAATTGGAAGTCAGCCTGCACATGGCGTTCATGGAAGCACGCCAGGCGCGCCATGAGTTCATTACGGTCGAGCATCTGCTGCTGGCCCTGCTGGATAATCCGACGGCGGCCGAGGTGTTGCGCGCGTGCGCGGCAAACATCGAGGACCTGCGTCAGAACCTGCGCAATTTCATCCACGACAACACACCGACCGTCCCGGGCACCGACGACGTCGATACCCAGCCGACGCTCGGTTTCCAGCGCGTGATCCAGCGCGCGATCATGCACGTCCAGTCGACGTCGAACGGCAAGAAGGAAGTGACCGGCGCGAACGTGCTGGTCGCGATCTTCGGCGAGAAGGATTCGCACGCCGTGTACTACCTGCAGCAGCAGGGCGTCACGCGCCTCGACGTGGTGAACTTCATTTCGCACGGCATCGCGAAGACGAACGGCGGCGAAGCCGCGAAGTCGACCGACGCAAACGCGGAAAGCGAAGACGCGAATGCGCAGAAGGAAACGCCGCTCGCGCAGTTCACGCAGAACCTGAACCAGATGGCGAAGGACGGCCGCATCGATCCGCTGATCGGTCGCGAGCCCGAGGTCGAGCGCGTCGTGCAGGTGCTGTGCCGCCGGCGCAAGAACAACCCGCTGCTCGTCGGCGAAGCCGGCGTCGGCAAGACCGCGATCGCGGAAGGGCTCGCGTATCGGATCACGCGCGGCGAAGTGCCGGACATCCTCGCGAACGCGCAGGTGTACTCGCTCGACATGGGCGCGCTGCTGGCAGGCACCAAGTATCGCGGCGATTTCGAGCAGCGTCTGAAGACGGTGCTGAAGGAACTCAAGGAGCGCCCGCACGCGATCCTGTTCATCGACGAAATCCATACGCTGATCGGCGCGGGCGCCGCGTCGGGCGGCACGCTCGATGCGTCGAACCTGCTGAAGCCGGCGCTGTCGTCGGGCACGCTCAAGTGCATCGGCGCGACCACGTTCACCGAATATCGCGGCATCTTCGAGAAGGATGCGGCGCTGTCGCGGCGCTTCCAGAAGGTCGACGTGACGGAGCCGAGCGTCGAGCAGACGGTCGCGATCCTGCGCGGGCTGAAGTCGCGCTTCGAGGAGCACCACGGCGTCAAGTATTCGTCGGGCGCGCTGTCGGCCGCGGCCGAGCTGTCGGCGCGCTTCATCACCGACCGGCACCTGCCGGACAAGGCGATCGACGTGATCGACGAGGCGGGCGCCGCGCAGCGCATCCTGCCGAAGTCGAAGCAGAAGAAGACGATCGGCAAGGGCGAGATCGAGGAAATCATCTCGAAGATCGCACGCGTGCCGGCGCAAAGCGTGTCGCAGGACGATCGCAGCAAGCTGCAGACGCTCGATCGCGACCTGAAGAGCGTCGTATTCGGCCAGGATCCCGCGATCGACGCGCTCGCGGCCTCGATCAAGATGGCGCGCGCGGGCCTCGGCAAGATGGACAAGCCGATAGGCGCGTTCCTGTTCTCCGGCCCGACGGGCGTCGGCAAGACCGAAGTGGCGCGCCAGCTCGCGTTCACGCTCGGCATCGAGCTGATCCGCTTCGACATGTCGGAATACATGGAGCGTCACGCGGTGAGCCGGCTGATCGGCGCGCCGCCGGGCTACGTCGGGTTCGACCAGGGCGGCCTCTTGACCGAAGCCGTCACGAAGAAGCCGCATTGCGTGCTGCTGCTCGACGAAATCGAGAAGGCGCATCCGGACATCTTCAACGTGCTGCTGCAGGTGATGGACCACGGCACGCTGACGGACAACAACGGCCGCAAGGCGGATTTCCGCAACGTCATCATCATCATGACGACGAACGCGGGCGCCGAGTCGATGCAGAAGGCGACGATCGGCTTCACGACGCGCCGCGAAACCGGCGACGAGATGACCGACATCAAGCGCCTGTTCACGCCGGAGTTCCGCAACCGTCTGGATGCGATCATCAGCTTCCGCTCGCTCGATGAGGAAATCATCATGCGCGTGGTCGACAAGTTCCTGATCCAGCTCGAGGAACAGTTGCACGAGAAGAAGGTCGACGCGCTCTTCACCGACGCGTTGCGCAAGCATCTCGCGAAGCACGGCTTCGACCCGCTGATGGGTGCGCGGCCGATGCAGCGGCTGATCCAGGACACGATCCGCCGTGCGCTGGCCGACGAACTGCTGTTCGGCAAGCTGCTGAACGGCGGCCACGTGACGGTCGACGTTGACGAAAGCGACAAGGTGCAGTTGTCGTTCGACAAGCTGGCGAACCCGCCGCACAAGCCGAACGAAGAGACGGTCGAAGTCGAGTAAGCGATAATTCGTGGTTCATGCGAACGGCGCGGGAAGTTCTCCGCGCCGTTTCGTTTTATCCGGCGCCGGCGGCGCGATGGTGGTGCAGGGGAGTGGTAACGCAGTGACACAACAACAACGGTCGTTCGACGATATCGTCGCGCGCGAACAAGGGTTGCGCCACGCGCTGACGTCGGGGCAGATGGCGATGATCGCGATCGGCGGCGCGATCGGCACGGGGCTGTTTCTCGGCAGCGGGTTCGCGATCGGGCTCGCCGGCCCGAGCGTGCTGGTTTCGTATGCGATCGGCGCGCTGATCGCGCTGCTGCTGATGGGCGCGCTCGCGGAAATGACGGTCGCGCATCCGACGGCCGGCTCGTTCGGCGCCTATGCCGAGCATTACGTCGGCCCGCTCGCGGGTTTTCTCGTGCGTTATGCGTATTGGTTCGCGGTCGTGTTCGCGATCGGCACCGAAATCAGCGCGATCGCCGTGTTCATGAAGTACTGGTTCCCGGCCGTGCCCGGCTGGTACTGGGTGATCGGCTTCTCCGTGCTGCTGATCGCGGTGAACCTCGCGAGCGTCACGCTGTACGGGACGGTCGAATACGCGTTTTCGCTGCTGAAGATCGCGGCGATCGTCGTGTTCATCCTGCTCGGCGCCTATCTCGTCTGGTCGGCGCCGGCCGCATCGGGCATCGGCTTCGCGAACTACATCGCGCATGGCGGCTTCATGCCGAAGGGGCCGTGGGGGACGTGGGTCGCGGTGATCGTCGCGATCTTCAGCTACATGAGCATCGAAGCCGTCGCGATCGCGGCCGGCGAGGCGCGCGATCCGCAGCACGCGGTCACACGCGCATTCCGCTCGACCGTGTTCCGGCTCGTGCTGTTCTACCTGCTGACGCTTGCGCTGATGCTCGCGATCGTGCCGTGGACGCAGGCCGGCACCGACGAAAGCCCGTTCGTGAAGGTGATGGCCGCGACGCACGTGCCGTACGCGGCGGGCGTGATCAACTTCGTGCTGCTGATCGCGGCGCTGTCGGCGATGAACAGCCAGCTGTACGTGACGACGCGGATGATGTTCAGCCTGTCGCGCGCGCGCCTCGCGCCCGCGGTGTTCGGCCGGCTCGGCGCGAACGGCGTGCCGCGCGCGGCGCTGTGGATCTCGACGAGTGGTGTTGCGGTCGCGGCCGTGCTGGTCGCGCTCGCGCCCGACACCGCATTCACGGTGATGATGGCGATCGCGATGTTCGGCGCGCTGTTCACGTGGCTGATGATCTTCGTCACCCACCTGCGGTTCCGTTCGCAGTATCGCGGCCCCGCGCTCGCGTTCCGGATGTGGGGGCACCCGTTCGGCAGCCTGCTCGGCGCGGGGCTCGTGGCCGCAATCCTGCTGACGACCGCTTTCACGCGCGAATTCCGGATGACGATGGTGGTCGGCGTCGTATTCGTCGTGCTGCTGACGCTCGCCTATGCGCTGCATTACCGGCACCGACACGCGCGCTGACCGCGCCGGCGTGGCCGCCCATGCCGTTCGTCACACTCGCTAAGGTTCCGTTAAGCGAGCGGCGACTACATTCGATCCTGTCTGCAAGGCGCGCGGTCCGTACCGGCGCGCCCTCTCCTGCAAAAAGGGGTTCGAATGAACAAACTTCCCGAAATCACGCTCGCGTTCTGGATCATGAAGATCTGCGCGACGACGCTCGGCGAAACGGGCGGCGACCTGCTGTCGATGACGCTGAACGTCGGCTACGCGGTGAGCTCGATCCTGCTGTTCGGTTTCTTTCTCGTCACGCTGGGCGCCCAGCTCAGGACGACGCGCTATCGCCCGGCGATCTACTGGGCCGTGATCGTCGCGACGAGCACGGCCGGCACGACGATGTCCGATTTCATGGATCGCACGCTCGGCCTCGGCTATGCGGCCGGCTCGTCGATTCTGGTCGCGATCCTGCTGGCGATCTTCGCGGTCTGGCGCCTCAGCGGCGAATCGCTGTCGGTCGACCTGATCCGTACGCGCAAGGTCGAGCTGCTGTACTGGATCGCGATCCTGTTCTCGAACACGCTCGGCACCGCGCTCGGCGACTTCCTCGCGGATAGCTCGGGCCTCGGCTTCGGCGGCGGCGCGCTGCTGATCGGCGGGCTGCTGGCGGTGATCGTGCTCGCGCACTACTTCACGCGAATCTCCGGCGTGCTGCTGTTCTGGGCCGCGTTCGTGCTCACGCGTCCGTTCGGTGCGACGGTCGGCGACCTGCTGACGAAGCCGGTCGCGAAGGGCGGACTCGCGCTCGGCACGGTCGGCTCGTCGGCCGTGCTGCTCGGCGTGCTGGTCGCGATGGTCGTCTATGCGAGCATCGCGCAGGCGCGGCGCCGTGAGCCGGCGCCCGCGCGGATCGCGCAACCTGCCGGCAAGTGACGGCGCGGGGAAAAGGAAAAGGGGGCCGTTTTTCAACCGCCCCTTTTTTCGTGCTGCGTGGCTCAGTGGCGGCCGGTGCTGCCGAACCCGCCTGCGCCGCGATCGCTCTCGGTGAATTCGTCGACGATGTTGAACTGCGCCTGCACGACCGGCACGATCACGAGCTGCGCGAGACGTTCGAACGGATTCAGCACGAACTCGGTCTGGCCGCGGTTCCACGTCGAGACCATCAGCTGGCCCTGGTAGTCGGAGTCGATCAGGCCGACGAGGTTGCCGAGCACGATCCCGTGCTTGTGGCCGAGGCCCGAGCGCGGCAGGATCAGCGCCGCATAGCCGGGATCGGCGAGGTGGATCGCGAGGCCCGTCGGCACGAGCGTGGTTTCGCCCGGCTGCAGCGTGACCGGTGCGTCGAGGCACGCGCGCAGGTCGAGGCCGGCGCTGCCGGGGGTCGCGTAGGCGGGCAGGTAGTCGCGCATGCGCGCGTCGAGAATCTTCAGGTCGAGTTTCATGCGGTCGTCGAATCGGTCGGGAAGGGCGCGGCGGCAAGCGCCGCCGCGCGGGTAATCAGATCAGGCGGTTGTCGGGCAGGCGCTTCGCGATTTCCGCGACGAGCGCATGCGCGAGTTCGTCCTTCGGCGCGCGCGGCAGGCGCGTGACGCCGGCGGCCTCGAACAGCACGACTTCGTTGTCATCGCGGCCGAACGTCAGCGGGCCGAGGTTGCCGACGAGCAGCGGCACGTTCTTGCGCTTGCGCTTCTCGTCGCCGTGTACGTCGAGGTCGCCGCTTTCGGCCGCGAAGCCGACGCAGAACGGCGCATCGGGCAGCGCCGCGACCGACGCGAGGATGTCGGGGTTCTCGACGAACGCGAGCGTCGGCATCTTGCGGTCGGCCGTCTTCTTGATCTTGTGCTCGGCCGGCTGGTCGACGCGCCAGTCGGCGACCGCGGCCACCGCGATGAAGATGTCGGCATCGGCGACCGCATGCATCACCGCGTCGTACATCTGCTGCGCGGTCTGCACGTCCTGGCGGTACACGCCCCACGGCGTGTCGAGCGCGACCGGCCCGGCGACGAGATGCACGTCGGCGCCGGCCTGCTGCGCGGCGCGCGCGAGCGCGAAGCCCATCTTGCCGCTCGAGCGATTCGTCAGGCCGCGCACCGGGTCGAGCGGCTCGAACGTCGGCCCGGCGGTGATCAGCACGCGGCGGTGCGCGAGCACCTTCGGCGCGAAGTGCGCGACGATCGCTTCATAGATCGCCTCGGGTTCGAGCATGCGGCCGTCGCCGACTTCGCCGCAGGCCTGCGCGCCCGAATCGGGGCCGAGCACCGACACGCCGTCCGCGCGCAGTTGTGCGGCATTGCGTTGCGTGGCCGGGTTCTGCCACATCTGGCGGTTCATCGCGGGCACGACGAGCAGCGGACAGTCGCGCGCGACGCACAGCGTCGACAGCAGATCGTCGGCGAACCCGTGCGCGAGCTTCGCGAGGAAATCCGTCGACGCGGGCGCGATCACGATCGCGTCGGCTTCGCGCGACAGGTCGATATGCGCCATGTTGTTGTCGACGCGCGCGTCCCACTGGCTCGTATAGACGGGCCGGCCCGACAGCGCCTGCATCGTCACGGGCGTGATGAACTGGGTGGCGGCGTCGGTCATCGCGACCTGCACGGTCGCGCCGGCCTTCACGAGCAGCCGCGTGAGTTCGGCGATCTTGTAGCAGGCGATGCCGCCCGTCAGGCCGAGAACGAGGTGTTTTCCTGCGAGTTCTGCGTGTGCCAACTCAGGCCTCCTGGGGTCAAACGGAACGGCCGGCGCGAAGCCGGCCGTCGACACGGAGTATGCGCGCTCAGCGCGAGCCGCGCACGCGCCGCAACTCGTCGTAGATCAGCAGCACCGCGCCGATCGTGATCGCGGAATCGGCGAGGTTGAACGCCGGGAAGTGCCACGCGCCGAGGTGGAAATCGAGGAAGTCGATCACGTGACCGTAGACGAGCCGGTCGATCACGTTGCCGAGCGCGCCGCCGAGGATCAGCGCAAGCGACAGGCTGAACAGCCGCTGCTGGCCGTGGCGCTTCAGCAGGAAGCAGATCACGAGCGTTGCGCCGATGCCGAGCGCGGTGAACGCCCAGCGCTGCCAGCCGCCGGCGGTCGACAGGAAGCCGAACGCGGCGCCGCGGTTGTACACCAGCACGAGGTTGAAGAACGACGTCAGCGCATGCTGCGCGCCGTACGCGAACGTTTTCAGGATCGCGATCTTCGACAGTTGGTCGAACAGGATCACGATCAGCGAAATGCCGAGCCAGGGCGCGAGCGCGCCGCTGGCCGGTTTCGACAGGGTCTTCGCCATGGTTACGCAGCGCTCCGGATTTCGCCGTTTTCAAACAGGTTCGAGAAGCAGCGGCCGCACAGCGTCGGATGCTCGGCGTGCGCGCCGACATCTTCGCGGTAGTGCCAGCAGCGCTCGCACTTCTGGTACTTCGACGCGGCCACGTCGACGCTTTCCTGTGCTTCGTCGTCGACCTTGACGACCGTCGCGGCCGACGTGATCAGCACGAACTTCAGGTCGTCGCCGAGGCTCGTCAGCGCGTCGTAGCGCGCGCCGCTCGCATGCACGGCCACTTCGGCCTGCAGCGACGAACCGATGCGGTTTGCGGTGCGCGCTTCCTCGAGCGCCTTCGTCACGTTGCCGCGCACGTCGCGCAGCAGCGCCCACTTCTCGATCAGCGCGGCCGAGCCGGCGACGTCCGGATACGCATAGTAGGTTTCCGTGAAGATCGTGTCGCTCGCCGGCTGGAACACCTTCCACGCTTCTTCCGCCGTGAACGACAGGAACGGCGCGAGCACGCGCAGCAGGCCGTGCGTCAGGTGGTACAGCGCGGTCTGCGCGGAGCGGCGCGCGCGCGAATCGGCGGCGCTCGTGTACAGGCGATCCTTCAGCACGTCGAGGTAGAAGCCGCCGAGGTCTTCCGAGCAGTACGTCTGCAGCTTCGCGACGACCGGGTGGAACTCGTACTTCTCGTAGTGGCCGAGCAGTTCCGTCTGCAGTTGCTGCGAGAACGCGACCGCATAGCGGTCGATCTCGAGCCATTCGTCGACCGGCACCGCGTGCTGCGCGAAATCGAAATCCGACAGGTTCGCGAGCAGGAAGCGCAGCGTGTTGCGGATGCGGCGATAGCCTTCCGTCACGCGCTTCAGGATTTCCTCGGAGATCGCGAGCTCGCCCGAGTAGTCGGTCGATGCGATCCACAGGCGGATGATTTCCGCGCCGAGGCGGTTCGCGACTTCATGCGGATCGATGCCGTTGCCGAGCGACTTGCTCATCTTGCGGCCTTCGCCGTCGACCGTGAAGCCGTGCGTGAGCAGGCCCTTGTACGGCGCGCGGCCGTCGATCATCGATGCCGTCAGCAGCGACGAGTGGAACCAGCCGCGATGCTGGTCCGAGCCTTCGAGGTAAAGGTCGGCCGGGAACTGCAGTTGATCCTTGTGCGAGCCGCGCAGCACGTGCCAGTGCGTCGTGCCCGAATCGAACCACACGTCGAGCGTGTCGCGGTTCTTTTCGTACAGGTTCGCGTCGTCGCCGATCAGCTCGCGCGGGTCGAGCGATTGCCACGCCTCGATGCCCGACTGCTCCACGCGCTTCGCGACTTCCTCGAGCAGCTCGAGCGTGCGCGGGTGCAGCTCGCCGGTTTCCTTGTGCACGAAGAACGCCATCGGCACGCCCCACTGGCGCTGGCGCGACAGCGTCCAGTCGGGACGGTTCGCGATCATGCTGAACAGGCGCTGCTTGCCCCAGGACGGGTAGAACGCGGTGGCGTCGATGCCTTCTAGCGCGGTTTCGCGCAGCGTCTTGCCGCCGTCGTGCGGCGTCACGTCCATGCCGGCGAACCACTGCGACGTCGCGCGGTAGATGATCGCCGTCTTGTGACGCCAGCAGTGCATGTAGCTGTGCTTGTAGTGCTCGCTGCGCAGCAGCGAGCCGGCTGCGTTCAGCGCGTCGACGACCTTCGGGTTTGCGTCCCAGATCGACAGGCCGCCGAACAGCGGCAGCGATTCGATATAGCGGCCGTCGCCCATCACCGGGTTGATGATGTCCGAGTCGGTCATCCCGTGCGCCTTGCACGACTGGAAGTCCTCGATGCCGTACGCGGGCGACGAGTGCACGACGCCGGTACCGGTGTCGGTCGTCACGTAGTCGCCGAGGTAGACGGGCGCGGTGCGCTTGTAGCCGGGGTGGGCCGACGCGAGCGGGTGGTGGAAGCGCAGGTTCGCGAGCTTCACGCCGGGCGCGGTCGCGACGACGCGGCCCGTCAGCTTGAAGTCGGTCATGCAGGCTTCGACGCGTTCTTCGGCAATGATCAGCAGCCCGCGCTCGGTGTCGACCAGCGCGTAGACGATTTCCGGATGGAGGTTCAGCGCCTGGTTGGCGGGAATCGTCCACGGCGTGGTGGTCCAGATCACGATGCCGCCCTCGGCGCGCGGCAGCGCCGGCAGGCCGAACGCCTGCGCGGTCTTTTCCGGTTCCGCGAACGCGAACATCACGTCGATCGTCGGATCGGTGCGGTCCTTGTACTCGACTTCCGCTTCCGCGAGCGCCGAGCCGCAGTCGAAGCACCAGTTCACCGGCTTCAGCCCGCGGTACACGTAGCCCTTCTCGATGATCTTGCCGAGCGCGCGGATTTCTTCCGCCTCGTTCACGAAGTTCATCGTCTTGTACGGGTTGGCCCAGTCGCCGAGCACGCCCAGGCGCTTGAAGCCGACCTTCTGCTTCTCGATCTGCTCGGTCGCGTACGCGCGCGCCTTGCTCATCACTTCGGCCGCCGGCAGCGACTTGCCGAACTGTTTCTCGATCTGGATCTCGATCGGCATCCCGTGGCAATCCCAGCCCGGCACGTACGGCGCGTCGAAGCCGGCCATGTTGCGCGACTTGACGACGATGTCCTTCAGGATCTTGTTCACCGCGTGGCCGAGGTGGATGTCGCCGTTCGCATACGGCGGGCCGTCGTGCAGGATGAACTTCGGGCGGCCCTGGCTGGCCGCGCGGATCTTCTCGTAGATGCCGCGCTCTTCCCACTCCTTGACCCACTGCGGCTCGCGCTTGGGCAGGTCGCCGCGCATCGGGAACGGCGTGTCGAGCAGGTTGACCGGATACTTGGCCTGCGGTTTCGAATCGGCTTTCTTGTTGCTCATGATGGGATCGCTATCTCAATCGGGGGACGCTCGGGCGTCGTGAATCGGGGATGCGCGCGAGAGGGCAGCGCGAGGGGTGCGGCGCGAGGCGCCGCCGTCCGGATCAGCTAATTCGGTCGGTCGCCGACGTCGAGAAGCCGGTCGCGCGGCTGCCCGGCGCACGGTCGCGCTCGATGAAGTACGCGCGCGCATTCGCGACGTCCAGCGCAATGGCACGCGACAGCGCCTCGAGATCGTCGAATTTCGCTTCGTCGCGCAGCTTCTTCAGGAATTCGACACGGATCAGCTTGCCGTACGCATCGCCGTGCCAGTCGAGCAGGTGGACTTCGAGCAGTACGCGGCCCGAATCGTCGACGGTCGGGCGCAGCCCGAGGCTCGCGACGCCCGGTAGCGGCTCGGGGCCGAGGCCGTGCACCTGCACGACGAAGATGCCCGCGAGCGCCGGGCGCTTGTGCGCGATCGGCAGGTTCAGCGTCGGGAAGCCGAGGTCGCGGCCGAGCTTCAGCCCGTGCGCGACGTGGCCGCTGATCGCGTAGCCGTGGCCGAGCGCCTGCGCGGCCGCGTCGAGATCGCCCGCGGCGAGCGCCGTGCGCACGCCGGAGCTGGAAATGCGCGTGCCGTCGCTGCCGGCCACCGTGCCCATCTGCTCGACCTCGAAGCCATGCAGCTCGCCGGCCGCCTTCAGCGTATCGAAGGTGCCCGCGCGCTTCGCGCCGTAGCAGAAGTCGTCACCGACCATCATCCAGCGCGTGTGCAACCCGTTCACCAGCGTGCGTTCGACGAACGCCTGCGGCGACTGGCTCGCGAAGGTGTGGTTGAAGTGCTCGACGACGACGCGGTCGACCCCGTGGTCGCGCAGCGCTTCCAGCTTGTCGCGCAGCATCGCGATGCGCGGCGGCGCGCCGGCCGGATTGAAGAATTCGCGCGGGTGCGGCTCGAACGTCATCACGCACACGGGCAGGCCGCGCGCGTCCGCTGCCGCGCGCACGCGCGCGAGCAGGGCCTGGTGGCCGCGATGGACACCGTCGAAGTTGCCGATCGTCAGCGCGCACGGGGCGCGGCTCTCGGCGTTGGGCAGGCCGCGGAAGACTTTCACGATAGCGGATGCAGCGTCGGGGGAATGGGCGGTGGGATGCCGCAAAGCAGAAGATTATAAACGTTCGGGCGGGCCGACGGCCGAGAAGGCGGGAAACGCGAGGGCGAATGGTAAAATTCGCGGATGAAAAAACTCGTGATCCTGATTTCCGGTCGCGGCAGCAACATGGAGGCCATCGTCCGCGCGTGCGCGCAGGAACGCTGGCCGGCCCAGATTGCCGCCGTGATCGCCAACCGGCCCGATGCGGCCGGGCTGGCTTTTGCCGCGTCGCACGGGGTGGCGACGGCGGTGGTCGACCACCGGTCGTTCGACGGCCGCGACAGCTTCGACGCGGCGCTCGCCGCCGAGATCGACCGTTTCTCGCCCGATCTCGTCGTCCTCGCCGGCTTCATGCGCATCCTCACGCCCACATTCGTCAGACGATACGAGGGCCGGCTGCTGAACATCCATCCGTCGCTGCTGCCGAGCTTCAAGGGCATCCACACGCACCAGCAGGCGCTGGATGCCGGCGTCGCGCTACATGGCGCGAGCGTGCATTTCGTCATTCCCGAGCTCGACAGCGGCGCGATCGTCGCGCAGGGCGCGGTGCCCGTGCGCGCCGGCGACGACGCGGCCGCGCTCGCGCAGCGTGTGCTGACGGTCGAGCACGTGCTGTATCCGCGCGCGGTGCGCTGGTTCGTCGAGGAGCGCCTGCGCCTCGAGAACGGCCGTGCAGTGGTGGCGCCCGAAGAGGCGCGCTGGATTTTCGCGGATCAACCGCATACCGAAACGAGTGAGGGCGTATGAAGCTGCACGGATTCCTGATCGGCCAGACCGAGACTTTGCTGGCCGAGGTGCTGAAGTTCGCCGGCCCCGCCGATGCAACCACGAGCCGGTTCTTCCGCGCGCACCCGAAGCTCGGGCATGCCGAGCGCGGCGTGATCGCCGAGGCCGTGTTCGCGGTGCTGCGCCGGAAGATGGAGTTTTCGCATCTGGCCGAGAGCGGCACGGGCACGCCCGCGCGGCGCCTCACGCTGCTCGGCCTGATGCAGACGGTCGGTCGCAATGCGCTGAAGCCGTTCCTGTCCGACACCGAGTCCGCGTGGCTCGAGCACGTGTCGAAGATCGATCCGGCGAGCCTGCCCGTGCGCATTCGCACGAACCTGCCCGACTGGATTCACCAGGCGCTGTCGGCCCGTTTCGACGCCGACGAGCTCGCGCAGCTCGCCGCCGCGCTGAACTACCCGGCGCCGCTCGACCTGCGTGCCAACGCGCAGAAGGCGACCCGCGACCAGGTGATCGAAGCGCTGCGCGTGAGCGGCATCGATGCGGGCGCGACGCCGTTCGCGCCGTTCGGCGTGCGCGTGGTCGGCAAGCCGGCGCTGACGCGCCTGAAGCTGTTCGAGGAAGGCGCGATCGAGGTGCAGGACGAAGGCAGCCAGCTGCTGTGCTCGCTGGTCGCGCCGCGGCGCGGCGAGATGGTCGTCGATTTCTGCGCGGGCGCGGGCGGCAAGACGCTCGCGCTCGGCGCGATGATGCGCTCGACCGGGCGCCTCTATGCGTTCGACATCTCGGAGAAGCGTCTCGCGAAGCTGAAGCCGCGCCTCGCGCGCAGCGGGCTGTCGAACGTGAATCCGGTGCTGATCGACAGCGAGCACGACGCGAAGATCAAGCGGCTCGCCGGCAAGATCGACCGCGTGCTGGTCGATGCGCCGTGCAGCGGCCTCGGCACGCTGCGCCGCAATCCCGACCTGAAGTGGCGCCAGACGCGCACGGCGATCGACGAGCTCGCGCCGAAGCAGGCGTCGATCCTCGCGAGCGCCGCGCGGCTCGTGAAGAAGGGCGGCCGGCTCATCTACGCGACCTGCAGCGTGCTCGACGCCGAGAACGAGCGCATCGTCGAACAGTTCCTGGCCGATCATCCCGAGTTCGTGCTGGTGCCGGCGCAGCAGGTGCTGGCCGACCAGCGCATCGAGCTCGAGACGGGCGACTACCTGTCGCTGTGGCCGCACCGTCACGCGACCGACGGCTTCTTCGCCGCGGTGCTCGAACGCCGCGCCGCGCAGTAACGACTGCCCGGACGGACGATGGAGAACCTGCAGAGCCGCCTGCTGTCGCACCGGCTGGCATCGGTGATTCGCGATTTCCACCAGCCGGTGATGATCTGGCAGGCGGCGATCCTTATCGGCGCGCTGGGTTTCGCGTGGGTGGCCGCGCGCTTCGTGCACGGCCGGATCGATGCGCGGCGGCGGGCGGCCGGACGCGCGCCCGGCGCGGGCGCGCAAAGCCTGAAGCGTGCGCTGTTTCCGCTGTTCGGCAGCGTGTTCGTCGGCGGCGCGGAGCTCGCGTTCGACCCGTTCATGTCGACGTCGCTGCTGTCGCTCGCGCTCGTGCCGCTGTTCGGCATCGGGCTGATCTACGTACTGTTCTTCTTCGCGCGGCGCGTGTTCGCGCGCGACGGCCACACGCACGCATGGCTGTCGATCGTCGAGAAGATCGTGTCGACCGTCGTGTGGGCCGCGATGGTGATGACCGTGCTCGGTATCCAACGCGACGTGCTCGGCTGGCTCGACAGCGTGCAGTTCCGGGTCGCGACGGCGCATCTCACGCTGCTGTCGGTGATCTCCGGCGCGCTGTGGGTGTGCGTGACGCTGATGGTCGCGATGTGGCTCGGCTCGGTGCTCGAGGATCGCCTGTCGCGCGCGAGCACGCTCGACGCGAACCTGAAGGTCGTGCTGTCGCGGGTCGGCCGCGCGCTGCTCGTGTTCGCGGCGATCCTGATCGGGCTGTCGCTCGTCGGTATCGACGTGACGGTGCTCGGCGTGTTCGGCGGGGCGGTGGGCGTCGGCCTCGGTTTCGGGCTGCAGAAGATCGCGAGCAACTACGTGTCGGGCTTCATCATCCTGCTCGACCGCTCGCTGCGGCTCGGCGATGCGATCAGCGTCGGCGGGCTGCAGGGCGTCGTCACGCAGATCCGCACGCGCTACACGGTCGTGCGCGGCCTCGACGGCAACGAGACGCTGATCCCGAACGAGAAGCTGATCACCGACGTCGTGCAGAACCAGTCGTCGTACCTGACGCGCGGCTATGCGAAGGTCGCGGTGCAGGTCGCGTACACGAGCGACGTCGAGCAGGCGCTCGCGTTGCTCGCCGACGCCGCGAAGGACGTGCCGCGCGTGCTGGACGAGCCGGCGCCGACCCCGTACCTCGTGAGTTTCGGCGCGGACGGGATCGACCTGGAGCTCGGTTTCTGGATCGAGGATTCGGCGAAAGGCATGTCGGGCGTGCGCTCGGCCGTGAACCGCAACATCTGGCGGCTGTTCAGCGAGCACGGGATCTCGATTCCGTTTCCGCAGCGCGAAGTGCGCGTGGTCGGATTGCCGGACGGCTTTCCCGCGGCGAGCGTGGCGGCCGGGCTCGATCCGGCGGCCCCCAACGGTGCGCTGGACGGGCATACGCCGGCGGCGTAGCGGGCGCGCGCGGTCAATCGTACCGATTCCACGGTCGAAACCGGATCGCGGGCCTTTCCCAGTCCGCCCGTGGACCGCGCGGATTGCGTCAGGGCAAGAAAATGTTCATTTTTTACAAAGACTTGGAACGGTTGAAGTAAAATTCTGGTCTACACGCGGTATGCTTTCATTTTTCTGACGCGGGCGTGAGCCGGCGTCGCTCTCATCACGGGTAACTGCCTTGTTGAATTCCCTGCTCGATTTTCTTTCCCACGGGCTCCTGCGTTTTTCGTGGTGGCAGGTCGCGCTGTTCGCGCTCGCCGTCACGCACGTCACGATCATCGGCGTGACGGTCTACCTGCACCGCTGCCAGGCGCACCGCGCGCTGGAGCTGCATCCGATCGCGAGCCATTTCTTCCGTTTCTGGCTGTGGATGACCACCGGGATGCTGACCGGCCAGTGGGCCGCGATCCATCGCAAGCACCACGCGAAGTGTGAAACCGAGGAAGATCCGCACAGCCCGCAGACGCGCGGCATCTGGAAGGTGTTCCTCGAGGGCGCGGAGCTGTACCGCGCGGAAGCGAAGAATGAAGAGACGATGCGCAAGTTCAGCCACGGCACGCCGAACGACTGGCTCGAGCGCAATCTCTACTCGAAGTACCCGATCCTCGGCATCAGCATGATGATGGTGATCGACGTCGCGCTGTTCGGCGTGCTCGGCCTGACCGTGTGGGCCGTGCAGATGGTGTGGATCCCGTTCTGGGCGGCCGGCGTCGTCAACGGCTTCGGTCACTTCTGGGGCTATCGCAACTTCAACTCGGCCGACGCGAGCACGAACCTGTTCCCGTGGGGCATCGTGATCGGCGGCGAAGAGCTGCACAACAACCACCACACGTTCGCGACGTCGGCGAAGCTGTCGAACAAGTGGTACGAGTTTGACATCGGCTGGATGTACATCCGCATCATGTCGGCATTCGGTCTCGCGAAGGTGAAGAAGGTCGCGCCGACGCCGCGCCTGAACAAGCCGAAGACGGTGCTCGACCAGGAAACGCTGCAGGCCGTGCTGTCGAACCGCTACGAAGTGATGGCGCGCTACGGCAAGGCCGTGAAGCGTGCGTACCGCCAGGAGCTCGCGCACCTGAAGGAACTCGGTTCGAGCGAGAAGTACCAGCTGATGCGCGGCGCGCGCAAGTGGTTCCACAAGGACGCCGACGGCCTCGACGAGCCGCAGAAAAAGCTGCTGCCGGAAATCTTCGCGAACAGCCAGAAGCTGCATACGTACTTCCAGCTGCGCCAGGATCTCGCCGCGATCTGGGATCGTTCGACCGCGTCGCGCGAACAGCTTCTCGCGCAATTGCAGGATTGGTGCCATCGCGCAGAACAAAGCGGCATCAAGGCGCTGCAGGAATTCGCGACGCGCCTGCGTCGCTACGCCTGATTCGAAATCGATTAGAATCTCAGGACGTCACAAACCCCGCGTTGGCGGGGTTTTTTCATTTGGGCCGCCGGTTTTTGCGGGACGCGATCGGCAGGGCCGGAATTTGTGTGAGGCTTGGGGCGGCGGCGTAGCGGTGCCCCGGGGCGAGCGAAGAGGATGGGATCGGAGTAGTGTTGAAGCGCTAACGCTGATCGACCGCGAAGCATGGGATCAGAATAAGCGCTAAAGCGCTAACTCTGATCGACCGCGAAGCATGGGATCAGAGTAAGCGCTAAAGCGCTAACTCTGATCGACAGGAGATATGGAGATGCAATCGACGATCAAACCCGTCGAGTACGACCGGCCCGTCGCAGCAGGGACCGTGTGCGGCGTGGGACAGGCATGGGCCAAGGTGCCCGAGGCGCCGTCCGCCGAGGAGCGCGCTGCGCTGAAGGCACGCATCAAGGCGTTGCTCGCCCGTGAAAAGGCCGTGCTCGTCGCCCACTACTACGTGGATGCCGAACTGCAGGAACTGGCCGACGAAACGGGCGGCTGCGTGGCCGATTCACTCGAAATGGCCCGCTTCGGCCGCGATCACGATGCGCAGACGCTGGTCGTCGCCGGCGTGCGCTTCATGGGCGAAACCGCGAAGATCCTCAGCCCGAACAAACGGATCCTGATGCCCGATCTCGACGCGACCTGTTCGCTCGACCTCGGCTGCCCGGTCGACGAATTCTCGGCATTCTGCGATGCGCATCCGGACCGTACCGTCGTCGTCTACGCGAACACGAGCGCGGCCGTGAAGGCGCGCGCGGACTGGATGGTCACGTCGTCGATCGGCCTCGAGATCGTGGCCGACCTGCACGCGCGCGGCGAAAAGATCATCTGGGCGCCGGACCGCCATCTGGGCAGCTATATCCAGAAGAAAACCGGCGCGGACATGCTGCTGTGGCAGGGCTCGTGTCTCGTTCACGACGAGTTCAAAGGTATCGAGCTCGACCTGCTGCGCGCCGAATATCCGGACGCGAAGGTGCTCGTCCATCCGGAGTCGCCGGAAAACGTCGTGGCGCAGGCCGATGTCGTCGGCTCGACCACGCAGCTGATCGACGCGGCCGTCAAGTTTGACGCGAAGCGCTTCATCGTCGCGACCGATCTCGGCATCCTGCACAAGATGCAGCTTGCCGCGCCCGGCAAGACCTTCATCGCGGCGCCGACGGCCGGCAACAGCGCGACCTGCAAGAGCTGCGCGCACTGCCCGTGGATGGCGATGAACGGCCTCGCGAACCTCGCCGACGTGCTCGAACGCGGTCACAACGAGATCTTCGTCGATCCCGCGATCGGCGAGCGCGCGCGTTTGCCGATCGACCGGATGCTCGAATTCGCGGCTGCGCACAAGAAGCGCGTGCAGGCGAGCGGCGACTTGCAGCGCGACCAGCAACTGTTTGCGAACGTGGGGCCTGCATGAGCAACGCCGTATCCCCGCTGTTCGACAGCGTCCGCGCCCAATACGGCGCGGCATTCGACGAAGCGATCGCGCGCAACGTGGCCGATGCGATCGCCGAAGACGTCGGCACCGGCGACCAGACCGGGCGGCTCGTGCCGGCCGGCGAGCGCCGCCGCGCGCGGATCATCGTGCGCGAGGAAGCCGTGCTGTGCGGCGTGCCGTGGTTCGAGGCCGTGATCGCGCGGATCGATCCGTCGATCGTCGTGCAATGGCGCTATCGCGAAGGCGACCGGATGACGGCCGATTCGACCGTGTGCGAACTCGAAGGGCCGGCGCGCGCGCTGCTGACGGCCGAGCGCAACGGGCTCAACTTCCTGCAGCTGCTGTCGGGCGTCGCGACCGCGACGCGCCGTTACGTCGATCGCGTCGAAGGCACGCGCGCGAAGATCCTCGATACGCGCAAGACGCTGCCGGGGCTGCGGCTCGCGCAGAAGTACGCCGTGCGTGTGGGCGGTGGCGAGAACCAGCGTCTCGCGCTGTACGACGGCATCCTGATCAAGGAGAACCACATCGCGGCGGCAGGCGGTGTCGGCGAGGCGCTCGATGCGGCGTTCGCGCTGGAGTCGGGCGTGCCCGTGCAGGTCGAGGTCGAGACGCTCGCGCAGCTCGACACGGCGCTCGCGCATCGCGCGCAGTCGGTGCTGCTCGATAACTTCACGCTCGACATGATGCGCGAAGCGGTGCGCGTGGCGGATGGCAAGGCCGTGCTCGAAGTATCGGGCGGCGTCAATTTCGATACGGTGCGCGCGTTCGCGGAGACGGGCGTCGATCGCATCTCGATCGGCGCGCTGACGAAGGACGTGCGGGCGACGGACTATTCGATGCGGATCGTCGACTGATCGAACGTCGTCTGTCAGACAAAAAGCCGTTGGCGCGCAAACGCCAACGGCTTTTTTCTTGTGCCGCGGCCGCAGCCGGGAAGGGCGGCGCGCCGCTCAGCGGCGCACGCGCGGCGTGAGCACGCTCGGCAATGCCTTCGGCAGCGTATGCGGCCAGTCGCGGCTATAGTGCAGCCCGCGGCTTTCGCGGCGCGAGTGCGCGCTCTTCACGATCAGCGTGGCCACGTCGACGAGGTTGCGCAGTTCGAGCAGATCGCGCGTCACGCGGAAATTCGCGTAGTACTCGTGGATCTCGTCGCGCAGCAGCGACAGCCGGTGCTTCGCGCGCTCGAGGCGCTTGTCGGTGCGCACGATGCCGACGTAGTTCCACATCAGGCGGCGCAGTTCGTCCCAGTTGTGTGCCACGACGACTTCCTCGTCCGCATCCGACACGCGGCTTTCGTCCCACGCGGGCAGTGCGGTGGGCGTCTGGGCCTCGAAGCCGGCCGCTTCGATCGCCTCGGCCGCCGCGCGGCCGATCACGAGACATTCGAGCAGCGAGTTGCTCGCGAGCCGGTTCGCGCCGTGCAGCCCCGTGTACGACGTTTCGCCGACCGCGTACAGGCCCGCGAGATCGGTGCGCCCCGCGAGATCGGTGACGACGCCGCCGCACGTATAGTGCGCGGCCGGCACGACGGGGATTGGCTGTTTCGCGATGTCGATGCCGAATTCGAGGCAGCGCGCATGGATCGTCGGGAAATGTTCGCGCAGGAACGCTTCCGGCTGATGGCTGATGTCGAGATACACGCAGTCGATCCCGCGCTTCTTGATCTCGAAGTCGATCGCGCGCGCGACGATGTCGCGCGGCGCGAGTTCCGCGCGAGGATCGTGCGCGGGCATGAAGCGCGTGCCGTCGGGCAGCTTCAGCAGGCCGCCTTCGCCGCGCACGGCTTCCGAAATCAGGAACGACTTCGCGTACGGATGGAACAGGCAGGTCGGGTGGAACTGGATGAATTCCATGTTCGACACGCGGCAGCCCGCCCGCCACGCCATCGCGATGCCGTCGCCGGTCGCGGTGTCGGGGTTCGTCGTGTACAGGTAGACCTTGCCGGCGCCGCCGGTGGCGAGCACCGTATGCGGCGCCTCGATCGTGATCGTGCGGTCGTTGTCGACGTCGAGCGCATACAGGCCGTGACAGCGACGGCCGGGCAGGCCGAGCCGGTCCGACGTGATCAGGTCGATCGCATGGTGGTTTTCGAAGAACGTGATGTTCGGATGCTGGCGCGCGCGCTCCGACAGCGTCGCGAGCACCGCATGGCCGGTCGCATCGGCCGCGTGGATGATGCGGCGGTGACTGTGGCCGCCTTCGCGCGTCAGGTGAAAGCCGAGTTCGGCCGCGTCGTCCTTCGTGAACGGCACGCCTTGCGAGATCAGCCATTCGATTGCTTCGCGGCCGTGCTCGACGATGTAGCGCGTCGCGCCTTCGTCGCACAGGCCGCCACCGGCGACCAGCGTGTCGTCGACGTGGTTCTCGATGCTGTCCGCCGAGTCGAGGACGGCCGCGATGCCGCCCTGCGCGTTATCGCTCGCCCCCTCCATCATCGAACGTTTCGCGATCAGCGCGACACGTCGCGTGCTGGCCAGGTTGAGTGCGACCGACAGCCCTGCCAGGCCGCTGCCGACGATCGCCACGTCGAATTTCATGCTGCATCTCCATCGTTACGCTTTTAGTCTGGTGCGTTCCGTCGGTCGTGGCCGCGGAAAGAGGAGAGCATACCGCGTCGGGCTCGCGCGTGCGCGCCAAAACGAAAAGCCCCGCATGTGCGGGGCTTTTCGGTCGCCGTCAGGCTGCAGAAACCAGGGGATTACTTGATCTTGGTTTCTTTGTATTCCACATGCTTGCGGACGACGGGATCGAACTTCTTGATCGCCATCTTTTCCGGCATGTTGCGCTTGTTCTTCGTGGTCGTGTAGAAGTGACCCGTACCAGCGGTCGACTCGAGCTTGATCTTGTCGCGGGCGCCTTTTGCCATGATTGTGCTCCTTGGGCTTAGGCTTCGCCGCGTGCGCGCAGGTCAGCGAGCACGGAATCGATGCCGTTCTTGTCGATCAGGCGCAGGCCGGCGTTCGAGACGCGCAGGCGCACCCAGCGGTTTTCGCTCTCTACCCAGAACCGGCGGTTTTGCAGGTTCGGCAGGAAGCGACGCTTGGTCTTGTTGTTGGCGTGGGAAACGTTGTTGCCGCTCATCGGCGCTTTCCCAGTTACTTGGCATACGCGTGCCATGAGAGCACTCCTAATACGCTAAATTCGGGGTTCGATCGCCGGTGAAGGTTCCATCGCACCGCCACGTGATCCATGGCTGCACTCAGAACGCCGTAGCCCTTACAGACAAGGCCCTTCGATGGCTAGAACTGGTTGGAAAAAATACAGACGGCGATTCTAGCAGAAAAAGTTCAGAAAAATCAAACCTAATTTCACTTCGCCGTTGCGGCGCCCGGGATGGGCCGCCGCGCCACAGTCTACAGCCAACCAGCCCGCGCGAACGAGAAAGTATCGCTGACGCCGACGACGACGTGATCGAGCAGCCGCACGTCGACGAGTTCGAGCGCGTCTTTCAGCACGCGGGTCAGGCGGCGGTCTTCCGCGCTCGGCTGCACCGCGCCCGACGGATGGTTGTGCGCGACGATCAGCGCCGCGGCGTTCTGCTTCATCGCGCGGCGCACGATCTCGCGCGGATAGACGGCCATGCGCGTGAGCGAGCCGCGCGCGATTTCCTCCATGTCGATCAGGCGGTTGCGCGCGTCCAGATAGACCGCGATGAACACTTCGTACTGGCGCGTGCCGATCTTCAGTCGCAGGCAATCCTCGACCGCGCCGGGCGAGTCGATCTGCATCCGTTCTTCCACTTTCTCCACCAGCATGCGCCGCGCGATCTCGGTGACCGCGACGAGCCGCGCGGAGCGTGCGGGGCCGATGCCGGGGTGCGCCTCGAAATCGTCGGTGGTCGCCTCGAGCAGCCCGTGCAACGTGCCGAACTGCTCGACCAGTCCGCGGGCGGTGACGAATACATCGTGACCGGGCTTGCCGGTGCCGAGCAGCAGCGCGATCAGCTCGTCGTCGGTCAGCGCGGCCGGCCCGCGCTCCAGCAGCCGCTCGCGCGGCCGCTCGGGCCGCCAGTCGCCCGGGCGGCGCCTGCGCCGGTTGATCGGGATGACGCGGGCGGGCGGATCGGCCGGCGCGTCGGCGGTGTCGCGGCATTCGGCCGACGGCAGGATGAGGCAGGGTGACGGCATGGTCGGAACTCCATTGGCGGCGGGCGGTGTGCGCAACGTCGTCGCACTTTCCGCCTTGCACGCTCAGGTGACTTACAATATTGGCTTTGCGCCGGGCCATTCGGCCGTATCGGGCGCCGACTGAACGAGTAATTCATGAGCCTCATCGATCTATCCGAAGTGAAGCCCGGTTCCCACGTCACGTTGCATTACCGGCTGGCACTGGCCGACGGCGCCGACATCGTCAACACCTTCTCGGACAAGCCGGCCACGCTGTTGCTGGGCGCGGGGCAACTGGCGCCGTCGCTGGAACAGATTCTGCTCGGGCTCAGGGTCGGCGACCACTCGACTTTTCAGCTAGCCCCCGATCAGGGGTTCGGTCCCCGCAATCCCGACATGCTCCAGCGCGTGACGCTGTCGACGCTGCGCGAGAACGGGATGGTCGGCGACGATTTCACGCCGGGCGAACTCATCGAGTTCAATGCACCGGATGGCGGCCGCTACGCGGGGGTGCTGAAGGAAGTCAGCGAGACCTCGGCGCTGTTCGACTTCAATCATCCGCTCGCGGGCCAGGCGCTCACGTTCGAAGTGAAAATCATCGGAATCCTGTAATTATGAGTACCACCGATACGCTGTCCGGGCAGACCGTCGCCGCCGACGCCGAAATCCTGCTGGCCCAGCCGCGCGGTTTCTGCGCGGGCGTCGACCGCGCGATCGAGATCGTCGAGCGCGCCATCGCGATGCACGGTGCGCCGATCTACGTGCGTCACGAAATCGTCCACAACAAGTACGTGGTCGAGGATCTGAAGAAGAAGGGCGCGATCTTCGTCGAGGAACTCGAGGAAGTGCCGGCCGGCAACACCGTGATCTTCAGTGCGCACGGCGTGTCGAAAGCCGTGCGTGACGAGGCCGACGTGCGCGGGCTGCGCATTTACGACGCAACCTGCCCGCTCGTCACGAAGGTGCACGTCGAAGTGGCGAAGATGCGCCAGGACGGCGTCGACATCGTCATGATCGGGCACAAGGGCCATCCCGAAGTCGAAGGCACGATGGGCCAGGTCGAGCGCGGCATGCACCTCGTCGAAAGCGTCGAGGACGTGCAGAAGCTCGAGCTCGCCGATCCCGAGCGCATCGCGCTCGTCACGCAGACGACGCTGTCCGTCGACGACGCGGCCGAGATCATCGGCGCGCTGAAGGCGAAGTATCCGAAGATCCGCGAACCGAAGAAGCAGGACATCTGCTATGCGACGCAGAACCGCCAGGACGCGGTGAAGTTCATGGCGCCGCAATGCGATGTCGTGATCGTGGTCGGGAGTCCGAACAGCTCGAACTCGAGCCGGCTGCGTGAAGTGGCCGAAAAGCGCGGCGTGGCCGCGTACATGGTCGATGCGCCGGACCAGATCGATCCGGCGTGGGTCGCCGGCAAGCGCCGCATCGGCGTGACGGCCGGCGCGTCGGCGCCCGAGGTGCTCGCCCAGGCCGTGATCGCGCGGCTGCGCGAACTCGGCGTGCGCAACGTCCGCGCACTCGACGGCATCGAGGAAAACGTGTCGTTTCCGCTGCCGCGCGGGTTGAACCTGCCGCCCGCCGCCTGATTGCCGCATCGCACCCGCGGAACACCGAAGCGCGCCGCCCGGCGCGCTTTTTTTCGTGCGTCGAAATTGCAATCGCAACCATTATTCCCAATCATGGTGCAACCCGGTTGCTCCCGGTGCGTCCGGTCTTGTCTCAAAATTGGTTGCAATGCAGGAAAACCCCATCGAATCAGGAATATTGGCGTCCTATAAATGGAGTTACAATGCGCCCGTTTTCAAGCCGGAATGGCTTTGAAATCGGATTTTGGCAAGGCGCGGGAGACCATTCAATGCATGTGAAGTTGGCTTACGCCGTGTCCGTCGCCGCACCGGTTGCAATGCTTGCCGGCTGCAGAAAAAAGAGCGACGACGGGGCGGGCAGGGAGGCTGGGGTGTTCGCAGCACCATCGGCCAGCGGCGTGTGCGTCGCCGGACGCGGACGTGCGGCGCCATCGGCGCGCCGTATCGCGCAACTGGGCAGGGACAAGGAACACGGGGCACGTTTGACGATCGAGGAAATCAACGCGCTTGGCCCGACGACCGGGCCGGCAGCGGGCATGCAGGCTGCGTCGCGGCAAGCCGCCGGTCGACGGATGCCGGACGATCGCGGCGTTGCCGGCAGCGTGCCGAGGCCACTGCCCCCCCTTCAATTCGATTCGACGAAACAGCGTGCCGCCGCGACCACCCGTGTCGTGGCGCGCAGCCTGATTCGTACGATGGATTCCGATGCAGTCCTGACGAAAGTCGGGCGCGGCTGCCGCAACGCCTTGCCGGGCGACGCGGCGCGGAATCCGATCCGTCCGGGCACGATGCTTGCTTGGTACTGGACGGGCCAACGCACGGATGCCGGGAAACCGGACGACGGCCGTCTCGGCATGCTGCCCCACGACTTCAAGGAGGCCACGAACACCGTCCTCGATGTCGTGACGATTTAGCGACGGGACTCATGACGGCACCGAAACAGTGCGGTGCCGTTCTTGTATCCGCTCCGGCGGCAGGTCCGGCCGTACAGGCCGGGCGGCGCGCGCCGGGACGATCCACCCTTACCGGTATCGACTAGTACCCGCAGTGTCGCCGAGAAGGCGCGATTCCTCGCTTACCCGCGGGGCGCAACGTCCTCCGGCAGCATGGGCCAAGGAGCTTTAAATGGATATTTTCGTCCAGCAGGTTCTCAACGGGCTGGTGCTCGGCAGTGTGTACGCCATCATCGCGTTGGGATACACGATGGTGTACGGCATTCTCGGCATCATCAACTTCGCGCACGGCGACGTGCTGATGATCGGCGCGATGGTCGCGCTGTCGGCCATCACCGTGCTGCAGAACCACTTTCCCGGACTCGGCAACGTCGCGACGCTGACGATCGGCCTGGGCATCGCCGCGGTCGTCTGTGCGTTCGTCGGCTTCACGATCGAACGGGTCGCGTACCGGCCGCTGCGCCGCGCGCCGCGCCTCGCGCCGCTGATCACCGCGATCGGCGTGTCGATCCTGCTGCAGACGGCTGCGATGATCATCTGGTCGCGCAACCCGCTGCCGTTCCCGCAATTGCTGCCGACCGACCCGATCAACGTGATCAAGGCCACCGACACGACGCCCGGCGCCGTGATCTCGGTCACTGAAATCGTGATCATCGCGGTCGCGTTCCTCGTGATGGCCGGCCTGCTGCTGCTCGTGCACAAGACCAAGCTCGGCCGCGCGATGCGCGCGATCGCCGAAAGCCCGAATACGGCAAGCCTGATGGGCGTGAACCCGAACTTCGTGATCTCCGCGACGTTCATGATCGGCTCCGCGCTCGCCGCGCTGGCCGGCGTGATGATCGCGTCCGAATACGGCAACGTGCACTTCTACATGGGCTTCATCCCCGGCATGAAGGCGTTCACCGCGGCGGTGCTCGGCGGGATCGGCAACCTCGGCGGCGCGATGGTCGGCGGCGTGCTGCTCGGCCTGATCGAGCAGCTCGGGGCCGGCTACATCGGCAACCTCACGGGCGGCGTATTCGGCAGTAACTACCAGGACGTGTTCGCCTTCGTCGTGCTGATCATCGTGCTGGTGTTCCGTCCGTCGGGCCTGCTGGGCGAACGGGTCGCGGATCGCGCGTAACGGAAGGGGAGCAAACAACATGACATCCATTCAACCGATCGAATCGTCGACGTCGCTCGTCGAAGAGCGCAACACCGCCAAGACCGTCGTCATCGGCCTCCTCACCGCGGTCCTCGTGATCGCCGCGCCGATCGTGATCGGCTCGGCCGGCGGCAACTACTGGGTCCGCGTGCTCGACTTCGCGATGCTGTACGTGATGCTCGCGCTGGGCCTGAACGTGGTGGTCGGCTTCGCCGGCCTGCTCGACCTCGGCTACATCGCGTTCTACGCGGTGGGCGCATACACGGCGGCGCTCCTGAGCTCGCCGCACCTGACCTCGCAGTTCGAGTGGATCGCGGCGCTCGCGCCGAACGGGCTGCACATCCCGTTCCTGCTGATCGTGCCAATCGCGATGGCGCTGGCGGCGACCTTCGGGATCCTGCTCGGCGCGCCGACGCTGCGCCTGCGCGGCGACTACCTGGCGATCGTCACGCTCGGCTTCGGTGAAATCGTCCGGATCTTCATGAACAACCTCGACCGTCCGGTGAACATCACCAACGGCCCGAAGGGGATCACGGGCATCGATCCGGTGCACGTCGGCGGCTTCAACCTGTCGCAGACGCACTCGCTGTTCGGCTTCCAGCTGCCGTCGGTGTACATGTACTACTACCTGTTCGTGCTCTGCTCGCTGCTGGTGATCTGGGTGTGTACGCGTCTGCAGCACTCGCGTATCGGCCGCGCGTGGGCAGCGATCCGCGAAGACGAGATCGCGGCGAAGGCGATGGGCATCAACACCCGTAACGTGAAGCTGCTCGCGTTCGCGATGGGCGCGTCGTTCGGCGGCCTGTCGGGCTCGATGTTCGGCGCGTTCCAGGGCTTCGTGTCGCCCGAATCGTTCACGTTCTGGGAATCGATCGTCGTGCTCGCCTGCGTGGTGCTCGGCGGCATGGGCCACATCCCGGGCGTGATCCTGGGTGCGGTGCTGCTCGCGATCTTCCCGGAATTCCTGCGCTCGACGATGAGCCCGCTGCAGCATGCGCTGTTCGGTCATGACATCGTCGATACGGAAGTGATCCGTCAGGCGCTGTACGGCCTCGCGATGGTGATCATCATGCTGTACCGCTCGGAAGGCCTGTGGCCCGCGCCGAAGCATGAGGACAAGATCGCGAAACTGGCGAAGCGCAACAGCAAGAAGCCGGTGCGCGCTTAACCTACGGACAAGGGGATACACACATGAGCGACAAGCAAATCCGACTGTCCGTGCAGGGCGTGAACAAGCGCTTCGGCGGGCTGCAGGCACTGTCCGACGTCGGCCTGCAGATCCGCGAAGGCGAGATCTATGGTCTGATCGGCCCGAACGGCGCCGGCAAGACGACGTTCTTCAACGTGATCACGGGCCTCTACACGCCGGACTCCGGCGACTTCAAGCTGGACGGCACGAACTACACGCCGACGGCCGTGCACCAGGTGGCCAAGGCCGGCATCGCGCGCACGTTCCAGAACATCCGCCTGTTCGGCGGCATGACGGCGCTCGAGAACGTGATGGTGGGCCGCCACGTGCGCACCAAGCACGGGCTCCTCGGTGCGGTGTTCCAGACGCCGGCCGAGCGCAAGGAAGAGCGCGAGATCAAGGAACGCGCGATCGAGCTGCTCGAATACGTCGGCGTGCTGCAGTACGCCGACTACACGTCGCGCAACCTGTCGTACGGTCACCAGCGTCGTCTGGAAATCGCACGGGCCCTGGCGACCGACCCGAAGCTGCTCGCGCTCGACGAGCCGGCCGCCGGGATGAACGCGACCGAGAAGGTCGAACTCACGCGCCTGCTCGACAAGATCCGCTCGGACGGCCGCACGATCCTGCTGATCGAGCACGACGTGAAGCTCGTGATGGGGCTGTGCAACCGGATGACGGTGCTCGATTACGGCAAGGTAATCGCCGAGGGTCTGCCGCAGGACGTGCAGAAGAATCCGAAGGTGATTGAGGCATATCTCGGCGCAGGGGTGCACTGATGGCAGCGGCAATGTTGAAAATCAAGGGCTTGCAGGTCAACTACGGCGGCATCCAGGCCGTCAAGGGCGTTGACATGGAAGTCCGTCAGGGCGAGCTCGTGACGCTGATCGGCGCGAACGGCGCCGGCAAGACCACGACGATGAAGGCGATCACCGGCCTGAAACCGTACTCGGCGGGCGACATCGAGTACGACGGCAAGTCGATCAAGGGCGTGCCGTCGCACGAACTGCTCAAGCGCGGCCTCGCGATGGTGCCGGAAGGCCGCGGGATCTTCGCGCGGATGTCGATCATCGAGAACATGCAGATGGGCGCGTACCTGCGCAACGACAACGAGCAGATCAAGAAGGACGTCGACCGGATGTTCGGCTTCTTCCCGCGCCTGAAGGAACGGGCGACGCAGCTCGCGGGCACGCTGTCGGGCGGCGAGCAGCAGATGCTGGCGATGTCGCGCGCGATCCTGTCGAAGCCGAAGCTGCTGCTGCTCGACGAGCCGTCGATGGGCCTGTCGCCGATCATGGTCGAGAAGATCTTCGAAGTGGTGCGCGAGATCTCGAAGGAGGGCATCACGGTGCTGCTGGTCGAGCAGAACGCACGCCTCGCGCTGCAGGCGGCCGACCGCGCCTACGTGATGGATTCGGGCACGGTCACGATGGAAGGCGACGCGAAGCAGATGCTCGACGATCCGAAGGTGCGCGCCGCGTATCTGGGCGAGTAAGCGATCGAATGAACGGGCCCGGTTGCGCATGTCGCACCCGGGCTTTCGAAAAGCCGTCACGGGCGACCGTGACGGCTTTTTTTCGTAGTGTGCGATTCGCGTCGAACTATGCGCGCCAAGGCGACTCCATTCGACTGTTGCACCGCGCATGCGCTGCCGGGCGCGGGGCCGATCACGCGCTGAGCCGCGCCGCTGCCGGCGGCCGTGTTACGCGGCGGGCAGCGTCTTGCCGAACGAGATGCGTTCCTCGACGCGATAGCCGAGCGCCGCGTAGAAGCGGCACGCGTCGTCGTTGCCGGGCAGCACCTGCAGGTTGATCTTCAGGCAGCCGCGCGCGGCGAGCGCGCGTTCCGCATGCGCAATCAGCGCGCGGCCGACGCCGAGCCGGCGTGCGTCGTTCGCGACGCCGAACGAGTAGAGCCAGCCGCGATGTCCGTCGAAACCGGCCATCAGCGTGCCGACGACGCGCGCCCCGCTGGTCGCGACGAAGAACAGTTCCGGCTGCGTCGCGAGCTTCAGCTCGATCGATCGCAGCGGATCGCGGTGCGGCGGCGCACCGGCTTCGTCGTACTGCGGGAACGCGTCGCGCCAGACCGCGAGCACCGCATCGGTATCGGCGCGTTCGAACGGGCGGATCGCGACAGCATCGGCGGCGGCATCCATCGCGGCGGTCTCCTTACAGCGTGTCGAGGATCGACCGCAGCATCGCCATCATCTGGTCGATCTCTTCGGTCGTCACGTTCAGCGCGGGCATGAAGCGCAGCAGGTTCGGCCGTGCGGCGTTCAGCAGCAGGCCGTCGGGCTGCATGTCGCGCGCCTTCTCGACGATCTGCGGGCCGATGTCCTTGCCGAGCAGCAGCGCGCGCAGCAGGCCTTCGCCGCGTTCGCCCTCGAAGCCGCGTTCCTCCGACAGCTCGAGCAGCTTGCGCTTCAGATACTCGCTGCGCGCACGCACCCCTTCGAGGAAGCCGGGCGCGACGAGCTGCGAGATCACCGAATAGCCGACCGCCGTCATCAGCGGGTTGCCGTTGTACGTGCCGCCCTGGTCGCCGGCCTCGAACACCGCGACATCGGCTTTCGACAGCAGCGCGCCGAGCGGTGCGCCGCCGCCGATGCCCTTCGCGAGCGTCATGACGTCCGGCTCGATGCCGGACAGCTCGTACGCGAACAGCGTGCCCGCGCGGCCGCAGCCGCTCTGCACTTCGTCGACGATCAGCAGCAGGTTGTGCTGCTTCGTCAGCGCGCGCAGCGCCTGCATGAATTCGCGCGTGGCCGGGATCACGCCGCCTTCGCCCTGGATCGGTTCGAGCATCACGGCGACGGTCTTGTCGGTGATCAGCTTCTCGACCGACTCGATGTTGTTCAGCTCGGCCTTCGGGAAGCCCGGCACCTGCGGTGCGTAGATCGTGTCCCAGCCCGGCTTGCCGCTGGCCGACATCGTCGCGAGCGTGCGGCCGTGGAAGCTGTGGTCGAACGTGATGATCTCGTACGCGCCGTTCTTGAACTTGCGGCCCCACTTGCGCGCGAGCTTGATCGCGCCTTCGTTCGCCTCCGCGCCGCTGTTCGTGAAGAACACCTTGTCGAACACGCTGTGCTGCGTGAGCAGGCCCGCGAGCTTCGCCATCGGCTCGTTGTAGAACGCCGGCGACGGGTTCAGCAGCTTTTCGGCCTGGCTCTTCAGCGCTTCGACGATGCCGTCGTTGCAGTGGCCGAGGCTGTTGACGGCCCAACCCTGGATGAAGTCGAGATAGCGCTTGCCCGTGTGATCGTAGAGCCACGAACCCTTGCCGTGCGTAAACACGATGTCGGGGCGGTTCGTGATGTACATCAGCGAGTCGATCGGATAATCGTTCAGGGGCATGGCAGCAGACTCCAGCGGGCGTTGAAAGGGAAACGGGCAATAAAAAAGCCACGGAAGGCCGTGGCTGGTGGGTCGAACAGCTTGTGCGTAACCGGTGAAGCGGAGGAGGGTTACGCGCGAGTCCGTGACGAGCCGGCGGCATCCGGGCGGAGCGGCGAGCGGCGACGTCGGAGAGCGGACAGGAAGCGGTTCATGTGCGCAAGCATAAGGCATCCCGCGCCCCACTGTAAACCGCCGCGATGCCACGGATGTGACACGGGCGGCGCGCAGCGGGGACGCGGGCGCGCCCGGTGCTCAGACCGGATGCGCGAGATCGGCGGCGCTCGTGAACGAGTCCGCGTAGAACTCGTCGGCCGGCAGCGCGTGATGCTGCGTGAAGTCGCGCTGCGCGGATTCGACCATCACCGGCGCGCCGCACGCGTACACCTGGTGGCCGGACAGATCGGGCAGGTCCTCGATCACCGCGCGGTGGACGAAGCCGGTGCGGCCCGTCCACTGGTCGGCGTCGTCCGGCTCGGAGAGCACCGGCACGTACGTGAAGTTCGGGATCTCGCGCGCCCACTGCTCGGCGAGCTCGCCGAGGTAGATGTCCTTCTTGCGGCGCGCGCCCCAGTAGAGCGTCATCGGGCGCGTGATGCCCGAGTGCTTCACATGCTCGATGATCGCCTTGATCGGCGCGAAGCCGGTGCCCGACGCGAGCAGCACGATCGGCTTGTCCGAATCCTCGCGCAGGAAGAACGTGCCGAGCGGGCCTTCGAAGCGCAGGATGTCGCGCTCCTTCATCGCACCGAACACGTGATCGGTGAACTTGCCGCCCGGCATGTGGCGGATGTGCAGCTCGATCGGGCCTTCCTCGTGCGGCGCGTTCGCCATCGAGTAGCTGCGGCGCGAGCCGTCCTTCAGGATGAATTCGACGTACTGGCCCGCGAGGTACTGCAGGCGTTCGTTGGCGGGCAACTGCAGCTTCACGACCATCACGTCGTCCGCCTTGCGTTCGAGCGCGGCGATCCGGCACGGCAGCTTCTTGACCTGCACGCCGTCGACGCCGGCGATCTCGCGCACGTCGATCTCGAGATCGCATTGCGCCTTCGAGCAGCACAGCAGCGCGAGGCCGCGCGTGCGTTCGTCGTTGGACAACGCCGACGCGGCATGCGGGCCCTGTTCGATCTGGCCCGACACGATCTGGCCCTTGCAGGAGCCGCACGCGCCGTTCTTGCAGCCGTACGGCAGATGGACGTTCTGGCGCAGCGCCGCCGCCAGCACGGTTTCGTCCGACTCGACCTGGAATTGCCGGCCGCTTTGCTTGAGAGTGACGTTGAATGCCATAGAACCAAACTAGAACAAAATGGGGGGACCGTGCATGTCGCGCACGGCAGCTACAATGCAAAACCGTTGCGCGTCGCGCAACGGCGGCTCCTGATTTCGCAACCAACATGATCGCGACACGAATCCTGCGCCGGCCGCGCGTACTGATCGTCGGCTGCGGCGACGTCGGCATGCGCTGCGTCGCGCAATGGCGTGACGCGCGCCGCAACCTGCGCATCCTCGCGCTGACGAGCCACCCGGCCCGCCGCGACGAACTGCGCGCCGCAGGCGCGACGCCGATCGTCGGCGACCTCGATCGCCCGGCGACGCTCGGCCGTCTCGCGGGCCTCGCCCGCACGATCCTGCATCTCGCGCCGCCGCCATCCGACGGCCGCGACGACCGGCGCACGCGTGCGCTGATCGCCGCAACGTCCATGCCTGCGCGTCGGCCGGCGGCACCGACGGCACCGGCGGTCGGCCGGCTCCGAACGCTGCGCAGCGCGGCGCGACAGGCCGGCGCGCCCGTTCGGGCAGCGCGTATTGTACCCGACGGTCTTCGCGCGCCGAGGCTGGTCTACGCCAGCACGACGGGCGTCTACGGCGACTGCGGCGGCGCGCGCATCGACGAAACGCACCCGCTGCGCCCCGCGAACCCGCGCGCATTCCGGCGCGTGTCGGCCGAGCGGCAACTGCGTGCGGCGACGGTGCGCGGCGTGCTGTCCGCGCGCATCGTGCGCATTCCCGGCATCTACGCGGCGAACCGCCTGCCGATCGCGCGGCTCGAGCGCGGCACGCCGGCGCTCGAGCCGGCCGACGACGTGTACACGAACCACATCCACGCGGACGATCTCGCGGCGATCCTGCGCCGTGCGGCCGAGCGCGGCAAGCCGGCGCGCGTTGTGCACGCGTCGGACGACACCGAACTGCGGATGGGAGAGTATTTCGACCGGGTCGCGCAGGTGCTCGGCCTGCCGAGGCCGCCGCGCGTCAGCCGCGCGGACGCGGAGCGCCTGCTGGAGCCGACGCTGCTGTCGTTCATGCGCGAGTCGCGGCGCCTGTCCAACGCACGGCTCAAGGCCGAATTGTGCGTGACGCTGCGCTATCCGACCGTAGACGATTTCCTTCAAACGCTCGCGCCGGGCAGTGCATCAGGTGAGCGCCGGTAACGCCTCGATCAGCAGGAAGCACAGCAGCGCACCGATCAGCGCGCCGATCAGGTTCGGATGATATTTGTGCTTCAGGTGCATCGTGGCCAGCAGGCCGCCGATCACGATCACACCGATGACCGCGAACGCGATCATCGCCGACGACAGTTCGAAAGAATGGTTGATGTTCATGATGTCTCCCCCTGCATCGCTGCTCTTGCAGCTTGTGATTTGAGTATAGCGGGGGAACCTGCGGCCGAGACGTGGCCGGACACCGAACGGTCGTGCGGATTTTCCCTTACAGGGTTTCGACGGGATTGCGCAGCGCGGCAAGGTCGGCTTCGTCGAGCCACCGCCATGCGCCGGGCGCGAGGTCGGCCGGCAGCGCGAAGCCGCCGATGCTTTCGCGGTGCAGCAATTCGACGCGGTTGCTCGCCGCCGCGACCATCCGCTTGACCTGGTGGTACTTGCCTTCGAGCACGGTCAGCGCGAGCGCGTGCGTGTCGCGGGCGTCGGCGGCGACGGCCGCGATCGGCTTCGGCTCGCCATGCAACTGCACGCCGGTGCGCAGCGCGTGCAGTTGCGCGTCGTCGAGCGGGTGGCGCACGGTCGCGACGTAGGTCTTCGGCACCTTGCGCTTCGGCGACGTGTACGCGTGCACGAACTGGCCGTCGTCGGACAGCAGCAGCAGGCCGGTCGTGTCCTGGTCGAGCCGGCCGACGCACTGCACGCCGCGCGCGACGAGCGGCGCGGGCAGCAGGCTGAACACGCTCGCATGGTGCTGCGGATCGCGCGAACACTCGTAGCCGGCCGGCTTGTTGAGCGCGAGATACGCGCGCGCATGGAACGGCCATGCCGTATCGTCGACCGTGAACACGAGGCCGTCGGTGTCGAAGGTGGCGTCCGGGTCGGTCGCGGCGGCGCCCGCGACGGCGACGCGGCCTGCTTCGATCAGGCCGCGGCACTGGCGGCGCGAGCCGAAGCCCTGGGTGTAGAGAATGCTTTCGAGATCCATAGCGCGCGCATTCTATCAAGCGGCGGCGCCTGACCGGCATGAACGCGCATGCGCTGGTAAGCTGCCGGAACGCTGCGCCGCGCGGCGCCCGTTCATTCTTCACGGAAAGTCCATGCCTTTCGATTCATTCCCGTTCGGCCGCCACGCTGCCGCCGTCATCGTCGCCGCGACCGTTTCGTCGGCCGCGTTCGCGCACGCGCATCTCGCGAACAGCGACCCGGCGGCGGGCGCGGCGGTGGCTACCGCACCGGCCGCCGTCACGATCGACTTCACCGAGCCGCTGGAGCCGGCATTCAGCTCGATCGTCGTCGTCGACGGCGACGGCAAGACGGTGTCGAACGACCGCGCGCGCATCGACGCGTCGAACCGCAAGCGGATGACGGTGCCGCTCGCGGCGCTCGGCACGGGCGCGTACACGGTGAAGTGGGTGGCCGTCGCGACCGACGGGCATCGCACGCAGGGCGCGTACGGCTTCAGCGTGAAGTGACGCAACGGCGGCGGCAGGCCCGTGCCAGGGTTGCCGCCCGCCTTTATCCGACAGGGAGTCTCCCGCATGAATCCGACGACGCTCGACGCACTCGCCGATTTCCCCCGTCAGCTCGAAGCGTATTTCGCGGCCGTGCCCGACGGCTATGCGCGCTGGACCCCCGACGACTGGGCCGGCATTCCGAGCGAGCATTTCTCGCCGCTCGGGCAGCTCTGCCACGTGCGCGACATCGAGATCGACGGCTATCACGTGCGGCTGCGGCGCATGCTCGACGAAGACCGGCCGCTGCTCGTCTCGATCGACGGCGACGCGCTCGCGACCGAGCGGCGCTACAACGACGCCTATGCGTCCGACGTGCTCACGGCGATTCGCGACGCGCGGCGCGAGACGCTGGAGCTGCTGTCGCGCCTCACGCCCGAACAGTTCGAGCGGACCGGCGAGTTCGACGGCTACGGTTCGCTGACCGTGCGCGGGCTCGTCCATTACCTGTGCAGCCACGATCAGCAGCATCTGGCTGGCATGCAGTGGCTGCTCGGCAAGATCGACGCGGCGCTGTACGCGCGCTGAGCTGGCCGGCGGCCGCGTAATCGACTGCAGAATCCGGCGCCGCCGTCGGTGCGGCAGGCCACCTTGCGTGGCTTCGATTGGATCGGTTTTCTGGATAATCCATCCAGCCGCAACCGGCTGACCGGCGCGTCGCGCATGCCTACACTCCTAGCTTCGTCCAACGAAACAAGGAGTCAACCGTGGCAACTCATACGCTCGCAGACAAGGTCGTCCTGATCGCAGGCGGCGCAAAGAATCTCGGCGGCCTGATCGCCCGGGACCTGGCGGGCCACGGCGCGAAGGCGGTGGCGATTCACTACAACAGCGCGGCGTCGCAGGCGCAGGCCGAGGAGACGGCCGCCGCGGTGCGCGCGGCCGGCGCGGAAGCCGCGACGTTCCAGGCAGACCTCACGACGGCCGCCGCGGTCGAGAAGCTGTTCGACGATGCGAAGCAGCGTTTCGGCAAGATCGACATCGCGATCAACACGGTCGGCAAGGTGCTGAAGAAGCCGTTCACCGAGATCAGCGAAGCCGAGTACGACGAGATGTTCGCGGTCAACAGCAAGTCGGCGTTCTTCTTCATCAAGGAAGCCGGGCGGCACCTCGAGGATCACGGCAAGCTCGTCACGCTGGTGACGTCGCTGCTCGGCGCGTTCACGCCGTTCTACGCGGCGTACGAAGGGTCGAAGGCGCCGGTCGAGCACTTCACGCGCGCGGCGTCGAAGGAATACGGCGCGCGCGGGATCTCGGTGACGGCCGTCGGGCCGGGGCCGATGGACACGCCGTTCTTCTATCCGGCCGAAGGCGCCGATGCGGTCGCGTACCACAAGACGGCCGCCGCGCTGTCGCCGTTCAGCAAGACCGGGCTGACCGACATCGAGGACGTCGTGCCGTTCATCCGCCATCTCGTGACCGACGGCTGGTGGATCACGGGGCAGACGATCCTGATCAACGGCGGCTATACGACCAAGTAACCGGGCCGCTTGCGGCCGCGCGGCGCACCGCACTGGCGCGTTTGCGTGGACAATGGACGGGCGCGCAGCCACGAGGCCGCGCGCCCGTTTTCTCTGTGTCGCCGAAGCCGGCCGCGATGCGCGGCAGCCGGCGCCGACCGTCGTTCGAACCCGGGTTTCCCGCCGATGGACAAGCTGGATCAGGTCAGGATCTTCCTGCAGGTTGCCGAGATGGGCAGCTTCATCAAGGCCGCGCATGCGCTCGACGTGCCGCGCGCGACCGTGTCGGCGGCCGTCCAGCAACTTGAGATGGCGCTCGGCACGCGCCTCTTGCACCGCACGACGCGCCAGGTGCAGCTGACCGCCGACGGCGCGCTGCTGCTCGAACGCGGCCGGCGCCTGCTCGCGGAGGCCGACGAACTCGACCGCCTGTTTCGGCGCCGCGACCGCGACGTGGTCGGGCGGCTGAACGTCGACGTGCCGAGCCGGATCGCGCGCCGCGTCGTGGCGCCCGCGCTGCCGTCGCTGTTTCGCCGCCACCCGAAGCTGCAACTGTCGCTCGGCTCGACGGACCGCACGATCGACCTCGTGCAGGAGGGCGTCGATTGCGCGATCCGCGTCGGGCGGCTAGCGGACAGCAGCCTTGTCGTGCGGCCGCTCGGGCAGTTCACGCTGATCAACTGCGCGAGCCCCGATTACCTGCGCGAATGCGGCGTGCCCGAGCATCCGGATGCGCTTGCGCACGGGCACTGGGCGATCGGCTATGCGTCGCCGACGACGGGGCGCGAGCTCGGCTGGGAATACTGCGCGGACGGGCAGCGGCACATGCTGACGCTGCCGAGCCGCGTGATCGTCAACAACGCCGAAACCTATATCGCCAGCTGTATCGCGGGAATGGGGCTGATCCAGATTCCGCGCTTCGACGTCGAGCATCTGCTGGCAAGCGGCGCACTCGTCGACGTGATGCCCGGCCACCGCGCCGAGCCGATGGACGTGGCGGCCGTGTATCCGCACCGCCGGCATCGATCGCGCAGGCTCAACGCGTTCATCGAGTGGTTCGGGGAGCTGATGGCGGATGCATTGAACGACGCGGGCGCGAGCGGCAGCGACGACTGACAAAGTCGCCACGACAGGCGCCACAACAGGCGTCGCGCCCGAACGCGGGGCATCGGCGGTTTGCTGGCCTGAACCGGTGGGCCGTCAGCGACATTTGATACGTGCCGCGACCGGCGCGCGCGTGGTCAGCCGGCTTGCGCGGCGAACTGCCGCGTGCGCCCGGTGGCCCGTACCGCGTCGATCAGCGCGGCGCCGGCGCCGTCGGGCTTCGACACGAATGCGTAAAAGCGTGCGGCCGGCAATGCCGGCAGGCCGTCGTGCGGCCCGCACTCGCGCAGGCCGTCGCGCAGTTGGCTGCGCGCGAGCGCCGTGACCGCGAAGCCGGCGAGCGCGGCCGACATGCAGCCGGCCATGCTCGCGCTTTCGAACAGCACGCGAAAGGGCCGCAGCGCGGCGGCGAGCGCGGACACCGCGGCTTGCCGATACACGCACGGTTCCGGAAACAGCGCGAGCGGCACGCCTTCTTCGGCGTCGAGCGCCGTATCGGCCGCGAATGCCCACACGAGCGGTTCCTCCCACAGCAGTTCGCCGGGCGTGTCGACCTGTTGGCACTGCTTGCCGAACACGACGTCGAGCCGGCCGAGCGTCTGCTCCCGCAGCAGCGACGCGGTGATGCCGACCTTCAGTTCGATCGATGTGCACGGATGGCTGTCGCGGAACGTGCGCAGCACCTGCGGCAGCCACGTGCCCGCGAAATCCTCCGACGCGCCGACCCGCAGCGGCCCGTGCGCCGGCGCGCCGCGCAGCCGCGCGCGTACCTCGCGCTCCATGTCGACGATGTTGCGCGCGTACGCGTACAGCGTGTCGCCGGCTGGCGTCAGCGCGATACGGCGTGTCGTGCGCGCGAGCAGCACGGTGCCGGCTGCCTGTTCGAGCCGCTTGATGTGACCGCTGACGGCGGACGGCGTCAGCGCGAGGCGTTCCGCGGCCGGCGCGAACCCGCGGCTGTCGACGACTTCGAGAAAGGTGCGCAGCAGCGCGATGTCGAGCGCGGTCGACGCGGGGTCGGTCGGCGGTTCCATGGATCGATTCAACGCAATATTTGAAGGATGAATCATGATACTCCGTGAATCGTGATGAAAGGCCGACCTACCATCGTAGGTTCACGCTGACCTGACGGAGTACCCGATGACGACCTATGCGCATGCGACGACCGCGTCGCTCGACATTGCCTATCTCGAATGGAACCCGTGCGGCGAACGCGTGGCCGTGCTGCTGCACGGCTGGCCGGACAGCCCGGTCGGCTGGGAGGCGGTGGCATCGGCGCTCGCTGCGGGCGGCTATCGCGTGCTGGCGCCGGCATTGCGCGGCTTCGCGCCGACCCGCTTTCGCGATGCGTCCGTGCCGCGCAGCGGCCAGCTCGCGGCGCTCGGGCGCGACCTGCTCGAGTTCGTCGACGTGCTCGGTATCGAGCGGCCCGTGCTGGTCGGGCACGACTGGGGCGCCCGCGCGGCCGCGAACGCGTGCGGGCTGCGCGACGGTGTCGCATCGCAGCTCGTGATGCTGTCGGTCGGGTACGGCACCAACGATCCCGCTCAGCCGCTGTCGCTGCAGCAGGCGCGCAACTACTGGTATCACTGGTTCATGGCGACGCCGCGCGGCGAGCAGGCGCTGCGCGACGACCGCCGTGCGTTTGCGCACCTGATGTGGGAGACGTGGTCGCCGCCGGGCTGGTATCGCGACAGCGATTTCGACGCGGCGGCCGTCGCGTTCGACGGACCCGACTGGATCGACGTCGTGCTGCATTCGTACCGGCAGCGCTGGGGCTTCGCGGCGGGTACGCCGGCCTATGCCGACGACGACGCGCGGCTGAACCCGGCGCCCGTGCTGACGGTGCCGACGCTCGTGCTGCATGGCGGTGCGGACTCCTGTAATCATCCGGACAGCTCGGCCGGGCGTGAACGGTTCTTCGCCGGGCGTTACGAGCGACAGGTGCTCGATGGAGTCGGGCACTTCCCGCAGCGCGAATCCCCAGCGGCGGTCGCGGACGCGATTCTCGGGTTCTGCGAGCGGGGTTGACCCGCGCCGGCCGGCCCGGCGCGGGAAGGATCAGCCGTCGACGCGCGGCGCGAGCAGGTCGGCGAGCCCGATATTCCTGAACATTTCGCGGCGGATGCGATCGCCGACGCGGAACACTTCCTCCGCGCCGTCCTGCGACGGATCGACGAACACGCGGTACGGGCGCTTGCCGTGCGGCGCGGCGACGATATCGACGATCGCCGTCGCGACCGCGCCGGCATCGGCGTCCGCGGGTTCGAGCGCGGCGCGGCCCTTCAGCGCCTGATCGGCGACGCCCGCGTACGGCCCGCTGTCGTAGGCAGCCTGCACGGCGGTATCGGCCGGCTTGCCCGCATGGAGGAAGTGATTCGTGCCTCGGGTGAACGCGCCCGGTACGACGATCGACGTTTCGATGCCCCAGCGGGCGAGTTCGGCAGCGTAGGACACCGCGAGCGAATCCATCGCGGCTTTCGCGGCGAAGTAGGGCGCCAGGAACGGCGGGGTGCCGCCGCGCGCCGACGAGGACGAAACCCACACGAGCAGGCCGCGGCCCTGGCCGCGCAGGTGCGGCAGCGCCGCGCGGTTCACGCGCTGGGTCGACACGACGTTGATGTCGTAGAGCTGCGCCAACTGCTCGGGCGTGAACGCTTCGGCCGGCCCGAACACCATGTGGCCGGCGTTGTGGATCACGACGTCGAGGCGGCCGTGGTCGGCGATCACGCGCTCGATTGCGGCATCGACCGATACGTCGTCGCCGACGTCGAGTTCGAGGCTGCGCAGGTCGACGCCGTGTTCTTGCGCATAGGCGGCGACGGCGGCGACGCGCGGCGCATTGCGCCCGGCGCTCTCACGCATCGATGCATAGACCGTGTGACCGGCGCGGGCGAGCGCCTGGGCCGTCAGCAAGCCGAAGCCGCTGGACGCGCCGGTGACGAGGACGACTTCCTTCATGAGCGATCTCCTGGCGGAAAGATGAGGTGGCGGCGAGCGGTCCGTCAGCACATGCCGCCGTTGGCGCGCAGGATCTGGCCGTTGATCCACGCGCCGTCCGGGCCCGCGAGGAACGCGACGACGCGCGCGATGTCGTCGGGCTGGCCGAGCCGCTCGAGCGGGTTCAGCTTCGCGAGCCGATCGACGAGTTCGGGGCTCTTGCCCTGCAGGAACAACTCGGTCGCGACCGGTCCCGGCGCGACGGCATTCACGCGGACGCCGCGCCCGCGCATTTCCTGCGCGAGCACCTGCGTGAGGCTTTCGACCGCCGCCTTGCTGGCGACGTACACGCCGTAAGTCGGCATGCGCATGCCGATCACGCTGGTCGACAGGTTGATGATGCGTCCGCCGTCGCGCACCCGCCTTGCCGCTTCGCGGCATACGTTGAACGTGCCTTTCACGTTGATGGCGATCGTTTCGTCGAAGAGCGCATCGTCGCAGTCGGCGATGGTCGCCAGCTTCATCACGCCCGCGGAATTGACCACCACGTCGATGCCGCCGAATGCATCGCGGGCGGCGTCGAACAGCGCGGCCACGGCTGCCGGGTCGGCGACGTTCGCCTGCACCGCGACGGCATGGCCGCCGTCGGCGACGATCGCGTCGACCACTTCGCGGGCCGGGCCGGCGCTCCCGGCATAGTTGACGACGACCCGGAAGCCGTCCCGGGCGAGCTGGCGGGCGATTTCCGCGCCGATGCCGCGCGACGAACCCGTGACGAGGGCGACCTGTTCCGATGTGCTCATGTCCTGCTCCTTGGTTCGTGAGTGCCGGTTGATCCGGCGACAGGACAAATGTAGGCTTCTGCGATCGATAAAAATAATGAATAATGATCAGTTAATGAATGACTGAAAGTATGTCTCATGGGATTCGACAGCAGGCTCCTCAGCGGTATCGGGGTGCTCTCCGCGGTGATCGAGGCCGGCACCTTCGCGCGCGCGGGGGAGGCGATGGGGCTGACGCAGCCGGCGGTGAGCCGCGCCGTCGCCCGGCTGGAAGAGCGGGTCGGCATCCGGATCTTCAACCGGACGGCGCGCGCGATCACGTTGACCGACGAAGGGCGGCGCTTTTACGAGACGGTCGCGCCGCTGCTGGCCGGCATCGAGGAGGCGGCGCTCGACGCCGGTCAGTCGAAGGCGCGCGTGAGGGGGCGGCTGCGGGTCAACGTGGACGGCACGTTCGGTCACTACGTGCTGGCGCCGCGGATGGCGGAATTTCTCGACCGCTTTCCCGACCTGTCGGTCGAAATCAGCGTGCGGGACCGGATGGGCGACCTCGTCGCCGACGGCTTCGACGTGGCAGTGCGCTTCGGCATCCCCGAGCCGTCGTCATATCGTGCGCGACTGCTGCTCGAGACGCGCGTGCTGACCTGCGCGTCGCCGGCCTACGTCGCGCGTCATGGCGAACCGCGGCACCCTCGGGATCTCGCGGACGGTCACCGGTGCGTGCTGATCCGCGACCCGGTAACGGGGCGGCCGTACGAGTGGGAATTTCATCGGGGCAAGGAAGTGGTGCCGTTCGATGCCGGTGGACAATTGATGGTCAACGATACGGGCGGTCTGCTCGGCGCGTGCCTGGGCGGCGCCGGTATCGCGCAATTGCTGGAACTCTACGCGCGGGACATCGTTGCCGACGGGAAGCTGGTCCTGCTGCTGCCGGAGTGGACGGACGAGACATTTCCGCTCTACGCGTATCACCACGCGTCCAATCTCGTTGCCGCGAAGGTGCGCGTGTTTCTCGACTTCGTCCGCGAACTGATGGCCTGAGTCTGCTGGGAGAGAAGGGCGACCGTCGGGTCATTCGGTGCGATGGGGAATGTTGTCCGGGAACGGATAGGGCGCATGCGGCCCCGGCCAGTCGGGGACGGGCGGCGCGCTCAGCACGTCGCATCCACCGAGCATGAAACCCAGCACTGCCGCGAGCACGCCGCGGCCCACCCGGTATGAAATCGTGCGCATCGATATGGGCGGCCTCCGTGCTCGGCATCCATGATGCTTGGACTGCCGGACGGGGCACCTGTTGCGGCGAACGCGACGCAAAACAAAAAACCCGCGAAGCGGCGAGCTTGCGCGGGTTTCGACAGTTGCAGCGCATGACGCTGCGAAATACTGGTGCCAGGGCCGGAATGAAATTATTCGCTGTAAGGCCCGTGCTGTAAGGGGATTGCTTGGAGGGTGTCGTGGAGTTGCCCCCGGAGTTGCCCCCGCGCTGCCGGCGCAGCCACTATACGAAGAGATCAAGGTCCATTCTTGCCTCGCCAGACGCGAAATTTTCTGGAGAGTTGGAGATAACGGCTCAACTCGGCCTATCTGCCTTATCTGGCGGGGCTTTGGTCATCTCCAAGTGTATCTCCAACACACCTATTTTTCTGGAGATAAGTTTGGAGATAAGCGTCGAATGCGTCGAGCCACGTCGACCAGCTCGGGAATTGGCCCGCCGTCTGGGACGCTGCGCGCAAAGAATCTCCGGTGCCGCCACTCCTCCGCGAGCAGAAACAGAAACGGGCCTTGCGGCCCTTGAAAAGTGAATTGGGTAGGAGATGCGTTACGCCGCGTCGCGTACCCGCATGATTGTCTGGCGGCTCGTGCCGAATTGTCGGGCGAGCGCGGCCACGCTCGCCCCCGCATCCAGCTCGCGCAGCACCTCCGCCCGCTGTTGGTCCGACAGGGCGGACGGCCGTCCCATCGTCTTGCCTTCTGCCTTAGCGCGAGCGATGCCGGCATGCGTTCGTTCGATCAGCAGATCGCGTTCGAACTCGGCCACCGCGTTCAACACCTGCATCGTCATCCGGCCGGCCGCACTCGTCAGATCGACGCCGCCCAAGGCGAGACAATGAACCCGGATACCGCGTTCGGCCAAACCCTCGACCGTGGCCCGCACGTCCATTGCATTGCGGCCGAGCCGATCGAGTTTCGTCACGATCAGCACATCGCCTTCTTCCATCCGGTCAAGTAACTTTGCGAAGCCCGGCCGCTGATCGGCGCTCACGCTCCCTGAGATGCTTTCCGATACGACGCGGCGCTTGTCGACGGAGAAGCCGGCCGCCTCAATCTCGCGTAACTGGTTCGCGGTGGTCTGGTCGGACGTGCTGACGCGGGCATAAGCGAAGGTTCGGGACATATCGGGCGCTCAATCTGTACGAAATAGATGTCCGAATATAGATGCCTGTCCAAAATACTTCAACCCTTATTTTTGGACAGGGCGGAAAGGGGTTGTCCGAAAGGGATCGGTTTCGGACACGCAAATCGCATTGCGGGCACGATCGCCAAAGCGATACGGCGCAACTTCGGCGGTACGTCACTGTGAACGCTCCCCGCTTTGATTTGCTTCAATCGCGCCCCCTGTTTCATCGGACGAATCGATCTGTACGTCGACAGGAGCGCATGCTAGAGTCAACGTGCTACCAAAACAGCGGTAGTACGAGCTTGGCAGCTCGATAACCCTGTAACCCGCACGCCTGCTTCGGCAGGCCGTGCGTCTGCTTCTGCACGTCCTTTTTCCATGGGCGGGCCGTGGCGGGGAGGCCTTCGGGCCTGCCGGTTAGTGGTTACAGGGCCGGTCTGCCAACCTCGTTATCGTGCCCGCCCACCCCATTCCTCCATTGCGGTTGGCGCGGGCTTATCCCCAACAAGAGGGCGGGCCAAACGTGACACCTGAAGACAACTTTCCTACCGCGCCCAACGCGCGCGACCCCATGCTTCCCCGCGACATCGCGGTACTCGAAAGCGCGGTGCAGTCCGCTCTGGAGTCGTTCCAGCACGTCGCGACACACTACTCCCGATTGACCGCAATCGCTCGCTTCGCGCTACACGTCGAAATGGGCGACGAGGATCGACGCTATGTGTTGCAAGCGATACGCGAACTAACCGAGCTGGGAGAAGAAGACTTGCAGCGGCGACACGACTCGCTGCGCTTGACAGCTTCGCGATACTGGCTGGCCCGGTACGGCGGCGACGCGAAACGTTCGGCGCGGCACTGAATCTTCGACACCGGGCGGGGGCGACTGCGATTTGATGTCGCCTCCACTTCACACCTTTATCCGGTTGTGATCAGACCGGCTTACGCTCAGATCAGGGGCTGCGTGCCGGACGTCGCTGCGCCTCGCGTCAGTTCCTGGCCGGTCTGCGCCGAACGGACCACCAGTTGGACATAACTGTTCGTCGGCCCGTACGGCGTGAAGAACCGTTCGAGCAGCTTCGTGAACACGACCAAGCTGACTTCGCGCAGCGCGGTCTCGTCAAGCGACAACATGATTTCGATGCCGCGCACGAACGACGGGAACTGATTATCCAGCGACATCCATTTCATTGCCGGCTTGTAGTCCAGATCGGTAATCGCGTCGATGCAGCGCTGTGCGAGCGGCGTCGTGCGTACCGCGTGGAGCCGCAGGAATGCTTTGAGCCCCGGCAGCCCTTCCCGCGTCAGGTCCAACGGATGCGGTGATAACGTCGACAGCACCCGCCACAACGCGCCGTGGCCGCGCGGTAGCTCGGCCGTCAATGTCGGTCGAGTGATCAACTGAATCGGACAATCCAGCGCCTTGCTTTCGAGCAGCAAGTCACCCACCGAACTGCCGATCGACAAGCGCGCCGGCAAGTCGCGATTTGTCACCGTCGTCATCACATCGATTTGCGGCAGCTTCGGTTGGGCCGACTTTCCGTCCAGTCCGATCAGCGACAGCATCGTGGTTTGACGACCGGGTGCGCCCGCATCTCGATCACGAAATGCGACCCAGTAGACCGTCGCCGAATCAGGGAGTGGATCGTGACCCAGCGCTTGATAGGGTCGCACCAGGGTTCTAGGCCGATCACTGTCGAGCGACACGTCCTCGTCTTTGTCCTTCTTCTTGGACAGTTCGCCCAGATAGACCGCGTCGATCGAATACACGCCGAGCGCTGAATGCTTCGTCAGTCGCACGGGTTCAACGGGATAGGCGTCCTGCCCCTTCAACACGATGGGTTGTGCCGGCTGTGAGAACAGATTCACAACCGGCGTGCAGAACAATTTGAACGTCGTTGCGTCGAGTGACGCGAGCACCTGCGCGGCGATCGAGTCGGCGGGCGTATCGCGCAGTACGACATGCAGAGTGAGTTCTCGCGCGTCAGGGGCGCTTGCTGCACGCTGCATGCGTCCCATGTCGAGATCGACGAAATCGAACAGCTCGGGAAACGCGAAGTATTCCAGCAAGTAGCGGTAGGTGCTTGAGGTTCGGCTGGTGGTTCGGCTGCCCGGCAGCAGGCGATCGTCATCAGCAAAACCGACCAGTTCAAACGGCACCTTCGATATGGCCCGCCAGCGCCCACATTGATCGACCTCAACATACGCGCCGGCTGCATGCAGCAGCAAAGCATCCAGCAGCGACGAGACTAACGGCCGCTCGCCAGAAAGGTAGACACGTATGGGGCCATTAGTAATGGCCGCCGTGATCGGGCCGGCGGCCGACGTGAAACTGATCGACAGCACGCCGGTTGCGTCGGCGGGCAATCTCACGGCCGATGGTGCCAGCGTCGTCGGTGTATACCGTGCGGACCGGATTTGCAACGGCGAGATGGTCACGTCGTAGGCCGACCGGAATCGCACCGGGGCTGTGCGTGCATTCAACTCCACGCCACGCCGTACGACGATCGGCTCTGTCAGTTGACCGACGATCGCCCGTGGCTCGAATCGAGCGATCGCGCACGATGGCACGGTTCGCAGATAGTGCGGGTGGACGACTTCGAGCAACGCTTCGGTGAACTCGGGATAATCGTCGGCCAGCTTGGAATCGAGGTGGGCGGCAAGAAACGAAAAGGTCTGAATCAGGCGCGTCACATGCGGATCGTCGCTTCGGCCGCTCTGGATGCCGAGCCGGGCGGCGATCTTCGGATAGCGGATCGCGAAATCGCTCAGCGCTCGCGCGAACAATCCAAGTTCGTATTCGTAATGCGACAGCAGGTGATCCATTCAGCTACAGCCCCAGCCGGTCGGGGCGCACGAGAGTCGGGCCGACGAAGATAAGTTTGCGCAATGCCGCCTGTGGGCCGTACGGTTGCATCCGGAAGTGCGGTCGCCGCCAGTGACCGCTTATTTCGCGCTGTACGCCGTCCGACGGGACCGATCCGGCCGTCTCGGCGTCGAGAATCGCAGGGCCGACGACGTGTCGATCATAGAGCTGTTCGATTTCCGCGAGCCGTTCCATGCGCTTGCGCTTACCGAGCCCCGGAAAGTGTCGCGGCGCGTTCGAATAGGCGCGGTCGTGCACGACCTGCGCGTCGCGCGCGTTGAGGTACAGCAACATCTTGATCGCGTAGTCCAAGGCGTTGCGCCAGAACTGCTGAGAATCGGGCAGGTCGGGCAATCCGTCAGCCGGGGGCTGCTGGAACAACTCATCCACCAGTTCACGGATCGTCTTGTCGGGGTCCTCAAGCGGCAGCGTAATCGAATCCATTGCCGCACCCTCGCTGGGGCCGCCCGTCATTAACCATGTCGCAAACCCGATCGACCGGTCGTTCTTGAAGATCGCGATCGCCTCGATGTCGCCGGCTTGTTTCCAGCGAGTGGGTTCGGGAATGATGCAAAGCGTATCGGTCGGCATCTTCAGCATGCCGATCGGCACATCCTCCGCAATATAGGCGGCGTCGAGCAGGCGATGCAGCGGCGGAGTCGGCTCATAAAAAGCACCTTGTCGAACCTCGAACGCCAACCACACGGCACTGTACTGGGCCACCCCGGCGAGCGCGTCGGCCGAGCGGCCCTCAGCACCGTGCGGCAGAAGGTCCCGCGTGAAGCGATCGAAATAGCGCGTCAGGCGCAGGATGCCGTGCGATCGCAGCATCTCGGTCAGCGTCGGCGACGCCACGCGGTCTGTTGCGACTCGCAATGCGTCCCACGCGGCGAGCGCGCCCGTGACCCGGTAGCGAACCGGCCCGGGCAGGCGGGCAAGCTTCGGATCGGTGACCGCGTCGCCCGAGCGCATCAGCGCGGTAACGAGTCGCTGTCGAATATCGGCGCGCAGCGCTTCACGTTGAGCATCGGATATCAAGACGGTGTTGTGAGACGACGCGCCCGTCAAAGTTACTTTCTCCATCCGACCTACCGAACCGCTCATGCGCGATACCTCTACTCAAGCGACGAAATCAGTCGCGCCCCGCATTCCGTCAGATCGTCGTGAAAGGCGACCGGCGTACCGTGATGGTTGCGGGTACTGTTCTGTGGAATGATCCGGAACTGGCCGCCGCACTTCGGACACCATGTCAGGTGATCCTTCAGCGCAACCGGAACGCCCAGCGCCGTCAGATCATCGCTTGCGGTGATCACTTCGCCACCGTGGGTCGTCTTGTCGTACAGGCGGATCACGCCGCGTCCGTTTTCATCCTTCATCATTCTTTCCGCATCGTCTACATGGTCATGCTGCTGAGCAAGCGAGACCTGATCGGTCCTGTATCCAGCTCATCCGCCGCTCTTCGGAGCGACTCCGCTAAAAGTTTTCGGATGCTGAGCGTTGGCGCAAACTCGATTCCATCCGGAGAATTCGAACGCGGTCGCGTACCTGCCTCCACTACTTTCATCACGAATCCCGTAATTCAACTCAGGCTTCTCCAGGTTGAGCGGGCCATAGTCGGCGAGAGACGGATCATCCGAATCGGCCACATAGATAAAGCGCACTCGACTTGGTTTGTCATCCTGTTTCTTGTAGGTGGCGTATCCACAAACGAACGTGCGCTTGTAGTTCGGCGTTTGACTTATTCCATGCAAATCGGGAGTGTTTTCGTATAAGTCGAAAAACTCGATGTCCCTGTCATCGGACAGTGCTGCCCGAACCGCTTTTTCCGCAGCATCGTATTTTGCAAGCGCACTTGGCGTGCATCCGACGAACAATGCAAGCGCGGTGGCTAGCGTCGCTGCGATTCGCCTTTCTGTCATGCCGGAAACCCTCATCATCAGTCACCGTTAGCTACGGGCCGCCGCATGCATCATGTTGGCACCAGGATTCTCGAGCCAAGCGGCCGCGAACATTCTGCCATCGGGTTCTCCCACCCAGTCTTCGACCCGTGCTTTCGGATCATTCGGGTACTCGCCGCGCTGTTGGGCCAGCACGGTATCACCCCATCCGACAGGTGTTCCGGAGCGGGGTTCCGCATAAAGATCGTCGGGCGCGATCGCGGAGATTTGCTCGATCGCGGCAGGCCAAACGGGTTCACGGCACGTTGCATTCGCAAGGATTCGCATGACGGTGAAAACCAGAATCAGCGGCATCATCAACAGACGAATAAAGACCGACGCACGCATTCCGAAGCCATACAGCGAAAACAGGAACGACTCGCGCGGCGTCTCGCTCTGCGTGTGAAACAGCATCGGCTTGGGCAAACTGTTCGGACCATCGTTCATATACGCGCACCAGTAGTTCCACTGCGCGAGCGCCATTTCCACCTGCCCCTTGCCGGTCCATTCCCGGCCGATCGAGAACACGCGAGTGACATTGCCGCGGTCGTCGACCGTATAGTGTCGGATGTGGAAGATCGTGCCGAAAGACGTGTCTTCTCGGTGTAGACAATAGATCGAATCTTCCGTCCACGGTGCTTCCCAAACGACGTCGCCCTCGCCGGGCTTCGCAAAGAAGCGGCGAGCGCGAATCGCAAAAAGCTTGCGGGCGTCACGATGAAAGCGGATAGGACGATAGCGGAGACCAAAGAACAGGCCGCGCCCGAGCTTCCAGACTATCGAACCGAAAAGAACCATCGCCGCTATCGCCAGGCAGTTCATTACGAAGTCGCCTGACGCTCCATTTGAATGAGTAAGAACGTAGACATACGGTCCGATCCCGATGCACAGGAAAGCGAACACGACGCCAGTGACGAACCACTGTTTTTCGAGAAATGACGGCTCAATCACGTCCATGTAGGTTGAATTGACGCTGAATGTCGAACCGAAATCCTGAAGATCCGGACCAACAGAACGATTAATCGGCAAGCGATGCGCCAAATCCCACTCTGGTATCCGCTTCCCAACGCATTTCTTCATGACGCGCTCGTCCATATATCAACCTCCTGCGGCCGAGGTGAATGCCTTGAGCTCTGCCTCAAGAGAATCGTAGTGCTCGCCCTTGCTGAATTTACAGCGTGATACCCAGTCCTTCAGTGCTGATGCCTTGAAAATCGCGATCGCGATACCAACCATAATCGACAGAATCAAAACAGGCCAGAAGAGGGGCAGACTGAAGAGCGCTGCGGCGGCTACATATGCCCCCAAAATTCCACTTGCCAAATAAAGTTTGGCGAGATTCTTTTCGCCGTTGCTCCAGGCCTCAGGCATATTCTTGAAAATGTCATACCCGGCCAAGAAGATGCCTGCGGCCGCGCCGAGTCCTCTGCCAAACTTTACGCCGACCTCAGCGCCTTCCTTGGAGACGCCCCACGCTTTCATGAGATACGCTGACAATGGATGAGCCGGCGTTTTCACGACGGTCTCCGACGAATATTCAACGAGGGTACCCACGATAGCAACAACAGCACCAATGCTCTTCAGAGTGGTTTCGGTCTGATTGAACTGATCTCGATCTTTCCAGTCTAGGGCAGCAAACGTGAGCGTCGTCATCTGGAAGATTACAGTCACGACGCCCAAATTGAACTCAGTCGACGAATTGAGCCACTTCTTTGCTGAGTCTACTCCCGGAACTTTAACGGCCTTGATCGCGCTTGCCTCCAGCTTCCCGTCCCGGACCAGAGCGTCGACGTCCATCTCATAGGCGACGATATTCGGATCACTCGGTGGTGCCGTCCTCAGGACCTGCTTCCCGACTTGGGTCGCCGACGCGCGCTGTTCGGTCCGGTTGCCGTCCAGTTTGACACCCAACTCTCGGGCTTGCTGTAAAGCCCAGTCGCGAATGGCGAGCTTGCTGACTTGTGACGGTTTGAGTCGAACGCCGGACTGAATCGCAAGACGAATCGTCACGAAGCCGAGTGCAGCACCCCGCGTAGTCTTCGTGAGTACGCCGACGATCTGATTTGCGGTCGTCACGATGAGCCGATCGCGAAGGTTGGCCGCGTTGCCAAGTTTTTCGATCTTCTGGAACGCTTCCTTGTAGAGATTCAGGAAGTTCTCGTACTGGATATCAGAACCGTGCACCTGTGCATCCGCCGCTTTCATCAGCGTGTCCTGATTGAACATCAGAGCGCGCACGTACAGATTGCGGATATTTGAAGCCTGACCGTTCAGCCAGTCATCGAGTACTTTCTTGCAAGCCTCGGTGCCGACAGCGGCACCAATGGCCTGTGCGCACGACTCACTGTACGCGTAGCCGCTCCGAAGATCCTGCGAATCGTGAACACCAACCATCCATTCGGCGAGCAACTGCGATTTGAGCCAATCCGCATGCGCTTGCACTAGCGGCTGCCACTTCGGCTTGAAGGCTTCGAGCGCTTGCTGATACTCCTGCGGGAAGCGTTTCAACGCCTCTTCATCGAGCACGCTGGTTCGCTTGCCATCGGGACCGACCTTGAACGCTGCGTCCTCCCATGCCTCGTTCGCTGCCTCTTCCTGTGTTGCGGGAACGTTCTCGGTCTTTCGGTCTTCCTCCTTCATCGCCTGCTCAAGACTTCCCGTTCTAATCCAGGAGCGCATCACGTGGAAAAAACCAATCGCATCCGGCGCGATTGGTGCGCCGACCTTCATATTGACGGCATTGGCGTCCGCGATGGTTTTCGACGTTCCATAGGTCAGTCCGGTAACGGCCTTCGCATTCGCTCGGATTCCGGCTTCAGCGCGTTCGAGCAGTTGCGCCGACGTCCACTTCCAATACACCTGCTCGTCGAAACCGTTGTTCAGGTTGGGAACCGTCAGTTCCGCAAGGTCGTTAGTGAGGCCGACTGGGTCGTTGACCGCGACCACAAAGCCTTTCTTGTTTGGAGACTCCGCCATCGCGTCACCGATCCGTTTGGCGACGTTGCGCTGACGTAAGCGAATCTCGTCCTTGGGCGCGCGGTTGCTAAAGCCAAACGCGGCCTTCATCGCCTGAGCGTCCATCGCGAAATGTGCGATCTTGCTCTGGGTGGCTTGAAATTCGCCCGTATCGGTCGCGTCTCCGGCCAGCATCGCGGGAACGTTGATGCACTGCATATGCTGCTTGCGCCAAGCGGCATCATTGATTTTGTTGTGTACGAGGTCCTTGGTCCATCGCACATTCGACCAGCCAATCCAGAGGTTGGTCGCTTCGTCACTTCCGGGCGTGTGCTCGACGCTCACACAACGGCCAAACGATTCGAAAGCCAAGTCTCCGTTCATCGCGCAGCCTTGAGTAAGCGCGTTCTCCGCGTCGCCCGGCGGCGGTGCCACGTCCGGAGGGAAATTCCACATGATCCCGTCGTCAAGAACCATATAGGCGGCCAGCTTCTTCCGCTTCTCGTCGTACGTGTACAGATAGCCAGGGCGCAATGCGCGCAGCGTATACTTGGCGGTGGCAACGGCCTGAGGGGCGCGCCCGTCGATCCGAAAATTGCCGGACAGGGCCGGCGCTTTGGACGCGCCACGTGGGCACGCGATGGCGTATCGGACGGGATAGATCAGCAGCGACTGGCGATCGCAAAGCGGACAGCCTTTAGTGGTCGGCATGGGTTGATCCTCGGAATTTCATGGTATGAAGTGTCAGCCTTTATTCGGTCGGGAAAGCGTGCCGCATACGCTGAACAGCATCGTTGACGAGCGCATCGGTAGTCATCGCGTCCTGTCCGCCTGCCGAGCACAAGACCTGATCGAGCGCAGCCGGCAACTGCGCTGCCTGATCGACCGGCAGTACCGGTAGCCGCCGGCGAATCTGGTCGACGATCTCGCTGTGGTTGATGCGTGGCCACTGGTCCGGGCGAGGCCAGCCGGACGGTTGATCGTCCGCCTGCACGATTTCGGCACCTAGGCCAGCGCTACGCCAGCGATGGCCGCCCCAAGCGAAGCGCCATTCGTGGACGGGGCCCAAGAGGGCCAGCCGCTGGGTCGGGTCTAACACCGCCAACGTTAGGCTCAAGACACGCGGATCGTAGTACCGCCAGAACACTGGCTGCCCGCCCTCGCCGGGACCGACCAGATACCGCGCGATGTGTTCGACGAGCACATCGGCATCCACGGCGCTGTCGATCCACGCGCAAATTGCGGGGGGGCGCTCCACCTCCGGTTCTTCTTGCCATCGTGCGGTCGCAATCCGTCGCCCTTCCAAATCGAGCCCGGCGAGGTCGATCAACCGTGGCATCAGTTCTTCGCGATGTGCCAGCACGCGTGGCGTGCAGGCACGCATGTCGAGCGCGGCTAGATCAGGCACGTGCGCGAGGGTCGCAGGTTCCACCAACAGGAACCCAGTCGTCATCAGTTCCTGATCATCCGGTACAGCCTGCATCGGAGGCGTGGGCGTTTTCATTCGGTCATCCATTATGCGAGCGCGATCGACGCTTGGCCGGTTTGTGCGGCACCGTCGGTCAATTGCGAGCACAAGTCCGAACCAGGGAACTGCGCCGGCATGCTCTGCGGCCCCACCGTATCGTGACTGCCCGCATGAATCCTGTTTTCGCCGGGCGTATAACCGACTATGCCTTTCGCGCTGACTTCGAACTGGCTGTTGCCGGCCGTCAAGCGAATGCCCTGCTTCGCGGTGAGGTTGATCCAGTCCGTTGTGCTGATGATCGACAAGACTTTCTTCGCCAGCAGTTCCAGCTCGTCGTTTTCCGCATGCACCTGCACCTTGCCGCTCGCCGCGATCAGCTTCATCCCCATCTTGTGCACGAACAGTGAGAACCTGTCCGACACGCTGGCAAAAAACGACTTGCCTGTTGCAACCGACACGCTATCGCCCGCTGTGACCGCCACGTGCTGCCCGCCCGTCACGTGCGCCGTCGCGGGCGTCGTGACGGCGATGCCGGCCGCGCCGGCCAGCAGCAGGTGCGCTTCGTTGAGTTCCGGGAAGTCTCCCTTCCCGGTGCCACCGGTCGCGCCCGCGCCCTGGATACCATCCACCTGCGATTTCAGCGCGTCGGCAATCGGCGTCTGGCCGGCACCGCTGTCCTGGGCTTGATAGTGTTGCGCGAGCTTGCCGAGCTGCCCGTGCAGCGTTTGCGCCTTGGTCAACCGCGAGGCCGGTTCGCTCACGTCCGAGAGATGCCCTTGCGCGGAAGGGCGCACCTCGGTGCTGATCACCATGCCCTTGCCGGTGCGAATCGCGCCGACCTCGTCGGTACGCAGCTCGAAGCCCTCGCCGCGAGCATCCTTGCGCCCCTGCCAGTCCTCGATGCGGGTGATCTTGCCAAGCGACAGCTGGCTTGCCGCATGGTCGGAGCGCAACTGCGCCTGAATGGCGTTCGCCGTATCGTCGAAAATCAGGTGATTGCTGCGGCCGGACGACGCGTTGCCGTCCGCACCGTTCAGTTCCCGGCTGCGAATGCCCATCAGCGCATGCTCGTCGGGCAGCTTCCACGACGGCACGTTGCGCGCGTTCATCACGCGGCCCGTGATGATCGGATGATCCGGATTGCCGTCGAGCCATTGCACAATGACTTCGGAGCCGATGCGCGGCAGCGCCGCCATTCCCTGGCCGCCCCCCGCCCAGCCGCTGGCGACCCGCACCCACGTCGAATACTTGCCGTCGCGATCCCAGTGGAATTGGATCAGGACGCGGCCGTGTTCGTCGGTGTGGATGCTCGTGCCGGACTGGCCGACGACGGTTGCTGTCTGCGGCGCGAGAATCTTCGTGTCGACGCTATTGAAGCCGCGCCCTGGCCGCCACGGCGTGGCCTTCGGGACACACGTGAACTCGTTGCGGTATTCCGCCAGCACGCCCGTGTCCTGCAGATAGTTGTTGGTAGCCACGTGCCGAACCGAGACGATCAGGTATTCGTCGTCGCTCGGGTCGCGGCTCAGTGCCGAGCCGTAACGGTCCGTCAGTCGGAACCAACGGCCCGGTTGCACGAAGCGATTGTTGCCCGTCGCATCGAACCGCTTGATCGTCGCCTCGATTTCCTCCATCCGGCGATTGACGATCTGATAGCCGTGCTCCATGTTCCGGTAGCCGTACGCGCCGACGTACTCGTTCCATTCGAGTTGCGGCAACGCCGCTTCGGGGCTCGACAGGCTCGTTTGGACGTGGGTCGGCGTCGGGGTCTTGAAGTCAAAACGGGACAATTCCGCATGCGTCGACGTGGTCTGCTGGAACGGGGACCAGCTCAGAACGCTGTCCGATTCCTCCGCACCCATGCCATTGTGGAAGCGGATTTCGTGAACACGGCCGTCGATCGCGGGCGCAGGACGCGTCGGGTCGGACACGGTCAGCTTGTGTGACGTGGCAGTGTGTTCGTACCAGTACAGATAGCCTGCGTGTTCCCAGCGACGATGCACGTAATTGTGGTCGTCTTCGTCAAACTGACACGCCATCGTCATGCGCGGATCGTCTTCGCCGACCTGCCACGCCCAGTCGGGCAACACGCCATAGTCCTGAAAGACCGTCGCGGTCTGATCGTGCAGGTTCTGATCGAGGAACAGGCGATTGTGCTGGCTGTACTTCAGGTAGTGCAGCCACGGGCCTACGTGCGCCTCATAGAACACCCAGCCGCCGTCCGTGCGAACGTGCCGAAACGCGAAGATATGACCGTTGAAGTATCGCTGACTGCCGTCGCCACGCGCCAAACTGGCTGTCACGCGCTTGCCGATGAAATCCTTCGGATCGAGATGGTCGTTATCCGACAGGAGTTCGATCTTGTACGCGAAATCCTTCGATAACGCCTCAACCGCCTCGAACGCATTAGGCAGCAGGATTTTGTAAGGCGCGTTATCGTCCGGAAAGCTGATTTGGACTTGCCGGTTGTGCTGCGGGCCCAGCGCAAGGTCTCTCAGGGCTTGTGCCGTGTTCTGCATTGTTCTTGTCCCTCGATCCGAGCGCAAAATGCCACCGGGCCGCCCGTGCGCCCTGAAATACGCGTGCAAAGTGGGACTGTACGTGCTTGTGCCCATCCCGACGTGCAGCGATAAGCTCAGACGTATACCACAAAGCCCCTCGAAGGCCCACGCGGAGAATTGTCAGTGATGTTGAAAACGACTGGCGGGGGCCGAGTGATGCGATTGGCGGGTTTGTGCGATTTCGGATGCCATCGAAAACAGAAAAGTTGAATCCGTGCCCGACACCACACGGCACCTCAACGAACTTAACGGGACGCAACGTCGCCATGACCCAGACAGCGCCCGGTCAATCGTACCGAAAGAGTGCTTTTAGGGGCGCACCCCTTTCGATATAATTACGCCCTTGTCGGCACTCGAACGAACGCCTGCGGCCCTTATGGGCTATACGTTTGGGGGTAAAAAGCGCGGGAGAAGCTTGGTTCAAGCAGACTGCGCCAAGCCGACAGAAGAGGTGCCGGGAGCGTGCTACCAACACAACCCCCGGCGATTTTTTTTGGCTTGGGAGCCTGTTCCGTGGAGGGAACGCCACAGCTATCACATCATTGTGGAAGATAGTGAAGCACTGTAGTCGATGCGAACAATAAGGGGGCAGGCGCGCCGCGTCAAGCCCTTGCGCGCGCCATGCGTGGATTTTCATCGCCTACGATTTGTCGATAGTACTGTGATTTTATACAGGTCTATCGTCGGTTCCTCCCTCGTGGCAGGCCATTTTCTAGGTAGAAAATGGTTTTCAAACTGCTTCGTCTTGTCGGCGTGCTCGATACCGTCGGCGTCAAGAAAACAACGCTGTATCGCTGGATTCGCGAAGGCAAATTTCCAGCACCGGTCCAGTTAGGGAGTCGTAGCGTCGGCTGGCGCGCGACGGACGTCCAGAACTGGGTCGAATCCCGTCAATCCACGCGGGGGCAAAAATGAGCGCGCACGCCCCGCTGATCAGTCGCGGCGGCCCGTATGGTCGCGCGATGGGCGCGGCCGTCACGGCCCGCGACGCCGCGTTCGTGCGTTGCCGCGACGCTCGACTGCGCAAGCTCGCCGGCATCCTCGATGACATCGAGGGGTGCTTCTGGAATCGTGGCGACGACGCCGGCAAGCTGGTGGCGATCGCCGTCACGCTCGCGTCGACACTGGCGCTCGAAACCCCGCACCTGACAACAAAGCAACTTGGCACCGCCTGCGAGAAGTTCGTGCAGGCGATTGCCGTTGCCGAACAGGATGCCGCCGGCTACCGTCGTCGGCAGTATCGACAACTGCGGAAAGCCTATCGTGCGCTTTACGACGACATCGATGCGCACTGCACGGACGTAACGCGCCGCTTGGAAGTCAGCGCCCTGCTGCGGGGCGTCGCGCTCGGTCAATCGCTGACGCAAGGCAGCGAGCAACTGGATATCGAACGGCTCAAGCTGGCAACCGCCGTGCTCAAGGGGAAGGCCGTCTAATGCTCGCTCAAAGTCACTTTGTAGTCGGCAACGCGCGGCGAGGGGCGTCGCGATTTGCGTCGTCTGGCACCGCGCGGTATCCTGTGCGTGTCGCTGAAACAGCAGCGAACCGGGTTTGGAAGCCCGGAAAATGTCGGCGGACGACCGCCAATGCGCGGTTTTTTTACGTCCGTGTGCCTTTGCACGCCTTTTTCAATGGGTGGGCGATGGTGGGGAGGCTTCGGCCTGCCGGTGCCGACGTTCCGGTCTTCCAACCCTGCCATCAGCCCGCCCACCCCAATTGGAAGTGGGGAGCGGGCTTCCGAAACGCTAACGTCGGAGGCCGCTTTATGCGCCAGTCCACGCACGCCCCCACGGGGCATCCATCCCAAATCATCCAGTCGATTATCCGTCGCGCCTTGCGTGACGCGGCAACCGCCGACACGTATCAGTCCGCACTCGATGCAACCGGCGCAGCGCTGGCCGCCATCGCGGCGCTCGTCCGTGCGGAGGTGCAACATGGCTGATCAGCGTCTGTTGCAAGAAGCCTCCATGATCGCCCTGTGTGCGGCCGATCAATTCGCCAATCTCGAAGCCTTGTTTGACGCCGTTCGTCAGCATCTTGACGAGTTCACCTACGAGCGTTCGCTGGTCGAGATGGGCCGCGACGTGGCGAGCCAGTACTCGGCCAGCATGCGCCGCCTGTCGCAGCCGGAGGTGCGCCATGACTGACCAGCGCATCCGAACCGCGGTTGTCGACGGATTCGACAACGCACCGCCACTCGATACCGGCGCTCCGATCGAGCTGCAATTCGCCGTTGACCTGGGCGCGATCTGCGCCGACGCATGGCTCGACCTGAAAGGCGACGTGCGGCTGCACGACTACGCTGCGCATCAGGCCGCTGCGTTCGCGCGCGGCATGGAAGCCGCCATGCAGGACGCAGGCGACGTCGACGCGCATCGCGTGACGATCAGCCGCCAAGCGTTCGCGGCCGGGCTGATGGGGCGCGTGCAGCAACACCTGTTCGCGGCGCTCGGCCTCGTCACGCGCGAACCGCGCACGACGCACTGAGGGGCGGTCATGGCAAAGACGAACAAGAACGCCGTGCAACCGCTCGCTGCGCACTTCGTGGCCGAGGTGAACCGCCCCGATCGCAACCGCATCGGCACGCGGATCAGCGATGCAATGGAGCTGCTGGACAGCCTGCATTGGGCGGCCGACAAGGCCATGTCCGATGACGACTACTGGCTTGTGCTGAGCCTGTTCCGCGCATCCCTGCCGTCGATCGGTGCGGCGCTGGAGGCAGCCAACGACGCCCTTGGCGAGTCGCGGCTCGGCCGCTACGTCTACAGCAACGACGTCACGGCGGGCGGTGCGGTTCTGTCGGTGCCTCGCGCGGCCGGCTGACGCTGCGCCGCTAGGCGTCATCGAATCATTCAATTCTTCGCGCGTCGGGTAGCTGCTTACCCGATATGGACTACTAATCGGAAGGCGACGGACGCGCGTCCAGTGGGAACCTATGAGTAACGCACCCATGTCCGAATTCGAGCGGGCGAGAGTCGCGCTCGGCTATGTTCCGCCCGACGACCGCGACACGTGGAGTCAGGTGGGGATGGCGCTCAAGGCCGAGTTTGGCGAGGAGGGCTTCGCCCTCTGGAACGAATGGAGCCAAGGCGCGCAGAACTACAACGGCAAGGACGCGCGCGATGTGTGGAAGTCGTTCAAGGGCGGCAAGATCACCATCAACACGCTGTTTCACCTCGCCAAGCTTGGCGGCTTCGATCCGCGCGCGCATCGGGCGAAGCCGGTCGATCCAGCGGAACGCGAGCGGCAGAAGGCCGAGCGCGCGGCCCGCGAAGCGGTCGAGCTGGCCGAAGTGACCGAGAAACAGCAAGCCGCGTCGGCGCTCGCCGAATCGATCTGGTCGGCGGCCGAGCCCGCGCCGGCCGATCACCCGTACCTCGTTCGCAAGCGCATCCCGGTCGATGCGCTGCGCGTCTATCGCGGCGGCTTGTGCATCGGCACGGCCGCATGCGACGGCGCTCTCGTCATCCCGGCCCGCGACGTGGACGGCAAGCTGTGGACGCTGGAGTTCGTCCTGACGGACGGCCAGAAACGCTATCTGCCGAACGGCCGCAAGGCGGGCTGCTTCTCGTTGATCGGCGGCCCGCTATCTTCCGCGCCGTCCACGCTGCTGATTGGCGAGGGTTACGCAACGTGCGCGACGCTCGCGGCCGCGACCGGCTATCCGGCTGCCGTCGCGTTCGATGCCGGCAACCTGCACGCGGTTGCGACGGCGCTGCGCGGGCGGTATCCGGACGCCCGCATCGTCGTGTGCGCCGACGACGACCACGCGACGAAGGGCAATCCGGGTGTGACGAAGGCCCGCGCGGCGGCCGAGGCCGTCGCCGGCATCGTCGCCGTGCCCGACTTCGGTTCGAATCGCCCTGCGGCCGGGACCGACTTCAACGACCTGGCTGCGCACCTCGGCCCGGAAGCGGTGGCTGCCGCCGTGCGCGCTGCGCTCGCGCCGGCCGGCTCGGCTGACGCCGGCAAGGGCAAGGCTGCACCAGCCGCCGCGAAGCCCGCCAAGCGCCCGAAAACGGCCCGCGCGCAGGACGGCAAGTCGCGGTTCGTCGTCGACGACAAGGGCGTGTGGTTTCACGGCTTCAACAATCAGGGCGATCCGCTCCCGCCGCATTGGGTCAGCACGCGAATCGACGTGATTGCCGAGACCCGGAACGAGATGAACAGCGAGTGGGGCTACCTGCTCGAATTCACGGACCGCGACGGCATCCTGAAACGGTGGGCGGTGCCGGCTGGCCTCTTTGCCGGCGACGGCACGGAGCTGCGCCGCATGCTGCTCGACATGGGCGTGAAGCTCGGCGTGACGCAGATCGCCCGCACGCAGATCGCGAACTATGTGCAGATGGCGCAGCCCGACGAGCGCGTGCGCTGCGTGCCGCGTGTCGGCTGGCATCACGGCGCGTTCGTGCTGCCGGATCGCGTCATCGGCACCGGCAAAGAGGCGCTGATCTATCAGGCCGATACGCCGATCCAGAGCCAGTTTAAGGAGCGCGGCACTCTGGAGGAATGGCAACGCGAGGTCGCGGCCTACTGCGTCGGCAATAGCCGGCTGCTGTTCTGCGTCGCTACCGCCTTCGCTGGTCCGCTGCTGCACTTCTCCGGGCTCCAGTCGGGCGGCTTTCACTTGCTCGGCACGACGTCCAAGGGCAAGTCGACGGGCGGCGTCATCGCCGCGTCCGTGTTCGGCTCGCCGGACTATGTGCGGAGCTGGAAGGCGACCGACAACGCGCTCGAAGCCGTGGCCACGCAGCATAGCGACGCGCTGCTGATCCTCGACGAAATCGGGCAGGTCGAGCCGCGCTTGGTCGGCGATGTGATCTACATGCTCGCGAACGAGTCGGGCAAGGCTCGCGCCTCGCGTAGCGGCTCGGCCAAACCCGTGCTCACGTGGCGACTGCTGTTCCTGTCGAACGGCGAAAAGAGCGTGTCAGCGCTGATGGCCGAGGGCAACAAGCCGATGAAAGGCGGTATCGAGGTGCGCTTGCCCGCGATTCCGGCCGAGGTCGGCGAAATGGGCGTCGTGGAGAGGCTGCACGGCTTCCCGACGCCGGCCGCGCTGATCGAGCATCTAGAGCGGCACGCCGGCATGCACTACGGCACGGCCGGCCCTGCGTTCATCGAGTGGGCGTCGTCGCAGGCCGGCGAGCTGGCCGAGCATCTGCGTGTGCGCGTCGACGAGCTGGTCGGGCAATGGGTGCCGGACGGCTCGCATTCGCAGGTCGCACGCGTCGCCAAGCGGTTCTGCCTCGTTGCGGTGGCCGGGGAGCTGGCGACGGCGCACGGCCTGACCGGCTGGCCGGAGGGCGAAGCGGTCGAGGCCGCACGTCGCTGCTTCGAAGGCTGGCTCGAACTGCGCGGCGGCACCGGTAACTCGGACGAAGCCGAAGCCGTGCGGCAGGTACAGCATTTCCTCGCCGCACACGGCGACAACCGTTTCGTATGGATGAACCGGGCGCAGGACGACCATCGGCCGAACGTGCCGCATCGAGCGGGCTTCAAGCAGCACGTGAAGCGCGACGACCGCCGCACGCCCATCGCATCCGATCGCGAGTATTACGCCGAGTTCGGCGGCAAGATGAGCGCCGACGATGCCGAAAGCGTCGAGACGGAATACCTGATCGAAGCGGCCGTGTTTCGCAAGGACGTGTGCGCCGGCTTCGATCACAAGATCGTCGCCAAGGCATTGATGAAGCGGGGTGTGCTGATGCCGCGTAGTGACGGCTATCCGTACCGGCAGGAGTACATCCCCGGCCACGGCAAGTTCATGGTCTATCGCGTGCTGCCGTCGATCTTCACGCTCGAACTGTGAAAGACGCCGCCGCCGTCCGGTAGGGCGGTGGCGGGCATTCCTTTGCGCGGCATTTTTGGCCCGCGCGTCAAAGTTACTTTGAGCGGTACGTGCCAGACGGAACCGGGCGGGCGATTGCCGCGAATATTGCCGCAACCGTAACAATCCAGCCCGGTTTATCTCCAGTATCTCCAGCGTTCTCCAAATCGTTTGGAGACACGCGAAGCCTTACCCCATAAGGCTTTGCGGCCGATTCGGACATTTATCTCCAAATCTCCAACTCGTTTTGCACTGAGCGGGCAGACGTTGACCGACTCCGTCGACCTCGAAGCAAAGCGGGGCGCGGCTCTCCGGGATTTGACGGGTGTCGGAGACGTGTTTTTGAGGGGGTGTCCGCGACGCGCACCGATCCGGCATTGTTGCGCCCGTGGCAAGTGTCGGGGTGGCCGGAAAGCGGGGGACCCTGCGTCTAGGGCAAAGACGCGGGGGCTCACACCCGCGTGTTTTTCCTACTCCCGGGCCGCCTAAGGGGGGTCATATTCATACCGAAGTGCAGGGGGCGGCAGTGCAATGCCAATCCTGAGAAATCGGTGGGAGGCGCGCGGCAAGGGGGTCATACGTGTGGCGGCACGGGTCTATCTTGCCGCCGCGATCGGGATGATTTCCGCTCCGGCCTTGAGCTTGTCGAGGTAGTCCGCCCACTGTTGCATCATCGAACGTCGGGCCTTGATGAATTTTGTTCGGTTGTACGCCCGCCCAAGGCTGTCAGGGACGGTATGCGCTAGTTGGTGCTCGATCACTTCCGGCTTTTCCTCCAACTCTTCATGCAGGATCGTCCGTGCCATTGCCCGGAAGCCGTGACCGGTAATCTCGGTGCGTGTGTCGTAGCCAAGCCGACGAAGGGCTGCATTGATAGCGGCCTCGCTCATCGGCCGGTTTCGGTCGCGAGCACCGGGGAACACGTAGACGCCTTCGCCAGTCAGGGCGTGAAGCTCGCGCAGAATCGCAACCGCCTGTGTAGCCAGCGGAACAAGGTGATCCGTTTTCGTTTTGTTGACGAAATAGCGCCACTCGCCCCTGTCGAGCTCGAATTGTGACCACTGCGCCTTGCGTAATTCGCCGGGGCGGACGAACAGCATCGGGGCTAGTCTGAGCGCGCAGAGAACCGGGAATGTACCCGTGAAGCCGTCGAACGCGCGAAGCATCTCGCCAACTTTCTCGGGCTCGGTGATCGAGGCAAAGTGCGTTGTCTGGGCGGGCGGAATGGCATCTACCAAATCACGAGCTGGATCGGTCTTGCAGTGCCCCTCTTTGATGCCGTAGCGGAATACCCGGCTTATCTCGCTGCGGATGCGATGGGAGGTAAATCTCGCTCCGCGCCCGTCTACGCGCTTCAGTACAACCAGTATCTCCGGGGCGTCGATTTCAGCGATAGGGCGCTTGCCGAGCCATGGGAATACATCGTTCTCCATGCGGGCGAGCGTCTTGTCATGCTGCGCTGGCTCTACAGTCGTCTTGCGCTCGTCCATCCAGCCGCGAGCGACAACCTCAAACGAATTGGCGGCCGCGAGCAGGCTGGCTCTTTTTTCTGCCTTCTTCGCTTCACCCGGATCGATGCCGGCAGCGAGCTTTTCACGGGCTTCGTCGCGCTTCTTCCGTGCGGTCGCCAATGTAACTTCCGGATAGACGCCGAGCGAGTAGCGTTTTTCCTTGCCCCCAAACCGGTATTTGAGGCGCCACCACTTGCCCCCGCTCGGGGCGATTTCTAGATAGAGGCCGCCTCCGTCGAACAGGCGCACGGGCTTGTCGGCAGGCTTGGCGTTCCGGATGGCTGTGTCGGTTAATGGCACGGGGGCAACTCCTGACATGTAAGGCAATTTCGGATGGGTTGCCCCCAATGTTGCCCCCGCTTGCCCCCGGCTGTCTACGCACCACACGGCACTTTGCCGGAATGAAAAAACCCGCGAAGCCTTGTGCTGTCGCGGGTTTTGGGACTTCCGGGAATTTCCCGGAACTATGTCATGGTGCCCAGGGCCGGAATCGAACCGGCACGCCTTGCGGCGGGGGATTTTGAGTTTCTTTACTGAGAATAGTATGGCGCTACGCTGGAACCCGCCAAGCCTTGCTGGGCTTGGTTTTCCAAGAGGTTAGTCCCGTCTAACCTTACGCCTTGACCAGACCGATTGCGGCACACTTTCCAATGCCGTGGCTCCTGGCTGGTTCCTGCGTTCGATCCCGAACTAGGAGGCGTCATGGCTAAGATCAAGCTCACCAAATCCACCGTCGATGCAGCCGAAATCACTGGCAACGACTACGAACTGCGGGACACCATTGTCCCCGGATTCCTCTGTAAAGTCACCGCCCACGGCCGCAAGGTCTTCATGCTCCAGTACCGGACGAACTGGGGCGAACGCCGCAAGCCGAAGATCGGCCAGTTCGGCGAGCTGACCGTCGAGCAGGCCCGCTCGATCGCGCAGGACTGGCTGGCCGACGTGCGCAGGGGCAACGACCCCAGTGCCGCCAAGCTGGCCGCGCGCATGGCTCCCACAGTCAAGGAGTTGTGCGGGCAGTTCATCGAGGAATACTCCAAACCGCGCAACAAGCCCAGCACGGTCGATACTTACCAAGGCCAAATCGACCGCTACATCATCCCAGCGCTGGGCAAGCTCAAAGTGCCCGACGTGACGCGGGCGCACATCACGGCGCTGATGCGAGACTTGGCAAGGATTGCCGTCACGGCCAATCGGGTAATGGCCTGCCTGCGCAAGATGTTCAACATGGCCGAGGTATGGGGTTATCGGCCTGACGGCTCCAATCCTTGCCGCCACGTTCCCAAGTACCGCGAGGACGGCGAAACGCGGTACATCGTCAACGACGAGCTGGGGCGCCTCTACGCCTATCTCGACCGCGCGGATGCCGAAGGGCTGGAGCATCCGACCTTGACGCTGGCGGTTCGCCTGCAATTCGAGTTCTCGGCGCGCATGTCGGAAATCCGCAAGCTCGAATGGGCCTGGGTCGATTTCGAGAACCGCCGCATCGTCTGGCCGGACAGCAAGACCGGCGACATTTCCAAGCCGATGAGCGAAGCGGCGTACCAACTGCTATCCAACGCGCCCCGCATCGACGATTCGCCCTACGTGTGCCCGGCGATCTTCGACAGCAAGGAGCCGTTGCCCGAGGGCACCTACTACAACGCCTGGAAACGCATCCTGGAACGCGCGAAGGTGCCGCATGTCGGCACGCATGGCATCCGCCACCGTGCGGCCACCGATATTGCCAACTCTGGTGTTCCCATCAAGGTCGGCATGGCGCTGACGGCACACAAGACCGTCACCATGTTCATGACGTATGTGCATACGGAGGACGACCCGGTTCGGGCCGCCGCCGATAAGGTCGCCAACCTGCGGCGTGACACCATCGACAGCCGGGCACCGGCTGCGCCAGCCGCGCCGTCGCCGGCCTCAGCTTCCGTCATCGCGGATGACGACAAAACCCGCACCAGCCAAGGCAACTACCGCCCTTATCGCCACCGAAAGAACGAGACGCGCACCGTGCCACTCGGCACGAAGCGGGCCAACCAGGCTATAGCCACGCCCGCGCCGGAGGCACTGGCCGAAGCTACTCCCTGAACCGCTTGCCATATATATCCGAACGGGTATAATCGATGAATCAGAAACGCAAACTGCTGTATTGGGAAGGTTCGTCGAAAAAGGACTTCAAGGAGTTCCCGATCGACGTGCAGAAGGATATGGGCGTGGCGCTGTTCGTCGTACAGCTGGGCGGCACGCCGGATTCGGCAAAGCTCTGGAAGGGGCTTGGCTCTGGCGTGTACGAACTGGTGGAAGACCACCGGGGCGACACCTTCCGCGCGGTCTATACCGTGCGGCTCGGCGACGCAGTGCATGTGCTCCATGCGTTTCAGAAAAAATCCAAGTCCGGTATCGCTACGCCGCAACCGGACGTGGCATTGATCGAGAAGCGGCTGAAAATAGTGCTTGCCCGCTATGGGGCGAGCGGGAGAACGTGATGGCTCGCAAAGGCAATCCGCAAGGCACCGACAACGTGTTGCTGGATCTCGGTTTTGACGACGCCGAAGAACTGTCGGCGAAGGCGGCGCTTGCGCTCAAACTCAACGAACTGATCAACCAGCGCGGTTTGAGCCAGACCGAAGCGGCGGCTATCACCGGCATGACTCAGCCCAAGGTATCGCAGGTTCGCCGCTACAAGCTCCAGAACATTTCGCTGGAGCGACTGATGCAGGCGCTTGTGTCGCTGGATCAGCACGTTGAAATCGTGGTGCGTCCTGCTAAGCAGACCCATGCGCACGGCATTACCGTTGCGGCCTAAACCTACTCTGGAGGCTTCGTATGGAAGACAAAGAAACCAAACTGCGACAAGCTCATCGCTTGGGCGGGCACTAGGTAATAATCTTCAAGAACATGAGCCGTATACACACTCTCAATGCCCGCGGCAATGTGATGCTTGCAGCTATCAGGAACCACTACTCTTGGACGGACGAGCAAACTTTCAAAGAGGTACAGCGGTTCCATCAAGACTTCCTGCAGATCTTGAGTGGAAAGAGGATTAACTACGACGAGCTACGAACGGCGCTGATCCCACAGACTGCCAAACACGAGGCAGCATTCCTTTTTGATGAGGATCGTTGCAACCCTGACTGCATTGCCCCCGGTGTGGATGCAGCCGATGCCCTATTCAAGCTGCTGCCAGCTAAAACCACACATAGCATTCTTGGCGGTGAATTAGTTGGTGACGACAAGGACAAGATTGCTCGCAGACTCCTGGCCGAGAAGGCCATTGTCGCCAAAGACCTGAATTTCAGGCATCCGTGCTTCTGCTATGTCCTCTACGTGAACAACCTTTCCAGCAAAGCCCTGGTTGCAATCCATCAAGGTTTGCAGACGCACTCGGGCTACCTGGGCTATGTGCCTTGCACGTATGCCAGCCTGACCAAAACCTTCGTGACGATGGGCTTGGTGAACTTGGCCATCAAGCGCGGGAACATCGTAATCCTTGGTCACGAGGACGACAGGCCCAATAATGAGAACTGCAATCTGCACCTTCACGACTACGCGGCATTGGGGCTAGAGATTCGCAGCATTCAGTCCATGTATTTCGGAGTATTCCTTTCCTACAAGCCCGAGCAATTGATCTTGGACGAGACGGACGATGACCTTGAAATCGCCATCCGTGCCATGTCCACGGAGGCAGCACCGTTGATCGACTGCAATGTGTTGATCGAGGATAAGAAATTTGAGTACCTAACCACCGCAAAAGACGGCAAGCTCGCATTGGCTGGTGTGGGCCACATGACCAAGAGCGAACTGGCAGAAGCCATCCGCCTCAAGATAAGGTCGAACTATCTCTACAGTTTGGATTGGAGAGATGTACCAGCCACGGCCGAATCAGCCGGCTACAAGGGAAGCTACTTCAACATCATGTTAGAGTTTCCGCGTGAACGTGGAGAACCCGAGCGGGTGACGGTAGCCCTTGAGTTCATGCCCGCAGGCAAGATCTTGCGAGTCGTGACGATGACCTAGCCCTCGTGGGCTGCGCCCCCGCGCGCCGTGCAGAGTCGCGGTCATTCGGCCTTGATTCCTGACGCCTACAGCCCGGCTCCGCAATTGAGGAACGCAGAAATCGGGAAGACGAGCACTCACCACCAAATTAGATGCGGCTCGATCGGTGTGAGACTGAACGTGTTGAGGCTGTCCCTATGTTCATGCAACTAATTCAGTCGCGGTGTCGTGCCGAGCCATCGTTCCATCACAAAAATAACCACGGTGTGTGACGCATGAACGGCCAAACGAGCCTCTGATGGGACGAGTTTCGGAGGCTCGATGCCGCGGCCATGTGCCGAGCCAATATGTGTGCGATAGGCCCCCACGCCATCCACGACAGACGCGAGTCCTCCCAATATTCGCCTCTGATCATCCTCCAGCGTAGGATCGACATTGAGGCCAAGATGCTGCTGCACGATCTTCCACAGCGGGCCGATCGTCTGCTTGGATGGCATCTCCAGTTCGTGCATCTCAATGTAAGTCTTGCACAAGGCTTCAATGATGGCGCTCGCAGCGGTGATCGCGGCATGCGGGTCGCGATCAACGTGTGATATCGCGCGTCCGAACTCCGCTTCGATAGACGAAAAGTCACCAGCCTTAAAGTAGTCTGCAAGTGACTTCGCAGCGGGACTCGCTCCTGCTAAGGTGATGAACCCATTCATCTGGTAAGTCAACTGGTTCTTGCCCAGGCTTGCTCGGATGCGCTCTTGCCCAGGGCCAATCTTCTGGTTCCAGTCGTCGGGCTCCAGATCCATGAACTTCTGGATGACCTGTCCGAGCACTTGCAGTGGGTCGACGGTCGGATCATCGTTGCAACGACTAAGCCAACGACTGCACTTCGTTTCGCAGTTTCCTTCGGGCACGTCCCCTGGAGCCCCGCTCTCCATGAACAAAGAGTTCAGTGTTGAATGACTGTAGTAATACTCGGCAAGAACAGACGATACGGCGCCAATAACGGAGTTCGGAATCTTGCTGGCCATGGTTCTTCCGTTTCTCTGATCACGAAGATGACCGAGACATCAAAGGCCACTCTTCCGGTACCAGTGCCGGCGGCTTGGTCCATGGCTGCTCAACCAAAGCATCTTGGAACCACTGGTCTCGAAGATTAGCGTGTTCTGTCACGATGAGTTGGAAACCCGGGACATCCTTTTTCGTGAAATTCAGCAATAGTTCGAACAATCGACGGACAGCTGCCAGGTCGGCGTCTGCTTCCGTCTTTTGGACAGTTCCATCCGCTTCTTGGTAAATTTTCTCCGAGGGGAAATAGACTTGAGTCGGCTGATCGATGAGCAGGAACTGGGGAATCGGGCAGTTGTTTTTCGAGGCGAAAAGGTGTAGTGCTAACAATGCTGAAAGATGGTACGCCAGATGGTTCTCACCACCGCCGGTTCGGCTCATCGGAACCGGACGATCCGGACGGTCGAAAACGATGGTGAGATGGCTTAGGTCGAGTCGTGCAGGGAAGGCGCTGAACTCCGCCTCGAAGGTCTGGATGTACTGCGACACCTGCGCTGAAATGTTATTCAGAATCGAAGTCAGCCGTTCGTGGCTGTCGTCGGCGCCGACTTTCTTCTCCAGTTCCTCGACTTTGAACTTCAGGCGACGGTGCTCTGCCTCGCGCGAGACCAACTCCGCATTGGGAATCAGATTCTCCAGGAACAAGCTGATGCGACCAACAACCCGCGCCGCTGCATTGTTGCGCGTTCCCATTTGAGCAATGACTTCATTTGCAGCGATCGCTGCGGAAAGCTCCGCCTCCTTGCTCTTTATCGCGACCACGACCTCCCGCACCTTTTCATCCTGTTCGGCTAGGTATGCTTCCAGTTTGGGGCGTTGACCAGCGACGATACTCATCTCCTCATCGAGTGTTGCCAATTCGTTGAGGAGCATTTTCGCGACAGGAGACTCCAAAGCCAGATTCGCTTCGCAAAATGGCCACTGCCATTCTCCCGTCTCAGGGTTTTTGGGTAGGGCCTTGATGGAAGCGAGCCGATCTTTTTGCTCCTGCGCTTCGCTTTCAAAACCACCGGCCTGCTTGGAGAACTGGCGGGCCGCGTCGACTCTGGATTGGATGTCGCGCCGGTCCTTGCGTAGCTGGCTAATCTCTTCCTCAAGCCGGGATATTCTGTGACCGTCATCCTCCGGGACCGAGGTCGGCTTCCATTGCAGGGCAGTGCGCAATGCATCAATCACGCCATCCGCTCCAGCCTGCTGATGCTCCGGCGCAATGATGCCAACTGTCTTGGCCTCCGAGAAGAGTCCGATACCCTTCTGCTGGGATGTATCAATGGCGTCACGGGCCTGTTCGAGGAGCTTTGCGTTGAGCTTTAGCTCTCGTTGTGCCGCGCGCAGTTTTGCTTCCAGTTCGTACCGATCATTGGAAGAAATGCCGAGGAGAATCGGCAGCGTATCGCGGATCGCTTGTGGCTGAAATCCTTCATTCTGGCGATAGAAAAGTTGATCCTTGTTGGCGACAATGCCTTGCTTCTGAAATAGGTAGTAGTAGGTATGCTTGACGTTCGCGTCATAGCTCTCCCGGCTATGCTCCATCGCAACATCGGTGCGGTTCTCCGGGATTCCTAGCAATCGCGACAGCAGCGCTACCACTGCATCGTCATCAGTATTGACCACTAGTTCCTTGAAGTCAGGGACTGTCAATTGACTCCCCCGTCGCTGCATCGCAGTACTACAGCTTGTACCGCTAGCGGTTGGCGTGGGCTTTGCGATCAATACCTGTTCCTGAGGGAATTGATAAATCACGGCGAACCACGCAACCTTGTCGCGAATGATGCCCTCCGGAACATTGAAGGTCGAGCGCCCCATACAATATTCGATGATCTCGGAGAGTGCCGATTTCCCGGTGGATGAGCGACCGGTGATTACGTTCAAGCCGTCCACTTTGAATTGCAAATCTCGGCGCTGACCGTCGTGACTGTAGATATGGATCGACTTGATTTTCATGGACGTATTCCAAAGGTCGTATATACCGTCACGCGGTCTGCGATGCGGGCAAATTCTTTTCCAACGATGCGCGCGACGCGCTGGCAAGCGACGGATTCGTCGGTTCCTGTCACGGATTTTCGAACACGGCTCGCCACGGTTTTCAATCGGCCATCCTGCGATACGACAAAGCATCCGCGTTCCATCAGCAGCCCGAAAGCTTCGAGCGCAAATGGCAGCATGTCGCTGGCGCGGTCAGCGAAACCCACCAGTAACTGGGGGTTCTTCTCGACGGTCTTCAGAAGATAGCTGCGAGAACTACTCGCGATCACTTCGCGAGAGTCCTTCTGCAAACACAGCGGGAGGACCAGCAGTGCAAGAGAGAACGGCATGCCCTCCGAGTTCTCCTCTTCGTAGCCTTGCAATGCCCTGAACAGCACCAGGCCGCAAAAAGCGGGATTGAAAAGATTCTTGACTTCGAATGGTCGTTGATCCCATCGCTTCATGCTGCGACCCCCAACAACTGACCGACACGGTCAAGGAAACGAGGGTGCCAGTAAACCCTTGGAAGCGGCCGGTTGTTCGCAAGAATATGAAATCCTCCTCGCACAACATAGGGTTCGGTCACACGCTCCCGAATGCGAAGCGTGCTGCTATTGCCACTCTCCAAGTCAACCCATCGGTACAACGCCTTGCCCGCTTCCAAAAGAACTGCGTCTGCACTTTCCTCGTCGAGTTCCTCGAAGACCACGTCTCGATAGCGACTCCACTCGTCAACGAGGCGGTCTTCGTACTCTTCCATCTCTCCCGAAATCAGGAGGCTTTCACGAGCCCAGGAAGACCGCTGTTCGAACGCCCGGTAATAGTCCAGGATGGCGTTGCGGATGCGATTAGAGGCGATGCCAATTTCTCGCAGTTGCACAACGAAAAGGCGTGGATCATTGTCTGCATCGATTTCTCCAGCGGGCACCTTGCCACTGAATGTGATCGGGAGGTTGTCTGATTTGTACTCCTCGGCAAATGCGGAAAGTTTGTCCGAGATTTCGTAGCCGAAGATTGCATCAGTGCGCTTTCCGACCAACAGGTTGACGATGGTGTCATTCCACCAACCTTCTAGGCGCTCGAAGATGGCGTCCCGGTTGTCGCGCCGAATGCTGCGCATGTGCTGGTCTTTAATAATTGAAGGCACATCCTGGATGCGCGGTCCGCCATCAAATATCACAATGCGCGAGAGAAAATCATCTTTCTCGGCGTCGTTGAGTTTATGGAACTCGGCGGCGATTTCACCGATGAGTTTCGATTCGGACTTGGCAAGAACATCGGCTGCAATCTGAGACAGCGATGCAGCCTCTTCGTTTTCTGGCGGCGGTTCGAGCAGGAAGCGCCGTAAGAACGAGGTATTTGAAACAGTGCCAGTCGAAAACAGAAAGAAGCGAAGGTTGGCCTCGCTTCGACCATCACGGTTGTAGCGGGCTAGCCAGATTCGGACCGATTTCCAGAAGTCTGTGGAAAGGTCCGTCAGGCGATCATCGACTCCCTTGTGCTTGAGGGAAGCCAGCGTTTTGGTGCCGTTCGTGTCGATGAAATCAAGGTCGTCGTCCTTCTCAATCAAGACGGACGTGCTTTCCGGGAGCTGCAAGAGTTTGAGTAAGGCGAAGCGTGGCTGATAGATATACCCAAGGCCCTGCTCGCCAGCGGAATACTGATCGGTGGAGGACTCTGCCATGCTCAGGTCCTCACATCGATTGTCCGCAGCCGGAACGCCACGCTGCGTGCAACGAATAGGGACGGCATCCGTAACAGCGATTCAATATCGGCTAACGATATTCCCATGTGTTCCCCCGGAGTCTTGCCTGCCAGCCATTGTCATAGCGACCATTTTTCCAGAATAGTAACAAATAGCTTCGGATAATTTGAACGAGACTGGCTCGCTGATCTTTTCTCGCCGAAGATGAGTGTGTCCTATGGCTACCTAGTCCTGCGCGTCCCCGGCCCACAAAGCATGGCCGGATCGCGCTGTCGTGCTTCGCATCGAGCCTCGCTGCGCGAGTCTCGCCCCCTTCGGGCTTCCATCGCTGACGCCTACGGCCCGAATTCCCTGATCCGGGCCTGCGCGCTTCGCTTGCGTGCAGTCGGCACAAATGGATGGCCGTTGCCTGTCCAGCCGTCTCCCCTGACTTCATCACCTTGTCCGCGACTGTAGCCCGCGTCCGTGCGTCGTCAAGGCGCGCAGGGCCGTGTCCTCGGCTGCGCCTGCGGGCCGCACCAACCCTGCGCTTGTCTCCTTGACGGCCCCCGTCCGCGCGCTCCTGACCGTCGCGGGCGATGAACTCAGGAAAGACGGTGGCAACGAGGCCAACCGGGTTCTTCGTGCCGACCGCACCGAACAGCCGAAAGGCTGGGCTTCCGAATCTAGGAATCCGGTTGCGGTGAACAGCAAACCCTTCTTTGTCAGGAGAAATGCCATGCAACTCGCTTCCCGTTTCGCGTCCCGTTCGCCGGTGCTGCGTTCCGACTCTCCGCTGTCGGATGACCAGATTCGCGCCGTAGCGCCTTCCATCTTCGCGGACGCTCCGCACGAAAGCCGTTCCGAGCTGTACAGCTACATCCCCACCGCGACCGTGCTGCAAGAGCTGCGCGGCGAAGGCTTCGAGCCTTTCATGGTGTGCCAGACCCGCGTGCGCCACGACGACCGCCGCGACTACACCAAGCACATGATCCGGCTACGCCACGCCAGCCAGATCAACGGCCGTGAAGCTAACGAAATCATCCTGCTGAACTCGCATGACGGCACGAGCAGCTATCAGATGCTGGCCGGGATGTTTCGCTTCGTGTGCCAGAACGGCCTCGTTTGCGGCGACACCGTGGCGGACGTGCGCGTACCCCACAAGGGCGACGTAGCCGGGCACGTCATCGAAGGCGCTTACGAAGTCTTGCACGGTTTCGACCGCGCGCAGGAATCCCGCGACGCCATGCAAGCGATCACGCTGGACGCGGGGGAATCGGAAGTGTTCGCCCGCGCCGCGCTGGCGTTGAAGTACGACGAAGCCACGCCCGCACCCATCACGGAATCACAAATTCTGATGCCGCGCCGTCACGACGACAGCCGCCGCGATCTGTGGAGCGTGTTCAACCGCACGCAGGAAAACCTCATCAAAGGCGGCCTGTCCGCTCGCGCTGCGAACGGTCGCCGCCAGACCACGCGCCCGGTGCAGGGCATCGACAACGGCATCCGCCTCAATCGTGCCTTGTGGCTGCTGGCCGATGGCCTGCGCCAGTTGAAAGCCTGATTCCCCTCGCGGCAGGGGCAGGCAGCAGCCCTTGCCGCTTTCTTCGCTGCTGCATCCCAACCGCTAGGAGTTGTCATCATGAACGCCGTTACCAAAACCGAAGCCATCGCCCTCGAAACCGCCGCGCCGCTGGAAGTGGCCGACCCGACCAGGAACCTGATTCTGGTTCCGCTGTCGCAACTGTTGCCGCGCCGTTCCAAGCGCAACGTCCGCACGACCCCGCGCCAGTCCATCCCCGAACTGGCCGCGAGCATCGCCCGCGTCGGCCTGCTGCAAAACCTCATCGTCATCCTCGCCGCCGATGGCGCGCAATACGAAGTCGTCGCGGGCGACCGCCGCTTGACCGCGTTGAAGCTGCTGGCGAAGAAGAGGCGCATCACCGCTGACTACGAAGTGCCGTGCCTGCTGGTGGCCGACGCTTCGGCGCGTACCGTGAGCCTCGCGGAGAACGTGCAGCGCGAGGCCATGCACCCCGCCGACCAGTTCGCGGCCTTCGCTGCACTGGTCAAGGAAGGCCGTCCCATCGAAGACATTGCCGCAGACTTCGGCGTGTCCCCGCTGGTGGTGCAGCGCCGTCTCAAGCTCGCCAACGTCTCGCCGCGCCTGATGGCCGACTACCGCGCCGGAACCGCAACGCTGGAACAGTTGATGGCCTTGACTATCACCGACGACCACACTGCGCAGGAAGCCGCGTACTACGGTGCGCCCGAATGGCAGCGCGGCGCATCCGCGCTGCGCGACCGCCTGACCGAGCGTGAAATCACCGCCACGCATCCGCTGGTGCATTTCGTCGGGCTGGACGCCTACACGCAGGCAGGCGGCGGCATCCGCCGCGACCTGTTCGCGGAAGGCGATGCCGGAACCTACCTGACCGACGCCGCGCTGCTGGAATCGCTGGTGCGCAGCAAGCTGGATGTGCTGGCCGAGGAAGTACGCGCCGAAGGCTGGGCGTGGGTGGAAGCCGTGCCGCATGTGAGCCATGCCGAACGACAGGAGTTCCAGAACGCGCCGCGCCAGCGCCGCGAACCGAACGCCCGTGAAGCCCGCCGCATCGCTTCGCTGCAAGCCCGCCTCGACAAGCTCGATGCCGAACTCGAAGAAGCCTACGACACCGAGAACGAGGACAAAGTGGCAACGCTGGAAGAACGGCGCGAACAGGTGGCCGAGGAACTGCAAGCCATCGAAAATGCCTTGCGCGACTACACCCCGGACGTGCGCGCCGTCGCCGGCGCCATCGTCACGCTCGACCACGAAGGCGAAATCGTGATTTATCGTGGCCTGCTGCGCGAAGCCGAGGCCAAGGCGCTGCGCACGCTGCAACGACTGCGGCAGGGTTTCGCGGACGGTGGAGCCACGACCGAGGACGAAGGCGAAATCGTGATTTATCGTGGCCTGCTGCGCGAAGCCGAGGCCAAGGCGCTGCGCACGCTGCAACGACTGCGGCAGGGTTTCGCGGACGGTGGAGCCACGACCGAGGACGAAGGCGAAGCCGCCGACGAAGCGCCCAAGGCGGCGAACGTCCCCGACCGGCTGGCGCAGCGGTTGAGCGCGCACCGCACGGCGGCGCTGCAAATCGAAGTCGCACGGCATCCGCATATCGCGCTGGCCGCGCTGGTGCATGGCATGGTGCGGGCTGTATTGCAGCCGCATACTTACCGCGACGGCTTGCCGCTCGGCGTGAGCCTCAAAGCGCAAGACCGGCTGGAAGGCATCGCCCCGGACGTGCCGGAATCGCCAGCCGCCGTGGCGCTGCGCGAGTTGAAGGAGGTCGCGGGCGAAGCGTTGCCGCAGGACAGCGCCGAACTGTTCGCCACGTTGCAGGCGAAGTCGCAAGACGAGCTGGTGCGCCTGCTGGCCGTGTGCGTGGCGTCCACCGTGGACGTGGTGATACCTCGCGCTTCGCAGCAGCAACCCGGCGCGGAGTTGGCGCAGGCCGTGGGGCTGGACATGGCGGCATGGTGGAAGCCGACCGCCGAGGGCTATTTCAGCCACATCGCTAAGCCCGCGATTCTGGAAGCCGTGGGCGTGTTCGCGCCGTCGAACGTCACCCGGCTGGCGAAGTTGAAGAAGGGCGACATGGCCAGCGAAGCGGAACGGCTGGCGGACGGCACCGGCTGGATGCCCGCCGTGTTCCAGATCGACCACCACACCGAACCGGAAGGTGCGCCCAAGGCGGAGGACGAAGCGGATGCGCCGGGCGATACCGCCGAGGTAGAGGAAGCGCACGCGCTGGCCGCGTGAGGCTGCAGCATGACCCTGGCGCATCGCGCCGGGATTTTCACCCGAACCGGGCGCGGCAGGTCAGCCGCGCCCGGTTTCAACGTCCACAGCAAAATCGCCGCGTCGCCGCCTTTGACCAGGCGGCGACGCGGCGGGCGCGCAATTGCCTTGCGCGCGGTACAGCGAATCGGTGCCCGCTGGCGCGGGCAAGAGTTTGACGACGCCCCGCCGCAAGGGACAGGGCTTGTGGGGCTACGCCCCAGCTTGCTGCGGCAGGTTGTGCCAAAACGTGCCGTCCTCGACGCTGACGGTTCGCGGCCTGTACGTCACGAAGGGCGGTTCACCGACATGCCGTCCGGCCTTGCTATGGAGCTTCCACGCCACGCCTCAACGACGATGGCCGCCTGCTGGCGGCAAGGGATGGTTCTTGCCTTGTCGCTGGCGGTTGTCCTTGCCCGGGTCAGGGCGCAAACCAGTAAAGCCGTCACGCGGGAATGCCGAGGTCGGCCACGTCTCCTTTCGGGAGCGGGCGGCCTGTGCGTCCTTGGCTTGTCGTGAATCCTGGCGGGGGCACGGCTGCGCCTTGGGCTTCATGGCCGCAACCTTCCAGCGAAAACAATTTCCCCGCCGTTACGCGGCTTCCTCGCGGGACAAATTCTTTTCGCTTTCAGTTTCTCCACGCTGTTGCGACCGCTGCGCGGTGCGACCCGCCCATCCCCCGCCGGCCGGATCACAACAAGGACGCACTGGCGCGACCTTGGTTCACCGAACGGAGAAACATCATGGCTAACATCGGCACCTTCACCGCAGAGAAAGACGGCTTCACCGGCACGCTCCGCACCCTGACGCTCAACGTCAAGGTCAAGCTGGTTCCCAACGACAAGGGCGACAGCGAGAGCGCCCCCGACTTCCGCGTGCAGGCGGCAGGCCACGACATCGGTGCGGCGTGGAAGAAAGTCAGCAAGGCCGAACGGCCCTACGTGTCCGTGACCCTGGACGATCCTTCGTTCCCGGCCACGGTCTACGCCCGCCTGATCGAGAACGAGGACGGCACGCACGACCTGATCTGGTCGCGCAGCAAGCCACAGCAGGCGGACTGACGCCGCCCACCGCGCCCCGTCTCTTGCGACGGGGCGTATTCCGAGATGTTTATGCTTCGGACGCCGCGAGTTGGCGTTCCGTTTCGACCATCACCACAGCCGTACTGCATCCGAGCGCGCTGGCGATCTTGAAAATGATCGCCAGCGTGGGCATGTGCTCGCCGCGCTCGACCTTGCCCATGTGGGAGCGCTCGATGCCGGCCAGGTTTGCCAGCGATTCCTGCGCAACTCCGCGTTCCGTTCGCAGTGCGCGCACCGCCGCACCGAAGGCTTGCGCCAGCTCGGCATCGAAGGTGGTGGCACCGGCCGGTCGGCCGGGCTGGATAGATCGCTTCTGCATGGACAGAAGCGTCCGGTCGAGGGACAATTAAAACCACGTTATCTTTAACTCACTGGTGGAAATTTGGTCCGCCTCTGTGTTTTTACTGAAATCCACATCGGCGGATTCCGACTGAACCAGAGAGTCACATTCGTGCCTTTCCTGATCTGCACAATCCCGCTTTCACGTTTCCGTGTCTGTACGGATTCGATTGCTTGTGCTTTCGTGCTTCTGCACGAAAGCACGCATCCGCTTCGACGCTTCCGCGTCTTGGCGGCAAAGCGACTCCGTGCATCGTCGGTTTCGTGAGGTTCCCGGCCATGACCGAGCCGCTCGTTACTGCCGAACAACGGGCACAACTGCTCGCCGTTGGTGCGGCGCGCGCAGCGGGTCAAAGCATTGACCCGCTGCCGGCAGTACGTTTGTTCACGCCAGACGCGCACGCGACCTGGCTGCTGGCGGCGCTTGATCCGGTCGATGACGATACGGCGTGGGGGCTGATCGACCTCGGTATCGGGATGCCGGCGCTTGGGACGGTCAGGCTGTCCGACCTGGACAGCATCGTCGGGCCGCAGCAGTGGCCTGTCCTGCGCGACCTGTATTTCCACGCCGTTCGGCTGCTATCGGAGTACGTCAGGCTGGCGCAGCGTGACGGCTCCATTCCCGACTAAACGAGGCGCATTGTGTCTTTTCCGGTCTAATGTCAGACGAATATGGTCTTGATCGGCATTCTTGCACCAGACGGGTGCGACCCTGGCCGAAAGAGACATGATGCCCAGTGCAGCTTGCGGCAGGGTATCCGGTGCTGCGCGCCGTTCTCGTGTGCACAGCCGTCGCACTCGGACGACCCATGCAAGGTTTCGGAGCCAATCGGTCTTGACACCCTTCGTTACAGTTTGAATTTACGCCTTCGTTGATGGCGCTTTGATGTTGCTAATGCCGTAGCTCCCATGTTCGACGCCCGTGGTGACGTTCCTGTTCGACAGGAGGTAACGTCATGGCTAATCGAAGCACTGATGCGTGGTATCCCACTGCTGCGTACCTGTACGTGTTGCATCTCGACGGCCCGGCACTAGCTTGGGAGTACCTGCGCCGCCATCCCGACTACCGGCGCGACTGGCTGCGCCGCCGGCCGGAGGCGGCGCACGCCTGGGGTCTGCGCCTGCTGGAAGACCCGGCACTCGATGCGCGCGACGCACATCCAGCCTGGTTTCGCGACCATGATGGCGTGCTCCAGCTCTACCCGGATGCCGACCCACCGCTGGAGACCAATGCCTTCGAGTTCTGGCGCATCCCCGGCCACAAGCATCTGCTCCACGATGGCAAACGCCTCGTGTTGACGGCAAGCTGGCCCGGCTGCTGCGTGCGGCTCGCACTGGCACCGGGCCTAGCCGATGGCATGGCCTACCTCTATGCCGTCCGTGCGTGCGCCGCGCCCTGCGCGAGCTACCGCACGATCACGTCCGAGCTGCACAAGCTGGCAATAGTGGATGCGGCTTTGCCTGCGGCAGCGGCCCGCTCGCGGCCTACGCCGGCCGCGCTGCTGGAACTGCACACCTTGCAGGCGCTCGACGCAGCCCTCGCGGGCGCGTCCTTGCGTGAAACCGCCGTTGGACTGTTCGGCGCCGAAGCCGTGGCCGCTGGCTGGTACACCGACGGCGGCCTGCGCTCACGCGTGCGCCGCCTGGTACGACGCGGCCAATCGCTGATGCACGGCGGCTACCGCCACCTTGCACAGCTTGATTGACCTGTGGAGGGTCGTTTTGCCTGCACCGCAAAACGACCCTCCGCGCAACGCATCACTTTCCCAAGACTGCCTCCATCCGGTCGCGTTGTGTGGCCGGGCGTTCCTGACCGATGGAGGCTCATCCGATGCGTCCCGCTCCCTTGCGGCCTGCCGCCGCTGCCGTCGCTACGACCCCGCAACCCCAACGCTACCTCACCAACGACGAAGCCGCCGAGTACCTGCGGCTGTCGCCGCGTACGCTCGAAAAGCAGCGCGTGATCGGCAATGGGCCGAAGTTCCGAAAGTTTGGCCGGCGCGTCATGTATGCGGTGGCCGACCTCGATGCTTGGGCCGACCAGCGCAGCTACGAAACCACGTCCGATCCCGAATACGCCGAGCATCACTCGGCCGACAACCGTGCGCGCTGACGGATGGCTCGCCGGTGGCCATCGCCATGCCCAGTCCATCGCGGCAGGGGGAACAGCTCGACCTGTTCCGCGCCCTGCCGGGCGACATGGTGCCGCGCGACGCCCAGGACTTGATGGCCTTTCCATTCTTTTCGCTGGCGAAGTCGCGGCGCACGGCGCCGATCGACTTCCGCAGCGGGAACGTCACGATCCGCGTGGAGGGGACGCAGGAGCACGGCATAGCCACGATTTGGGATGCGGACGTGTTGATCTGGGCAGCCTCGCAGATCGTGGAAGCGCGCGACGCGGGCCTGCGCCCATCGCGGCTGATGCAGGCGACGCCCTACGAGATCCTGCGCTTCATCGGGCGCGGCGTGTCGCTGCGCGACTACCAGCGCCTCAAAGCGGCGCTCGACCGGCTGCAATCGACCACCGTGGCCACGTCCATCCGCGAGACGACCGGGCGGCGCTTGCACCGATTTTCCTGGATCAACGAATGGAAGGAGCTGGCCGACGCCTGCGGCACGCCGCTGGGCATCGAGTTGATCCTGCCGGACTGGTTCTATGCCGGCGTGCTCGACGCCGCCCTGGTGCTGACCATCGATCCGGCATATTTCCGGCTGACCGGCGGCATCGAGCGATGGCTGTATCGGCTCGTGCGCAAGCACGGCGGCAAGCAGCCGCACGGCTGGCAATTCGACTTCCGGCACCTGCACCGCAAATCGGGCAGTACGGCGAAGCCCTACGACTTCGCCTGCGACCTGCGCGCGCTGGTCGCGCGGCAGTCGCTGCCCGGCTACGTGCTCGGCATCGAGCGGATGCCGGACGACGGAACCGAATTGCTGACCTTCCGGCCCGTGCCGCCGACGGCACGGGGATAACTCGGGGACAACGTGTGGACGGCCTCGTGCTATCAGGCGTGCCGGGTATCGTGCTATCAGGCGTGTCCCTATCGTGCTATCAGGCGTGCGAAATCGCCGGAAAGCCAATAACGGCGCGGGTTTCGGCGCTCTCTAACTTATCTAACTTAAAAGCTCTAACTGGTAGTAAGAGCACGCCGCTTCGGTGGACAACCGCCAAACGCCACCACACGCAACCGCGAAAGCCCGGCTTTCCAACACGGAGGGCCGCGCCATGATCGTTGCGCTGCTCAACCAGAAAGGCGGTGTGGGCAAGACCACGCTTGCCACCCACATTGCCGGCGAGCTGGCGATGCGTGGCTCACACGTCATCCTGCTCGATGCCGATCCACAAGGCTCTGCGTTGGACTGGACGCAGCGTAGAAGCCAACAAGGCTTGCCGCGGCTGTTCAGTGCCGTGGGCCTCGCCCGCGAGACGCTGCACCAGGAAGCGCCGGAGTTGGCCCGCCGCGCCGATCACGTCGTCATCGACGGCCCGCCGCGCATCGCCGCCTTGGCGCGCTCCGCGCTGCTGGCGGCCGAGCGCGTGCTGATTCCCGTGCAGCCCAGCCCCTACGACTTGTGGGCCTCGGCGGAGATGGTGGCACTAATCCGTGAAGCGCAGGTTTTCCGGCCTGCGCTACGCGCGGCCTTCGTCGTCAATAGGCGTGTCAGTACCACCGTCATCGGCCGCGAGGCGCACAACGCGCTCGCCGACCAGCCGTTGTCGGCGCTGCGCTCGGACGTGCATCAGCGCATCGTGTTCGCCGACAGTGTGGCCGCTGGCCGGCTCGCACGCGAGACGGCGCCTGACAGCGCCGCCGCGCGCGAGATCGCGGCGCTCACCGACGAGCTGCTGCGGTGGCCAACATGAGCCAGAGCAACGGCAAGCGCGTCGGTATCGGCGCACGTCCGCCGGCGAACCCGCACGCCGAGGCGTGGGTTCGCCAGGGCGACGCCGATGGTATCCGGAAAGGCGACCTCTACACCGCGCGCCTGACCCTCGACATCACGCCCGCGATGCGGGCGCGCATCAAGGTGTCGGCGTTCACGCAAGGCGTGACCGTCGCCGAGCTGCTGCGCGCGCTGCTGGAACACGAGTTCCCGGAGAAGACCCCATGAACACATCCACTCTGGCGGCCACGGCTGCGCCGCCGCCGTCGCTCGCGGTGCTCGCCGGCCAGGCCGGCATCGCGCCACTGACGCGCGTTTCGCTTGCCTACATCGAGCAGCGCATCGACCTGTACCTGCGCTTCGGCGAACCGGCTCGCATCGTCCGGCTTGACCGCTGGCGGCGTGTCGCGGTGTTCCTGTCGGGTGCGCTGTTCTGCCGCATTCGCTGGCACGCCAACGACTACGGCACGATCCGCTGGCAACTTATGGTGATGCAGGCTTGCACGTCGCTGGACGCAGCGCAGCGCATCCCCGGCGTGCTGCCCGGCGCTCGCCTGCTGCTGCACGGCGAGGGCGAACCCGCCGTGCGCGCCGTGCTGGCGCAACTCGATGCCATCGAGTCGCAAGGCATCGCGCCGACCGACGTGTCGCCGGCGTACTGGCGGACGCTCGGCAACCGGCTCGCTGCGCGCTTGCCGTTGCCCGCGTACACCACCGAGCGTCACGCCGCCTGGTTGGCCGGGAGGACGCTGCCATGACCATCATTTCCACGTCCGGCGCCGCGTCGCATCCTCGCTCGCGCCTGCGCGCTCGTATCGTGCTGGCGGGCCTGTCCGCCTGGGGCTTTGCTGCGCTGGCCTGGGCGTCCTTCGCGTCGCCGCTGCCGCTCCTGACCTACAACCCGTCCGACAGCGTGGCGGTCGGCTGGTATCGGATCGACCCGCTCGACCATCGGGCCGGCTCGCTGCCACGTCCGTTGTCCGTGGACAGCATTGTGCTCGTCCCGTTGCCGGCCGAGGCTGCCGCGCTGGCGTCGCAGCGCGGCTACCTGCCGACGCGCGTGCCGCTGCTCAAACGCATCGGTGCCGTCGCGCCGCAGGAGGTGTGCATCGTGGGCGGGATCGTCCGCATCGACGGCGTGCCCTCGGCCGCCGTGCTGCGCGCCGACCGGCTGGGCCGTCGGTTGTCATCGTGGCCGCAGTGTCGCCGCCTTGAACCGGGCGAACTGTTCCTGTTGAGCGTGACCAATTCGGCGTCGTTCGACAGCCGGTATTTCGGCCCGGTTGCTGCGTCCACCGTGATCGGTGTCGCGCGTCCGGTCTGGCTGGAGACACGCCGATGATGGTCGCCGATTCATTGCATGGCGTTGTGCATTCGATCGTGCCATCCGGGGTGTCGTCCTGCTGGCCGTCGCCGTGTCGTCGCGCGTGTCGTGCGAGCGTCGATCCTGCGTATCAGGCGCCGCACGCCGCGCAACCTCCGGCGCCGCTTTCCCACGTCCAGGCGTCCTGCTTTGAACGCGCCCGGCCTACGGCCGTGGTCGCGTTCGCCGGCGCGCTGGCTACATGCAGCGCAGCGCCGCCGGACCGCCGACGCCCGGAGCGACAGCGCAGGGCAAAGGCGGAAGGCAAGACAAAAGGTCGCGGCACCGGGCCGCGTCGAAAGCCTCTCTGCACGTGGGGGTGGCGCGGCACGCAGCGGCTTGGCCGACGTGCCGTGTGGGGCGCGAGGCTCGCGCCAATGCAGGCATGTCCGCGTGCTTCGCTCGACAAGGCACGCCGGAGCTTGCTGGGAGCGCAGCCATGACCGACCGCCGCGCCGACGATTTCCGCGTGCGTCCCAGCGCCCCGAAAAACCGGGGCGAGGGCCAGGGCCAGAGCTTCGTGTCCAAGGTGCTCAAGCAGGCCGGCAAGGCCAGCGGTGGCAAGTCCTCGATGCGCAATTCCGCAGCCGGTGGCAGCGGCGCACGCCCAGTCCAGCGGCCCGGCTCACGGCTTGGGCGCGGCCATACGGCGGCGCGCTTCGCCGGGGCGAAACTCACACCCATGTCGCGGCGCGTGACGATCAAGACGCTGCTGGTCAATCAGCGCAACGCCAGCCCGCAGTCCCTCGCCAAGCACCTGCGCTACATCGAACGTGACGGCGCCGGCCGCGATGGTGAACCGGGCCGGGCCTATGGGCCGCAGGCCAACGAAGCCGACCTCGATGCCTTCAAGGAACGGTGCCAGGACGATAGGCACCATTTCCGCTTCATCGTCTCGCCCGAGGACGGCGCCGAGTTGGACGAACTGCGCGCCTATACCCGGCACTTGATGGGCCGCATGGAAGCCGACCTAGGCACGCGACTGGATTGGGTGGCGGTCGATCACTGGAACACCGACAACCCGCACACCCACCTGATCGTGCGCGGACGCGACGACACCGGCAAAGACCTCATCATCGCGGGCGACTACATCGCCCACGGCTTTCGCCATCGCGCTGCCGAGTTAGCGACGGAATGGCTGGGGCCGCGCACCGAACTGGAGATCCAGCAGACCATGCAGCGCGAGGTTGAGCAGGAGCGGTGGACGAGTCTCGACCGCACGCTGCAACGCGAGGCTGGCGACGATGGCCGGGTGCAGATCGAACGCTTCAACGAACCCCGGCTGCAACGCCAGCGCCTGTTGCTGATCGGCCGTCTGCAACGCTTGCAACGCCTGGGCCTGGCCGACGAGATGCAGCCCGGCACCTGGGCCATTTATGCGGACACCGAGAAGACTTTGCGCGCCTTGGGCGAGCGTGGCGACATCATCCGCACCATGCAGCGCGCCATGAGCGGCCAGCCGCGCGAGCTGGCGGTGTTCGAGCCGGGCGACGACGGCCGCACAATTGTTGGCCGCGTGGCCGCCAAGGGGCTGGCCGACGAGCTGCACGACCGCGGCTATCTGGTCATCGACGGGGTGGATGGCAAGGCCCATTACGTCGTACTCAACGTCCGCGACGAGCCGGCGAACTACCCCGCAGGCTCGGTGGTGGAGGTGCGCGGTTCCGCCGAGGTACGGGCGGCCGACAAGAACATCGCCGCGCTGGCGAGCGATGGCTTGTATCGCACCGATCATCACCTGGCGATCGAGCAGGGCCGGGCCAAGCCTGGACGCGACCCGCAGGAAGTCGTTGCGGCCCATGTTCGGCGACTGGAAGCCCTGCGCCGGGCCGGCATCGTGGAGCGCGTGGCCGAGGGGCTATGGAAGGTGCCAGACGACTTGGCCGAACGTGTCCGCCCGTACGACGCACAACGGCTGGGCGGCGTTACCGTGGAGCTGAAATCGCATCTGCCGATCGAGCGGCAGGCGCGGGTGATCGGCGCGACCTGGCTCGACCAACAACTGATCGGAGGCGGCCGAGGATTGGGCGACCTGGGCTTTGGCGGCGATGCCAAGCAGGCCATGCAGCAGCGCGCCGACTTCCTCGCCGAGCAGGGGCTGGCCGAGCGGCGGGGACAGCGCGTGATTCTCGCCCGGAACCTGCTGGGAACGCTACGCAATCGGGAGCTGGCGCAGGTCGCCAAGGACATTGCCGCCGAAACCGGCCTGGAACATCGCCCGACAGCGGACGGGCAGCGCGTGGCCGGCATCTACCGGCGCTCCGTCATGCTCGCCAGCGGGCGCTACGCAATGCTGGACGATGGTATGGGATTCAGCCTGGTGCCGTGGCGGCCGGTGATAGAGCAGCGGCTCGGGCAGCAGCTTGCCGCGACGGTGCGCGGCGGCGGTGTGTCTTGGGAGATTGGGCGGCAACGTGGCACGTCTATCTGATAACAATAGAGAAAGGATATTTCCTACGAGTCAACCGTTGTTCCGCTTCGCTTCGTCGAGTAGCCATTGAGCAAACGCTTGTATTGGCTCTCTGCTCAATCCGATGGGCTCGGGGAGGATGAGGCAGAAGGTTTTGGAAATGGTTTTCCCCTCTGGCCACGGGGCCACCAGATTTCCTAGCGCAAGTTCGGTTTCAACGTAGAGGCGCGGCACTAGCGCAACACCGAGGCCAGCCAATGCGGCTTCTATCAACATCCCATGGAGATCATAGCGTGCTCCAATTGCAGGATTGGTTAGCGGGGTTCCCGTCTCCTGGGAATACTGAAGCCAAGCTTCGGGGTTCTGTCGTCGGTGCAGGCGCGGTAATTCGTCCAGTGCGGTTTTTCGTTTGCGTCCCGTCAGAAGTTCAGGATGGCAAACCGGAACCAGCACTTCATGCAAAAGCTGGTGAGTCTGCATTCCCGTCCACGCTGGGTGCTCGAAATGGATGGCGGCATCGAATCCACTTCCGGCCAGGACGAAGGGTTCCATGCGCTCGGCAAGATGCACAGTGATGTTCGGATGCTTTTGCTGGAATCGTGCCAGGCGAGGAATGAGCCATCGCATCGCGAACGTCGGGATGGTGGCGATGTCCAGGCTCGCGCCATCGTTCGGCTGCCCCATTAAGTACTGACTGTCCCGATCCAGTCGGTCAAGCGATTCCCGAACTTGGGCCGCATAGCGTTCCCCGTTGGGCAGGAGGCGTACACGATTGCCGACCCGCTCGAACAGCGTGACCCCAAGGAAGGCTTCCAGCCGGCCAATCTGGCGACTGATGGCTCCTTCAGTCAAAGACAGTTCCTCTGCCGCGCGCGCAAAGCTGCCGTGGCGCGCAGCCGCCTCAAATGCCGTCAGTGCCGTGCTGCTGGGAATCTTCCTTCGCATAAACGTTCTCGGTTCGGGTATGGCGATTCAGCCAAGCTTGATCTTTTGTCACTGAAGCATACTGATAAATCGTTTTATGCGCTGAGACCAGAGCCATAACATGATGGAACGTCAACAACGAGGGCCGGATGCACAAGAGGTCCGGTAGCGAGTGATCCATGATCTATACCGTCGAATGCAGCTTTGCCGACCCAGCCAGCGAAGCAGAGTGGAATGATTTCTACAGCCTGGAAAAGCTGCCCGCGCTCATTTCAGTGAGCGGATTCCATACTTCGCAGCGCTTCAAAGCGTTGAGCTCTGGTTGCCCCGTCTACCTTGCCATGCACTCGATCGACGGTCTGGCCGTGCTTGAGGGCGATGAGTACCGCCAGAAAGGTGGCGGCAACTTCGCACGCTGGCAGCAGCACATCACCGATTGGCACCGCAATCTTTATGGCGGCCTTGAACGCGCGCCTGCCATCGGTGAAGGAGACCATCTGATCGTGAGCGCAGCCGGTCCCGAGCTGCTCATCGAGATGGGGCTCAAGCCTGATCTGATGCGGGCCGTCGCATTGGAGAAATTTCCTGAAAACAGGTGGCTGGCGAAGCTGGATAGCTCCATCAGTCTCCGTGTGGAAACCCTTCCGAAGGACGTGCATCTCTATGCCCCGATGACTACGCAATTGACGAGTGGCAATGGCGCAGTGCCCCAGACGCAGGGGCAGAACCGACATGCCTAACCTGACGATCTTCATCCAGGCGGAAAAGATGCCGCCCGAGGCGAATCTGGCGGAACTCACCGAACGATGCACTCGGCTTTGCACGGACGTCCTCCAGGCTGCGCTGGACAACGTGCATGTCATCTATGTCGCTGCTCGCAAGGGGCGCGGGCATCCTGCTTACGCGGAAATCAAGTACCGCCTCGAACCGCTCAGAACGCCATCGGTCATGGACGCCTTCATGGCGCGACTGGATGAGGCCATAAAGCGCCATACGGGGCTAACGGCGCGCATCCGTTGCTTCGGCTATCCGGCCCCTGCCATCTACGCGCGGAACTGATGACGCGCAAGGAGCGCCGCAATGAACAAAATCAAATTTCCAGGCCAGCAGATCGGCGAGTTTTCGATCACGGCCATCAGTGACGGATACCTTTCCGCAAGTCTAGATCTTCTCTCCAATATCGATTCTATGGAGGCGTCCAAGTTGCAGCAGGACGCAGGCGTGAGCGACCCATCCTCGATCCACATCAACTGTTACCTGGTGCGTGGAAGGGGTCGCACGATCCTCATCGACGCGGGAGCTGGTGGGTTCAAGCAATGGGGTGGAAAGTTGATAGCGAATCTCGCACTTGCTGGTGTGCAGCCCTCCGACATTGACACCATTCTTCTGACCCATGCACATCCCGACCATGTTGGGGGGCTGCTTGACTCGTCAGGGGAAGCTGCCTTTCCCGATGCAGAGTTAGTCATCCACCAGCGTGAGGTTTCTTTTTGGAAGGATGATGGCAACCTCAGCCGAGCGAGTGAGCGGGCTCGTGGCAACTTTCTGTTTGCTCGGAAGGTGTTCGATCAGTATCGGGAGAAGATGCGCACGTTTACTGATAGCGAAGTTCTCGCTGGCATTAATGCCATGCCCCTTCCAGGACATACCGCAGGACATTCCGGTTATCGCATCGAATCCGATGGTCGTAGCCTGCTGGTTTGGGGGGATATCGTTCATTTCCCCCAAATTCAGATTGCTCGTCCCGACGTATCCATTGCATTCGACCAAGATCCGCTTCTTTCCGCCGAAACACGATCCAAACTATTGAATGTTGTTAGCTCGGATAAGATTCTTATCGCTGGTATGCACCTTGGCGAACTCGGATTTGCACATGTCGAGCGGATAGGCAAGACCTACAAAATTTCCTACGAAACTTAGCGGCTGTTCGAGATGCCTACGATGCGTCGGCTGCGGCGAATGAGGTCATTGATCCCACGGCGCCTCCTGCCAGCGGTCGAACAGAAAATCGCTGAACGCCGTCAGCCGGCGCGGCACTGGTTCGCGCCGCGCCCGCACGATGCTGATCTTCGAGGGCGTGGCTTCCCATTCTGGCAACACGCGCACCAGCCTCCCGTCGCGCAGTTCCTCGTGAATGTCCCAGGTCTCGCGCAGCGAGATACCCAACCCGGTCAGGCACCACGCATGTAGCACGTCGCCGTTGTCGCTGCACAGCGTACCGCTGACCGCGACAGGCTTCTCCCGGTGGCCCTTGTGCAGCGGCCAGGTGCTTTGCAGCAGGCCCGGATAGGCGAACACCAGGCAGTTGTGCCGTTCCAGTTCTTCCGGCTGCGCGGGACTGCCATGCGCTTTCAGGTAGGCGGGAGACGCCGCCAGGATGCGCCGGTTGTCGGCCACGCGCCGCGCCACCAAACGCGAATCGGCCAACTCGCCCATGCGGATCGCCAGGTCGAGGTCGCCGCTATACAGATCCTGCACCTGATCGGACAGGCGCAAGTCGAAACCGACCCTGGGATGCAGGCGGCAGAAATCGTGGATTGCCGGGGCCACGAACTTGCGCCCGAACGGCATGGGCGCGGTCAGGCGGATGATGCCGCTCAGTTCCTGGCTGCCGCCGGTCGCCAGTTCCTGTACTTCTTCAAGCACCGCCAGGGCCACCCGCGCGCGCTCGGCGATGGCGCGGCCCTCGCCGGTGATGCGCAGGTTGCGGGTGTTGCGCTCGAACAGCGTGGTGCCCAGCGCCTGTTCCAGCCGGGCGATCTGCTTGCTGACCGTCTTGGGCGCGAGGTGCAGGTCGCGTGCGGCGGCGGAAAAGCTTTGGCGCTCCACCACATGCACGAACACCGCCAGGTCATCGAGGTTGCGCAGGGCCATTTGGGTCATTCCGGGGAAAGTGTTTGTCTATTTTGGTCGTTCAAAGGATATACCGGATTCACCAGAATGAGGTTCCTTACTTCGCATGCCGCAACGCGCACGCCTCCGCCGGAGGCGATCGGCGGTGTGCTCGACTCGCTTGCAGGAGCCTCCGATGACCCAACGCATTCTTTTCGTCTTGACCAGCCACGACCGCAAGGGACCGGCCGGCGCCGCCGATGCAGCGCCCAGCGGTTTCTATCTGTCCGAGGTCACGCATCCGCATCGGGTGCTGGCCGACGCCGGCCATGCGGTCGATTTCGTCAGCCCCAAGGGCGGCAAGACGCACGTCGATGGACTCGATCTGGACGATCCGATCAATGCCGCGTTCTGGAACGATGCGACGCTAAGAAGCGCCACCGAGAACACCATGGCACCCACGCAGGTCGATCCCGATGCCTACGCCGCGATCTTCTACGCCGGCGGCCACGCGACGATGTGGGACTTCCCGGACAACGCCGAACTGGCGGCCATTGCGGCGTTCATCTACGAGCGTGGCGGCGTGGTCGCGGCGGTGTGCCACGGGCCGGCCGGGCTGGTAAACCTCAAGTTGTCCGATGGCGGCTATCTGGTAGCGGGTAAGGACGTGTCGGCCTTCACCAACGAGGAGGAGCGTGCGGTCGGCCTGTACGACACGGTGCCGTTCCTATTGGCCGATGCCCTGCAGAAACGCGGTGCCCGGCATGTGCCCGCGCCGAACTTCCAGGCGCAGGTGGTCGTGAGCGAGCGGCTGGTGACGGGCCAGAACCCGGCTTCTGCCAAGGGTGTGGCCGAGGCGATGCTGCCGCTGCTGGTGGCAGCTTCCGTGGATCGGGCCTGAGCCATGAGAGAGCGCATGCCTTTCGTCATCTATGTCTTCGCGCTTTGCGCGTTCGCCCTGGGCTTCACCGAGTTCGTCACCATCGGGCTGGTGTCCACCATTTCCGCTCACCTGCATGCCAGCGTCGCGCAGGTCGGCACGGCGGTCACAGCCTATGCGCTGGGCGCTGTGATCGGTGCGCCGGGCCTGACGGCGCTCGCCACGCGCTGGCCGCGCAAGCGGCTGCTGCTGGTGGCGATGGGGCTGTTCACGCTGGGCAATGCGGTGGTCAGCCTGTCCGATGCACTGACGCCCATGCTTGTGGCCCGCTTCGCCTCCGGGCTGGGGCATGGGGTATTTCTCGCCGTAGCATCCAGCGTGGCAACCCAATTGGCGGGCCGGCATCGTGCCGGCGCGGCGGTGGCTGTGGTGTTCGGCGGCCTGACGCTGGCACTGGCGCTGGGCGTACCGCTCGGCACCTACCTGGGCAGCGTGTTGAGCTGGCAGGTCATCTTCATGGCAGTGGCCGCAAGTGGTGCCATTGGGTTCGTCGGCCTGCTGGCCCTGATGCCGACAGATCGGAACGATACCTCTGCGCAGGCCAATGCGATGGATGGCCTGAAAGCCATGTTCAATCCACGTCTGCTGGCCGGAGCCGGCATCACCGTGTTGGCGTATGCGGGGTCCTTCGCGGTCTACACCTACATTTCGCCGATCCTGCTGCAAGTGACGAACGTCAGTGCAAGCACAGCGAGCCTTTTGATGCTGGGCTACGGCGTGATGGCCGCCATCGGCAATGTATGGGGCGGGCGGCTGACCGACCGCAAGGGTGCGGACTTCGCAGTGATGCTCGTACTGGTGGGCTTGGCCGTGGTGCTGCTGGCGATTTGGGCATCGGCGTCGTCGTTGCCATTGATGGTGTTGCTGACGGGCCTGCTGGGTGCTCTGACCTATGCGGCGGTGCCGGCCTTGCAGGCGCGGGTGATCGGGCTGTCGCACATCCACGCGCCGCAGGCGCCAGCGGTGGCGGCTGGACTGAACATCGCCGGCTTCAATGGCGGCATCGCGCTGGGTTCGCTGCTAGGCGGGGCCAGCCTGGAAGCGATGGGGCTAACCAGCACGGCTTGGGTCGGTGCGGTGGCCGTCGGCCTGGGAATCGTCTGGATGCTCTGGCAGATGCGAGAGAACTGTGCTCAACGCACCGAAGTGCCTGGATGAGGGTATAGCGATGGAGCTTCGTCAACTGCGTTGCTTTCGGGCCGTAGGCGAGGAACTTCACTTCGCTCAGGCGGCCGTCCAGCGTTGGCTTCAACCGTCACTGTCCTGCATCCCACGGCGCCTCCCGCCATTGTTCGGCCAAGAACTCCACGAAAGCGCCGATCCGGCGCGGCACAGGGTCGCGCTGGACGCGCACTGCTTGGATGGGCGTCGCAGGTTCCGCCCATTCGGGCAGGACGCGCATCAGGGCACCGCTGCGCAGTTCATCGGCGACATCCCAGGTCTCGCGCAGCGAAATCCCCATCCCGGCAACGCTCCAGGCGCGCAGCGCATCGCCGTTGTCGCTGCGCAGGTCGCCCATGACTTCCGCCACCTCGGTTCTGCCGCCGCAGACGCTGTGCTTGAGCGTCCAACGGTTCTGTCGCAAGCCTGGATAGGCAAACAGCAGGCATTGGTGCTGATGCAACTCGCGGGGATGCGAAGGAGCGCCCATGTCTCGCAGATAGGCCGGCGCCGCCACCAGAATGCGCCGACTGTCGGCCAGCTTGCGGCTGACCAGCCGGGAGTCGGCGAGCTGGCCGACTCGCACTGCCAGGTCAATATCGCCGCCGTACAGATCGACCACATGGTCGCTCAACTGCAAATCGAAGCCCAGCCGGGGATGACGCTCGCGGAAGGCCGCGATGACCGTCGCCAAGTAACGCACTCCCAGGGGCACCGGCGCCGTCACGCGCAATATGCCCGTCAACGTCTGCGCGCCCTGCCGGGCCACGTCGGCGGCCTCTTCGAGCAAGGCCAAGGCCGGGCGGGCACGCTCGGCGACGGCGCGGCCTTCGTCAGTGATGCGCAAGTGCCGCGTGTTGCGCTCGAACAGGCGGGCGCCCAGTGCTTGTTCCAGCCGCGCAATCTGCTTGCTTACCGTGGCCGGGGCCAGGTCCAGCGCCCGCGCGGCGGACGAGAACCCCTCGCATTCCACGACCTTCAGGAAGACCGCGAGATCGTCAAGATTGCGCAACTGCATGAGTTGATCCATTTCGCCATAAGTGTTCTTCCAATTTACTCGTTTCTGGAAATAAATGGGATGCTCAGAATGAAGGCTCATCGCCTTGTCTTTCTGCGCCTGCGGCGGTTCCCCCGCCATAGGCCGCACTCTGGAGTTTCCCGATGCCAGTCGTCATCTACATCTTCACGCTTTGCGCTTTCGCCATCGGCTTCACCGAATTCATAAGCATCGGTCTGGCATCAGCCCTGGCGGCCGATCTGCATGCCAGCGTGTCCCAAGCGGGCCTAGCCGTGACCTTCTACGCACTCGGCGTTGTAGTCGGCGCCCCGGTATTGACCGCACTGGCGGCCAGTTGGTCACGCAAGCGGCTGCTGCTGGTCGCCATGCTGGCGTTCACCGCAGGCAATCTGCTGGCGGCGTGCGCCATGCATCTACCGCTGCTGTTAGTGGCTCGCTTGCTATCGGGGCTGGCGCATGGGGTGTTCTTCGCGGTGGCGTCCAGCGTGGCGACGCGATTGGTGGCGCCGCAACGCGCCGGTGCGGCACTAGCCCTGGTGTTCGGCGGCGTCACGGTGGCCATGGCCTTGGGCGTTCCGGCGGGCACCTGGCTGGGCAGCGTGCTTCCATGGCAGTGGATCTTCGCCTTGATCGCCGGTTGCGGACTCATCGGCGCGCTGGGGTTGGCCTGGTGGATGCCGGCCGGTGCGGGGGACCTGGACGTGGCAGGCACGGGCTGGCGGCAGTTGCCGGTGCTATTCGATCGACGGTTGCTTGCCGGCGCCAGCTTGCCGCTGCTGTCCTACACCGGTTCTTTCGCGCTCTATACCTTCATCACGCCGTTGCTTCTACAAGTCACCCGCACCGATATTCGAGGTGCAAGCGTGATGCTGCTGGCCTATGGCGTGGGTGCAGCGATCGGCAATGTCGTGGGCGGACGGATGACCGATCGCTTGGGTATGGATCGCGCCTCGCTCTGGCTGTTGGTCGGTATCGCTGCGGTGCTGGCCTTGATCGGTGTCGGCCAGGCCAGCTTTCCGGCGATGGTGGTGTTGGTCATGGCGCTGGGACTGACGACCTACGGCGCCATTCCGCCCTTGCAGTCGCGCATCCTGGCACTCGCGCATCGGCACCGGCCGCAGGCGCTCGATGTGGCCTCCGGCTTGAACATCGCCGCCTTCAATGCTGGCGTAGTGGTGGGTTCGATGCTGGGCGCGGCCGCGCTGGCGAGCTGGGGACTGTCCAGCTTGGCCTGGGTCGGGCTGGGCATCGCGGTGCTGGCCGTTCTCGCATTGCTGTGGCAGCGGGGCGTGCCCGCCATGCGGTTCGATGGCCCCGTGGCAGCGGAATAAGGAGCGCCCCCATGCCATTGCATCCTCAAGTCCAGGCCTTCCTTGATGAGCGGAATCGGGTCGATCCGCATATCGACTACACGCGCATCACGGCGCCCGAATTGCGCTCATGTTTTGCCATCCCAGCGAGTGCTACACCCTCGGGTACGCAGTCGCTGCGGATCGAGGAACAATGCATCGCGGTACGTTCCGGGAAAATCGGCTTGCGCCTGTACATCCCGTCAACGTCTGAACCCGCACCGATCACCGTGTTCTTCCACGGTGGAGGCTTCTGCATCGGCGACCTGGATACCACGAATAGCCTGTGCCGAAGCCTCGCAATCCGCTCACGCAGCGTTGTGGCATCGGTGGATTACCGACTGGCGCCAGAGGCACCGTTTCCGGCCGGCGTGGAGGACGCGCAAGATAGCCTGCGTTGGGTCATCCAGCATGCGGCCACCTTCGGTGCAGATGCCGCGCGGCTTGCCGTGGCGGGAAACAGCTCCGGCGCGAACTTCGCGGCCGTCGTGGCGCAATGGGCACGCTACCAAGGCATTTCGTTGCGCCATCAGCTATTGCTGTTCCCGGTTACGGATGGGAGCCGAGAGGCTTCTTCGTATTCCACGTTCGCAGACGGCTATTTCCTGACGGCGGACATGATGCGCTGGTTCTGGCGGCACTACTTGCCTGCCGCCGACTTCGCAAGCGACCCGCGCTCATCGCCCCTTCTCGAAACCGATCTAACCGCGCTCGCGCCGGCCACCGTCTTCACCGCCGAGTACGACGTGTTGCGCGACGAAGGCGAAGCCTATGCCCAGGCGCTGGAACAGGCCGGCGTACCTGTTCGACTCAAGCGTTGGGCTGGCCAGATTCACGACTTTACCTTGATGGCCGAGCATGTAGCTGAAGCAGAAACGGCCCTGTGCGAGGCCGGTGATGCCCTGTATCGGGCGTTGCACACCGAATGACCGCCAGGGCGGAGGTTAAATGATGGAACTACGGCACCTCCGCTGTTTCCTTGCCGTAGCCGAAGAACTGCACTTCGCTCGTGCCGCCGAGAAACTGCATATCGAGCAGTCGCCGTTGTCCCGCGCGATCAAAGAACTGGAGGAAGACCTTGGTGTGCAGTTGTTTGTTCGCACGACGCGAAGCACGCGGCTAACCCGAGCCGGCAAGCTGTTCCTTGAGCACGTGCCCCGTATCTTTGCCGCCTTGCAGCAGGCTCGCGATAGCGTGAGGGCGGCGGCCAATGGCTACCACGGTCAGTTGCGCATCGCTTTGTCAGACGGCATCACCCCTTCGCGCTTGTCGGCTTTGCTTGCGTTGTGCCGACAGGAGGAGCCCGAGGTTGAAATCCGTCTGTTCGAGGTGCCGCTGTCGCAACAGATCAAGGGACTACACGACGACCTCTACGACGTGGGGCTGGCACAGTCCGACGAGGTTGGCGATGGAATCTTGGCGGTGCCGGTCTGGTCTGATCCGCTGATGGTTGCGGTGCCGACGCGGCATCCACTGTTGACCCACAAGCGTATCCCACTCGATGAGGTGTTGCGTTATCCGCTGGTGTTGTGCGATCCGATAGTATGCGAAGGACATGCGCGGCAGGTAGCCCGCGTGCTACGTGCAGTGGATCGAGAGCCGTTAGTGGCCGAACAGGTCACATCCTTCGACTTGATGATGGCGCTGGTGGCAGCGGGCTTTGCCTTGGGACTGGCAGGCGCATCACAGATCGCCACCAACCGCGAGCAGGGCATCGTAGCCCGCCCCTTCGCGGGACGCTCGCCGATGCTCATGACCTACCTGCTGCGTCTGAACGAAGAGCCTTCCGAGACCCTGAACCATTTCATGGATCGAGTTGGCGACATCGAATCGCCCGACATCAGCAAACGCATCACGTATCCCAAGCCTCATACCACGGAGGAGATCGAGCCATGAACAAGACCATGCCGCTTTTGCTCGCCGTAGTGCTCGCAGGTTGTGGGCCATCATCGCAACCGACCGAGACGGTGAAATCGCTCGCTGCCAACCCCGAACGCCTGAATGAACTGCGCCAGCAGTGCAAGACAGATCGCGCCAAGCTCGGTGACGAACTCTGCAATCGCGTGGCCGAAGCGACGAACCGCCGTTTCCTCGGGGACGGCAAGACGCCCTACAACCCACCGAAGGAAGCACCGAAGTTCTGATTGTTGCCGATGCGCACGAAACTTCGATTTCCTAACTCGATACGCCGTAATGCGCCTTTGCTTACGGCGTTTTTCTTTTGTTCGCCTCTGCGCGAAATCTTGCTTTTTTCTCGATATTTCTGCCGATAACGGTCTTTGACCGTCCCTTGACCTGACGTCAATCCTCGTAACTACGGCACGCCTTTGTGCCGCGTGTTGCGCAGGAGAAAGCGGAGGCCGAGATGCAGGGTCAAGGCGTGCTGTTCGGGCAGATTGCCGTCGTATTCGGTATCGTGTTCACCGGCGTGTGGGCAGCCACACAATGGACAGCCGCCGCCCTGGGCTTCCAGCTACGCCTTGGCTCGCCCTGGTTCGATTTCTTCGGCACGCCGGTCTATCACCCGTGGCGGCTGTTCGGGTGGTGGTTCCTCTACGACGGCTATGCGCCGCGCATCTTCAGCATAGGCGGTGCCATCGCGGCAGGCGGCGGCCTGGTGGCCGTGCTGGTCGCCATCACCATGTCGGTGTGGCGTTCACGGCAGTCGAAGCTCGTCACGACCTATGGTTCGGCGCGCTGGGCAGAAGTCGCCGACATTCACAAGGCCGGCCTCGATAAACCGGCCGGCGTGTTCCTCGGCCTGCATCGCGGGCAATACCTGCGGCATGAAGGCCCGGAACACGTCCTGACTTTCGCGCCGACGCGCTCGGGCAAGGGCGTTGGCCTCGTGGTGCCGACGCTGTTGAGCTGGCCGGCGTCTGCCGTCATCCACGACATCAAGGGTGAGAACTGGCAGATCACCGCCGGCTGGCGTTCGCGCTTCTCGCACTGTCTGCTGTTCAACCCGACCGATCCGAAGTCGGCCGCGTACAACCCGCTGCTCGAAGTCCGGCGTGGTGCGCATGAAGTGCGCGACGTGCAGAACATCGCAGACATTCTCGTCGATCCCGAAGGCGCGCTCGAACGCCGCAACCATTGGGAGAAGACTTCGCACGCGCTGCTGGTCGGAGCGATCCTGCATGTGCTTTATGCGGGCGAGGACAAGACGCTGCGCGGCGTCGCCAACTTCCTGTCCGATCCGGCGTGTCCGTTCGAGCTGACGCTGCACCGAATGATGACGACGCGGCATCTCGGCGATACGCCCCATCCTGTTGTCGCCTCCGCCGCGCGCGAAGTGCTCAACAAATCGGACAACGAGCGTTCGGGCGTGCTGTCCACGGCCATGTCGTTCCTCGGCCTGTACCGCGATCCCACGGTGGCGGAAGTCACCTCGCGCTGCGACTGGCGCATCGCTGACCTGATTGCGTCCGAGCATCCCGTCTCGCTGTACCTCGTCGTGCCACCTTCGGACATCAGCCGCACGAAGCCACTGGTGCGCTTGATCCTCAACCAGATTGGTCGGCGTCTGACCGAATCGCTCGACGGCAGCGATGGCATCGCACGTCGCCACAAGCTGCTGTTGATGCTCGACGAATTCCCGGCGCTGGGCCGGCTCGATTTCTTCGAGACGGCGCTGGCGTTCATGGCCGGCTATGGCATCCGCAGCTTCCTCATCGCGCAGTCGCTCAACCAGATCGACAAAGCCTACGGCCAGAACCATTCCATCCTCGACAACTGCCATGTGCGCGTGACGTTCGCCACCAACGACGAACGCACCGCCAAGCGCATCTCCGAAACGCTCGGCACCGCGACCGAACTGCGCGCACAGCGCAACTACGCTGGGCACCGGCTCGCGCCGTGGCTCGGACACCTGATGGTGTCGCGTCAGGAAACCGCACGCCCGCTGCTGACGCCGGGCGAAGTGATGCAGCTCCCGCCCGACGACGAAGTGGTGATGGTGTCCAGCGTCGCGCCGATCAAGGCGAAGAAGCTGCGCTACTACACCGACGCCAATTTCAAGCGCCGCGTGCTGCCGCCGCCCGCGCTCGTCGCTGGGCGCTATGTGGATACGCCACCATCGCGGCCCGACGACTGGAGTGGGCTGGCGATTCCAGCCGCTCCGGTCGCGCCCGCTGCTGTCGGCTTCGCGGGCGGCGATGCCTGCACCGACGACGGCGGCCCGCGCCGGCAACCAGAACTTTCCGAAGTCGCCGAATACAGCCCCGAACCGCAACCGGCCGACAACGACCTGGCGCTGCTCGATGACGACGACCTGCCGTTGCCGCTTCCCCGCCAGCTCGACCCGGCCATGCAACGCACGGCCCGGCTGGCGTCCCTCGACCAACAAGATGGGATCGAGCTATGAGCCAGTACCGCCTCAACCTGTTCATTCCGCGCGAGCACGCCAAGCGCCTCGATGAGCTAGCGACGAAGAAAGGTGTCTCGAAATCCAGCATCGTCGCGGCGGCGCTCGCATCCTGGCTGTCGCCCGACGCCGGCGACCAGCGCGAGGCGGCGATTGCCAGGCGCCTCGACCGGCTGACGCGCCAGTTCGAGCGGCTGGAGCGCGACCAGAACATCGAGATCGAAACGCTGGCGCTATTTGTTCGCTACTTCCTGACGGTCAGCACGCCGGTTCCCGAAGCCCATCAGGAAGCGGCCCGCGCACAGGGCAAGGCGCGCTTCGAACAGTTCGTCGAACAGCTCGGCCGCCACCTGATGCGCGGGCGCAGCTTGGTGCGCGACGTGGTGGAAGAACTGAACCCCGACCCTGCGCGGCTCGATGACGCGGCGGCACTGGCCGAAGCGCAGGAGCGTGCTTCATGAGCGCCGTGCCGCAGTCCTTTGTAGCCACGTCGCTCGACCGACGCATCCGCATGTTGCGCACGGCGATGGGGCCGCTGATCGCCGCCGCGCTCGAAGACCCGGACGTGGTGGAAATCATGCTCAACCCCGACCACTCCCTATGGGTGGATCGGTTGTCCACCGGCCGCGCGCCGATGGGCGCGGAACTGTCGGAAGAAGACGGCGAACGCATCATCCGCCTGGTCGCGGCCCATGTCGGCGCGGAAGTGCATCACGGCCGGCCGCTCCTGACCGCCGAACTGCCGGAAACCGGCGAACGCTTCGAGGGCATCCTGCCGCCGGCGGCTCCTGGCCCGGCCTTCGCGCTACGCAAGCGCGCGGTCGGCGTCATTCCGCTGGATCGCTACGTCGCCGACGGAATGATGACCGCCGAACAGGCCACGTTCCTGTGCGCCGCTGTGCGCGACCGGCAGAACATTCTCATCGCTGGCGGCACCAGCACCGGCAAGACCACGCTCGCCAATGCCTTGCTCGCGGAAATCGCCGCCACGGGCGACCGCGTGCTGGTACTCGAAGACACCGTCGAACTGCAATGCGCGGCACGCGATCACGTACCGCTGCGCACCCGCGTCGGCGTCGTGTCGATGACCGAGCTGGTGCGCGCCACGATGCGCCTGCGCCCCGACCGCGTGATCGTCGGCGAGGTGCGTGGCGGCGAGGCGCTGGATCTCATCAAGGTGTGGGGCACGGGCCACCCCGGCGGCATCGCCACGATTCACGCCGGCTCGGCCGTGGGCGCGCTGCTGCGCCTCGAACAACTGATTCTCGAAGTGGCCGTGAATCCGCCGCGTGCGCTCATCGCCGAGGCAGTCAACGTCGTCATCCACATCGCCGGCCGCGGCCGCAAGCGCCGCATCGAGAGCATCGCCCGCGTCGTCGGTTTCGATGGCATGGGCTACCGCCTCGCGGACGCACTGGAGCCGCTGCCACATCCCGAGCTGCCGCTGTCTTTCCCATCCCCTGACCACGCTGGAGAACTGCCATGATGCAGATGCACGCCGCTGCTTTCCGTTTTTCCGTAAATCCGGTTTCCATCCTCGCGCGCCTGCGCCGTCTGGCCGCGCCGGCGCACCACGGCCTGCTGTCGGCCGCCGTCATGGTGATGGCGGCCGGCACGGCGAAGGCGTCCGGTTCGTCGATGCCGTGGGAAACGCCGCTGCAATCCATCCTCGATTCGATCCAGGGGCCGGTCGCCAAGATCGTTGCGGTGCTCATCATCATTTCGACCGGCCTGGCACTGGCCTTCGGCGATACCAGCGGCGGCTTTCGCAAGCTCATCCAGATCGTGTTCGGCCTGTCCATCGCGTTCGCCGCATCGAGCTTCTTCCTCTCGTTCTTCAGCTTCTCCGGCGGGGCCGTCGTATGAGCACGGCCAATGATCTTCCGGGCTTCGAGGTGCCACTGCATCGCTCGCTGACCGAGCCGATTCTGATGGGCGGCGCACCGCGCACCGTAGCGATTGCCAACGGCACTCTCTCCGGTGCGGTCGGGCTTGGCCTGCAACTCTGGATTCCCGGTGTCGCGCTCTGGATCGTCGGCCATTCGCTTGCCATGTGGGGCGCGCGCGTGGACGCGCAGTTCATGCAGGTGTTCGCCCGACACCTCCGGCACAAACCACTGCTGGACGTGTGACGGGAGAACGCCGCGATGCTCAACCTCGCCGAATACCGCCATCGTCCCGCGCTGCTTGCGGACTGGCTGCCGTGGGCCGGCCTCGTCGCGCCGGGTGTCGTCTTGAACAAGGACGGCAGTTTCCAGCGCACGGCGCGATTCCGTGGCCCTGATCTGGACAGCGCGACGCAAGGCGAACTGATCGCTACTACTGCGCGCTTGAACAACGCGCTGCGTCGGCTCGGTGCTGGCTGGGCGCTGTTCGTCGAAGCCGAACGCCGGCCGGCGGCGGACTATCCGCACTCGGATTTTCCCGAACCGCTGTCCTGGCTGGTGGACGAGGAACGCCGAGCGACCTTCGAGGAATCGAGCAACCACTTCGAGAGCGGCTATCACCTCACGCTGCAATACCTGCCACCGGAGGAATCGCGCGCACGCGCCGCAAAACTGCTGTACGAAAACACGCCTACGTCCGGCGTGAACTGGCGCGAACGCCTGACCGCGTTCGTCGCGGAAACCGCGCGTGTCTTCGATCTGCTCGACGGCGTGATGCCGGAAATCGACTGGCTCGATGACGCCGAAACGCTGACCTACCTGCACGCGACCGTCTCGACACGGCGCTACCGCATCGGTGTGCCGGAAGTGCCATTCCATCTCGACGCACTGCTGGCCGACATGCCGCTGGTCGGTGGCCTCGCGCCGATGCTGGGCGACCAGCACCTGCGCGTCGTCACGGTGCGCGGGTTCCCGACCTCGACCTGGCCGGGGATTCTGGACGACCTCAACCGGCTCGGTTTCGCCTACCGCTGGTCAACCCGGTTCCTTTGCCTCGACAAAGCCGAGGCCGAGAAGGAGTTGGGCCGCCTGCGCCGCCAGTGGTTCGCCAAGCGCAAGAACGTGCTCGCCTTGCTGCGCGAAACGATCTTCCAGCAGGAAAGCCCGCTGGTCGATACCGACGCCAGCAACAAGTCGGCCGATGCGGACGCCGCGATGCAGGAACTCGGTAGCGATCAGGTCGCCTTCGGTTTCGTCACCGCAACCGTGACCGTGCTCGATACCGACGCCGATACAGCCGACGAAAAGCTGCGCATGGTGGAGCGCGTGATTCAGAGCCGCGGCTTCGTGACGATCCCCGAAACCCTCAATTCGGTGGAGGCGTGGCTGTCGTCGGTGCCGGGCAATGCCTACGCCAACGTGCGCCAGCCCATCGTCTCGACGCTGAACCTCGCGCACCTGATGCCGGTGTCGGCGGTATGGGCCGGGCCGGAGAAGAACGAGCATCTCGGCGGCCCGCCGCTGATCGTTACCCGCACCGAAGGCGCCACGCCGTTCCGGCTGGTGACGCACATCGGCGACGTGGGACACACACTGATTGCCGGCCCGACCGGCATGGGCAAGTCCGTCCTGCTCGCCACGCTGGCGATGCAGTTCCGCCGCTATCCCGGCTCGCGCATCTTCGCCTTCGACATGGGCCGCTCGATGCGGGCGACGGCGCTGGGCCTGGATGGTGAGTATTACGACCTCGGCGCTGATGGCGCGATCGCGTTTCAGCCGCTCGCACGTATCGATCAGGAGAGCTATCGCACCTGGGCGGCCGAATGGGTCGAAGGCCGATTGCTGCACGAAGGCATCGCCATCGGCCCGGACGAGAAGGCATCCATCTGGTCGGCGCTCGGTAGCCTTGCCGGCGCGCCGCTCGAACAGCGCACGCTCACCGGCCTGTCGGTACTGCTGCAATCGAACGCGCTTCGGCAGGCGCTCGCGCCCTATGTGCTCGGTGGCGCGCACGGCAAGCTGCTCGACGCCGATCACGACCGGCTCGGTTCCGCCGACGTGCAGTGTTTCGAGATGGAGGAACTGATGCACAGCAAGGCCGCCGTTCTGGCCGTGCTGGGCTATCTGTTCGCGCGCTTCGATGAGTGGTTCGATGGTGCGCCGACGCTGCTGATCCTCGACGAATCCTGGCTGTTCCTCGATGACCCGGTGTTCGCCGCGCGCATCCGCCAGTGGCTCAAGACGCTGCGCAAGAAGAACGTCAGCGTCATCTTCGCCACGCAGTCGCTCGCCGACATCAAGGATTCGAGCATCGCGCCCGCGATCATCGAGAGCTGCGCCAGTCGCATCTTCTTGCCGAACCCGCAGGCGACCGAGCCGCAGATTCGGACGATCTACGAAGGCTTCGGCCTCAACAGCCGCCAAATCGAAATCGTCGCCACCGCACAGCCCAAGCGCGATTACTACTACCAATCCCGCGCAGGCAATCGCCTGTTCGACCTCGACCTGGGGCCGGTCACGCTCGCGTTCGCTGGCGCATCCACACCGCAAGACCAACGCGACATCGACCGTGTGCTGACGCAAGCCGGCACTCCCGGCTTCGCCGGCGCGTGGCTGCGTCATCGCGGCCTCGATTGGGCGGCCGACCTGTTGCCGTCCGCGCCATCCGCCGCGTCCTTCCTCGCTCCTCAACCGCTGGAGGTTTCGCCGTGAAAATTCGCCTGCTTGCCCTTGCTGTCGCGGCGTTCGTCGGCGTCATGCCGGCCGCACACGCTCAATGGGCCGTCATCGACGCGACCAACCTCGTGCAGAACACGATGACGGCCGCGCGCACGCTGGAACAGATCAACAACCAGGTCAGGCAACTCCAGAACCAGGCGCAGTCGCTGATAAATCAGGCTCGCAACTTGGAGAGCCTGCCGTTCAACGTGGTCAGCCAGTTGCGTACGAACCTGGCGACCACGCAGCAGCTCATCACGCAGGCACAAGGGCTGGCGTTCCAGGTGCAGAGCATGGATCAGCAGTTCGCGCAGTTGTACCCGCAGCAGTACGCAGCAACCGTGAGCGGCAATCAGATGTACCAGGACGCACATCAGCGTTGGCAGAACACGCTCAACGGCTTGCAGACCACGATGCAGATGCAGGCGCAGGTATCGCAGAACGTGACCAGCGACGAAGGCGTGCTGACCGATCTCGTGAGCCAGAGCCAATCGGCCACCGGCGCCTTGCAGGCCCAGCAGGCGACCAATCAGCTTCTGGCCTTGCAGGCCAAGCAGTCGATCCAGACGCAGCAGCTCCAGCTCACGCAGGGGCGCGCAACGGCACTGGAACTAGCGCGGCAGGCTGCCGCCGTCGAACAGGGCCGCGTCATCACGCAACGGTTCCTCGGCACCGGCACACCGTACACGCCGCAGACCGTGAACTTCTACGGCAACTGACGGACACGGCCATGAAACGCGCTCCCGCTTTGTTCACCTTCGCGTGCCTGCTGGCCGGTTGCGACCGGCCGCAGGCGCTGTCGGTCGATGTGCTGGCCGCCGACCCGGGGCGGCTGCATGCGCTGCGCGCGCAATGCCGGCGTGGTGAGCATGACGCGGCGTTCTGCGCGCGGGTCGCGGAAGCCGACCTGCGCCGCTTCCTCTCCGGGCAGGCCCAGCCTGACGAATACCAGACGCTCGCCGACCTGCCGCCCATTCCGGCCAGCTTCGACGGCCCCAGCGAATCGACGGAGCAACGGCCATGAACGACGTTTCGATCATTGACCATTTCCTCAACGTCTTCTCGACGTACATCGACTCGGGCTTGGGTCTGTTGCGCGGTGAAGTGGGATTTCTGACCGCGACGCTGGTGGTCATCGACATGACGCTGGCCGGCCTCTATTGGGCACTGGGGCACGCCACCGGCCAGGGTGAAGACGTGATGGCGAAGCTCATCCGCAAGGTGCTCTACGTCGGCGCCTTCGCCTACATCATCGGCAACTTCAACATACTGTCCGGCGTCGTTTTTCGCTCGTTCGCCGGCCTGGGCCTGACGGCCACCGGCTCGGCCGTGAGCATGGAGACGTTCCTGCAACCGGGGCATCTCGCCAAGACCGGCATCGACGCCGGTATGCCGATCCTCGAACAGATCAGCGACATGGCCGGCTTCCCCGAGGTGTTCATCAACATCACGCCCATCGTCGTGATGTTCCTCGCCTGGCTGACCGTCATCGTCTGCTTCTTCGTGCTGGCGGTGCAGCTTTTCATCACGCTCATCGAGTTCAAGCTGACCACGCTCGCCGGCTTCGTGCTGGTGCCGTTCGCGCTCTGGAACAAGACCGCGTTCCTTGCCGAAAAAGTGCTCGGCAATGTGGTGTCGGCGGGCATCAAGGTACTGGTGCTGGCCGTCATCGTCGGCATCGGCACGGGCCTGTTCGCGGAGTTCCCGACGACGCCGGCCGAGCCGTCCATCGACCATGCGCTGGTCGTGATGCTGGCCTCACTCGCGTTGCTCGCGCTTGGCATCTACGGGCCGGGCATCGCGACGGGCCTCGTGTCCGGCGCACCGCAGCTCGGCGCGGGCGCGATGGCCGGTGCCGCCGTGGGCGCAGCCGGCACCGCTGTCGCTATCGGCGCGGCAGCTACGGGCGTCGGCGGTGCGGTCGTGGCTGGGGCGCGTATTGCGCCAGCCGCCGCCAGTGCGCTCGGCAAGGGCGCGCGCATGGCGGCATCCACGGCGGGCAGTGCTGGCTCGGCATTCCAGGCCGGTTCTGCCGCAGCCGGCGGCGGTGCGAAAGGCGCGATGGCGGGCCTGGGCAACGTCGCCAAGACCGGCGCACAGGCAGTCGGCCAAAAGGCCGCCGATGGCGCGCGCGCCTTCGGCCAACGTGCTGCCGCCGCTTTCCGTTCGGACGGCGCGGACAGCGCCGCATCCGGTAGCGGTGGTGCAGCGCCCGGTGCTGCTGCATCCGGTGAAGCCGCCGCCAACACCACCGACCAATCGCAACCCGCCTGGGCCAAGCGGCTGCATCGCCGCCAGCAGATCAGCCATGCCGCGACCACCGCTGCGCACACGTTGCGCGGTGGCGATGGCGGCGGCTCGGCACAAGGCCCAAGCCTGGGCCAATCAGACGAATGAGCGATTCTTGAGGAGAACCAACCATGCGATTCAAGCGACCTCAGGTGCGCTACGCCGACACGCCGCAGCCTGCCACTCCGTATCAAGCCGCCGCGCAGGTGTGGGACGAGCGCATCGGCTCGGCCCGCGTGCAGGCGAAGAACTGGCGGTTGATGGCCTTCGGCTGCCTCGTGCTCGCGCTGCTGATGGCTGGCGGCCTGGTCTGGCGCTCGGCGCAGTCCATCGTCACGCCTTACGTGGTGGAAGTGGATAAAACCGGCCAGGTGCGCGCGGTCGGCGAAGCCGCCACACCGTACCGGCCCGCCGATGCGCAGATCGCCTACCACCTGGCGAACTTCATCACGCTCGTTCGCTCGCTCTCCATCGACCCGATCGTGGTGCGGCAGAACTGGCTCAACGCCTACGACTACACCACCGACCGCGGCGCGGCCGTGCTCAACGACTACGCCAGCAAGAACGATCCGTTCGCCCGCGTCGGCAAGGAGTCGGTGACGGTGCAGATCACCAGCGTCGTTCGCGCCAGCGACTCGTCGTTCAACGTGCGCTGGACCGAGCAGCGATTCGTCAACGGCGCACCGGCTGGCACCGAACGCTGGAACGCCGTGGTGTCCATCGTCTTGCAAACCCCGCGCACCGAGCAACGCCTGCGCAAGAACCCGCTGGGCATCTACGCCAACGGCCTGTCGTGGAGCCGCGAACTCGATGCGTCCGAAGGAGCCAAGCCATGAACCCGCATTTCCGTATCTACGTTTCCGTTCTGACCGTGGCAGTCCTGTCGGGCTGCGCCTCGCAGGGTATGCCGCCGCCGCGCATCTCGCTCGATGAGCCGGTGCAGGCGCAGCCGCTGCCCGAACCGCCCAAGCCGGTCGAAGTGGTGGAGGTGCCGAAGGTGCCGCCGATGCCCGCGCAGATGAAGCCGCTCCCTGAGGCGGACGAGGCCAAGCCCGTGCCGGAGCCGGCTGACGAAACCGTGCGCGTGTCGCGCGCCAACACCGAGGCGCGCATAGCGCCCACGCGCGAGGGCTACGTCAACGCGATCCAAGTCTGGCCCTTCACCGATGGCGCGCTGTATCAGGTCTATGCCGCACCGGGGCGCGTGACCGTGATTTCGCTCCAGCCCGGCGAGGAACTGGTGACGGTCGCCGCTGGCGACACCGTGCGCTGGATCGTCGGCGACACGTCCAGCGGTGCCGGCAACGCGCTACACGTGAGCGTGCTGGTGAAGCCCATTCGCTCGGGCCTCAAGACGAACCTGGTCATCACCACTAGCCGGCGCACCTACCTGATCGAGCTGACCTCGACGGACAAGGCATGGATGGCGTCGGTGTCGTGGGAGTACCCGAAAGACCAGATGCTCGCGTTGCAGCGTCAGGATCGGGCCGCCCAAGCCGCCGCGCCGGTCGATACCGGTCTGTCGCTGGAGAAGATCCGCTTTCGCTACGCGGTCAGCGGCAGCAACCCGCCGTGGAAGCCGCTGCGCGCCTTTGACGATGGCGAGAAGGTCTATGTCCAGTTTCCGCCGGGCATCGCACAAGGCGAGCTGCCGCCGTTGTTCGTCATTGGCGCGCAGGGTGACGGGCAACTGGTGAACTACCGCTTCCGCTCGCCGTACTACATCGTGGATCGACTGTTCGGCGCGGCCGAACTGCGCCTGGGCGGTGACAAGGGCGACGTGGTCCGTATTGAGCGCACAGATGCCACGCGGGGGAACTGACCATGAGCCAGGACGAAACCCCGGACGTGCCCATCCCTGATGCCGCGCCGAAGATCGCGCCGGAGAATGTGGCTCTGCGGGCACAGCCACGGCCGGTCACGCGCCTGAATCGACGCACGCTGGCGCTGTTGACCGGCGGCCTGGGCGTCGCCGTGCTGGGCGCAACGATGTGGTCGTTGCAGCCGACGCATCGGCGCGGCGGCAATGAACCGGCCGAGCTTTACAATGTCGATCGCGTCTCGCGCTCCGAAGGGCTCGACCAGCTTCCCGCCGACTACTCCAAGCTGCCGCCGAAGGTGCCGGAGCTCGGGCCGCCGTTGCCTGGCGACTTGGGGCCGGCCATCGTGAAGTCGCAGCAGCCGGCAGTAGCCAGCTACACGTCACCTGGCCAGGATGCGGCGGCTGCCGAGCGCGATGCGCTGCGTAAGGAGGCGGAAGCGGCCGCGGGATCGTCGGTGTTCTTCCGCTCAAGCAACCAGCGGGCTGAGGCTGCGGCTGCGCCGGCGCAGACCGCTTCGGCCGCCCCGGCTCTCGGCCTAGCGGGCTTCGACCCGCAGGCCGCCGGGCCGGCCTCGACTGCGCCACAGCCTGCCGACCCGACGGCTGTGCAGAACCGGCAGGACCAGAAAGAGGCGTTCCAGCAAACCGGAACCACGGAAACCCGTAATTCCGGCAACCTGCAAATGCCGACCTCGCCGTATCAGGTGATGGCCGGGACGGTGATCGCGGCGGCGCTGGTGACAGGTATCAAGTCCGACCTGCCGGGCGACGTGATCGGCACGGTGACGGAGCCGGTGTATGACACGGCGACCGGCCGCTATCTGCTGATCCCACAAGGGTCGCGCATCTTCGGCAAGTACAACAGCCAGGTCGCCTATGGGCAGAGCCGCGTCCAGGTGGTGTGGAATCGCGTCATCCTGCCGGACACGTCTTCGCTCACCCTGGACAACCTAGCCGGCACCGATCCGGCCGGCTACGCCGGCCTGGAGGATGGTGTCGATTGGCATTGGGATCGCATCTTTGCCGGTGCGGCGCTGACCACGCTATTGGGCGTTGGCGCCGAACTGGCCGCACCCGAGAACCGCCAGAACGGCGATCGCGTCATCATCGCTGGGCGAGACAGCTTGCAGGACAGCGTGAACCAGGCGGGTCAAGAGATGACCCGGCGCAACCTAAACATCCAGCCGACCTTGACCGAACGGCCGGGCCTGCCGGTTCGCATCATCGTCAACCGCGATCTAGTGCTGCGGCCGTACCAACCGCTGTTCTTCAACCGGGAGACATCACGATGAGCACGACGCGCAAGCTGCGGCTCGGGCCGCTGCCCAAGACCGAGAGCATCAAGCTAACCTTCGCATGTCCGGCCAGCCTGAAAGCCGAACTGGATCGCTATGCCGCGCTACACGCGCAGACCTACGGCAAGACGGTCGATGCGGCGACGCTGATCCCGCACATGCTCGAGACGTTCATGGCGGGGGATCGGGGGTTTCGGAAGGGGGCGCGGTAGCTAGGCCTCCCGTAGCCCTATCGAAAAGAGATATTATTCTTTCTCTATTTCGTCAATGGCCGTGCAATAATTTCATCCATGGCCAAAAAAGTTACCGCTCTGGGACAGGTCGCCGAATTGCGTATTCAGCAATTCGGCGAGCGTTTGCGTATGGCGCGGCTGCGGCGGCGCCTTACCGCCAAACATCTTGCGGAGCGCTCAGGAATGACGGCAGTAACGCTGCGCAATCTTGAGAGAGGTAATGCCGGAGTGACAATAGGGGCGTACCTGGCGGTCATGCAGGTACTAGGGGTCGATGGTGACCTGGATCTGCTGGTGATGGACGACCCCTTGGGAAGGCAGGTTCAAGATGCGAACTTGCCAAAAAGGGGGCGAGGTAGCGACAGCCTGTCGGTTGGCTCCGAATCGCGCTTTAAGGGAACGAGTGGCGCAAGGGGAGGCAAGGTTTCGCGCGTGTCGGCGGGACGGCCCCTCAAGTGATCGTATGCCTGGTGGCGACTAACGCTAAGAGAGTCGCACATGCGCTCGTCTTCTGCTGTGGAAAGAATTGATGGCTCTTAAGAAATCTGAACTCTATTCATCGCTGTGGCAGAGCTGTGATGCTCTGCGCGGCGGCATGGACGCCAGCCAGTACAAGGACTACGTATTGGTGCTGCTGTTCATCAAGTACGTCAGTGACAAGTACGCTGGCAAGCCGTACCAACCTCTCACTATCCCGTCCGGCGCGAGTTTCGCCGACATGGTGGGGCTCAAGGGCGACAAAGAGATCGGCGACAAGATCAACAAGAAGATCATCGCCCCGCTGGTCAAAGAAAACGAGCAGCTCTCGCTGTCCGATTTTCCGGACTTCAACGACGCCACCAAGCTCGGTACCGGCAAGGAGATGGTGGATCGGCTAACCGACCTCGTAGCCATTTTCGAGAGCAAGGCGCTGGATTTCTCGAAGAACCGTGCCGACGGCGACGATATCCTCGGCGATGCCTACGAATACCTGATGCAGCACTTTGCCACCGAGAGTGGCAAGAGCAAGGGACAGTTCTACACGCCGGCCGAGGTCAGCCGCGTGATTGCTCAGGTACTAGGCATCGGCAGCGTGAAGACCACGCCCGACACCACCGTGTACGACCCGACCTGCGGCTCGGGCTCGCTGCTGCTCAAGGTGGCCGACGCTGCACACAGCAAGCTCACGCTCTACGGGCAGGAGAAAGATTCCGCTACCAGCGGCCTGGCGCGCATGAACATGATCCTGCACGACAATCCCACGGCAGAGATCAGGCAGGGCAACACCCTGGCTGACCCCAAGTTCCGCGAAGGCAAGGCTGGAAACGAAAGCCTCAAAGTTTTCGATTACGTGGTGGCCAATCCGCCGTTTTCCGACAAGCGCTGGAGCACGGGCGTCGACCCGCTATACGACCCCTGGCAGCGCTTCGAGGCCTTCGGTGTGCCGCCGGCCAAGCAGGGCGACTACGCCTATCTGCTGCACATCGTGCGCTCGCTCAAAAGCACTGGCCGTGCAGCGTGCATCCTGCCGCACGGCGTGCTGTTCCGCGGCAATGCCGAGGCCGACATCCGTCGCGCGCTGATTCGCAAGGGCTACATCGAAGCTGTCATCGGCCTGCCGGCCAACCTGTTCTACGGCACCGGCATCCCCGCCTGCATCGTCGTCATCGACAAGTCACGCGCCGCCGAGCGCGTGGCCGCTGGTGCCGGCATCTTCATAATCGACGCAAGCCAGGGTTTCATGAAAGACGGGCCTAAAAACCGCCTGCGCGAGCGCGACCTCCACCGCATCGTCGATGCTTTCCAGCGCCGCCAGACAGTGCCGCGTTATGCCCGGCAGGTCAGCCTGGAAGAGATCGAGAAGAACGAGCACAACCTCAACCTGGCGCGTTACATCGAAAGCCAGGTGCCCGAAGACCGGCAGGACATCGAAGGCCATCTGCGCGGCGGTATTCCCGAAGCCGACGTGACCGCGCCCGATAGCCTGGTTAGCCGCTACTGGGCCGTGTGCCCGCAACTCGAACGCGCGTTGTTCAAGCCCAACCGCCCCGGTTATCTGGATCTGGCCGTGGAAAAAGCCGCGATCAAGGCCACTATTCACGGGCATCCCCAGTTTGCAGGTTTCATCGACCGGATGAACGCGCATTTCGCCGACTGGCGCAGCGTGCAGACGAAAGCGCTCAAGGCCCTGCACCCTGGCTGTAAGCCGAAACAGGTGATTACCGAACTCTCCGAAAGCTTGCTCGCCCACTATCAGGGCCAGCCGCTGATCGATGCCTACGCCGTCTATCAGCACCTGATGGACTACTGGGCGCGGACGATGCAGGACGACTGCTACCTGATCGCGTCCGATGGTTGGAAGGCCCAGACCTACCGTGTCATCGAAACCGACAAAAAGGGCCGGCAGAAAGACAAGGGATGGGCCTGCGACTTGGTGCCCAAGGCGCTTATCGTGGCACGCTACTTCGCCAAAGAGCAGGCCGTGCTGGATGCCCTGCAGGCCGAGCAGGAAGGCGTGAGCGCCAAGCTCGCTGAACTGGAAGAAGAGCACGGCGAGGAGGACGCAGCCTTCGGCAGCTTCGACAAGATCAACGCGGTGGCGGTGAAGGACCGGCTGCGCGAGATCGAAGACGAACTCAAGGTCGAGATCAAGGCTGCCAAGCTTGGAAAACGTGGGGTTACAGCAGCCAACGAACCCGATGACGCCATCAGTGACGAACTGCGCGTGCTGCTGGACTGGCTGAAGCTGGCTGCCGAAGAGTCGGCGTTGAAGAAGCGGGTGAAAGAAGCTGATGCCGCGCTGGATGGGGCGGCCTATTCCCAGTACCCCAAACTTACCGAGGCAGAAGTGCAGGCGTTGGTGGTGGACGACAAATGGCTCGCCACATTGGACGCGGCAGTGCACGGTGAGATGGACCGTCTGAGCCAGCAGCTCACCGCGCGGGTCAAGGAACTGGCGGCGAGGTATGAGGTGCCACTGCCGCGCTTGACTAAGCGCGTGGCGGAACTGGAGGCGCGGGTGAACCGGCAACTTGAGAAGATGGGGTTCGCATCGTGAGTTTGCCTTGGAAAATCGATCGCCTGGGAAACATCGTGACGCTACAGCGCGGCTTCGATCTGCCTCATCGCTTAAGGCTACCAGGCGAGGTTCCCATCGTGACGTCTTCAGGCATTGAAGAGTTTCACTCAGAGGCTAAAGTGAGCGGCCCAGGAGTGGTAACCGGTCGCTACGGGACGATCGGGGCAGTGTTTTTGGTACAACAGGATTTTTGGCCACTCAATACCACGCTCTATGTGCGTGATTTTCATGGAAACGATGTTCGATTTGTTTCGTATCTACTCCGCACTATTGATTATGCAAGTCACAGCGGAAAGAGTGGCGTACCCGGAGTAAACAGAAATGATCTGCACGAGCTATCTGTGTCGCTTCCGTCCAGCAATGCCGAGCAAGAGGCCATCGCCGGAGCGCTCTCCGATGCAGACGCCCTCATCGAATCTCTGACGCTGCTGTTGGACAAGAAGCGCCAGATCAGAAAGGGCGCCATGCAGGAACTGCTCACGGGCCAGACGCGCCTGCCGGGGTTTCTGGCCCCCTGGAAGCGAAATCCCCTCGGGAAACTTTTATCGGTTCGACATGGACGCAGCCAGAAGTTGGTCGAGTGCGAATCTGGTGAGTACCCGATCTTGGCATCTGGCGGCCAAATTGGCTGGGCAAGGCAGTTTCTACATGACAAGCCCTCGGTGTTAATCGGTCGAAAAGGAACGATTGATCAGCCACAATACATGGAGACCCCTTTTTGGTCCGTCGATACGTTGTTCTATACGGAAGTTCATCATCCGAACGTCGCGAAGTTTCTGTTCTACAGATTTTGTTTAATTGACTGGATGCGCCACAACGAGGCGTCCGGCGTGCCTAGCTTGAGCGCTAAAGTCATTGACTCGATTGAGATTGATCATCCAGAGCGAGATGAGCAGCAGGCGATTGCTGATGCACTCTCCGCCATGGATGCTGAGATCGATGATGTCGAGGCCCGGATCGAGAAAGTTCGGCACATCAAGCAAGGGATGATGCAAGAACTGCTGACTGGCCGTATTCGTCTGGTGCGACCTGTCTCCAATGTCATTCCTCTGTCGTCAGCTAAGGCTGCGAACGCCAGGCCGTCCTCGCCTCGGTCAGCCCACAACTGGCAGATCAACGAAGCCGTGGTCATCGGCGTACTGGCAAAGCGTTTCGGCAGCGAGCAATTCCCGTTGCCCCGCAAGCGCCGTGTGAAGCTGATGTATCTGCTGCACCGCCACGCCGAAGGCCGCGCCGGGGGCTATCTGAAGAAGGCCGCAGGTCCCTACGATCCGAACACCAAGTACAAGGGTCCGGAAGCGATTGCGCTTAAGAACGGCTATGTACGGGCGCTGCGCAACGACAAATACGAGGGCTTTGTCGCTGGCGACAAGATCGAGCAGGCGCAGCACTATTTCGAGCAGTGGTACGGCACGACTGTGCTTGATTGGCTGGAGCAGGTCCACTACCGCAAGACCGACGACCTGGAACTGCTGGCGACGGTGGACATGGCGATGGTGGACCTAGCTGCAGAGGGTCAGCCAGCCGACGTCGCCAGCGTTAAGCGCGTCATCGCCGCGCATCCGGAATGGATACCCAAGCTGTCTCGCGAACTGTTTTCGGACAACAACATCGCGATCGCCATTGCCGAGTGCCAGGTGCTGCTCAGCAGCTGATCGGCCGTTGCCAAGGAGGAGCCCCAGCATGACAACGATCGGACAAGTGGAACGTGCTACCCAGAACCGAGTAGTGGCGCTATTTCGCGATCAACTGGGCTGGCGCTACCTCGGCGACTGGTCGGACCGCGAAGGCAACACAAATATCGAAGAGAACTTGCTTTCGCCTTGGCTGCATCAGCGCGGCGCCACGCCCACGCAGATCAGCGCCGCACTGCTGCGCATTCGCGCCGAAGCCGGCAATTACCACCGCACACTGTATGCAAACAACCAGGCCGTATACGGCCTGTTGCGCTACGGCGTACCGGTGAAGACTGCGGCTGGTGCGCCGACCGAGACGGTGCAATTGATCGACTGGCAGAACCCGGAAGCGAACGACTTTGCCTTCGCCGAAGAGGTGACGCTCAAGGGCGATCGCACGCGCCGGCCCGATCTGGTTCTGTACACCAATGGCATCGCCATCGGCGTGATCGAGCTGAAGAACAGCCGCGTGTCGGTGGGCGACGGCATCCGTCAATGTCTCTCGAACCAGTTACCGATGTTCCATGAAGCCTTTTTCAGCACGGTGCAGTTCGTCTTTGCTGGCAACGATTCGGAGGGGCTGCGCTACGGCACTGTTGGCACGTCGGAGAAAATGTTCCTGAAATGGAAGGAAGACGAGTCCGACAACAACCGCTTCAAGCTGGACAAGTACCTGATGAAGTTGTGCGACAAGACGCGTCTGGTTGAACTGATGCACGACTTCGTGCTGTTCGACGGCGGCGTGAAGAAGCTGCCGCGTGTGCACCAGTACTTCGGCATCAAGGCGGCGCAGGCCCATGTGAGGGAGCAAAAGGGCGGCATTCTGTGGCACACGCAAGGCAGCGGCAAGAGCATTGTGATGGTGCTGCTTGCGCGTTGGATTCTTGAGCACCGGCCGCAGGCGCGAGTGGTGATCGTGACCGACCGGGACGAACTGGACAAGCAGATCCAGCGCGTGTTCACCGACTCAGGCGAGAAGCTGCACCGCAGCCGCAGCGGGCGTGACCTGATGACCCAACTGGCGCAGCCCGCGCCGCGCCTGCTGTGCTCGCTGGTGCACAAGTTCGGCGTGGAGGCCCGGGGTCGCGACAAGCGCGAGTTCGAGGCCTTCATCAAGGAACTGGAGGCGCAGCCCGCAGCGGCTGTGGGCGAGCTGTTTGTGTTCGTGGACGAATGTCACCGCACCCAGAGTGGCCGGCTGCACCGGGTGATGAAGGCGCTGATGCCCGAGGCGGTGTTCATAGGCTTCACCGGCACACCGCTGCTCAAGGCCGACAAGCAGTCCAGCCTGGAGGTGTTCGGCGGCTATATCCACACCTACAAGTTCAGCGAGGCGGTGGAAGACGAGGTGGTGCTGGACCTGGTGTACGAGGCGCGCGACATCGACCAGCGGCTGGGTTCTCCCGCGAAGATCGACGCCTGGTTCGACGCGGCGACCGAAGACCTGAATCCCTGGCAGAAGAACGAGCTCAAAGCTAAGTGGGGCACGATGCAACATGTGCTCAGTTCTCGCTCGCGTATGCAGCGCGTAGTGGACGACATCAAGTTCGACTTCAGTGTCACTAAGTTCGGCAAGCCCCGGCTGTCCAGCGGACGGGGTAACGCCATCCTGGTGGCCTCCAGCATTTACGAGGCCTGCAAGTACTTCACGCTGTTCAATGCGGCCGGCACCGGCTTCAAGGGCAAGTGCGCCATCGTCACTTCGTACAACCCGCTGGCCAAGGACGTGACCACCGAAGAGGTGGGTGCCAATACCGAAAGCGACAAGCAGTTCATCTTCAACACCTATACCGAGCTGTTGAAGGACGTGGAAGCCAAGCCGGGCATGAACGCCACCGAGACCTACGAGGAATGGGCCAAGGCCCTGTTCGCCAAGGAGCCGGCCAACATGAAGCTGCTAGTGGTGGTGGACAAACTACTCACCGGCTTCGACGCGCCGCCGTGCACCTACCTCTACATCGACAAGTCCATGCAGGACCATGGTCTATTTCAGGCCATCTGCCGCACCAACCGACTGGACGGCGAGGACAAGGAGTTCGGCTTCATCGTCGACTACAAGGACCTGTTCAAGAAGGTGGAGAAGGCCATCGCCGTCTATACCTCGGAGTTGGATCATAGCGCGGGCGGCGCCGATCCCGAGGTGATGATGAAGGCCAGGCTGGACACCGGTCGCAAGCGGCTGGACGACGCGGTGGAGGCCCTGGCCCTGTTGTGCGAACCCGTGGCGCCACCGCGCGGCGAGTTGGAGCACATCCGCTACTTTTGCGGCAACACCGAAATTGCGGCTGACCTGTCAGCCCACGAGCCGCAGCGCGTGATGCTCTACAAGGGCGTGGTTGCGCTGCTGCGTGCCTGGGCGAACGTAGCCGATGAGTTGGGGGCGGCGGGCTACTCCGAAGCCGATGCTTCCCGTCTGCGTGGGCTGCTGGACCATTACGTGAAGCTGCGCGAGATCGTACGCAAGGCCAGCGGTGAGACGCTGGACCTGAAGCCTTACGAGGCTGATATGCGACACCTGATCGACACCTACATCGAGGCCGATGAGCCACGGCAGATCTCGCCATTCGAGGGGGTTGGGCTGCTGGACTTGATCGTTAAGACGGGCATCGCTAATGCGATCGCTGCCAAGCTGGGTGAACTGAAGGGCAACCGCGACGCGATTGCGGAGACGATCGAGAACAACGTGCGCAGCAAGATCGTCAGGGAGCACCTGAACGACCCGGCGTTCTACGAGCGCATGTCGGCATTGCTAGACAGCATCATCAAGCAGCGCAAGGAGAAGGCGGAGGAATACGAACAGTACCTACAGCACATCGCGAAATTGGTGCAGCAGGTGGAGGAGGGCAAAGCAGAGGACTCGCCTATCGAACTGACGACACCTGGGCGGCGGGCGCTTTACAACAACCTGCAGCCTTGGCTGGCGGCGAAATCTGTGCAGCATGGGGCTGAGCCGACGTCGCCTTATGGCGCCGGGACCGCCGATCCCGCGTTGGCGCTGGCGTTGCGTATCGACCAGATCGTCAAGGCCGTTCGGCCGGATGGGTGGCGGGGGAATCCTGCCAAGGAAAACGCGATCAAAGCAGCTCTCTTTGCATTACTGCAGGAGGCCGAGCAGGTCGAGCGAATCTTTCTGATCGTCAAGGCGCAGGGCGAGTACTGATGCCATCCCGCATCACTTTGGGGGAGATCGAAGCGGATGTCGTATTCAAGGACATCCGCAATGTGCATCTGACGGTGTTGCCGCCCAAGGGTCGGGTTCGCATTTCGGCGCCACGATACATGGCACTCGATACGGTCCGTGTTTTCGCGCTATCCAAACTCGCCTGGATCAAGGCGCAGCGCGAGAATATGGTGGCCCAGGAGAGAGAGGCCCCACGCGAGTATCTAGAGCGCGAGAGCCACTATGTCTGGGGGCGTCGCTACTTGCTGAAGTTGATTGAGATGGATGCGACCCCGTCGGTCGACCTTCGCCATAGAACGCTGGTGCTCACGATACGACCGAACGCTGACGCAGAAACCAAAGATGCTCTGCTGGCGCGGTGGTACAGGGATCAGGTCAGATTGCGCGCCGCAACACTGGTCGCCGAGTGGAGCCGTACCCTCGGGCTGGATGCCCCCCGCGTCCATGTCCAACACATGAAGACGAAGTGGGGAAGCTGTTCGCCGGTCCGCAGATCGATACGCCTCAACACGGAGCTGGCCAAGAAACCCCCCGGATGTCTTGAATACATCGTGGTGCATGAACTCGTACATTTGTTGGAGCCCACCCACAACGAGCGCTTCAAGGCGCTTATGCGCACGTTCCTACCGGAGTGGGAGGAGCGACGGCGTGAACTGAACCGGCTGCCGGTTAGACATGAAGCATGGGACTACTGACAATGGTTGTTGTCGTTGGCGGGAAACACCTTGGTGTTGTCCCCTGCGTTAGGTACCATTTGATTTGATTGATAGTGGTGTCACCAGAGTCGTCGCCCAGCAAATTGCTCATCTCCCGCGCGAGCAAAAGATGTGCGTTTCTGACGGTAGAGGCGACGGTAAAGGCCCATGTCGATCACTGCAAATCCCTTTAACCACGGGGACTTGCGTGAGCTGTTGATGATCGAGTGGAGCGATTTTGAAACTGCATGAATGAAAAAGCCGCCCCTGGTTGAACAGAGGCGGCTTTTGAATTGGTGCCCGAGGCCGGAATCGAACCGGCACGCCTTGCGGCGGGGGATTTTCTTCCCACTTCGGCTTTCGCCGCCGACGCTTCCGAAGAAGCGGCGTTCGTGGTCTGGAGCACGCCTTCACCATAGCTCCGCGTGTTACGGCTTTGCCTTAGGTGCCCGCCGTCTGCTCTCTACACCTTCCCTTGGATCTTTCGATCCGAGGGCTTGGCTCGGTATTAGCTCGGACTTACTACGTCCAGGGCCTTCGCCGAGTTTGACGGGCTTCACCTCAAGAATTTCTTCGAGAGGGCTCAAATTTGGTCTGAGTCCCCTGCGTCTACCAATTTCACCACTCGGGCGTGACGCAATCTTTCTACTACCTACTAAGAGCCAACCTGCGTCGGCCTGGCTCCTAGCTGGATCTTGGGCTGAAAAGCGAGCTTTTCGGCCAACTGCCTGATTTCCTTCCAAATCCTTGCCTGATGCGGCTCGACGGACGATGAACCCAACCTAACCATAGGTACAAGTACCTATTTTTGAGTCCCCTGCGTCTACCAATTTCACCACCTGGGCTTGTTTCTGGCTGCGCACGTGGTCGTGCGCGGCGAAACGCGGATTATGGCTGAAAACGAGGGACCGGGCAAGCCGTCCGACCGTTCGTCACTGGCTCAGGTACACGAACCGGCCCTGTTTCACGATTCCCATCACGCTCGCGCGCTGGTCGAGCCCCACGTGATCCTTGTCGCTCGTATTGACGACGCCGTTCGGCACGACGAGCTCGTGCGCGCGTTCGAGCTCGCGCCGTAGCGCCGCGCGGAACGCGGGCGTGCCGGGCTGCGCGGCTTTCAGCGCGCGGCCGACCGCGTCGGCGAGGCGCGGATAGACGCCCGCCGCATCGCCCGCGAACTGCGTGACCGTGCCGGTGCCGTACTTCGCCTCGTACGCATCGACGAACGCGAGCGCGGCCTTGCGGGCCGGGTGGTCGGCCGGCAGCGTGCGCGCGACGACCACCGGCTGGGTCGGGAACAGCGTCCCGTCGACGTCCTTGCCGCCGAGCTTGATGAATTCCGGCGTCGCGATCCCGTGCGTCTGGTAGACCGCACCCTTGTAGCCGCGCTCGATCAGCGTGCGCTGCGGCAGCACGGCCGGCGTGCCCGAGCCCGCGATCAGGATCGCATCGGGTTTCGCCGCGATCAGCTTCAGTGCCTGGCCCGTCACGCTCGCGTCGGTGCGGTTGAAGCGCTCGGTCGCGACCACGCGGATCTTGCGCAGCTCCGCGAAGCGCGTGAATTCGTTGAGCCAGCTGTCGCCGTAGCTGTCCGCGAAGCCGATGAAGCCGACCGTCTTCACGCCGTGGTTGGCCATGTAGCGCGTCATCACGTCGGCCATCGCGCGGTCGCTCTGCGCCATCTTGAACGCCCAGGTCCGCGCGCCTTCCTGCGGCTCGACGATCGCGCCCGAGCCGACCAGCGTGATCATCGGCGTCTGCGCGGCGGCCACCGCGTCGAGCGCCGCGAGCGCGGCCGGCGTGATGTTCGGCCCGACCACGACGTCGACGTGATCCTCGTCGACCAGCTTGCGGATGTTGCGTACCGCGGCGCCCGGGTCGGACGCGTCGTCGAGCACCGTGACCTGCACGGGTTGCCCGGCGATCGTCTTCGGCCACATCAGGATCGCGTTCTTGCTCGTGATGCCGATCGTGGCGGCCGGGCCGGTTGACGACAGGTCGACGCCGACCTTCAGGTCGGCATGCGCGGCCGCGCAGGCCAGCACGAGAGCGGCGCCGGCGGCGCGGCGCAGCAGGGCGGGAAGCGTCATGCGGGAATCTCCGTCGGGCAACAAAAAGGGGCGCGATAGGCGCCCCTGGGTTTATACACGCGGGCTCAAGAAAACGCCGGGCCGCGCCAAATTTCCAGGCCCTCTCGGGGGCCTGGCGCAGCTCTGGGGGCGCTTACAGCTCGTACGATTCGGATTCGCCCTTGAGCGCCTGCTCGATCAGCTTGCGGTTCAGCGTCGGCGACAGCAGTTCGACCAGCGTATACACATAGCTGCGCAGGTAGGCGCCCTGCTTGAGCGCGACGCGCGTCACGTTGCTGCCGAACAGGTGGCCGACCGGGATCAGCCGCAGGCCGCGATCGCGCTCGGGATTGAACGCGATGTCGGCCATGATGCCGACGCCGAGGCCGAGTTCGACATAGGTCTTGATCACGTCGGCGTCGATCGCCTCGAGCACGATGTCCGGCGACAGCCCGCGCAGCGCGAACGCATGGTTGATCTTCTTGCGGCCCGCGAACGCGTCGTCGTACGTGATCAGCGGGTATTGCGCAAGATCGTCCAGCGTGACCGGCTTGCGTTCGAGCAGCGGATGGTCGGGCGGCACCACGGCCGCGTGGTGCCACTGGAAGCAGGGCAGCGACACGAGCTCCTTGTAGTCGGAGATCGCCTCGGTCGCGATCGCGAGATCTGCCTGGTCGTGGATCACCATCTCGGCCACCTGCGTCGGGCTGCCTTGCAGGATCGACAGGTGCACCTTCGGGAAGCGCTTCTTGAACTCGGCGATCGCGGCCGGCAGCGAGTAGCGGGCCTGTGTGTGGGTCGCCGCGATGGTCAGGTTGCCCTGATCCTGCGCCGCGTAATCTTTTCCGACCCTTTTGAGGCTTTCAACCTCCTGAAGAATCCGCTCGACCGACGCGAGGATGATCCGGCCCGGCTCGGTGAGCGAACGCACGCGCTTGCCGTGCCGCGTGAAGATCTCGACGCCCAGCTCGTCCTCGAGCTCGATGATCGCCTTCGATACCCCCGGTTGCGACGTGTAGAGCGCCTTGGCGGCCTCGGTGAGGTTGAAATTCTGCCGGACGGCCTCGCGCACGAAGCGAAATTGGTGCAGGTTCATTTATAACCCTTTCGCATATCAACAGAATTTTTTAGTCGTTTGAAATATAAGGCGAGTTTATTACGATTCACCGGAGTTTTTCAAATATGGATATCTGTTTTCGTCATTAGCAATCCAGCCACGCAGCGGATGGCCGGCGATGGCGGCGAAACGGAGATTCGAGCGCGGCGTGGCTAGGACGTCGCGCGGTCACCACGAAAACCCTGGGGTCCCCGAATGTACCAGTACGACCAGTACGATCAGACGATCGTCGACGAGCGTGTTGCCCAATACCGCGATCAGGTGCGCCGCCGCCTGTCGGGTGAGTTGAGCGAAGACGAGTTCCGTCCGCTGCGCCTGCAGAACGGCCTGTACATGCAGCGCCACGCGTACATGCACCGCATCGCGATTCCGTACGGCAACCTGCGCAGCGACCAGCTCCGGATGCTGGCCCGCATCGCCCGCGAACACGACCGCGGCTACGGCCACTTCTCGACCCGCTCGAACATCCAGTTCAACTGGATCGAGCTGGAAGACACGCCCGAGATCCTCGCGAAGCTCGCGTCGGTGCAGATGCATGGCATCCAGACGTCGGGCAACTGCATCCGCAACATCACCGCTGACCAGTTCGCCGGCGTCGCGCAGGACGAAGAGATCGATCCGCGCCCGTGGGCCGAGATCCTGCGCCAGTGGTCGACGTTCCATCCCGAATTCGCGTGGCTGCCGCGCAAGTTCAAGATCGCCGTGTCGGGGTCGAAGCATGACCGCGCGGCCGTGCAGATCCACGACCTCGGCGTGTGCCTGAAGAAGAACGCGCAGGGCGACGTGGTCGCGAGCATCCTCGCGGGCGGCGGCCTCGGCCGTACGCCGATCGTCGGCGCGGTGATCAAGGAAGACCTGCCGTGGCAGCACCTGCTCACGTACTGCGAAGCCGTGCTGCGCGTGTACAACCGTTATGGCCGCCGCGACAACCTGTACAAGGCGCGCATCAAGATCCTCGTGAAGGCGCTGTCGCCGGCGAAGTTCGCGCAGCAGGTCGAGGAGGAGTGGCAGCACCTGAAGGACGGCCCGTCGACGCTCACGCAGGCCGAAATCGACCGCGTGTCGCAGTACTTCCAGCCGCCCGTCTACGAGAAGCTGGCCGACACCGACGCGTCGTTCGAACAGCACCTGCTCGAGAACAAGGCGTTCGCGCGCTGGGTCGAGCGTAACGTCGCGCCGCACAAGGTGGCGGGCTATGCCGCCGTCACGCTGTCGCTGAAGGATCACCGCGTGGCCCCGGGCGACGCGACCGACGCGCAGATGGATCTGGTCGCCGACTGGGCCGACGCGTACTCGCTCGGCGAACTGCGCGTGTCGCACGAGCAGAACCTGATTCTCGCGAACGTGAAGAAGCGCGACCTGTTCGCGTTGTGGGAAAAGGCGAAGGCGGCCAGTTTCGCGACGCCGAACATCGGCCTCCTGACCGACATCATTGCGTGCCCGGGCGGCGACTTCTGCTCGCTCGCGAACGCGAAGTCGATCCCGATCGCGCTCGCGATCCAGCAGCGTTTCGACGATCTGGACTACGTGTACGACCTCGGCGACCTGTCGCTGAACATTTCCGGTTGCATGAACTCGTGCGGTCATCACCACGTCGGCAACATCGGCATCCTGGGCGTCGACAAGGACGGCGCAGAGTGGTACCAGGTGTCGCTCGGCGGCGAGCAGGGCACGGGCCGCAACGGCGCGCGCCTCGGCCGCGTGATCGGGCCGTCGTTCTCGGCGGAACAAGTGCCTGACGTGATCGCAAAGCTGATCGACACGTTCGTCGATGCGCGCATCGACGGCGAGCGCTTCGTCGACACGTACGATCGCATCGGCATCGCGCCGTTCAAGGAGCGCGTGTATGCGGCGCGCCAAGCAGTGAACGCGTAACCAACCGGGTAGAAGGAATTTGCAGATGGCTTCGATTATCAAGAATCGCGCAGTGATCGACGACGCATGGCAGGTCGTGCGCGCGGCGGAAGACGGCGCGCTGCCCGCGGTCGACGCATTGCCGGCCGGCAAGGTGCTGGTGCCGTTCGCGTTGTGGCAGGCCGAGCGTGCGGCGCTCGTCGCCGCGAAGACGAAGGACGAACTCGGCGTGTGGCTCGTGCCGGACAGCGAGCCGGCCGATCTCGTGACCGACTTCGGCGCGATCTCGCTGATCGCGGTCGACTTCCCGCGCTTCGCGGACGGCCGCGGCTACAGCATCGCGCGCCTGCTGCGCGAACGTCATGGCTGGACCGGCGAGCTGCGCGCGATCGGCGACGTGCTGCGCGACCAGTTGCTGTACATGTCGCGTTGCGGCTTCGACGCATTCGCGGTGCGTGCCGACAAGGACATCCACGACGCGTTGAATGCGTTCACGGAATTCACGCAGCGTTACCAGGGTGCGTTCGACGAGCCGGCGCCGCTGTTCCGCCGCCGCGCCGATGCGGCCGACGTAGCGACGCCCGACGTCAAGGTGAGCGCATGAGCACCGCGACCGCCACCGAACTGACGCCGGAACTCGCCGCGAAGGTCGAGCGCCTCGACGCGCTGCTCGCGCAGATCGGCGCCCGTCATGACAAGGTGAAATTCGCGAGCAGCCTCGCCGCGGAAGACATGCTGCTCACGCACGCGATCCTGTCGAAGGGCGTGTCGATCGGCATCTTCTCGCTGAACACGGGCCGCCTGCACGCGGAAACGCTGGGCATGATCGACCGCGTGCGCGAGCGCTACGGCTACGAGATCGAGCAGTTCCACCCGCAGCAGGCCGCGGTCGACCAATACGTTGCCGAGCACGGCCTGAACGCGTTCTACGAGAGCGTCGAGCTGCGCAAGTCGTGTTGCCACATCCGCAAGGTCGAGCCGCTGAACCGCGCGCTGGCGGATGTCGGCGCGTGGGTGACGGGCCAGCGCCGCGAACAGTCGGTCACGCGCGCAGAGCTGCACGAGGAAGAACAGGACGACGCGCGCGGGATCGCGAAGTACAACCCGCTCGCCGACTGGACGGAAGCCGACGTGTGGGCGTACCTTAACGCGTTTGACGTGCCGGTCAACCCGCTGCATGCGCGCGGCTATCCGAGCATCGGCTGCGAGCCGTGTACGCGCGCGATCCGTCCCGGCGAGGACAGCCGCGCGGGCCGCTGGTGGTGGGAGTCGCGCGACACGAAGGAATGCGGGCTGCACATCACGATCACGCCGATTCCCGCGAGCGCCGAAGCCGGCGCCGCGCACTGAACGCCCGACAAGAAACTGAATATTGCGCCGCCCGCGACAGCGGGCGGCACGAACCCAGAAGAGAAGGACTGAAATCATGAGCACGACGCTCGAGCAATCCGCCTTTGCCCCGCCCACCGGCGCCGACAGCCGCATGGGCCACCTCGACTGGCTTGAAGCCGAGTCGATCCACATCCTGCGTGAACTCGTTGCCGAATGCAGCAAGCCGGCGCTGTTGTTCTCGGGCGGCAAGGATTCGGTCGTCGTGCTGCATCTGGCGCTGAAGGCGTTCGGCCTCGGCGCGAACCGCAAGACGACGCTGCCGTTCCCGCTCGTGCATATCGACACGGGCCACAACTACGAGGAAGTGATCGACTTCCGCGACCGCCGTGCACAAGAGCTCGGCGCCGAGCTGGTGGTCGGCCACGTCGAGGATTCGATCAAGCGCGGCACGGTCGTGCTGCGCCGCGAGACCGATTCGCGCAACGCCGCGCAGGCCGTCACGCTGCTCGAGACGATCGAACAGCACGGCTACACGGCGCTGATCGGCGGCGCGCGCCGCGACGAAGAGAAGGCGCGCGCGAAGGAGCGGATCTTCTCGTTCCGCGACGAATTCGGCCAGTGGGATCCGAAGGCGCAGCGCCCGGAACTGTGGAGCCTGTACAACGCCCGCCTGCACAAGGGCGAGCATCTGCGCGTGTTCCCGATCTCGAACTGGACCGAGCTCGACGTGTGGCAGTACATCGCGCGCGAGAACCTCGAACTGCCGTCGATCTACTACGCTCACGAGCGCGAGATCGTGCGCCGCAACGGGCTGCTCGTGCCGGTCACGCCGCTCACGCCGATGCGTGACGGCGAGACGAGCGAGCTGGCGCAGGTGCGCTTCCGCACGGTCGGCGACATCAGCTGCACGTGCCCGGTCGAGAGCGACGCGGACGACGTCGAGAAGATCATCGCCGAGACGGCGGTGACCGAGATCACCGAGCGCGGCGCGACCCGGATGGACGACCAGGCGTCCGAAGCCGCAATGGAACAGCGCAAGAAGCAAGGTTATTTCTGAAGCACACGAGGACATTCACATCATGAGCATCATCGAGAACACCGAAGACCTCGGCGTGTTGCGCTTCATCACCGCGGGCAGCGTCGACGACGGCAAGAGCACGCTGATCGGCCGCCTGCTGTACGACAGCAAGGCCGTGCTGTCCGACCAGTTGTCCGCGCTGTCGCGTGCGAAGAACAAGCGCACGGTCGGCGACGAGCTCGACCTCGCGCTGCTGACCGACGGGCTGGAAGCTGAGCGCGAGCAGGGCATCACGATCGACGTCGCGTACCGCTACTTCGCGACCGCGAAGCGCAAGTTCATCATCGCCGACACGCCGGGCCACGAGCAGTACACGCGCAACATGGTGACGGGCGCGTCGACCGCGCACGCGGCGATCGTGCTGATCGACGCGACCCGCATCACGGTCGAGAACGGCGTCGTGCACCTCCTGCCGCAGACCAAGCGCCACAGCGCGATCGTCAAGCTGCTCGGGCTGCAGCATGTGATCGTCGCGATCAACAAGATGGACCTCGTCGACTACAGCGAGGCGCGCTTCAACGAGATCCGCGATGCGTACGTCGCGCTCGCGAAGCAGCTCGGCCTGACCGACGTGCGCTTCGTGCCGGTATCGGCGCTGAAGGGCGACAACATCGTCGGCGCGAGCGAGCGCATGCCGTGGTATGCGGGCGAGCCGCTCCTCGACGTGCTCGAGTCGCTGCCGGTCGAGACGCAGGCGCACGACGCGCTGCGCTTCCCGGTGCAGTGGGTCGCGCGCCAGGACGGCAGCTCGGCCGACGATTTCCGCGGCTACATGGGCCGGATCGAGTCGGGCGAGGTGAAGGTCGGCGATGAAATCATCGTGCTGCCGTCGAACCGCACCGCGACGATCGCCGAGATCGTCGCGCCGGTGCCGGGCGGCACCGCATCGGTCGCGCACGCGTTCGCGGGCCAGACGGTGACGATCCGTCTCGAACAGGACGTCGACGTGTCGCGCGGCGACATGTTCGTCACGACCGCCGAGCCGGTCGAGCCGGCCAAGAAGCTCGAGGCCGACCTGTGCTGGTTCGACGAGACGCCGCTGTCGCCGCAGCGCAAGTACCTGCTGAAGCAGACCACCAGCACGGTGTTCGCGAAGATCGGCGCGGTCAAGCAGGTGCTCGACGTGCATACGCTGTCGCACGCGACCGACCGCCAGGATCTGAAGATGAACGACATCGGCCGCGTGGCGCTGACGCTGCAGAAGCCGATCGTCTGCGACACGTACGATGCGCACCCCGGTACGGGCGCGTTCGTGCTGATCGACGAGGCGACGCATCACACGGTCGCCGCGGGCATGATCCGCGCGTTCTCGGCGTAATCGTCAATCTGCGCGGCGGCGAACCGGCCGCCGCGGCAGGACCCTAGCGAAGCGACAAACATGGGCAAGGTATATCTGATCGGAGCAGGGCCAGGCGCCGCGGACCTCATCACGGTGCGCGGCATGCGGCTGCTCGAGCAGGCCGACGTCGTGCTGCACGACGCGCTGGTCGAGCCCGCGATGCTCGACTATGCGCCGAACGCGCGGAAGATCGCGGTCGGCAAGCGCTGCGGGCAGCGCTCGACCGCGCAGCATTTCATCAACAAGCAGATCGTCGATGCGGCGCGCGAGCATGCGTGCGTCGTGCGGCTGAAGGGCGGCGACCCGATGCTGTTCGGCCGCGCCGAAGAGGAAATGCGTGCGCTCGAGGCGGCCGGCATCGACTACGAGGTCGTGCCGGGCATCACCGCGGCGCTGGCCGGCGCGGCGACGCTGAAGCGTTCGCTCACGTTGCGCGGCGTGTCGCGCAGCGTCGCGTTCGCGACGCACAGCCGCGCACCGGGCAGCGACGAGATCCGCGAAGCCGCGCGCGCCGATTCGATCGTCTACTACATGGGCCGCGACAGCGCGCCCGGCATCGCGCAGGAACTGATCGACGCCGGCCGTGCGCCGGCGACGCCGGTGGCGATCGTCGAGGCATGCAGCACCGCGCGCGAACGCACGCTGACGCTGACGCTCGCGCAGATGGCGGCCGGCGACGCGCAGGCGTGGCTCGATCCCGCGGAACCGAGCCTACTGATGATCGGCGATGCCTTCGCCGAACGCACGCAGCTCGCGGCGAAAGAGGGCGATGCGTTGCGCAATGCGGCTTGAGTCGATGTAGCGGCCTGCGCGGCGAGCGGCGCATCGCATGCCGCTGGACCGTGGGCAAAAAAAACGCTGGCTTCCGAAGCCAGCGTTTTTTTATTTGGGGCCATCGCTTCGCTTACGCGTCGCGACCGACCTGATCGATGCAATAGCGCGCGACCGCGTCGAGCACGCCGTCGTTTTCGCCGACGGCCGTCGCGCAGCGGATCTCGACGCCCGGATGCGCGGCGCGGCATGCGTCGACGAGCTGCGGCAGGTCGCGGCGGACATGGCCGCCCTGGCCGAAGAACACGGGCACCACGGTGATGCGCGTGCAGCCGGCCGCGACTTGCGCGGCCACGGCCTCAGCGAGCGACGGCGTCATCAGTTCGAGGAACGCGAGCGACACCTGCGCGGCAGGGGAGCCGGCGCCGCGCAGCCGCGCGGCGAGCCGCTCGAACGGTTCGGCCCAACGCGGGTCGCGGGCGCCGTGGCCGAACAGGACGATACCGTGCGAATGCATGTCGAAGCCTCCGTCGCGACGCGGCGCTCAGTGCCGGTCGACCCATTTGAGCGCAAACAGGCCGAGCGCGAGATAGATCAGGCCCGGCGTCGCCGCAGTGAGCGGCGCGGGCCACGTGTTCAGCGTACCGATGTGCGAGAACAGCGTGTTGAGCAGCTGGAAGCTCATGCCGAGCATGATGCCGCCGAACACCTTCACGCCGACCACGCCGGCCCGCGTGTGCAGGTACGCGAACGGCAGCGACAGCACGAGCATCACGAACACCGCGAACGGATACAGCAGCTTGCGCCACAGCGCGATGTCGTAGCGCTGCGTGTCCTGCTGATTCTCGCGCAAGTGCTGGATGTAGCGGAACAGGTTGATGATCGACATGCGCTCCGGCGACACGAGCAGCACCGACAGGATCTGCGGCGTCAGGTCGGACCGCAGCCGGTATTCGGGCAGCGACACCTGCTGCGACCGGTACACGGGGTTCAGCGCATCGGCCGGCTGGCCGCTGACCGGCTTGATCGGCGTCAGCTCCGTCTCGGTGACGCCCTTCAGCAGCCAGTGGCCGGGCGGCTCGTAGCGGCCGGTTTGCGCGATCCGCACGTTCTGCAGCTGGAATTTCGAGTCGAATTCGTAGATGCGCACGTTGCTGATCGTCGAGTCGGGCGACAGGCTGCCGACGTTGACGAAGCGCGTGACCTGCTCGCCGTTCTCGCGGGCCGCGAGCGTGTCCTTCACCCACACGCCCGACTGGAAGTTCGACGACACGGACGCGCCGAGCGCCTGCAGCCGCACGCGTTCGGACAGCTGGTCGGCGTACGGGCCGACGAATTCGCCGATCAGGTAGGTGACGATCACGAGCGGCACGCCGATCTTCAGCAGCGAGCGCAGCGCCTGGTTGGTCGCGAGGCCCGACACGCGGAAGATCGTGAATTCCGAGTTCGCGGCCATCTGCGCGAACACGTAGATCGCACTGATCAGCGCGGCGACCGGGATGATCTCGTAGAAGCGCGACGGCGTCTGCAGCGCGACGCGCAGCACCGCGTAGCCGAACTTGTAGTTGCCGTGCCCGACGGAATTCAGTTCGCTGATCAGGTCGAAGAAGAAGAACAGACCGGAGAACGCGAACAGGATGAAGATGAACGTGATGTAGATCTGCCGCGCGAAGTACTTTTCATAGAGCCGCATCGATCATGCTCCCGAGCGGCCGAACAGCGCGCGTGTCAACAACGGACGATTGCGCACGCGCAACCAGAAAATGAACGCGACGATCGCCGCGACGAGCACGTGCAGCCCGACGAGACCCACGCCGAACGACATCTTGCCCTGCTCGATCTGCGCTTGCACGACGTTCAGCAGGTTCGAGTACGTGAGGTAGATCAGCACGGCCATCACGAGGTTGATCGTGCGGCTGCGGCGCGGGTTCTGGTACGCGAGCGGGATGCCGAGCACCATCAGGTTCAGCGCGATCAGCGGCAGGCCCGCGCGCCACGCGAATTCCGCGAGGTTGTCGCGCGTCGGGTTGTGCAGCAGGTCGGGCGTGGGCGTGCTGTTGGTGGTCTGAACGTTGACGACCGGCTTGCTGGTGATCTTCACGCCGTAGCGCTCGAACTCCATGATCTTGAAGTTCGGCTGGCCGGGCGTGCCGTCGTAGCGGCGGCCGTCTTCGAGGACGACGAAACGATCGCCGTCCTTCGAGGTTTCCGTATGGCCCGTCTGCGACACGACCACGTTGAGCTTGCCGTTTTCCGTCGACGTGACGAATACGTTCTGCACCTTGCTCTGGTCGGGCGACATCTTCTCGATGAAGAACACGCGATGGTTCGCGGCCGATTCGCGGAACTGGCCGGGTGCGAGCAGCGAGATCTCGTCGCGCTGCTGGAAGCGCGCGCGGATCATCTTGCTCTGCTGGTTCGACCACGGCCAGCCGACGAACGCGAAGAAGGTGATCAGCAGGATGATCGGCGTGGCGAACATGCCGATCGGCTTGATGAGGCGCGTGAGGCTCACGCCCGACGCGAGCCACACCACCATTTCGGAGTCCCGGTACCACCGGGTCAGCACGAACAGGATCGACACGAACAGCGTGACGACGAGCATCACGGCGAGGTAGCCGATCACGGTCAGGCCGATCAGCACGAGCACGTCCCGCGGATCGATTTCGCCGGACGCGGCGTAGCCGACGATGCGAATCATCATCGTCGTGAGCATGATCGTGAGCAGCACCATGAACACGGCGCCAGCCGTATACGCAAGCTCGCGCTGGAGGGAGCGTTCGAAGATCATTCTTGATGAGAAGAGGGCGGGAGGCGGCGCACGCGTGGTGGAGCGCTCGCGCCGCCACGGGAAAAATAGCGGATAATTGCGGCTTTCATCCTTAGCCCAGATTTTATCCGAGGACAAGCGCGATGGACTTTAGCATAAAAGGCTGTGATTGGAGCAAAGGCGAGGCCAAGGGGTTCCTGACCGGGAAGTCCGACTGCATCGTGCTCGGCATCTTCGAGGCGCAGACCCTGTCGGGCGCGGCGCTCGACATCGACACGGCCACCAAGGGACTGATCTCGCGCGTGGTGAAGGCCGGCGACATGGACGGCAAGCGCGGCAAGACGCTGTTCCTGCACGAAGTGTCGGGCATCGGCGCGTCGCGCGTGCTGCTCGTCGGGCTCGGCAAGCAGGATGCTTTCAATCAGAAAGCCTATAACGACGCCGTGACGGCCGCGTGGCGCGCGCTGCTGGCGACCAAGGTCGTCCAGGTCACGTTCTCGCTCGCGCAACTGCCGGTCGACGAGCGCAGCTCCGACTGGGGCGTGCGCGCCGCGATCCTCGCGCTGCGCAACGAGACCTACCGCTTCACGCAGATGAAGAGCAAGCCGGAACCGGCGTCGCACACGCTCAAGCGCGTCGTGTTCAGCGTCGATCCGGCCGACGAAAAGGCCGCGAAGGTCGCGGTCAAGCAGGCCGTCGCGCTCGCGAACGGGATGGATCTGACCCGCGACCTCGGCAACCTGCCGGGCAACGTCTGCACGCCGACCTATCTCGGCAACACCGCGAAGAAGATCGCGAAGGATTGGGGCCTGAAGGCCGAAGTCCTCGGGCTCAAACAGATCCAGGCGCTGAAGATGGGGTCGTTCCTGTCGGTCGCGCGCGCGTCGGTCGAGCCGCCGCAATTCATCGTGCTGCACTACCAGGGCGCCGCCGCGAAGGCCGCGCCGGTCGTGCTGGTCGGCAAGGGCATCACGTTCGATACGGGCGGCATCTCGCTGAAGCCGGGCGAGGGCATGGACGAGATGAAGTACGACATGTGCGGCGCGGGCTCGGTGCTCGGCACGATCCGCGCGGTCGCCGAGATGGGCCTGAAGATCAACGTCGTCGCGATCGTGCCGACCTGCGAGAACATGCCGGGCGGCAACGCGACGAAGCCGGGCGACATCGTCACCAGCATGAAGGGGCTGACGATCGAGGTGCTGAACACCGACGCGGAAGGCCGCCTGATCCTGTGCGACGCACTCACCTATGCCGAGCGCTTCAAGCCGGCCGCCGTGATCGACGTCGCGACGCTGACGGGCGCGTGCGTGATCGCGCTGGGCGGTCACAACAGCGGGCTGTTCTCGACGAACGACGCGCTCGCGGGCGAACTGCTCGACGCGTCGCGCGAGGCGAACGACCCGGCATGGCGCATGCCGCTCGACGACGAGTACCAGGATCAGCTGAAGTCGAATTTCGCGGATCTCGCGAACATCGGCGGGCGCCCGGCCGGCGCCGTGACGGCCGCGTGCTTCCTGTCGCGCTTCACCGACAGCTATCCGTGGGCCCACCTCGACATCGCGGGCACCGCATGGAAGGGCGGTGCCGCGAAGGGCGCGACGGGCCGTCCGGTGCCGTTGCTCGCGCAGTTCCTGATCGACCGCGCCGGCCAGTGATGGCGGGGCTGACGACGCTGCGGGTGCGCGGGCAATGACGCGGATCGATTTCCACTCGAACGTCGGCGATTCGCTCGCGTACGCGTGCCGGTTGCTGCGCAAGGCCTATCAGGCCGGGCAGCCGGTCGTCGTGCTCGCCGAGCCCGCGCGCCTGCGCGCGCTCGACGAGCGGCTCTGGACGTTCTCGCCGCTCGATTTCATCCCGCATTGCGGCGTCGACAGCGAGCACGCAGCCGGCACGCCGATCGTGCTGGCCGCCGATCTCGACCGCGCGCCGCATCATCACGTGCTGCTGAACCTCGGCGCGACCGTGCCCGCGCAGTTCGCCCGCTTCGAGCGCCTGCTCGAGGTGGTCGGCAATGCGCCGGACGAGCTGGCCGCTGGCCGCGACCGCTACCGGTTCTACCGCGACCGCGGCTACGCGCTGAACAACTACAAGCAGGGCGGCTAGCCGCAACCGTCGACGGAGTGTTCCCGTGACAGAAGCCGATTCATCCTCGATCCCGACGCTGACCGACGTGCTGGTGCCGGGCAAGCCGGCGCCGGCGCGCTCGCCCGCGTCCGACGCCTCCCGGCCGCACGACAGCGCGGCGATTCCGGTGCTCACCGACGTGATCGCGCCGGCCGCCGCCGGTGCGGCGCCGGCTGAATCCCATCAAACCGAAGCCGACCCCGATTCCGTCGTGGTCGAACCCGTGCCGACGCCGCACGTGCCGGCCGTCGAGTTGCCGGGCGGCGTGGCGACAGCCGCCGCCGCGGGCGAGACCGATGCGCCGGCCGAACCCGGCGCCGCGGAGCACGTGGTCGCCGAGGACGCGGCCGCGATGACGGCGCCGCTGCGCTCGTCGCTGGTCGATGACGACCTGCCGCAGCACACGTTCGCCGCGATTGCACGCGAAGCGGCCGCGCACGCGCCCGACACGGCGACGCCGGAAGCGAGCCTGCCGAGCGCCGCGCCGCAGCCGGATGCGCTGGCCGCAGTCGCGCTGACGCCGGAAGATGCGCAGCACATCGCCGAACGGCTTCGCAATCGTGTGACGAATTATCTGACCGGCGCAGGGCGCGAGGCCATCGAAGCGCGTTGTCGCGATGCGCTGCATGAGCATTCGGCCTGGCTGGTCGGCCAGGTCACGCGCGAAGTCGCACTCGCGCTGGAAATCGAGGTGATGGACTGGGTGCGCGATGCGGTCGATGAAGAGATCGCCCGTCGTCGCGCCGGTCATTCCGGCTGAACGATCAATCGTTCGCGGTGGCGAAAAAGAGGATGCAGGTTCAGTAAGCGCCTGCGAAGCCGCCGGGGAGGCGCGCTGGTCAGTACAGGGCCGTCCTCTTGCGACGCCCTGCACACAACGTGGATGCGCCGCGCGGGTATCCGCTTCAGCGGACCGACAGCACCCACTGGGCGAGCGTGTGGGCCTCGGTGCTCGTCAGTTGCGTATTGGCGGGCATCGGCACGCCGCCCCATACGCCGACGCTGCCTTTCACGATCGATTGCGCCAGGTAATCGCCGGCGTCGCCGCGCGCCGCGTACTTGCCGGCGATGTCGCGGAACGACGGGCCCATCAGCGGCTTGCCGATCGCGTGGCAGGCCATGCAGTTCTTGCGCTGCGCCAGCGCCAGCCCGTCGGCCTGGTCGGCGCGCACCGCCGCCGCGCTGCCGGTCAGCAGCGTGGCGAGCAGCACGCGCAATATCTTCTGTTTCATGCGGTTCTCCGCCGGCGGGGACGGCCGGCTTCATGGTCCGCGCATTATAGAAGCAAAGGGGAACCACGTTTTGCGCGTTCCCCCCGGCGGCCCCGGTTATCGGGGTCGCATGCCATGGCGCCTCTGCCTCAACCCGTGACCGCCCCCTGGTTCGCCGGTCGCACGAGCGCCGCGAATTTCGCGAGCACCCCGCGCGTATAGCGCGGCGCGGGCTGCTGCCACGCGGCGCGGCGGCGCGCGAGTTCCGCGTCGTCGACGTTCAGCTGCAGCAGCAGCCGGTGCGCGTCGATCGTGATCGAATCGCCTTCCTGCACCAGTGCGATCGTGCCGCCGACGAACGCCTCCGGCGCGACGTGGCCGACCACCATGCCCCAGGTGCCGCCCGAGAAGCGGCCGTCCGTGATGAAGCCGACCGATTCGCCGAGCCCCTTGCCGATGATCGCGGAAGTCGGCGCGAGCATTTCCGGCATGCCGGGGCCGCCTTGCGGGCCGAGGTAGCGCAGCACGAGGATGTCGCCCGCGCGGATCCGGTCGCCGAGGATCGCGTCCATCGCGCTCTGCTCGTCGTCGAACACGCGCGCCGGGCCCGTGATCACCGGGTTCTTCAGGCCGGTGATCTTCGCGACCGCGCCGTCTTCCGCGAGATTGCCCTTCAGGATCGCGAGGTGGCCTTCCTTGTACAGTGCGTGGTCGATCGGGAAGATCACGTCCTGGTCCGCGCGCGGCGTACTCGGCACGTCCTTCAGCTCGTCGGCGATCGTGCGACCGGTGATCGTCATGCAGTCGCCGTGCAGCAGCCCCGCATCGAGCAGGATCTTCAGCACCTGCGGAATCCCGCCGGCCCGGTGCAGGTCGGTCGCGACGTACTGTCCCGACGGCTTCAGGTCGCAGATCACCGGCACGCGCTTGCGGATGCGCTCGAAGTCGTCGATCGTCCAGTCGACCTCGGCCGCGTGCGCGATCGCGAGATAGTGCAGCACCGCGTTGGTCGAGCCGCCGGTGGCCATGATTACCGACACCGCGTTCTCGATCGATTCCTTCGTGATGATGTCGCGCGGCTTCAGATCGCGCTTCACGGCCTCGACCAGCACGCGCGCCGATTCGGCGGCCGACTCGACTTTCTCCTGGTCGGGGTTCGCCATCGTCGACGAATACAGCAGCGACATCCCGAGCGCCTCGAACGACGAACTCATCGTATTCGCGGTGTACATGCCGCCGCACGAACCCGACGTCGGACACGCGTTTTTCTCGACGCCTTCGAAATCCTCCTGCGACATCCGGCCCGCGGTGAATTCGCCGACGGCCTCGAACGACGACACGATCGTCAGGTCGCGGCCTTTCCAGTTGCCGGGGCGGATCGTGCCGCCGTACACGTAGATGCCCGGCACGTTCAGGCGCGCGAGCGCGATCATGCCGCCGGGCATGTTCTTGTCGCAGCCGCCGACCACCACCACGCCGTCCATCCACTGGCCCTGCACGCAGGTCTCGATGCAATCGGCGATCACTTCGCGCGACACGAGCGAGTACTTCATCCCTTCGGTGCCCATCGACATGCCGTCCGAAATCGTCGGCGTGCCGAAGATCTGCGGGTTCGCGCCGGCCGCCTTGACGGCGTCGACGGCCGCGTCCGACAGGCGCTGCAAACCGGAATTGCACGGCGTGATGGTCGAATGGCCGTTCGCGATGCCGACCATCGGCTTGTCGAAATCGTCCTTCTGGTAGCCGAGGGCGTAATACATCGAGCGGTTCGGCGAACGGGCCACGCCTTGCGTGATGTGCTTCGAGCGACGGTTGTACGGCATGGGGGACTCCATCGTTGTGGGGGCGTCGCTCGTGCGGGCGCGCCGGTTCGGATCGAACAAGCATGGAGTTTCCCGATTGGGATGTCCAATATATTATTTGTCGACTATTAAGTCGTTTTGCAAATGAGTCGAACATGGCCGATCCGATCCCCGACCTGCGCCAGTGGCGCTATTTCGCGACCGTCGCCGACGAGCGCCATTTCGGCCGCGCGGCCGAGCGCCTGTCGATGACGCAGCCGCCGCTGTCGCAGGCGATCCGCGCGCTCGAGGACGCGCTGGGCGTCGCGCTGTTCGTGCGCACCAAGCGCTCGGTGGCGCTGACGGCGGTCGGCGCGGCGCTGCTGCCCGACGTGCGCCGGCTGCTGGCGTCGGCCGATGCGCTGCCGCCGCTGGCGCGGCGGCTCGCGCGCGGCGAAGCCGGCTCGCTGTCGCTCGCGTTCGTGTCGACCGCCGATTACGGGCTGTTGCCGTCGTTGCTGCGCGCGTTCGGCGCGCGCTATCCGCAGGTGCGGCTGCAGCTCGCGGAAGCGACGAGCGACGTGCAGATCGACGAACTCGTCGCGGGCCGCATCGATGCGGGGCTCGTGATTCCGCCCGTGCCGCCGCGTCACGCGGCCGGGCTGTCGTACCTGCCCGTCGTGCGCGAGCCGCTGGTGGTCGCGATGCCCGCGGGCGCGGCGCCCGATGCGCCCGAGGACGAGCCCGTACAGCTCGCCGATATCGCCGCGTTGCCGCTCGTGATCTTTCCGCGCCGTTTGGCGCCCGGCTTTTATGACATCATTACGGGCTGCTACGGCGCGGCGGGGGAAACTCCGCGCATCGGCCAGGAGGCGATCCAGATGCAGACGATCGTCAGCCTCGTGTCGGCCGGCATGGGCGTCGCACTGGTGCCGCAATCGCTGCGTAACCTGCGGCGCACCGGCGTGGTCTACCGGCCGCTCGCTGGTCACGCACCGGTCGTCGAGACGGGCCTCGTGTGGCGCACCGGCGACGTGAGCCCCGTGCTCGCCGGCTTCATCGACGTCGTGCGTGCGCAGGGGCTTGCCGCGTGACGTGAACGATGGCGCGCGGGCGCCGTCCAACGCGCGGTGCTGCGCGCGTGCGACGGCCGTACCGTATTCGAAAACTTCTTCGCTAACCCATGATCATTCACCCGAATTTCGACCCCGTTGCGATCCATCTCGGGCCGCTGGCCGTGCGCTGGTACGGCCTCATGTATCTCGTCGCCTTCATCGCGGCGATCGTCGTCGGCCGGATCCGCCTGAAGCTGCCGTACGTCGCGGCGCAGGGCTGGACCGCGAAGGACATCGACGACATGATGTTCTACGGCGTGCTCGGCACCGTGCTCGGCGGCCGGCTCGGCTATGTGCTGTTCTACAAGGCCGATTTCTACTTCTCGCATCCGCTCGACGTGTTCAAGGTATGGGAAGGCGGCATGTCGTTTCACGGCGGCTTTCTCGGCGTGACGCTCGCGATGATGCTGTTCGCGTGGCAGCGCAAGCGGCACTGGCTGCAGGTCACCGATTTCGTCGCGCCGATGGTGCCGACGGGGCTTGCTGCCGGCCGGCTCGGCAACTTCATCAACGGCGAACTGTGGGGCCGCGTGACCGATCCGGCGGCGCCGTGGGCGATGCTGTTCCCGGGCGCGATGCGCGACGATGCGGCATGGCTGCCGAAACATCCGGCGCTCATCGAGAAGTGGCATCTCGCCGACGTGTTCATGCAATACCAGATGCTGCCGCGCCATCCTTCGCAGCTCTATGAAATCGCGCTCGAGGGGATCGCGCTGTTCTTCGTGCTGTTCCTGTTCGCGCGCAAGCCGCGGCCGATGGGCGCGATATCCGCGCTGTTCCTGATCGGTTATGGCCTCGCACGTTTCACGGTCGAGTTCGCGCGCGAGCCCGACGACTTCCTCGGCCTGCTCGCGCTCGGCCTGTCGATGGGGCAGTGGCTGTCGCTGCCGATGATCCTCGCGGGTATCGCTTTGCTGGTCTGGGCGTATCGCCGCCGCGCGGCGAACGCGAATGCGGCTGCATGACGCGGTATCGATGTACGCGTGATCGGCGCGTGCATCGGCTACCCGGATGGACATAAAAAACGCCGGCCCTCGGGCCGGCGTTTTGCGTTTCCGACAGTCGCGCGATGCGCGTTACTTCATCTGCACGGAGCCGTTGACGGTGACCGTTACGGTGGCCTTGCCGCCTTCGACCGCGATCGGCGCGCTCATTTTCGCGCTGTCCATCGGCGCCGCGGCCATCGCCATCATGCGCGTGTACGGCTGCACGTTGCGGCCGCTGCCGACGTTCACGTCGCGGATCGTGTAGCTGCCGTAGCCGAACGCCTTCGCGGCTTCATCCGCGCGGGCGCGGAACGACTTGATCGCTTCGGTCGTGAGCTTCTGCTCGGCCGCGCGCTGCGCTTCCGGCGACAGCGAGAACTCGACGTTCGCGACCTGCATCAGGTTCGACAACTGGCCTGCCAGCTTCGACGCCGCCGCGAAATCGCGCGATTCGAGCGCGACCTCGGTGCGGCCGCGCCATGCGGAGATCTTCCCGTCGCGATCGGTGCTCGGATACACGGAGAATGCACCCGTGTGTGCGGTGACGCCCGACACGCCCTTCGCCTGCGACAGGGCCGCGTCCGCGCGCTGATTCAACTGCGCGGTGAGGCTGCCCGGATCCTTGGCCTGCTGCTCGTAGAACAGCGTGATGTGGATGATGTCCTGCGGCACGTCGGCGCTGGCCTGCGACGACAGCGACAGCACACCCGCCGGCTCCGGAAAGTGCGGGTTCGCCGCCTGGGCGTGCGCGGCGGGCGACGCGAGCGTCAGCGCGACGGGAACGGCGGCGGCGAGGGCGAGCGACAGCGCGAGTGCGGATTTCTTGGTCATTGTTGGACTCCTTGTGCGAGGGCGCGCAGGCGGATCACGCGTGCGCGACGCGGGCGTACCGCGCGACGAAAAAAACGACGGCCGGCCCGATCGGCCGACAGCGGTTGCTTAGGCTGCGCGAAAGCGCCGCGAGTTCCGTTACGGCAGGCGTACTGACCGGATTTGACGTTTGGCGCGCGCCTACTTCATCAACTTTTCGGTGATGAATCGCCATTCCGCACGCGTGACGGGCGTGATCGACAGCCGGTTGCCGCGGGCGAGCACGCGCATGTCGGCGAGCTCGTCGTGCTCGCGCAGCGCGGCGAGCGGCACGAGCGGCGACTTCTTCACGAAGCGCACGTCGACGAGCAGCCACCGTGGTGTTTCCTGCGTCGATTTCGGGTCGTAATAGGGGCTTTTCGGATCGAACTGCGTGGGATCGGGGTAGGGTGTCGACGATACTTCGGCGAGGCCGGCGATGCCCGGCTCGGGGCAGCTCGAGTGATAGAACAGCACGCCGTCGCCGATCTTCATCGTGTCGCGCATGAAATTGCGCGCCTGATAGTTGCGCACGCCGGTCCACGGCAGCGAGCGCTGCGGTGCGTTGGCGAGATCGTCGATGCTTGCTTCGTCCGGTTCGGACTTCATCAGCCAGTATTGCATGGATCGTGATCGATGCAGAAAGAGGCATGAGCGTCTGTTTGCGTGCGCGTTCCGCATGCAAACAGACCCTGAAAAAGAAAACGGCACCGGGACTTGCCCGATGCCGTTGGATAGGCCCCCGCCTTGGCCGCTAGGCCGGCATCCTGAACCTGAGGTTCAGAATTGGTCGCAGTTAGCAGCACTTCGGGTACATCAGACAGAGTGACGCGCGCGCCCGTGCTACAAATTTCCGCAACCGTGCACATGGCATTGGTTCAAGGAATATATGACCTTGGCGAACCAGGCAGGGAAGCTGACTGAACTGTGTTTCGATGCGCCAATTTGACCACCGTTGACCGTCGAGATCAAGGGGAATCGACGTATCGATTAAAACGTTACTGCGTCTCGTGCTGTGCGAGCACCGCGCCGAGCTGTTCGTTCATCTGGTGCATTGTACGACGGATTTCCTCCGCCGGAAATGCTTCACCGTGCCGCACGCTCGTTTGCAGCCGCAGCAATTCCGATGCAAGCGACAGCGCCGCCATCACAGCGATGCGATCGGTGCCGCGCACCGAGCTGTTCGAGCGGATTTTCGACATCTCGGCGTCGACGCGCGCGACCGCTTCGAGCAGTGCCGCTTCGGTCTCGGCCGAACAGGCGAGCCGATAGGGCTGACCGAGAATCGAGACTTCGATCTGCTTGGTGCTCATGCATGTTCTCCGTGGCTGGCCGCGTCATCGCCATCCGTGCGCGCCTGCGCATCGAGCAGGTCGAGCTGGTTGTCGGCTTGCTCCGTGCTCTTCGAGCGCGGCAGCTTTTCGAGAATCGCGTTCAGTTTCACCTGGGCGTCGTCGATCTTCGCCGACAGCGTGTCACGCTCGGCCGCGAGCGCATTGCGTTCGTCGCGCAGCTGCGCGAGTTCCGCGCGGACCGTGTCCGCTTCCGCGCGCAATTGCGCGACCTGCTCCTCGAGCGCGAGCCGTTCCGAGTGATAGCGCTTGTTCAGCGAAATCAGACGGCCAATATTTTGAGATAAAGTTTCGAGTTCGTTGAGCATTTGCTGCGTCCTCTAAAGACCCAGCATTTTAGCGCGGAATAACGTGCAATCCGACATCTGTAACGTTTCCAGTCGTAACACCCCTGCTTCTTGCCGCGAATAAGCGCGTCCCGTGCGGCTCCGGACGCTTCCTTGACGCTCGTGCGACCGGCTCCTAAACTGGCGCCGCCTCGGTGCTCGCGCGCAGGACGCGCGGTTAAACGGGAAGCAGGGTGCGGGTTCCACGAGCGCGCCAACCTGCGCTGCCCCCGCAACGGTAAGCGGCCGCGTCGCGTGACGCAGGCCGGCTCGGGCGCGTTCCGCGTGCAGGTCGCATGCGGGCGCGGGCCACTGCGCGTCATGGCGCGGGAAGGCGAGCCGGACCGCCGCCAGCCCGGATACCGGCCGAGACGGGGAGCCCGCACGGGCTCCATGACGCGCGGCCTGCGGGGAAGCGGGGCGCGCAATGTTTCACGGAATGTTCTTCGATGCCGACCCCAATCGTCCGCCACGCGCCCCTGTCGCGCCCGGCCGGCTCCCGCAAGCGGATGCGCCGCGCGTCGTGCGCGCGGCCGTGCGCGGCATGAGCGCCGCGCGCGCCGCCGTGATCTGGGCCGCGCTGGCCGCCGTGGTCGCGCTGCTGTTCGTCGCGTCGCTGTCGATCGGCAGCGTGCCGATGTCGCCGTGGCAAGCGCTTGCGTCGCTCGTGCCGCACGGCGGCGATAGCCTGTTTGCCGATATCGTCCGGACGCTGCGCCTGCCGCGCGCGCTCGCGGGTTTCGCGTGCGGCGCGCTGCTCGCACTGGCCGGCGCGTTGTTGCAGGTGCTGCTGCGCAATCCGCTCGCGGAGCCGTACGTGCTGGGTGTGTCCGGCGGCGCGGCCGGCTTTGCGCTCGTCGCGATGATCGCGGGCGGCGCATGGTGGCTCGTCGATGCGTCGGCGTTCGCCGGTTCGCTCGTCTCGGTCGCACTCGTGCTCGGTCTCGCGAGGCGCGAGCTGTGGCGCGGCGAATCGCGCGACGCATCGCCGCGGCTGCTGCTCACCGGCGTCGTGATCGCGGCGGGGTGGGGCGCGCTCGTCACGCTGTTGCTGTCGCTCGCGCCCGACGCGCGGCTGCGCGGCATCATCTTCTGGCTGACGGGCGACCTGAACGGCGCGACGGCGCCGTGGTTCGCGTGGGGCGCGCTGTTGCTGAGCGCATGCGTCGCGCTGCCGGCCGCGCCGCAACTGAACGTGCTGCTGCGCGGCGACGCGACCGCACAGGCACTCGGCGTGCCGGTCGCGCGCCTGCGCGTGTGGATCTATCTCGTCGCGTCGCTGGCCGCCGCGGCCGCCGTGACGACGGCCGGCACGATCGGCTTCGTCGGGCTCGTCGTGCCGCATGCGTTGCGGCTCGCGTTCGGCAACGACCAGCGGATGCTGCTGCCGGCCGCGATGCTCGCGGGCGGCGGCGGCGTGATGGCGGCCGACCTGCTCGCGCGCACCGCGATCGCACCCGCGCAATTGCCGGTGGGCGTGATGACCGCGCTGATCGGCGTGCCGGTGTTCCTGTGGATGTTGCTGAGGAGGCCGATGCGATGACGGGCACCGCAGCACTGCACGCCGCTGCCGGCGACATGCACTACATGGGCGTCGATCTGACGCTGAAGGCCGGCGCACGCACGCTGCTCGACCGCTTCACGCAGGCGTTCCGCCCCGGCGAGATCTGGTGCGTCGCCGGCCCGAACGGCGCGGGCAAGACGACGCTGCTCGCCACGCTCGCGGGATTGCAGCCGCCGGCCGGCGGACACGTCGAGATCGATGGCCGGCCGCTTGCCGCGTGGCGCCCCGAGCAACTCGCGCAGCGCCGCGCGCTGATGCCGCAGCAATTGCACGATGCGTTCAGCGCGACCGTGTTCGACACGGTGCTGCTGAACCGCTTTCCGTATCTCGGCGGCTGGGGCTGGGAGCGCGACGGCGACCGCACGGCCGCGCGCGACGCGCTCGCGACGTTCGACCTGACCGCGCTCGCGTCGCGCGACGTGATGTCGCTGTCGGGCGGCGAGCGGCAGCGCGTCGCGCTGGCCGCGACGCTGTGCCAGGACGCGCCGCTGATGCTGCTCGACGAACCGCTCGCGCATCTCGACCTGCATCACCAGATCGACTGCCTGACCGCGCTGACCGCCTGGCTCGCGGCAGGCCCGCGCACGGTGATGTTTTCGTGTCACGACCTGAACCTCGCGCGGCGTTTCGCGACGCATGCGCTGTTGCTCGACGGCCGCGGCCATGCGTGGGCCGGCCTCGTGCACGACGTGCTGACGCCCGAGCGCGCGAGCGACGCGTTCGGCTATCCGCTCGTGCTGATCCGCGAGAACGGCCGCGATGCGCTGCTGCCGGCATGGCCTGCGCGACAATGACCCTTCCTGTTCCGATTTTTCCGATGCGCGGCGCCTGCCGCGCGCACGACACGGCTCCTCGATGACCACTTCGACCCATTTCCCGCCCGCGATCGCGCCGCTCGACGACGCATTGCGCAAGCGCCTGCAGCGTGTGATCGACCACAAGACCAAGCCGCCCGGCAGCCTCGGCCAGCTCGAGGCGCTCGCGCTGCAGCTCGGCCTGATCCAGCGCACCGAGCGGCCGGTCGTGCAGCGTCCGGTGACGATCGTGTTCGCGGGCGACCACGGAATCGCGGCCGAGGGCGTCAGCCCTTATCCGCAGGCGGTGACCGCGCAGATGGTCGCGAACTTCCTGGCCGGCGGTGCGGCGATCAACGCGTTCTCGGGCGTCGCGCAGAGCACGCTCGAGATCGTCGATGCGGGCGTTGCGTCACCGCTGCCACTGTCGGACCGGCTGGTGTCGCTGCCGGTCGCGCGCGGCACGCGCAACTTCGCGGCGGAACCGGCGATGACGCGTGAAGAGGCGATGACGGCGCTGGCCGCCGGCGCGGCGCGCGTCCGCCTGCACGCGTCGCTCGGCACGAACGTGATCGGCTTCGGCGAGATGGGGATCGCGAACACGTCGTCGGCCGCCTGCCTGATGAGCCGCCTGCTCGACGTGCCGATCGACGCATGCGTCGGCCGCGGCACGGGCCTCGACGACCAGGGCCTCGCGCACAAGCGCGCGGTGCTCGGCCGCGCGCTCGTCAAGCACTCGCATGCGATCGCGCCGCTCGACGTGCTCGCGACGTTCGGCGGCTTCGAGATCGCGATGATGACGGGCGCGTACCTCGCGGCCGCGAGCGAACGGATGACGATCCTCATCGACGGCTTCATCGCGACCGCCGCGCTGCTCGTCGCCGAGCGCATCGCGCCCGGCGTGCGCGACTACTGCGTGTTCTCGCATACGTCGCACGAGGCCGGCCACCGGCGCATGCTCGAGCATTTCGGCGCGAAGCCGCTGCTCGCGCTCGACCTGCGGCTCGGTGAAGGCACCGGCGCCGCGCTCGCGCTGCCGCTGGTGCGCGCGGCGGCCGCGTTCCTCAGCGAAATGGCGAGCTTCGAGTCCGCCGGCGTCGACAATCGTGACGCCTGAGCGCACGCGCGGCATGCGGGACGAACTGCGCTACTTCTTCGTCGCGCTCGGCTATTTCACGCGCGTGCCCGTGCCGCGCTCGATCGGCTATGCGGCCGGCGATCTCGACCAGGCCGCGCGCTATTTCCCGCTCGTCGGCGCGTGCATGGGCGCATGGGGCGCGCTGGTCTATCTCGTCGCGCTGCGTGCGCTGCCCCCATCGATCGCGGTCGGGCTGTCGATGGCCGCGACGCTGCTCGCGACCGGCGCATTTCACGAAGACGGCCTCGCCGACAGTTGCGATGCGTTCGGCGGCGGTTACACGCGCGACGACGTGCTGCGCATCATGCACGATTCGCGGATCGGCACGTTCGGCGCGGTCGCGCTCGTGATCGCGCTCGGCTTGAAATGGCAGGCGCTGACGTCGATGCTGCCGCTGCGCGCCGCATGGACGATGATCGCCGCGCATGCGGCGAGCCGCGCGATGGCCGTGAGCCTGCTGATGTCGCTCGACTACGTGCGGCCCGAAGGCAAGGCGAAGCCGGTTGCGCAACGGATGGGCGCACGCGCGGCGTGCGTCGCGGCGGTGTTCGGACTGCCGTGGCTGTTCTGGCCGGACTGGCGCATGGGCGTTGCCGCATGCGTGGCGCTCGTGCTCGTGCGCGCGTGGGCGGCCCGCTATTTCGTGAAGCGGATCGGCGGTTATACGGGCGACTGTCTCGGCTTCACGCAGCAACTGGGCGAACTGGCGATCTATCTCGTGGTGCTCGGATGGACGTCGTCCTGATCCGCCATCCGGCCGTCGGCATCGAGCCTGGCATCTGCTACGGGTGCAGCGACGTGCCGCTCGCCGAATCGGCCGATCGCGGTGCGCAAGCCGTGCGTGCGCATCTGTCGACACTCGGCGCGCCGTTGCCCGACCAGGTCTGGACGAGCCCGCTGACGCGCTGCGCGTCGGTTGCCGAGTGGCTCGCGCGGGCATGCGACGTGCCGCTGCGGCGCGATGCCGACTGGCAGGAAATGGATTTCGGCGCGTGGGAAATGCAGCGCTGGGACGATATCGACCGCGCGGCACTCGATGCGTGGGCGGCCGACCTGATGCATGCCTGCGCGCACGGCGGAGAAAGCGTCGCGCGATTCGTCGCGCGGGTTGCACGGCAGGCCGATGCGCTTGCGGAGTTCGACGGGCCGCAATGGGTCGTCACGCATGCGGGCGTGATCCGCGCATTCGCGTCGCATGTCTTGCGCGTGCCGCTCGATACGTTGTTGTCGCGGCCGGTGCCGACGGGCGGAGCCGTCTGGCTGCGCGCGGAGGGTGACGCGCAAGCATGGGAAGTCGTGCACTGGGACGCATAGGCGCACGTGCGTCTGCAGGTGAATGACGCTGCGCACAGATCGATCTGTCTCAGCCGCCGGACGCATCCGGCATCAGCGCGCGATGCACTCGCCAGCCGCTGGAAATAATCAGCGCGCCGGCCGCCGCGCACGCGCGGCATCCAGATCCTCGCACAGCGCGGCCGCGCCCTGCGCGATCCGCGGCGACGGCCGCGTCAGCAGATCGCCGTCGATCGCGAACAGGTTGTGGCGCGCCACGGCCGTCAGCGCGGGCCACGCGCGCCAGCGCGCGAGGCTCGGCAGCGGTTCGCTCGAACGGGTCGCACCGGCACTCGTCGTCACGATCGCTTCCGGATTCGCCGCGAGCACGGCCTCGTCGGTCACGGCGGGCGCGAGCGGCTTGAGCGACGCGAACACGTTGCGGCCGCCGCAGAGTTCGAACACTTCGTTGATCAAGTGCGTGCCGTTGAGCGTCGTCAGCGGGCGATCCCACACCTGGAAGAACAGCGTGACGGGCGGGCGTGCCGCGTAGCGTGCGCGTAGTGCCGCGATGTCGCGCGTCAAGGCGGCCGCGGCGGCATCGGCAGTCGGTTGCGTGCCGAGCAGCGTGCCGAGCCGGCGCAGCGACGACGACACGTCGTCGAGATGCTTCGGTTCGCTGAAGAACAGCGGGATGTGCAGCGCGCGCAGCGCGTCGGTCTGCCGCTCGGCGTTGCCGTGCCGCCAGACGACGATCAGGTCGGGCTTCAGCGCGGCGATGCGTTCGAGATCGAGCGCCTTGTTGTCGCCGACGCGCGGCACCGCTTGCGCGGCGGCCGGATAGTCGCTGTACGTGACGGTGCCGACGAGCTTCGCGCCGCCGCCCGCCGCGTAGACGAGCTCGGTCGCGTGCGGCGCGAGGCTGATCACGCGCTGCGCGGGCGCGGGCAGCGTGACCGTATTGCCGGCGTCGTCGCGCGTCGTGACATCGGCGTGGACGAGCGGCGCGTGAGCGAGCGCGGCCAGCAGCGCGGCCGGCGCGAGTCGGCGGAACAGGCGTGGACTCATGCCGGGGCCCGCTGCAGCAGCGGCACGCAATGCGCGAGCGCATCGCCGAGGCGCTGCCATTCGGCTTCGTTGCCCGGCAGGCCGACGCGCACGCTCGACGGGGTCGGGAAGTGCCGCGTCCAGATGCCGCGCGCCGCGAGCGCCGCATGCAGCGCCGCGGCGCGCGGGTCGTCGGTCCAGCTGAAGAGTGGTGTGGCATGAACCGCGAAGCCGTGCGCGCGTAGCAGCGCGGCCAGTCGTTCGCCGTCGGCCGCGAGCCGCTCGCGGGTAGCCGCTTGCCACGCACGATCGGCGAACGCCGCGGCGACCGCGTGGCGCGCGGGGCCGCCGACCGTCCACGCGCCGAGCCGGTCGCGCAACGCGACGATTTCGTCGGGGCATGCGAGCACGAAGCCCGCGCGGATTCCGGCGAGCCCGAAGAACTTGCCGACCGAGCGCAGCACGACGAGCCCCGGACGATCGACCTGCGGCGCGAGCGATGGCGCGGCGCCCGTATCGGCGAACGCTTCATCGACGATCAGCGTGCCGCCGCGTGCCGCCAGTTGCGCATGCCAGCCGAGCAGGCGCTTGGTCGGCACGAACTCGGCAGTCGGATTATTCGGATTCCCGACGATGACGTGGCGCAGTGTCGCGGGCAGCGCATCCGCGCGGATGTCGAGCGCGACGACGCGATGGCCGTGGCGCGCGAACGCGGGCGCGTATTCGCCGTACGCGAGCGCCGCGACGCCGGCGTCGCCGGTCGGCAGCAATGCCGGCAACGCACGGATCGCGGCCTGGCTGCCGGCGACCGGCAGCACGTGCGCGGCATCGGGCGCGTCGTAGTACCGCGCGGCGCAGGCCGCGAGGCCGTCGCCGTCGTCGGGCAGCCGGCGCCATGTGTCGGCCGGCACGGGCGGCACCGGGAAGCCCGCCGGATTGATGCCGGTCGACAGGTCGAGCCACGCGTCGTACGGAATGCCGTGGCGGCGGGCGGCTTCATGCAGGTTGCCGCCGTGCGCGATGGATGAATCAGACATGTTGGGTGGCCATGACGAGTGCGCCGCTCGCGACCAGCAGCGCGAGCCACAGCGCGAGCGTGCGCGTGACGAGCGACAGCGCGGCGACGATGTGAAGGGCGGTGGCCGTGGCGCCGGTGCCGAGCGCCGGCCGATCCTCGATCTCGCCGTGATAGACGGCAGGGCCGCCGAGCTGCACGTTCAGGCTGCCGGCGCCCGCGGCCATGACGGGGCCCGCGTTCGGGCTGTCCCAGTGGCGCGCCTGCGTGCGCCAGCAGCGCCACGCGGCGGCCGTGTCGCCGAGCAGCGCATAGCTTGCGGCGGTGAGGCGCGCGGGTATCCAGTTCAGCGCATCGTCGATGCGCGCGGCGGCCCAGCCGAAGGTCAGGAAGCGCGGCGTGCGGTAGCCCCACATCGCGTCGAGCGTGTTCGCGAGCCGGAACAGCAACGCGCCGGGGCCGCCCGCGACGACGAACCAGAAGAGTGCGCCGAAGATCGCGTCGTTGCCGTTTTCGAGCGCCGATTCGACGGCGGCGCGCGACAGCGCACCTTCGTCCGCGCTGCTGGTGTCGCGCGACACGATGCGTGCGGTCAGCGCGCGCGCCGCGTCGAGGTCGCGCCGCAGCAGCGCGGCGGCGATCGGCGCGACGTGGTCGGCGAGGCTCTTCGCGCCGAGCGCGAACCACAGCAGCGCGACGTGCAGCGCAGCAGCGAACGGCCACGGCAGCACGGCGACGAGCCATGCCGCGACGGCCACCGGCGGCACGACCGCCGCGAGCCACGCGGCGACGCCGACCACGCGGCCGCGCCGGCCCGTGTTCAGCGCGGCTTCGATGCGCGCGGCGAAGCGGCCGAACGCGACGAGCGGATGCCAGCCGGCCGGCTCGCCGATGGCGCGGTCGACGATCGCGGCCGCGACCGCGAGCATCGCGACGACGGGCAGCGATAGCATCAGCATGACGGCGCGCCCGCCTTGAGGTCGAGCGGCAGCCCGGCCACCAGCAGCGTGACGCGCGTCGCGAGCGCGGCGACGCGCTGGTTCAGGCGCCCGAGCTCGTCGACGTAGCGGCGCGTGACCGACCCGAGCGGCACGACGCCGAGCCCGATCTCGTTGCTGACGACGATCACCTTTGCGCGCGCGCCGCGCAACGCGTGCTCGAGCCGCTCGACCTGCGTCGCGTACTGCGCGTCGTCGAGCGGTTCGCCGTCGGCGGGGCACAGCAGGTTCGTGAGCCACAGCGTCAGGCAGTCGACGAGCAGGCACGCGTGCGGATCGTCGAGCCGCGCGAGCGTGCCCGCGAGATCGACGGGCGCGTCGGCGAACCCCCAGTCGGCCGGCCGGCGCGCGCGGTGATGCGCGATGCGCTGCGCGAATTCGGCATCGGCGGCGGTTGCGGTCGCGATGTAGGTGACGGGGCGGCCGCTGTCGGCGGCGAGCCGCTCGGCATGCGCGCTCTTGCCCGAGCGCGCGCCGCCGAGGACGAAGGTAAGGTCGTGCGGAATCATCGCGTGATTGTAACGGGGCGGGCGACCCGCCGCGGGCGATAATGCCGCCTTTGCTTCGCGACGACCTTTTACACGATGAATGCACCCGAGCCGCGGCCGCGCGGCACGCTGATGATCCAGGGCACGACGTCCGACGCGGGCAAGAGCACGCTCGTCGCGGGCCTGTGCCGCCTCGCGCGCCGCGGCGGCGCGCGCGTGGCGCCGTTCAAGCCGCAGAACATGGCGCTCAACAGCGCGGTGACGGTCGACGGCGGCGAGATCGGCCGCGCGCAGGCGTTGCAGGCGCTGGCCGCCGGCGTCGCACCGCATACGGATTTCAATCCGGTGCTGCTGAAGCCGACGAGCGACCGCGGCGCGCAGGTGATCATTCACGGCAAGGCGCGCATGAACCTCGACGCGCGGGCGTATCACGACTACAAGCCGGTCGCGTTCGACGCGGTACTCGAGTCGTATGCGCGCCTGCGCGCCGGTTACGACACGGTGATCGTCGAAGGCGCCGGCAGCCCGGCCGAGATCAACCTGCGCGACGGCGACATCGCGAACATGGGGTTTGCCGAGCGCGTCGACTGCCCGGTCGTGCTGGTGGCCGACATCGATCGTGGCGGCGTGTTCGCGCATCTGGTCGGCACGCTCGCCTGCCTGTCGGACAGCGAGCGGGCGCGCGTGCGCGGCTTCGTGATCAACCGCTTCCGCGGCGACCTCAAGCTGCTCGAACCGGGGCTCGACTGGCTGCGCGCACAGACGGGCAAGCCGGTGTTCGGCGTGCTGCCGTACCTGCACGGGCTGCTGCTCGACGCGGAGGACATGCTGCCCGCGCAGGCGCGCAGCGCCGCCGTGCGCGGCGATGCCGGCGTGTTGCGCGTCGTCGTGCCCGCGCTGCCGCGCATCAGCAACCACACCGATTTCGACCCGCTGCGCGCGCATCCGCAGGTCGAATTCACGTACTGGAAGAGCGGCCCCGTGCCCGACGCCGACCTGCTGATCCTGCCCGGCTCGAAGAGCGTGCAGCGCGACCTCGCGTGGCTGCGCGACGCGGGCTGGGACGCGCTGATCCGGCGCCACCTGCGCTACGGCGGCAAGGTGATCGGCATCTGCGGCGGCATGCAGATGCTCGGCCGCACGCTCGACGATCCGCTCGGCCTCGAAGGTGCGCCCGGCAGCGTGCCGGGGTTCGGGCTGCTCGATTTCGACACGACGCTGCAACCCGACAAGACGCTGAAGAACGTGACCGGGCAACTCGCGCTGCCGGGCGAGCCCGCCGTGCGCGGCTACGAGATCCACATGGGCGACACGCGCGGGCCGGCGCTCGCGACGCCCGCGCTGACGCTGGCCGCCGATGCCGCGCAGGATGGCACGCGTGCCGACGGCGCGAGGTCGGCCGACGGCCAGATCCTCGCGACCTACGTGCACGGGCTGTTCGACGCGCCCGACGCCTGCGCGGCGCTGCTCGCGTGGGCGGGCCTCGACGGCGCGGCCCGCATCGACTACCCGGCGCTGCGCGAGGCGTCGCTCGAGCGGCTGGCCGACACGTTCGCCGAGCATCTCGACCTCGACGCGCTGTACGCCGAGTTTCGGTGAGACCGCGCCGGTCCGCCCTCGCTTTTTCCGCCCGATCGCGTACAACAGAGGAGGGCGGAGGTCCGCCCGAAGGAGGGCGACGATGAGGGCTCGATGGTGGTGGAGCGTGCTGCTTGCGGCGCTGCTGGGCGCGTCCGCGGCTGCGCATGCGTGCGATTCGTATGCGCCGGGCGGCGGCCAGTCCGGCGGCGACGCCACGCAAGGCAAGAGCGGTTACTGAGCAGGATGCAGGGCATGATCGGTCATGCCCTTTTTTGCTTCAATTCGTTCCCGGGTGGAATCAATTTAAGCTGAATGGTGTGTTTATCGGCGGAATCGATTCGAATAGAGTGCGATCCATTCCCATCCACTCACGAAGGAATTCGTCATGAACGCCAACCGCCTGAACGATTTCGCCGCGACGCTGCTGCGCGTCGCCCTCGGCGTGCTGTACCTCGCGCACGTCGCGCAGAAAGTATTCGTCTTCACGCTGCCCGGCACCGCGCAGTTCTTCGCGTCGATCGGCCTGCCGGCCTGGCTCGCGTACCTGACCACGTTCGTCGAACTGGCGGGCGGCCTGGCGCTGCTCGCGGGGTTCCGCGTGCGCATCGCCGCGCTGGTGCTGCTGCCGTTCATGCTCGGCGCGGTCGCCGCGCATCTGCCGAACGGCTGGAGCTTCGCGTCGCCGCACGGCGGCTGGGAATATCCGGCGTTTTGGGCCGTCACGCTGGCCGTGCAGGCCCTGCTGGGCGGCGGCGCGCTCGCGATCGGCGCGCGGGAGGCCGCGGCCCGGCGCGCGTGACGTGAAGGAAAGCAGACGAAAGCGCCACGCGGTTCGGTGCGACCGGTTCCGGTGACACCCCGTTTGCCGATATCATCGCTCCCTGTATCCGCAATCGAGCGGCGCCTGCCATGCGGCCGGCGCCGCGCGGCTTTTTCGGGGAAATTCATGACGGTCATCGTGGTGGCGAATCCGAAGGGCGGCGTGGGGAAGAGCACGCTGTCCACCAATCTAGCCGGCTATTTCGCGGCGCAGGGCGCGTGGGTTGCGCTGGCCGACCTGGACCGGCAGCAGTCCGCGCATGCGTGGCTCGACCTGCGGCCGGCCGGCTTGCCGGCGATCGAGGCGTGGGATCTCGACCCGGAGGCGCCGTCGAAGCCGCCGCGCGGCCTCGAATATGCGGTGATCGATACGCCGGCCGGCCTGCACGGCACGCGGCTCAACGTCGCGCTGCAACTGGCCGACAAGGTGATCGTGCCGCTGCAGCCGTCGATGTTCGATATTCTCGCGACCCAGCAGTTTCTGGAGCGCCTCGCCGGCGAGAAGGCCGTGCGCAAGGGCAGCGTCGAGGTCGGGATCGTCGGGATGCGGGTCGACGCGCGCACGCGCTCGTCCGACCAGCTGCACCGGTTCGTCGAAGGGCTCGGCCTGCCGGTGCTCGGCTACGTGCGCGACACGCAGAACTACGTGCAGATCGCCGCGCACGGCCTGACGCTGTGGGACGTCGCGAAAAGCCGGGTCGAGAAGGATCTCGAACAGTGGCGGCCGATCGTCGAATGGGCGGAGCGTCGCGCGCCGAAGGCCGAGAAGGCCGCCAAGGCGTCCTGAGCGCCGCTGGGCTGAACTCGGGCGATGCCGGGCGGCCGGTTGCGGCCGAGCAAGGCAGGGGCGAATGACAAAGGGCCTGATCCGGCATCGCGCCGGATCAGGCCCTTTCTTTGTATGCAGTTTCGACCGTCGCGACGCGCGCGGCGCCGGGACGGCCACCCGGCGTGCCGTGACACGCGCGGGCGGGCGGCCGCATTACGTCCAGTTCTGCGTCGGCACGTGATCGCGGTGGCCCTTGATCTTGTTGCCGTCGTCGATGAACACGAGCTTCGGCTTCCAGCCGGCCTGCAGTTCGGCTTCGTCGACCATCGCGAACGCGGCGATGATCACAAGGTCGCCGAGCTGCGCGCGGCGCGCGGCCGAGCCGTTCAGCGAGATCATCCCGCTGCCGCGCTCGCCCTTGATCGCGTACGTCGAGAAGCGCTCGCCGTTGTTGATGTTCCAGATGTCGATCCGTTCGTTTTCGATCAGGCCGGCCGCTTCGAGCAGGTCTTCGTCGATCGCGCACGAACCTTCGTAGTGCAGTTCGCAGTGCGTGACCGCCGCACGGTGGATCTTCGATTTGAGCATGTGGCGCTGCATGGTGTCTCCGTGATGCGTCGTGAGAGGCGCGGGCGGGCCGCCCGTCAGATTTCCAGGTTGTCGATGAGGCGCGTCGCGCCGAGCTTCGCGGCCGCGAGCACGACGAGCGGTTCGCCGGCTTCGAGTTCGGCGGCGCTCGGGGCGATCAGGTTCGCGCGGCGGCGGATCGACAGGTAGTCGGGCACCCAGCCGCGATCGGCCAGGTGCGTGCGGGCCTGCTGTTCGAGCTTGCCGAGATCGTGCTCGCCGGCGAGCACGCTGTCGCGCACGCGCTGCAGCGTCTTCGCGAGTTCCGGCGCTTCCTTGCGCTCGTCGACCGACAGGTAGCGGTTGCGCGACGACAGCGCGAGGCCGTCCTCGTCACGCACGGTTTCGGCGGCGATGATGTCGACCGGCAGCGCGAGCTGCTGGCACATCCGGCGCACGATCATCAACTGCTGGTAATCCTTCTTGCCGAACACGGCGACGCGCGGCTGCACGCACGCCATCAGCTTCGACACGACCGTGCACACGCCGGTGAAGAAGCCGGGCCGGAACTCGCCTTCGAGAATCCCGCCGAGGTCGTCCGGCGGCAGCACGCGGTATTCCTGCGGCTCAGGGTACATGTCGCGCTCGGTCGGCGCGAACAGCACGTACACGTTTTCCTGCTGCAGCTTCTCGATATCGTCCTGGAGCGTGCGCGGATACTTGTCGAAATCCTCGTTCGGGCCGAATTGCAGCCGGTTGACGAAGATGCTCGCCACGACCGGGTCGCCGTGCTGGCGCGCGAGGCGCATCAGCGACAGGTGCCCTTCGTGCAGGTTGCCCATCGTCGGCACGAACGCCGTGCGGTTCTGTCCGCGCAGCTGGTCGCGCAGTTCCTGGATCGAGCTGATGACTTTCATGATCGGGTAGCGGGTTCCTCGCGCAGGCGCGCGTTGACGCCGCGGCAGCGGCGTCGGGGTCGAAGCGGAGAACGCCGGCGCGCGGGCGGCGCATCGGGCGTCGGCGGATTGTAGAGGATTTGGCCGCGCGACGCATCGATAAAAGAACGATCGTTCACTTTATATTGGGACGCGCCGGACACCCGCCGGACGGCCCTTCGCCGCGGCGAAGCGGCGAGCGTCGGAACGAACCGGGAAACGGGAAGCGGCGGGCGGCGGCCCTTACGCGGGCAGGTACGCGAGGCGCACGTAGATCGGCGCGAACGGCTCGGCCTGCGTGATCTCGAGCAGCGATTCGCGCGCGAGTTCGAGCATCGCGATGAAGTTCACGACGACGACCGGCACGCCGCGCGACGTGTCGAACAGGTCGGCGAATTCCATGAAGCGCGCGTTCTGCAGCCGGCGCAGGATCAGGCTCATGTGTTCGCGCACCGACAGCTCCTCGCGGGAGATCTTGTGGTGCTGGACGAGCTTCGCGCGCTTGAGCACGTCGGCCCACGCGGCGCGCAGGTCGTCCGAATTCACGTCGGGAAAGCGCGGCGTGACGCTCTGCTCGATGTACACCTCGGCGCGCAGGAAATCGCGGCCGAGCTGCGGCAACTGGTCGAGCCGCTGCGCGGCGAGCTTCATCTGCTCGTACTCGAGCAGCCGGCGCACGAGTTCGGCGCGCGGATCCTCGGCTTCGTCGCCGGTGTCGGCCTTCTTGACCGGCAGCAGCATCCGCGACTTGATTTCGATCAGCATCGCGGCCATCAGCAGGTACTCGGCCGCCAGCTCGAGATTCGACGTGCGGATCTGGTCGACGTAGCCCAGATATTGCGCGGTGACCTGCGCCATCGGGATGTCGAGCACGTTGAAGTTCTGCTTGCGGATCAGGTACAGCAGCAGGTCGAGCGGGCCTTCGAACGTCTCGAGGAACACCTCGAGCGCATCGGGCGGGATGTAGAGATCCTGCGGCAGCTTGAACAGCGGCTCGCCGTACAGGCGAGCGAAGGCCGCGACACCGTCGACCGTGTCGGGCGTCGAATCGGCGCCCGCGGGCGCGGCGATCGCGTCGTCCTGCCGGGCGGCGCTGGCCTCGTCGGCGGCGCTCACGTCGTCAGAAGTTCTGGTAGTAGACGTACGACGTTTGCTTCACGCGCGATTCCTGCTGCTCGGCGCGCTCTTCGAGATCGATCGGCTGCTTGTCCCACAGCAGGGAACGGCCCTTGCGCTGCTCTTCTTCGAGCGTCGGCTTCTGCTGCTTGAGCTGGTTCAGGAACTGCGTGACGTCGGACTGGTACGGCATGGCTGGATCTTCCGTTTCGGGCGGCGCACGATGCGCCGGATTCGCGATGGCGGGATTTTACCGCATCGCGGGGAACAGCCGGCGCCAATCGCGCGTCGAATCCGCGGGCCGGTGCCGGCGGGCATTGGGCGGCGGCCCTGTCGGGGCCTAGCACTCTTTCACAATCGTTTGGCTGTGACGCCCGCGCCCTGTGGTCAAATACAGGGTTTTCCATGTAACCGTAACAATCCAGGACGGCGAGGTCATATTTGGCGGGGCAGTCGAACCAGCAAGCACACACGGCGCATGACGCGGGCCCGCGCGCGGCACGCGATCGCGCCCGCGCCGCGGCCCGTGTCGCGCGGGCGGCCCTCGCGGGTTGCCTGGCCGCGTGCTTCGCGCTGCCGGCCCACGCGAAGTACGACGTCGACATCGACGCGCCGCGCTCGATCCGCAAGCTCCTCAAGGCGCATCTCGATATCGCCCGCTTCGCGAAGCGCGACGACATCAGCGACGACCAGTTCGACTTCCTCGTGACCGCCACGCCGCAGCAGGTGCGCGACCTGGCCGCGACGGCCGGCTATTTCTCGCCGGTCGTGCGCACCGACGTGCGCACCCGCGACGGCAAGCGCGACGTGCGCATCGCGGTCGATCCGGGCAAGCAGACCGTCGTGTCGACGGTCGACCTGGCGTTCAAGGGGCCCGTCGAAACCGAGGATCCGAAGCAGGAGACCGCCACCCGTTTCGCGTTCTCGATGAAGCCGGGCGACCCGTTCACGCAGTCCGACTGGGACGACGCGAAGGGCGCGGCGCTCCGGCAACTGCAGGCGCGCCGCTATCTCGGCGCGAAGATCGTGTCGTCCGAGGCGCGCGTCGACCCGCGCACGCAGCGCGCGACGCTCGCGGTCACGTTCGACAGCGGCCCGACGTTCACGATCGGCAAGGTCGATGTCGACGGCGTGCGCCGTTATCCGGAAAGAATCGTCACGAACGTCAATCCGCTGTCGGAAGGCGAGATCTACGACGTGCGGCGGATCACCGAATTGCAGCGGCAGTTGCAGAACACGCCGTACTACGCGAGCGTCGCGATCGACGTCGGCGACGATACGTCGAAGCCCGAGCGCACGCCCGTGCACGTGAAGGTCAGCGAGTTCCCGTACAACAACATCCGCGGCGGCGTCGGCTTCGCCACCGATACCGGGCCGCACGTGCAGGGTTCCTATACGTATCTCGACACCTTTGGCGCCGCGTGGCCGCTGACCGTGTCGGGCCGGCTCGACCAGATCCAGCAGTACGGGCAGGTCCAGCTGTCGATGCCGCCGGGCGAGAAGGGCTGGACCAACAGCGTGCTCGCGTCGTACACGAACACCAACGTGTCGGATACGCGCATCTACAGCGCGCGGGTCGGCGTGCAGCGCACGCGCACCGGCCAGTTCATCGACTATGCGTATTCGCTGATGTACTACCAGGATCGGCTCGACCAGAACGGCGCGGGGCCGACCACGAGCCGCGCGCTGGTGCCGCAGTGGGCGTGGACCCGCCGCAACGTCGACGATCCGCTGTTCCCGCGCTCGGGCAACCTGATTCACGCGGAGGCCGGCTTCGCGGTCAAGCACGTGCTGGCCGACGAAACCTTCATCCGCGGCTACGCGCGCGGGCAGCAGTACCTGCCGATCGGCAAGCGCGACCTGTTCGTGTTCCGCGCGGAGCTCGGCGGCGTGTTTACGAGCGGCAGCTCGACCGGCGTGCCGGCGTCGCTGCTGTTCCGCGCCGGCGGCTCGAACTCGGTGCGCGGTTACGGCTACCAGAGCATCGGCAACAGCGTCGACGGCTCCGTTCTGCCGACCAAGTACCTGATGACGGGCACGGCCGAATACCAGCACTGGTTCAACCGCGACTGGGGCGCCGCGGCGTTCTTCGACATCGGCACCGCGACCGATGCGTGGGGCGAGCGCGTGTTTTACCCGGGCGTGGGCGTCGGTGCGCGCTGGCGCAGCCCGGTCGGCCCGATCAACGTCGACGTCGCGTACGGGTTGCGCAACCACAGCGTGCGCCCGTACCTGACGCTCGGCATCGCTTTCTGAACCTGCCGTCCTATTGACGACGACCCGCACGACGAACCGCATGACGAAGGACCCGAACGACACGCCGCCGCCTCACGATCCGGATTCGCCCGACGGCGCGCCCGACACGCCGCCGCGCGCGCCGCGCCGCGGCCGCGCGTGGCGTGTCGTCGCGTGGACGCTCGCGACGGTCGTGCTGCTCGTCGTGCTGGCGGCGGGGCTCGTGCTGGGCGCGGTGACGACCGAGCGCGGGACGCGGCTCGCGTGGCAGGCGGCCGGCAAGGTGCTCGGCACGCGGCTCGCGGGCACGCTCGACGGCGGCTCGCTCGCCACCGGCGTGCGCTTGCGCGGGTTCGCGTGGACCAGCCCCGACGGCACCGGCACCGAGGTTCGCATCGACCGGCTCGACGGCCGCTGGGCACTGACGCGCGCGCCGTGGCGGCTGTCCGTCGCCTATCTGCGCGCCGGCACGATCGACGTGCGGATCGCGCCGGGGCCGTCGACGCCGAGTACGACGCCGCAGGACCTGAGCCTGCCGCTGCAGGTGCGGATCGACGACCTGCGCGTCGATCGCCTCGCCATTCACGAAGGCGGCTCGACGACGCAGCTCGATCATCTCGCGCTGAACGGCCGCAGCGACGGCCGTCACCATGAACTCGTGCTCGACGGCGTCGATACTCCGTACGGCGCGCTGACCGCGCGTGCGAAGCTCGACGGCGTGAAGCCCTTCGCGCTGACGGGCGAAGCCACCTACGCCGGCAAGCTGTCCGACGAAGCGGTCGACGCGCGGGCCCGCGTGTCGGGCTCGCTCGAGGCGCTCGTCGCCGAGGTCGATGCGAGCGGGATGAAGCTGAACGGGCGCGCGCACGTCGAGGCCGCGCCGTTCGGCGCCGTGCCGCTCACGCGTGCGTCGCTCGCGTTCGACCACGTGAACCCGCAGGCGCTCTCGCCCGGCGCACCCGCGGCCGATCTGGCGGTGCGCGCGGAACTCGCACCGGTGAGCGCGCCGGCAGGCTCGGCGCCCGCGAAGGGGTTTGCGGTGACGGGCCCGGTATCGATCGTCAACGCGAAGCCGGGCACGCTCGGCGACCATCTGCTGCCGGTGATCGACGCGCACGCGAACGTGCATCTCGACGCGCACGCGCAGCGGATCGACGGTCTCGCGCTGAAGCTGATCCGCGACGGCAGCGTGACCGGCGGCGGCACGCTCGCGGGCGGCAAGGGCCGCTTCGACCTGAAGGTCGCGAACCTCGACTTGAACGCGTTCGTCGCCGAGCTGCGGCCGATGCGCCTCGGCGGCCCGCTCGGCGTGACGCTCGCGGGCGACGCGACGACCGTCGATTTCAACCTGAACGACCCGAAGCTCGCGCTCGGCGCGCGCGCCAAGGTTGCGCTGACGCAGCAGCAGACCGTGCTGACCGACACGCGCGTGACGGCCGGCAAGGGGCGCATCGACCTGACGGGCGTGTTCCGCCACGACGCGCATTCGAGCTATGACGCGAAGGCGACGCTGACCGCGTTCGATCCGCTGCTGCTGGCCGCGATGAGCGCACCGAAGGCGGGCGGCGGCAAGGCGCCTGCGAAGGCCGCCAAGGCGCCGGCCAGGCGCGGCGAGACGCGCGTGTCGGGCACGCTGACCGCGTCGGGCGCGTTCGCGCCGCAGGTTTCGACGAAGGCGACCTTCAAGCTCGCCGATAGCCTGTACGACGGCGTGCCGCTGACCGGTGCCGGCGTCGTGCAGCTTGCCGGCTCGCGGATCCTGCCGAGCAACGCGAACCTGTCGATCGCCGGCAACCACGTCGACCTGCGCGGCAGCTTCGGCGCGCCCGGCGACCGGCTGCGCTTCGTCGTCGACGCGCCGCAGCTCGACCGGCTCGGCTTCGGCGTCGAAGGGCTCGTGCAGGCGCAGGGCGACCTGACCGGAAGCTTCGCGCATCCGAACGTGACGGCCACCTACAAGGCCGAGCACGTCGTCGTCGGTTCGAACCGGATCGGCACCGCCCAGGGCCGCGCGGACATCCGCGACGGCGCGCACGGCGCGCTCGTGTTCACGGCCGACGCGGCCGACATCGCGCTCGGCTCGCTCAAGCTGAAATCGTTGCGCGCGAACCTCGACGGCACGCGCGCGAAGCACACGCTCGACGCATCGGCGCTCGGGGCGGCCGGCGGCCGCGTGATCGACCTGACGCTCGCGGCGAACGGCGGCGTGGTCGAGAACCGCGACGGCATGCGCTGGGACGGCACCGTCACCCGTCTCGCGAATCGCGGCACGCCGGCGCTCGCGCTGCAGGCGCCGCTGACGATATCGGCCGGCGCCGGCCGCGTGACGCTCGGCGCGACGCGGCTCACGCTCGAAGGCGCGGCGATCGACCTGAAAGCGTTCGTGTTCGATCGCGGCCAGATGCGCTCGGCGGGCACCGTGACCGGCGCGTCGGTCGCGCGCTTCTTCGAGGTGCGCCAGGCACTGACCGGCCAGCGGCCGCCGGTGCGGACCGACGTCGTGCTCGATGCCGACTGGGATTTCTCGCTCGGTGCGAACGCAACGGGTTACGTGCAGGTGAAGCGCCGCGGCGGCGACGTGACGATCGAGACCGGGCGCGGCATCGCGTCGCTCGGCCTGACCGATCTGTCCGCCCGCGCGAGCTTCGCGCCCGGCAACCGGCTCAACGTGACGGCGCTCGCGAAGGCGAGCCGGATCGGCACGCTCGACGCGAACGTCACGGTGCCGTTCGCGTTGCGCGACGGCGTGTTCGGCATCGTCGACGACGGTCCGCTGTCGGGCCGCATCGATGCCGACATCCCGGCGCTGAAGACCACCGGCAACCTGTTCGGGCCGAGCTACCTGCTCGGCGGGCGCGCGGCGCTGAAGCTGACGGTTTCCGGCACGCCGGTGAAACCGAATCTGTCGGGGACGCTGACGGGCGACGATCTGTCCGCGACGCTGATCGACCAGGGCGTGCAGCTGAAGGACGGCATCGTGCGCGTGAAGCTGTCGGACAACCTCGTCGAATTCCAGCAGGTCGAGTTTCACGGCGGCGACGGCACGCTGCGCGCGCTCGGCCGCGTGCGCCTCGACGGCGAGGCGCCCGACCTGACCGCCAGCATCGTCGCGGACAAGCTCGAGCTGTTCGCGGCGCCGGACCGCAAGCTGTCGCTGTCGGGCAAGGCCACCGTCGCGAACGACGGGCCGCGCGGCGCGCTGTCGATCGACGGCAAGTTCGTGGTCGACCGCGCGCTGTTCGACCTGCCCGAGCAAGCGGCGCCACACCTGTCCGACGACGTCGTGATCGTGCAGCCGGACGGCACGGTGCGCGGCGAGACGCCGACCGGCACCGCGGTTGCAAAGCCGAAGCCGGTCGAAAACAAGCCTGCGCCGTCGCTGGCGCCGCGCGCGAACATCGACGTGGGGCTCGGCAACAACTTCCGCTTCAAGGGCCACGGCGCGGATCTCGGGCTGCGCGGCACGATCACCGTGATGAGCGCGCCGGGCGTGCCGCTGCGTGCGGTCGGCAACGTGCGCGTGACCGAAGGTTCGACGTACACGACGTTCGGCCGCAAGCTCGCGGTCGAGAACGGCTTCTTCACGTTCAACGGCCCGGTGTCGAACCCGGGCGTCAACATCCTCGCGATGCGGCGCAACCAGGAGGTCGAGGCCGGCGTGCAGGTGACGGGCACGATCCAGGCGCCGACGGTCAAGCTCGTGTCGGAGCCGAACGTCACGGACAACGAAAAGCTGTCGTGGCTGCTGTTCGGGCACGGTACCGACCAGGGCAACAACGTCGGCCAGCAGGGGGCGATGACGGCGGCGCTCGGGCTGCTCGGTAGCGTGACCGGCAAGCGCGTCGCGCAGACTTTCGGTCTCGACGAGGTCTCGGTCGGCCGCAGCGAAGTCGGCCTGACCGATCCGCAGGTCGTGCTGGTGTCGAAGGCGATCAACGAGCGGTTCGTGCTCGGTTTCGAGCAGGGGCTGCAATCGGCGAGCAATGCGTTCAAGGCGACGATCAACCTGACGCGCTTCTGGTCGGTATCCGCTTACGGCGGCACGTTCCAGGGCGTCGACCTGAACTACACGCGTCGCTTCGATCGCTGGTTCGGGCAGCGGTGACGGCGGCGCGGCTTACCGGGCAGCGATAAAAAAGCCCCGCACGATTTGGATCGTGCGGGGCTTTTTTGCGCCAGCAGCAGCGCGTGCGCTTACTTCACGCGCATGCCGGGCTTCGCGCCGCTGTGCGGTTCGAGGATGTAGAGGCCCGGCTCCGCCTTCTCGTCGGTGGCCGACGCGGCGAGCACCATCCCTTCGGACAGGCCGAACTTCATCTTGCGCGGCGCGAGGTTCGCGACCATCACCGTCAGCTTGCCGACGAGTTCCTCGGGCTGGTACGCCGACTTGATGCCCGAGAACACGTTGCGGGTCTTTTCCTCGCCGACGTCGAGCGTGAGCTGCAGCAGCTTGTCCGAGCCTTCGACGGCCTGGCACGCGACGATCTTCGCGATGCGCAGGTCGATCTTCGCGAAATCGTCGATCGAGATCGGTGCGTCGTCGGCGCCGTTCACGACGGCCGGCTTCGCGTTCGCCTTGGCGTTGCTCTTCGCATTCTTCGCGGCGTTCGCGCTCGCGGCGGCCGCACCCGTTGCTTCGGCCTGCAGCGAATCGCGGTTCGCGGCGAGCAGCGCTTCGATCTGCTTCGCATCGACGCGCGTCATCAGGTGCTGGTACGCCTTGATCGGCTGCGCCGACGACAGCGGCTTCGCGGCATCGGCCCACGCAAGCGGAGCGATCCCGAAGAACGCCTCGACCGCAACGGCCACGCGCGGCATCACCGGCTTCAGCGCGAGCGACAGCAGGCGGAAGGCCTCGAGGCTCACGCTGCAGGTTTCGTGCAGCGCGACCGCGTTGGCCGGATCCTTCGCGAGATCCCACGGCTTCGCGCCGTCGACGTACGCGTTCACTTCGTCCGCGAGCTCCATCGTGTGGCGCAGCGCGCGGCCGTATTCGCGTGCTTCGTAGCTCGCGGCGATCTGCGGAATCGCGTCGCGCAGCTTCGCGACGAGCGGATGATTCATCGCGCTGTCCTGCACGCGGCCGTCGAAACGCTTGATCAGGAAGCCGGCCGCGCGGCTCGCGATGTTCACGTACTTGCCGACGAGATCGCTGTTCACGCGCGCCTGGAAGTCGTCGAGGTTCAGGTCGATGTCTTCCATCGTCGCGTTCAGCTTCGCGGCGTAGTAGTAGCGCAGCCACTCCGGGTTCAGGCCCGTGTCGATGTAGCTCTGCGCGGTGATGAACGTGCCGCGCGATTTCGACATCTTCGCGCCGTCGACCGTCAGGAAGCCGTGCGCGAACACGTTGGTCGGCGTGCGGTGGCCCGAGAACTCGAGCATCGCGGGCCAGAACAGCGTGTGGAAGTACAGGATGTCCTTGCCGATGAAGTGATACTGCTCGGCCTTCGAACCCGGACGGATCCACGCATCGAAATCGATGCCGTTGCGGTCGCACAGGTTCTTGAAGCTCGCGTAGTAGCCGACCGGCGCGTCGAGCCACACGTAGAAATACTTGCCGGGCGCGCCCGGAATCTCGAAGCCGAAGTACGGCGCGTCGCGCGAGATGTCCCAGTCGGCGAGCTTGGATTCGCCGGCGTCGCCGAGCCATTCGCGCATCTTGTTGGTCGCTTCGGGCTGCGCGAGGCCGCTCACCCATTCGCGCAGGAACGATTCGCAGCGCGGGTCGGACAGGCGGAAGAAGTAGTGCTTCGAGGTCTTGCGCACCGGCGTCGCGCCGGACACGACCGAATACGGGTTCAGCAGTTCGGTCGGCAGGTAGGTCGAGCCGCACACCTCGCAGCTGTCGCCGTACTGGTCCTTCGCATGGCACTTCGGACACTCGCCCTTGATGAAGCGGTCCGGCAGGAACATTTCCTTGACCGGATCGTAGGCCTGCTCGATTTCGCGTTCGGCGATCAGGCCGGCTTCCTGCAGCGCGAGATAGATCTTCTCGCTCAGCACGCGGTTCTCGTCCGAATCGGTCGAGTAGAAGTTGTCGAACGACACGCCGAAGCTGTCGAAGTCGCGCTTGTGCTCGGTCCACACACGGTCGATCAGCTGCTTCGGGGTCAGGCCTTCCTTCTCCGCGCGCAGCATGACCGGCGTGCCGTGCGTATCGTCGGCGCCGATGTAGTAGACCTCATGGCCATGCATTCGCAGCGCCCGCACCCAGATGTCGGTCTGGATGTACTCGACCAGGTGGCCGATGTGGATCTGCCCGTTGGCATAGGGCAGTGCGGACGTAACGAGGATCTGGCGGCTGCCTTGCGGCGCCGCAGCCTGCACGGAAGTGAGGTCGGATGCGGACATAGGGTCTGGAGAAGAACAGCGGGAAAACGACGGGAAACTGCGATTCTAGCAGGGGCGCGGGCCAGTGCGGCGGGCAGGCGCCGCGGACCGACGCCGGAAGGGGCGGGGCCGCACGAGCGGCGTGCCCGACGGCATTGTGCTGCAACGCAACACGAATTCTGCGGGCAAAAAAAACCGGGGCGGATACGGCCCCGGAGCAACAACGACAAGAGGAGAATGGTGACGCGCCGGCAACACCAGCCACGTACCGTAAATACTGACCGCGGCCTGCGACAGAAGTTCGAAAATTTTTTCGATTTGTTACCGGCCCCGCCGAAAGCCTTGTCGGGCGGGGCTGTGCGGGCAGGGCGCCCGCACGTTTCCTCTCGTGGTCGTGCTTACTGATGCTGTTGCGGCGCGCGCAGGTAGATCTCGACGCGGCGGTTCTGTGCGCGGCCGGCTTCGGTCGCGTTGTCCGCGATCGGGTTCGACGGGCCCATGCCCTGTGCCGACAGGCGGCCGCCATTCACGCCGCGCTGCACGAGCGCGTTCACGACGCTTTGCGCACGGTTCTGCGACAGCGTCTGGTTCAACTGCGCCGAGCCCGTGCTGTCCGTGTAGCCGACGATCGAGGCCGTCACTTGCGGGTTCTGGTTCAGCGTCGTCGCCAGGTCGTTCAGCAGCGGCGTGAATGCCGGCGTGATCGCGTACTGGTTCGTCGCGAACGTGACCGAGCTCGGCACGTTCAGCTTCAGCGAGCCGTCCGGCTGTTCGGTGACCTGCGTGCCCGTCTGCGCTGCCGACGGTGCGAGCTTGTTCTTGATCGCTTGCCAGTTGTACCCCGTCACGCCGCCGACCAGTGCACCGACGCCCGCGCCGATCGCCGCGCCCTTGCCGCCACCGGCCAGTGCGCCGATCCCTGCGCCCAGCGCCGCACCCGTGCCGGTGCCGACGGCCGTATTGTTGCCTTGCTGCGTGGCGCAGCCTGCCAGCAGCGCGCCGGCGAGTGCGAAGACGGACAGGCGAGTCGCGATTTTCATGTTCATCTTGAATTCCTCTCTTGGTTGAACGAGTCGACAACGACGACAAACAACAGTTACGGCTCCCTGCGCGGGCCGTCCGAAAAAGGAAGGCCGGCCTGCGCTCGCGGCAGCCGCCGAGGCGGTCGCATGCCCTGTCCGTCAGCGTGGCTGTTCGGGCAGCGCGACGCGTCAGCCTCTACAATATAGGCGGTAAGTGGCCGATTTGGCCCTATAGCGTGCCGCACGCGAAGAGTGCGCCGGGTCGCGCGTTCGCGCAATGGCGTGCAACAGATTCTTTCACTTTTCCCGCTTTTCGCAGCGTAATTTGATATTTTTTGACGTTTGCGCGCGAGAAAAACGTTTTCACGGAGTTTCGATGAGCATTGACCGGGCACAAGTCGACGCCGCTTTGGCGGCAGTCGTCGACCCCAATACCGGCCGCCCGTACGCGGCGAACAAGGGCGTGCGCAACGTCGCAATCGACGGCGATGTCGTGGCGCTCGACGTGGTGCTCGGTTATCCGGCGCGCAGCCAGCACGACGACGTGCGCGCGCGCGTCGCCGCGGCGCTGCAGGCCGTGCCGGGCGTGCGCGACGCGCGCGTCGCCGTGTCGCAGGAGATCGTCGCGCATACGGTGCAGCGCGGCGTGAAGTTGTTGCCGAATGTGAAGAACATCGTCGCGGTCGCGTCGGGCAAGGGCGGCGTCGGCAAGAGCACGACGGCCGTGAACCTCGCGCTCGCGCTCGCGGCGGAAGGCGCGTCTGTCGGCATTCTCGACGCCGACATCTATGGCCCGTCGCTGCCGACGATGCTCGGCATCCACGGCCAGCGCCCCGAGTCGCCGGACAACCAGTCGATGAACCCGCTCGTCGGCCACGGGCTGCAGGCGAACTCGATCGGCTTCCTGATCGAGGAAGACAACCCGATGGTGTGGCGCGGCCCGATGGCGACGTCCGCGCTCGAGCAGCTGCTGCGCCAGACCAACTGGCGCGAGCTCGACTACCTGATCGTCGACATGCCGCCCGGTACGGGCGATATCCAGCTCACGCTCGCGCAGCGCGTGCCCGTCACCGGCGCGGTGATCGTCACGACGCCGCAGGACATCGCGCTGCTCGACGCGAAGAAGGGGCTGAAGATGTTCGAGAAGGTCGGGATCCCGATCCTCGGCATCGTCGAGAACATGAGCATCCACGTCTGCTCGAACTGCGGCCACGAGGAGCACATCTTCGGCGCGGGCGGCGCGGAGCGGATGGCGAAGGATTACGACGTGAACGTGCTCGGCAGCCTGCCGCTCGATATCGCGATCCGCGAGCGCGCCGACAGCGGCACGCCGACGGTCGCGGCCGAGCCGGACGGCGCGCTCGCGCGTCGCTACCGCGATATCGCGCGCGGCGTGGCGCTGGCGATTGCCGAGCGATCGCGCGACATGACGTCGAAGTTCCCGTCGATCGTTGTTCAAAATACGTAAAACCCTTGCGGGGCGGGGCCTCACGCTGTTTACGGCGCCGCGAGGCGCGGTATCATGGCGACTTTTCCCGGGTCCCTTTACCCGCCCGGCGCGGCCGTCGTCTCAAACGGCCGCCAGCCGGCATGAGGATCGAATGAAACAACGACATCACGGCGTGCGCGCCGGCCGCGCGCGGCGCGCGCTGCTGGCCGCCGCCGCGCTGGGCCTGCTGGCCGGCTGTACCTCCTTTTCCTCGTCGCACGAAAAACGGGCCGACGCGCAACTGCAGCCGACGGTCGGCTCGCAGACGCGCGGTGCGGTGACGTTCGTCGAGCGCCCGGACGGCGTGCAGGTCACCTACAACCTGGTCGGCCTGCCGCCGAACAGCGATCACGCGCTGCAGGTGCACGAACGCGGCGACTGCAACGCGGGCGACGGCTCGAGCGCCGGCCAGGTGTTCGCGCCGGCCGCCGACCGGCTGCGCGCGGGCGCGCGCGTCGCCGGCGATCTCGGCAACATCCACGCGGATGCGAACGGCGTCGCGGCCGGCTTCATCGTCGCGCCCGATCTGGCCCTCGATGGCGTGCGCTCGGCGCTGAACCGCGCGGCGCTGGTGCACCGCGAGTCGAGCGACCCGGTGTTTCCGCAGCATGGCGCGGGGCCCGCGCTGGCCTGCGGCGTGATCCGTTGACGGCCGCCGCGTGCGTGAGCCGATGATCGCGTAAAATGTGCGCCTTTCCCGGCCGCCGCTTCGCGGGTATGGCCCCCACCGACTGTCACGCAGCGTTTCCAGGCGCCCCGATATGAGCATCAAGTCCGACAAATGGATTCGGCGCATGGCCGAAGAGCACAAGATGATCGAGCCGTTCGTGCCCGATCAGGTCCGCGCGTCCGAGGACGGCCGCCGGATCGTCAGCTACGGCACGTCGAGCTACGGCTACGACATCCGCTGCGCGGATGAATTCAAGATCTTCACGAACATCAACTCGACGATCGTCGATCCGAAGAACTTCGACGAGGGTTCGTTTGTCGATTTCAAGGGCGACGTGTGCATCATCCCGCCGAATTCGTTCGCGCTGGCCCGCACCGTCGAATATTTCCGCATCCCGCGCACCGTGCTGACCGTCTGCCTCGGCAAGTCGACCTACGCGCGCTGCGGGATCATCGTCAACGTGACGCCGTTCGAACCCGAGTGGGAAGGCTACGTCACGCTGGAATTCTCGAACACCACGCCGTTGCCCGCGAAGATCTACGCGAACGAAGGCGTCGCGCAGGTGCTCTTCTTCGAAAGCGACGAGGTGTGCGACGTGTCGTACGCCGATCGCGGCGGCAAGTATCAGGGACAGCGCGGTGTCACGCTGCCGAAAACCTGATCTGGTTGCATAACGTCTCACCAGTTTCCGGGTGACCGCTGCGCGTGACGCGCCGCGGTCGTTCTTTTTGGAGAATCGCCCATGAAGTTTCGTTTCCCCGTCGTCATCATCGACGAAGATTTCCGCTCCGAGAACATCTCGGGCTCCGGCATCCGGGCGTTGGCCGAAGCGATCGAGAAGGAGGGCGTCGAAGTCCTCGGCCTCACGAGCTACGGCGATCTGACGTCGTTCGCGCAGCAATCGAGCCGCGCGTCGTGCTTCATCCTGTCGATCGACGACGACGAACTCATGCTCGGCGAAACCGGCCCGGACGGCGACCTGCCCGAGCTCGCGACCGCGATCATCGAGCTGCGCGCGTTCGTCACCGAAGTGCGCCGCCGCAACGCGGACATCCCGATCTTCCTGTACGGCGAGACGCGCACGTCGCGCCATCTGCCGAACGACATCCTGCGCGAGCTGCACGGCTTCATCCACATGTTCGAGGACACGCCGGAGTTCGTCGCGCGCCACATCATCCGCGAGGCGAAGGTCTATCTCGATTCGCTCGCGCCGCCGTTCTTCAAGGAACTCGTCAAGTACGCGGACGAAGGCTCGTACTCGTGGCACTGCCCGGGTCACTCGGGCGGCGTCGCGTTCCTGAAGAACCCGCTCGGCCAGATGTTCCACCAGTTCTTCGGCGAGAACATGCTGCGTGCGGACGTCTGCAACGCGGTGGACGAACTCGGCCAGTTGCTCGACCACACCGGCCCGGTCGCGGCGTCCGAGCGCAATGCGGCGCGCATCTTCAGCGCGGACCACCTGTTCTTCGTGACCAACGGCACGTCGACGTCGAACAAGATCGTCTGGCACGCGACGGTCGCGCCCGGCGACATCGTGCTGGTCGACCGCAACTGCCACAAGTCGATCCTGCACGCGATCACGATGACGGGCGCGATCCCCGTGTTCCTCACGCCGACGCGCAACCATTTCGGCATCATCGGGCCGATCCCGCGCGACGAATTCAAGCCGGAGAACATCCGCAAGAAGATCGAGGCGAACCCGTTCGCGCGCGAGGCGCTGCGCGAGAACCCGGACATGAAGCCGCGCATCCTGACGATCACGCAGAGCACGTACGACGGCGTCGTCTACAACGTCGAGATGATCAAGGACCTGCTCGGCGACCTGCTCGACACGCTGCACTTCGACGAAGCGTGGCTGCCGCACGCGACGTTCCACGACTTCTACCGCGACATGCACGCGATCGGCGACGGCCGTCCGCGCACGGGCGCGCTCGTGTTCGCGACGCACTCGACGCACAAGCTGCTCGCCGGCATCTCGCAGGCGTCGCAGATCGTCGTGCAGGATTCGGAGAACCGCACATTCGACAAGCACCGCTTCAACGAGGCGTACCTGATGCATACGTCGACGAGCCCGCAGTACGCGATCATCGCGTCGTGCGACGTCGCGGCCGCGATGATGGAGCCGCCGGGCGGCACTGCGCTGGTCGAGGAGTCGATCGCCGAGGCGATCGACTTCCGCCGCGCGATGCGCAAGGTCGATGCCGAATACGGCGACGACTGGTTCTTCAGCGTGTGGGGCCCGGACAACCTGTCCGAGGAAGGCATCGGTTCGCGCGACGACTGGATGCTGAAGCCGAACGACCACTGGCACGGCTTCGGCCCGCTCGCGGAAGGCTTCAACATGCTCGACCCGATCAAGGCGACGATCATCACGCCGGGGCTCGACGTCGACGGCGAGTTCGGCGAGACCGGCATTCCGGCCGCGATCGTCACGAAGTACCTGGCCGAGCACGGGATCATCGTCGAGAAGACCGGCCTGTACTCGTTCTTCATCATGTTCACGATCGGCATCACGAAGGGCCGCTGGAACTCGATGGTGACCGAGCTGCAGCAGTTCAAGGACGACTACGACAACAACCAGCCGCTGTGGCGCGTGCTGCCGGAATTCGTCGCGCAGCATCCGCGCTACGAGCGCGTCGGCCTGCGCGACCTGTGCACGCAGATCCACGACGTGTACCGCGCGAACGACATCGCCCGCCTGACGACGGAGATGTACCTGTCGGACATGGAGCCGGCGATGAAGCCGTCGGACGCGTTCGCGAAGCTCGCGCACCGCAAGATCGACCGCGTGCCGCTCGACGAGCTCGAAGGCCGCGTGACGAGCATCCTGCTGACGCCGTACCCGCCGGGCATTCCGCTGCTGATTCCGGGCGAGCGCTTCAACAAGACGATCGTGAACTACCTGCGGTTCGCGCGCGACTTCAACGAGCGTTTCCCGGGCTTCCACACCGATATCCACGGCCTCGTCGCGGAAGAAGTGAACGGCCGCGTCGAGTACTTCGTCGACTGCGTGCGCGACTGATGGCGACGCACGGACGATTCCGGACGATGCGCGCGGCGCTGGCCGCGCTCGTCGTCTGGGCGGCAGGATTGACGGGGCTCGCAGGCGCGGGTGTCGTCCATGCGGAAGTCGCGGCGGCCGACCCGATCGACGTCGCGATGCGGCAATGCCTCGCGCGGCGCGACCGGTCGTCGCCGGCCGGGCAGATCCAGTGCATGGGCGAAGCGCAGCAGCAGTGGCAGGCAGTGATGGACGGCGCGTACCAGCGCCTGTTGAAGGATGCGCCGGCCGACGCGAAGCGCGGCTGGCAGGACAGCCAGCACCGCTGGCTCACGTGGCGCAAGGACGAAGTGCTTCTGCTGAAGGCCGTGTACGACACGACGCGCGGCACCGCGTATGCGATGTCGAGCGCCGACCTGCAGTTGCAGCCGGTGCGCGATCGCGCGCTGGCGCTGCGCGGGGCGGCCGATCGCTATGCGCCGCCGCCTGCCGCCGTGCCGGTCGCGGCGACGAGCGGTGCGCAGGGCGGTGCGGGGGCCGCGCCGGCCGGCGCCAAGCCGGCGAACGCGCCGCGCGATCCGGCGATCCGCCGCGTGCGGCCGTGCGCGCAGGACGCTGCGTGCGAACACGCGCTGTTCGACCTGAACCGCTATTACCAGAAGCTGCGCCGCAAGATGCCCGCGCATTCGGCCGCGACGCTCGTGCGTGCGCAGCGCGCGTGGGTGGCGTTCCGCGATGCGACGGCGCCGCTCGTCGGCGAGGATGGGCGCGTCGACCTGATCGGCGCGCGTATCGCGACGATGAAGCGGCTGTCGGAGACGGCCGGCAACCGGTAGGCATCGCCGCGATGCCGGTGATCCGGCGCGGCAATGCAAAACGGGCACCCTCGGGTGCCCGTTTTGCATTGGGGGGCCGCGTGCGCCGCTTACGCGGGCTGCTGCGTGTCCAGACGGCCGAACCACGACGGCACGAGCGCGACCGCGTCGTCGAGCGACGCGAGCACGTGCAGGCTCAGCGCAACGATGTCGGGCGTCGGCGGCTTCAGGTCGGGCACGGTGACGACCGCAGCGCCCGCGCCGGCGGCCGACTGCGCGCCGAAATCGCTGTCCTCGAACGCGACGCACGCCTGGGCCGGCACGCCGAGGCGCTCGGCCGCGAGCCGGTAGACGGCCGGGTCGGGCTTGCCGCGCGCGACTTCGTCGCCGCCCGCGATCGCGCGGAAGAACGGCAGCACGCCGACCGCGTCGAGCCGCGCGCGGATCACGTCGCGCGCGGACGACGACGCGACCGCGCACGGAATGCCGGCCTGCGCGAGCGTGTCGAGCAGCGCAAGCGCGCCCGACTTCAGCGGAAACTTCGGATGGGGTTCAGGTGCGGCGAGTTGCTCGCGCACGCGGATGCGCACCGCGTCGAACGTGTCGGGGTCGCCGATCAGCCGCGCGAGGATCACCTGGCCTTCGGCGAACGAGCGGCCGACGATCTGCAGGTAATCGATCTCGGTCAGCACGACGCCGTGCGCGTTCGACACGTCGATCCACGTGTTCATGATGGTCCGCTCGGAATCGACGAGCAGGCCGTCCATGTCGAAGAGCGCGGCGGAAAAGGTCATCGGGGGCATCCGTGAAGCGGGGAAGGCGACGGGCGGCGATGGCCGCCCGAATGAAAAACGGACGCCGAAGGCGTCCGTCGGGAACTGCTGGCCGTTACTTGCCCAGCGCGGCGCGGGCAGCCTTGACGGCCGCGCGCACCTGGTCGGGCGCGGTGCCGCCCGGATGGTTGCGGCTCGCGACCGACCCTTCGAGCGTCAGGTAGCCGAACACGTCGTCACCGATCAGGTGCGCGACGTTCGGCAGCTCCTGCTTCATTTCGTCGAGCGTCAGGTCGGCGAGGTCGATCCCGCGGTCGTCGCAGATCTTCACCGCGTGCGCGACGGCTTCGTGCGCGTCGCGGAACGGCAGGCCGCGCTTGACCAGGTAGTCGGCGAGGTCGGTGGCGGTCGAGAAGCCCTGCAGTGCGGCCGCGCGCATCGCGTCCGGCTTCACGGTGATGCCGGCGACCATCTCGGCGAAGATCCGCAGCGTGTCGGCGACGGTGTCGACCGTGTCGAACAGCGGTTCCTTGTCTTCCTGGTTGTCCTTGTTGTACGCGAGCGGCTGGCCCTTCATCAGCGTGAGGAGCGCCATCAGGTGGCCGTTGACGCGGCCGGTCTTGCCGCGCGCGAGTTCGGGCACGTCCGGGTTCTTCTTCTGCGGCATGATCGAGCTGCCGGTGCAGAAGCGGTCGGCGATGTCGATGAAGCCGACGCGCGGGCTCATCCACAGCACGAGCTCTTCGGAGAAGCGCGACACGTGCGTCATCACGAGTGCGGACGCCGCCGTGAATTCGATCGCGAAGTCGCGATCCGACACCGCGTCGAGCGAGTTCGCGCAGATGCCGTCGAAACCGAGCGTCTTCGCGACCGCATGGCGGTCGATCGGGTAGCTCGTGCCCGCGAGCGCGGCCGCGCCGAGCGGCAGACGGTTCACGCGGGTGCGGCAGTCGCGCATGCGTTCCGCGTCGCGCGAGAACATCTCGACGTACGCGAGCAGGTGGTGGCCGAACGTGACCGGCTGCGCGACCTGCAGGTGCGTGAAGCCCGGCATGATCGTGTCGGCGTTCTGTTCCGCGAGGTCGATCAGCGCGCCGCGCAGGTCGTTCAGCAGGCCGCCGATGCGGTCGATCTCGCCGCGCAGCCACAGGCGGATGTCGGTCGCGACCTGGTCGTTGCGCGAGCGGCCCGTGTGCAGGCGCTTGCCGGCATCGCCGATCAGCGCGGTCAGGCGCGCCTCGATGTTCAGGTGGACGTCTTCCAGGTCGAGCTGCCATTCGAATTCGCCGCGCTCGATCTCGCCCTTGATCTGCGCCATCCCGCGTTCGATCGCGGCGAGGTCGTCGGCGCTGATGATCTTCTGCGCCGCAAGCATGCTCGCGTGCGCGAGCGAGCCGGCGATGTCGACGAGCGCGAGGCGCTTGTCGAAAAACACCGACGACGTGTAGCGCTTGACCAGCTCCGACATCGGTTCCGAGAAGCGGGCCGACCAGGCCTCGCCCTTTTTGTGCAGTTGGGACGTCATGGCGATTCTTCGAAGGGGAGTTGGGCGGCTGTGCGCCGCCGAGGGAATCCCGCGATTCTAACATTCGCGGGCCGGCCCACCGGCCTTTGCCGGCGCGGCCGATGCTCAGTCGCGCACCAGCACGACGAGCTTCAGGTCCTCGCGGTGCGCGGGCTTCAGCGTGATCTGCTGGTACACGAGACGGCCGTCGGCCGGATGGTCGAATTCGCGCAGCCCGCCTTCGCGCTCGAACACGTCCTGTGACGCCCAGTACTGCGCGAACGCGTCGCTGCCGGCCGTCAGCGCGTCGATCAGCGCGCGCGTCGGCGCATCGGTCAGGTGGCGGATCGCATCGGCGCGGAATTCGGCCGCGAGCCGCCGCGCGCGGGTTTCCCAGTCGACGATCAGCGTGCGTGCGGCCGGCGACATGAACGTGAAGCGCAGCAGGTTGCGGTCGTGCTCGCCGTCGAGCCAGCCCGAAAAGAGCGCGGCGGCCGGCGCATTCCACGCGAGCGCGTTCCATTGGCGGTCGAGCACGTAGGCGGGCGTCGCGATTGCCGCGACGGTCGCGGCGAGCGTCGGCGGCAGGTCGCCGCCCGCAATGTCGGGCTCGGCCGGGTCGCGCTGCGCGGCCAGCTCGAACAGGTACGCGCGCTCGGCCTTCGACAGTTGCAGCGCGACGGCGATCCGGGCGAGCGCGTCGGCCGAGGCCGACACGGGCCGGCCCTGTTCGATCCACGTGTACCAGGTTGGGCTGACGCCGCACAGTTGCGCGACTTCCTCGCGCCGCAGCCCCGGCGTGCGGCGGCGCGGGCCGGGCGGCAGGCCGACGGCCTGCGGCGACAGCCGCTCGCGGTGGGCGCGGATGAATTCGCCGAGCGCGCGGGCGGGCGTGGCGTCGAGCGGCGGGACGGGGGCGGAGGACGGCTGGTTCATGCGGAAACGGCGAAGTGGAGACGAAGACGCGGCAATAATCAGACAGGTGGATCGAATACCAGAATAACTGCTTAACTTGTACTGGTACACGTGCAGGCCTATTGTAGCGGCTCGCACGCTGGCAGGGCAGCGGGCGTCCCACAAAACGTTGCATGGGGCCGGCTCGCGCGCTGAAGCGCCGGGTTCGGCCGACTGCATCAAGGAAAGGAGCGAACGATGAAACACCACGACCAGGTCGCCGACGCATTCGGCACGACGGCTGCCGCCTATCTGACGAGCACGGTTCATGCGACGGGCACCGACCTGCAGACGCTCGCCGACGCAGTGAGTGCGACGCCCGACGCCGCGGTGCTCGATCTCGGTTGCGGCGCCGGCCATGCGAGCTTCGCGGTCGCGCCGCACGTGCGCGACGTGGTCGCGTACGATCTCGCCGCGCCGATGCTCGCGACCGTCGACGCGGCCGCGCGCGAGCGCGGGCTCGCGAACGTCCGCACGCAGCAGGGCCCGGCCGAGCAACTGCCGTTCGACACCGCGACGTTCGACTGGGTCGTGAGCCGGATGAGCGCCCACCACTGGCACGACATGCGCGCGGCGCTCGCCGAGGTGCGCCGCGTGCTGAAGCCGGGCGGCCGCGTGCTGATGATCGACATCGCCGGCAACGACCATCCGCTTCTCGATACGTACCTGCAGGCCGCAGAAGTGCTGCGCGACGCGTCGCACGTGCGCGACTACCGCGCGGACGAATGGCTCGCGATGTTCCGCGCAGCCGGTTTCGACGCGCAGGTGCACAGCCGCTGGCGGCTGCCGATCGATTTCGACACGTGGGTCGCGCGCATCCGCACGCCGGCCGACAGCGTGGCCGGCATTCGCGCGCTGTGGGCGCATGCGCCGGACGAGGTGCGCGGCTATTACGCGGTGCAGGCCGATGGTTCGTTCGAGCACGACGCATTGCTGATCGACGCGCACTGAGCGTGCGGCGCGCGCTGCGCCATTTCGCCATTTCGTCGCCGCATGAAAAAAGCCGCGATACGCATGAACGCGTATCGCGGCTTTCGTTATCCCGGCCGGCGCCGAACACGCCCGGCGCCCGCGCCGCCCGCGGATCAGCCGGTGTTGCGCAAGCCGGCCGCGATCCCGTTGATCGTCAGGTGAATCCCGCGGCGCAGCCGCGCGTTCGTGTCGCCCGCGCGGTGACGCTTGATCAGCTCGACCTGCAGGTGGTTCAGCGGATCGAGATACGGGAAGCGGTTCTTGATCGAGCGCGCGAGCAGCGGGTTGGTCGCGAGGCGGCCTTCCTGCCCGGTGATTTCCGCGAGCGCCTGCGACGTGCGTTCCCATTCCGCGACGATCCGCTCGAACACGTGCTTGCGCAGCTTGCGGTCGGACACGAGCTGCGCATAGCGCGACGCGACCGCGAGATCGGTCTTCGCGAGCACCATGTCCATGTTCGACAGCAGGTTCGAGAAGAACGGCCAGGTCTTGTTCATCTTCTTCAGCAGCGTGACGCGTTTCGCGCGTTCGGCGTCGTCGGACGCGCCGTCGAGATACGCGCTCACCGCGCTGCCGAAGCCGTACCAGCCGGTCAGCAGCAGCCGGCACTGGCCCCACGAGAAGCCCCACGGAATCGCGCGCAGATCCTCGATCTTGCGCTGCTTCGGATCCTGCAGCTTGCGCGACGCCGGGCGGCTGCCGATGTTCAGCTCGGCGATCTCGGTGATCGGCGTCGACGAGAAGAAGTAGTCGGTGAAGCCCGGGGTTTCGTAGACGAGCGCGCGGTACGCGGCCATCGCCGAGTCGGACAGCGTCTGCATTGCGGCTTCGAACGCGGGCAGCTGCGCCGGTGCGTTCGACTGCGGCAGCAGCGACGCCTCGAGCGTCGCGGCGACGACCGTCTCGAGGTTACGCCGGCCGATCGCCGGGTTCGAGAACTTGCTCGCGATCACCTCGCCCTGTTCGGTCAGGCGGATCTGGCCGTTCACGGTGCCCGGCGGCTGCGACAGGATCGCCTGGTAGGTCGGGCCGCCCCCGCGGCCGACCGTGCCGCCGCGGCCGTGGAACAGCCGCAGCGTGATCTTGCGCTCGCGGAACACGTCGACGAGCGCGAGTTCCGCGCGATACAGCTCCCAGTTCGACGTGAGGAAGCCGCCGTCCTTGTTGCTGTCGGAGTAGCCGAGCATCACTTCCTGTTCGGCGCCCTGGTGCGCGATCAGCGCGTCGATGCCCGGCAGCGCGAAGTATTCGCGCATGATGCGCGATGCGTCGCGCAGGTCGGGGATCGTCTCGAACAGCGGGATCACCATCAGGCTGTTCCGCGCGCTGCTGCCCGGCACGCCGAGCGTGCCTTCGAGCAAGCCCGTCTCCTTCTGCAGCAGCAGGACTTCGACGAGGTCGCTGACGGTTTCCGTGTGCGAAATGATGTAGTTGCGCACCGCACGCGCACCGAATTGCGCGCGGACCTCGCGCGCCTTCTCGAACACGCCGAGCTCGCTCTGCGCGAGCGCCGAGTATTCGAGGTACGGCGAGCGCAGCGGGCGCGGATCGGCGAGCGCGGCGAGCAGCACGCGCAGCTTGTCTTCCTCGGCGAGCGCCGCATAGTCGGCCTCGACGCCCGCGCGCGCGAACAGCTCGGCGACCACCGCTTCGTGGATGTCGGAACTCTGGCGCAGGTCGATGCTCGCGAGATGGAAGCCGAACACTTCGGCCGCGCGCACGAGCGGCGCGAGGCGCGGCGCGGCGAGCGACGTGCCGTGGTGTTCGTCGAGCGACGCGGTCAGCACCTTCAGATCGGCGACGAACGCTTCGGAATCCTCGTACGGAACCGCGCGCACCGGCGGCGCGCCGCGGCCCGCGCTGCGCACGGGCACCGTGCCTTCGCCGAGGCGCACGCGCGCGCTCGCGGCGAGCCGCGTGTAGATGCCGATCAGCGCGCGGCGATACGGTTCGTCGACGCGGTGCGGCGACTGGTCGGGCGACGCGGCTGCCAGCGCCTTCACCGCGTCGTTCGCGCCGACCAGCAGGTTCGATACCGACAGCTCGGCGCCGAGCTTGTGCACCTGTTCCAGGTAGTGCTCGAGGATCACCGCGGCCTGGCGGTTGATCGCCTCGTCGAGCGTCGTGGCGGTCACGTTCGGGTTGCCGTCGCGATCGCCGCCGATCCAGCTGCCCATCTGGAAGAACGCGGGCACGCGGGCGGACAGGCCGTGCTCGGCGAGCGCGGCCTCGATGTCGCCGTACAGCGCGGGCAGCTCGTCGAGGAACGTCGCGCGGTAGTACGACAGCGCGTTCTCGATCTCGTCGCCGACCGTCAGGCGCGAGTCGCGCAGCATGCGCGTCTGCCACAGCGCGGTCACGCGCGCGCGCAGCATCGCTTCGTTGTACTGGCGCTCGCGCGCGGTCAGCTCCTGGTCGCGCTCGGCGAGCAGGCGCGCGATGTCGTGCTGCGCGTCGAGGATGCTCTTGCGCTGCACTTCGGTCGGGTGAGCGGTCAGCACCGGCACGATCAGCGCATCGTCGAAGAAGCGCTGCAGCAGGCGCTTCGACGCGTTGCCGGTGGTTTTCAGCTGGTCGAGCGCGTACGCGACCGTGCCGGGCTGCGGCGCGGAGCCGGCCAGCGCGTGGATGCGGCGGCGGCGGTTGTGGTGGCGGTCTTCCGCGATGTTCGCGAGGTGCGAGAAATAGCTGAACGCGCGTACGACGCTTACCGTCTGTTCGGGCGTCAGCTTGCGCAGCTTCTTCTCGAGCGTCTGCGCGGCCTCGCTGTCGTCCTCGCGGCGGAACTTGACCGCGGTCTGGCGGATCGTCTCGACCACGTCGAACACCGTATCGCCTTCCTGTTCGCGCACGACGTCGCCGAGCAGGCGGCCGAGGAAGCGGATGTCCTCGAACAGCGGGCCGTCCTTGTCGTCGCGCGTGCGGGTGCCGGCCTTCGGCGCGACGGCCTGGCGGGCGGCGGGGCCGGCGGTTTGCGTCGTGCGTTTTGTCTGACGTATCGGGTCTTTCGGTTTCGTTGCCGTGGGTTTCGTTGCCGTTTTCGCACGGCCGTTCGCGGCGGTGGCGAGCGTGCCCGTCGGGGCGTCGGAGGAGGGCAAGGCAGCATTGCGGCGCGCCGTACGCGCCGATCCGGAAGACTTCACGATGGGTTTCCTTGGGAAAGCTCGAGTCAAAAGGAACTGCGGAAACTGCGGGAACTGCGGTCAAGCAACCAGCTACGTGCGGCCCATCCGCACAACGGCGCCGCGACCCGCACGGAAGCAGGCCGGGCGCAGGCTCCGGGCTCGGGCGGCCGGGGCGTGCGTGCTACCATTGTTCGGTCTTCAATCCCGTCCTTCGATGTTCCAGCAATGAATTCCGAGACCCCCGCGGCCGGGCCGCAACAGGCTCAGCCGCCCGCGACGTTGACGATTGCTTCGCGCGAGAGCCGCCTGGCGATGTGGCAAGCCGAACATGTGCGTGATGCGCTGCGCAAATTATATCCAGCTTGTGACGTGAAAATCCTCGGGATGACGACGCGCGGCGATCAGATTCTCGATCGCACGCTGTCGAAGGTCGGCGGCAAGGGCCTGTTCGTGAAGGAGCTGGAGGCGGCGCTGGCCGACGGCCGCGCCGATCTCGCCGTGCATTCGCTGAAGGACGTGCCGATGGCGCTGCCCGACGGTTTCTCGCTCGCCGCGATCATGGAGCGCGAAGACCCGCGCGATGCCTTCGTGTCGAACGACTACGCGTCGCTCGACGCGCTGCCGGCCGGCGCGGTCGTCGGCACGTCGAGCCTGCGTCGCGAAGCGATGCTGCGCTCGCGTTATCCGCATCTCGAGGTCCTGCCGCTGCGCGGCAACCTCGACACGCGTCTCGCGAAACTCGACCGCGGCGACTACGCGGCGATCATCCTTGCGGCGGCCGGCCTGAAGCGCCTCGGCCTCGAAGCGCGGATCCGCGCGCTGCTCGACGTCGAGGCCAGCCCGCCCGCGGCCGGCCAGGGTGCGCTCGGCATCGAGATCGCCGCGCACCGCGACGACGTCGCCGCGTGGCTCGCGCCGCTGCACGACCCGCAGACCGCGCTCGCGGTCGAGGCCGAGCGGATGGTGTCGCGCGCGCTGGGCGGCAGTTGCGAGGTGCCGCTCGCCGCGCACGCGGTGTGGCGCGCGGGCGAACTGTACCTGACGGGCCGCGTGTCGACCACCGACGGCAAGCGCGTGCTGACGGCCGAAGCGTGCGGCGCGGTCATGACCGTCGCCGATGCGCTCGCGCTCGGCCGCGCGGTGTCCGACGAGCTCGAGGCGCAAGGCGCGCTCGACATCGTCCAGGCGCTGCTCGCGAGCTCGCAGGCCGCGGGCAAGGGCGACGCCTGATGGCGGGCGGCGCGCGCGCGTTCACCGCTGTCCTGACGCGTCCGGACGGCCAGTCCGACGCGCTTGCGTCGCAACTGGCCGACGCCGGTTGCGACGTGCTCGAATTCCCGCTGATCGATATCGCGCCGGTCGACGATCCGGCGCCGCTCGACGCCGCGTTCGCGGCGCTGGCCGACTACGCGCTGGTGATCTTCGTGTCGCCGAACGCGATCGACCGCGCGCTCGCGCGGTACGGCGCGATCTGGCCGAATGCGCTGCCGGTCGGCGTGGTCGGGCCCGGCAGCGTCGCGGCGCTCGAGCGTCACGGCATCGCGGCGCCCGCGCATCGCGTGATCGCGCCGCAGGCGCCGGCCGACGGCGGCGTGCCCCATTACGATTCGGAAAGCCTGTTCGCGAGCATCGAGGCCGCGTTCGGCGGCGCGCAGGCGCTGGCGGGCAAGCGCGTGCTGATCGTGCGCGGCGACGGCGGGCGCGAATGGCTCGCCGAGCGTCTGCGCGAGGCCGGTGCGGACGTCACGCTCGTCGCCGCGTACCGGCGCGTCGTGCCGGAGCCGCGCGTCGGCGCGTGGGAGCGCGTGCACACGCTGCTCGACGGCCAGCCGCACGCGTGGCTGGTCACGAGCTCGGAAGGCGTGCGCAACCTGCACGAGCTCGCGCGGGCCCACCTGAACGATGCCGAGATCGACGCGCTGAAGCATGCGCCGCTCGTCACGCCGCACCCGCGGATCGAGCAGACCGCGCGCGCATTGGGTTTTGATAGGATTACGCTGACCGGCGCGGGCGATGAGCGCATCGTCCGCGCGTTTCGAACGATGGCCGACGAGGCCGTCCAACCGGCGACAGCCGCACCGGTGACTAAACGCATGACAGATACCAACGATTCCAAAAGCGTCGCTTCCCAGCCGGCCGCTGCATCCGCACCGCCGTCCAGCCCTCCTTATCTCGCGCCCGAGCCGCGTGCGCGCCGCGGCGGCAGCGCGGTGCTGTGGTTCGTCGTCGTCGTGCTCGGCTGTGCGGCGGGTGTCGGCGGCTACGCGCTGAACCGCAAGATCGACCGGCTCGACGGCACGTTCGTCGCGCGCCAGAAGGCGCTCGACGCGCAAGCGGCCGAAACGCGGATGAAGACCGAGCAGGCGCTCGCCGGCACCCACCAGGTCGACACGCAGCTCGCGCAGCTCGACGGCAAGCTTGCCGATGCGCAGAGCGCGCAGCAGGCGCTGCAGCAGCAATACAAGGACCTGTCGCGCAACCGCGATGCGTGGATGCTCGAGGAAGTCGACCAGATGTTGTCGAGCGCGAGCCAGCAGCTTCAACTGACCGGCAACACGCAGCTCGCGCTGATCGCGCTGCAGAACGCCGACGCGCGTCTCGCGACGTCGCAGAGCGCGCAGGCCGTCACGGTGCGCAAGGCGCTCGCGCTGGACATCGAGAAGCTGAAGGCCGCGCCGGCAGCCGATCTCACCGGCCTCGCGATCAAGCTCGACGACGCGATCGCGAAGATCGACGCGCTGCCGCTGTCCGGCGAGGCGATCGTGCCGCACGCGGCGCCGAAGGCCGCGCCGGCCGACACCGCATCGTCGGTCGCCGCCGGCGAGCCGCGCTGGAAGGTGTGGTGGCACGACTTCTCGGCCGGCCTCGGCCAGCAGCTGAAGGGCCTCGTGCAGGTGCGCCGGATCGACAACGCGGACGCGATGCTCGCGTCGCCCGACCAGGGCTACTTCGTGCGCGAGAACGTGAAGCTGCGCCTGCTCACCGCGCGGCTGTCGCTGCTGGCGCGCAACGACAGCGCGATGAAGGCCGACCTGCACGCCGCCCAGGCGTCGCTCGGCAAGTATTTCGATCAGGCGTCGAAGGACACGCAGACCGTCGAGGATCTGCTCAAGCAGGTTGACGGCGCATCGCTGACGGTCGCGGTGCCGAACCTGAACACCAGCCTGAACGCCGTTCAGCAGTTCAAGAGCCGGGGGTAACGATGACGCTTCGAGGAATCGTCTGGCTCGCGGTCCTGTTCGCGATCGCCGCCGCGCTCGCCACCGTCGGCCGTTTCGACGCGGGGCAGGTGCTGCTCGTCTATCCGCCGTACCGGATCGACGTGTCGCTGAACCTGTTCGTGATCGCCATCGTCGTGCTGTTCATCGTCGTGTATGCGCTGCTGCGCATCGTGCGCAACATCTGGCGCATGCCGCAGCGGGTCGCCGCGTATCGGGCGCGTTCGCGCAACGAGAAGGCGCAGGCGTCGCTGCGCGATGCGATCTCGAACCTGTACGCGGGCCGCTTCTCGCGCGCGGAGAAGGCCGCGCGTGACGCGCTGTCGGTCGATGCGAACCTGGGCGCCGCGAGTCTCGTCGCGGCTACGGCCGCGCACCGGATGCACGAGTACACGCGCCGCGACGACTGGCTGTCGAAGGTCGACGCGCCCGAATGGCAGGATGCACGGCTGCTCGCCGCGGCCGACATGCGCGCGGACGCCCGCGACGCCGACGGTGCGCTCGCCGCGCTGGCCGACATGCAGGCTGGCGGTAAGCGCATTCATGCGCAGCAGGTCGCGCTGCGTGCGCAGCAGCAACTGAAGAACTGGGCCGAGGTGCTGAAGCTCGCGAAGGCGCTCGAAAAGCGCGAGGCGCTGCATCCGGCCGCGGCCGTGCGGCTGCGCCAGCAGGCGGCGGAAAACCTGCTGCGCGAACGCCGGCACGACCCGGACGCGCTGCTCGAAGTGTGGCAGTCGCTGTCGTCGGTCGAGCGCCAGTCGCCGCGTCTGGCCGATCTCGCGGCCGAGCTGCTCGTGCCGCTCGAGCGCCGCAACGAAGCGCGCCGCATCGTCGAGGACGCGCTCGCGCACAACTGGGATGCGCGCCTGCTGCGCCGCTACCCGGACACGGCCGGCGCCGATGCGCTGCCGCTGATCCAGAAGGCCGAAGGCTGGAAGAAGGATCATCCGGAAGATGCCGACCTGCTGTTCGCACTCGGCCGCCTCTGCCAGCAGCAGCAGCTGTGGGGCAAGGCGCAGTCGTTCCTCGAAGCGGCGCTGAAGCTGGCCGACAACGAGGCGCTGAAGGTGCGTGCGCATCGTGCGCTCGCCCGCCTGTTCGAGCATCTTGGCGAAACCGACAAGGCCGCGAAGCACTACCGCGAAAGCGCGCTCGCGATCACCGTGGTCTGACGCGGCGCCGCGGTAAAAGCCCCGAACGCCGATCGGCCTTCGGGGCTTTTTTTCGTCCGTTGCGGGGCAGTCGGGACGCGTGGTGCCTTCATCCGGTCGGCGAAGCACCCGCTTGGCGAAGCATCCGGCCGGTGCGGGTTTTGCCTGTTCGAAATTGAAAACGCCCCGGCGGCCGGGCAATGCCGGGCGTCGGGGCGTTTCGTGGGGCCGGCCGTCGACCGGTGTGCGGTGCGCTTTTACGCGCCGCGCATCACTTGTCGACCAGCCGCTTCGGCACCGACAGCGCAAGCAGCCCGCCGAGCACGAGGAACCCGGCCAGCATGTACATACCCGCATCGTTGGCGCCCGTCACCTGCTTGAGCCAGCCCATCAGGTACGGGCTCAGGAAGCCGGCGAGGTTGCCGATCGAGTTGATCATCGCGATGCCGGCGGCCGCGGCCGTGCCGCCGAGGAACGCGGTCGGCAGGCTCCAGAACAGCGGCAGCGTCGTCAGGATGCCGATCGTCGCGAGCGTGAGGCCGAGCATCGCGAGCGCGGTCTGGTGCGCCCAGATCACCGACAGCACGAGGCCGAGCGCGCCGATCGCGGCCGGAATCGCGAGGTGCCAGCGGCGTTCGCGGCGCTTGTCCGCGCTGCGCGCGATCAGGATCATCGCGACCACCGCGGCCGCATACGGAATCGCGGACAGCAGGCCGATCATGATCGTATCGGTCACGCCCGTCGCCTTGATGATCGTCGGCAGCCAGAAGCCGACGCCGTAGAGCCCCATCACGAACGAGAAATAGATCAGCGCCATCAGCCAGACGCGCGGGCTCGACATCACCGCGCCGAGCGGCAGGTCTTCCTTGGTGGCTTCTTCCGCGTCGACGTTGCGGGCGAGCAGCGCCTTTTCCTCGTCCGTGAGCCACGTCGCCTTCGCGATCCGCTCGTCGAGCGCGAAGAATACGAGCACGCCGGCGAGCACCGACGGGATGCCTTCGAGCAGGAACAGCCATTGCCAGCCGTGCCAGCCGCTCACGCCGTCGAACGCCTTCAGGATGAAGCCCGAGATCGGTCCGCCGATCACGCCGGACAGCGCGACGGCCGTCATGAAGAACGTCGTCATCCGGCCGCGCCGGTGCGCGGGATACCAGTAGGTGAGGTAGAGGATCACGCCGGGGAAGAAGCCCGCTTCGGCGACGCCGAGCAGGAAGCGCATCACGTAGAACATCGTGGGCGTCGTGACGAACATCGTCAGGATCGAGATCACGCCCCACGTCGCCATGATGCGGGCGATCCACACGCGGGCGCCCACCCGGTGCAGGATGATGTTGCTCGGCACCTCGAACAGGAAATAGCCGAAGAAGAAGATCCCGGCGCCGAGCCCGTACACGGTATCGCTCAGGTTCAGGTCGCTCGCCATCTGCAGCTTCGCGAACCCGACGTTCACGCGGTCGAGATAGGCGACCACGTAGCACAGCAGCAGGAGCGGCACGAGCCGCCACGACACCTTGCGGTAGGTTGCTTCCTCGAATGCGCCGGACGAGCCCGGCAGCGACTGCGTCGATGTTGCCATGTTGTCTCCTGTCGATCCAGGTTAGCGCTTTAGCGCTTACTTGGATCCCATGCTTTGCGGTCGATCCGGGTGAGCGCTTGAGCGGTTACCTGGATCCGATGCACCACTGTCGTTGTAGTTGGCCGGCGCAGACGCAGCGGCGCGTCCGATCCGGTTTCGGGTGAAGCAAGAAGCGGTAAGGTAATCGTGCGGCCTGGTACGGCTAGATGCAGCGCCCGCCGTCGACTTCGAGGCAGACGCCGGTGATGAATTCGGCTTCGTCGGACGCAAGGTACAGCGCGGCGTTCGCGATGTCCTGCGGCGTCGAGAAGCGGCCGAGCGGGATCGTCGCGAGGAAGCGGCGGCGATTTTCCGGGGTGTCCTCACAGCCCATGAACTCGGTCATCAGCGCGGTTTCCCCGAGTACCGGGTTGATGCAGTTCACGCGGATGCGATCGGCGCCGAGCTCGGCCGCGAGCGACTTGCTCGCGGTGATCATCGCGCCCTTCGTGCTGTTGTACCAGACGAGGCCCGGGCGCGGCCGCACGCCGGCCGTCGACGCGACGTTCACGAACACGCCGCCGCCCTGTGCGCGGAAGTACGGCACGAAGGTCTGCACGCACCAGAACAGGCTCTTCATGTTGACCGCGTACACGCGGTCGAATTCGGCTTCCGTCACGTCGAGCACGGGCTTGTTGCGGTGCGTGGTGCCCGCGTTGTTCACGACGATCTGCACCGAATGGAAATCGTCGAGCGCGGCCTGCAGCAGCGCGCGCCAGTCGTCCTCTTTCGACACGTCGCCGGCCACCGCGATCGCCTTGCCGCCCGCGAGCGCGATCTCGCTCGCGACGCGCTCGGCCGCCGCACCGTTCAGGTCGTTGACGACGACGTTCGCGCCTTCGCGCGCATACGTCTTCGCGATGCCTTCGCCGAACCCCGAGCCGCCGCCCGTGACGATGGCCGTCTTGCCGCTCAACCGCATGGTGTGTCTCCTGTGCTGGTTATGAGAGTCGTCGTGTGTCGACAGGCGGCCGGGCGCTGCCGGCCGCCTGCCGCGTGCCGTGCGATCAGCCGTGCCGGATCGCGATCGTCTTCAGCGCGGTGAAGCCATACAGTGCCTCGAAGCCTTTCTCGCGGCCATGGCCCGAATGGCCGACGCCGCCGAACGGCAGCTCGACGCCGCCGCCCGCGCCATAGTTGTTGATGAATACCTGGCCCGCGCGCAAACGCCGCGCCAGCCGCATCTGGCGTGCGCCGTCGCGTGTCCAGATGCCCGCGACGAGGCCGTACGGCGTGCCGTTCGCGAGCGCGACGGCTTCGTCCTCGTCGACGAAACGCATCGCCGCGAGCACGGGACCGAACACTTCCTCCTGCGCGAGCCGGTGCGACGGCGGCACGTCGCGCAACAGCGCGGGCGCCTGGTAGAAGCCGGTTTCGGGCGCGTCGGCGACGACCTGCCCGTGCGCGGCCATCGGAATGCCGTCGTGCTGCGCGTCGGACAGGAAATCCCACACGCGTTGCTGCTGCTTCGCGTTGATCAGCGGGCCGCAGTCGAGATCGGCGCGGCTCGGGCCGACGCGCAGCCCGTTGAACGCGGTGGCGAGGCGCTCGACGAGCGGCTCGTACACCGCGCGCTCGATCAGCACGCGGCTGCCGGCCGAGCAGGTCTGCCCGCCGTTCTGCACGATCGCGGACACGAGCACGGGCAGCGCCGCGTCGAGATCGGCGTCGGCGAACACGATTTGCGGCGACTTGCCGCCGAGCTCGAGCGTGACCGGCACGTGGTTCTCGGCCGCCATCTGCGTGACCAGCTTGCCGGTGGCCGGCGAACCCGTAAACGAGATGTGGTCGATGCCCGGATGGCGCGCGAGCGCGGCGCCCGCTTCATGGCCGTAGCCGGTGACGACGTTGAGCGCGCCGGCCGGCAGCCCGGCCTCGACGGCCAGCTCGGCGACGCGCAGCACGGACAGGCATGCGTCCTCGGCCGGCTTGACCACGCACGCGTTGCCGGCCGCGAGCGCCGCGCCGACGCTGCGCCCGAAGATCTGCATCGGGTAGTTCCACGGCACGATATGGCCCGTGACGCCATGCGGCTCGCGCACCGTCAGCACCGTGTAGCCGGCCTGGTAGGGGAGGGTCTCGCCGTGCAGCTTGTCGGCGGCGCCTGCGTAGAACTCGAAGTAGCGCGCGAGCGCGGCTGCGTCGGCGCGCGCCTGCTTCAGCGGCTTGCCGGTGTCGCGCGCCTCGATCGCGGCGAGTTCCTCGATCGAATCGGCCACACGCGCCGACAGCCGCATCAGCACGCGGCCGCGTTCGGCGGCGCTCGCGGCGCCCCACGGGCCCGCGAATGCGTCGCGGGCCGCGGCGACCGCGCGCTCGATGTCGGGCGCGGTGCCGCGCGCGATCGTCGCGAACGGCTGGCCGTCGGACGGATCGACGACCGCGATGGTTTCCAGTTGCGCGGGCAACGTCCATTCGCCCGCGATGAAGTGCTTCGCCTCTTCCATGTCTGCTCCTGTCGACCCAAGTTAGCGCTTTAGCGCTTACTTGGGTCCCATGCATAGCGGTCGATCCAAGTTAGTGCTTTGGCGGTTACTTGGGTCCCATGCATCACGGTCGACCCGGGTTGGCGCTTTGACGCTTGCTCGGATCCCTGCCTTGTAGTCGACGTGCAACGCCGCCGCCGGTTCGACGGCCGGACATCCGGAACGATTATCGCGCCGATCGTCATCCGGACGCCACCGGTCGATTGGCTATAATGGCGCATTCCTTTTGGGGGACGCCCGCGGCGGTGCATCGGCCGCGGCGCCCTGTCCCGAATTCCCATCGACCTACAGAGAGTGCTCATGAGCTTCAATCATGTTCCGGCCGGCAAGGACCTGCCGCAAGATTTCAACGTGATCATCGAGATTCCCGCGCAAAGCGATCCGGTGAAGTACGAGGCGGACAAGGAACTGGGCCTTCTCGTCGTCGACCGCTTCATCGGCACGGGCATGCGCTACCCGGTGAACTACGGCTATATCCCGCAGACGCTGTCGGGCGACGGCGATCCGGTCGACGTGCTGGTGATCACGCCGTTCCCGCTGCTGGCCGGCTCGATCGTGCGTTCGCGCGTGCTCGGCATGCTGCAGATGACCGACGAGTCGGGCGTCGACGCGAAGCTGGTCGCGGTGCCGCACGACAAGGTCTGCCCGATGACGGCGAACCTGAAGTCGATCGACGACGTGCCCGAATACCTGAAGGATCAGATCAAGCACTTCTTCGAGCAATACAAGGCGCTCGAGAAGGGCAAGTGGGTGAAGGTCGAAGGCTGGGCCGGCATCGAAGCCGCGCACAAGGAAATCACCGACGGCGCCGCGAACTACAAGAAGTAAGCGGCGTGCCGGCCGCCGGCCGGTTCGTACGGAACGCAAACCGCGCGTGTCTCCTCAGGAGGCCGCGCGGTTTTGTTTTGCGCGCACGGTTTTCCGGCGAGCGGACAGGGAAGCAGACGGGGGCGGGGCGGCAGGTGCTTGCTTCGCGCGTTTCGCGCGGGGCGGGGCAACGGACGGAGCGGTCGCTTCGGCGGTTTTCGTGGCCGATGGACGGCGCTGGGCCGGTGCGGAAGCGGCGTCTTCGCGTACGTTCGCGGCGGGTTTGCCGGCGGCCGGTGCCTTCCTGTTTGACGGCGCGGAGTGGGGCGAGCCGGTTTTCTCTACCGGTTTGCTACGCGACGAGGTCTTTTTTGCGGCTGCATCGCCGTCGGCTTTTGCACGTTTCGCGTTCGGTGCGGCTTGATTTGCCTTCATCGACTTCGACGCTTGTTTGTCTTTCGCAGGCTTCGCCGTCTTCGCGGCCTTTGCAGACCCGGCAGCTTTCCCGGCCTTCACCTTTTTCCCGGCAACCTGTTCCGTTGCAGCCGTTTCCGCCGCATCGTCGACATTTTCCGCCTTCCCCTTCTTCCGCCCGCGCGCCGTCGCCTTCGTCCCGGCCGTGTCGCCGCTTTCGTCGAGCGCTACCACCACCACCGGCAACACCGATTCCAGCGTCCGCAACCCGGCCGCCAGCTCGCGCTTTTTCGCGGGCGTGAGCCGCTTCACCCAGTATTCGGCGCGCGACGCGCTCGACCGGTCGGGCAGCGGAAACGACGCGAGCACCGCGCGCGGCTTGCGCGAGCGCGTGTAGCGCGCGCCCTTGCCGGACGCGTGTTCGTCGAAGCGCGCGGCGACATCGGTGGTGATGCCCGTGTAGACGCTGTCGTCGGCGCATTCGATCAGATACAGAAACCAGGACATGGCAGGGCGGCGGGATGCGAAGCCGCCAGTGTCTCAGAAAAAACGGGCGTCAACGCCACCGGTCGCCGTGCCCGTCGCGGAAGCGGCTCGGCGCCGCGCCGAGTTCGCGCGTGAAGAAACGCGTGAACGCGCTCGTCGAACGGAAGCCGACGCGCACGCCGATCTCGCCGATCGGCAACTGCGTATTGAGCAGCAGGTCGCGCGCCTCGCCGAGCCGCGCCTGCGCGACGAGCGCATGGAAACCGACCGCTTCGCGATGCAGCCGCCGGCGCAGCGTCCAGCGCGACATCGCGAAGCGCGTGCACACATGCTGCATCAGCGTATCGGTCGGCACGTCGGCGTCGTCGGACGTGCGCAGCCAGTCGCGCACGCATTGCTCGACCGACGAGCCGAACGTTGAGCGGGCGCGCACGCGCTCGCGGGCGGCGTCGGCGGCATGACGCTGGATGCCGGCGAGCGGTGCGTTGTAGCGCTCGAACGGCGTGTCGAAGTGCGCGGAGCGCAGCACGATGCGGTTGTGCGCGGCATCGAACGAGAGCGGTGCGCCGAGCATGTCGCGTAGCGCGGCAACGGGCGCGAACGCGCGGCCGGCGAATGCGGCGTCGTCGATGCGCACGTGCGGGTCGTACAGGCGTGTGAGCGCCGCGAGGATCGCGAGGTTCGCGAACGCGCTGCCCGCGTGCCGGCCGTCTCCTTCGTTCACGTACTCGAGCGCGATCGCGTCGCCGTTCTCGTGCGCGAAGACCCAGTCGACGTTGCCGATCAGCTCGCGATAGTGCAGGTAGCCGTGCAGCGCGTCGCGCAGCGTCGCCGCGTTGCACGTGATGCCGGCGAGCTCGGGAAACGGTACGAGCCACGGCACGACCTGCGGCGGCGGGCGATGCCACGACAGCGGCCAGCCGCTCGTCAGCCGCATCGCGGCGACGTGCCGATCGCCCGCGATGCGGCGCGTGTCGTCGGCGAGCTCGGCCGGCCCGATGCCGAGCGTCTCGTAAAGCGGTGCGGGATCGATGCCGTTCGCGCGCGCGTCTTCGCACAGCCAGCGGTAGATCCGGACGGATACCGATTTCTGTTGCAACTCCATGTCTGTCTCCCTGTCGTCATGCCGTTCGGGTTTGTCCCCGCTGCGAGAGGTCAACGCATGCTCCTGCCGGTCAAGCGTGGTGACCGGTCAATTTTTAGACTCGGACGCTAGGGTCTGTTTCCACATGGAACGCGCATGCGTTGCCACGAGAACGGCCGCTCGCGAGGCGCGCGACGCCGCGAATACTGGCGTATTCGCAAGGAGCGCAACGCGGCGAGCGGCCGTTCTCGTGGCAACCCCAAATTAAAAAATCATTCCACGGGAATGCCCGAAATCGCCCGTATGGCGGCGTCGCTCGTCGCTTGTTTGGCGCGGCCAAACGGCGCTCCTCACTTCTTGCCCTACGCGCGATTTCGGGCATTCGCGTGTGTGTTCCATGTGGAAACAGACCCTAGAGTGAGGCGACAAGTACTACAACAGAACGATTCTGGAGGATCAATGAAAACTTCGCTGTTCCGGTGTTCGACGATTGCGTCCGCGTGTGCGCTCACGGTGCTGCTCGCGTCGTGCGGCGGCGACGACATCCATGCGCCGGTCTCGCCGGCCGACCCCGACGCGGCAGCCGACCAGCGCGCGGCCGCGCTCGTCGCGCAACTGACGACCGACGAGAAGCTGCAGCTCGTGCATGGCACCGGCATGCCCGCGCTCAGCCTGGGCGGCCCGTTCCCGGCCGACGCGCTGAACGGCGCAAGCTACATCCCGGGCGTGCCGCGGCTCGGCATTCCGGCGGTCAGCAGCGCCGATTCGGCGGGCGGCGTGAACGTGAAGCATGCGCGCGTGACCGCGCTGCCCGCACCGGTCGCGCTTGCGGCGACGTGGGACCCGGCGCTCGCGGGCACCTACGGCACGCGTATCGCGCTCGAGTTGCGCGCGCTCGGTTTCGCGGAAGGGCTCGGCGGCGGCGTGAACCTTGCGCGCGAGCCGCGCAACGGCCGCACCTTCGAATACATGGGCGAGGACCCGGTGCTCGCGGGCACGCTGAGCGCCACGCGCACGCAGGCCACGCAGGCGCAGAAGGTGATCGCGACGATCAAGCATTTCGCGTTCAACGACCAGGAAACCAACCGGATGACGGTCGATTCGGTCGTCGACGAGCGGACCATGCGCGAGGCCGAACTGCTCGCGTTCGAGATCGGTGTGAAGGACGGCCAGCCGGGCAACGTGATGTGCTCGTACAACAAGCTGAACGGCGTGTATGCGTGCGAGAACCCGACTCTGCTGACGACGGTGCTGAAGAACGAGTGGGGCTTCAAGGGCGTCGTGCAGTCCGACTGGGGCGCGACGCATTCGACGGTCGCGGCCGTGCAGGCCGGGCTCGACGAGGAGCAGCCGGGCGCGGCCGACGACGGCAACGCGCCGCTCGGCTCGTACTTCAATTCGAAGCTGCGCGCGGCGCTGCAGGCCGGCAGCGTGTCGGTCGCGCGGCTGAACGACATGGTGCAGCGCAAGCTGCGCACGCTGATCCGCATCGGCGTGATGGACGCGCCGCCGAAGCCGGGCGGCGCGATCGACGAAGCCGCGGGCAATGCCGACGCGCTCGCGATCGCGCGGCAAGCGGCGGTGCTGCTGAAGAACGCGGCCGCGCCGGGCGACGCGCAGCCGGTGCTGCCGCTGGCCGCGGGTTCGCTCAAGTCGGTCGTCGTGATCGGCGGGCATGCGGACGCGGGCGTGCTGTCGGGCGGCGGCTCGGGCGCGGTGCCGGCGATCGACGGCAACGCGGTGACGTCCTGCCAGCAACCGGCCGACATGCTGTTCGGCGGGTGCGCGACCTGGTACAAGTCCGCGCCGCTCGCGGCGATCCGCGCGAAGGCGCCGAACGCGTCGGTCAGCTATCTCGACGGCACCGACGCGAACGCGGCGGCCACCGCAGCGGCGCAGGCCGATGTCGCGATCGTGTTCGCCACGCAGTGGCAGACGGAGGGGCTCGACCTCGCGAGCCTGTCGCTGCCCGATGCGAAGGCGGACCCGTACAACCAGCAATACGACCAGAACGCGCTGATCGCCGCGGTCGCCGCGAAGGCGAAGCGCGTGATCGTCGTGCTCGAGAACGGCAGCCCCGTGCTGATGCCGTGGCTCGCGAACGTGCACGGCGTGCTGGACGCGTGGTATCCGGGCGCGCAGGGCGGCCAGGCGATCGCCGACCTGCTGTTCGGCGACGCGAATCCGTCGGGCCGGCTGCCGCTGACGTTCCCGAAGCAGGAGGCCGACCTGCCGCAGCCGACGATCGATCCGTCGAATCTGCGGAACGTCTATGCGGAAGGGCTCGCGTACGGCTATCGCTGGTTCGACGCGAAGGCGATCGAGCCGTTGTTCCCGTTCGGCTACGGGCTGTCGTACACGACGTATGCATTGTCGGCGATGTCCGCGCAGGCCGACGCGGCGGGCAACGTGACGGTCGGCGTGACGGTGACGAACACGGGCACGCGCGCCGGTACGCATACGGTGCAGATCTACGCGGCGCTGCCCGCATCGCTCGGCGAGCCGCCGAAGCGGCTCGTCGGCTGGACCAAGGTCGCGCTGCAGCCGGGCGAGGCGCGCACGGTCAGCGTCGCGGTGCCCGCGCAGCGCTTCGCGGTGTGGGATGCGAATGCGCATGCATGGCGGATCGGCGCGGGCAGCTACGGGCTGTCGGCGGCCGCGTCGTCGCGCGACCCGCAGGCGCTGTCGCAGACGGTGACGCTCGCCGCGCACTGAACCGGCGGCGGCCGTGCGGCTTGCGGCGAGGCCACGCATGGCTTCGCCGCATGCCGGTGCGCCGGATGACGCTAGCCGGTGCCGCGCCGGAACGGATTGTGTTCGCGCAGTTCGTCGACGTACGCGTGGATATGCTCGGTCTCGCGTTCGAGAAAGCGCGCGACCGCATCGGAAAACGCCGGATGCGCGAGCCAGTGCGCGGAATGCGTGACGGTCGGCAGGAAACCGCGCGCGAGCTTGTGCTCGCCCTGCGCGCCGCCTTCGAACGTATCGAGCCCGGCCTCGATGCAGAATTCGAGCAACTGGTAGTAGGCCGTTTCGAAATGCAGGCAGGGCACGTGCTCGAGCGCGCCCCAGTAGCGGCCGTACAGCGTGCCGCCGCCGTGCTCGCCGCGCCGGTACACGGCGAGCGCGCTCGCGATCGGCCGGCCGTCGGCTTCCGCGATCACGAGCAGCAGGTTTTCGGGCATCGTCGCGCCGATCGTGCGGAAGAAGTCGAGGTTCAGGTACGGGCTCGAAAAGTGCTCGCGGTAGGTCTGCCGGTAGCAGCGCGAGAAGAAGCGCCAGTCGGCGTCGGTGATTCGATCGCCGGTCAGCCGCCGGAAGGTCACGCCCGCGTCGTGCACCTTGCGCCGCTCCGCGCGGATGTTCTTGCGCTTCTTCTGCTCGAGCGTGGCGAGGAAATCGTCGAAGTGGCGGTAGCCGTCGTTGAGCCAGTGGAACTGCACGCCTTCGCGCAGCATCATCCCCATCGATTCGAGCAGCCGCGCTTCGTCGCCGGTCGGGAACAGCACGTGCAGCGACGACACGTCGCTCTGCTCGGCGAACGCGAGCAGCGTGGCCGCGAGCCGGCGGCGCGCGTCGTCGTCGGCCGCGAGCAGCCGCGTGCCCTGCACCGGCGTGAACGGCACCGCGCACAGCAGCTTCGGGTAATAGGGCAGGTCGTTGCGCTGGTACGCATCGGCCCATGCCCAGTCGAACACGTATTCGCCGTACGAATGCTGTTTCGCGTAGACGGGGGCGGCCGCCGCGAGGCGGCCGGTGCGTGGGTCGGTCAGCGTGACGAAGTGCGGCGACCAGCCGGTGTCGTCCACCGCGCAGCGCGCGACGTGCAGCGCGTCGAGGAATTCGTGGCGCAGGAACGGCGTGGGCTGCGCGTCGCGTGCGAGCAGCGCATTCCATTCGTCGGCCGGCACCTCGGCGGGGGACGACAGGATGCCCGTGCGATAATCGATGCGTTCGTGTTTCAAGCGTGAATCCGTACCGTTGGATGTTGCCGGAGGCGGGCCGCCGTGGCCCGCGCCCGGATCGATTTCGTCAGCCGTTCAAGGCGCGCCGCCGGGTTGCGCCGATCCCGCCATGAAGACCCGACTCGCTCTCGCCCAGATCAACGTCACCGTCGGCGATTTCGCCGGCAACGTCGCGCGAATCGTCGCGGCCGCGCGCGCCGCGCACAACGATGGTGCGCAACTGATGGTCGCACCCGAACTCGCGCTGTCCGGCTATCCGCCCGAAGACCTGCTGCTGCGGCCCGCGTTCTACGCGGCGGCGGCCGCCGCACTCGATGCGCTCGCCGACGCGCTGAAGGCGTTCGACGGGCTCGCGGTGCTGGTCGGCCATCCGTTGCGCGGTCCGGGCAGGGGTGCGGGCAGCGGTCCGGGCAGCGATGCGCGCGCGTCAGCCGTCGATGGTAATGCAAACCGCCCGATCGAGCGCGGCGTGCCGCCCACCGACACCTTCAACGCGGTGTCGCTGATCGTCGGCGGCGAGATCGTCGGCACCTACCGCAAGCAGGATCTGCCGAACGCCGAGGTGTTCGACGAGAAACGCTACTTCGCGACCGACGCCGAGCCGCTCGTGTTCGAGCTGAACGGCGTGAAATACGGCGTGATCATCTGCGAGGACGCGTGGCATGCGTCGGCCGCGCAGATCGCGAAAGCGGCCGGCGCGCAGGTGCTGCTGATCCCGAACGGCTCGCCGTATCACATGAACAAGGAAGCGGTGCGCATCGACATCCTGCGCGCGCGGATTCGCGAGACCGGGCTGCCGATGGTCTACGTGAACCTCGTCGGCGGCCAGGACGAACTCGTGTTCGACGGCGGTTCGTTCGTGCTCGACGCGCAGGGCGCGCTCGTCGCGAAGATGCCGCAGTTCGACGAAGGGCACGCGATCGTCGAATTCGACGGCGCGCGGCCGCTGCCCGGCGCGATCGCGCCCGAGCTGTCGACGCACGCGCAGGTGTACCGCGCGCTCGTGACCGGCGTGCGCGACTACATCGGCAAGAACGGCTTTCCCGGCGTGCTGATCGGGCTGTCGGGCGGCGTCGATTCGGCGCTGGTGCTGGCCGTCGCGTGCGATGCGCTCGGGCCCGAGCGCGTGCGCGCGGTGATGATGCCGTCGCGCTTCACGGCCGACATCTCGACCACCGACGCGGCGGAGATGGCGCGGCGCGTCGGCGTGCGCTACGACGAGATCGCGATCGCGCCGATGTTCGATGCATTCCGCGCCGCGCTCGCAAGCGAATTCGCGGGCCGCGCGGAAGACGCGACGGAGGAGAACATCCAGGCGCGCATCCGCGGCACGCTGCTGATGGCGCTGTCGAACAAGTTCGGCTCGATCGTGCTGACGACCGGCAACAAGAGCGAGATGGCGGTCGGCTACTGCACGCTGTACGGCGACATGGCCGGCGGTTTCGCGGTGATCAAGGACATCGCGAAGACGCTCGTGTACCGGCTGTGCCGCTATCGCAACGAAACGAACGACTACGCGCTGCGCGACGTGATTCCCGAGCGGATCCTGACGCGCGCGCCGTCCGCCGAGCTGCGCGAGAACCAGACCGACCAGGACAGCCTGCCGCCGTACGACGTGCTTGACGCGATCATGCGGATGTACATGGAAGAAGACCGGCCGCTCGCCGAGATCGTCGCGGCCGGCTACGCGCAGGCCGACGTCGAGCGTGTGACGCGGCTCATCAAGATCAACGAATACAAGCGCCGCCAGGCGCCGATCGGCATCCGCGTCACGCATCGCGCATTCGGGCGCGACTGGCGCTACCCGATCACGTCACGTTTCACCGAACGGCTCGATTGAGCGGTGCTGGGCCGGATGCGGCCCGCCGGCTTACAATCGGGATCGCGATTTTTCATCCAAACGAGCACTGGGGGACAACCACCATGAAACGCATCACCGCCATCATCAAGCCGTTCAAGCTGGACGAAGTCCGCGAAGCGCTCGCCGAAGTGGGTCTCACGGGCCTGACCGTGACGGAAGTGAAGGGTTTCGGCCGCCAGAAGGGGCATACCGAGCTGTATCGCGGCGCCGAGTATGTCGTCGACTTCCTGCCGAAGATGAAGATCGAGGTGGTCGTCGCGGAAGCGCAGGTCGATCAGGTGATCGACGCGGTGATCGGTGCGGCGCGCACCGGCAAGATCGGCGACGGCAAGATCTTCGTGTCGGACGTCGAGCGCGTGATCCGCATCCGCACCGGCGAAGAGAACGAAGCGGCCGTCTGAGCGCCGCGTCCGCGCCATTCGGTCAATCCCGGCAGCTTCGGCCGCTCGGGCCACGGGTCGCACGAACCCGCCGCCCAAGAAAAAACGGTGCGGATACCCGGTTGGGTACCGCACCGATACGCGCCTCTCGCAGCAGCGTGGAAAGTGTTGTCGAATCGTTGGTTGACGGCGCCTGATCAGAACAGGTGCTGGATGCCGGCGTAGACGCCGGTCTGGCTGCCGCCCGGATGCGGGTTGCCGGTCGACACGGCGGTGCCTGCACCGTTCGCGTTCAGACCGAAGTTGGCCGACGAGCTGTTGCGCACCGTCGCGGCTTGCAGGTCGAACAGCGTGCGCTTCGAGATGTTGTACGTGCCGCCGATCGTGTAGATGTTCGCGTTGCCGCCGCCGTGGTTCGCGTTCACGTGATACACGGCTGCGATCAGCGCCGCTGCCGGCGTGGCCTGCCACGTCACGCCACCCCATACCTGTTGCGTACCCGTCACGCCGGCGTTCACCGCCGGGCCACCGCTGCCGTCGGCGCGCGATGCCTGGTAGGCCGCCTGAACCTTGAACTGGCCGAGGAACACGTTCACGCCCGCGAAGTATTCACGCGAGTAGTTGAACACGTCCGAGAAGCGGCCATTGCTGTCGCGCGTTTCGTCGTAGATGCCGCGCAACTGGAACAGCGAGTTCGTGTAGGTGACCTGACCGCCCATTGCACGGCCCGGTTGGCCGGCCGTCGTGTTGCCGTTGAAGCTGGTCGAGTTCGAGAACGAGAACTGGCCGTAGAAGTCGAGGCCGTAGAGCGACGGCGACTGGTACGACACGTTGTTGCTGGTCTTGTTCCAGTTACGGCCGCGCACCAGCGAGGCCGTCGACCAGGCCGACTGGCCGAACGGGTCGAAGTCCCACACGCCGTTGGCGATCGCGAGTTCGCGACCCAGCAGCAGCGTACCGTAGCGGTCGTTCGAGATACCGACGGTCGCGAAACGATCCCAGATCGAGCCGCTGAAGCCGCCCGTCATCGTGTTGAACGCGCCTTCGATGTGGAACAGGACCTTGTTGCCGCCGCCGATGTCCTCGCTACCCTTCAAGCCCCACAGGCTCGTGCCCCAGTCGCCGCTTTCCGCGCGCACTTGGTGGCCGTTTTGCAGGCCGTTCATGTACTCGATGCCTGCATCCAGGCGGCCATACAGCGTGACGCTGCTCTGCGCGTGCGCCGTCACCACCCCAGCAGCCATCAGCGCGGCCGCGACCAAAGCTTTCTTCATCATCTCCTCCATACCCTGTCAAAAAGTCAACCCAGACTGCACGAGATGCCCGGAGCGCGAGCGCCGGGCAAAAGCGGGATAACCAGGGAGACCTCGTGCAGGGCCGGTAAGCGCGGCACGCGGGCAAGCAGACGGAAAACCGTTGAGCGGTCCCGCGCAGCCGGGTCGGCCTGCGGGGTCTCCTTGTTGTGTCGTGAAGCTAAACTACATTTCACGAACTTCGTTTTGCTACTTTGGTTACTAATTTAGCAAAAATACAATTTTGTGGCGATGGAAATCGTTGTTTGACTAACCGCTGTCGCCAAATTGCCATGCAACACGGTGCGCAACAGGGGCACCAAGGGTTCTCGATTACCGGAAAACCCTTGTCCCGCAAGGGAGACATGGATTCCACGGGCATGGGTCAAGGATTGCCACTATTGACGTTGCCGGGGCGCCGGCGTAAGCGCGAAAGTCGCGAAATTAGTAAGTATTTCGTAATGATTCGGGCGATTGCCGCGATCGCTGGTCGACGCCTGAAACGCCCGTCCTGCAACGCGCCGCGCGTAGTCCGGGTTAATCCGGGCTCGGTCGTGCGTCGAGCAACTGGGCGCGAATCCAGCGATGCGCATCGGTGCGCGCATGCTTCGCATGCGAGTAGACCTTCACCGTGTAGCGCGGGATCTCGAACGGTGCCGGGAAGAGGCGGATCGGCGCCGCGTGCCGCAGCGCCTGCGCGGCGCGGTTCGGCACGGTCATCAGGAGTGCCGACTCCGCGATCACGAACGGCGCGGCCAGCACGGTCGGCAATTGCACGGCCACATGCCGCGCAAGGCCGAGCCGGTCGAGCACGTGGTCGACGACGCCGCGCGACTCGTTCCACGGCGTGACGACCACGTGGCGGGCCGCCAGGTACTGGTCGAGCGTCAGCCGCCGGCGGATGGCCGGATGCGTGGCGCTCGCGATCACGACGTAGTCGTCGGAGAACCAGTCGAAATCCTCGATGCCCGGCGCGTCGGCCGCCGATTCCTCGTGGTAGCCGAGCGCGAAGTCGATACGGCCGGCCGCGAGCTCGTCGACGGAAATCTTGCGGTCCGAATGGACGACGCGGATCCGCAGGTGCGGCGCCACGTGCTGGATGCGGGCCAGGAACGCCGGCAGCACCGCGAACGCCGTGTAGTCGGTCGCGGCGAACACGAACGTACGGTCGCTTTGCGCGGGATCGAAGCGGCGCGCGCGGGCGAGCCCCTTCGACATCGCGTCGAGCGCATCGCCGGCCCACGTGGCGATGTCGTCGGCGCGTACGGTCGGCTGCATCTCGTTGCCGAGGCGCACGAACAGCGCATCGCCGATCGCGTCGCGCAGCCGGGCGAGCGCATGGCTCAACGCCGACGGGCTCAGCGCGAGCTCATGCGCGGCCGCCACGACCGACCGGTGACGGTACAGCGCGTCGAACACGAGCAGCAGGTTCAGGTCGAGGCGGCGCAGGTCGGGATGCATGATATTCAGGTCCGAATGAAGAAACTGCACTTCCTGCAGTTGTGTCGTGAACGTAGCATGTCGATCTGACCGACGCCAGGTGCGAGAGGAGAGCGCGGGCGCCGTATTCCATTTTCCGTCCGGGCCGAAGGAGGGCTCCCCACCGTGCAAATCGATATCCGTTCCGCCACCGTCGCCGACGTGCCGCTGATCCTGCGCTTCATCACCGAACTGGCCGTCTACGAGAAGGCGGAGCACGAAGTCGTCGCGACGTCCGAATCGCTCGAGCGCAGCCTGTTTGGCGAAGGCTCGCCGGCGCGTGCGCTGATGTGCGAGGTCGACGGCGAGCCGGCCGGCTTCGCCGTGTATTTCTTCTCGTATTCGACGTGGCTCGCGCGGCAGGGGCTGTATCTCGAGGATCTGTACGTATCGCCGCGTTTTCGCGGCGCCGGCGCGGGGCTGCGGCTGCTGAAGGCGCTCGCGCGGATCGCGGTCGAGTCGGGCTGCGGGCGTTTCGAATGGAGCGTGCTCGACTGGAACGAGCCGGCGATCCGCTTCTACGAGAACGTCGGCGCGGCGCCGCAGAGCGAATGGGTGCGTTACCGGCTGGCGGGCGACGAGCTGCACGCGTTCGCCGACGGCGCACCGGTGAGCGCCGCGTAAACGCAAAACGGGCGCCGCGCGGCGAACCGCGGGGCGCCCGTTCGAGTATGGCGGGTGACGGGCGTTACTTGAGGCTGCCCGACAGGAAGCCGCGCAGGCGCTCGCTCTTCGGGTTCGCGAATACCTCGGCCGGCACGCCTTGTTCCTCGACGCGTCCCTGGTGCAGGAACATCACGTGATTCGACACGTTGCGCGCGAAGCCCATCTCGTGTGTGACGACGATCATCGTGCGGCCTTCCTCGGCCAGCTTCTGCATCACCTTCAGCACTTCGCCGACGAGTTCCGGGTCGAGCGCGGAGGTCGGCTCGTCGAACAGCATCACGTCCGGATGCATCGCGAGCGCACGCGCGATCGCCACGCGCTGCTGCTGGCCGCCGGACAGATGCGACGGATACTGCTTCTCGACGCGCGGCGCGAGGCCGACCTTCTCGAGGTATTCGCGCGCACGGTCCTCGGCTTCCTTCTTCGGGATGCCGAGCACGTTCACCGGCGCTTCCATCACGTTCTCGATCACGTTCATGTGCGACCAGAGGTTGAAGTGCTGGAACACCATCGACAGCTTGGTGCGCACGCGCTGAAGCTGCTTCGGATCGGCCGCGCGCAGCGCGCCCGCCTTGTCGAGCGCGGTGCGCACTTCCTCGCCGTCGACGAAGATGCGGCCCGCGTTCGGCTGCTCGAGGAAGTTGATACAGCGCAGCATCGTGCTCTTGCCGGAGCCGGACGAGCCGATCACGCTGATCACGTCGCCCGAGTTCGCCCTCAGCGACACGCCTTTGAGCACCTCGTTGTCGCCGTACCGCTTGTGGAGATCGTCGACGAAAAGCTTCTGGGTCTGGGAATTCATCAATATTCCTGCGAAAACTTACTTGCCTTGCGGGCGCAGATACGCGAGCCAGCGGCGCTCGGCCTGGCGGAACAGCCACACGAGCGTGAACGAGATCACGAGGTAGAGCAGGGCGGCGATGCCGAACGCGTGGAACGACATGTAGGTGGCCGAGTTCACGTCGCGCGCGATCTTCAGGATGTCCGGCACGGTCGCGGTGAAGGCCACCGTCGTCGCGTGCAGCATCAGGATCACTTCGTTGCTGTACAGCGGCAGCGCGCGGCGCAGCGCCGACGGCAGGATCACGCGGCGATACATCGTGAACGAGGACATCCCGTATGCGCGCGCGGCTTCGATCTCGCCGTACGACGTCGCCTTGATCGCACCCGCGAAGATTTCGGTGGTGTACGCGCAGGTGTTCAGCGTGAACGCGAGCAGCGTGCAGTGCATCCCGTCGCGGAAGAACGCATCGAGCATCGGCGTGCCGCGCACGGCCTGCAGGCTGTAGAGGCCCGTGTAGCAGAGCAGCAGCTGCACGTAGAGCGGCGTGCCGCGGAACACGTACGTGTACAGCCACACGGCGCCCGACAGCCACTTCTTCTTCGACACGCGCGCCACGGCGAGCGGCACCGACAGGCAGAAGCCGAGGCCGATCGACACGACCAGCAGCCACAGCGTGATCGCGACACCGGTGATGCGATAGCCGTCGGTGTAGAGATAGTTGCGCCAGTATTCTTGGATGAGTTCGATCATAGGTCAGCCTTGCGGACACCGGTCGAGTAGCGCTTTTCGAGCCACATCAGCACGAAGTTCGAGATCGTCGTGATGGCGAGGTAGACCGCTCCCGCGATCAGCGTGAAGAAGAAGAACCGCAGCGTGCCCTTGCCGGCGTCCTGCGACGCCTTCACGACGTCGGCCAGGCCGATGATCGACACGAGCGCGGTCGACTTCACGAGCACCTGCCAGTTGTTGCCGATGCCCGGCAGCGCGAAGCGCATCATCTGCGGGAACATGATCCGCGTGAACACCTGCCAGTTCGTCATCCCGTAGGCGCTGCCGGCTTCGAGCTGGCCGCGCGGCACGGACAGGAACGCACCGCGGAACGTCTCGGTGAAGTACGCGCCGTAGATGAAGCCGAGCACGAGCACGCCGGCGAGGAACGGGTCGATGTCGATCTGGTCCCAGCCGAGCGCGTCGGTCGCCATGTTCAGCCAGATCTGCAGGCTGTAGAACAGCAGCAGCATCAGCACGAGATCGGGTACGCCGCGGATCAGCGTCGTGTAGACGGTGCCGACGCCGTGCGTCACGCGGTTGCGCGACAGCTTCGCGCCGGCGCCGAGCAACCCCAGCAGGAACGACAGCGCAAGCGAAAGCACCGCCAGCTTGACGGTTTGCCAGGTGCCGGCGAGGATCAGCGGGCCGTAGCCTTGTAGAAACATATGGGGTCCCTGGTGTGGTCCCTGAGGGCGCACGCAGTGCGCCGCGAAAGACGCGCCCGCCAAGCTGCGCGGAACGCCCCGTGCGTATCATGACCGTCCGCCCCGGCAACGGGGCCGGGCCCGCCCGTCGCGCGAGCGGCGGGCAAGGGAGCGGGCGGCGCGTGGTTGACTGCCTGTACTGCCCGGACGCGGGGCCGCCCCCGCATCCGCTGCTGCTGCTTGTCGGCGTTCAGCGGGCCGCCGCCGAATAGACGCTGAACGAGAAGTACTTGTGCGACAGCCGGTCGTACGTGCCGTCCTTGTGCATGTCGGCCAGCGCCTGATTGATCCTGAGCTTCAGGTCGGTGTCTTCCTTGCGCAGGCCGATCGCGGTGCCGTCGCCGATCGTCTTCGGATCCTTCACTTCCGGCCCGGCGAACGCGAAGCCCTTGCCGCGCGGCGTGCGCAGGAAGCCGTAGTCGGCCTGCAGCTCGTCCTGCAGCGTCGCGTCGAGGCGGCCCGAGCCGAGATCGGTATAGACCTGGTCCTGGTTCTGGTAAGGAACGATCGTCACGCCCTGCGGTTCCCAGTAAGCCTTCGCGTAGGTTTCCTGCGTCGAGCCCTGCTCGACGCCGACGCGCTTGCCTTTCAGCGACGCGACCGTCGGCAGCAGCGGCGAGCCGGTCTTCGCGATCATCCGCGCGGGCGCGTCGTACACCTTGTCGGAGAAGTCGATCTGCTCGCGGCGCTTGTCCGTGACGGTCAGCGACGACACGATGACGTCGTACTTCTTCGCCTTCAGTGCCGGAATGATCCCGTCGAGATCCTGCGCCACCCACACGCATTTCACGTTGATCCGCTTGCAGATTTCCTTGGTGAGATCGACGTCGAAACCGACGATCTCGCCGCTCGGCGCGGTCGACTCGAACGGCGGGTAGCTGGCGTCGACGCCGATCCGCACGGTCTTCCACTCCTTCGCGAAGGCGCTGCCCGCCACGAGGGCGAGGGCGGCGCACAGGGCGGCCTTCTTCATTTCCATCCTTCTGTTGCTGACTTTCCGGGGGCGCTCGCGGCCGGTCGGACCGGGCGCCGCGGCGTATTCTAGACGGCCAAAAATCGCCGATCGGCGCTCTGGCGTTGACGGCCGCCGGAACGGCGAACGCCAAAAGGGCGGTATTTTACCCGAACGCGATACCCGGAAAACGGCAATCCGGCACGGTCGACCGATTCCTCGATTCGGCTGTTGCGGCAATCGTGGTATTCGCAACAAATATTTCGGCAATTGGTTGCGCGGGTGCAACGATGCGGTGCGCGGGCGGCGGATTGTGGCGCTGTCGGCCTCCCCTTACAGTGGAGGTAAACCCGAACAGAACATCTGCGCCCCCGAGCGTCCACCCCAATGTTCCAGATCCTGCGCGCCGAAGACCGCTGGCACACGCGTCACGGCTGGCTCGAATCGAGTCACAGTTTTTCGTCTGCCTGCCACGCCGCGCATGCGCCGGTGCGTCCGCCCGTCGGTGCGCTGTGCGTGCTGAGCGAGGATCTGATCGCGCCGACCCGCGGTTTCGGGATGCAGCCGCGCCGCGACGTGGAGATCGTCACGTACGTGCTGGATGGCGCGCTCGCGCACCGCGACAGCCTCGGCTGCGGCGCAATCGTCCGGACCGGCGGCATCCAGCGAGTGAGCGCCGGCACGGGGCTCATGCACAGCGAAACCAACGCGTCGCGCGACCGGCCGCTGCATCTGCTGCAGATCTGGCTGCAGCCGGCCGAGCGGGGCGGGCGGCCCGGCTATGAGGAACGGCGCTTCGCCGACGACGAGAAGCGCGGCCGGTTGAAGCTTGTCGCGGCGCCCGACGGCGGCGACGGCGCGCTGTCGATGCGGGCCGACGCCCGCATCTTCGCGGGGCTGATCGACGGCGACGAGACGACGGCGTTCGACGTGCCGGCCGGACGCAGCCTCTACGTGCACGTGGCGCGCGGCGAGGTCGAGGTCAACGGCCGCGCGCTGGCGGCCGGCGACGGCGCGCGGATCGGCGGCGTGGACGCGGTGGCGTTCGCGCGAGGCCGCACGGCAGAGGTGCTGCTGTTCGACGTCGCCTGAAACGAAAAAGGGGACGCAGGCCGGTGCCTGCATCCCCCTTCGATGCCGCTGCGGGAGCGGCCCGCCGGCTTACTGCGCCGGCGCCGACGCGCCCTTGGCAGCCGCGCGATGCTGCTCCCAGCGCTCCTTCATCTTCTCGTGGCGCTGTTCCATCTTCGCGAACTGCTGTTTGAGCGCCGTGCTGACCATCGTCTTCTGCTGGTCGTTCAGCCCGTTGTAGAACGTGAGCCACGCGGCGGACGTCTGCTCGCGCAGTTGCGCGTTCTGCGCCTCCGCCTGCTGGCGTGCCGAATGCATCGCGCTCAGGTCGAGGATCGGCTGGTTCTGCTGCGCCTTGAACTGCTCGCGCATCTGCTCGTGGCTCTTGCGCATCGCGTCACGGTTCTGCTTCATCGTGTTGACGGCCGCCTGCCATTGCTGTTCCTGCGACGCGTTGAGCTTCAGCTGGTCGTGCAGTTTCATGATTGCGCCGAACGGGCCGCCTTCGTGCCCGTCATGCATCCGGTGCATGCCGGGGCCGCCCGGCGGCGGCATGTCGTCGGGCTGCGCGGCATGCGCGGCGCCGAATGCGAGAGCGAGCACGGTGGCGGCCGCGATGGCCACGCGGGAAGTCTTCTTATACATTTCAGAAACTCCTTGTATCCAAAGGGTCCGGCGATGCGGCGCCGGGAAAGTCGGGTACCGCATCCGGTAAGACGCAGGTTAGCGATGCAGGCCGCGGCGGGTGTTACGCGGGGTGGCGGCCCGGTTACCGCGCATTACAGTTCCCTTGCGCGGTAACCCGCAGTAACCCTTTCGTCCCTTTGTTTCGTTCTTCGACTCCGCCCTCGCGCGGTAAACTTCGAGCCATGACTACCCAGATCCTCATCGTCGACGACGACCAAGAACTCCGAGACCTGCTGCGCGACTATCTCGTGCGCCAGGGGATGGAAGTGTCCGTGCTGCACGACGCGGCGACGCTCGAGAAGCGCCTCGAGCGCGAGCGGCCCGACCTGATCGTGCTGGACCTGATGATGCCGGGCGTGGACGGCCTGACCGCGTTGCGCCAGTTGCGCGCGGCCGGCGACGACATCCCCGTGATCATGCTGACCGCGCGGGCGGATGACGTCGACCGCATCGTCGGGCTCGAGCTCGGCGCGGACGACTACCTCGGCAAGCCGTTCAACCCGCGCGAGCTGCTCGCGCGCGTGCAGGCCGTGCTGCGCCGCCGCCGCGCGACGCCGTCGGCGGCCGCGCCCGAGCAGCGCGAGCCGTTCGCGTTCGGCCGCTTCCTGCTCGACTTCCAGGCGCGCACGCTGTCGGTCGACGGCAAGCCGGCCACGCTGTCGAGCAGCGAATTCGCGCTGCTGAAGATCTTCGTGAACCATGCGCTGCGCACGCTCACGCGCGAGCGGCTGCTCGAGCTGCTGCACGGGCCCGAGTACGACGGCACCGACCGCGGCATCGACGTCCAGGTGTGGCGCCTGCGCCGCATCCTCGAAACGGATCCGTCGACGCCGCGCTTCATCCAGACGGTCCGCGGGCGCGGCTACGTGTTCGTGCCCGACGGCGAGGCCCATGCGCAAACCCATTGATTCACTGTTCGGGCGGCTGGCGCTGCTCGTCGTCGGCGTCCTGCTCCTGTCGCACTTCGCGTGGTTCTTCGCGATGCGGCTCGAGCGCAACCAGATGCAGACGCGTTATGCGGTCGAGGAGGCCGCGTTCCTCGTCGACGCGGTGCGCCAGCACGTCGCGCGCACGCCCGACCAGCCGCTGCCGTCGCGCGTGCGGCTCGTGTCGCCGGACAGTGCCGACGTGCCGAAGGGCGGCGATTCGGGGCTGCCGCCGCCGCTGAAGCGGTTCCGCGACGACGTGAGCGACCGCATGCCGCCCGGCACGCAGGTCGAGATCGGCACGCCCGGCCATCCGCCCGTGCTGTGGGTGAAGGAGCCGGCCGACCGCAACTGGATCGTGGTGCCCGTGCAGCCGCTGCGGCCGCCGCGCTCGCTCGACCGGATGCTGCTGTGGCTCGGCACGATCTTCTCGGCCGGCGTGATCGCCGCGCTGTTCGCGGCCTGGCAGTTGCAGCAGCCGCTGCGCTCGCTCGCGCGCGCGGTCGCGCGTTTCGGCCGCGGGCAGCCGGTGCCGCCGCTGCGCGAACGCGGGCCGCGCGAGCTGCGCCAGCTCACGCACGGCTTCAACCAGATGGTGGAGCAGGTGTCGCAGGCCGAGAGCGATCGCGCGGTAATGCTGGCCGGTGTCGCGCACGACCTGCGCACGCCGCTCGCCCGGATGCGCCTGCGGGCGGAAATGATGGACGACGCGCGGCTGCGCGACGGCGTCGTGCGCGACGTCGACTCGATGTCGCACATCGTCGACCAGTTCCTGGTGTTTGCGCATGGCGGGGCCGACCGCAGCGAGCCGGTGCCGGTCGACCACGCGTGCGAGCGGATCGCGCGCAGCTATCGTGCGGTCGCGCCGAACGCGCCGACGGTCCAGACGCGGCTGGAGGCCGATCCCGGCTTCCGGCTGCCGACGGCGACGCTCGACCGGATCCTGTCGAACCTGCTGGACAACGCGCATGCGTATGGCGCGCCGCCCGTGTTCGTCGAGACGGCGCGTACGCCGGCCGGCTACGTGCTGTCGGTCAGCGACAGCGGCGGCGGGATCGCGCCGCGCGATCTCGCCGCCGCCACGCGGCCGTTCGTGCGGCTCGACCCCGCGCGCGGCGGGAACGGCCACAGCGGGCTCGGGCTCGCGATCGTCGAGCGGCTCGTGCTCAGGCTGGGGGGCACGTGCGACATCGGCAATCGGCCCGAAGGCGGCCTGCGTGTGTCGATGACGTTCCCGTTCGAGGCCGTGCCGAAGGACGAACCTCACGCACAGGCCGCATGAGCGGTTGCGGCGCCTGCCCGGCCGGGCAGCCGCCGCGCGGCGTCATTCGCCGAACAGCGTGCCGAGCGTCTCGGCCGCGTTGCTGTCGATCGTGTTGTAGGTCACCGTGGTGGCCTCGAAGATGTAGACGGTCGTATACCGGCCGAGCCGCTCCAGGATTTCCTCCTGCAGCGATTCCGGCACGACGTTCATGTTCAGGTACCACGCCGTAGACGACAGCCGCACCTGGAACGACCCGTACTCCTGCATGAGTTCATAGAACGCGTCGGCATCCTGATCGCGACAGACGATCACCAAGTTTCCTGCCATTCCCTTCCTCCCGCTCGTCGGTCGATCCCCGGGGCCGGTTGACACAGGGCGCGTGCGCATTGCCGCGACACGGCCGAAACGAACCCCGGGGGCTAGCCCCGATCATACCTGCTTCGCCGTATCCGGCTGCTGATGCCGGACACGGTTTGTGCCCGCGTGCGGGTGGCGGGTTCACGGCCGGGCCGGATCACGGCATAATTCGGGCCTGCGTACCGGCCGCAGGACCGCGGCCGGGCTATTCCGTACCGCGCGCCCGCCATTCGCCCATGCGCCGGGCACGATCCATGCGCTGCCTGCGCCGTCCCCGGACGGTTGTACCTGAAATACAGGTTGGTGTAGTGTCGTGCCGTCGCGGTCCGGCTCGACCGGCCGCGGCAGCGCATGCGCGCACGGCGCGCCGCGTGTGCGCGAGATCGCCAGTCAATCGAATTACCGCGCCCGTGCGCTTTGCCATGAATCAACATCGACTGCCGGCTTCGATCGGCCTTACCGGGGAGGGCGCCTGATGAACGTCGGATTCTTCAATCCGAACCGGACCGCCAACGCATCCGCGTGGCGCGTGTTGCCGAACCGGTGGGACTTCATCGCATTTCCGCTGATCATCTGCCTGATCGCGATGGCGGTGGTCGGCTTTCACGAAACGATGGCGCCGATCGGCGTGCTGCAGACGCAGAAGATCTCGCTCGATCCGTCGAACCTGCCCGAATACGCGTTGCGCACCACGCTGCGGATGCTCGCCGCGATGGTCGCGTCGCTCGCGTTCACGCTTGTCTACGGCACGCTCGCGGCCAAGAGCCGCCGCGCGGGCATGGTGCTGATCCCGATCCTCGACATCCTGCAGTCGGTGCCGGTGCTCGGCTTCATCTCGTTTACGGTCACGTTCTTCCTCGCGCTGTTCCCGAGCCGCGTGCTCGGCGCCGAGCTGGCCGCGATCTTCGCGATCTTCACGAGCCAGGCGTGGAACATGACGTTCAGCTTCTACCAGTCGCTGCGCACGGTGCCGCGCGACCTGGACGAAGTGGCGCGGAGCTTCCACCTGACGTCGTGGCAGCGCTTCTGGAAGCTCGAGGTACCGTTCTCGATGCCGGGCCTGATCTGGAACATGATGATGTCGATGTCGGGCGGCTGGTTCTTCGTCGTCGCGTCGGAGGCGATCACCGTCGGCAACCAGACGATCACGCTGCCGGGCATCGGCGCGTATCTCGCGCAGGCGATCTCGGACAAGAACTTCGGTGCGATCGGCTGGGTGATCCTGACGATGACGGTCGTGATCCTCGCGTATGACCAGTTGCTGTTCCGCCCGCTCATCGCGTGGGCCGACAAGTTCCGGATGGAGAACACCGCATCGGGCGATGCGCCGCAATCGTGGCTGCTCGACCTCGTGCGCCGCACGCGGCTGATCCATCAGCTGCTCGTGCCGGCCGGCTGGTTCTTCGCGAAGGCCGCGCGGATCCCGCTGCGCCTGCCGCTGTCGGGCGCGATGCGCTTCACGCTGCCGCGCGTCGAGAAGAAGGGGTCGCGCACGGTCGACATCGTGTGGGCGGGGCTCGTGCTGCTCGGCACGGCCTATATCGTGTGGCGCGTCGTCAGCTTCGTCGCGACCGGCGTGACGATGGCCGAGGTCGGCCACGTGCTCGTGCTCGGCCTCATCACGCTGCTGCGCGTGGTCGTGCTGATCTCGATCGCCTCCGTGATCTGGGTGCCGATCGGCGTGTGGGTCGGGCTGCGCCCGAAGCTGGCCGAGAAGCTGCAGCCGCTCGCGCAGTTTCTCGCCGCGTTCCCGGCGAACCTGCTGTTCCCGGTGTTCGTGATCGTGATCGCGCGCTTCCACCTGAACGCGGACATCTGGCTGTCGCCGCTGATCGTGCTCGGCACGCAGTGGTATATCCTGTTCAACGTGATCGCCGGTGCAACGTCCTACCCGAACGACTATCGCGAAGCGGCGACCAACTTCCGCATCCGCGGCTGGCAGTGGTGGCGTCAGGCGATCCTGCCCGGCATCTTCCCGTACTACGTGACCGGCGCGATCACCGCATCGGGCGGCGCGTGGAACGCGAGCATCGTGTCGGAAGCCGTGCAGTGGGGCAACACCCGGATCGAGGCGCACGGCCTCGGCGCCTACATCGCGCGGACCACCGCCGCCGGCGATTTTCCGAAGATCATCCTGGGCATCGCCGTGATGTCCCTGTTCGTCACCCTGTTCAACCGCCTGCTGTGGCGCCCGCTGTATGCCTTCGCCGAAGCGAAGCTGCGGCTCGACTGAGACCGATTGAGAGCGAAACGCGATGCACAATCCGAATGCTGTAAACGCCCCCGTCCAGACGTCCCAGCCGCCGCGCCTCGGTGAAGAGATCCTGCGCGTCGATCACGTCTGCCGCGGCTTCAACAAGACGCAGGGCGAGTTGCTCGTGCTCGACGACGCGAACCTGTCGCTGCGCGAAGGCGAGATCGTCGGCCTGCTCGGCCGCTCGGGCTCGGGCAAGTCGACGCTGCTGCGGATCATTGCCGGCCTGATCGAGCCGACCGGCGGCGAAGTGACCTATCTCGGCCAGCCGCTGCGCGGCCCGGCCGAAGGCGTCGCGATGGTGTTCCAGACCTTCGCGCTGTTCCCGTGGCTCACCGTGTTGCAGAACGTGGAAGCCGGGCTCGAAGCGCTCGGCGTCGGCGCGCGCGAGCGGCGCGAACGCGCGCTGGCCGCGATCGACCTGATCGGTCTCGACGGCTTCGAGAACGCATATCCGCGCGAGCTGTCGGGCGGGATGCGCCAGCGCGTCGGTTTTGCGCGCGCGCTCGTCGTCGATCCGACGATCCTGCTGATGGACGAGCCGTTCTCCGCGCTCGACGTGCTGACTGCCGAGACGCTGCGTACCGACCTGCTCGATCTGTGGACGCAGGGCCGCATGCCGATCAAGTCGGTGCTGATCGTCACGCACAACATCGAGGAAGCGGTGTTCATGTGCGACCGGATTCTCGTGCTGTCGTCGAACCCGGGCCGCGTGATCGCCGAGATCAAGGTGCCGTTCAAGCATCCGCGCAATCGTCTCGACCCGGCATTCCGCAAGCTGGTCGACGACATCTACGCGAAGATGACCGCGCGTCAGACCGGCGAAGCGACGAAGAAGGGGCTCGAGCTCGGCAGCTGGCTGCCGCAGGTGTCGACCAACCTGATGGCCGGCCTGATCGAGACGCTCGCGATGGCGCCGTACCACGGCCGCGCCGACATGCCGGAAATCGCGCGCACGCTGCACCTCGAGGTCGACGACCTGTTCCCGATCGCGGAAGTGCTGCAGTACCTCGGCTTCGCGGACGTGCGTGAAGGCGACGTGTTCCTGACGCCGCCGGGGCGCGTGTTCGCGGAATTCGGCACGCAGGAGCGCAAGCTGATGTTCGCCGATCACCTGCTGAAGCACGTACCGCTCGCCGCGCGGATCAAGAAGGTGCTGAACGAGCGTCCGGGCCACCGCGCGCCGCGCGTGCGCTTCGAGCAGGAGCTCGAGGATTTCCTGTCGGACGGCGCGGCCGAGGAAACGCTCGACGCGGTGATCGACTGGGGGCGGTACGGCGAGATCTTTTCGTACAACGATCAGACCGAGATTTTCAGCCTGGAGGATGTCGAGTCCTGAAATTGATGGAACGGCGAGGTTCCTGGAACTGAATTGAATGACCGATAAGAATCCCGATTTTTCACCGATGCGCATGCGGGCACGCGGATTCGTGTCGCAGGGGCGCATCGAGGACGCGCTCGGGTTGTACGGCGACATCCTGAAAGTTGCGCCGGAAGACGCGGCGACGTATGCCGATCGCGGCACGACCTTCGCGATGATCAAGAAGACGGATCTCGCGCTGAACGATCTGAACCGGGCCATCGAGCTGGGCTACACGGATCCGTCGGCGTATTGCACGCTCGCGACGATTTACCTCGAAGGCGGTGCCTACCAGAAGTCGCTCGATTACTTCGACCAGGCGCTGAAGCTCAATCCCGACCAGCCTTTCGTCTATTTCAATCGCGCCAGGGCATACGAGACGCTGGGCGATATCAAGGCGTCGATTGCCGATCTGGAGCGCTGCCTGACTTACAACCCGGACGATGCGCTGTCCGCGAAGATCAAGGAAAGGGTGGCGCAGCTTCGCGCGCGTCTGTAACGGCTGTCTCCGGAGGTGAGATGTGCGGCACCCGGCCCGGAAGAATCCGGGCGAATGGCTTGGGGGAGTTGTGATGTTGACGCGGGACAGCTTGCCGTATTCCGCGCTGCCGTTATCGTTGGCAGCGCTGATCCCCGAGACAGTTTTTCTGAAGGCGTTCGAGAATGCCGAGTCGCAAACGGTCATCGTTTGGTACTCGGACGAGCAAATCGGTCGTCAGCACGAAATCGAGTTTTCGCCGAGGCTAGGGCGTCTGCTGTCGCGCGGCGAGCGCGAAGCGCAATTTCCGCCGGAGCGTCAGATGGTGCTGCAAGACGGGATCCGCGTGCACGTAGGCAATAGGCTCGAGGCCGACACCGACGTTCGCTACGAAACCTATACCGTATACGATCCTGTGACGTCGTCGAAGCTTGCAGTCGGCGAACAGATGTTCTTTGTGCGGTTTCCGGACGAACCCGAGACGGTCGTTCGGCAGGCGATCGAACGAGCGAAGTTCCCGAATACGTATGCGGGATGGAGCGCAATCGAGCGCACTCGTTATTGGGTGGGCGTGCTGTATCGTGCGCGACGCCAGACGGGGGAGTCGGGTATCAACGAAGACGAAGCCTTCCGGCCTGCATTGTTGAAGCAGATGAGGGCGGTGGATCCTGATGTCGATGGCATGCTTGCGGCGGTGCTTGCCGAGCTGAGTCGAATGGAAATGATCGCCCCGGATGTCATGCGGGCTGCGTTCAATCGACGTACAGGCGCATCGATCTGATCGCCCGGCCACCAGTGTGCCCGATGCGCGACGCGCATTGATTGACCGATGCGCGGCGTATGGCGCGATTACTGCAAATTCCCCCACCGATCGACGGCCGGTTCCGCCGAAGCCCACTTCCAGTGCGTGCCTTGCTGGCACGCATTCGCGAAATACCAGTCGGCCTTGTCGCCGTCCTTCACCGAGAACGCGAATTCCTTGCACAGCGCGAGCGCCGACGAGTACGCGCGCGTGACGCGCACTTCGCCTTCGCCGTTTTCGAGCGGCAGCGTGTTCTTCACCTTCCACGGCTTCACTTCGCCGACGGCGAGACCGCCGGCCGTCTTCGCGATCGCGTCCTGCTGGTTCTGATGGAGCTGCTTCATCGTGCGGTTGACGGCTTCGTCGGTCGCGGCCTGGACGGCAATCCCGACGCCGACGCCGACCGCCGGGTTCGCCGTGACGAGGCCGGTCGCCGCGCCGGCCAGCGCGCCGCTCGCCGCGCCGACCGAACCGCAGCCCGACAGCGCGACCGTCGCCGTGCACAGCGCGCCGACCGCCGCGATACGGATCGCGACGCTCATTGCAGCGCGCCCCAGCGTTCAGTTGCCGGTTCGGCCGACGCCCATTTCCATGCGGGCCCGTCGCGGCAGATGGTGGCGACGTAGAACGCCGACTGTGCGGCTTTGTCGCCCTTCGCCGGCGTGTCGACGGCAAACACGATTTCCTTGCAGTCGAGCGGACCGACGCTGATCATCCGGCTGACCGTCACGCGGCCCTGCTCGTCGTCCTCGATCGGGAACGAATGATGCGTCGACCACGGCGCGACGCCGCCGACGTCGAGCGGGCCGGCCGCCTTCGCGATCTGCTCCTGCGTGTAGCGGTGCGCGACGCGTTGCGTGTACTGGACGCCAGCCCGCGCGCCGGCGACGGCGCCGAGGCCGATGCCCGTCGCGACGGCGGCGTTGTTGGTGACCTTGGAGGCGATCGCGGCGCCCGCGATACCGGCGCCGGCTGTCGAGCCTTCGCTGTACAGCGAATTGCAGCCGGACAGCAGTGCGGCCGTGGCGATCACGGCCAGCACGACGCGCGCCGGCGTGGCCCGGCGCGGCGATTCGAAACGAATGTTCATCCCTGAGTGCAAGTCCTGTCTGGGTGAGCGGCGACGCGTGCACGCCCTGATGCCGCATCATTGTTTCGCAATTGTCATAGGAAAACTGCAAAGCTTTGACAAATCGCCGTGCGGCAGGCCGCGTGCGCGCGGGCGGCGTTATTGTCGGATAGATGATTGACGAGGGGTCGAAACGTTACAAATTGAAGGTAATTGTTACCTTCGGATGCGACCAAGCGACCTAGACTGTTTTGTTATGGAATGTTTCTACGACGGCCTCGAGCCGCGCCGCATATGAGACACCCAGCCATGCGCCGTTCGAAACGGTTGTCACACCGGCCGCCTGACGCGGCGGCCGGCCATCCGGAAGACCGCCCGCGTCCGCAGACCGACGCGCCCTCGGCACCGCCTGCGGGCGCGCCGGACGAGACGCCGTCGGACGGCGATCACAACCAGGGTGGGGCTCGCCCGGAAGGGCTCGACTATCAACGCGACCTCGGTCAGGAGCAGGACGCTTGATACGGTCGTCGCCGCATTCCACCGCCGTATTTCATTGCAATTCTCGGAACTGAATCGCCGCGCGGCCGCCTTCGGGCCGCCGCGCCTGCTTCGGCGCGCGTCGCGCGCCAGCCAATCGAATCGAGGAGGGGAAGTCGCATGAGCAGATTGATCGTGGTATCGAATCGTGTCGCCGCCGGCGAGGACACGCGCCCGAGCGCGGGCGGCCTGGCCGTCGGCGTGATGGACGCGCTGAAGGAAACGGGCGGCGTCTGGTTCGGCTGGAACGGCGAGATCGTCGGTGCGCCGGATGCCGAACCCGCGATCCAGCGGGACGGCAACGTGACCTACGCGACGGTCGGCCTGACCCGGCGCGACTACGACCAGTACTACCGCGGCTTCTCGAACGCGACGCTGTGGCCGGTATTCCATTACCGCGGCGATCTCGCGCGCTTCGATCGGCAGGAGTACGCCGGTTATCTACGCGTGAACGCGATGCTCGCGAAGCAGCTCGCCGCGCTGCTGCGTCCGGACGACCTGATCTGGGTGCACGACTACCATCTGCTGCCGTTCGCGCACTGCCTGCGCGAGCTCGGCGTGAAGAACCCGATCGGCTTCTTCCTGCACATCCCGTTTCCGTCGCCCGACATGCTGCGTCTCGTGCCGCCGCACGAGGAGCTCGTGAAGTTCATGTGCGCGTACGACGTCGCGGGTTTCCAGACCGAGACCGACAAGCAGGCGTTCACCGACTACATCGAGCGGCGCGGCATCGGCGCGGCGAGCGACGACGGGATGCTGCATGCGCACGGCCGCGTCGTGAAGGTCGCCGCCTATCCGATCGGCGTGCATCCCGACGCGATCGCGCAGGCGGCCGTCCAGTACGGCACGCGCAAGCCGGTGAAGATGCTGCGCGAGGCGCTGGGCGATCGCAAGCTGGTGATGAGCGTCGACCGCCTCGATTACTCGAAGGGGCTCGTCGAGCGCTTCCAGTCGTTCGAGCGGATGCTCGCGAATGCGCCGGGCTGGCAGGGGCGCGTGTCGCTCCTGCAGATCGCGCCGCCGACGCGTTCCGACGTGCAGACCTATCAGCACATCCGCGAAACGCTCGAAGGCGAGGCCGGCCGCATCAACGGCCGCTTCTCGCAGCTCGACTGGACGCCGATCCAGTACCTGAACCGCAAGTACGAGCGCAACCTGCTGATGGCGTTCTTCCGGATGTCGCAGGTCGGCTACGTGACGCCGCTGCGCGACGGGATGAATCTCGTCGCGAAGGAATACGTCGCGTCGCAGGATCCGGCCGATCCGGGCGTGCTCGTGCTGTCGGAGTTCGCGGGCGCGGCGGCCGAGCTGACCGGCGCGCTCCTCGTCAATCCGTACGACCTGTCGCAGATGGCCGAGGCGCTCGAACGCGCGCTGTCGATGCCGCTCGCGGAGCGGCAGGCGCGTCACGACGAGAACCTCGCGCGGCTGCGCGAGAACGACCTGTCGGTCTGGCGCGATACGTTCGTCGCCGACTTGCGCAGCGTCGCGGCGGCGGCGTCGGTCACGCAGCGCGCGGGCCGGCGGGCTGCGCATGCGTGAGTGCGCGCCGGGTGCCGCCGGTAGCGACGACGAAGCGGCCGACGACACGACCGGCCGCTTCTTCGTCGTGACGGGCGGCCCGGGTTCGGGCAAGAGCACGTTGCTCGATGCGCTCGAGCGCGCCGGGTTCGCTCGCTCGCAGGAGGCGGGGCGCGGCGTGATCCGCGACCAGGCGGCCGTCGACGGACCTGCGCTGCCGTGGCGCGACCCGGCTGCGTTCGCCGAGCTGATGCTGAGCTGGGAGATGCGGTCCTACCATCTCGCGCGGCAGGCGCGCGGGCCCGTGTTCTTCGACCGCGGCGTGCCGGACGTGATCGGCTATCTGAAGCTGACCGGGTTGGCGGTACCCGCACACGCGGAAGCCGCGGCGCGGCGTTTCCGTTATCACCGGCGCGTGTTCATCGCGCCGCCGTGGCCCGACATCTATGCGCAGGACACCGAGCGCCGGCAGGATTTCGCGGAAGCGGTGCGGACCTATGACGCGATGGTCGATTGCTATACGTCGTATGGCTATCGGCTGATCGAGTTGCCGCGCGTGAGCGTGAAGGCGCGCGTGCGCTTCGTGATGGATACGCTCGACGCCGCATGACGCCTGCCGCGTGTGCGGCGCGCGACGGTGTCAGGCCGCCGTGTCCGGCTGCGGCGACGCGATGCGCAGCAGGCTGACGACCGCGGCCACCGCCGCGAACACCGTGGCGACATAGAGTGCGATCGTCGGCCCGCGGTCGGGCGCGAGCCCGAAAATCAGCGCGACGAGCGCGGCGCCGAGCGTCTGGCCCGTCAGGCGCGCGGTGCTCAGCATGCCGCCGGCGCCGCCGCTGCGCTCGCGCGGCGCCGACGACAGCATCGCGCGGTTGTTCGGCGATTGGAACAGCCCGAAGCCTGCGCCGCACAGCGCCATCCGCCACACGATGTCGACCGTGCCCGGGTGCGCGCCGATCGTTGCGAGCGACAGCAGCCCGGCGGCAAACAGCGCAAGCCCGATCCCGCCGAGAACGCCGGCCGAATAGCGGTCCGACAACACGCCCGCGAGCGGCGCGGCGAACACGATCACGAGCGGCCACGGCGTCATGTAGAGGCCCGTCTCGACCTGCGAGAAACCGAGCGAATGCTGCAGCCAGAACGGCAGCGCGACGAACGCGAGCATCTGCGACGTGAACGACGCCGTCGACGTGTAGACCGACAGCGCGAACATCGGGATGCGCATCAGGTCGACCGGCAGGAGCGGCGCCGGCTGCGACAACTGACGCTTCACGAAGAAGTAGCCGACGACGAACGCGACCGCCAGTTCGGCCACGACGTACGCATGACCTTCGCCGTGACCGAGCCCGTCGACGGCCGTGATCAGCAGGCCGAACACGCACGCGTTCATCAGCGCGCTCGGGAAGTCGTACGGCGCATCGTGCAGCGGGTTGGCCGGCAGCGCGCGCAGGCTGCCGAGCACGGCCGCGATGCCGATCGGCACGTTGACCGCGAAGAGCCACGGCCACGACGCGAACGACAGGATCGCGGACGCGACCGTCGGCCCGATCGCCGACGACAACGCGACCACCATCGCGTTGATCGACAGCCCGCGCCCGAGCAGCGACGACGGGTAGATCATCCGCACGAGCGCCGCGTTGACGCTCATGATGCCGGCCGCGCCGAACCCCTGGATCACGCGCATCACGGCCAGCATCGGCAGCGAGCCGGCCAGCGCGCAGCCGAGCGACGCCGCGGTGAAGAGGGCGAGCCCGGCGATGTAGATGCGGCGATAGCCGATGCGTTCGCCGAGCGACGCGAGCGGCAGCAGCGTGATCGTGACCGCGAGCTGGTACGCGTTGACGATCCAGATCGACGCGGCGTCGGACGCGTGCAGGTCGCGCGCGATGGTCGGCAATGCGACGTTCGCGATGGCGCCGTCGAGCACGGCGAGCGTGATGCCCAGGGCGACGCAGACGATCGCCCAGTAGCGTTGCGGAAGCGGCAGGCCGGTATCGGCGTTCATGACGGGAGCGAGAGCGTGGTTGTCCGTGTGCCCGCTTGCCGGTTGCGTGCGCAACCATGTGCAAGGGTGGCGGCGGCGATGAACGGCCCGGCCGGCGAGGCTGCACCGGCACGGGGCCGGTCGAGTGTATCACCGGGCCGCATCGCGCGACGCCGGCGCGCCCGGCCGGCGGCCGGCGGGTGCATTCAGCCTTCGAAGTCCAGGCCGCCGAGCCGCACGAGCGGGTCGGCCTGCGTGCGCGACGCGAGATCGATGTCGCGCGCGGCCTGCCATGCGCCGAGCTTTTTCGGCAACGCGGCGAGGTAGTGCTCGAAGCGCTGCGGGCCGTCCGGCTCCATCAGCCGCTCTATCTCGTCGGTGTCCCACGTCAGTTCGAGATTCAGCGGATGCACGAAGCCGCTCACGTGTTCGTGCGGTGTGCTGCGGATCTGCACGCGCGTCGGGTGCCCGTGCCCGCCATAGGGGACGACATCGGTCTGCACGTGATCGGCGAAGACCGCGGCGATCGCCTGCGCGATGCGCGGCGCGAATTCGGTATCGAAACGGCGGGCGGTTTCGGGCTGCATGAAGGCGTCTCCTGTATGCCGAAAATCGTAGCACGGCGACGACGCGTTTCGACGGGTGCGATACCGGTAATCGCGCGTTACCACTTGCTGCATCTATTACGGCCGCGGACCGCCACAATGCATCTCATCCAGTACCACTTCGCGTGGGAGTCCATCATGAAAAAGATTGCCGCAGTGTGTGTCCTTGCCGGTTCGCTCGCGGTCGCGGGCCCGGCGTCGGCGCATGGCCGCGACGGCGGCGCTGTCATCGGCGCATTGATCGGCGGCGCGGTGCTGGGCGCGATCGTGACGTCGGCGATGAATCCGCCCGTCGCGTATCAGGCGCCCGTGTATCAGGCACCGGCCTATCAGCCGCCGACGTACTACCAGGCACCGGCCTATCAGCAGCCGGCTTATCCGACCTACCAGCAGGCGCAGTACCAGGACGACGATGGCCCGAACTATTGCTACGACCGTTATCAGCGCGCGTACGTGTGCGGAGCGCCCGTGTCGCGCGGCTATGCGCAGCCGGCCGGGTGGTAAGCGGCACGCGTATAACGAGTGGGCAGGTTAGCCATTGCATCGGCGAACCTGCCTGACTCCCGGTAGGGCGGACGACAAAAGGCCCTCGCGGTGATGCGAGGGCCTTGGTCTTTTGGCGGTCGTCTATCGGTTCGTACCGATCGCGTATGAACCGTACGCGGATACAAACGGTTGCAATTGCGTCAATGGCGATGACCGCCGCCGTTGCCCTGGCCCCGTCCGCCGCCGCCGTCGTTCCAGTCGGCGCGGCGTCCGTCGCCGCGGCCCCAGCCGCCGTGACGGGCGCGCTCGCTGCGGTCGCGATCCCAGCCGCCGCGGTCGTGATCCCAGCCGCGGCGATCCCAATCGCGGCGCCCACGGTCCCAGTCGCGCCCGCCGCCACCGCCCCAGATATTGACCGTGCCGTACACCGGCGACGGCGCGTAGGCCGGGCCATACGCGTAGCCCGGATCGGAATAGTAGGTCGATCCGTAGCCGTATCCGGCGTCCGGACCGACGACGCAACCGGCCAGCAGCGTGGCGACGCCGGCGGCCGCAATGAGCTTCAGCATGATGTTCTCCGTTGATTCCCATATAAGTACCGCGCGCGGGGATTGCCGGCTGTTTGCAATTGTGTCGTCAAATTACAGCGTCGTAAGGTCTTGCGACGAAAGTGTTAGCATCCAGAGCCTATTTTGTTTATCGGGAGCATATCGATGAAATTCGCGATCCGGGCCGTCCTGGCCGCCTGTTGCGTGACGACCGCCGCCGCCTGCGCGGCAGGGCCTGCATCGGCGCCCGCCGTGCCGGCCGAGTCGATCAAGATGTTCCCGCAGCCGGCGGCCGGCCAGCAGCGCGCCGTGATCGCGCTGCCCGCGCTCGAGAATGAAGGCGACGCACGCGTCGAACTGATGATCGGCAAGACACTGCAGACCGATTGCAACCAGCAATGGTTCGGCGGCGAACTGACCGCCGAGGACGTGAAGGGCTGGGGCTATCCGTACTATCGGCTGACCGACGTGAAGGGGCCGGCATCGACGCTGATGGCCTGCCCGGGCCAGGCGCCGCAGCAGCGATTCGTGCAGGTGCGCGGCGATGGCCAGCTGCTGCGCTACAACAGCCGTCTGCCGCTCGTCGTGTACGTGCCGGACGGCTTCGACGTGCGCTACCGCGTGTGGCATGCGTCGAAGGACGTGCAGCACGCCGTGACGCAGTAAGGCAGCGGCGCACGTGCGCGGGTTTTCCGCGTTGCGCCGTTATCCGCCGCTCGCGCCCGCGAGCGCCGGCCACGCGGCCAGCGCGGCTTGCGCGACCGCTTCCAGATCGCGACGGCTCGCGCCGTCGCGCGCCTGAATCGACATCCCCTGTTGCACCGTCACGTAGTAGCGCGCGATTGCGTCGAGGTTCGCGCGCGCGGAGATTTCGCCGGTTGCAACGCCCTGGGCGAGCCGCGCGCGCAGCGCGGCGACCGTTTGCTCGCGCATCGCGATCAGCGTTTGCCGGACCGTGTCGGACCGCTCGGCCGGATGCAGCGCCGACAGCACGATCAGGCAGCCGGCCGGTTTCGACCGGCGCGTGAACACGCGCGCGGTCTGCATCAGGTAATTCTCGACGGCGTCGTGCGCACTGGCGGCCTGTTCGACGCCGTCCCAGATCTCGCGCCCCTCCGTTTCGCGGTAGTGCTCGATCGCCTGCCGGAACAACGCTTCCTTGCTGCCGTACGCCGCATACAGGCTCGGCGATGCAATTCCCATCGCGGCCGTCAGGTCGGCCATCGACGCCCCCTCGTAGCCGAGGCGCCAGAACACCTCCATCGCGCGATCCAGCGCCGCTTCCTTGTCGAAGCTTCTCGGTCGGCCCCGTTCAGCCATGACGTTCGTTCCTTCGTCGATATCTGTATCGATCGATAAAATAATTCAATTGACAGCGCCGCGCAACCTGCCACATTCTGTGTCGGTCGTTACATAAATGACCAAAAGGAGCTTTCATGAATCGACTTCAGGGCAAGCGCGCACTCGTCACGGGCGGCAGTCGCGGCATCGGCGCGGCCATTGCGAAACGGCTGGCGGCGGACGGCGCGGACGTCGCGATCACTTACGAGAAATCGGCGGAGCGCGCGCAGGCCGTCGTCGCCGACATCGAGGCGCTGGGCCGCAGAGCCATTGCAATCCAGGCCGACAGCGCCGATCCGGTTGCCGTGCGCAACGCGGTCGATCGTGCGGCGGAAGCACTCGGCGGCCTCGACATTCTCGTCAACAACGCGGGGATTTTCCGGGCCGGTGCACTGGACGACCTCACGCTCGACGATATCGACGCGACGCTGAACGTGAACGTGCGCGCGGTGATCGTCGCGTCGCAGGCGGCGGCGCGGCATCTCGGGGAGGGCGGACGCATCGTGTCGACCGGCAGTTGCCTCGCGACGCGCGTGCCCGATGCGGGGATGAGCCTCTATGCGGCGAGCAAGGCCGCGCTGATCGGCTGGACGCAGGGGCTCGCGCGCGATCTCGGCTCGCGCGGCATCACGGTCAACATCGTGCATCCGGGTTCCACCGATACCGATATGAACCCGGCTGATGGCGAGCACGCCGATGCGCAGCGTTCGCGGATGGCGATTCAGCAGTACGGCAAGGCCGATGACGTGGCCGCGCTCGTGGCGTTCGTCGTCGGGCCGGAAGGGCGGTCGATCAACGGGACGGGGTTGACGATCGACGGCGGGGCGAATGCTTAAAGGCCGATGCCCGGCGTGAGTTGACCGGGTGGAGGTGCGTGTTCGTTTGTTCGTTACTGGCAGCCGAGGCGCTGATGCTCGGCTTCCAGGTCGGCCCGTTTGTCGTAGGCGCGCAGTTCGTTGCGCGGCTTGCCGTCCGGGCCCATTCCGCGCACGACCTTCTGGCCGCGGTCGGGCGAATGCGTGACTGCGTCGATGCCGGCGGCTAGTTCCCGGCAGCGGGCATTAGAGGCAGTGCTTTCCGGGCGCGGGGCTGCCGAGGCAGTGACGTTGGCGATGCCCGGGCTGACGTAGCGTTGCTTGGTGGAGGCCGTGCCGGTGTCGGCGGCATTGGCCGTGCCGGTCATCGCCGAAAGGGTGGCGAGCGCCGCGATCGTTCGAATCATTGGTGAAGTCCGTGTGCTGAACCGAAGAAGGTTCGGAATTCTACGCAACGTTCGGCGCATGTCTGCGGCGAATGGGCGAGGTGCGGTCGCGTGTCGCACGTCGTGGTGAACGCGCGATTGCATCGCCGTTCGTATGCTGCAGCTGCGCTGCACGCGCAAGCAACATCTCCTGGACAACAAAAAGCCCGCTTGCTTTCGCAAAGCGGGCTTCGGCATTTGGTTGCGGGGGTAGGATTTGAACCTACGACCTTCGGGTTATGAGCCCGACGAGCTGCCAGACTGCTCCACCCCGCGGCGCGAAGTGTACTTCGGGTTGATGCTGAGAGTCAATCGATTCGTGCGAAGACGGTTCGATGCCATATCGGGCCGGTTCCTTGAAACGACTGCAACGCAGTGAAGCCGACGCGTACAGCCGCAAATTTTTCGCACTCGCCACAATATTCGCGCGCCTGAAACGTCTTCAGACGCATGGAACCGCCACCCACTTCGCAAACGATGACCGACTCAGACCGCGACATCACTGCGACTGTGATGCGTGAACGAACGAGGCTAGGGAATTTTATTCGGCGCCGGATCCGCGACCCGGACGATGCCGAGGACGTTCTGCAGGATGTGTTTCACGAATTCGTACAGGCTTATCGACTTCCTGCGCCAATCGAACAGGCGAGCGCGTGGCTGTTCCGTACCGCGCGCAACCGCATCATCGATCGTTTTCGCAAGAAGAAGGAGCAGCCGCTGACCGATCTGCTCGATGCCGACGACGAAGCGGATAGCGAGTATCGCCTGGATCTCGCGCTACCGGCACACGATGCCGGCCCCGAGGCGCTCTACGCTCGCACGCTGTTGCTCAAGGCGTTGCAGGATGCGCTCGACGAGTTGCCGGCGAATCAGCGCGAGGTTTTTATCGCGCACGAACTCGAAGGGCTGTCCTTCAAGGAGATGGCCATGCAGAGCGGTGTCACGCTCAATACGCTGCTCGCGCGCAAACGCTATGCGGTCCTGCATCTGCGCGCCCGACTGCAACCGATTTATGACGAACTGGATATCTAGAGGAGTCGACGGATGAATTTTCGAATCAGATGTGCGGGCAAAGCGCTGCTCGTGGTGGTCGCCATCGGCGTGCTCGGATGGGTCGTCATGACGCTGTGGAACTGGGTGATTCCGGCGCTATTCGTCGGCGCGCGGACGATCGACTTCGCCCATGCGCTGGGGCTGCTCGTGTTGAGCCGCATCCTGTTCGGTGGATTCCGCGGACACCGCGGCTGGCACGGCCGGCGCCACTGGCGCAAGTGGGAAGCCATGACACCCGAAGAGCGCGAGCATTTCCGGGCCGCATGGCGATCGCGCGGCAAGCGGCCCACGGAGGAATGAACATGCGCGAGAAATCAACGGCCGACTGCAAGCAGAAGGCGGGCGTGATTGCGCCGGTCGTCGATCTGAAACGTTGCGAAGGCAAGGGGGATTGCGTCGCCGTTTGCCCTGAAAACGTGTTCGAGGTCCGGCGCATCGATCAGGTCGATTATCTTGATCTTGGTCTGATGCATCGCCTGAAGCTGCGTGTGCATGGAATGAAAGTCGCGTACACGCCGAATGCGGACGCGTGCCGGTCCTGCGGGCTTTGCGTGACGGCGTGTCCTGAACGCGCAATCACGCTTGCCCGAAGGGCATAGCGTCGTCAGTGCTCGCCGATGATGGAGCGGCAGCGCAGGAAGCCTGACGACGGATTGGCAGTCGCTGGATACGCCGTCCAAGTGATCAACTTCATCAGGGAACGCACTTGACTTCAACTACTCATGTTCTTCTGCAACGGCTTCATGAAGAAAGCCGGAGCGAAATCATCGCCCGCGCCCGCGCGCAGTTCCAGGGGCCCAACGAGGCGTTTCCGACGCTCGTCGACGAATACGAAGCGCTCGCCCCGAGGCTGCGAGGGCGTTTTCTCGAAACGTTCGGCCTCTTCAGCGACGATTTCGAGTCCTCGGAAGGCAGTGCTCTATCGTTAGCCGTGTCGGCGGAAACGGGAAGATTCTTGCGCAACATGGTGCTGTCGCAACGGCCGGCCAGAATCCTTGAGCTCGGCAGTTCCTGCGGCGTGTCGACCCTGTATTTCGCCGACGCGCTGCGTACGTTGGGCCGTGGCGTGGTCATCGCGACGGAAGGCGATGCGCTCAAGTGCGCGCGTTTGCGCGGCCACGTCGAAACAGCCGGCCTCGACGCCTATGTCGATTTGCGGGAGGGCGATGTATTCGAGACGGTTGCCGAACTGGACGGGACTGTCGACATGGTGTTTATCGACGTATGGGCCGACGCCTATCTGAAGCTGTTCAAGCAGATCGAGGGCCTGCTACGCCCAGGATCGGTCGTGCTTGCCGACAACATGTATACGGCCGAGGACGCCGTTCGACCGTACAAGCACTACCTCGACGAGGATCCGCGGTTTTCGACCACGACGCTGGATTTTGAGTCGGGGGTCGAGTTTACGGTTGTTGTTGCTTGAGGGGAGTTTCTCGTGAATCCGGGGAGGCATAGAGCTTGGCTGGTCCCCCCGACAGGAATCGAACCTGTATCTAGCGCTTAGGAGGCGCTTGTTCTATCCATTGAACTACGGGGAGAGCCAAGTCCGGGCAATCGCGCGAAAAAACGCGAGCCGGACGGCGGTGTGGACAGCGCGCAGAGTATAGCAAACGCGCGACGCGTCGGCGGGGCGGAATGCGCCGCCCCAACGCGCGTATCGCGTAATCAACCGCGATCGGAACAGAAAATCAGAAATCGACGACGACGAAATCTTCCTTGCCCACGTCGCACAGCGGGCAGCGCCAGTCGGCGGGAATGTCGGCGAAACGCGTGCCGGCCGCGATGCCTTCGTCGGGCAGTCCTTCCGCCTCGTTGTAGACCCACCCGCAAATCAGGCAGACCCAGCTCTGGTATTCGGTTACTTCGCTCATGTTGCGCTCGGGATAATGAAAATTCGGCGATGCCGTCCGCGGCCTGGCCGGCGGACGAAAGGCGCAATGGTACCGGAATTTCGCCGAACGCCTGCGCAACGTCGTTTTAAACGTACGCATCGCGAACAACGCAACTGAAACACGCCCGCTGTTCGTGCGGTGTATGCTTCCGAGGCTGTCCAATCATAAGGAGAATGCGATGCTGAACAGAAAGTGGATCGCAGGTGCGGTATGCGTCGCGGCGATGGCCGTGTCGACGATCGCGCGGGCCGAGGCGCGCGTGTATTTCGAAGCGCCGAGCGACGGTGCGACGGTGTCGAATCCGGTGCATGTGAAGTTCGGTCTCGAAGGCATGGCGCTGAAGCCGGCCGGCGACATGACCCCGAATACCGGTCACCATCACCTGCTGATCGACGGCAAGCCGGTACCGAAGGGCGACGTGATTCCCGCGAGCGAGCGTTCGCTGCACTTCGGCAAGGCCCAGAACGAAACCGACATCAAGCTGCCGCCCGGGCAGCACACGCTGACGCTGCAATTCGGTGACGGCGCGCACCGTTCGTACGGTTCCGAACTGAGCTCGACGATCACGGTCAACGTGAAATAACCGTGCATCCCGCGCCGGCGCCCGATGCGCCGCGCGCGGGATCTACCGATCGGCCGGCCCCGGGCATCCGGCCGGCATTCGCGTGCTCATGCGGGCACGCAAACCGTAGCCGGCATCCGAAAACCGGAGGTCGGCCACACCGCGTCCACGATACCGCGTCGGCGCCCGCCAGGAGCACCCCGCGGCACTCGTCCGTCCAGCCGAGCCGATGCCGGCCGCCGCGCCCGGTACAATGGGCGCTTCCGATTTCTCTCTTCGCCGTCTCCCCATGTCGCTCTATTCCATTACCGGCGCGCAGCTCGCGTTCGGTCACGTCGCGTTGCTCGATCACGCGGATTTCTCGCTGGAAGCCGGCGAGCGGGTCGGCCTGATCGGCCGCAACGGCGCGGGCAAGTCGTCGCTGCTGAAGATCGTCGCCGATCTCGCGAAGCCCGACGACGGGCTGATCACGCGCCAGCAGGAGCTCGTGACCGTCTACGTGCCGCAGGAGCCCGAATTCGAGCCGGGCGCGACGGTGTTCGACGCGGTCGCGTCGGGGCTCGGGCATACGCGCGAACTGCTCGAAGAATACGATTCGATCGCGCACCGCCTCGCGGAGATACCGGAGGGCGCCGAGCACGATGCGCTGCTCGCGCGGATGAACGCGCTGCAGTCGTCACTCGATGCGCACGACGCGTGGAACTGGCGCACGCGCGTGGCGATGACGCTCGCGCAGATCGGCCTGACGGACGGCGACGCCAGCGTCGACGCGCTGTCGGGCGGGATGCAGAAGCGCGTCGCGCTGGCGCGGGCGCTGGTGCTGCAGCCCGACGTGCTGCTGCTCGACGAGCCGACCAACCACCTCGATTTCGACGGCATCCGCTGGCTCGAAGAGCTGCTCGTCGCGCAGCGCGCGGGCCTGCTGTTCATCACCCACGATCGCGCGTTCCTCGACCGCGTCGCGACGCGCATCGTCGAGCTCGATCGCGGCCGGCTGCTGTCGTATCCGGGCAATTTCTCCGCGTACCAGACGCGCAAGGCGCAGCAGCTCGAAGTCGAGCGCGTGGAGAACGAGAAGTTCGACAAGCTGCTCGCGCAGGAAGAAGTGTGGATCCGCAAGGGTGTCGAAGCGCGCCGCACGCGCAGCGTCGGCCGCATCGCGCGGCTCGTGCAGATGCGCGACGAACGCGCGGAGCGCCGCAATGCGCAGGGCAACGTGAAGCTCGACGTCGCGCAGGGCGAGAAGTCCGGCAAGATCGTCGCGGAGCTGACCGACGTGACGAAGCGCTACGGCGGCCGCACGGTGGTCGACCGCTTCTCGACGACGGTCATGCGCGGCGACAAGATCGGCTTCGTCGGCCCGAACGGCGCCGGCAAGACGACGTTGCTGAAGCTGATCCTCGGCGACCTGAAGCCCGACGAAGGCACGGTGCGCACCGGCACGAACCTGCAGGTCGCGTATTTCGACCAGATGCGCGCGCAGCTCGACCAGGAGAAGAGCCTCGCGGATACGATCAGCCCCGGCAGCGAATGGGTCGAGATCGGCGGCGTGCGCAAGCACGTGATGAGCTATCTCGGCGATTTCCTGTTCGCGCCGGAACGCGCGCGTTCGCCGGTGAAGTCGCTGTCGGGCGGCGAGCGCAACCGGCTGCTGCTCGCGCGCCTGTTCGCGCGCCCGGCCAACGTGCTGGTGCTCGACGAACCGACCAACGACCTCGACATCCCGACGCTCGAACTGCTCGAAGAGCTGCTGGCCGACTACGACGGCACGGTGCTGCTCGTCAGCCACGATCGTGCGTTCCTCGACAACGTCGTGACGTCGGTGATCGCGGCCGAGGGCGACGGCAAGTGGCGCGAATACGTCGGCGGCTTCACCGACTGGCAGATCCAGAGCGAGCGCTCGGAGCAGCTCGCGCAGCAGGAAGCGGCGAAGCGCGCGGTCAAGGAGGCGGCGCCCGCGAAGGATGAACCGGCGAAGAGCGCGGCCGGCCGCAACGCGCAGCGCACGGTGAAGCTGTCGTTCAACGAGCAGCGCGAACTCGATTCGCTGCCGGAGAAGATCGCCGCGCTCGAAGCGGAGCAGAAGACGATCAATGCGCAGCTCGAGGACGGCGCGATTTTCGCGAAGGATCCGCAGGAAGGCACGCGCCTGACCGAGCGGTTCGCGGCGATCGACGACGAACTGCTCGCCGCGCTCGAACGGTGGGAAACGCTCGAGGCGAAGCGCAAGCCGGCATGACGCGTGCGGCGCGCGCCGATCCCGCGATTGGCGCGCCACGCGGAACCAGTAGAATACCGCGCGTTCAGGGTCGCGCAGCGCACGCCGCGCGCCCGCTTTCGGAGCAGTCCAAGCACACCGTTGTTTCGATTCGCTTTTTTACGGAACTCAACGTTTTGTCCACGACGTTATCCACACGAGGTGTGGACAACGTCCCGATGAATGACGAAATTCAGCGCCTATGTCAACAAAGAAACCCAGCGCGGCCTATAGCGAAGCATCGATCAAGGTGCTCAAGGGTCTCGAGCCGGTCAAGCAGCGGCCCGGCATGTACACCCGTACCGAAAATCCGCTGCACATCATCCAGGAAGTCATCGACAACGCGTCCGACGAGGCGCTCGGCGGCTACGGCAAGCAGATCACGGTCACGCTGCACACCGACCAGTCGGTCTCGGTCGAAGACGACGGCCGCGGCATCCCGTTCGGCATGCACCCCGAAGAAGGCGTGCCGGTCGTCGAGATTGTGTTCACGCGCCTGCATGCGGGCGGCAAGTTCGACAAGGCCGCGGGCGGTGCGTACACGTTCTCGGGCGGCCTGCACGGCGTTGGCGTGTCGGTGACGAACGCACTCGCGACGCGTCTCGACGTGACGGTGTGGCGCGACGGCAAGATCGCCGAGCTCGGCTTCGCCGACGGCGACGTCGTGAAGCCGCTGTCGACGCAAGGCGCAGGCCGCGGCGAGAAGAAATCCGGCACGCGCGTGCAGGTGTGGCCGAATCCGAAATACTTCGATTCGCCGAACCTGCCGCTCGGCGAGCTGCAGCGCCTGCTGCGCTCGAAGGCCGTGCTGCTGCCGGGCGTCGAGGTCGTGCTCGTCAACGAAAAGACCGGCGAGCGTCAGACGTGGAAGTATGAAGACGGCCTGCGCGGCTACCTGCTCGACGAAATGAACGGCAGCGAGCTGCTGATCCCGCTGTTCGAAGGCGAGCGCTTCGCCGATTCGCGTTCGGGCGACGACACCTTCGCCGAGGGCGAGGGCGCATCGTGGGTCGTCGCATGGAGCGAGGAAGGCTCGCTGGTGCGCGAGTCGTACGTGAACCTGATCCCGACGCCGGCCGGCGGCACGCACGAGTCGGGCCTGCGCGACGGCCTGTACCAGGCGGTGAAGAGCTTCGTCGAGCTGCACAACCTGCAGCCGAAGGGCGTGAAGCTGCTCGCGGAAGACGTGTTCGCGCGCGTGTCGTTCGTGCTGTCCGCGAAGGTGCTCGATCCGCAGTTCCAGGGGCAGATCAAGGAACGGCTGAACAGCCGCGACGCGGTGAAGCTCGTGTCGTCGTTCTCGCGTCCGGCGCTCGAACTGTGGCTGAACCAGCACGTCGAGCACGGCAAGAAGCTCGCGGAACTCGTGATCAAGCAGGCGCAGGCGCGTACGCGCGCCGGCCAGAAGGTCGAGAAGCGCAAGAGCTCGGGCGTCGCGGTGCTGCCGGGCAAGCTGACCGACTGCGAGACGGAAGATATCGCGCGCAACGAACTGTTCCTGGTCGAGGGCGACTCGGCGGGCGGCTCCGCGAAGATGGGCCGCGACAAGGAATACCAGGCGATCCTGCCGCTGCGCGGCAAGGTGCTGAACACGTGGGAAACCGAGCGCGACCGCCTGTTCGCGAACAACGAGGTGCACGACATCTCGGTCGCGATCGGCGTCGATCCGCACAGCCCGGACGACACCGTCGACCTGTCGAACCTGCGCTACGGCAAGATCTGCATCCTGTCGGACGCGGACGTCGACGGCTCGCACATCCAGGTGCTGCTGCTCACGCTGTTCTTCAAGCATTTCCCGCAGCTGATCGAGCGCGGCCATGTATGCGTCGCGCGGCCGCCGCTGTTCCGCGTCGACGCGCCCGCGCGCGGCAAGAAGGCCGCGCAGAAGCTCTATGCGCTCGACGACGGCGAGCTCGAAGCGATCCTCGACAAGCTGCGCAAGGACGGCGTGCGCGACACGCAGTGGAGCATCAGCCGCTTCAAGGGCCTCGGCGAAATGAGCGCCGAGCAGCTGTGGGATACGACGATGAATCCCGATACGCGCCGCCTGATGCCGGTGAAGCTCGGCGAGCTCGACTACGAGGCGACCGTCGCGCGCATGACGATGCTGATGGGCAAGGGCGAGGCAGCCGCGCGGCGCGGCTGGCTCGAGGAAAAGGGCAACGACGTCGAAGCGGACATTTAAGCGGAGCGTTCCGCGCGGCCGGGCATGACGCCCGGCCCGGCCTCACGCCACTTACGAATACGGAATTCAGATGGACGACAATACTTCCGATCTCTTTGCCAGCCCCGACGCGCCCGAGAGCGACGCGCTGACGCTCGGCAACTACGCGGAGCAGGCGTATCTCAGCTACGCGGTCAGCGTCGTGAAGAGCCGCGCGCTGCCCGACGTGTGCGACGGCCAGAAGCCGGTGCAGCGCCGGATCCTGTTCGCGATGAACGAAATGGGCCTCGGCCCCGACGCGAAGCCGGTGAAGTCGGCGCGCGTGGTCGGCGACGTGCTCGGTAAATACCATCCGCACGGCGACCAGTCGGCGTACGACGCGCTCGTGCGTCTCGCGCAGGATTTCTCGCTGCGCTATCCGCTGATCGACGGCCAGGGCAACTTCGGCTCGCGCGACGGCGACGGCGCGGCGGCAATGCGTTACACGGAAGCGCGCCTCACGCCGATCGCGAAGCTGCTGCTCGACGAGATCGACCAGGGCACGGTCGACTTCATGCCGAACTACGACGGCTCGTTCGAAGAGCCGAAGACGCTGCCGAGCCGCATGCCGTTCGTGCTGCTGAACGGCGCGTCGGGCATCGCGGTCGGCCTCGCGACCGAAATCCCGTCGCACAACCTGCGCGAGGTCGCAGCCGCGGCGGTCACGCTGATCCGCAATCCGAAGCTCACGCACGCGGAGCTGATGAACCTGATCCCCGGCCCGGATTTCCCGGGTGGCGGCCAGATCATCTCGAGCGACGCCGAAATCGCGGCCGCGTACGAAACGGGCCGCGGCAGCTTGAAGGTGCGCGCGAAATGGAAGATCGAGGAGCTCGCGCGCGGCCAGTGGCAGCTCGTCGTGACCGAGCTGCCGCCGAGCACGTCGGGCCAGAAGGTGCTCGAGGAAATCGAGGAACTGACCAACCCGAAGCTCAAGCTCGGCAAGAAGACGCTGACGCCCGAGCAGCTCAACACGAAGAAGGCGATGCTCGACCTGCTCGACGCTGTGCGCGACGAGTCGGGCAAGGAAGCGGCGGTGCGGCTCGTGTTCGAGCCGAAGTCGCGCACGATCGACCAGACGGAATTCGTGAACACGCTGCTCGCGTACACGAGCCTCGAATCGAACGCGACGCTGAACCTCGTGATGATCGGCGCCGACGGCCGGCCGGGCCAGAAGGGCCTGCTGACGATCCTCGACGAATGGGTGAAGTTCCGCCAGCTGACGATGACGCGCCGGTGCCGCCATCGCCTCGCGAAGGTCGACGACCGCATCCACATCCTCGAAGGGCGGATGATCGTCTTCCTGAACATCGACGAGGTGATCCGCATCATCCGCGAGGCGGACGAGCCGAAGGCCGCGCTGATGAGCGCGTTCGGCCTCAGCGAGCGGCAGGCCGAGGACATTCTTGAAATCCGCCTGCGCCAGCTCGCGCGGCTCGAGAAGATCAAGATCGAGAAGGAACTCGAAGCGCTGCGCGACGAGAAGGCGAAGCTCGAGGAACTGCTCGCGAACGAAAGCGCGATGAAGCGGCTGATGATCAAGGAGATCGAGGCCGATGCGAAGCAGTACGGCGACGATCGCCGCACGCTGATCCAGCAGGAAAAGCGCGCGACGTTCGAGGCGAAGGTGGTCGACGAGCCGGTGACGGTGGTCGTGTCGCAGAAGGGCTGGGTGCGTGCGCTGAAGGGCCACGGGCTCGACCCGGCCGGCTTCACGTTCAAGGCGGGCGACCACCTGTACGCGGCGTTCCAGTGTCGCACGCCGGATCGCCTGATCGCGTGGGGCAGCAGTGGGCGCGTGTACTCGGTCGACGTGTCGGTGCTGCCGGGCGGGCGCGGCGACGGCGTGCCGGTCACGTCGCTGATCGAGCTCGAATCGGGCTCGCACCTGATGCACTACTACGCGGCGCCGGCCGACCAGCCACTGCTGCTCGCGTCGAGCAACGGCTTCGGCTTCCTCGCGAAGGTCGGCGACATGGTGAGCCGCGTGAAGGCCGGCAAGTCGTTCATGACCATCGATGCGGGCGCGGTGCCGCTCGCGCCGATGCCGGTGCTGCCGAACGCGACGCAGGTCGCGTGCCTGTCGAGCGGCGGGCGCTTGCTCGTGTTCGGGATGGACGAGATGAAGACGCTGTCCGGCGGCGGGCGCGGCGTGATCCTGATGGCGCTCGACGACAAGGAAACGCTCGTGCAGGCGCTGGCGATCGATCCGGCCGGCGTCGTGCTGATCGGCACCGGTCGCGGCGGCAAGGCGCAGGACGACACGCTGTCGTATGCCGGGCTCGCGCCGCACATCGGCAAGCGCGCACGCAAGGGCCGCGCGCCGGACACGAAGCTCAAGGTCGTCAACGAGCTGCGTCCGCTGCTCGGCTGACGCCGCGCGCGGTCGCCCGGTTCGGCCGCGATCGAAGGCCGCACGTCCGCTTCGGCGGGCGTGCGGCTTTTTCTTTCTGGCGTGGGGATTCGGGTAAGCAAGCGTGGCGTTGTCACCCGGAACTTGCAAAATAATGTGAAATCGCGCCGAGGGCCTGAACCGCGGCGCGGCTGGCGGGTCGAACGTCGCTTGATGCCGCGTGCGACGCGGCCGTTCGCTGCACCTCACTCATCACAGGATCGTCCCCATGTCCCACGCCGTTGCCGTCGCGCTGTTTCTTCACCTGCTGGCCGTCGCCGTGTGGGTGGGCGGGATGGTCTTCGCGCACTTCTGCCTGCGCCCGGCGCTGTCCGACCTGTCGCCGCAACTCCGCTTGCCGCTGATCGAAGGCGTGTTCGGCCGCTTCTTCAACTGGGTGTCGGGGGCCGTGATCGTGATCCTGCTGTCCGGCGGCTTCCTGCTGACGAGCTTCGGCGGCGCGCACGCGACGTGGTCGCTGCATGCGATGGCCGGGCTCGGCGTCGTGATGATGCTGATCTTCGGGCACATCCGCTTCGCGCTGTTCCCGCGCATTCGTCGTGCGGTGCAGGCGCAGAACTGGCCGGACGGCGCGCGCGCGGTGAACGCGGTGCGCCTGCTCGTCGTCGTGAACCTCGTGCTCGGCGTCGTCACGATCGGCGCGGCCGTGCTGTCGCGCGGTTTCTGACCGGCCGGCCCTCGGCCGCACGCCTGGCTGCACGCGCCGCTACGCGGCCAGCATCGCGTCGAGCAGCCATGAACCGGCCGGTCCGAGCGGCCGGTTGCGCGACCAGACCGCATCCACCCGCACGCGGCGCGGCCAGCCGCGCGAGCGCAGCTCGCACAGGCGGTCGCGCGCGAAGTGCTCGACCATCCAGCGCGGCAGTTCCGCCCAGCCGAACCCCAGTACGGCCATCTCCAGCAGCATCAGGTAGCTCGGCGCGAGCCAGTGCTGCGTGCCGACGACGATCCGGTCGTCGGTCCCGCGGCCTTCCGTCTTCACGTAGGTATTGAGGCGCAGTTCGCGCACGTCGCGCAGCGCCGCGTGCGGCACCTCGGCGTCGCCGTATTCGGCGAGCGCGTGCGTGCGGCCGACGAACAGCCCGATCTCCGATTCCTCCGCCACCGTCGCCGCGCCGATATCGGCCGGGTAGGTCGCGCGCGCGGCCATCAGCCCGAGTTGCGCGCGGCCCTGCTGGATCAGGTCGAGCACGTCGTCGTGCTCGGCGATCTGGCATTCGAGCTCGAGCGCCGGAAAGCGCCGTTCGAGCGCCATCAACGTCTCCTCGTAGCGCTTCGACTGGTACGTATCCGACACGACGAGCGTGAGCCGCGCTTCCTCGCCGTGCGCGAGCCGGGCGGCCGTGCGGTCGATCGCCGCGCTGGCTTCGAGCGCGCGCTGCACCTGCGGCAGCAGCGCACGGCCGGCATCGGTGAGCGTCGGCGTGCGTGTCGAGCGATCGAACAACTGCACGCCGAGATCGATTTCGAGGTTCGCAATCGCCTCCGACACGGTCGACTGACGCTTGCCGAGCTTGCGTGCGGCGGCCGTAAACGAGCCGAGCAGCGCCGCTTCGGCGAATGCGAGCAGGGCTTCGGGAGCGTGGTGCATGCAGTACTCCTGGCGGCGTTATATCGGTAAAACCGATGGTATCAAACTGGATTCAGCTGGTATCGCCGATCAGAATGGCCGGCATGGATCAGGTAATGCATTGGAGCGAATCATGAAACAGATGAATAAAACGGTGACGGAACGCCTGCTGCACGCGCTGACGTTCGAACTGGTGGCGATCGCGCTGTGCGCGCCGATCGGCGCGTGGCTGCTCGACATGCCGGTGTCGCACGTCGGCGTGCTGACGGTGATGGTGTCGCTGATCGCGATGGCGTGGAACATGACCTTCAACGCGCTGTTCGATCGCTTCGAGCGGCGGGCCGGGTTGTCGCGCACGCTCGGCATGCGGGTCGCGCACGCGGTGATGTTCGAGCTCGGCCTCGTCGCGATGGTGGTGCCGGTGGCCGCGTGGTGGCTGAACGTGAGCCTCGTCGAGGCGCTGCTGCTCGACCTCGGCATCGTGCTGTTCTTCCTGCCTTACACATTCTGCTTCAACCTCGCATACGACGCGCTGCGCGTCCGCTGGATGGCGCGCCGGGTCGCGGTGCAGGCAGGTTGAGGCGGTAAGGCAGGCTAACTCAAGCGGGGCGGCGGCTGCCGCCCGTCAGCGCGCGGCGGCCCACAGCCACACGCTGCACGCCACGGCGACCGTGCCGTAGACGGCATAGACGGGCACCTTGAAGCGCGTGAAGCACAGCGTCGCGAAGGCGCCCGTCAGCCAGTAAACCGGGTCGGCCGGCTCGCGATGCAGGATCTTCGCGACGGCGACCACGAGAAAACCCGTCGTCGCCGCGCGCAGCAGGCGCATCCCGTACTCGAAGCGCGAATGGCGCTTGAGCCGGGACAGGTGGTTCTGCGCGAACACCACGAGGCATCCCGACGGAATGAACAGCGCGGCCGTGGCGAGCAGCGCGCCGACCCAGCCGTCGGTCAGGTAGCCGAGAAACGGCACGACGTTCAGCAACGGCCCCGGCGCGACCGGCGACAGCGCGAACGCCAGCGTGAAGTCGTGATCGGAGATGCCGGTCGCCGGCGAGACGAACAGCGTCTTGAGTACCGGCAGCGCGGAGAAGCCGCCGCCGAACAGCGTCATGCCGGCGCCCGCGAGGCGCGGCCATAGCAGCTCCGCCTGGTAATCGCCGGGCAGCGGCACCGCGAACAGCAGGACGAGCACGCCGAGCAGCACGAGCAGGCTGCGGTCGCGCTTCGACAGCGTGAAATCGACCGCGTCACGTTGCGACGGCCCCGTCAGCCAGCCCGCTGCAAACGCAGCGAACAGAATCCCGACGAAAGCGGCCGGACTATGTGCGAAAGCGAGCAGAATCGTCGATAGCGCGGCGATCGCCTGTTCGAGCCGCGTGCACGCGAGCGAGCGCACCTGCTTGACCCACGTGACGCCGATCAGCGCGGCGAGCACCATCCCGAAGTGATTGATCAGCATCGGCGCGGCAAGCGAGCGCACGAGCGGCGTCTGATAGAAGATCGCGAACAGCGTCATCAGGATCGAGAACGGCAGCACGCTCGCCATGCCGGCGACCCATGCGCCCGCACGACCATGCAGCACTTGGCCGACCTGCACGGCGACATTGCAGCCGACGGGGCCCGGTACGAGCCACGCGAGCGCGACGAGATCGCCGAAGACGTGCGGCTCGATGCGCTGCAGCCGCTCCACGTAATGGCGTTCGAGTTGCGCCATCATCGAAAGCCCGCCCCACGAGACGGCCGAAATGCCGGCGACGACCTTGAACAAGGCCCAGAGGGATGCCGGTGCCTCTTCGACACGAGCGGTCGCTTCGACTTCGACGGTTGTCATGATTGTGTGGTTGGCGCAGGGCCGGATCTCTCGCGTATGGCTGTGCCGGCGGCCCGCCGACACGTAGGCCCTCCCGATTGTCCGCCGCGCATCGTGACACTGCCATGCGCGAAAACGCTAGTTAATGAACTAAACGAACGGATCGGAAAACGTAATAATTGCGGCGGCGCGCAACGCGCGCCACGGTTGCGTGGTGCGGCGCTCAGGTGCCCGTGCTGCCGGTCGCGCGATGCGCGACGACGTTCGGATGATCGCCGCGCACGCCGAAGCGTGCGATCAGCGCGGGAATTGCATCGGCCGGCACCGGGCGCGAGAACAGGAAGCCCTGCGCCTCGATTTCGCCGAGCGCGGACAGCCACGTGATCTGTTCCTCGGTCTCCGTGCCCTCGACGACGACGGTCAGCCCGAGCGAGCGCGCGAGATGCACGATCGACGACACCATCACGCACACGCTGCGATCGGTCGGAATCGCCTGCACGAACGAGCGGTCGACCTTCAGCGTGTCGACGGAGAAGCGGTGCAGGTACGACAGCGACGAATAGCCGGTGCCGAAATCGTCGAGCGCGATCCGGATGCCGAGCTTTTTCAGCGCGACGATCTTCTCGGACACGAGTTCCGGATATTCCATCATCGCGGTTTCGGTGATCTCGATCTCGAGCCGGTTCGCGTCGATGCCGGTGTCCTGCAGCGCCTGCGAGATCGTCTCGATCAGGTCGCCGCGCCAGAACTGCACGGGCGAGATGTTGACGGCGAGCGTCAGCGTGTCGTGGCCCTCATCGCGCCAGCGCGCGATCTGCTCGCACGCGGTGCGGATCACGAAGTCGCCGATCGGCACGATCAGGCCGGTCGATTCGGCGATCGAAATGAATTCGTTCGCGGAGATGACGCCGTGCTCGGGGTGGTCCCAGCGTGCGAGTGCCTCGAAGCCGGTGATCGTGCGGTGCGTGAGGTCGATCTTCGGCTGGTACGCGAGGAACAGCTGCCCCTCGGCGAGCGCGACACGCAATTGCTGTTCCCAGCGCATCAGGTGGTCGGCGCGGTGCGACAGGTGCGGCGCATAGAACTGGTAGCAGTTCTTGCCGGCGTCCTTCGCGCTGTACATCGCGAGGTCGGCCTTTTTCAGCAGGTCGATCTCGCTTTCGTTCGCGACGGTGTGCAGCGCGATGCCGATGCTCGCGTGCAGCACGAACGAACTGCCGCGCACGTCGAACGGCTCGCTGAACATCTGGATGATCGCTTCCGCGAGCCGCACCGCGCGCCGCTCGACGTCGTCGCCCTTCATCACGACGACGAACTCGTCGCCGCCGATGCGCGCGAGCGAGCCTTCGTCCTCGACCGCATCGGCCAGGCGCGACGCGGTCATCTGCAGCACGATGTCGCCGGCGTTGTGGCCGAGCGTATCGTTGACGGTCTTGAAGTTGTCGAGATCGATGAACAGCAGGCCGAGCCGCGACAGGCTCGCGGGCATCGATACGTCGTTGCGCAGCCCGCGCAGCGTTGCATAGCGGTTCGCGAGGCCGGTGAGCAGGTCGTATTCGGCGAGCTGCGTCATTTCGCGCTCGCGGCCGAGCAGCTTGCCGATCAGGCCCGTCGCGACGCCGAAGAACGCGAGCATCGCGAGCGTGATGAAGCTCGTCATCAGCAGGTAGACGTTGCGCGTATGGGTGTAGTCCGCGAACTCTTCCGTCTGCGACAGCCCGACCATCACCGCGAGCGGATAGCCGTCGAGGTGGCGGTACGACACGATGCGCGTCACGCCGTCGATCGGATCGATGATCGTGCCCGTCACGCGCTCCGCGATCGGGTAGACGCCCGAGGCCGAAAACGCGCCCGGCGCGTTGCTCACCGAGCCCGTGCGCCGCGCGAGCACCGCGCCCGTGTCGGACACGACCGCGATCACGCCTTCCTTGCCGATGGCTGCGTTGTTGTAGAAATCGTTCGTGAAGTAGCTCGGGTCTTCCGACACCACGACGATGCCCGCGAAACTGCCGTCCGGATTGTTCAGGCGCCGCGTCATCTGCAGCGTCCAGTGGCTCGACACGCGGCCGAGCACGGGCTTGCTGATGAAGAGGCGGTCGTCGTTGTGCGCGAGGTGGACCTTGAAGTGCTCGCGGTCGGACAGGTTGATCGGCTGCGGATGGAGTTCGGCGGTGTTCGCGAACAGGATGCCCTTCGCGTTGACGAGCGACACCTGGATCAGCGTGTCGCTCGGCACGACGCCTTTCTCGACGGCGCTCGCGAGATTGAAGCGCGCCGGCGACTTCTCGAATTCGAACTTGACGAAGCGGGTGATCTGGTCGACCTGGTGGATCGCCTTGACCGTATGTTGCTCGAGCGCGGACGACAGGATCGCCGCGGAGGCCGCCGCTTCCTTGTACGCGCTGTCCTTTTCAACGGACAGACGCGCGATGATCACGGCCCACAGCAGCGCGAGCGCCAGCATCCCGAGCAGCGGGATGGCAAACAGCGCCCGCCGGCGCGATTTGCGCGGCGCGCGCAGCGGTCGGTTCGGCGGCGTGTGGTTGGACCGGGCGGAGCTCATCGAAGAGGGCGGCGTCCTGCTCGCGTGCGCCATCCGTCTGGATGGCCGGCTATGGTTCGGATTGTCCCGACGTCTGTTCGTTCGCGGGACGCGCAACCATGGACAGACCTCCGAAACAACGGATTAGGCCCGATATTACTGTCTGGAACGTTTTTGCGATAGTTGGGCAAAGCGTGGGGCGCCGGACGAGCCGGCGCCATCGCACATCGCGAAATGTCAGTCGGGTGACCGGAACGTGCCGTCGACGACCGTGACGACGTGGCCGCCGATCCAGGTCGTGCCGTCTTCGTCATAGCTGACGAAGATGCGGCCGTCGCGGCCGATCGCCGTGCCCTGGCGGGCCGTGTACGACGGGCCGGGGCGGCGTTCCTGCCGCGTCAGCAGCCCGGCCAGCGCGGCGTTCGCGCTGCCGGTGACGGGATCCTCGCCGGGGGTGCCGAACTTGCCGCCCGTCATCAGGCAGCGGATCTCGAACGTCGCGGGGCCGCCTTCGGCGTGCGGCGCGTAGGCGGCAAGGCCGTCCACGCCGTAGCGGTGGGTCAGCGCCGCAAGCGCGGCCGGGTCGGGCGACAGGCCGATGCACGCGTCGGCCGACTTCAGCCGCACGACCAGCCACGGCGCGCCGTTGTCCACCGCGCACGGCTCGGCGTCCAGGTCGAGCGCGTCGCTGCGCAGCGCGGCGGCCAGTACCGCGTAGTCCGAACGGTCGAGCGGCGTGACGCGTGCCGGCGGCGCGGCGAACGCCCAGCCGCCGTCCTGCTCGCGCAGCGCGACCCGGCCGACCCCGCACTGCTGGATCAGCCGGCCCGGCGTGCGCGGCCGCGCGCCGCTTTCCAGGAACGCATGCGCGGTGCCGAGCGTCGGGTGGCCGGCGAACGGCAGTTCGCCGCCCGTCGTGAAGATCCGCACGCGATAGTCGGCTTGCGGATCGGTCGGCGTGCAGAGGAACGTCGTTTCCGACAGGTTCGTCCAGCGGGCGATCTCGAGCATGGCGTCGTCGCCGAGCGAATCGGCGTCGAACACCACGGCAAGCGGATTGCCCTTGAACGGCACCGACGTGAACACGTCGACCTGCTTGAAGCGAACGAGACGGGCTGGCATCGCGATGCGCCCGTTACGCGACTTCGGCGATCAGTTCGATCTCGACGCATGCGCCGAGCGGGATCTGCGCGACGCCGAACGCCGAGCGCGCATGCTTGCCCGCGTCGCCGAATACTTCGGCGATCAGCTCCGACGCGCCGTTCGTCACGACGTGCTGTTCGGTGAAGTCGAGCGTCGAGTTGACGAGGCTCATCAGCTTGACGATGCGCGTGACCTTGTTCAGGTCGCCGGTGTGCGCGTGCAGCGTCGCGAGCAGGTCGATCGCGATCGAGCGGGCGGCCGCCTTGCCGTCTTCCGTTTGCAGATCCGCGCCGAGCTTGCCGGCCCAGACCTTGCCGTCCTTCTTCGCGATGTGGCCCGACAGGTAGACCGTGTTGCCGCTTTGCGCGCTCATCACGTAGGCGGCGGCCGGGGCGCCGGCGGTCGGGAGCTCGATGCCGAGCGACTTCAGTTTGTCGTAGACGTTAGCCATGCGTTCGATTCCTCGTAGAGAGTCGTGACAGGAAAAAGGGGATCAGAGGCGCTCGCGCAGCAGCTTGCCGAGGCGCGCGACGCCTTCCTCGATCTTCTCGGGCGGTACCGTCACGAACGACAGGCGCAGCGTGTTCTGCTGCGCGTTCTCCGCGAAGAACGGCGCGCCCGGCACGAAGGCGACGTGATTGTCGACGGCCGCGGCGAGCAGCTTCATGCTGTCGATCTGCGCGGGCAGGTTCACCCAGATGAACATCCCGCCTTCCGGGCGGTTCCACGTGACGCCTTCCGGCATGTGGCGCGTGAGCGCGCCGAGCATCGAGTCGCACTGCGCGCTGTACAGCTCGCGGATCGTCGGGATGTGCTCGTCGAGGAAGCCGTCCTTGATCACTTCGTGCGCGATGCGCTGCGTGAGCGTCGGCGTGTGCAGGTCGGTGGCCTGCTTGGCCTGCACGAGCTTGAAGTGGAGTTCTTCGGGCGCGATGATGTAGCCGATCCGCAGGCCCGGCGCGAGCACCTTCGAGAACGTGCCGAGGTGCACGACGTGGTCGGGCGCCATCGACAGCATCGTCGGCAGCGGCTCGCCCTGGTAGTTCAGCGCGCCGTACGGATCGTCTTCCAGCACCGGGAACGGGCTCGACTGCGCGAACGCGGCGAGCGCGCGGCGGCGCTCGACGGGCAGGCGGCGGCCGGTCGGGTTCTGGAAGTTCGGCTGCGCGTACAGCAGGCGCGCGCCTTGCGTGAGTTCGGGCGTGAGGCCTTCCGGCAGCAGGCCCTGCTCGTCGGTCGGCACCTGCACGTAGCGCGGCTCGTACAGCGAGAACGACTGCAGCGCGCCGAGGTAGGTCGGCGTTTCGACGAGGATCGGGCTGTTCGGGTCGATCAGCGCCTTGCCGAGCAGGTCGAGCGCCTGCTGCGAGCCGGTCGTGATCAGCACCTGCGACACGCGCACGCTGTAGCGCTCGGCGATCCATTCGCGCAGCGGCAGGTAGCCTTCGGTCGCGCTGTACTGGAGCGCGGCGGCCGGCGCGTCGCGCAGCACGCGATCGGCGGCGGCGCGCATGCGCTCGGCCGGGAACGTCGCGGGGGCAGGCAGGCCGCCGGCGAACGAGATGACCTCGGGGCGTTCCGTGACCTTCAGGATCTCGCGGATCGCAGAGCTTGTCAGCTTGCGGGCGCGTTCGGAAAGCTGCCAGTGCGGCGGATGCAGGTCGCTCGGATTCATAGTCTCCTCGTTCGGATAGCGTGGTCAGTCAAGAAAGGTCGATCAGGCCGAGCGCGTCGACGCAGCCGGGTGGGCGGGCGGGAGCGCGATCGTGCCGTCGCGGCTGGGTAGGCACGGCCAGTCTGGCAAAACCGATCAGGCAAAACGTCCATTATGGCGCAGCTCATCAGCCGGCGCGAGCGGGACGCGGCGCCGTGGCGACCGCCGAGCGGCGCCCGAGCATCACGGTCGCGATCACGGCGGCTGCGAACAGCCAGGTCGTCGACGTGACCGTTTCGCCGAACAGCAGTGCGGAAAAGGCGATCGTGAAGAAAATCTGCAGCAGTTGCACCTGGCCGACGCGCGCGATGCCGCCCATCGCGAGCCCCGCGTACCACGCGAAAAAGCCGATGAATTGCGAAAAGAGGGTCACGTAGCCGAACGCGAGCCACGTGCGCAGCGCGAGCGGGCCCGGATGCGCGGCGTGCTGCATCCACGCGAGCCAGCCGACCGGCAGCACGAGGAACGGCGCCGACACGACGAGCGCCCAGCAGATCACCTGCCAGCCGCCGATCTGGCGCGCGAGGCGCGCGCCTTCCGCATAGCCGAGCGCGCCGATGCCGACCGCGACGAGCATCAGCGCGTCGCCGGCCTGGACGGTGCCGCCGCCGTCGCGCAGCGCGAACGCGATCACGAGCGCGCTGCCGGCCACCGCGCTGGCCCAGAACGCCTTCGACGGCCGCTCGTGCGACAGCCATGCCGCGTACAGCGCGACGAACAACGGCTGCAGCCCGTTGACCACCGCGCCGTGCGACGCCGGCACCGATTTCATCGCCCACGCCGAGAACACCGGATACGCGATGATCACGCCGGCCGACGTGATCGCGAGGCTTTTCAGCTGCGCGCGGGTCGGCAGCGGTTCGCGGCGCCACCACAGCAGCAGGCCGGCCGGCACGGCGGCGGCGAGCGCGCGGCCGAGCCCGTTGAGCAGCGGGTTGAGTTCGGATACGACGATCCGCGTCATCGGCAGTGTCAGGCTGAAGATCATCACGCCGATGAGGCCGAGCAGCATGCCCCGGGTTTCGCGCGAATTCATGTCGTGGGTGTCTCCGTCTTGCAGGGTTGATGTAATCGAAGGGTCGGCAGGCGTTCAGCGCAGCGTGCGCACGCCCTCCGGCGTGTCGAATTCGGCGACGAGCACCGGCGGACCGTCGGTGGATTCGACGTCGAGCAGGTGGGCGGCGCCGAGCCAGTCGAGCTGCTCGCGGATCGTATCCGCGCGCGGGTGCGCGCCCTTGAGCGCCTTCAGCGCGACGCCGTCGCCCGGCAGCGATTCGGCCGGATGGCGCGGGTTGTCCCACTGGATCAGCGACGGCACGAGGCCGTCGCCCGCACCCTGCCAGGCGGGGAAGCTGCCGTCGTCGGGCACTGTGAGGCCCCAGCTCAGGTCGCCGCGCCGCATCGCGACGACGGGCGCGATGCGGGCCGGATACTGGCGCTGCCACAGCGCAAGCTGGCGCGGGCGGTCGACGCGCGCGACCCAGTGCGCGAGAAACGGGCCCTGCGCGAGCCGCGCGTGGATCGCCGGATCGTCGAGCCCGAACAGCCGCGCGCGCGGCGGCTTTGCGCCGTCGTCCGGCGCGGGTGCGTCGGGGTCGATCGCGATCACTTCGAGGTAGAGGCCGCCCCACGCGCCGAACAGCGCATTGTGGGTCCGCATCAGCGGATGGCGGCCGCCGCCGGCCGGTTCGATGCCGAGTGCGTCGGCGACATGGCGCACGCCTTCGTCGAGGGTGCGCGCGGCAATCACGAGGTGGTCGAGTGTCAGGGAGCGGGCTGGCATGAGCGTGGGTCGGGAAGCGAAAGTGTCATGGTAAGCGGGCGAGGAGCCGGGCGGGGGCCGGACCGGCCGGCGTACCGGCCGCGAGGCGGGCCGGCGGGCGCAGCGCCAGATGCGGCAGGGCCCGAGCGGCGGCCGCACGATCGCCATTCCGGTCAACTGTAATCGTCGCTACCGGCACAGTAACGGTACAATCGGCGCGATAGCCTTCGGTACAGTTGGAGCTGCCGCCCATGTCCACCGTCCCACTCGCCCAGATTCCCGCGCCGCACGACACGGCCACGCTCACGCTCGTCGACCAGCTGGTCCAGTGGGCGCGGCGGCGTATCGACGAACGCGTGTTCCGTCCCGGCATGCGCATGCCGTCGATCCGCAAGCTCGCGCTCGACAAGAGCGTGTCGCGCTTCACCGTCGTCGAGGCCTACGAGCGCCTCGTCGCGCAGGGCTACCTCGACTCGCGGCGCGGCTCCGGCTTCTACGTGCGCGAGCGCACGGGCGCCGGCCCGCAGCCGGCCGACGGCGTCGCGCGCGTGGCCGAGGCCGCGCCCGTGCACAACACGATCGACGTCGTCTGGCTGCTGCGCAACATGCTGCACACCGTCAGCCCGGAGAAGGGCCCGGGCCTCGGCTACCTGCCGGGCCGCTGGCTCGACGGCGAGCTGATCACCGGCGCGCTGCGCGCGCTCGGGCGCCAGTCGGGCGCGCAGATGCTCGGCTTCGGCACCGCGCAGGGCTTCCTGCCGCTGCGCCAGCAACTGCAGACGCGCCTCGCCGAAGTCGAGATCGGCGCGAAGCCCGAACAGATCGTGCTGGTTTCCGGCATCACGCAGGCGATCGACCTGATCTCGCGGATCTACATGCGGCCGGGCGATGCGGTGATCGTCGGCGATCCCGCGTGGTTCCAGATGTTCGGCCGTTTCGCGGCGCAGGGCGCGCAGCTCGTCGGGATGCCGTACACGCCCGACGGCCCCGACCTCGACGCGCTCGAAACCCTGGTGCAGATGTGGCGGCCGAAGATGCTCGTGATCAACTCGGTGTTGCAGAACCCGACCGGCACGTCGCTGTCGGCCGCGCAGGCGTTCCGGATCCTGAAGCTCGCGGAGGCCTACGATTTCCTCGTCGTCGAGGACGACGTGTACGGCGATCTGTGCCCGCCGAGCTATCCGGCCACGCGCCTCGCGAGCCTCGACCAGTTGAAGCGCGTGATCTATCTCGGCAGCTATTCGAAGACGCTCGCGGCGAACCTGCGGGTCGGGTACGTGGCCTGCGCGCCGGAGATCGCGAAGGCGATCACCGACCAGAAGATGCTGGTCGGGATGACCACGCCCGAGCTCAACGAGCGCGTGCTGTACAAGATCCTGACCGAAGGGCATTACCGGCGCCACGTCGAGCGGCTGCGCGCGCGGCTCGACGGCGTGCGCGACAAGACCGCGCGGATGCTCGAGCGCACGGGGCTCGGGCTCTTCACGATGCCGGCGGCCGGGATGTTCCTGTGGGCCGACACGGGCGTCGATTCGGACGCGCTCGCGGCGGTCGCGCACGAAGCCGGCTTCCTGCTGACGCCGGGCAGCCTGTTCTCGCCGCAGCAATCGCCGTCCACGTGGATGCGCTTCAATGTTGCGAACTGTGGCGATCCGGCGCTGCCGGGGCTGCTTGCCGGCTACATCGACTCGGCGGTGCGGCGCGCGTCGTGACGCGGCGCGGCTGGCCGGCTCTTGAAATGCCGCGCGCCGTCCCCAGATACGCGCGCAAACCGCTGGCGCCAGGCGGTCGTCCCGCAGGCCGTCCCACACGGGCCGTCCTTCACGGGTCCGCCGGCATCGCGCGCCGGGCGCCGGCGTCACCCCTTTTCAGTTCAAGTAAGAGGAAACAGCATCCATGGCACACGAAACGATGAGCTTTCAGGCAGAGGTCAAGCAACTCCTCCACCTGATGATCCATTCGCTCTACAGCAACAAGGAAATCTTCCTGCGCGAACTGGTGTCGAATGCGTCCGACGCAGCCGACAAGCTGCGTTTCGAAGGGCTCGCGAACAACGCGCTGTACGAGAACGATCCGAACCTGCGCATCCGCATCGGCTACGACAAGGCCGCGCGCACGATCACGATCGACGACAACGGCATCGGCATGAGCCGCGACGAGGCGATCGCGAACCTCGGCACGATCGCGCGTTCGGGCACCAAGGAATTCTTCACGAAGCTGTCGGGCGACCAGCAGAAGGATGCGGCGCTGATCGGCCAGTTCGGCGTGGGCTTCTACTCGGGCTTCATCGTCGCGGACAAGATCACCGTCGAAACGCGCCGCGCCGGCCTGCCGGCGAACGAAGCCGTGCGCTGGGAAAGCGCCGGCGAGGGCGATTTCACGATCGACGCGATCGAGCGCACGCAGCGCGGCACGACGATCACGCTGCACCTGCGCGAAGGCGAGGACGACCTGCTGTCGTCGCACCGCCTGAAGTCGATCATCCAGAAGTACTCCGACCACATCGCGCTGCCGATCCTGATGCAGAAGGAAGAGTGGGATCAGGAAAAGGGCGAGATGGTCCTGAAGGACGAGGACGAAACCGTCAACCAGGCAAGCGCGCTGTGGACGCGTTCGAAGAGCGACGTCACCGACGAGCAGTACACGCAGTTCTACCAGCACATCGCGCACGATCACCAGGATCCGCTCACGTGGACGCATAACCGCGTCGAGGGCCGCAGCGAATACACGCAGCTGCTGTTCGTGCCGGCGCACGCGCCGTTCGACCTGTGGAACCGCGAGTACCGCGGTGGCCTGAAGCTGTACGTGAAGCGCGTGTTCATCATGGACGACGCCGAACAGCTGCTGCCGCAATACCTGCGCTTCGTGAAGGGGGTGGTCGATTCGGCCGACCTGCCGCTGAACGTGTCGCGTGAAATCCTGCAGGAAAGCCGCGACGTGAAGGCGATCCGCGAAGGCGTGACCAAGCGCGCGCTGTCGATGCTCGAGGAGCTCGCGAACGCGGAAGAGGATGGCGGCAAGGAGAAGTACAAGACGTTCTGGGGCGCGTTCGGCCAGGTGCTGAAGGAAGGCCTCGGCGAGGATCATGCGAACCGCGAGCGCATCGCGAAGCTGCTGCGCTTCGCGTCGACGCACGGCGACACCGACGCGCAGGACGTGTCGCTCGCCGACTACGTGTCGCGCATGAAGCCCGAGCAGAGCAAGATCTACTACGTGACCGCCGATACGTGGCTGGCCGCGAAGAACAGCCCGCATCTGGAAGTGTTCCGCAAGAAGGGCGTCGAGGTGCTGTTGCTGACCGACCGCGTCGACGAATGGATGCTGTCGTTCCTGCACGAATTCGACGGCAAGCCGCTCGCGAGCGTGGCCCGCGGCGATCTCGATCTCGGCGAGCTGAACGACGAGGAGAAGAAGGCGCAGGAGCAGGCCGGCGAGGCGATCAAGCCGGTGGTCGACAAGATGAAGGAAGCGCTCGGCGACAAGGTGAAGGAAGTGCGTGTCACGTTCCGCCTGACCGATTCGCCGTCGTGCCTCGTCGCGGACGACAACGACATGAGCGGCTACCTGCAGCGGATGCTGAAGGCGGCCGGCCAGAACGCGCCGGCGATGCAGCCGATCCTCGAGATCAACCCGGAGCACGCGCTCGTGAAGCAGCTGAACGCCGACAGCGCCGATTTCGGCGACTGGTGCCATCTGCTGTTCGATCAGGCGCTCCTGGCCGAAGGCGGCATGCTCGACGATCCGGCGAGCTTCGTGAAGCGGACCAACACGCTGCTGCTGTCGCGGGCCGCGTGAACGCACGGCTGCGATTCGACGCCGCACAGGCGGGCTGGCGCGAAACGCCCCGGCCCGGTTGCACGCTCGACCAGCGCGACTGGCTGACGCGCGGCGGATCGCTGACCGCGCATCTCGCGCGGCTCGGCCGCGTGAACGTGCGCGTGACGCGCGAGGCCGTCGACGCGCCGTGGTTCGACGAGCCGGACGCGCTCGTCAGTTCGCCGCGCGCGCCGATGTGGGTGCGCGAGGTGATCCTGTCGGTCGACGGCACGCCGTACGTCGCCGCGCACAGCATCGCGCCGCTCGCGGCCAGCAAGGGCGTGTGGCAGGCGATGCGGAAGCTGCGCACGCGGCCGCTCGCGGAGCTGCTGTACAGCGATCCGCAGGTCGAGCGCTCGGCGCTCGTGAGCCGCCGCGTGATCGCCGGTCATCCGCTGTATGCGCTCGCGAGCCATGCGTTGCAGGGCGCGCGCGCGCCGCATGCGTTTGCCGCGCGGCGCTCGGTGTTCCAGCGTCACGGCAAGCCGCTGATGGTCACCGAGTGCATGCTGCCGGCGCTGTGGCGTCATCTCGCCGCGCACGGCGACGGGCCGCGATCCGTCGAGCCGCACGGAGACGCGTGATGTTGCAAGGCTTTCCGCCGGTCGTCGCGCCGGATACGCACACGATGATTCTCGGCAGCTTTCCGGGCGAGGCGTCGCTCGACGCCGCGCAGTACTACGCGCATCCGCGCAACCAGTTCTGGCGGCTGCTCGGTGCGGTGCTCGGCGAGCCGACGCTGCATGAACTGCCGTACGACGCGCGGCTGTCGCGCGTGCTGTCGCACGGCATCGGCATCTGGGACGTCCTCGATGCGTGTCATCGCCAGGGCAGTCTCGATTCGGCGATCCGCAATGCCAAGCCGAACGACTTCGATTCGCTGCGCGAGCATGCGCCGTTGCTGAAGCGCGTGTGCTTCAACGGCAAGACGGCGGGGCGGTTCGCCGACGTGATCGGCCAGGCCGGATACGAGACGCTCGTGTTGCCTTCGTCGAGTCCGGCGAATGCGACGTTGTCGTTCGAACAGAAACTGGTGCTCTGGCGCGCACTTCGCGCCTGAGACGCGTTGGATTCCGAGTATTCGGTGAAGCGGTATCGGGTGGGCGGCAGCAGGTGTTCAAGTCGAGAGGCAGTTTCAACGATACTGCGCCGCCACTCGACTCCACCGGTCAGGGCTTCGCGTCGCCTTGCCTGGCGCCCGTGGCCGAGGTCATGCGACTTTGTGCAGCGACGAGTTGATCGTCGGTGGTCGCCACCAGCCACAGACGTGCATGCTCCTCGATCCGACGGTTGTGGTCCTTCAACGGCCCCATCGCGGCAGCGGCCTTCCAGACCACCGGGCCGATTCGGCTACTCCTGCCCGACGGCGCGCCTACCAGCAGGCAGTAAGGTCCCAGCGGAAGCGATACGAACGGAAGTGCCGGGCTGGCGATCACGCGCCAGTCGATGAAGGGTGTCTCGCTGATCAGCAGCGGCGTGGGCAAGCCGTAGAGCACGCTGAAATCGTACAGCGCCAGCTGCTCTCGCATGCCGACGTAAATTCGCCGGATGTCGTCGACAACCGCCGCGCGGATCTCGTCCTCGAACATGGGTTCCTGCGCGTAGCGGGCCAATGCCTGTCGAGCCTCCCATTGATACGCGCTGAACAGGCCGATCTCCAGGCAATCCTGCACGGCGCGCTGAACCTCCGCCACGGAACCGGCTTCCCCGGGCGTGCCCAACTGCGCAGCCCGCAAAAAGCGGGCAAGTCCCGCCTCGTGGATCGCAGGACCCTCCGCCGATGCGTCGTCGTCAGCGTCCTTGCCCAGGGGCACGTAGGTATATTTCTCGGCAGCGAAATGCGATTTCTTGCCTTCGTCGAACTTGATTTCGCCATCGACGCAGTCGAGATAGCGCGTCCCGATTCGACCGTGCTCCCAAATCCAGTTTTTCAGGAACGGACGTAGAGGATGCAGTCTGTCGTGATCGGCCATTGAACCTCCAAGTTTTCCCGGTATGAGCCATTCCAGCCACTCGCCGCATCCTCCGCACCGTCGCGGGGGCCCGCGCTACAAGGCGAGCGTGCCCAACTCCTCATAAGTACGATGCAGCCAGACCTTGACGCGCTGCCGTTCCAGCAAGCCGAGCCCCGTGGCGGCGCGGTCGGGATGATTGACCGCCGCCCAGAAGCTCGCGCTTTGTCGATCGATCTTCTGCATCGTCGTATCGGGCAGGCGGCGCAGCGTAATCACGCTCGCACCAAGGGCTTCGGCCCGCTCGCGTTCGCCGGATGCCTCCAGAATCTCGAAGCGATCGCCGCGGACTTCGTTCAGCACCAGCACCAGCTTGATTCGTCCGCCGAATTCGTCCAGCCATTGCCGCAGCAGATCGACCGAATCGCGTCCCGTGTCCATCACGTGCCACCACGTCAACGTGAGGCCGTGTTCTTCCGCAAAATCGACTACGTCCGAATCGTCGAGCCACTTGGCGAGCGACTGCCGCGTCTGGGCCGCGAGGTCGACCAGTATGCGCCGCTGCGGATCTTCGAGCGCCGATTCCATGACCGGATCGAGGCTGTCATGCTGGTCGAGCACGGCAGGCGCGGCAAAATCGGCATAGAACCGCAGGAGCGCGCCGTGCGATCGGTCGGTATCGAAGCCCACGAAGGGCATGCTCCGATCGATGAAATACTGGGCCAGCACGCGGGCCGCGAGCGATTTGCCGACGCCGCCTTTTTCCCCGCCAATGAAGTGGATGTGACTCATGCTTACGAAATCCCGTGTGATGGAACAGGTATGGCTGGAGCGGATGTTGGCAGGCTTCGATGACGTTACGGTACAACCGGGCACGTCGAAAGAAAATGCATGCGCCGCAGCAGCATGCTGTCTGATCAACGCCGGTGTCAAACTGAACAAAATGGCAATCCGTTCTGGCGGCTGCTTGGCGCGATGCTCGGCGTGCCGCCGCGCTAGCCGGGCGATTGCCGTGCGGCAACCGATGTGCTTGCGTCAGCCGCGCGATGACGCGATGCGCGGTAGACGATCAGCATCAGGAAGATCGGCAACAGGACGGCGCCGGGTTGTCCCATCGCGGGCTTGAACACGAGGAAAAACGAGAGCCCCGGCAGCACCCACGCCAACGCCATGACCGCATGGTCCGCCCACCCGAGCGCGCGGGTTGTCCGGTCGTATTTGCATACGTAAATGATCGCGAGAAGCAGCCACGCGAGATCGTAGTAGATGAGGTACGGCTGGGTCAGCAGCGTCGCGACGATTGCCGCTGCCGCGCATAAGTCGGCATGCTTCTTCCTCGCCCATAGACTCGCGGTCGCAATCACGGCCGGTATCGCGATGGCCGCCTGAACGGCAAAGGCGGTCGGCAGGCTGGCGCCCAGCCGTCGCGACATCGCGAACGGCGTCGGCATCGCGTTCCAGATTCCGCCTGCATTGTTCATCAGGATCAAGTGGCTGAACCACGACAGCGTGTCGAAAAAGCGCATCCACAGCGGCACGCCGAACACCAGTGCGCTGACCGCGCAGAACAGCGCGGCCGTGACGGCCATCGCGCCAACCGCGCGGAAATGTCCGCCGCAGAGGAACAGCACGGGAAACAGGAGCGCCAGCTGCGGTTTGATGACGAGCATGCCGGCGCATACGCCGGCGACGACCGGACGTCGTTCGAGCCATCCCAGTGCGCCGGCAGCGAACGCCAGGGTCAGCAAGGAGTTCTGGCCGCAGATCGTCACGACCCAGATGCCGGGGAACGCGACGAGCGCGATCCACGGCAGGGGGCGATCCTTCATCGCGAGCGTGCACGCCGCCAACGCGCTTGCGATGCCGATGCTGACGAACAGGCCGTACGAAGCGGCGTAGGGCAGCAACGCCAGCGGATAAACCAGCAACTGGAAGGTCGGCGGATAAACCCACGGTGCGGAAATCTGCGCGGGCGGGAAATCCGGCAGCAATCGAGCTTCCGCCGCGAACATCTGGTGGAGGTCGAAGGCGGCGAGCGGCCCGCTGTGGAGGGAAACGAAAGACGCGCTCCAGAAAACCCGGAAGTCGATACCCGGGGGCGGCACGCCGGGGAGATGCAGCACCCAGTACGAAAATGCCCAGATACCCAGCAACACGAGCTGAAACAACAGGATCGCCGCGCTGTACAGGACGAGCCGCTCCCTGGAGAGCCATCCCTGGCGATCTGGCGGTGCGTGGTCCGTCGTTGTATGAGTCATGGCCGCTGCGAGCCTCCCCGAATGCCGTTTCAGTTTGGCATAGGTTCGGTCGACCGAACGGGCTTTTTATTTGCAAGGAAGTCAATGACCGGTATGTACCCGGATCAGGCGGGCGGCGGGGTTCGCGGATTTCGATGGTCGTCGTATCAGCAGTCGAATGGGCCGGGCCCTTGGGGCGTACCGGCCGTTGCGGTGTAGGGTGCCCGTTGCGCTTTGTCGCTTGCGACGCTCAATCGTCCTTGCCCCATCGCCACCGCGGTTTCTCGCCCTTGATCCAGCACACCGCGGTCGGCAGCGCGACCAGCGCCACGATGCACGCGCCGTATGCAACCGGCGAGCGTTGCGGCGGCAGCAGCCACGCACTCACGATGATGCCGAGCGCGAACAGCAGCAGCACGACCCAGCCCTGCCACGCCACCGGCAACCCCCATCCCCAGCCGTAGCGCTTCGCTGGAAACCAGATCTTCTTGTCGTTCGAAGTCATGCGCGCTCCTGTGATCCGCGACTGCAGCGTAGCGCCGACGGGATTCGGCGTCACGCGTGGCCGGACTCGCGTCGCGGCCTCCGCCTCCCACCAATGCTATCCTCTCGTCCGCTCATCCAGCCTCACCCAGCGAGATTCAACCATCATGACCCGACTGATCAAGCGCGCGTCCGCCGAGGCACGCGCGTTCAAGCAACGCAAGCCGTCCGCCTACAACGGCTCCGAAAAACTCCAGCCGCCGCGCGTGAAGCGCCGCCCGGACATCGACGAACACGACGACGTGCCGGTGCTCGAAGCGCCGCGCAAGCCGCGTTTCGCGCCCGTTACGTTCTCCGAAGAAGGCGGCGTGCGCTTCCTGCATTTCGGTACCGAGTGGGTGCAGGGCGCGATGCGGATCTCGAAACCGCTGCATATCGAGCTCGAATACGCGCAGCAGATGATGGCGTGGCTGCTGTTCCTCGAAACGCCCGAGCGGGTCGTCCAGCTCGGGCTCGGCACCGGCGCGCTGACCAAGTTCTCGCATCGTTTCCTGCCGCACGCGAAGGTCGAGGCCGTCGAGCTGAACCCGGCCGTGATCGTCGCCGCGCGCACGATGTTCGCGCTGCCGCCCGACGACGCGCGCCTCGTCGTGCACGAAGCCGACGCATGGGACTTCGTCAACGACCCGGCCAACCGCGGCACGACGGGCGCGATCCAGATCGACCTGTACGACGCGACCGCGCGCGGCCCCGTGCTCGACAGCGTCGCGTTCTACCGCGCTGTGCGCGGCTGCCTCGCCGACGCCGGCATCGCGACGATCAACCTGTTCGGCGATCATCCGAGCTTCGTGCGCAACATGAAGCACCTGAACGCGGCATTCGATCACCGCGTGATCGCGCTGCCCGAAGTGCACGACGGCAACCGGATCGCGATCGCGTTTTCCGGCCCCGCGCTCGACGTGCCGTTCGCGCAGCTCGACGCCCGCGCGAAGCTGATCGAGGACACGCTGAAGCTGCCCGCGCGCAAGTGGGTGAAAGCTTTGAAAGCAACGACCGGCGCACGCGACGCCGCGTTCGCGATCTGACGCCGGATGCACCGGCGGCAGGCCGGTGCAACCCCGCGACAAGGGGCGGATCACCTCGGGTTCGCCCCTGCTTGACCGCGTGCTCGCGGCTCCTATACTGGCGCGAAGCCAGGGGAGCCGCGGCCTACCCGTTTTGCCGCTCCTCTCGGTGCCGTACCCGCTCAACAAGATCGATAACCGGGATAGAAGAGGAGACGTCATGGCTCACGATGCCGACGCCAACCGGGCCGCCAAGCGCTGGCTCTGGCTGCTGGTACTGCCGCTGATCGCAATGGTCTGGGTGCCGTCGTACAGCAAGATCGAACCGCAATGGTTCGGTTTTCCGTTTTTCTACTGGTACCAGTTGCTTTGGGTCTTCATCAGCGCGGTGATCACCGCGTTCGTGTATCTCAAGACCAAGAACGCGTGGAAGGCGAGCGGCACGCAAGGAGGTGCGCAATGAATCTCGGCGCGACCTTCGTCTTCGTCCTGCTGTTCATCGGCGTCACGATCATCGGTTTCCTGGCCGCGAACTGGCGGCGCGGCGATCTCGCCCATCTCGACGAATGGGGCCTCGGCGGACGCCGCTTCGGCACGATCGTCACGTGGTTCCTGCTCGGCGGCGACCTCTACACGGCCTACACGTTCGTCGCGGTGCCCGCGCTCGTGTTCGGCGCCGGCGCGATGGGCTTCTTCGCGCTGCCGTACACGATCCTGATCTATCCGTTCGCGTTCGTCGTGTTCCCGAAGCTGTGGAGCATCGCGAAGCGGCACGGCTACGTGACGGCCGCCGATTTCGTCAACGCACGCTACGGCAGCCGGATGCTCGCACTCGCGATCGCGGTGACGGGCATCCTCGCGACGATGCCGTACATCGCGCTGCAGCTGGTCGGCATCGAGGTGGTAATCGGCGCGCTCGGCTTCGACACGACCGGCTTCGTCGGCGACCTGCCGCTGATCATCGCGTTCGCGATCCTCGCCGCGTACACGTACACGTCGGGGCTGCGCGCGCCCGCGATGATCGCGATCGTGAAGGACGTGCTGATCTACGTCACGATCGCCGCCGCGGTCATCGTGATCCCCGCGAAGCTCGGCGGCTTCGGGCACATCTTCGCCGCGGTGCCGCCCGCGAAGCTGCTGCTGAAGGCGCCCGACGCGGCGAGCCTGAACGGCTACAGCGCGTATGCGACGCTCGCGATCGGCTCGGCGCTCGCGCTGTTCCTGTATCCGCACTCGGTCACGGCGATCCTGTCGTCGTCGTCGGGCAACTCGATCCGCCGCAACATGGCGATGCTGCCCGCGTACTCGTTCGTGCTCGGCCTGCTGGCGTTGCTCGGCTACATGGCGCTCGCCTCCGGCGTGAAGGACATGCCGCAGTACGCGCCGTACTTCAAGGCGTTCGGCCCGAACTTCGCGGTGCCCGCGCTGTTCCTCGAGTACTTCCCGTCGTGGTTCGTCGGCGTCGCGTTCGCGGCGATCGGCATCGGCGCGCTGGTGCCGGCGGCGATCATGTCGATCGCGGCCGCGAACCTGTACACGCGCAACATCCACCGCGAGTTCGTGAACCGCAACATGTCGCACGACCAGGAGACGCACGTCGCGAAGCTCGTGTCGCTGATCGTGAAGGTCGGCGCGGTGGCGTTCATCCTCGGGCTGCCGCTGACCTACGCGATCCAGTTGCAACTGCTCGGCGGGATCTGGATCATCCAGACGCTGCCGGCGATCGTGCTCGGCCTGTACACGCGTGTGCTCGACCATCGCGGCTTGCTGGCCGGCTGGGCGGCCGGCATCGTGTGCGGCACGTGGATGGCGATCTCGCTGAAGCTGGCGAGCTCCATCTTCACGATCCACCTGTTCGGTCTCGCGATTCCCGGCTATGCGGCCGTGTGGTCGCTGATCGTGAACCTGGTGGTGTCGGTGGCGGTGAGCGTGCTGGTGCGCGTGATGGGCATGGCGCATGCCGAGGATCGCACGCGGCCGGAGGATTATTTCGACGTCGTCGAGGGCTGATACGGGCCGTGCGCGGCAGTGTGCCGCACACGCGCCGCGCAGCAACGAAAACGTCCGCCACCGCAAGGTGGCGGGCGTTTCTTTTGCGTCAGCCCTGCGCGCGTTTCGCGAGATCCTCGCGCTGCGACAGATCCTCGACGTTGACCATCCAGTGCACGCCGAAGCGATCCTTCGCCATCCCGAAGCCGAGCGCCCAGAACGTCTTGCCGAACGGCATCGTCACTTCGCCGCCGTCGGCGAGCGCATTGAACAGCTTCTGGCCTTCCTCGACCGTCGCCGGGTTCAGCGACAGCGAATAGCCGGCGTGCGCGGCGCCGGCCGGCTGGCTGCAATCGCCGTCCGAGCACATGATCATCGACTCGCCGATCGTGAAGCTCGCGTGCATCACCTTGTCGCTCATCTCCGGCGACATCGGGTAATCGGGATTCGGCGGTGCGTCCTTGAAGTGCATCTTGAACATGGTCTTCGCGCCGAGTGCCTTTTCGTAGAACTGAAGGGCTTCGTCGGTACGACCGTAGAATGTCAGGTACGGTTGGACTTGCATCGTTGTCTCCTGGGATGAGCCGTGCCGGCGCGTCGGCGCTGGCGTGGCGTCGTTCAAGTTTGACTGGGGAAAGGGCGCATCGGGAGGCGGCCGTCGCACCCGTGACGTGGATTGTAGTGCGCGTGCTTGACGATGGAATGAAAATAAAAACGGCCGCGAACATCACGTTCGCGACCGTTTGCAGCGTGCGTGCTGACGCCTATTGTCAGTCTTGCTGACAGCCGCTGACGCGCAGCGTGGCTCAGCGCAGCGCGTCGATCAGCTTCTCGAGTTTCACCGCGTCAGCGGCGAACACGCGGATGCCTTCGGCGAGCTTTTCGGTCGCCATCGCTTCGTCGTTCAGCTGGAAGCGGAACGACGACTCGTCGATCGCGACGCGCTCGGCCGGCTTGTCCTGCAGCGATTCCGGCGACAGCTTGCGGGCGACCGTCTCGTTGCTCTCCTGCAGCTTCTGCAGCAAATCGGGACTGATCGTCAGCAGGTCGCAGCCGGCGAGCTCGGTGATCTGGCTGGTCGTGCGGAAGCTCGCGCCCATCACTTCGGTCTTGTAGCCGAACGTCTTGTAGTACGTATAGATGCGGCGCACCGATTGCACGCCCGGGTCATTCGCGCCGCCGTCCTTCGCTTCGTTCCATTCCGCGCCGGCCTGCTTCTTGTACCAGTCGTAGATGCGGCCGACGAACGGCGAGATCAGCTGCGCGCCGGCTTCCGCGCACGCGGCGGCCTGCACGAGCGAGAAAAGCAGGGTCATGTTGCACTTGATCCCTTCCTTCTGCAGCACCTCGGCCGCGCGGATGCCTTCCCACGTCGACGCGAGCTTGATCAGGATGCGCTCGCGGCCGACGCCGGCCGCTTCGTACAGCTTGATGAGCTCGCGGCCCTTGTCGATCGAGCGCTGCGTGTCGAACGACAGGCGTGCGTCGACCTCGGTCGACACGCGGCCGGGGATCAGCTTCAGGATTTCGGTGCCGAATGCGATCAGCAGGCGGTCGATGATGAAATCGGTGCTTTCGTTGCGATGATCGCGGACGGTTTTCTCGAGGATCGGCTTGTACGCATCCTTCTGGACGGCCTTCAGGATCAGCGACGGGTTCGTGGTCGCGTCCTGCGGCTTGTATTGCGCAAGCTGCTGGAAGTCGCCCGTGTCGGCGACGACGGTCGTGTACTGCTTCAACTGGTCGAGTGCGGTAGTCATGGCGATTCGGAAGAAGCGCGCGGGGCGCCGGGTTCTCACGGGCCGCGCGAGCGCGGCGGCGAAGCGAAGCGGCGCCGGGCGCCGCTTCCGATCCATCATTTTAGGCCCGATTCGTGTCGAGCACGTTTTGGCGTGCCGGGCGTGCGCCGCGGCGGCCGGCGAGCCGCGTCACGCGGGGCGCCGCGCGTTCAGGATCACCTGCGTGACGATTCCCGCGACGAGCCCCCAGAACGCCGAGCCGATCGACAGCAGCGTGAGGCCCGACGCGGTCACCATGAACGTGACGAGCGCGGCTTCGCGCTGCTTCACGTCCTGCATCGCGTTCGCGAGCCCGCTCATGATCGAGCCGAACAGCGCGAGCGCCGCGACCGATACGACGAGCGCCTTCGGCAGCGCCGCGAACAGTGCGGCGATCGTCGCGCCGAAGATGCCGGCGATCAGGTAGAACGTGCCGCACCACACGGCTGCCGTGTAGCGCTTCGCATGATCCTCGTGCGCTTCGGGGCCGGTACAGATCGCGGCCGTGATCGCCGCGAGGTTCACGCCGTGCGAGCCGAACGGCGCGAGCAGCAGCGATGCGAGGCCGGTGGTCGCGATCAGCGGCGACGACGGCGTCGAATAGCCGTCCGCGCGCAGCACCGCAATGCCCGGCACGTTCTGCGACGCCATCGCGACGACGAACAGCGGAATGCCGATGCTGACGATCGACGCGATCGACAACGCGGGCATCGTGAACACGGGTTGCGCGAGCGCGATGTGGAAGCGGCTGAAGTCGAGCAGTCCGAGGCCGCCGGCCACCGCCGTGCCGACGATCAGCGTCGTGACGATCGCATAGCGCGGCGCGAGGCGTTTCACGATCAGGTAGGTGAAGAACATCGCGAGCACGAGCGCGGTCTGGAACTGCGCGGCGCGGAAGATCTCGATGCCGATCTCGAACAGGATGCCCGCGAGCAGCGCAGCCGCGATGCCGGCCGGAATGCGCTTCATCAGCGTGTCGAACAGCCCGCTCACGCCGACGGCCGTCAACAGCAGCGCGCATACGACGAACGCGCCGATCGCCTCGGGGTAGGGCACACCGGGCAGCGACGCGATCAAGAGCGCTGCGCCGGGCGTCGACCACGCGACGACGACGGGCGCGCGAAAGCGCAGCGACAGGCCGATGGTCGTCAGCGCCATGCCGATCGACAGCGCCCAGATCCACGACGAGATCTGCGCGTCGGTGAGGTGGGCGGCGCGGCCGGCCTGGAACATCAGCACGAGCGAGCTCGTGTAGCCGGTCATCATCGCGACGAAGCCGGCGACGAGCGCGGACACGGACGTATCGGCGAAAAAGCGGCGGCCGCCGGCGCGGCCAGCGCTCGCGGTGGGCGAAGGGTTCATGCTATCTTCGGGGGGAGGCCGCTCGGATGCGGCCTTCGTGTCTGCGGGTGGGTTTCGTTACTTGCTGAGTGCGCGCATCGCGGTTTCGAGGCCCGCGAGCGTCAGCGGATACATGCGCTGGCCGAGCAGGTCGCGGATCACCGCGACCGACTGCCGGTACTCCCATAGCCGCTCGGGCTCGGGGTTCAGCCACGCATGATGGGGGAACTGGTCGGCGAGGCGGCGCAGCCACACGGCGCCGGCTTCCGGGTTGTTGTATTCGACCGAGCCGCCGGGCTGCAGCACTTCGTACGGGCTCATCGTCGCGTCGCCGACGAAGATCAGCTTGTAGTCGGGCGTGAACTTGTGCAGCACGTCCCACGTCGCGGCGCGTTCCGAGTGGCGGCGGCGGTTGTTCTTCCACAGGTGGTCGTACACGCAGTTGTGGAAGTAGAAGAATTCGAGGTGCTTGAATTCGGCCTTCGCGGCCGAGAACAGCTCTTCGGTGCGCTTGATGTGGTCGTCCATCGAGCCGCCGACGTCGAGCAGCATCAGCACCTTCACGTTGTTGTGGCGCTCGGGCACCATCCGCAGGTCGAGCCAGCCGGCGTTCGCGGCCGTGCTGCGGATCGTGCCGGGCAGGTCGAGCTCCTCGGCCGCGCCTTCGCGCGCGAAACGGCGCAGCCGCCGCAGCGCGACCTTGATGTTGCGCGTGCCGATCTCGACCGAATCGTCGTAGTCGCGGTACGCGCGCGCCTCCCACACCTTCACCGCGGTGCGGTTGCCGTTCGACGGGCCGCCGATGCGCACGCCTTCCGGGTTGTAGCCGCCGTGCCCGAACGGCGACGTGCCGCCGGTGCCGATCCACTTGTTGCCGCCTTCGTGGCGTTCCTTCTGCTCGTCGAGCAGCGCCTTCAAACGCTCCATCAGCTTGTCGAGCCCGCCCATCGCGTCGATCTGCGCCTTCTCCTCCGGCGATAGCTCACGCTCGAGGCGCTTCTCGAGCCAGTCGAGCGGAATGTCGAACGCCTCGGACGGCAGCGCGGACACGCCGTGGAAATACGCGCCGAACGCCTGGTCGAACTTGTCGAAGTACTGCTCGTCCTTGACCAGCGTCATCCGCGCGAGGAAGTAGAACGCGTCGATCGACGGCGAGATCAGCCCGGCCTTCAGCGATTCGAGCAGCGTCAGGTATTCCTTCACCGAGACGGGCAGCTTGGCTGCGCGCAGCGCGTAGAAGAAATTGAGCAGCATGGCCGGGCCTTCGCGGATGGGTTACCGGTTGTGCCGGTTCATGTAGACGAGCCGTTCGAGCAGGCTCAGATCCTGCTCGTTCTTCAGCAGCGCGCCCGCGAGCGGCGGCACGATCTGCTTCGCGTCCGCGCCGCGCAGCGCGTCGGCCGGGATGTTCTCGGCGAGCAGCAGCTTCAGCCAGTCGAGCAGCTCGGACGTCGACGGCTTCTTCTTCAGGCCCGACACGCCGCGCAGTTCGAAGAAACTCTCGAGCGCCGCGCGCAGCAACTCCTCGCGGATGTTCGGGAAGTGGACCGCGACGATCTTCTGCATCGTCGACGCATCGGGAAACTGGATGTAGTGGAAGAAGCAGCGGCGCAGGAACGCGTCGGGCAGCTCCTTCTCGTTGTTCGACGTGATGATGACGAGCGGGCGGTGCTTCGCGCGGACCGTCTCGCGCGTCTCGTACACGTGGAACTCCATCCGGTCAAGCTCGCGAAGCAGGTCGTTCGGGAATTCGATGTCGGCCTTGTCGATCTCGTCGATCAGCAGCACGCTCGGCTGCTCGGCGTCGAACGCCTGCCACAGCACGCCCTTGACGATGTAGTTCGAGATGTCCTTCACGCGCTCATCGCCGAGCTGCGAATCGCGCAGCCGCGACACGGCGTCGTATTCGTACAGGCCCTGCTGCGCCTTGGTGGTCGACTTGATGTGCCACTGCAGCAGCGGCATGTCGAGCGCGGCGGCCACTTCCTCGGCGAGCATGGTCTTGCCGGTGCCGGGCTCGCCCTTGATCAGCAGCGGGCGTTGCAGCGTCAGTGCGGCATTGACCGCGAGCTTCAGATCGTCGGTGGCGACGTACTGCGAGGACCCTTCGAAACGCATGGCGGCGCTCTTCTTCATCGGGAAAAAACCCAGTATAAGTCAGAAGGGCTGTCCGGTTGGGCCGCGCCCGCGTATCGTTGCGGGGCTGCGGCGGGGCGAACCGGGGGCGCCGTATGGACGCGTTCCCCGCCGACGCGGTACAATCTGGCCGTTTTTTTTGGCCTGCGTGGCGATCCGATAAGCACAACGGCGCGGGCCGTTGCCGCTTCGGCGCCAGTTTCCCCTCAAGCTAGGTTACAAGAGCTATGAACAAATTCGTCGGCAAACACGTCGTTGTCGCAGCGCTCGTGGCGCTCGCGGGCAGCGCGCAGGCGGCCGGTGTGGTCGGCAACCCGAAGGACGGGGCGAGCAAGGCCGCCATGTGCATCGGTTGCCACGGCATCCAGGACTACCGCGCGGCGTACCCGGAGGTCTACCGGGTGCCTGTCCTCGGCGGCCAGAACCAGCAATACCTCGAGAACGCGCTGAAGGCCTACCGCAAGAAGGATCGTCACTTCCCGTCGATGAATGCGATCGCCGGTTCGCTGACCGACCAGGACATCGCGGATCTGTCGGCGTACTACGCCGCCCAGAAGGCCGACACGAAGGACAACCCCTACAAGTAAAGCGCGCGCCGCCGATCTCTCCGGCGGGACAGGAGCATTCATGAACAACGCATTCAAGACGGCGGCGGTGGCACTGGCGGCCGGCCTCGCGATCGGTACCGCGCACGCCGCGGACATCTCGAAGGGCAAGGAACTGGTCGAATCGCACAACTGCGCGGCCTGCCACGGCGCGCAGCTGAACAAGCCGATCAACGCGGAGTACCCGCGCCTCGCCGGCCAGCACGCCGACTACCTCGTGTGGGCGATGCGCCAGTACCAGATGGGGCTGACGAACCCGCTGCTCGGCCGCAACAACGCGATCATGCAGGCGCAGGTACAGAACCTGTCGGTCAGCGACATGAAGGACATCGCGTCCTACATCGAGTCGCTGAAGGAAACCGACCTCGTGTTCAAGAAGTAAGCGCGACGGGCCTCACGGGCTCGCGCAGCAAGAATGCCCCGCCTCGGCGGGGTATTTTTTTGGCCGCGGCCGGCGCAGACGAGTGTGCCGGGCCGGGCGCTCAGTCGCGCGACGCGCGGCGCAGGATGCGCTGCAAGTATGCGTCGGTATCGGGCGGCGTGTTCGTGCGCTGCGCTTCCCAGATCGTCTCGCCGAGGCATTCCATGATCGCGTGCTGCGCGTCGTGGGTCGAGTCGAGCTTCGCGGCCAGCTTGTCGTGCGCGGCGCGGATACCCGGCGGCTGGTCGATCGACAACTGCTCGCTGATCGCGAGGTGCATCGACAGGTGCAGGAACGGGTTGGTCCGGCCTTCTTCCGGCGTGTAGTTGCGCGCGGCCGCGCCGTCGGCGTCGGCCAGTTCGTCGTGGTATTCGGGATGCTCGACGATCCAGTCGGCTGCGATCGCTTCCAGCGGCGTCAGGATCTCGCCCGCGCGCTGCTTGCGCCAGGTCTCGGTGAAAAAGCGACGCACTTCGTCGCGGCTTGGATTGAACATGGTGGGGAAACGTCGTGATTCGGGCGGCGTCATGCCGCGTCGCGCATTGTACGCCGGAGCGGCGTGCGGCGCTGGCGGCGGGCGGCGCGGTGCGGGTCATTGCGGCCGCCTGCCGCGGAACGGGTAAGCGCGGGCTAGGCTCGCCGCCGCCGCGCCGCTACACTCCGACGATTCCGTCACGGCGCCTGGTTCGCCCGTTTCATCATGACCGCCACCGTTCGCCCCTCGTCCGCTGCCCTGCAGGGCGCGCTCTACGTCGCGTTGTCCGCCGCCGCGTTTGGCGCGATGGCGATTTTCGGCCGCTACGCGTATGCGGCCGGCGTCGACGTGCTCGGGTTGCTGATCGTGCGCTTCGCGATCGGCGGTGCGGTGCTCGCCGCGATCGCACGGCACCGCCGCGTCGCATGGCCGCGTGGGCGGGCGCTCGCGCCGCTGGTGGCGATGGGCGCGCTCGGCTACGTCGGGCAGTCGTTCTGCTATTTCAGCGCGCTGCAGCACGCGCAGGCGAGCCTCGTCGCGCTGCTGCTGTACCTGTATCCGGCGTTCGTCACGCTGCTGGCCGCGTGGTGGCTCGGCGAGCGCCTGACGCGGGCGAAGGCCGTCGCGCTGGTGCTGTGCGTCGCGGGTTCGGCGCTGATGGTCGGCGGCGGGCACGGCGAGCCGCTCGGGATCGCGCTCGCGCTGGCCGCCGCGGTGATCTATTCGTTGTACATCGTCGGCGGCACCCGGGCGACGCGCGGCGTCGATCCGCTCGCGACCACCGCGATCATCTGCCTGTCGGCCACCGCGACGCTCGTCGCGATCGCCGTCGTGCGAACGGCTGCGTTCGGCGCGCCGCCGCGCTGGCCCGCGACGGCCGGCGGCTGGGCGTCGATGCTCGCGATCGCGCTGGTGTCGACGGTCGCGGCCATGCTCGCGTTCTTCGCCGGGCTCGAGCGGCTCGGGGCCGCGCGCACGTCGATGCTGTCGACGCTCGAACCGGTCGTGACGGTCGCGCTCGCGGCGCTGCTGTTCGGGGAAGCGTTGTCGCCGCTGCAGTGGGCGGGCGGTGTCGCGATTCTCGCGGCCGTGCTGGCGCTCGTGCGCGCGGGCGGCGCGGCCGCGGACGACGCGACGGCGACATCCAACGCGTAGTCGGAAAGGGAAGCAGGCGTCGCGATGGCGCGTGCGGAGCCGGCCCGCGCTGCGCGTCTGTCGTGCCTGACGCTTATTCGTTGGGCGGCGGCGTCTTCGGCCGGAATTCGCACAGCGGTTCGATCGCGCAGTGCCAGCATTCGGGGCGGCGCGCCTTGCACACGTAGCGCCCGTGCAGGATCAGCCAGTGATGCGCGTCCTGCAGGAATTCCTTCGGCGTGAACTTCTCGAGTGCGGCCTCGACGGCCCGCACGTCCTTGCCCGGCGCGAGCCCGGTGCGATTCGCGACGCGGAAGATATGCGTGTCGACCGCGATCGTCGGCTGGCCGAACGCGGTGTTCAGCACGACGTTCGCGGTCTTGCGGCCGACGCCCGGCAAGCCTTCGAGCGCTTCGCGATCGGCCGGCACCTCGCCGTCGTAGCGCTCGAGCAGGATCCGGCACGTCGCGACCACGTTCTTCGCCTTGGTGCGATAGAGACCGATCGTCTTGATGTACTCGGTGACGCCTTCCTCGCCAAGCGCGACGATTTGTCGCGGGGTGTTCGCGACCGGAAACATTTTCCGCATCGCCTTGTTGACCGACACGTCGGTCGCCTGCGCGGACAGCATCACGGCGATCAGCAGTTCGAACGGCGTCGAGTATTCGAGCTCGGTGGTCGGATGCGGATTGAGGCTCTGCAGCGTTTCGTAGATCGCGCGTCGTTTGCTGGCGTTCATGGAGCGTTCTGGTCGGGCGGCGCGGACGGGCCGTCCGGATCGTCGTTGCCTGCGTCGTTGTCGTGGTCGTGGTTGCCCGATGCCGCTTCGGCGTCGCGCTGTGCCTGCTGTTCGGCGAGCCGCTTGCGGCGGGCCTCGGCTGCGTCGATCTGCGCCTGGACGGCCGCGCTCACGCCTTCGGTGTTCTGCGGCCCGGCGCCTTGCCCGGACAGCTCTTCCTTCTTCTTGCGCGCGCGTTCGAGCGCGGCGGCGATGATCGCGCGTTTCTTCGCTTCGGCGTCGTCGGCGGCCGGCGCGGCGGCTGGCGCATCTGGCTGCGCGGCGGAGGGTTCCGCAGCCGGTTTCGCGGTGCTGGCCGCGCGGCGGGCGGCGGCGCGCGCTTCGGCGGCCTCGCGCTCGCGACGCTGGCGCGCGAGCCGCAGGTCGTGGCGTTCGCGCGCGGCGTCAGCCTGTTCCTGCGACCACGCATCCCAGCCCGTGCGATCGCCGGTCACCGGCAGCATCGCGATGCAGTCGACCGGACACGGCGGCACGCACAAATCGCAGCCCGTGCACAGCGACGCGACGATCGTGTGCATCTGCTTCGGCGCGCCGACGATCGCGTCGACCGGGCACGCCTGCATGCACAGCGTGCAGCCGATGCACAGGTTTTCGTCGATGAACGCGACCGCGCGCGGATGCTCGCTGCCGTTGACGGGGTTCAGCGGAATCACCGGCTTGCCGAGCAGGTTCGCGAGACGCGCGATGCCTTCGGCGCCGCCGGGCGGGCACTGGTTGTAGTTCGCGTCGCCGGCGGCGATCGCCTCGGCGTACGGACGGCAGCCGTTATAGCCGCACTTCGTGCATTGCGTCTGGGGAAGCAGATCTTCGATGCGATCCGCGAGTGTTTTGGAGTCGGTCACGGTGACAACAGGCTGACAACAGGCGCAGCGGCGCCGAATGGCTCTCGGCTGCGTCGCGTGCGGCCGGAAAGGTATGCCAAAGCTCAATTATCGCCGATTTCCCGCATTGCGCTGGACGCCGTCTATGCGCATAATCGAACCGCTTTTTTGCAGGGGCTCAGCAGGAGGGCGGCCGTCCGCGGGGCGCCCGTTCCAGGGCGGCCGGCGCCGAGGCGGTGGGGGTGCCGGTCCGGATCAAGCGGCTCACATAGCAAAACGCCACCATGAATCAGCCAAAAATCAAAAGAGATCCTGAAGGTACCCGCCGCCGCATCCTGATGGCGGCAGCCGAAGAGTTCGCGAATGGAGGGCTGTTCGGCGCGCGCGTCGATCAGATCGCGCGCCGGGCTGAAACGAACGAGCGCATGCTCTATTACTATTTCGGCAGCAAGGAGCAGCTCTTCACGGCGGTGCTCGAACACGCGTTTTCCGCGCTGACCGAGGCCGAGCGCGTGCTGGATCTCGACGGCGTTGCGCCGGTCGAAGCCGTCACGCGGCTCGCGCATTTCGTTTGGGACTACTACCGCGACCATCCGGAGCTGCTCAGGCTCATCAACAACGAGAACCTGCACGAAGCGCGCTACCTGCACAAGTCGACGCGGATCCGCGAGATGATGTCGCCGATCGTCGCGAAGCTCGGCAACGTGCTGATGCGCGGCCAGAAGGCCGGGCTGTTCCGCGGCGACGTCGATCCGCTGCGCTTCTACGTGACGCTGTCGGGGCTCGGCTACTACATCGTGTCGAACCGCTTCACGCTCGCGGCGACGCTCGGCCGCGACTTCACCGACACCGACGAGCGCGCGGAGATGGTCCGGATGAACACCGAGGTGCTGCTCGCGTATCTGCTGCGGCGCTGACGCGCCGAATGGTCGGGCCGATGAGCCGGCCGCTCGCGGCCGCGGCCGGATAAGAAAACGCCGCCGTGCGCCAAGCAACGGCGGCGTTTTTGCGTCGGAACGCGGCGCGTCAGGCGGCCTTGCGGGCCCGCACGGTTTTGGCGCGCGGGCTGCCTGCCGCGCGTTTCGCGGCGGGCGTGGCCTTCGAGGCGGGCGTCCTGGCGGGCGCGACCGTCACGGCCGGCGCCTTCGCGCGCGTGCGTTTCGCGGCGGTGACGCGCACCGTCGTTTCCGGCTGGGGCTTGGCGGCCGGCACGAGGCCGATCGTGGTCGCATCCTGGGCATCGACGGGCAACTTCGTCGCGCCGGGCTTGGGCTCCAGCGCATGCTCGCGGATGAAGTCGCGCAGTTGCGGATAGATGATCGTGCGCCAGCGGCGGCCCGAGAAGATCCCGTAGTGGCCGCACTTCTCGGCGGTCAGGCTGCGGCGATCGTCTTGCGGGATGCCCGTGCACAGCTCGTGCGCGACGTGCGTCTGGCCGCTGCCCGAGATGTCGTCGAGTTCGCCCTCGATCGTCATCAGGGCGGTGTGCTTGATGTCCTGCGGCCGCACGCGCTCGCCTTCGACGTCCCACGTACCTTCCGCGAGCCGGAATTCCTGGAACACGACACGGATCGTCTCGAGGTAATACTCGGCGGCCATGTCGAGCACCGCGTTGTATTCGTCGTAGAAGCGGCGGTGCGCTTCGGCGTCGTCCTCGTCGCCGCGCAGCAGGCTCTGGTAGAAATCCCAGTGCGATTGCGCGTGCCGCTCCGGGTTCATCGCGACGAAGCCCGTGTGCTGCAGGAAGCCCGGATACACCTGGCGGCCTTCGCCCGGATAGTTCGCGGGCACCGTGTGGATCACGTTGTTCTCGAACCACGCGGTCGAGTGCTGCGTCGCGAGCGAGTTCACGGAAGTCGGGCTGCGGCGCGCGTCGATCGGGCCGCCCATCATCGTCATCGTGAGCGGCGTGTCCTCGCCGCGGCTCGCCATCAGCGAAATCGCCGCGAGCACCGGCACCGTCGGCTGGCATACCGAGATCACGTGCAGGTTGCGCGCGCCGATGTGACGGATGAATTCCTGGATGTACGCGATGTAGTCGTGCAGGTGGAACGGGCCGGTCTCGACCGGCACCATCCGCGCGTCGATCCAGTCGGTGATGTAGACCTTGTGATCCTGCAGCAGCGTGCGCACCGTGTCGCGCAGCAGCGTCGAGTGGTGGCCCGACAGCGGCGCGCACACCAGCACGACCGGCTCGTCCTTCAGTTGCGTGACGGCATCGGCGTCGTCCGAATAGCGCTTGAAGCGCAGCAGCCGGCAGAACGGCTTCTCGATGATCGTCTGCTCGACGATCGGGATGTTGTGGCCGTCCTTGACGATCTGATGAAGGTTGAATTCCGGCTTTTCGTAATCCTTGCCGAGCCGATACATCAGCTCATAGGCGGCTGCCATGCGCGGCGCGCCGGGCATCAGCGAGAACGGGCTGGACGGATTCGCGAACGACTTCGAGGCGGCCTGGGCCCAGGCCGTGAGCGGGCTCAGCATTGCCCGCTGGAATTCGTGCAGTTGGTAAAGCATGCAGGCTACTCCCGCGTGGGGGGACGGTGCGCAAGGGCGGCGTGAGGCGTCGCGGCGTGCCGTGTGGGTCAGCGGCCGGCCATGTTGCATTGCAGCCGGACAATCTCATCGATCATATCGGACAACGATCGGTTGTGCAATGCAACATTTCCCGGTTTTTTCATCAAATCTTTGCGATTTGACGATCTATGAACAAGGGTTCGCGCTGCCGCTCAGCGCCCGGTCGCCACGGCCGGCGCCGGCTGGCCGGCCGCGCGCGCCATCGCGTCTTCATGGTGCATCAGGTTCATCGCGGTATGCACGAGCGCCACGTGCGAGAACGCCTGCGGGAAGTTGCCGACGAGCCGCCCGGCGACCGGGTCGTATTCCTCCGCGAGCAGCCCCAGGTCGTTCGACAGCGAGAGCAGGCGGCTGAAGAGCCGATGCGCGTCGTCGATCCGGCCGAGCAGCGCGTAGCTGTCGACCAGCCAGAAGCTGCATGCGAGAAACGTGCCTTCGCCCGGCGGCAGGCCGTCGTCGTATTCGGTCGTGCGGTAGCGCATCACGAGCCCGTCGTGCAGCAATTCCCGTTCGATCGCGGCGACCGTGCCGACGACGCGCGGGTCTTCCGGCGGCAGGAAGCCGAGTTGCGGCAGCAGCAGCACGCTCGCGTCGAGCTCGTCGCTGCCGTAGCTCTGCGCGAACGCCTGCTTGCCTTCGTGCCACGCGTTGGCGCAGACGTCCGCATGGATCTGCTCGCGCAGCGCGCGCCAGCGGTCGAGCGAGCCGGGCAGCCGGAACATTTCCGCCGACTTGATCGCGCGGTCGAACGCGACCCACGCCATCACCTTCGAGAACGTGAAATGGCGACGGCCGCCGCGCGTTTCCCAGATCCCTTCGTCGGGTTCCTGCCAGATTTTCTCGAGGTGGTCGAGCAGCGCGCACTGCACGGACCAGACCGTGTCGTCGGCCTGCAGGCCGCCCACGCGCGCGAGGTGCAGCGCGGCCATCACCTCGCCGAACACGTCGAGCTGAAGCTGGTTCGCGGCGCCGTTGCCGACGCGTACCGGCTGCGAATCCTGGTAGCCGGGCAGCCAGTCGAGCTCCATTTCCGGCAGCCGGCGCTCGCCGGCGATCCCGTACATGATCTGGATCTGCTCGGGCGAGCCGGCCATCACGCGGCCGAGCCACGTGCGCCATGCACGCGCCTCGTCGTAGTAGCCGCCGCGCATCAGCGCGAGCAGCGTGATCGTCGCGTCGCGCAGCCAGCAGTAGCGGTAGTCCCAGTTGCGGTTGCCGCCGATCTTCTCGGGCAGCGACGTGGTCGGCGCGGCGACGATGCCGCCGGTCGGTTCGTACGCGAGCGCCTTCAGCGTGATCAGCGAGCGGCGCACGGCGGCCGCGTAGCGGCCCTGCACCTGGCAGCGGCCCGACCATTCGAGCCAGTAGTTCTCGGTGCGCGCGAGCATCGACAGCGGGTCGCGCGCCGGCGGCAGCCGCATGTGCGACGCCGCGTAGCCGAGCGAGAACGGCACGCGCTCGTCGGCGCTGACCGTGAATTCCGCGAGCGTATGGAGGTTCTTGCCGGCGAGCGGCACCGGCGTGCGCAGCACGACGGTATCCGGGCCGGCGATGGCCTTCATGCCGTCCTCGCGGGTCAGTTGCGTGACCCACGGAATCGAGAAACCGTAGTCGAAGCGCAACACGAGCTCCATGCGCATCTTCATCTTGCCGTGGCGGCCGACGACGATCCGCACCAGTTCGGACCAGCCGTTGCCGGGCGGCATGAAGTCGATCACGGTGACGGCGCCATCGGCGCTTTCGTAATCGGTTTCGAGAATCAGCGTGTCGCCGCGATAGCGGCGCGTGGTGTGCGTGATCGCGGCGTCGGCGGCCGGAGCAAGCAGCCAGCGGCCGTGCTCGGGCGTGCCGAGCAGCGCCGCGAAGCAGGCGCCCGAATCGAAGCGGGGCCAGCACAGCCAGTCGACGGAGCCGTCTTTTGAAACCAGCGCGGCCGTGTGGCCGTCGCCGACGAGGGCGTAGTCTTCGATCAGGGCGGGCATGGGCAGGCGATCCTTGGATATTCGAGTTCACAATGCGGACGTCGGCGGCCCGGACTTCACGCCCGGGCGCCGCGCCCCGTATACTCGGCCGGGCGGCGGAGCGCATGAACGGCCGGCGTTTCGTCCTATCTCAACACTTGAAGCGACTCGATGCAAGGAGGATTCAATGCCCAACCGTTTACGGGAGCGTGACGCACGCGCTTCGACACGAGGGTTCCCGCTTAGGTTCGCTCACTGGATGAAAGGTTTCGCGATCGTGCTTTCCCTGTCCGCGACCCACGCATTCGCGCAGCAATCGTCCGCCCCGGCCGACGGCGTCTACAACCTGCTCGTCGGCACCTATACGGGCGGCGGCAGCGACGGGATCTACGTTTACCGCTTCGATACCAAGACCGGCAGCGTCGCGCCGGTGTCGTCGGCGAAGACCGTGAACCCGTCCTACCTGTTGCCGAGCCGCGACGGTCGCACCGTCTACGCGGTCAACGAACTGCCCGGCGACGACAGACCGGCGACGCAGCGCGGCGGTGTCAGCGCGTTCGGCTTCGACGCGAAGACGGGCGCGCTCACGTTCATCGACCGCGTGTCGTCGGAAGGGAACGATCCTTGCTATCTCGCGCTGTCGCCGGACGGCAAGTACCTCGTCACCGCCAACTACTCGGTCGCGGCCGATCCGGGGGGCAGCTTCGCGGTGCTCCCGATCCGCGACGGCGGCGCCGTTGACCCGGCCGTGCTGACGGTCCACCACGAAGGCACCGGGCCCGTGAAGGGCCGCCAGGATGGCGCACACGTGCATTCGACGGTGTTTTCGCCGGACGGCCGCTACCTGTTCGTGCAGGATCTCGGCGCGGACAAGATCTACGGCTACCGCTACACGGTGGACGGCAGCCGCGGGCTGATCGGCCCGACCGACACGCGCTACACGCCGGTGAAGGCCGGCTCGGGCCCGCGTCACATGGTGTTCGGCGCCGACGGCCGCTTCGCGTACGTGACGAGCGAGCTCAACGCGTCGGTCGAGGTGTTCGGCTATCACGACGGCAAGCTGACGCCGGTCGAAACGGTGCCGATGACGGCGCCGGGCTTCAAGGGCAAGGTCGGCGGCGGCGCGATCCACCTGTCGCCGGACGGGCGCTTCCTGTACGTGAGCAACCGCGGCGACGCGAACGACCTCGTGATCTACGCGGTGAACAAGGCCGACGGCCGGCTGAAGCACGTCGGCCGCCAGTCGAGCCTCGGCAAGACGCCGCGCGAGTTCCTGATCGATCCGACCGGCAAGTGGCTGATCGTCGGCAACCAGGACAGTGACACGTTCTACGTGTTCAGCCGCGATGTCGAAACGGGGCAGCTCGGCGCGAATCCGCAGAAGGTCGCGGTCGGCAAGCCGGTCGACTTCAAGCTGGTGCCGGTCGCGCAGTAACTCCCGGTCGATTCCCGGTCGATGCGAGAAGGGCGCTGCCGATGCAGCGCCCTTCGTCTTTCAGGCGGCCGGTTGCGCGGCGTACCCGTATCGATGAATCGCGGCCGGCGGGCCGCCGGCCTCAGTCGGCCGCGGCCGGCACGAGCACCTCGCGGCTGCCGTTGATGCCCATCGCCGACACGAGGCCGGCCGCTTCCATCTGCTCGACGAGGCGCGCCGCGCGGTTGTAGCCGATGCGCAACTGCCGCTGCACCGACGAGATCGACGCGCGCCGCGTGCGCACGACGAACGCGACGGCTTCGTCGTACAGCGGATCGGCTTCCGCATCCGGCGCATCGCCGAACAGGTCCTGCGTCGCGCCGTCGGCGGCCGGGCCGTCGAGGATGCCTTCCTCGTACTGCGGCTCGCCGAACTGCTTCAGATATTCGACGATCCGGTGCACTTCCTCGTCGGCGACGAACGCGCCGTGCACGCGCTGCGGGTAACCCGTGCCCGGCGGCAGGAACAGCATGTCGCCCATCCCGAGCAGCGACTCCGCACCCATCTGGTCGAGGATCGTGCGCGAGTCGATCTTCGACGACACCTGGAACGCGACCCGCGTCGGGATGTTCGCCTTGATGAGGCCGGTGATCACGTCGACGGACGGCCGCTGGGTCGCGAGGATCAGGTGGATGCCGGCCGCGCGTGCCTTCTGCGCGAGGCGGGCGATCAGCTCCTCGATCTTCTTGCCGGCGACCATCATCAGGTCGGCCAGCTCGTCGATCACGACGACGATCAGCGGCAGCTTCGACAGCGGCTCCGGGTCCTCGGGCGTCAGCGAGAACGGGTTGCCGATCTTCTTTTCCTTCGCCTCCGCGTCGCGGATCTTCTGGTTGAAGCCCGCGAGGTTGCGCACGCCGACGGCCGACATCAGCCGGTAGCGCTTCTCCATTTCGCCGACGCACCAGTTCAGCGCGTTCGCCGCGAGCTTCATGTCGGTGACGACCGGCGCGAGCAGGTGCGGGATGCCTTCGTAGACCGACAGCTCCAGCATCTTCGGGTCGATCATGATGAGCCGCACGTCTTCCGGCGTCGCCTTGTACAGCAGCGACAGGATCATCGCGTTGATCGCGACCGATTTGCCCGAACCCGTCGTGCCCGCGACCAGCATGTGCGGCGCCTTCGCGAGATCGGTGACGACCGGGTGGCCGGTGATGTCCTTGCCCATCGCGATCGTCAGTTGCGACGGCGAATGCTGGTACTCGCGCGAGGCAAGAATTTCCGACAGGCGGATCATCTGGCGCTTCGCGTTCGGCAGCTCGAGGCCCATGCAGGTCTTGCCGGGAATCGTCTCGACGACGCGGACCGACGTGAGGCCGAGGCCGCGCGACAGGTCTTTCATCAGCCCGACGATCTGGCTGCCGCGCACGCCGAGCGCGGGTTCGATCTCGAAGCGCGTGATCACGGGGCCGGCCGATGCGCCGACCACCGTCACCGGCACCTTGAATTCCTGCAGCCGCTGTTCGATCACCTGCGCGGTTTGCGCGAGGTGTTCCTCGGTGATCGTTTCGACGTCGTCGGATGCGGGCTCGAGCAGGTCGAGCGTCGGCAGTTCGACGCTGAACGACGCGGGTGCGTGGAATTCGAACGCGTTCGGGCGCGGCGGGCGGGCGGGGGTGTCGACTGGGGCCGGTTCGGTTGCCTCGATTGCCTCGCTGGCCGGTGCGCCGATTGGCGGGGTAGCGGGCGATGCCGGCGCGGAAACGGCGGCTGCCGGTGTGGGCGGCAGGTTTGCGCCGGGGAAGGTGGTTGCCGGCAGTGCTGCGGTCGGCGTTGCGCTCACGTCATACGACATGGACCCGCTCGCCGACGACGCGGCAGGGGCGGGCTGTGTCATGAACGTCTGGGTTGCGACTGCGGCAGGGACGGACGCGATCGACGGAGCCTGCGTCGCAGCGGCCGCACCGATGAACGTCAGCGATCCGGCTGCAGCGGCAGGCGCGCCGGCGATCGGGTGAGTCGGAGTGGCCGCGGTCGTGGTCGTCGGCGCGATCGCGGTGAAGGACGGTGACGCCGAGGCGGACGCGGTTGGCGACACGGGCACGCTGATTGCCGGCTGCGGAGCGACTGCGCCCGATGAGCCGGAAGTAGCGAAGGTCGTCGTACCGGCCGACGTGGTTGCTGTGTCGGTTGGCAGCGTCGGTGCCGGCGCGGAAGACGATGCAGTGATGGGCGCGGACGTGAAAGTCGCGGGTGTTGCGGTGGCCGGTGCCGGCGTTACCGGCGCCTGCGCAGTCGAACCGAACGTCGAACCCGCCGCGCCGGTCGTCGATGGCGTCACGGCGGGTGCATCGGTCGATGCGGGCGTCGAAGCGCGGGACAGCGAACCGTCAGTCATGCCCGTGACATCGGCCGGCGATGCCGACGCGGCGGAAGTAACGGGTGGTGCCGATGCGGCCGGTTGCGACGGCGAAGCGGACGCCGTGCCGGTTACGCCGACCGGCGAAACTGCGGCGGCGACGGGTGCGATGCTCGATGCGGAGGCAGTCGAATCAGGAGCCGTGCCGGCCAGAGGCGATGCAGCGACGGCCGAAGCCGTCGATGCTGCGGCAAACGGCTGAACCGTCGGCGATTTCGGCAATTCCGCGGCGACGGTTGTCTGTGTCGCTGCGGGCTGCACCGTCGAAGGTGTCCAATACGTGGCGGCAGGCATCGCGCCTTGAGCGATGGCCGGCAGCGGTGCCGCAGGTTGCGCCTCGACCGGTTTGCCGGCTTCCGGTGCGAGAGGCGATACGGCCGGTGCGGAGGTCGCAGCAATCGACGAGGTCTCCGGAAGTGCGCGCACAGACGCTCCGGCGATCGACGAAGAGGGCAGGGCAGCGAACGGAACGATGCTGTCGGCCGGCGGCTTCACGTCGGCGTGCGCATCGGCAGCCTCTTGACGCAAGTAGGCCGGTGCGGCGCGATCGATTGCAGCCGCAGGTTGCGCGTCGTTCTCGTCGTCGATATCGACGGACCCGGTCGGCTTGCTGGTGCCGAGGTCGCGAACCGCTGCATCGCCTGCTTGCGCGAAGGCTGGATGAGCGGATTCCGGTCGCGCGGTGTCCGCCAGCGACTCGGCGATCCGGCTTCCGGTCGACACGTCGAGCGCAGAAACCGGCGGGCTGACGACATCTTCCCAAGGCGCGAGGTCGATGGGTGCGTCGAACGACGGCGCGGCGGCGATCCTGGATGCCGGCGTGGCGGGCGCTTCGTCGATGTGATGGATCTCGTCGCCGGCGCGATGCGAGAACGCGGCATCGTCGATGCCGGTATTCGACCGTGCGTTCGGTTCGGCGTCCTCGAATGCCGGAGTGGGCAATTCGACACCCGGAGCATGCGCGATGCCGGATTCCGCCGGCATGAAGGCGTCGAGCACGATCGGCGCGCCGTCGTCGTAAGCGGACGCGGCATCGTGTTCGGCCGGGACATTGCTGTCCTGGGCTGCGATGTCATGCGTCGCGAGGGCGAACGCGTTCGACGCGGCCGCCGATGCCGGCGCGGCCACGCTGCCTGTTGCCGCGGTTACGCCGGCCACGGCTGCTGCTGCGGCCGCCGCGTGCGTCGCATCGGCCGACTGCGCACCGCCCAGCGACGCCCATTGCGCGGTGCTGGCCTCGATCGATCGCAGCGTGTCGTGAACGCTCGGCGCCGGCGTGATCGGTGCGGCCGGCTTCTCGGTCCACGCATAGAGCGGCGCGCGCGCCGGCGCGGGCGGCGCCGGGCGGCGTCGTGCCGCGTCCGGCGACTGGCCGGCTGCCGCCGTTCCTGCGACTGGTCGCACCGGCGGACGCTGCGGCTGCGTACCGGCCGGTCGCGGCGTGACCGTGGCGCGCGGCGCGGTCGGCGTCAGCGCGGCGGTGGCCGGCCGCGCGGCGGTCGGACGCGGCCGGACGGGTTCGAACCCGACCGGAAGCGGAGCGGGCGCGGGGCGCGGCACTTGTGCGTTCGCCGCGGCGCGCGCGAGGCTGGCGGTACTGCCGGTGGTCGGCGGCGGCATCGCGCTGGCCGGGATCGGCGCGGGCGGCGCAGGCGTGCGCTGCGGCGCGGTCGGCTTCAGCCAGCCGGACGGCGCGACGGGTTCCGCAAGCGGGCGCGGCGGTGTCTTGCCGCGCGGCTTCGGTCGCGCCTGCGGATCGGGTTTCCACACCGTCGGGCGCGAATACCGGCCGTTCTGGCGCGGCGCCATCGAGTTGACGGTGTGCGCGGTGGTCGGCTGCACGACGTCATCGTCGCGATGCAGCGCGCTGCGCGGCAGGTCGGCGATCCCGCGCGCGTCGTCGTCGCCGCCGTCGCGCGACAGCTTGACGCCGAACGACGTGTCGACCCACGCGGCGAACTGCCGCCAGCCGATGCCGCTCAGCCACGGCAAGCCGGCGAAGAACAGCACGACCATCGCGACCGGCGTGCCGATCGGGCCGAGCAGGTGGGCGAAGCCGGCCGAGAATGCATGGCCGAGCGCGTTCGTGTCGGGGCCCGACAGCGGGCTCGTCAGCGTGCAGCTTGCGACGAATACCGCGGCGAAGCCGAGCCACAGGCGGATCGAGCCGCGGCCGGCGAGCCCGCCGCCGCCGGGCAGCATCGCCTGCACGAGACGCCAGAAGAGAAGGAGGAACCAGACGGCGGAGATGCCGAACCAGCCGAAGACAACCGTGTGCATGCTTTGAAACAGGAGTGGGGAGGGGCGCGCGGGGCGCGACCCGCCGAGTTTAACCGGCCGGCGAACAAGACTCTAACGCGGCGTGATTTCGATTCACGCCGCGTGACGCACGTGGGTGGCACATGCGCGTGGCGCGCCACGCGAAGGCGGTCGGTCGGCCTTCGCGCGCGCCGTGCATCAGGGGCTCCGGTGCGTGAACGTCAGCGTTGCGCCGGCCTGGGTCACGATCTGCAATTGCTGGGGCGCGCGCATCTGTACGCCGGTCTTCTCGACGTGGGCGAGCGCGTCGAGGTACGCGGATTCGAGCTGGCCGCCGAGCGTGTTCGGGCAGGCCATCCGCGTGCCGGCGAGCGGGCCGAAGCTCAGCAGGCCGTTCTTGATCGCGTAGGTGCCCATGTAGCGGTTGCAGCCCGAGAACCCGCTCGCGCGCCGGATGCCCGAGTCGGTCGACAGCGCGAGCTTGATCGGCTCGCCGTTGTCGCCGTGCGGGATCGCGCGTTGCGTGCCGTCGGCGTTCACCCAGCTGGTGAGCTCCCAGCTCGTGTCGTCGAGCAACTGGACGGCGGCCGGGTTGTACGGGTCGGGCGCGGGGGCGGCGGAATCGGGATGGGTCGGCATCGCACAGGCGGCGAGAAGCGTGGCAAGCGTCAACGCGCAGAGCGGCGCGCGCAACGGGCGAAGCAGGCCGGTGCGTGCGCGTGCGGCCGCGGACAGGTGGGACATGAGCCTCGTTCCTCTTCGGATTCTGATCAAGGCGTAAGAGTAACGCACCCGCCCTGCGGCAGGCGAGCCGACACTTCGCGCGTGAAAACGTTCGCAGGCCGCCCGCGCGCTTCGCGCGACCCGACGCGGGCGCGGCCAAACCGCCCAAACCGGCCCGGATGCCCGTGTTAACATCGAAGCCGTTTTCGTCCTCCAACAGAACCAGCGGGAAATCACATGCAGATCGGTCAGCGGCTCGGTACACCGCTTTCACCCTCGGCCACGCGCGTCATGCTGCTCGGCGCCGGCGAACTCGGGAAGGAAGTCATCATCGCGTTGCAGCGTCTCGGCGTCGAAGTCGTCGCGGTCGATCGCTATCCGGACGCGCCCGGCCACCAGGTCGCGCATCGCGCGCACGTGATCGACATGACGGACCCGGCCGCGCTGCGCGCGATCGTCGAGGCCGAGCGCCCGCACCTGATCGTCCCCGAGATCGAGGCGATCGCCACCGACGCGCTCGCGGCGATCGAGGCGGCCGGCCTCGCCGAGGTGATCCCGACCGCCCGCGCGACGCAGCTCACGATGAATCGCGAAGGGATCCGCCGGCTCGCGGCCGAGGCGCTCGGCCTGCCGACTTCCCCGTATGCGTTCGCGGATTCGTTCGAGGCGTTCAGCGCGGCCGTCGCGAAGATCGGCATGCCGTGCGTCGTGAAGCCCGTGATGTCGTCTTCGGGCAAGGGGCAGTCGGTCGTGAAGACCGACGCCGACGTGAAACCCGCGTGGGACTACGCGATGGCGGGCGGGCGCGTGAACCACGGCCGCGTGATCGTCGAGGGCTTCGTCGATTTCGACTACGAGATCACGCAGCTGACCGTGCGCGCGATCGACCCGGCGACGCTCGACACGCGCACCTATTTCTGCGAACCGGTCGGCCACGTGCAGGTGGCGGGCGACTATGTCGAATCGTGGCAGCCGCAGCCGATGAGCGCGGCGGCGCTCGAGAAGTCGCGCGCGATCGCGCACAAGGTGACCGAGGCGCTCGGCGGGCGCGGGATGTTCGGCGTCGAGCTGTTCGTGCGCGGCGACGACGTCTGGTTCTCCGAGGTGAGCCCGCGGCCGCACGATACGGGCCTCGTCACGCTCGCCTCGCAGCGCCAGTCGGAATTCGAGCTGCACGCGCGGGCGATTCTCGGGCTGCCGGTCGATCCGGCGCTCGGCACGCCGGCCGCGTCGGCGGTGATCTACGGCGGGCTCGACGAGCGCGGAATCGCGTTCGAAGGCGTGCGCGACGCGCTCGCGGTGCCGGGCGCGGACCTGCGCCTGTTCGGCAAGCCGGAAAGTTTTGCGAAGCGGCGCATGGGCGTCGCGCTGGCGACCGGCGCGACCGTCGACGAAGCCCGCGAACGCGCGAAGCGTGCTGCCGCGGCCGTCCGGCCCGTGTCGGCGCGCTGACGGAACGAGGAGAAGAGGATGGCGTCGAGAGGGTTGCGTATCGGAAAGCTGGGCGTCGCGCTGGCGCTCATCGCGAGTCTCGCGGGCTGCGGCCTCGCGGCCGCGCCGTGCCGGGTGGCATCGGCGGGCCTCAAGATCGTGCCGCTCGTCGGCCATGTCGCCGCGGCGCCGACCGATGCGTGCGCGGATGTGATCGATCCCTGATTCCGGCCGTCGACGCGATTTCCCGCCAACCTTATAAACAATAACCGCGCGCCCTGCGACGGCGCGTTTTCACCCGTCTCGTGAGAGGACCTGCATGATTCGCCCAACCCTCGCCGCGCTTGCGCTCGCCGGCAGCGCCGTTTCCGTCGCGCATGCCGCGCAACTGACCGTCGAAGAGATCGACGCCGACGCGCGCCAGCCAACCGTCTACCAGTGCGCGAACCACAAGTCGCCGGTGCGCGTGTCGTACTGGCTCGCGGGCAACGGCCAGAGCTTCGCGCTCGTGCCGGTCGACGGCAAGCAGATGCTGTTCGTCGACACGGTATCGGCGTCGGGCGCGCGCTACCAGGCCGGACGCTATACGTGGTGGACGAAGGGCAAGGAAGCGACGCTGCGCGACGAGATCGCCGACCCGAAGTCGCCGCCGCTGCTGGGCGACTGCGTGCAGGTCGAGAAGAAAAAGAAGAAGGGCTGAGAGGCGGGCGCGAGCGTATTTGACCGGCTGCCGGGCTGAAGGCTCGGTACGCGCGGCTGGCGGCGGGCATGTCGATACGAGACTTCGAGATCGAGCCCCTAATATTGTTCACTGGCCGATACGAATAGCCCGATCGGCCAGTCACTCGGCCGCACGGGCCCGGACAGGCACGCCGCGCGAACCGCGGCCGCGGCCGTTCGCGGCGTTGTCACGGACAGATGCCCGCACGGTGCTACAATACGGCCCTTTCCGCCGGCATTCGCGCCGAACGGAGTCCGCACGGCCTGGCGTCCAGCGTTCGCATTGAACCGGTCCCAAGCGCCAGAGCGGCGCCGCGCGGCGCGCCGCGGCTCCGTCTATTTCCGAATTGTGATGAGCGCAGGCCCGGCCGGCCTGACGCACGATGTCCCCGCCGCGCCTTTTGAGCGAAACGCCACCATGTCCGATTCTGTCGCCAAGCCCGTCGACGCAACCTTCGACCAATTCGGCCTTGCCGCCGATATCCTGAAAGCCATTGCGGAGCAGGGCTATACGACGCCGACGCCGATCCAGGCGCAGGCCATTCCGGTCGTGCTCGCCGGCCGCGACGTCATGGGCGCCGCGCAAACGGGCACCGGCAAGACCGCGAGCTTCTCGCTGCCGATCATCCAGCGCCTGCTGCCGCACGCCAGCACGAGCGCGTCTCCGGCGCGCCACCCCGTGCGGGCGCTGATCCTCACCCCGACCCGCGAACTCGCCGACCAGGTCGCCGCGAACGTGCACGCGTATGCGAAGCACACGTCGCTGCGCAGCGCGGTGGTGTTCGGCGGCGTCGACATGAACCCGCAATCGGCCGAACTGCGCCGCGGCGTCGAGATCCTGATCGCGACGCCGGGCCGCCTGCTCGACCACGTGCAGCAAAAGACGGCGAACCTCGGCCAGGTGCAGATCCTGGTGCTCGACGAAGCCGACCGGATGCTCGACATGGGCTTCCTGCCCGATCTGCAGCGCATCCTGAACCTGCTGCCGAAGGAGCGTCAGACGCTGCTGTTCTCGGCTACGTTCTCGGGCGAAATCAAGAAGCTCGCATCGACCTACCTGCGCAACCCGCAGACGATCGAGGTCGCGCGCAGCAACTCGACGAACGCGAACGTCACGCAGATCGTCTACGACGTCGCCGAAGGCGACAAGCAGGCGGCCGTCGTGCAGTTGCTGCGCGATCGCGGCCTCAAGCAGGTGATCGTGTTCTGCAACAGCAAGATCGGCGCGAGCCGCCTCGCGCGCAATCTCGAGCGCGACGGCGTGGTCGCGTCGGCGATTCACGGCGACAAGACGCAGCTCGAGCGGATGCAGGCGCTCGACGCGTTCAAGCGCGGCGAGATCGAGGCGCTGGTCGCGACCGACGTGGCCGCGCGCGGCCTCGACATTGCCGAGCTGCCGGCCGTGATCAACTTCGACCTGCCGTTCAGCGCGGAAGACTACGTGCACCGGATCGGCCGTACCGGCCGCGCGGGGGCGACGGGCGACGCGCTGTCGCTGTGCAGCCCGAACGAGCGCAAGCAGCTCGCCGATATCGAGAAGCTGATCAAGCGTCCGCTCGAAGTGCAGACGCTCAGGATCGACAAGCCGGCGCGCCAGCGTCACGACGAGCGCGGCGGCGAGCGCACCGGCGAGCGTGGCGCTGAGCGCAGCAGCGAGCGCGGTGGCGAACGGGGCGGCCGGCGCGAGCGCGACGAGCATCGCGGTGCATCGGGTCGCCGGTCGGGCAGTTCCGAGCGTGGCGCCCATCATCGCCGCCACGAAGCGCCGGTCGACGATTTCTTCCTGAAACCGTACGAGCCGTCGGCGTCGGCGAAGCAGCCGGACGACGCGCAGGCCGCGCAGCAGCCGGAGAAGAAAGGGCCGAAGCGCCAGGTCGCCGCGCTGCTCGGTGGGTTCGGCATGCCGCGCAAACCGTCGGCGTAAGCCGGGCGGAGCGGCAGGGCGGCGCGCGAGCGCTGCCGGACAAGCGGGTACATGTGACGAGCATGTGCCCGTTTTTCATTGGGCGACGCGATCGGGACGGGGCGTGCGTGCGGAGGTTGTCGCTTGCCGCGCGGGGTTGGATATTTCGATGCGGTGTCGTAGCGGACGTGGCGCTCAGGCTTCCGTCACGCTTTCATGCGATCGGATTCGCCGCTGACGGATGCCGGAACGTAGTCGGCACGGGCCGGTGTCGTGCAAGCGCGTCAACCGGCGCGCGGCCCGAAGCGACGCGCCCACGCGTCCGTCGCGGCCGCGTAGAACGCGTCGATCGTATGGCCCGGTAGCTCGCCATCGTCCGACAGACCGAGATGCGCGGCCGCGGCCTGCAGCGCCGGCAGCGGATCGTTGCGTTCAAGCGCCGTCGCGCCGGTCTGCTTGCTGAGCTTGTCGCCGTTCGCATCGACGACGACCGGCACGTGCAGGTACTCGGGAGTCGGCACGCCGAGGCAGCGCTGCAGATAGATCTGGCGTGCGGTCGAATCGAGCAGGTCGGCGCCGCGCACGACGTGCGTGATGCCGGCGTCGGCATCGTCGACGACGACCGCGAGCTGATACGCCCATTGGCCGTCCGCGCGTTTGAGCACGAAATCGCCGACTTCGGTCGCGAGGTTCTGCGATTGCGCGCGCTGCCAGCGATCGTCGAACACGACGAGCGCGTCGTCGCCGTCCGGCACGCGCAGCCGCCATGCGCGCGCGGGCTTGCCGTGCAGGCCGGTGCGGCAGGTGCCCGGATACGCGAGCGTCGTGTGGCGTTCATGGGCGGCGCGCAGCGAATCGGCGATTTCCTTGCGCGTGCAGCCGCACGGATACACGAGCCCGGCCGCGACGAGCCGCTCGAGCGCGGCGGCATAGTCGGCATCGCGCGTGCTTTGCCACACGGGCGGCGCGTCGGGCGTCATGCCGAAATGCGCGAGCGTCGCGAGGATGTCGTCGGCCGCGCCGGGCACCGTGCGCGGGCCGTCGAGATCCTCGATGCGCACGAGCCAGGTGCCGCCGTGCGCGCGTGCGTCGAGCCAGCTCGCGAGCGCGCCGACCAGCGAGCCGAAGTGCAGCGGGCCGGTGGGTGATGGCGCGAAGCGGCCGCGATAGCCGTGGTTCATCGGCGGGGCGCGGTGCGACGCGCCGTTACGCGGCGCTGGCTGCCTGTGCGCAGGCCGGGCACGACTTGCCGGGCACGTAGCGCGACGATTGTTGCGCTTCCGGCGTGACGACCGCGCGGCACGCGAAGCACGTGACGTTCTCGGTGGGCTGGAGCTGCGGGTTCAGCGCGGTGCGGTAATCGAACACGAAGCAGTCGCCGTGGTAGTGCGCGCCGCCGACTTCCTCGAAGTACTTCAGGATCCCGCCTTCGAGCTGGTACACGTTGTCGATGCCGATTTCCTTCATGTGGATCGCGGCCTTCTCGCAGCGGATGCCGCCGGTGCAGAACGACACGACCGTCTTGCCTTCGAGGTCGGCGCGGTTCGCGTCGATCACTTCCGGGAATTCGCTGAACTTGTCGATCCGGTAGTCGAGCGCGTTGTCGAACGTGCCGACGTCGACTTCGAACGCGTTGCGCGTGTCGAGCATCACGACCGGGCGGCCCGTATCGTCGTGACCGCGGTCGAGCCACGCCTTCAGCGTGCGCGCGTCGACGAACGGCGCGCGGCCGAGCTCCGGCTTGATCGCGGGCTTCTTCATCGTGATGATCTCGCGCTTCAGGCGCACGAGCATGCGGCGGAACGGCTGCGAGTCGGACAGGCTTTCCTTGAACTGCAGCGTCGCGAACTTGCCTTCGAACAGCGGATCGTGGCGAATGTACGCGATGAACGCGTCGGCGGCTTCGCGCGTGCCGGCGACGAACAGGTTGATGCCTTCCGGCGCGAGCAGGATCGTGCCGCGCAGGCCGAGTTCGTTGCAGCGGGCGGTGACGAGCGGGCGCCATTGCTCGTTCGCGTCGAGCGAGACGAAGTGGTAGGCGGCGAGGTTGACGATGGTCATGATGGTCCGACGGGAAAACGGCCGCACGGCGGCCCGCAAAAAAGGGTGCGAAGCCGGGGCGTTGATTCGAAAAACCGTATTATCCCGCAAACGGCGCGGGCATCGGTACCCGGCCGATCGGCCAGCCGCGCGACGCGTCGCCGCGTGCTCGGCCGAACGGCCAAAGCGGGCATTTTTTGGGCAGCCTGCGCGGCGAGGCGGCTACAATAGCGCCCATGTCAGATCCTCGCTTCGTCCATCTTCGCGTTCATTCCGAATTCTCGATCGCCGACGGCATCGTGCGCATTGACGACATCGTCAAGGCGGCGGCCGCGGACGGTCAGGGCGCGCTCGCGCTCACCGATCTCGGCAACGCATTCGGTCTCGTCCGTTTCTACCAGGAAGCCCGCGGCAAGGGCATCAAGCCGATCGCCGGCTGTGACGTCTGGATTGCCAATCCCGACGACCGCGACAAGCCGTCGCGGCTGCTGCTGCTGGTCAAGGACAAGGTCGGTTACCTGAATCTCTGCGAGCTGCTGTCGAAGGCGTGGCTCACGAACCAGTACCGCGGCCGCGCGGAACTCGACGCGAGCTGGCTCGACGGCGAGCTCGCGCAGGGGCTGCTCGCGCTGTCGGGCGCGCAACAGGGCGATATCGGGCTCGCGCTGGCCGCGGGCAACGAAGAAGCCGCGCGCCGTCACGCCGAGCGCTGGGCGCGGGTGTTTCCGGGCGGCTTCTACATCGAGCTGCAGCGTTACGGCCAGCCGGGCGCCGAGGCGTATATCCAGCAGGCCGCGACGCTCGCCGCGTCGCTGAAGCTGCCGGTCGTCGCGACGCACCCGACGCAGTTCATGACCGACGACGATTTCACCGCGCACGAGGCGCGCGTGTGCATCTCGGAAGGCGACATCCTCGCGAATCCGCGGCGCCAGAAGCGTTTCACGACCGACCAGTATTTCCGCACGCAGGACGACATGGCCGCGCTGTTCGCCGACCTGCCGTCGGCGATCGCGAACACGGTCGAGATCGCGAAGCGCTGCAACCTGAAGCTCGAGCTCGGCAAGCCGAAACTGCCGCTGTTCCCGACGCCGGACGGCATGTCGCTCGACGACTACCTGGTCCAGCTGTCGAAGGAAGGGCTCGAGACCCGCCTCGCGCAGTTGTATCCGGTCGAAGCCGAGCGCGACGCGCAGCGCGACACGTACTACAAGCGCCTCGAATTCGAGTGCGGGACCATCACGAAGATGGGCTTCCCCGGCTACTTCCTGATCGTTGCGGACTTCATCAACTGGGCGAAGAACAACGGCGTGCCGGTCGGCCCGGGCCGCGGCTCGGGCGCCGGCTCGCTGGTCGCGTACGCGCTCGGCATCACCGACCTCGATCCGCTGCGCTACAACCTGCTGTTCGAGCGCTTCCTGAATCCGGAACGCGTGTCGATGCCCGACTTCGACATCGACTTCTGCCAGCACGGCCGCGATCGCGTGATCCAGTACGTGAAGGAGAAATACGGCGCGGACGCCGTGTCGCAGATCGCCACGTTCGGCACGATGGCCGCGAAGGCGGCCGTGCGCGACATCGGCCGCGTGCTCGACCTCGGCTACATGTTCACCGACGGCATCGCGAAGCTGATCCCGTTCAAGCCCGGCAAGCACGTGACGATTGCCGACGCGATGAAGGAAGAGCCGCAGCTGCAGGAGCGCTACGACCACGAGGACGAAGTCCACCAGCTGCTCGATCTCGCGCAGCGCGTCGAGGGCCTCACGCGTAACGTCGGGATGCACGCGGGCGGCGTGCTGATCGCGCCCGGCAAGCTGACCGATTTCTGCCCGCTGTACACGCAGGGCGACGACGGCGGCGTGGTCAGCCAGTACGACAAGGACGACGTCGAAGCCGTCGGCCTCGTGAAGTTCGACTTTCTGGGTCTCACGACGCTGACGATCCTCGACTGGGCCGAGCGCTACATCCGCCGCCTCGATCCGTCGAAGGCCGACTGGTCGCTCGCGCAGGTGCCGCTCGACGATCCGGCCTCGTTCCAGATCCTGAAGAAGGCCAACACGGTCGCGGTGTTCCAGCTGGAAAGCCGCGGGATGCAGGGCATGCTGAAGGATGCGCAGCCCGACCGCTTCGAGGACATCATCGCGCTCGTGTCGTTGTACCGTCCGGGCCCGATGGACCTGATCCCGAGCTTCTGCGCACGGAAGCACGGGCGCGAGAAGGTCGACTATCCGGATCCGCGCGTCGAACCCGTCCTGAAAGAGACCTACGGCATCATGGTCTATCAGGAGCAGGTGATGCAGATGGCGCAGATCATCGGCGGCTACTCGCTCGGCGGCGCGGACTTGCTGCGTCGCGCGATGGGCAAGAAGAAGCCCGAGGAGATGGCCAAGCATCGCGAGATCTTCGCCGAGGGTGCGGCGAAGAACGGCCTCACGCGCGAGAAGTCCGACGAGATTTTCGACTTGATGGAGAAGTTCGCGGGCTACGGCTTCAACAAGTCGCACGCGGCCGCGTATGCGCTGCTCGCGTATTACACCGCGTGGCTGAAGGCGCACCATCCGGCCGAATTCATGGCGGCCAACATGACGCTCGCGATGGACGACACCGACAAGGTGAAGATCCTGTTCGACGACTGCGTCGTGAACAACCTCGCCGTGCTGCCGCCGGACATCAACCAGTCGCATTACCGGTTCGAGCCGGTCGCGGAAGCCGACGGCAAGCGCTCGCGCACGATCCGCTACGGTCTCGGCGCGGTGAAGGGCAGCGGCCAGAACGCGATCGAGGAAATCCTGCGTGCGCGCGAGGAAAAGGCGTTCACCGATCTGTTCGACTTCTGCGAACGGATCGACCGGCGCGTCGTCAACCGCCGCACGGTCGAGGCGCTGATCCGCGCCGGCGCATTCGATTCGCTGAACCCGAACCGTGCGCAGTTGATCGCGTCGGTGCCGCTCGCGATGGAAGCGGCTGACCAGGCCGAAGCGAACGCGATGCAGGCCGGCCTGTTCGACATGGGCGCCGAGTCGCCGCATGCGCACGCGCTCGTCGACGAACCCGCGTGGGACGACAAGCGCCGCCTGCAGGAAGAAAAGGCCGCGCTCGGTTTCTACCTGTCCGGCCACCTGTTCGACGCGTATCGCGACGAAGTGCGCCGCTTCGTGCGGCAGAAGGTCGGCGACCTGAAGGAAGGGCGCGACAAGCTCGTCGCCGGCATCATCGCGTCGCTGCGCACGCAGATGACCCAGCGCGGCAAGATGCTGATCGCGCTGCTCGACGACGGCTCGGGCCAGTGCGAGATCACGATCTTCAACGAACAGTTCGAGGCGAACAAGGCGTTGTTCAAGGAAGACGAGCTGCTGATCGTACAGGGGCAGGCGCGTAACGACGCGTTCACCGGCGGCCTTCGCTTCACGGCCGATACCGTGATGGATCTCGAGCGCGCGCGCAGCCGCTATGCGCAGGCCGTGCGGCTGACGATGAACGGCAACGCCGATGCGGTCGCGTTGCGCCGCGTGCTCGAGCCGCACGTGTCGAAGGACGATCCGGCCGCGGCGAACCTGGTCGAAGCGCCCGCGCCGCGCGGCGGCGGCCGCGATGGCGGTCGGCGTCCGCAGGCGCCGCTGCCGAACGGGCTTGCAGTCCAGATCCACTACAGCAATGCGCGGGCGCAAGGCGAAATGCGCCTGGGCGACGCATGGCGCGTGAAGCCGAGCGACGTGCTGCTGACGGAGCTGCGCGCGGCGTTCGACGGCAGCGTCGTCGAAATTGTCTACTGAATGTCTTTCGATTCAAATTCCTTGAGGGCACCTTGAGCGTCAAGCCTACTCTTAGCAAACCCATAGGCGGGGAAGACGCATCGTCGCCTGTGGTCGTCGCGCGCCGTCTTTGGCCGTACCTGAAACCGCTCCTGTGGGTGATGGTGGCGGGCGTACTTGCGATGGCCGTCGTCGCAGCAACGGAAGCCGGGATTCCAGCGTTGCTCAAGCCGCTGCTCGACCGCGGCTTTGGCACCAAGGGTGACGTGAGCGCGAAGCTCTACGTGCCGATCGCGGTCGTTGGTCTCGCGCTTGTGCGTGCCGCCGCTCAGTACGCGTCCAACTATCTGCTTCAGTATGTGTCGAACCGGATCCTGCTCGATCTACGGATCGAGATGTTTAACCGGATGATCCACACCGGCGTGTCGTTTTTCCAACGCGAGACCGCGAGTACGGTGATCAATGCGGTCGTCTTCGAGGTCAACCAGGTTCTGAACGTATTGCTCGGCGTGTTGATCACGCTCGTGCGCGATTCGTTGACGGTGATCTTTCTGCTTGGCTATCTGTTCTACCTGAACTGGCGGCTGACACTGATCGTTGCCGTGTTGCTGCCGTGTATCGGCTGGCTCGTTGGCAAGATCAACCGGCGGTTGCGCCGGCTGAACCGCGAACACCAGATGCTGACGAACCAGCTGGCGTACATCGTCGAGGAGACCGTGGGTGGCTATAAGGTCGTCAAGATTCACAATGGTGAACAGTACGAAATCGGCCGCTTCAACGAATTGAGCCGGCGTCTGCGCGGCTATTCGATGAGGATGATCGTGTCGGGGGGGCTTGCGCAGCCGCTCACGCAGTTTCTCGCGTCGATCGCGCTTGCTGTCGTGTTGACGATTGCCGTCGTGCAGTCCTCGAACGACCAGACGACGGTTGGTGGCTTTGTCGCATTCGTCACCGCGATGCTGCTGATCATTTCGCCGCTCAAGCACCTGATGGACGTGAACCAGCCGCTTCAGCGCGGGATGACGGCGGCCGAGTTGATCTTTGGCCTGATCGATGAACCACGCGAACCCGAAGGCGGCGGTAAGCCGCTCGAGCGGGCGACCGGCCGGGTTCGTTTCAACGACGTGTCGTTCGCGTATCACGCCGGCACCGGCAAGCCAACGCTCGACCGCGTGTCGTTCGACGTGGCGCCTGGCGAGATGGTCGCGCTCGCAGGGCCGTCAGGCAGCGGCAAGACGACGCTTGTCAACCTGATGCCACGCTTTTTCGATCCGACATCCGGAGAGATCCTCGTCGACGGCGTCGCGTTACCCGAGTATCGGTTACGTGACTTGCGTGACCAGATTGCGATGGTCAGTCAGGACGTCGTGCTGTTCAACGACACGATCGCGAGCAACGTCGCGTACGGGCAGAGCCCCGACCGCGAACGCGTGACGGCGGCGCTGCGCGCCGCGAATCTGCTCAGTACGGTCGAAGCGATGCCCGACGGGCTCGATACGCTCGTTGGCGACAACGGCATGCGCCTGTCGGGTGGCCAACGCCAGCGCCTCGCGATTGCGCGCGCGATCTACAAGGATGCGCCGATCCTGATTCTCGACGAAGCGACGTCGGCACTCGATTCCGAATCCGAGCGTCACGTTCAGGCGGCGCTCGAGACGCTGATGAAGGGCCGCACGACGCTAGTGATCGCACACCGGCTGTCGACGATCGAGCGCGCAGACCGGATTCTCGTGATGGACGGCGGCAGAATCGTCGAGAGCGGCAGCCATGCGGCGCTGCTTGAATCCGGTGGCCTGTATGCCCACCTGCATCGGATCCAGTTCCAGCAGGAGGCCGGGTGAGTGTCGTGCGGGCTCGTGTCGCGAGTGCCGGGATGAAGATCGGTCTGTCGGCCAATGCGCTGAAACACGGGGGCGGCCTCGAGCGCTACGCGATCGATATCGCGCGGGGAATGGCGGAGGCGGGCGTGACGCCCGCGTTCTTCGCGCGGTCCGTCGACGCGTCGATTCCGGAGGCGCGGCTCGTCGAGCCGCATCGGATCAACGTATCGTTCCTGCCCAGCAAGCTGCGCGACGAATGGTTCTCATGGCGGCTCCGCGGTGCACGCCGCGCGGCCGACGTTGATGTGCTGATCGGCTGTAATCGGGTCGTCTGCTCGGAGATCGCGATTTGCGGCGGCACACATCGAGGGTTCTTGCGTGCGATCGGCCGAGCACCGGGCTATTTCGACCGGCGCCAGATTGCGCTCGAGAGCCGGCAGTACGCGAATGCGCGCTATGTTGTCGCGCATTCGCAAATGATGCGTGACGAACTGCGCACGCTGTACGGCGTCGATGACGCCAGAATTCGCATGCTGTATCCCCCCGTCGATGCGCAGCGCTTCACACCTGTCGGCGACGATGAGCGCAAGGCGTTGCGGCGCCGCTTCGGTTTCGGCGAGCGCGACGTCGTGCTGCTGTTTCCGTCGAGCAGCCACGTGCGCAAGGGCTTGCCGCTGATCGAGGCTGCGCTGCAGGGTACGGACGCGTCGATCGTCGTCGCGGTGGCCGGCCGCCCGCCCGAGCGGACATCGGCACAACTGCGCTACATCGGCTACGTGAAAGACATCGAGGACGGATACCGCGCGGCGGATTACACGATTCTTGCATCGAAATACGAGCCGTTCGGGCTGGTCGGCATCGAGTCAGTTATGTGCGGGACGCCCGTGATCTTGCCGCCCACGCTCGGCTGCCATGACGTAATTGCGGACCCTGCGAAGCTGACGTTCGCGGCGGACGATGTCGATGCGCTGCGCGCCGTGCTGGTGACGGCCGCAAACCGTGTGCGAGCCGGCGACCGGGTCGCCGTCGCGCGCGACGCGGTAGGCTACGACCCAGGCGTGCGCCATCATGTCGAGCAATTGCTCGCGCTGGCCCGCGCGGCCTGGGCGCCGGCGTAGCGGCGTCCGGGCCTGCAAGGGGCAATTTGTCAGACGGCTTCCGGTTCGGGGGCGCGAAGGGGCGATGGTATACTCTGGCGACCTGTTTGGGTGGTGCGGCTGGCCATTCCGCTCCGGTGATTCGAGCCGGTTGGTCGGCGCGATTTGCTCCGTGCAAATACTTATTTAATTCACAATGATCATGGTGATTCGTGTGACGACTCGGCTGTTCGGCGGGCCGATGCGCGTCGCGAATTTTGCCATCGAGACAGCCCGCTGTTAACCGATGAGCCGTTTCCCCGGACGTATCCACATCTTCGCGCGGGCTCTGCCGAGATTGCTGTGCAAGCCGCTGCGGCGCAGGCCTCGGCAACCGGCGAGCATTTTCATCGCGCATCACCTTCTGCTCGGCGACACGCTGTTGCTGACACCATTGCTGGCGAAGCTGCGCGAACAATACCCGCACGCACGCATCGCGCTCGCGTGTCCGAAGGCGATCGCACCTCTGTATGCGGGCGAACCGTTTGGCGTTCAGGCGTTGGCCTTCGATCCGCGTGACTCCGTGTCGGTGCGCCGCTTGCTGGCATCGGGGCCTTATGATCTCGGCTTCGTCGCAGCGGACAACCGTCACAGCTGGCTCGCGCTTGCGGCCGGCTGCCGCTGGATTGTCGCGCACGACGGCGATTCTCCCGCGTGGAAGAACTGGCCGGTCGACGAGCCCCGCCCGTACCCCGATGCCCAGGCCGCGTGGGGCGACCTGATCGCAGACCTGGTCGACGGTCCTCCCCCACGTGCATACCGGCCGGACGACTGGCCGGTGCCGCCGCCGAGCGTCGAGTTGCCAGCGACGCTTCGGGAGCGGCCATACGTGGTGCTGCATCCGGGCGCCAGCACGATGGTCAAGCGCTGGCCGGTCGAGCGCTGGCGAGCGCTGGCGGCCGACATGGAGGCGGGCGGCTATCGGGTGGTGTGGAGTGGCGGCAAGAACGAAGCCGACCTGATCGAACAGATCGGGCCGCGCGCCGGGCAGCCGAACTTCGCCGGGAAACTCGGTCTCGCCGATCTTTGGCATCTCTATGCGGGCGCCAGGGCAGTTGTCTGCCCCGATACGGGCGTCGCGCATCTCGCGCGCCTCGTCGGCGTACCGACCGTCACGCTGTTCGGGCCTGGCAGCGCGTTGGTTCACGGTGCCGGACGCTACTGGCGCGACGTTCCGTTCGCCGCCGTAACGATCGCGGACATGCCATGCCGCGATCAACCCTATATTTTCCGGCGTCACGTCCAGTGGATTCGGAGATGTGACCGCGACGCCACGACATGCGTCGCGTGGCACGACGGCTGCGCGGGATGCATGAGCGGGCTGTCGGTGGACGCGGTCCGTGGCGCACTGCAACAAGTTCTGGTGCAAGTTCGATGACTGTAATTGCGGCGCGTATGGAGCGTCTTCTGTGGATTGGCTGCCCCGTTCTGATGTTCGCGGTCATGTTCGGGCACATGGCGGCGTTCGTGAACTGCAGCATGGTGCTGGTCGGGATTGCGCTGATCGGTGCCGCTTGCGTGCGGGGGCGGCCGGCAGTGTTCCGGTGGCCATTGTTTCTCCCGATCGTCGGCTGGGCGGCTTGGAGTTTTGCGGCCACCCGCTGGTCGGTGTTTCCGGACGTCAGCCGGCATGCGTGGTTCGACGAGGTCGTGTATCCGCTGCTGTCGTTTTGGGGCTTCTGGCTGTTCGGCACGCGGGTCGAGCGGCCGGAACGCGTCACGCTGACCGTGTGGTTCGCGTGCGCGTTGCTTGCTGCGATCAGCGTGATCTACTGGGGCAAGTTGCAGCCGCCGACACCCGAAACATTCCCGTTGCGCTTCTATGCACGGGTGGGGCATACGAGTACGCTCGTTGCGTTCGCAATGGCGCTGTTTTGCGCGTTCTTCGTACCCAAGCGCGGCTGGCGCTGGGTCGGCGTGACGGGACTCGTGTTTTGCGGGATGGTCGGGCTTGCCACCCTCAATCGCTTCTTCTGGCCTGCTGCCGCGGTGGTGTTGCTGATCGGTCTTTATCCGCTGTACCGGCATCATCTGCTGCTGGCGGCCCTGGCAGCGGTCGTCGTCGGCGCCGGTGCGATCGGTACGCTCGAAATTAGTGCGCGGCTGCGCTATCACGATTCGCAGCCGCCGCTGGCCGCGTCGCGCGACATCTCGATCGCCGGCGTGCGGCTGTATGTGCCGCCCGGCATGACCGCAGTCGGCGACACGCTGTCGTCGGACACACGACCCAAGCTGTGGAAGTTCTATGACGAGCAGGGCAGTCGGCACACATGGCTCGGTATTGGTTTCGGCAAACCGGTGCCGGGAATGGCCTACCGCAGCGAGATGCCGCCCGAGTTGCTGGCGCTCGAACCACAGGCGCTGACGCACGCGCACAATCTTTTCCTGAATACGTGGCTGCAGACCGGACGCATTGGGCTGACGCTGGAGGCGCTGCTGCTGGCGACGCTCGGCATCGCGTTCTGGCGGTTGCGCAAGGTCGAGCCGTGGATCGCGGTGGGCGGCATCGCGCTTGTTGTCGGGATGGTCACGAAGAATCTGGTGGACGATTTCATGTGGCAGACGACGATCCTGGCATTCTGGGCATTTGCCGGGCTGATGCTCGGGTATGGCGAGCGACGCGCAGGCGTGCGTCGCGCGCAGCCGGGAAGCGCGTCGTGAACGCCATCGCAAGCCGCGCCGAAGCAGGCAGGCCGATCGCGAACGGCAAGCCCGTGCGATTGCTGTTCCATATCGACGACTTCGGGCGGGGCGGCACGGAAACCGCGCTGGTCGCATGGCTGAATGCGCTGGATCGTCGCCAGTTCGCGCCCGCGTTGTCGGTGGCGTTCCCGACCGACGATCTCGATGCGCTGCGACGCAGCGGCGCGATTCCCGCTGACGTACCGGTTCACGTGCTGGCGGAGGCTCGCTGGTCGCATGTGCTGCATCAGGTCGAGCGCCGCCGGCGGCTACGCTTCGGCGAGAAGCTGGCGCACAAGCTGATGACCCACGTAGCAGTTCGTTCGCTCGTCGCGCGTCGTTTCCTGCGGATCGCGGCCGGCTTCGACGTCGTCTGCGATTTCGACTTTTCACTGCGGCGTATAGCCGGTCGCGGCTCTGCGCGCTGGTTCGGTGTGAGCCATTACAGCTTCGTTGCGCGCTTCGGGAACAAGAGCGATGCATACATGGCTCGGCGCACGCGACAGTATGCGTGCTATGCGGCGATCGCCATGCTCACGCCCGCGATGCGGCGTGAGGCGGAGAAGATGTTCGCCGGGGCCGGCGTGCGGATCGCCGATCTGCCGAACGTGATCGACGTAAATGTGATCCGTCGCCGCGCCGAGGCTGATTTCGAGCGGCCGGCGAGCCGCTTCGTCGTATCGGTCGCCCGGCTCGACGAAGGACAGAAAGATCACCGCACATTGCTGCACGCCTACGCGAGGTGGCGCGCACGCAGTGCGGACGTCCCGGCGCTTGTGCTGCTCGGTGACGGCCCGGACCGCCGGACGCTCGAGCAACTGGCTGCGGAATTGGGAGTGCGCGATGCCGTCACCTTTGTCGGCTATTGCGCGAATCCGTTCCCGTTCATTCGCGCGGCCGACGCACTGGTGCTCAGCAGCCGCTACGAGGGCGCACCGATGGTGCTCGGCGAGGCGATGGCGCTCGGTACGCCGGTTCTGGCGGCAGATTGCCCGACGGGGCCGCGCGACCTGCTGGACGACGGCAACGCGGGCCTGCTTGTGGCGGTTGGCGATATCGACGCGATGTCGGCCGCGCTCGAGCGGATCGTCACCGATGCGTCCCTGCGCGCGTCGCTCGCGGCAGGCGCAGCGGCGAAGGTCGCCTCGCTCGACGTGGCGGCCGCGAACCGGCGAATCGCATCGCTCATCGATGGCTTGCTTACGGCGTAACGACTGGTGTTCGATGGTTTGCTACAGGCGATTTCGCTAAAATGGTGTGTTCTGATTCACCGACACCTGCCGTGACTGTTCCCCTCACGCTCGATGCGCCGCCACGCAGCATTCTCGTTTCCTGCACCCGCCGGATCGGCGACGTGCTGCTGGCGACGCCGCTGGTCCGTTCGCTGAAGCGGCGCTGGCCCGACGCACAGATCGACATGATCGTGTTCAAGGGCACCGAAGGCGTGCTCGAGCACAACCCCGACATCCGTCGCGTGATCGTCGTCGCCCAGCGAGCGAAGCCGCGCGAGCGGTTCGCCGACGCTTTCAGGCTGTGGCGGCGCTACGACCTCGCATGCGCGGCGATCAGCTCGGATCGCGCCCGTTTCTATACATGGTTCGGCGGGCGCCGGCGCGTGGGGCTCGTCGATCCGGAGCGGGTCACGCGGCTGACGCGTTTCATGCTGGACGGTATCGCGCTCAACCGGCACGGCGAGGTCCATACGGTGACGAGCAGTCTCGCGATTGCCGAAGCGCTCGGCGTGACGCCTTGCGCGGAAGTGGTCGCCCCCGGCATCGGCACCGATCCGGCGCGCATCGCGCGCTTCGACACGCTGCTGTATGGGCCGGCCGCGCTGTCGAGTACGCGACAGCACATCGTGCTGCACCCATCCCCGATGTTCCGTTACAAACAGTGGCGCGAGGACGGCTGGGTCGAACTGATCCGCTGGGCGCGCGCAAGCGGCTTCGACGTCGCGCTGAGCGGTGGGCCGGGCGCGGCGGAGATCGAGTATGCGCAGCGGATCGTGGCTGCCGCGGGCGAGCCGGTCGCGAATTTCGTCGGACGCCTGACGTTCGGCGAGACCGCCGAACTGATTCGCCGGGCACGGCTGTTCGTGGGGCCGGACACCGGCGCGACCCACGTCGCTGCCGCGTGCGGGACGCCGACGCTCGCGCTATTCGGGCCATCCAACCCGGTACGCTGGGGGCCGTGGCCCGCCAACTGGCCCGCGCACGACGAGCCTTGGCCGCTGCGCGGCTCGGCAGAGCGCGGCAACGTCTATCTGATGCAAGGCGACGGCGAGTGCGTGCCCTGCAAGCTCGAAGGCTGCGACCGTCATCTCGAAAGCTGGAGCCGCTGCCTGACGGAACTCTCCGCGCAGCGCGTGATTGCCGTCGCGACGGCGCTCGTCGAAGGCCGGCCGGCCTTCGAGGCTCCGCGCGAATCGGTGATCGACGTGTCGGCGTTGCCGCGCAGCGGCGCGTAACCCGCGCGCCGTCGGCGCATTGCCCGCCGTGACCGCCTAGCGGCCAGACGCGTGCGTGTCGTCGTGCGCGAGCTTCAGGAAGCGGTAGTACACCGTCTCCGCGTTGAATACCGCGATCATCAGTCCCGCACGCCCGTCGAGGAACCCGCGGCGGATGACGTAGGTCCGCACGAACGCCCAGATCCCCCGCCGGATGGCCTTGCCGACCGTCGCCCGCTCGCCGGCCGCGCGGCGCTGTCGTGCACCGGCGCTCGAATACGCGTCGAGTTTGCGCAGCACCGCTTCGAGGTCGTCGTACGAATAATGGAGCAGCCTGCCGTCGAGCCGCTCGGCGCGGCCGTCGAACACCAGCCGCTCGTGGACGAGGTCGTCCGAGAAGCGGGCGGCGTTGCGCCGGAACAGGCGCGGTATCCAGTCCGGATACCAGCCGCTGTGATGCACCCAGGTGCCGCAAAATGCCGACAGGCGATCGATCGCATAGACGTCGGCCCGCGGCGCGCCGATCGCAGCACGGATCGATGCGGCCAGTTCGTCCGACACGACTTCGTCGGTATCGATCGACAGCACCCAGTCGGTCGACAGCGCCGCGAGTGCGCGATTCTTCTGCGGGCCGAAGCCCGGCCAGTCGGCGGCGACGATCACCCGGGCGCCATGCGCGCGGGCGATCTCGACGGTGTCGTCGGTGCTGCCGCCGTCGACGACAACGACGTCGTCCGCGAAGGCGAGCGCGTCGAGGCACTGCGCGAGCCGGCGGGCCGCGTTGTGGGCGATGATGGCGACGCCGAGCGTAGGTTCAGCCATGAAAAATCGTTCGGATCGAAGGTGAGCGAGAGTATACCCGCTGCCTCGTGCGTGACGCCGCGCAACCGGCGGGCCCTGCGAGCTGTGCTAGCCTTGTCCGGCCGTGGCGTCATCCCGGCGCCGGCGGTTCGACGGGAGGTGGATGATGGTAACAAGGCACCCGATTCTTGCCGTTTTGTTCATGGCCGCCGCGTTGGCGGCGTCGACGTTGGCCAGCGCACAGCAGGACGACCGGCGGCATGATCATGGCAATGGCCATGCGTACGGGCACGACAAGCACGACATGCGCAAAGGGCCCGGCCGCGCTGAAGACGTGCCGCCGCGCTGGGCCGACCAGCCGCGCCGCGACTGGCACAGGGGCGACCGGCTGCCGGAGGAGTTCCGCGATCGCCAGTATGTGGTCGACGACTGGCGCGGCTACCGCCTGAGTGCGCCGCCGCGCGGCTATCACTGGGTCGGCGTCGGCGGCGACTACCTGCTCGTGCAGATCGGCTCGGGCATCGTGCTGCGGGTCGGTCCGTAACCCGGTCCGTAACCGTCACGCAGCGTTCCGATCGTTCATCCGGCTGCCGGGCGCGTTGCCCGGCACCGCGTCACTTTGCCGCCGCGCGGCGGAACCAGCGCCGCTCGATTCTCGACATCACCCAGCACACGCCCAGCGCACACACCGTGCCGAGCGCCACTTCGCCGAGCCGGATCAGCGGAACGTCCCACAGCGGGCCATTGCCCGGGAACAGCAGCACGATCGTCGCGGTCACGCCACCGAGCCGTGCCGCGCTGCCGATGTTCAGGCACCAGCAGCAGACGATCACGACCGCGACCGTGATCGCATACGCGACGAGGCGATCGCCGCCCAGCGCCGCACCGGCGAAGCCGAGGATGCCGCCGACCATCGCGCCGATGAACTGGTCGCGCGACAGCGACATCGTGTCCGAGTAGTTGTGCTGCGTGACGGCGATCGCGGTGATCGCCGCCCACACGGCCTGCTCGGTATGCATCGCGCGGCCGATCGCATACGCGAGGCACGCGCCGCAGACGGCCTGCAGCGCCATCAGCCCGCCTTGCGCGAGCCGCTCGCTGAATGACAGCCCCTTGAACAGATCGAAGATCGACTGCTGGATCTGCTGGCGGGCTTCGTTGAGTGTCCTGATCGTATCCATCGTGCGTCGGCCAAGAAGCGGGTAGCGGCGGCGCGCCGCCGTCAATGCGCCTGTTCGGGCGAGGCGGGCGCCGGTTCGTCGGTCGTCGCATCGCCGTTCTCGACGCGAGTTTCGGGCATCACGAGCCAGACCAGCAGCACCGCGAGCGCGCCGGCGGCCGCGAGCCCGAAGAAGCTGACCGCGTTGCCGAAGTGATCGGCGACGTAGCCGGCCACGGCCGTGCTGAGCGTCGCGCCGATCCCGGCGGCGAGCCCGAACAGCCCGATACACAGGTTGTAGCGGCCCTTGCCGCCCGCGACGTCGGCCGCGATCAGCGGCAGCATCACGCCGAACACGGCCGCGCTGATGCCGTCGAGCATCTGCACCGGCACGAGCAGGTACGGGCTGCTGACGCCGGCGAACAGCAGCGCGCGCACCGGCAGCGCGGAGAAGCCGAGCAGCAGGATCGGCCGGCGCCCCCAGCGCTGCGCGGAGCGGCCGACCCACGGCGACAGCATCGCGACGATCGCCTGCGGCACGATGATGCACGCGGCGATCACGAGCTGCACGTTCTCGCCCATCCCGGCCGTGACTTCGCCGGCAGCGAGGTTCAGCATCGCGGCGTTCGACAGGTGGAACAGCACGACGCAGGCCGCGAAGATCAGCATCCGGCGGTCGCGCAGCAGCTCGAGCAGCGTTTCGCGCTCGCCGGCTTCGTCGAGGTCGTCAGGCTTCGACGACTGCGGAATCACCTGGTGCGTCGGCTGGATCATCGCAAGTGCGAACAGCGCGGGCAGCGCCAGCACGGCGGTCAGCCAGAACACCGCGCGCGCGGAGAAGTATTCGCCGGTCAGCCCCATCAGGCCCGCCGCGACCGCACTGCCGATCGATGCCCAGCGCGCGTTGCGGCCGAGCCGGTCGCCGAGGTCGGCGCGGCCGACGAGCGAGAACGAGATCGCGGCCATCGCCGGCACCAGCATGCAGCTCGCGAAGCCGTGGAACACCTCGGCCGCGATCACCGGCACGATCGTCGGGCTCGACGCGAGCAGCACCGCGGACAGGATGATGGCCGCGATCGCCCACGCGGCCGCGCCTTTCTTGTTCTTCAGCGCATCGACGGCCGCGCCGCCCGGTACCTGGCTGACCATCGCGCTGATCGTGCCGATCGACAGCACCATGCCGATCTCGCCCTGCGTCCACTTGTGCGACGCGAGATAGGACGCGATGAACGGACCGAACCCGGTTTGAACGTTTGCAACGAAAAAGTTGAGCCAGTCGAGGGAGCGGAGACTGCGAACGCTGACGGAATGCTTGATCGTCATCGGGTGGCACTCGCAGACGAAGCCGGCGCGGCCGGGGCAACAGGCGGGAAGACCGCGACGATCGGCTTGTCGGCCGCGTACGGCGGCGATGCCTTGATCTGCGCGTCGTTCAGGTCGAGCTGCGGGTGCAGCGCCTTGTCGCGCGTGACGAAGCGCAGCGCGCCCCAGCTTGCGGCGATCGAACGGCGGTCGGTATTGACGAGGCCGCCGAGGTCGAGCACGACGGCCTGCGGCTGGGCGCCGCGGTCGATCAGCACGTCGACGATGCGGCCGATCTTCGTGCCGTTCGGGCGCTCGACATCGCTGTCGAGCATCGGCAGCCGCGTCGCCGGCGACGCCGCGGCCGAGCCCGACAGCGGCACGGCCTTCGGCCGCGCGGCGGGCGGCAGGTCGCCCGACGGCACGTCGAGCACGATCGGCTCCTGTTTGCCGCCCGGCGTGAAGCGGAACACGTTCCACGGGAAGATGACCTTGCGGTCGCCGATCCCCATGAAGCCCTGCAGGTTGACGATCATCTCGCGCGGCTTGCCGCTCGCGTCGACCACCATGTCGACTGCGCGACCGACCACCTTGCCGTTGCGGCGCGCGACTTCGCTGTCGAGCAGCGCATGGATCTGGGTACGGTCGAGCGAGCGCGTCGCGACGAGCGGCGGGGGCGGAGGCGGCGGCGGGGTCGGCGATTCGGGGCGCTGCACGGGCTTGGGCCGCGTCACCTCGCGGTGCGGCTTCTTCGGCGCTTCCGGTTCCTCCGGGTGCGTCGGCGCGGGCACGGGCGGCATCGTCAGCGGCTCGCCGGCGGTTTCCTCGACAGGCTCGACGAGCGCCTCGCTGATCGGCGCGGGCGGGTTCTGGACCGGCAGCAGCCCGCAGCCGGACAGCAACGCGGCGACGGCGAGAATCAGGAAGACCGTCGAGGACGGCAACGACTTGCAGGATGCGGGAAACGGGAGTCCGCCGCTCATTGACACTCACTCCATGGGTCGGGGGCGGCCCGAGGGCACGCGGCTGGCGATGGATGGCGGGTGCGGGCGGCGCACCACGCGAGGTGAGAGTTTAACGTGTCTTGCTTTCAGGACCGATATCGATGGCTTGTTGCAGGCGGACCGTGGGGAAAAGGAAGGGATCGGAGGCCGTCGCGGGGGGCTCCCGCGACTGATCGACGACGATGCGGGCACCGGCGCCGCTGCCGTCGGTGCGTTGGCTCGGCTACGCGGATAGCGACATCGGCGCCGCAACGCCAGCGGCCATCATGATCATTCGGAAGCAGCAGCGCCGGCCTGGCCCGCCGTCATGACGGGCGGGCACGGGCGTTGTCCGAAGCAGCGTGAACCCGGGAAATCAGGCGTCCGGATACCACGCATCGGCGAATTCGCTGACCTGGACGTCCTTCAGTTCCGGACGGGCGGCCAGCCATCCGCGCACGAGCTCGCGATCGGCGTCGGTCGTCGTGCCGCGCGGCGCGCCGGAGATCACGTACGCGCCGATGCCTTCGTCCGCGGACGCGACGGTCAGCAGCCCGTTCGCTTCGACGAAGTCGATGAATGCGTCGATTAACTGGCCGCGCTCGAGGTCGGTCATGTCGTTGCGGTAATGCGCGGTGGCGTTGAACGAGAGTTCCTGGAATTCGCCGATGTGGAGTTTCTTGCGCTGGCGGCGGTTGTGGCCTTGGCTCATGGTGTGTGCTGAGTGAATGAGAGGTGAGAAAGGATAGCGCGGCAGATGGCGCGGGCACCCTGTCGACGTGCGGCATGGGCGAGGCTGGAGGCGAAAGCGGGCGTATCGCGGGACAGTGCCCGAAACTGTTCTTAAACAATTGCGCGAGGCGCCGTTCGCCGTGCGGCCTGGTCAAGCGGCCTATTGCGCGCCTGACCGAATGATACAGGGATGGCGAGCGTGTTCGGCTTTGCTAAGGTCTGCGGTCATTCGAACAACGACGAGGGCCGTATGTCGGACAATCGCCATGCGTACGACGGGCGTGAGGATCTCACGCCTGCAGCCGTCATCATGTTCAGCACGGTGCGCCGGTACAACGCCGTCGCCAAACCAGAAGACAGGGTGTTCTGATCGTGCCGACCGATACGTGGGAAAAGCTGGCCATATTTACACGTGAAGAGCTTGGTCGACCGTTGTTCGGCGGTCAGCTGAGGATCGAACCATCGTCGCGCCTCGAAGAGGATCTGGGCGTGACCGGAGTCGACGCAGTCGAGTTCATCGACACATGGGCAGAAACGTTCGGCGTGCATGTCTCTGAGTTCCCCTACGACCGCTACTTCGGTCCTGAGGGGCAAGACATGGTGACGACGTTTCTCGCGCTGTTTTCGGAGCGTTATCGCAAGCCGCCGCGCGTACCCCTGACACTCGGCATGCTGGAAGAAGCGATGCGTCTCGGCCGATGGGATAGCGACGCAATCGAGCGCTTCGCACGGAAAGCAACCGGCGAGGAATAGCCGTTCGGCGATGCATGCAGGTGCGGAAATCCGTGCCGCGCCGGGCAGGCATCGCGCAACCGCACAAGAACGCACCGTCACATCAGCACGATATCGTACTGCTCCTGGCTCAGATTCGATTCGACCTGCAGCGACACCGGCTTGCCGATGAAGTCGATCAGCATCGCGAGATGCTGCGATTCCTCGTCGAGGAACAGGTCGATCACCTGCTGTGCGGCGATCACGCGAAACTCGCGCGGGTTGAACTGCCGCGATTCGCGCAGGATCTCGCGCAGGATGTCGTAGCACACGGTGCGCGACGTCTTCACCTGGCCCTTGCCCTGGCAGGTCGGGCATGGTTCGCACAGCACGTGCGCGAGCGACTCGCGCGTGCGCTTGCGCGTCATCTCGACGAGCCCGAGCTGCGAAAAGGTATTGACTGTCACGCGCGTGCGGTCGCGCGACAGCGCCTTCTTCAGCTCGGACAGCACCGCGTCGCGATGCTCGGCGTTCTCCATGTCGATGAAGTCGATGATGATGATCCCGCCGAGGTTGCGCAGCCGCAGCTGCCGCGCGATCGTGTGCGCGGCCTCGAGGTTGGTCTTGAAGATCGTGTCGTCGAAGTTGCGCGCGCCGACATAGCCGCCCGTGTTCACGTCGATCGTCGTCATCGCTTCCGTCTGGTCGATCATCAGGTAACCGCCCGACTTCAGGTCGACGCGGCGCGACAGCGCGCGCTGGATCTCCGCCTCGATGTTGTACAGGTCGAACAGCGGCCGTTCGCCCGTGTAGTGATGCAGCTTCGGGCTCACGGCCGGCGTGAACTCGCCCGCGAATTCCGCGAGGCGCTGGTACGTCTCGCGCGAATCGACCTGGATGCGCGTCGTGTCGTCGTTCGCGAAATCGCGCAGCACGCGCTGCGCGAGATCGAGATCCTGGTACAGCAGGCTCGTCGCCGGCAGCCGCTGCGCTTGCGCGACGATCGTCGCCCAGGTCTTGCGCAGGTACGTGACGTCGCCGGCCAACTCGTCGGAGGTGGCGTCCTCGGCGATCGTGCGCACGATGTAGCCGCCTTTCTCGTCCGGCGGGATCACGGCCGTCAGGCGTGCGCGCACGGCCTCGCGCTCGGCCTCGCTCTCGATCTTCTGCGAGATGCCGATATGCGGCTCTTGCGGCAGGTAGACGAGCGTGCGGCCCGCGATGCTGACCTGCGTCGACAGCCGCGCGCCCTTCGTGCCGATCGGATCCTTGATCACCTGCACCATCAGCGTCTGCCCCTCGAACACGATCTTCTCGATCGGCTGGTGCGGCGTGCCCGACTGCGGCTCGCCCGCGAGGCGCGGATGCCAGATGTCGGCGACGTGCAGGAACGCCGCGCGCTCGAGGCCGATGTCGATGAACGCCGACTGCATGCCGGGCAGCACGCGCACGACCTTGCCGAGATAGATGTTGCCGACCCGCCCGCGCGACAGCGTGCGCTCGACGTGAAGCTCCTGCACCGCGCCTTGCTGGACGAGTGCGACGCGCGTTTCCTGCGGCGTGAGGTTGATCAGGATTTCTTCGTTCATGGGCGGCTCAGAAGGCGACGCGTGCGGTACGCAGCAGCGCGGCAGTCTCAAAAAGGGGCAGACCCATGATACCTGAATGGGATCCGTCGATTCGCTCGATGAATTCGGCCGCGCGGCCCTGGATCGCGTACGCGCCGGCCTTGCCGAACGGCTCGCCGGTTTCGACGTAGCGCGCGTACGCGTCGCGCGACGCGGCCGCGAAGCGCACCGACGACCGCGACAGCGCGGGCGGCAGCAGTTCGCCGCTGGCATCGATCACGGCGACGGCGGTCAATACTGCGTGTTCGCGGCCGGCGAGGCGGGTGAGCATCGCGAGCGCATCGTCGGCGTCGGCCGGCTTGCCGAGGATCGCGCCGTCGATCGTCACGGTCGTATCGGCCACCAGCACCGGCGCGGCCGGCTTGCCGCTCGCGACGAGGCGCGCACGCGCGGCCTCGGCTTTCGCGACGGTCACGCGCCGCACATACGCGTCGGCGGCTTCGCCGGGCAGTTCGGCTTCGAGCGCCTCGGCGTCCTCGTCGGGACGCGGCAGCAGCAGCTCGAAGCGTACGCCGATCTGCTGCAGCAGCTCCTGGCGGCGCGGGCTTTGCGAAGCGAGGTAAAGCGTCTGGAAAAGCGGGGTCGGAAAAAGCGCGGGGGACGTGCTGGACGGCATGGTGTCGTTATCTCGTTGAGCGCGCGCGGCGCGCGTCTCGAGGACGACACGTCATGCGCGGTGGTAGGGGTGATTCTGCGTGATGCTCCACGCCCGGTAAAGCTGTTCGGCGAGCAGCACGCGCACCATGCCGTGCGGCAGCGTCATGCTCGAGATACGTAGCAGCACGTCGGCGCGCGCTTTCAGGTCCGGATCGAGCCCGTCGGCGCCGCCGATCACGAACGCGACGTCGCGGCCGTCCTGCTGCCAGCCGGGCAGCGCCTGCGCGAGCTGCATCGTGGTCCAGTCGCGGCCGCGCTCGTCGAGCGCGACGATGCGCGCGCCCTTCGGCAGCGCGGCCTCGATCTTCTGCCGCTCGGCCGCCATCACGCTTTCGGCGCTGCGGCCGCCCGAACGCAGTTCAGGCTTGATTTCGCGCAACTCGATGCGCAGTTCGGGCGGCATCCGCTTCGTGTATTCGTCGAAGCCGGATGCGATCCAGCCCGGCATCTTGTGGCCGACCGCGAGGATGAAAAGCTTCATCGGGAGACGCGTGACGGCTTAACGGCGGCGGGCGGCCGTCTTGCGCGCCGGGCGTGCGGGCGCTTCTTCCTCTTCCTCGTCGTCTTCGCTCGCCGTGGCGAAGCCGTTGCCCTTGCCGCCGCCGAGCTTCATCCGCACGGGCTTGTCGCCCCAGATTTCCTCGAGGTTGTAGTACTGGCGCAGCGCCGGTTGCAGGATGTGCACGACCGCGTCGCCGCAGTCGACCAGCACCCATTCGCCGGTGTCCTCGCCTTCGGAGCTGACGACGTCGCCGCCGGCTTCCTTGACCTTGTCGCGCACGTTCGACGCGAGGGCCTTGGTCTGGCGGTTGGAGGTGCCCGATGCGACGACCACGCGGTCGAACAGTTCGGTCAGGTGGCTGGTGTTGAACACCTTGATGTCTTGCGCCTTGACGTCTTCGAGGGCGTCGACGATCACGCGCTGCAGTTTACGAATATCCATGGATTCAGGAATGGTAGAGGCGATGTTGAAGAATATAGGCCCATACGGCGGCCGGCACATGTTCGGCCGACGCGTCGGGCATTTGCGCATGGCGCGCGATGCATTCGCGCAGGTGCGTGCGGATGTCGGTCGCGGCGATGTCGAACGAAAGGGTCGTATCGATCAGCAGGCGGCCTGCCGGCGTGGCCTTGAGCACGTCGGCGCCGGCCTGCCGCGCGGCGATCTCCCGCGCGACGTCCGGCGGCGCCGCGCCGAGCTCGAAGCCCGGGCGCGTCGACACGCCGATGTGCGCGTAGTCGAACAGCGTGCGCCAGTCGCGCCACGTATCGAGGCGCACGAGCTGGTCGGCGCCGATCAGCAGCGACAGCGACGCATCCGGGCCGATCCGCTCGCGCCAGCGCGCGAGCGTCTCGACCGTGTAGGTCGGGCCGGTGTGCTCGATCTCGTCGGTGGCGACGGTCACGCTCACGCCCGGCACGGACAGCGTGGCGGCGGCCGCGCGCGTCATCGCGAGCCGGTGCTCGGCGGCCGACACGTCGCGCTTCTGGTACGGCTGCCCGGCGGGCAGCAACACGAGTTCGGTCAGGTCGAGCAGCCCGGCGAACCGGCGCGCGAGCGCGAGATGGCCGTCGTGGATCGGGTCGAAAGTACCGCCCAGCAAGCCGATACGACGCGGCAGCGGGGCGGGGCGGGTGGTGGTGTCCAGAAACGGCGTCCTTTCGTTGGGGCAGCGGGGGCGCGCGGGCTCAGACCCAGTCGCGCGGCACGAGGAAGTCGCTGGTCAGGCGCGCTTCCGGCGAACCCGGCTCGGGCTGCCAGTTGTAGCGCCAGTTCGCGACCGGCGGCATCGACATCAGGATCGACTCGGTCCGGCCGCCGCTTTGCAGGCCGAACAGCGTGCCGCGGTCGAACACGAGGTTGAATTCGACGTAGCGGCCGCGGCGGTATGCCTGGAAGTTGCGCTCGCGCTCGCCATACGGCAGCCCGGCGCGGCGCTCGACGATCGGCAGGTAAGCCTGCAGGAACGCATCGCCGACGCTTTGCATCATGTCAAACGAGCGTTCGAAACCGGGCTCCGAGAAATCGTCGAAGAAGATCCCGCCGATGCCGCGCATCTCGTTGCGGTGCTTCAGGAAGAAGTATTCGTCGCACCATTGCTTGAAGCGCGGGTAGAGCTCGATGCCGAACGGGTCGAGCGCATCCTTGCAGGTCTGGTGGAAGTGCCGCGCGTCGTCCTCGAAACCGTAAACCGGTGTCAGATCCATGCCGCCGCCGAACCAGAACACGGGGGCCTCGCCCGGTTTCGTCGCGATCAGCATCCGCACGTTCATGTGCACGGTCGGGCAGTACGGATTGCGCGGGTGCAGCACGAGCGACACGCCGAGCGCCTCGAAGCCGCGGCCCGCGAGCTGCGGGCGCGCCGCGCTCGCCGACGGCGGCAGCGCGTCGCCCGCGACGTCGGAAAAGCCGATTCCCGCGCGTTCGAACACGCGGCCGCCTTCGAGAATCCGCGTGCAGCCGCCGCCGCGCAGGCGTTCGGCCGGCCCGCGCTGCCACGTGTCGGTCGCGAGCGGCGTGCCGTCGAGCGCGCCGAGCGCGTCGGCGATACGTGTCTGCAGGCCCTGGAGGTACGTGCGCACACGCGTCACGTCGTAGGTCGAATCGGTCATGTCTGGACTGGCTGCCCCCGCCCTGAGCGGGGGCCGTAAAAAAAGCGTCTGCCGGGCATTCTATCGAACCCCGGCAGACGGGCCGCCGCCGCGAGGGCGCGGGGCGGCGATGGCGACGTCACGCGCTCTTGCGGTTGAGCGCGCGAAAGCCGATGTCGCGGCGGTACTGCATGCCTTCGAAATTGATCTGGTTGATCGTGTCGTACGCATGCTGCTGCGCTTCGCGCACCGAATCGGCGAGGCCGACCACGCACAGCACGCGGCCGCCGGACGTCACGAGCTTGTCGCCGTCGGCGAGTGTCGTGCCCGCATGGAACGTCACGGCCTGTGCGGTCTCGGCCGGGATCCCGTTGATGCGGTCGCCCTTGCGCGGCGTGTCCGGATAACCGTGCGCGGCCAGCACGACGCCGAGCGCGGTGCGGCGATCCCAGTCGAGCTCGACGGTGTCGAGCGTGCCCGCGATCGCCTGCTCGACGACCTTCGAGAAATCGCTCTTCAGGCGCGCCATGATCGGCTGCGTTTCCGGGTCGCCCATCCGGCAGTTGAACTCGAGCGTGCGCGGATTGCCGTCCTTGTCGATCATCAGGCCCGCGTACAGGAAGCCCGTGAAGCGGATGCCGTCCTTCTCCATCCCGCGCACGGTCGGCATGATGATCTCGCGCATCACGCGTGCGTGCATCTGCGGCGTGACGATCGGCGCGGGCGAATACGCGCCCATGCCACCGGTGTTCGGGCCGCGATCTTCGTCGAGCAGGCGCTTGTGGTCCTGGCTGGAAGCCAGCGCCAGCGCGTGCTTGCCGTCGACCATCACGATGAAGCTGGCTTCCTCGCCATCGAGGAATTCCTCGATCACGACGCGTGCGCCGGCGTCGCCCAGCTTGTTGCCCGACAGCATCATGTCGACGGCCGCATGCGCTTCTTCCAGCGTCATCGCGACGACGACGCCCTTGCCGGCCGCGAGGCCGTCGGCCTTCACGACGATCGGCGCACCCTTCGCGTCGATGTATGCGTGGGCGGCGGCCGCGTCGGCGAAGGTTTCGTAGTCGGCGGTCGGGATGCCGTGGCGCTTCATGAACGCCTTCGCGAAATCCTTCGAGCTTTCGAGCTGCGCGGCTTCGCGGGTCGGGCCGAACACCTTCAGGCCGCGCGCGCGGAACAGGTTGACGATGCCGGCCGCGAGCGGTGCTTCCGGCCCGACGAGCGTGAACGCGACGCCTTCGCGTTCCGCGAAATCGGCGAGTTCGTCGAGCGACGTGATGTCGACGTTCTTCAGACGCTCGTCCTGCGCCGTGCCGCCATTGCCGGGCGCGACGTAGACCATCTGGACGCGCGGCGACTGCGCGAGCTTCCACGCCAGCGCATGTTCGCGGCCGCCGGAACCGACGACGAGTAGTTTCATGGGATTCCCCGCAGACTAGAAAACAGGGCGGCCGGCACGCTCAGGCGCGCCGGCCGCGAAATCGGTCGGGCCGCCGTCGCAACGCTGCGCACGGCGGCCGGCATCTCATTCCTCGACGATGACGGCGTTCGTATACACGTCCTGCACGTCGTCGAGGTTCTCGAGTGCGTCCAGGAGCTTCTGCATCTTCGCCGCGTCGTCGCCGGTGAATTCGACTTCGTTCTGCGGCTTCATCGTCACTTCGGCGAGTTCGGCCTTGAAGCCCGCGGCTTCGAGTGCATCCTTCACCGCCGAGAACGCCTGCCAGTCGCACAGCACTTCGATCGAGCCGTCGTCGTTCGTGTTCACGTCGTTCGCGCCGGCTTCGAGCGCGGCTTCCATCAGCGCGTCTTCCGACGTGCCGGGCGCGAACAGGAACTGGCCGACGTGATCGAACATGAATGCGACCGAGCCGTCGGTGCCCATGTTGCCGCCGAACTTCGAGAATGCGTGGCGGACTTCCGCGACCGTGCGGGTGCGGTTGTCGGTCAGCGTGTCGACGATGATCGCCGCGCCGCTGATGCCGTAGCCTTCGTAACGGATCTCTTCGTAGTTCGCGCCGTCCGCGCCGCCGACGCCGCGGTCGATCGCGCGCTTGACGTTGTCCTTCGGCATGTTCGCGTCGGCTGCCTTGTCGACCGCGAGACGCAGGCGCGGGTTCGAGTTGACGTCGCCGCCGCCGAGGCGCGCCGCCACCTGGATTTCCTTGATCAGGCGGGTCCAGATCTTGCCGCGCTTCGCGTCGGCCGCAGCCTTCTTATGCTTGATGTTGGCCCATTTCGAATGACCAGCCATACCTTTCTCCGTGCCCGGGCGCGCAGCGCGGGCGATTGTTGCAATGTGTCGTTGAATCGGCGGCCGTGTCGGCGGGCATGAAGCCGCGGGGCCGCGCGTGTCGAGTGGAACGTGATTTTATCACGCGGCGACCGCCGGTTCGGGGCCGCCGCGCATGGCCGAACGGCCGGGGCGGCCGTCGCGGCGCGCCGGGATGCGCGGCGCGACGGCGCCGGCCGCCCGGTTCGGTCAGTTCTTGGTGCCGAACAGGCGGTCGCCGGCGTCGCCCAGGCCCGGCACGATGTACGCGTGCTCGTTCAGGTGCGAGTCGAGCGACGCGACGAACAGCTTCACGTCCGGGTGCGCGTCCTGGAACACCTGCACGCCCTCGGGCGCGGCGACCAGCGCGACGAACATGATGTTCGCGGCCGGCACGTTGCGGCGCTTGAGCACGTCGACCGCATGCACGGCCGAATAGCCGGTCGCGACCATCGGGTCGCACAGGATGAAGATGCGGTCTTCCAGGTCCGGCAGGCGCACCAGGTATTCGACCGGGCGGTGATCCTCGGCGCGGTACACACCGATGTGGCCGACGCGCGCCGACGGCACCAGGTCGAGCAGCCCGTCCGACATTCCGATGCCCGCGCGCAGCACGGGCACGATCGCGAGCTTCTTGCCCGCGATCACCGGCGCGTCGACCGCCACCAGCGGGGTTTTGACCCGCTTGGTCGTGATCGGCAGGTTGCGGGTGATCTCATAGCCCATCAGCAGCGTGATCTCGCGCAGCAGTTCGCGGAACGTGCGCGTCGACGTGTCCTTGTCGCGCATGTGCGTGAGCTTGTGCTGGATCAGCGGGTGATCGGTGATGAAGAGGTTCGGGAAACGGCTGTCCTGTTTCATGACGGGGTGCCTTGGCGGCAAAAGGGGATCGGGGGCGGCGGCGGGCACGGGCCGGCCGTCACTTATGGCCGCAATTTTACCAAGGCGCGCCGCGCGATCCGGATATTATCGACGTCTCTCGACAATCCGCGTGCCGCGCACGCCCGTTCGCCTGCCCGCCGGCGGCAACGCGGGGCCGCGCCGGCACGCGCGCCACCAGGGAAGCGACGATGGATCTCGGCATTGAAGGAAAGACCGCGCTCGTGTGCGCGGCCAGCAAGGGCCTCGGGCGTGGCTGCGCGGAAGCGCTGGCCGCCGAGGGCGCGAACCTCGTGATCGTCGCGCGCACGCGCGACACGCTGGAGGAAACCGCGGAAGAGATCCGCGCCGGCGCGAACGTGTCGGTCACTGCGGTCGCGTGCGACATCACGACGCCGGACGGCCGCGCGGCCGCGCTCGCCGCGTGCCCGCAGCCGGACATTCTCGTGACGAATGCCGGCGGCCCGCCGCCCGGCGACTTCCGCGATTTTTCCCACGACGACTGGATCCGCGCGCTGGAGGCGAACATGCTGACGCCGATCGAGCTGATCCGGGCGACCGTCGACGGGATGATCGGCCGCGGTTTCGGCCGGATCGTCAACATCACGAGTTCGGCCGTGAAGGCGCCGATCGACGTGCTCGCGCTGTCGAACGGCGCGCGCTCGGGGCTGACCGGCTTCGTCGCGGGGCTGTCGCGCAAGGTCGCGGGGCAGGGCGTGACGATCAACAACCTGCTGCCGGGGCTGTTCGACACCGACCGGATCGCGACGACGCTCGCCGCGTCGGCGAAGGCGCAGGGCGTGTCGGTCGACGAGATGCGCGCGCGGCGCACCAAGGACATCCCGGCCGGGCGCCTCGGCACGCGCGCCGAATTCGGCGCGGCCTGCGCGTTCCTGTGCAGCGTGCACGCCGGCTACATCACCGGGCAGAACTGGCTGCTCGACGGCGGCGCGTATCCGGGCACGTTCTGACCCGCGCTTTTCGATTCACGATCACGACAACAACCGAACGACGAAGGAACTGGAGATGAGCAAACCCCGCATCGCACTGATTGCGCACGACGCGAAGAAGGACGAGATCGTCGCGCTCGCGGGCCAGTATCGCGAGACGCTCGCGCAATGCCGGCTGGTCGCGACGGGCACGACGGGCGGCCGTATCGCCGCCGCGCACGGGCTCGAGGTCGAGCGCAAGCTGTCGGGGCCGCTCGGCGGCGACCTGCAGATCGGCGCGGAACTGGCCGACGGCCGCGTCGACATCGTCGTGTTCCTGCGCGACCCGATGACCGCGCAGCCGCACGACCCCGACATCACCGCGCTGGTGCGCGCATGCGACGTGCACGACGTGCCGGTCGCGACCAACGTCGCGACCGCGCGGATGCTGCTCGACGATCTGGCGAGGAACATGCAGGATGTTTGCTAGTCAGCTGTTGAAGAACGCCGCGCTTTAACGGTCGGGGGTTTCGTTTAAGAGGTTGTCGTATGCGATCGGCCGCGGAGTTTCGGACGGATCGTGCCGAATGCTTCGCTGTCGAGCGAGCGGGTCGGTGCATTGCCACGCAACGGCCGGGTTCGACGGCTTCGGCGCGCCGCTCATGACGGCACCGCTTCTTGGCGTGATGGCCTGGCACACAATCGAGCTGGCGAGCGTGCTTGCGCGTTCGGTGAAGCCGTCGGCTGGCTGACTACGGCGTCGACCAAGGCACGTGCCTCCGCGCGCGAGGGCCTCGATTACGGTGAATGGCTCGTTCCGCTGAACGATAGAAGGGATTCGATTCCTTGTAGCAGTTCGGGCAAGAACGACTGATCCAGCCCGCAATGCCCCGTGATGCATGCTCCATCGGGAGGGATTGGCTGAAAGCGCCAGTCGCCTACGATTACGCCTCGATCGAGCATTCGTAATGTGAGTTCAAACCCCGGCTCGACGCTGGTTAAATCCGCTCGTTGCCCGGATTGAAGCTGCGTTTGCATGGATTGAATCTGTTGCCGAAATTGTCGCAACTCGTCGGGCATCACACTCCATCGCCCTTCCGCCTGAATGCCCGGTACCGTCAATTGGATTCGTACATCGATCCATTCAAGATACGGGCCTCCCGGTTCCTCGCGTCGCGCGGCAACGGGCTCCATTTGAAGTCGAAAGTCATCTGTTTCAATGATCAGCATGTGTCAATAGTACATAAAGTGGAGGATTGTCCAGTCGGACTCTCGAACGACAACTTCCAGCGTTTTACGCTCTCGAATGAAGATTGTTCCCCTCTTCACAAAGCGGGACATCTCGATTTCATATCGAAATACACCCGCCACCTTCTGGGGGTCGGGCATTCGCCTTCCATACTTGATCGCCAAATGGAGGATGTGAACAGGTACAAATCGACCCGGGTTTGCCATGTGCTTGGCCGTTGTCTCGGTAAACTGCAATCGCCTCACCGGCAAGCCTTGCAGTCTACTGCGCAGAAGCGGAAGTATTCTGCTCGTCATCTTTGATGTGGCAGAGACCGCGGCGCGTCCGGTCGCCAATCGGGAAACGGTGTTGAAGCCGGTGCGTATGAGCTTCAATGCCGCAGAACCTATGAGAACCAAATCATATGGGTCAACGAGGGGTGATTCTAAGGGAGCTTCCTCGATCCCGACGTATTGACCAGATACGTCAAAAACATGCCAAACGTTTTTCGCGCCTTCGTGGATGAAGCCCACACACGCGCCAGACTGGTCGTCGATAATGGGCCGTGCCCCACGTGGGAGCGATGGGACAGCCACAGAAAAAGCTGTATCGGTAATACGTGGCGGGGCGACTGAGAGAGACTTTCCTGCGTCCGTGCCAGAATAAGTAAGCATATTCATAGGGTGGCGAAGCAACACCGATCATGAATGAAAGTGCGGACAGTGATGCAAATTGCCTCTTCAGCGCCAAACGCCATCTTCGAGACGTTGCGATCAGTTCGCCAGCCTACCTGCTAGCTTAAGTGAGAGGCTATGTCCGGCGTTCAGGGGGGCTGTTAACCGCAAGGGTGGTTTTGTCTCAAGACATGGGTGACCATACCTGCCGCACTTGCCTTCAGTGCGTCCGTCGGCAGTTCGTGTAGCGCGCCGAGCACTTCCGAATCGATTTCTCGCGGTTTGACGCGCCCGTTGTCGCACCAGTCCCTGCCTTCGGTGGTATCGGCCACGCCGGCCAGGTAACCGGTCATGGCGTGGCGCTCGGCGTCGGCGTACGGCGTGTTGTCGGTGCGGCTCATGCCGTCGAGTAGTCGGGTGCCGTCGACACGCGGTATCGCGGCGCCCTGTGCGATGCCGATGCTTGCCGACAACGACGCGAAAAGAAACACACTCCGGATGAAAAAGACGCTCATGGCATGGGGCTCGTGGATTCGGCGAAAAGCAAAATAGCACGGCCGTCTTCCGTTCAATGGTCTTGGGCGCTCCATTGCGGCGCACGACACACGGGCCCGCCGGGCGGCGGCGCTTTGCCGTCGCGTACCCGAGGCCATTTCATCCACCTTGCGGGCCGTGACTTGAAGGTGACAAAGTGTTGCGCATGGCATGTGCGCCGCACGCTTGATGAACCAACAACGGCGACCGGCTCGACGTCGTGTCATCTGCCAGCATGGGGGGCGAGTGCGGGCCGTCTTCCGCGAAAACCCTACGGCAGTGAAGGGATTTCGACGACGCGCTGCATGACCATGCACGACGCGCGAGAATCACCCGCCGAGCCCCGCGTCTGCATGTATCGCCTTTGGGGGGTATCGACGCGTTTGCCGAACCGGAATTTCAGATAAAAGGAGCAAAACGATGCCGAAAGCAATCCGATACGACCAGCCGGGCGGCCCGGACGTGATGAAGTGGGTCGATGTCGAGGTCGGCGCGCCGAAGGCGGGCGAAGTCCGCATCCGGCAACACGCGGTCGGGCTCAACTACATCGACGTGTATTTCCGCACGGGCCTGTATCCGCAGCCGCTGCCCGGCGGCCTCGGGATGGAGGCGGCGGGCGAGGTGACGGCCGTCGGCGACGGCGTGACCGCGTTCAGGGCCGGCGACCGCGTCGCCTATGTCGGGCAGCCGCCCGGCGCGTATGCGCAGGAGCGCGTGATGCCGGCCGAGCGCGTCGTGAAGCTGCCGGACGGCATCGGCTACGACGACGCGGCGTCGGTGATGCTGCAGGGCCTGACCGCGCATTACCTGCTGCGCCGCACGTACCCGGTGAAGGCCGGCGATACGATCCTGATCCATGCGGCGGCCGGCGGCGTCGGGCTGCTCGTGTGCCAGTGGGCGAAGGCGCTCGGCGCGACCGTGACCGGCACGGTCGGCTCCGACGAAAAGGCCGAACTCGCGAAGGCGCACGGCTGCGATCACCCGATCGTCTACACGCGCGAGAACTTCACGGAGCGCGTGAAGGCAATCACGAACGGCGCGGGTGTGCCGGTCGTCTACGATTCGATCGGCAAGGACACCTACGTCGGCTCGCTCGACTGCCTCGCGCCGCTCGGCTACTTCGTCAGCTTCGGCAATGCGTCGGGCCCGCTGCCGCCGATCGACTCGAAGGAATTCTCGTCGCGCGGCTCGCTGTTCTTCACGCGGCCGACGCTGTTCTCGTACATCGCGAAGCGCGCCGATCTCGACGCCGCGGCCGCCGAGCTGTTCGACGTGATCCTGTCGGGCAAGGTGAAGACGAGCATCAACCAGCGCTACCCGCTCGCCGAAGTCGGCCGCGCGCATGCCGATCTGGAAGCGCGCAAGACCACCGGTTCGACGATCCTCGTTCCCTGACCCGTCCCCGCGTGCCGGCGCGAAGCCGGCACGCGCCTGTCGCGGGCGGCGCTGCGGCGCCGTCCGTCCCGCCTAGATCTGCTCTCGTCCCGCCGCGCGCGTTTACGCGTTTTTTATACCCACCCCGATAGCTTTGACCCGCCCTTTACGCGCGTTCCCATAAGGTTCTAGTCGTCCGATTTCGACGACGGAGAACAAAAAATGGATGGGGTTTTCATCGGCGCACTGGTGCTCTTCACCGCGCTGATCCTCGGTTTGCTTGCCGGTTGCGACAAGCTCGTGCAATACGGTCGCGGGGGGCGCGCATGACCTGGATGCTTTGGCTGGCGGGTGCCTCGACGGCCCTGCTGTTCGCGTATCTCGTCTTTGCGCTGCTGCGCGCGGAGGACATCGAATGAACGCGAACAACCTGTTGCAGACGCTGCTGTTCATCGTCGTGCTGCTCGCGGCGGCCATGCCGGTCGCGCGCTACCTGACCGCGGTGATGGACGGCAGCTCGCGCGTCGTGCGCGTGTTCGGGCCGCTCGAACGCGTGCTGTATCGCGTGGCCGGCGTCGATGCCGGCACTGAGATGAACTGGAAGCAGTATGCGGTCGCGACGATCGCGTTCAACGCGCTCGGCGTGCTGTTCCTCTACGGGCTGCTGCGCCTGCAGGGCTTCCTGCCCGGCAACCCGCAGCAGTTCGGCGCGATGACGGCCGACGGCGCGTTCAACACCGCCGTCAGCTTCGTCGCCAATACGAATTGGCAGGACTACACACCCGAGCAGACCGTCAGCTACCTGTCGCAGATGCTCGGCCTGACGGTGCAGAACTTCCTGTCGGCGGCGACCGGCATCGTCGTCGTGATCGCGCTGATCCGCGGCTTCGCGCGCCACACTGCGCAGACGATCGGCAACTTCTGGGTCGACCTCACGCGCGTGACGCTGTACGTGCTCGTGCCGATGGCGGCGCTCGTCGCCGCGCTGCTGATGAGCCAGGGCGTGCTGCAGAACATGAAGGCGTACCAGGACGTGCCGGTGTTGCAGGCGAGCACCTACGCGGCGCCGAAGCTCGATGCGCAAGGCAACCCGGTGAAGGACGACAAGGGCAACGCGGTGACCGTGCCGACGCCGCTGACGAAGCAGACGCTCGCGATGGGCCCGGTCGCATCGCAGGAAGCGATCAAGATGCTCGGCACCAACGGCGGCGGCTTCTTCAACGCGAACTCCGCGCACCCGTTCGAGAACCCGACGCCGTTCTCGAACTTCATCGAGATCTTCGCGATCCTGATCATCCCGGCCGCGCTGTGCCTCGTGTTCGGCCGCATGATCGGCGACCGCCGGCAGGGCATCGCGGTGCTCGCGGCGATGACGGTCGCGTTCGCGGTTGCAACCGGCGTCGAGGTGAGCGCCGAGCAGGCCGGCAACCCGACGCTCGCCGCGCTGCACGTCGACCAGTCGGCCGGCGCGCTGCAGCCGGGCGGCAACATGGAAGGCAAGGAAACGCGCTTCGGGATCGCGCAGACCGGCATCTTCACGGTCGCGACCACGGCCGCGTCGTGCGGCGCGGTCGACGCGATGCACGATTCGCTGACGCCGGTCGGCGGCCTCGTGCCGATGCTGCTGATGCAGCTCGGCGAGGTGGTCTTCGGCGGCGTCGGCTCCGGCCTCTACGGGATGCTCGTGTTCGCGCTGCTCGCGGTGTTCGTCGCCGGCCTGATGATCGGCCGCACGCCGGAATACGTCGGCAAGAAGATCGAGTCGTACGAGATGAAGATGGTGTCGATCGTCGTGCTGCTCACGCCGCTGCTTGTGCTGGTCGGCACCTCGATCGCCGTGCTCGCCGATGCGGGCAAGGCCGGCATCGCGAACCCGGGCCCGCACGGCTTCTCGGAAATCCTCTATGCGTTCAGCTCGGCCGCGAACAACAACGGCAGCGCGTTCGCGGGCCTGACGGTCGGCACGCCGTTCTACAACTGGATGACCGCGATCGCGATGTGGTTCGGCCGCTTCGGCACGATCGTGCCGGTGCTGGCGATCGCCGGCTCGCTCGCCGCGAAGAAGCGCATCGCGGTGACGAGCGGCACGCTGCCGACCCACGGCCCGCTGTTCGTCGTGCTGCTGCTCGGCACCGTGCTGCTGGTGGGCGCGCTGACCTACGTGCCGGCGCTCGCGCTCGGCCCGGGCGTCGAGCACCTGATGATGTGGCTGGGCGCGTAACGCGCCCGCATGGCGACACATTGAAAAGACTGAAGAGCTTGAAGAGATCGCAATGACTCAACATTCCGCAACACGGTCCATGTTCGACCCGGCGCTGCTGCGCCCGGCGATCGTGGATTCGTTCAAGAAACTCACGCCGCGCACGCAGTTCCGCAACCCGGTGATGTTCTGCGTGTACGTCGGCAGCATCCTCACCACGATCCTGTGGATCGCGGCGCTCACGGGCCAGGCCGAGGCGCCGGCCGGCTTCATCCTCGCGATCACGCTGTGGCTGTGGTTCACGGTGCTGTTCGCAAACTTCGCCGAAGCGCTCGCCGAAGGGCGCTCGAAGGCGCAGGCCGCGTCGCTGCGCAGCGCGAAGAAGGACGTGATGGCGAAGAAGCTCAACGAGCCGCATCCGAAGTCGCCGATCCGCATCACGACCGCGTCCGACCTGCGTAAAGGCGACGTCGTGCTGGTTGAGACCGGCGACGTGATCCCGGCCGACGGCGAGGTCGTCGACGGCGTCGCGTCGGTCGACGAATCGGCGATCACCGGCGAATCCGCGCCGGTGATCCGCGAATCGGGCGGCGACTTCTCGTCGGTGACGGGCGGCACGCGCGTGCTGTCGGACTGGATCGTCGTCAAGGTCACCGCGAACCCCGGCGAGGCGTTCCTCGACCGGATGATCGCGATGGTCGAAGGCGCGAAGCGCAAGAAGACGCCGAACGAGGTCGCGCTGACGATCCTGCTCGTCGCGCTGACGATCGTGATGCTGCTCGCGACCGCGACGCTGCTGCCGTTCTCGATGTTCTCGGTCGAAGCGATGAAGGCCGGCCACGTGGTGACGATCACCGCGCTCGTCGCGCTGCTCGTGTGCCTGATCCCGACGACGATCGGTGGGCTCCTGTCCGCGATCGGCGTGGCCGGGATGAGCCGGATGATGCAGGCGAACGTGATCGCGACGTCGGGCCGCGCGGTCGAAGCGGCCGGCGACGTCGACGTGCTGCTGCTCGACAAGACCGGCACGATCACGCTCGGCAATCGCCAGGCGTCGATGTTCGTGCCCGCGCCGGGCGTGACCGAGGAAGCGCTGGCCGATGCCGCGCAACTGTCGTCGCTCGCCGACGAAACGCCGGAAGGGCGCAGCATCGTCGTGCTCGCGAAGGAGCGCTTCAACATTCGCCAGCGCGACATGGCGCAATTGCACGCGACGTTCCTCGGCTTTTCCGCGCAGACGCGGATGAGCGGCGTCGATCTCCCCGGCCGCGAAATCCGCAAGGGCGCGGCCGACGCGATCCGCCGCTACGTCGAAACCCACGGCAGCCGCTTCCCGGAAGAGGTGCGTCGCGCGGTGGACGACGTCGCGCGCCGCGGCAGCACGCCGCTCGTCGTGGCCGACCTGCAGGAAGGGGCGGCGCGCGTGCTCGGCGTGATCGAGCTGAAGGACATCGTGAAGGGCGGCATCAAGGAGCGCTTCGCGGAGTTGCGCAAGATGGGCATCAAGACCGTGATGGTGACGGGCGACAACCGGCTGACGGCCGCGGCGATCGCGGCGGAAGCGGGCGTCGACGATTTCCTCGCGGAAGCGACGCCGGAAACCAAGCTCGCGACGATCCGCGAACATCAGGCGGCCGGCCGGCTCGTCGCGATGACGGGCGACGGCACCAACGACGCGCCGGCGCTGGCGCAGGCCGACGTGGCGGTCGCGATGAACACGGGCACGCAGGCGGCGAAGGAAGCCGGCAACATGGTCGACCTCGACTCGAACCCGACGAAGCTGATCGAGATCGTCGAGATCGGCAAGCAGATGCTGATGACGCGCGGGTCGCTGACGACGTTCTCGATCGCGAACGACATCGCGAAGTACTTCGCGATCATCCCGGCCGCGTTCGTGACGACTTACCCGCAACTGCGCGTGCTCGACATCATGCACCTGACGTCGCCGGCGTCCGCGATCCTGTCCGCGGTGATCTTCAACGCGCTGATCATCGTCGCGCTGATTCCGCTCGCGCTGAAGGGCGTGACCTATCGGCCGCTCGGCGCCGCGTCGCTGCTGCGCCGCAACCTGCTGGTGTACGGCCTCGGCGGCGTGCTGCTGCCGTTCCCGTTCATCAAGCTGATCGACATGACGCTCGCCGCGCTCGGCTGGGCCTGAGCCGGCCGTCCTTGAAGGAACCATCATGAAATCGTTGATTCGCCCGCTCGTCGTGCTGTTCGTCGTCCTGACCGCCGTCACGGGGCTCGCTTACCCGGCCGTGATGACCGTGTTCGGTCAGGCCGTGTTCCCGTCGCAGGCCAACGGCAGCCTGATCGAGCAGGACGGCAAGGTCGTCGGCTCCGCGCTGATCGGCCAGCCGTTCGACGCGCCGAAGTATTTCTGGGGCCGCCTGTCGGCCACCGCGCCGATGCCGTACAACGCGGCCGGCTCCGGCGGCTCGAATTTCGGCCCGCTGAACCCGTCGCTCGCCGACCAAGTGAAGGCGCGCATCGCCGCGCTGCGCGACGCCGGCACCGACCTGTCGAAGCCGGTGCCGGTCGACCTCGTGACCGCATCGGCGAGCGGCCTCGATCCGGAGATCACGCCGGCCGCCGCCGCGTACCAGGTCGAGCGCGTCGCGAAGGCGCGCAATCTGGCGCCGGACGCGGTCGCGCAACTGGTCGCCGCGAACACGGCGGGCCGCCAGTTCGGCGTGCTCGGCGAGCCGCGCGTGAACGTGCTGAAGCTGAACCTCGCGCTCGACGCGGCGCAGGCCGCGCACTGACCGGTCGCGCGTGCCGACCGGCATCCGGCGCGGCCTGATCCGCGCCGGATGCGCTTTTTCCGACGGCGCTCGCGCCGTCTTTGCCTTTTGCGGCGATTTGGAACCACAATGACTGTATCTCGCGCGCCATCCGGCGTGTCGCCCTCCTGACGCATGAACCGCCCCGATCCCGACCAACTCCTCGACAAGCTGCAGCGAGACGAAGAAAAGCAGCGGCGCGGCCAGCTCAAGATCTTCTTCGGCGCGTCCGCCGGCGTCGGCAAGACCTACGCGATGCTGCAGGCCGCGCGCCAGCGCCGGCAGGAAGGCGTCGACGTCGTCGTCGGCATCGTCGAGACCCACGGCCGCAGCGAGACCGCCGCGCTGCTCGACGGCCTCGACGTGCTGCCGCCCGCCCGCATCGACTATCGCGGCCGCCCGCTCGCCGAATTCGATCTCGACGGCGCGCTCGCGCGTGCGCCGCAACTGATCCTCGTCGACGAGCTCGCGCATTCGAACGTGCAGGGCGCACGGCACCTGAAGCGCTGGCAGGACGTCTACGAGCTGCTCGACGCGGGCATCGACGTGTATACGACCGTCAACGTCCAGCACCTCGAAAGCCTGAACGACGTGGTCGGCGCGATCACCGGCATCCGCGTGTGGGAGACCGTGCCCGATCGCGTGTTCGACGCGGCCGACGAAGTCACGCTCGTCGACCTGCCGGCCGAGGAGCTGCTCGAGCGGATGCGCGACGGCAAGGTCTATCTCGCGCAGCAGGCCGAGCGCGCGGTGCGCAACTTCTTCCGCAAGGGCAACCTGATCGCGCTGCGCGAGCTGGCGCTGCGACGCACGGCCGATCGCGTCGACGCGCAGATGCGCGAGTACCGCGCCGACCGTTCGATCCAGCGCATCTGGCAGGCGCGCGAACGGCTGCTCGTGTGCGTCGGCCCGGGCGCCGAAGCGCCGACGCTCGTGCGCGCGGCGGCGCGGCTCGCCACGAGCCTGAAGGCCGACTGGATCGCCGTGTATGTCGAGACGCCGCGCCTGCAGCGGCTGCCCGACGCGCGGCGGCAGCGCACGCTCGACGCGCTGAAGCTCGCGGCCGAGCTCGGCGCGGAGACGGCCACGCTCGCCGGCGCCGACGCGGTCGCCGCGCTGATCGGCTATGCGAAGGTGCGCAACGTGTCGAAGCTCGTCGCGGGCGGCTCGCCGAAGGTCGGGCTCGCGCGCCGCTTCGTGCGGCCATTTGGCGAGCAGCTGGCGGAACGCGCGGGCGACGTCGACCTGATGCTGATTCGCGCGTCCGCGAGCGACGAGGCGCGCGCGGCACCCCTCGACGCGCGGGCGCGCGATTGGCGCGATGCGTTCGCGCAGTTCGGCACGCATCGTTCGCCGCCGCGCCACTACGCGTATGCGGCCGCGATCTGCGCGGCGATCACCGTCGTCGCGAGCGTCGTGTCCGGGCGGCTCGACCTCACGAACCTCGTGATGCTGTACCTGCTCGGCGTGGTGTTTTCGGCCGTGCGGCTCGGGCGCGGCCCGGGTGTGCTGCAGTCGTTCCTGTCGGTGGCCGCGTTCGATTTCTTTTTCGTGCCGCCGCGCATGTCGTTCTCGGTCAGCGACACGCAATACCTGCTGACCTTCTTCGGGATGCTGCTGACGTCGCTCGTGATCAGCCACCTGACGTCGACGCTGACGCGCCAGGCGAGCGTCGCGCAGCGCCGCGAGCGCCGCACCGGCGCGATCTACGCGATGGCGCGCGAGCTCGGCGCGGCGTTGACGACCGAACAGATCGTCGAGATCGGCAGCCGCCACGTGGGCGAGGTGTTTCGCGCGCGCGTCGCGATCCTGCTGCCCGACAGCGCGGATCAGGTGCGGCAGAAGATCGAGGAGCCCGATGCGGCCGTCACGCTGACGGGCGCGGAGCTCGACAGCGACGTCGGCCAGTGGGTGTACGACCAGCAGAAGCCGGCCGGGCGCGGCACCGATACGCTGCCCGCGACCGCCGCGCTGTACCTGCCGCTGAAGGCGCCGATGCGCACGCGCGGCGTGCTCGCGGTGGCTTCCCGCGAGCCGCACGAGCTCGAGGTGCCCGAGCAGCAGCGGATGCTCGATGCGTTCGCCGCGCAGATCGCGCTCGCGCTCGAACGCGTGCACTACGTCGAGATCGCGCGCGACGCGCTCGTCAACATGGAATCCGAGCGGCTGCGCAACTCGCTGCTGTCGGCGATTTCGCACGACCTGCGCACGCCGCTCACGACGATCGTCGGCTTCTCGTCGATGCTCGCGAACGGGCGCGCGGCCGCACAGGCCGGCGACGCCGCGGCGGGCGGGCGCCTCGCGCAGCGCGAGGGCGAACTCGTCGACGCGATTCACGACGAGGCGCTGCGCATGACGGGCATCGTCACGAACCTGCTCGACATGGCGCGGCTGCAGGCCGGCAGCCTGCAGCTCAAGCGCCAGTGGTCGCTGCTCGAGGAAACCGTCGGCGCCGCGCTCGCCGCATGCCGGCGGGTGCTCGCGCGCCATCCCGTGCGCGTCGCGCTGCCCGCCGACCTGCCGCTGCTGCAGATGGACGCGGTGCTGATGGAGCGGCTGTTCACCAACCTGTTCGAGAACGCGGCGAAGTATACGCCGCCCGATACGTCGCTCGACATCGGCGCGGAGCGCGTGACCGACGACGGGAACCCGTTCGTGCGCGTGCACGTCGACGATCACGGCCCGGGCCTGCCGGCCGGCATGGAGGCGCGGATCTTCGACAAGTTCACGCGCGGCGAGAAGGAATCGGCGACGCCGGGCATCGGGCTCGGCCTCGCGATCTGCCGCGCGATCGTCGAGGCGCACGGCGGTAAAATCGGCGCGCTCAACCGCACCGCGCCCGACGGCCACGTGACGGGCGCGCGCTTCTGGTTCACGCTGCCGGTCGACACGCCGCCGGCCGCGCCGGCCGTGCCCGACGACGAATCCGACCTGCCGGGCGCATCGTCCCCATCCGAGTCATTGCCAGACCATGAGTGAACCCAGCCTGACCGTCGTCCTGATCGAGGACGAAAAGCAGATCCGCCGCTTCGTGCGCGCCGCGCTCGAAGAGGAGGACATCGCGGTGTTCGAAGCCGAGACGGGCAAGCAGGGGCTGATCGACGCGGCGACGCGCAAGCCCGACCTCGTGATCGTCGACCTCGGCCTGCCGGACACCGACGGCCTCGACGTGATCCGCGAGCTGCGCGGCTGGTCCGAGGTGCCGGTGATCGTGCTGTCCGCCCGCACGCAGGAAGAGGAGAAAGTCGCGGCGCTCGACGCGGGCGCCGACGACTACCTGACCAAGCCGTTCGGCGTGTCCGAACTGCGCGCGCGGATTCGCGCGCAACTGCGCCGGCGCAACCAGGGCGGCGCGAACGAGTCGCCGAAGGTGAGCTTCGGCACCGTGACCGTCGATCTCGCGCTGCGCCAGGTGTGGCGCGACGGCGAGATCGTGCACCTGACGCCGCTCGAATACCGGCTGCTCGCGACGCTCGTGCGTCACGCGGGGCGCGTGCTCACGCACCGCCAGTTGCTGCGCGACGTGTGGGGGCCGTCGCACGTCGAGAGCCATCACTACCTGCGCATCTACATGGCGCACCTGCGCCAGAAGCTCGAGGCCGATCCCGCGCAGCCCGAGCACATCGTCACCGAGACGGGCGTCGGCTACCGGCTCGTCGGCGCCGTGTGACGGGCGGTGTGGGGTGGTGCGAGGCGGCGCATGCGGCCGCGCCGCCGCACACCGGCAGGGTTGCGCCGGCGCGACAGTCTCGCGACCGGCGCCGGCCTTGCACACCGGCTGCGCAATCCCCGCTATCCTGACCGTTCCGCGAACAAAAACGAGGAGCGTGCAATGTCCGTCCGTCTGGTCGTCATCTGTGCGCTGGCGCTGGCTGCGCCCGGCGCGTTCGCCCAGCCGCTGCCGCCCGGGCAGCAGCCTTCGGCATCGCAACAGGCGCTCGCCAATCCCGCATCGGTGAATTGCGAGAAGCTCGGCGGTCGTCACGTGATCCGCAACCTGTCGAGCGGGCAGGTCGGGATGTGCGTGTTCAAGGACGGCCGCGTCTGCGAGGAATGGGCGCTGTACCGCGACGACCGCTGCATCGGCGGCGGCGCGCCGAAGCGCGTGGCGAACTGACCGCGTCCGGCCGATCCCGCCCCGCATCGGCCGCCGGCAGGGCCGTAAGCCTCTTGTTATACTCGGCGCCGCCCGGGGACGACCCCGGGTCATTCGCTTCAACGGGGACGGCCCCATCCGATACGGAGTACGTCGAGATGGCGTGGGTATGGTTGTTGATCGCCGGTTTGCTGGAAGTGGCCTGGGCGGCCGGTTTGAAATCGTCGGACGGCTTCACGAAGCTCGGTCCGTCGGTGTTCACGATCGTGACGGCGCTGGCCAGCTTCGGGCTGCTCGCGGTCGCGATGCGCCAGTTGCCACTCGGCACCGCGTACGCGGTGTGGACGGGCATCGGCGCGGTCGGCGCGTTCGTGTTCGGCATCGTGATGATGGGCGAGGCGCTGACCGTCGCACGCGTCGCGAGCGCGGCGCTGATCGTCGCGGGGCTGGTCGGCCTGAAGCTGTCGTCGGCCGCCTGACGACGGACTCCCGGGCGCGCATGCGCCCGGGCGCCGCGCCGCCGCGGAATTGCGCCGGTCGCCCGTCCGGCCTGTCTATAATGGAACGCATTCGGGCCTGAATACCGTCGTGCTGCTCGCGGCGCGCGGTGCCGGTCGCCACGCGCCGCGCGGCCGGTCTGTCCGACCCGATCCGATCAATCGGCAAAACGCACGGAAAGTGCAAGGAGAGGGCCATGATCGAAGCCATTTCGCTCGGCGCGGGACTCGCGTGGGCGAGCGGCCTGCGCCTGTACCTGACGGTGCTGATCGCCGGCGTGCTGGCGCGGTTCGGCTGGCTCCATCTGCCCGACACGCTGGCCGTGCTGATGTCGCCGTGGGTCATCGGCGCCGCGGCCGTGCTCGCCGTGACCGAATTCCTTGCCGACAAGATTCCCGCGTTCGACTCGCTGTGGGACGCCGTGCATACCTTCATCCGCATCCCGGCCGGCGCCGTGCTCGCGGCCGGCGCGCTCGGCCATGCCGACCCGACCATGCTGGCGGTCGCGGGGCTCGCCGGCGGCTCGCTTGCCGGCGCCGCGCACGTGGCGAAGGCCGGCACGCGTGCGCTCATCAACCTGTCTCCCGAACCGATTTCGAACTGGGTCGCGTCGTCGACCGAGGACGGCCTCGTGGTCGGCGGGCTCGTCCTCGCATTCTTCGTTCCGCTCGCGTTCCTCGTGCTGCTCGCCGCGTTCATTGCGGCGTCGGCATGGGCGCTGCCGCGCCTGTGGCGTGGCGTGTCGGGCGGCTTTCGCGGGATGGCGAACCACATGGTGTCGCGGCTCAACTCGATCGGAGGGAAACGCGATTGAAGGGGCCGCAACACGCGGCGCAGCCGCCGGCCGGGCGACCCGGCCATGACGGGCGCGCGCATGCCGGCCGCTTCGGCCTGCGCGACCTGATCCACCAGGCTGCCCGGATGACCGCGCGCGACTGGCGTGCCGGCGAGCTGACACTGCTGGTGCTCGCGCTGGTGCTCGCGGTCGCCGCGCTGACGAGCGTCGGTTTTCTCGCCGATCGGCTGCGCCAGGGGCTCGAGCGCGACGCGCGTCAGATGCTCGGCGCCGATTTCGTCGTGCGCGCCGATCGCCCCGTCGATCCGTCGTTCGACCGGCAGGCTCGCGCGCTCGGCCTGCGGACCGCGACGACCGCCATCTTCCCGAGCATGATCGCGTCCGCCGCGGGCGGGCAGGCCGCCGACGCCGCGCCGTCGCGCCTGGCGGCCGTGAAGGCCGTGTCGCCCGGTTATCCGCTGCGCGGCGCGGTCGAGATCCTGCCGGCCGGCGCGACCGTCGCGCAGAAGGCAGCCGCGATTCCCGCGCCCGGCACCGTATGGGCCGACCCGGCGCTGCTCGACGCGCTGCACCTGAAGGCGGGCGATACGGTGCGCGTCGGGCTGCGCACGTTCACGGTCGCCGCGGCAATCACCCGTGAACTCGATCGCGGCTTTTCGTTCGTCAATTTTTCGCCGCGGCTGATGATGCGCGCGGACGAGCTCGCCGCGACGGGACTCACGGGCTACGGCAGCCGCGTCACGTACCGGCTGCTGATCGCCGGCGACGCACCGGCCGTCGCGCGCTTCGAAGCGTTTGCACACGCGCGCGTCGACGGCGGGAAGCTGCGCGGCGTCGGGCTCGAGTCGTTGCAGGAAGGGCAGCCGCAGGTGCGGCAGACGCTGGATCGCGCGCGCCATTTCCTGACGCTCGTCGCATTGCTGACCGCGCTGCTCGCGGCGGTCGCGATCGCGATGGCCGCGCAGCGCTACATGCGGCGCCATCTCGACGGCTGCGCGACGATGCGCTGCCTCGGCGTGAGCCGCCGCACGCTCGGCGCGCTGTTCGCGCTCGAATTCGCCGGTGTCGGCATCGTGTCGGGCGCCGTGGGCGCGGTGCTCGGCTACGGCGGCCACTGGGCGCTGCTGGCCGCGCTCGGCAGCCTGATCGACGTCGTGCTGCCGCCGCCCACGGTGTGGCCGGCGCTGATCGGCATGGGCGCTGCGCTTGTGCTGCTGCTCGGTTTCGCGCTGCCGCCGCTCGTGCCGCTCACGCGCGTGCCGCCGGTGCGCGTGCTGCGGCGTGAGTGGGGCGACGCGTCGCGCACCGCGTGGGCCGCGTATGCGATCGGCGTCGTGCTGTTCGCGGGACTGCTGATCGTGGCCGCCGGCAACCTGAAGCTCGGCCTGATCGTCGCGGGTGGCTTTGCCGGCGCGCTGGTCGGGTTCGCGCTGATCGCCCGGCTCGTGCTGTTCGCCGCCGCGCGCGCGGTCCGCAATGCGCGCGTGGCCGCGGGCGTCGGCTGGCGTTACGCGCTGGCGTCGCTGCACCGGCGCGGCACGGCCAGCGCGCTGCAGATCACCGCGCTCGCGCTCGGCCTGATGTGCCTGCTGCTGATCGCGATCACGCGCAACGACCTCGTGGCGGGCTGGCGGCAGTCGACGCCGCCCGATGCGCCGAACCAGTTCCTGATCGACATCCAGCCCGACCAGCGCGCCGATGTCGCCGCCTATCTGGCCGCGCACGGCGTGCGCGACGCGGTACCCGCGCCGATGGTGCGCGGCCGCCTCGTCGCGATCAACGGCAAGCCGGTGAATCCGGATGCGTACTCGTCCGAAGAGGCGCGCCGGCTCGTCGATCGCGAGTTCAACCTGTCGTATACGACCGAACTGCCGTCCGACAACCGGGTCGTCGAAGGCGACTGGTTCGGCACCGCGGCCACGCCGCAGATCTCGATCGAAGCCGGCCTCGCGAAGACGCTGAACGTGAAACCGGGCGACACGCTGCGCTTCGACGTGACGGGGCTGACGGTCGACGCGCCCATCACGAGCGTGCGCAAGCTCGACTGGGGCTCGTTCCGCGTCAACTTCTTCGTGCTGATGCCGCCGCCGGTGCTGAAGGATTTTCCGGCCGTCTACCTGACGAGCTTCCATCTGCCGGCATCGGACGCCGCGCTGCTCGATCCGCTGATCGCGCGCTACCCGAACCTGACGGCGATCGACGTCGCGCCGATCCTCGCGCAGTTGCAGCGGATGATGCTGCAGGTGGTCGGGGCGGTGCAGTTCCTGTTCGCGTTCACGCTCGCGGCCGGCGTGCTCGTGCTGTACACCGCGCTCGCCGGCTCGCGCGACGAGCGCGTGCGCGAGGCCGCGCTGCTGCGTGCGCTCGGCGCGTCGCGCGCGCAGGTCAATGCGGTGCAGCGCGCGGAATTCGTCGTGGTCGGCGCGCTGGCCGGCGTGCTGGCGTCGGCGGGCGCGATCGCGGTTGGCTGGGTGCTCGCGTCGCGCGTGTTCGATTTCCAGCTCGCCGTCGATCCGTGGCTCGTGCCGGCCGGCATCGCGGCCGGCGTCGTCTGCGCCGGTGCGGCCGGCTGGCTGAGCCTGCATAATGTGTTGCGGCGCCCCGCGCTGCAGTCGCTGCGCGACGCCTGAGCGTCGCCCGCGGCCCCGAAGATCCCGTTTTCCGACTATCCGTATGACCGATGTGAATGACGATGCGCCGTCGCAGCCGACGGCGTTCGAGCTCGTGGGCGGCGAAGCCCGCGTGCGCGACATGGTGGACCGCTTCTACGACCTGATGGACCTCGAGCCCGAGTTCGCGCAGATTCGCGCGCTGCATCCGCCGTCGCTCGACGGGTCGCGCGACAAGCTGTTCTGGTTCCTGTGCGGCTGGCTCGGCGGCCCCGACCACTACATCAGCCGGTTCGGCCATCCGCGGCTGCGCGCGCGGCACCTGCCGTTCCCGATCGCGTCGGTCGAGCGTGACCAGTGGCTGCGCTGCATGGCGTGGGCGATGGAGGATGTGGGGTTGCCGGAGCCGCTGCGCGAGCGGCTCATGCATTCGTTCTACGACACGGCCGACTGGATGCGCAACCGGCCCGGTTGATCGACCGGTACGCCGCTGCCCGTGCGCGGGACGATCTGCGTCTGGGCGCACGTGCAGCCCGGCGCGACACTGGCCGTTTCTCCCATCGATACGAGGCTCTCCCGATGACGACACAAGCGCTGTTTCGCGAAGACGCGTACCTCACGCAATGCGAGGCGATCGTCCAGGCCGTCGGCGACGACGGCATCCGCCTCGACCGCACGGTGTTTTATCCGCTCGGCGGTGGCCAGGCCGGCGACACCGGCACGCTGACGCTGTCCGACGGCAGCACGATCGCGATTGCCGATACGCGCAAGGCGAAGTTCGACGGCGCGACGCCCGACGACGCCGTGCACGTGCCCGCACCGGGCCAGGAGGCGAGCGTCGCGACGCTGGCCCCCGGCACGCGCGTGGTCGCCACGATCGACTGGCTGCGCCGCTACCGGCACATGCGCCTGCACACGGCCGCGCACCTGATGTGCGCGGTGCTGCCGTACGCGGTCGACGGCTGCAGCGTGACGGCCGACTACGTGCGGCTCGATTTCGCGACCTCCGACGCGATCGACCGCGACCACGTCGAGCAGCGCCTCGCGGGCCTCGTCGGAGGCGGGCATCCGGTCACGACCGAATGGATCACCGACGACGAGATGGCCGAGCGGCCCGAACTCGTGCGCACGATGAGCGTGAAGCCGCCGATGGGCCTCGGCCGCGTGCGGCTGCTGCGCATCGAAAACGTCGACCTGCAGCCGTGCGGCGGCACGCATGTGCGCAACACGGCCGAAATCGGCGGGCTGCGGGTCGCGAAACTGGAAAAGAAGAGTGCGCGCACACGGCGCCTCGTACTGGAGTTTGCATGACGATCGATACCGGGAAAGCGGACGCGGCGGCGCTCGATCCGCAGGCACGGGAGATTCTCGATTTCTGGTTCGGCGAGCTGGGCTCGGCCGAGTTCGGGCAGAACCGCAAGGTCTGGTTCAACGGCGGCGCGGCGTTCGACGACGTGCTGCGCACGCGTTACGGCGCGCTGCTCGACGCCGCGTGCGATGGTGCTTGCGATCACTGGGCCGCTTCGCCATCGGGCGCGCTGGCGTTGATCGTCGTGCTCGACCAGTTCTCGCGCAATATCCATCGCGGCACGCCGCGCGCGTTTGCCGCCGATCCGAAGGCGCTCGCACTGGCCCGCCGCGTCGTCGCGGCCGGCTGGGACGCGCAGTTGCCGAGCGGGCATCACCGCGCGTTCGCGTATCTGCCGTTCGAGCACGACGAGTCGGTCGAGAGCCAGCGCGAGGCCGTGCGCCTGTGCGCGGGTATCCGCGACGAGGCCGGATGCGAGAGTTACCACCGCTTCGCGTTGCTGCATGCGGCGGTCGTCGAGCGCTTCGGCCGCTTTCCGCACCGGAACGCGATGCTCGGTCGCGCGTCGACCGACGAGGAAACGGCGTTTCTGCGGGAGCCCGGCTCGTCGTTCTGACGATCGGACCGGGGTGTGACGAGGGAAGGGGGCGAGCCCGCGGATGCTGGCGGGTTCGTGCCGGCCGGCATCGCGCAAAGCGCGCGGCCCGTGCCGAAGAGGAAAGCGAAGGCGGGCAGGACGGCGCATCGCGCCGCCCTGTATCACTGCAGGTGCTGTTCGGGCGTGCGCACGTAGACGCGCAGCAGTTCCGTGTTGTCGCCCGGGCGGGCGCCGGTCCAGAACAGCTTCCATTCGCTGCCGGGCGCCGGATCGACGGCCCGCACGCCCTGCACGATCATCCACGTGCAGCGCGTCGTCTTCGCGTCGTCGATCGGCGTGTGCTGGATGCCGGAGAAGTAGTACAGCATCGGCGCTTCCGATTCGCCGAGCCCGTGCAGGCTCGCCATGCAGTCGCCGTCGCTCCATTCGAGCGCGAGATGCGCGTTCAGGTCGTCGAACACCGAGCGGTAGCTCTTCGCGACGTCGAGCCACGGCAGCAGCAGCGTATAGATGAGCCCCCACGCGACGAGTGCGCCGGCGCCCCACGACAGCGCGCCGCGCCACAGGCCCGCCGTGCGCAGCTTCGGCAGCAGCGTCAGCCAGCCGACCGTCAGCGCGAGCGCGCCGGTCACGAGCGCGGGCTGGATCGGCATCGTCCAGTCGAGCGGCAGCCAGCGGCCGAGCAGCGCGAGATCGGCGCGCGACGCGGCCGGATCGGCCATCACTGCCCAGATTGCCCACGCGAGCACGACGACCGTGCCGAACAGGATACGGCTCAGGTAATCCCACGCGAGATGCAGCCGGCGCGGCAGGCGGTCGATCGCCTGCGCGGCGACCAGCGCGAGCGGTGCGAAGAACGGCAGGATGTAGAGCTGGCGCGACGTCGCGGACACCTGCAGCACCACGAGCCCGATACCGGCGAACAGCACGGGCAGCGCGATGCGCGGCGCGCGCCAGTCGCGCCATGCGCCGCGGGCGAGCGCGACGATCGCGAGCGGCGCGACCGGGAAGCCGACGGTCAGGAACGCGCGGAGAATGAAGAGCGGCTTGTCATTTTCTGCCCCGAGCTCGGGAACGGAGAAACCGAAGAAGCGGCCGACGTTGTTGTCCCAGAACCACGTCATGAACAGCGTTTCCGAGCGCAGGAACAGCGCGGTCGGCCAGATCAGCGCGAACGGCGCGAACACGAGCGCGGCGACGCCGAGTGCGCGCGCGAACGAGCGGGTGCGGCAGGCCGGGTAGAGCACCAGCGTGCACACGAGCGTGGCCGCGAACACGAGCGGCACGAACAGCCCCTTCGCCATCAGCGCGACGCCGACGCCCGCGCCGAAGATCGGCGCGGCCCAGCGGTTCGCCGGATGCGCCGGCAGCCCGTGCCGCATCTGCTGCGCACGCGCGACGTGCTGCATCACGAGTTCGAGCAGCCCGCAGAACCCCATTGCCGTGCCGGCAAACAGCGCGACGTCCGTCATCATGTCGTGCACGTGCTTGATGACGACGAGCGTGCCCGCGCTCAGCACGACGGGGCCGAGCACGCGCAGGTCGAACCAGGTGTCCGCTCGGCTGGCCACGCGGGCCGCGCGTGCGATGAAGCCGAACGCGAGCGCGGCGAACAGCGCGCTCGCCAGGCGCGCCGCGTCGTGCAGCGGTATCACGCGCTGCAGCAGCCACGCGAGGCTGGTTGCGACCCACGCGTAAAGCGGCGGCTTTTCCATGAACGGCAGGCCGGCATTGGTCGGCACGACGAAGTCGCCGGTCTCGAGCATGTGCTGGATGATGCCGAACGTGTAGGTTTCGTCCTGTTTCCACGGATCGTGGCCGAGCACGCCGGGCAGCGTGTACGCGCACACCAGTGCGACGACGAACAGCCACGCGCGCCAGCCGAGCAGCAGCGAGCGGTTGCGTGGGGTGCTGATGGCGGCGGTCGACGCGACGACGGGCGTGCCGGCGGCGTCCAGCGTCGCGATGACGTCGGTATCGGCGGTCGAGTGGGTGTGCGCGGCCGGGGCGGGCACGGACGTGCGTCGCCGGCTGGGCGCTGCGGTTCCAGGCATGGAAAAGATCTCGGGTCGAGTCGAGCCGGTCCGGCGACATGGGCAGGACCGATAAGGGGCTACATCCGGGTAACGGACAGCGTGTTTAAGACACCTGTCTGAATGTCCGCTAGTAGAGCACGGAATTGTTACGGATGTTTACTGAAACTGTCACGGAATTGTGGAGATTTGTGGCGCCGTGACCACTGGGCGTTTTCGACCGCTGTATTGTTGCGCCGCGCGTCAGCTTAGCGGCCGCCGCCGACGTCGAGCAGGGCGCCCGTCGTGTAGGACGCCGTATCGCCGAGCAGCCAGACGATCGCCTCGGCGATCTCCTGCGCTTCGCCCGCGCGGCCGAGCGGGGTCTGCGCGCCGAGACGGGCCGCACGGCCCGGCTGGCCGCCGCTTGCATGAATTTCGGTCTCGATCAGGCCGGGGCGCACCGCGTTGACGCGCACGCCGTGCGGGCCGAGTTCCTTTGCGAGGCCGATCGTCAGCGAATCGACCGCGCCTTTCGAGCCCGCGTAGTCGACGTACTCGTTCGGCGAGCCCAGCCGCGACGCGATCGACGACACGTTGACGATCGCGCCACCGCGGCCGCCGCGGTCGGTGGACAGCCGGCGCGCGGCTTCGCGCGCACACAGGTAGGCGCCGAGCACGTTGGTATCGAACATCCGCCGCAGCCGGTCGACCGGCATGTCGGCGAGCGGCATCGACGGCGCGACGATGCCTGCATTGTTGACGAGCGCGTCGAGGCGCCCGAACGCGGCCGCAACGGTGTCGAACATCGCGACGACGTCCGCCTCGTTCGCGACATCGCCCGCGACGATGCACGCACGGCCGCCCGCGTCGCGCACGGCCTGCGCGGTTTGTTCGGCCGCCGCCGCGTCGCGCGCGTAGTTGATACCGACGTCCCAGCCGCGTTCGGCCGCGAGCACGGCGGTCGCGCGGCCGATGCCACGGCTCGCGCCGGTGATGAGGACGGCCTTGCGGTCGGACGATGCGGTCATCGCGTGCGGGTTCCGGTGAGGGTTACTTCGCTGCGTCGGGCGCCCACTTGTCGCGGGCGGGCGGCTGGTAGCGGCGCAGCCGCTCGATCAGCCCGGCGGGTTCCGCTTCGACGCACAGCGCGTCGAAATAGGCCGGCCGCATGAAGCCTTCGTCGACCGTATGGCGCAGCAGCGCGATCAACGGATCGTAGAACGAATCGATGTTGTAGAGCGCGACGGGCTTGCGGTGATAGCCGAGCTGCGCCCACGTGTAGACCTCGAAGAGCTCCTCGAGCGTGCCGGCGCCGCCGGGCATCGCGACGAACGCGTCGGAGAGGTCGGCCATCATTTTCTTGCGATGGTGCATGTCGGGCACGACGTGCAGTTCCGACAGCCCCGTATGGCCGACTTCCTTGTCGACGAGCAACTCGGGGATCACGCCGACCGCACGGCCGCCGGCCGCCATCACTTCGTCGGCGATCACGCCCATCAGGCCGACGCGGCCGCCGCCGTAGACCAGCGTGAGGCCCGCCTCGACGAGCGCGCGGCCGAACGCGCGCGCGGCATCGGCATAGACGGGCCGCACGCCGGACGACGAGCCGCAGTAAACGCAGACCGCCTTCATTGCTTGGCGTCCTTGGCGGGGGCTTGACCGGTGACGACCGGGCTGTCGGCCGGGCGCGGCGAACCGTCGCGCGGCGGCAGGTAATCGGTGAACTGGCGCTTGGGCAGCTTGCCGGAGACGAGATCGTCGAACAGCTGGCGCGAACGGCCGCGCAGGTACGGGGCCATGATCGAGATCACGTGCATGCTCACCTGGTGCAGCTCTTCGCGGATCGCATCCTGGTCGTTGTACTTGCGCGGATGCATCACGTACTGGTACGACAGCCAGTACGTCGAGATCACCGCCATGTTGGTTGCGATGACTTCGATCTCCGCGGGCGTCGCGACCATTTCGGCATCGGAGACGAGCAGCTCGCACATGTCGTGCGCGAAGCGCACCTTGTGGCTGATGATCTGCTTGAAGTGCGTCTCGAGCGTGCGGTTGCGGGCGAGCAGGTCGTTGAGGTCGCGATACAGGAACCGGTAGGTCCACATGAAGTCGGCCATGTACTGCAGGTACGACCAGGTTTCGTCGATCGTCGGACGGTGATCTTCGGGGAAGCGCAGCCGCCGTTCGATCTGCTGCTCGAACTGCGCGAAGATGCTGTTGATGATGTCGTCCTTGTTGCGGAAATGGTAGTACAGGTTGCCTGGACTGATTTCCATTTCCTCGGCGATCGTCGTGGTGGTGACGTTCGGCTCGCCGATCTCGTTGAAGAGTTTCAACGACAACTCGAGAATCCGTTCGCGGGTGCGGCGGGGAGGTTTCGCTTCCATGTCGTCCGGCCCTGTGTGTGCCGGACTGGCGGGCGCTGCAATCGATGCTGCGTGATTCGTCCGGCGCGGGTTGCTGTTCTATGTCTAGCGGACGATTATAAACCGGGGTTTCGCCACATCGGGGCATTTCGTGAGCGCGGCCCCGCGCGGCGCATGGTGCAGCGCCGCACGCGGGTGGCGGGGCAGGCGCCCGGTGCTTGCCTAGAAGCCGAGCCAGCGTGCGACGACCGGCCCGAGCACGAAGCCCCAGGTCGTCACGCACGCGAACAGCGCGACCGTCACGGCCGCGCTGCCGAGGTCCTTCGCGCGCTTCGAGAGTTCGTGGCGCTCGAGCGAGATGCGGTCGATCGCGGCTTCGACGCTCGAGTTCAGCAACTCGACGATCAGCACCAGCAGCACCGACGCGATCAGCAGCGCGCGCGACGCGGCCGGCACCGGCGCGAATGCGCCGATCGGCAGCATCAGCGCGGCGAGCGTGAGCTCCTGGCGAAACGCGCTTTCCTCGCGGATCGCGACGCGAAAGCCGTTCAGCGAATGCTTGAGGGCGTACCACGCGCGCGTGATGCCGCGGTGGCGCTTGTACGGGTTCGGCGGCAGCGGCGTCAGTTGATCGTCCGGGCCGAGCGGCTCGTGCGGATGCGCGTCCGTTTCGGCGTGCGGCTCTTCCTCGTCGAACGGATGGTGCCGTGGCGGCGTCGCGGCGGGGGGCGGGATCTTGTCGTTCAGGTCTCGTTTCAAACGGCGGCACCTTCGGCGGGCGAGTACGCGGTCTTCGGCAGCGGCTTCAGATGCGACGCGAACTGCTCGGATGCCGCGCGCCACGAGAAGCGTTCCGCCCACGCGCGCGCAGTCGTGCGTTCGATCTTCAGCGCCTCGAGGCAGGCTTCCTGCAGGTCCTCGTGCATCGCGCCGGCGTCGCCTCCGCTGAGCACGTCGATCGGGCCCGTGACGGGATACGCGGCCACCGGCGTGCCGCAGGCGAGCGCCTCGAGCAGCACGAGGCCGAACGTGTCGGTGCGACTCGGGAATACGAACACGTCGGCCGCAGCATACACCTTCGCAAGCTCCGCCTGTGACAGCACGCCGAGATAGTTCGCCTCCGGGTAGCGCGACTTCAGTTCCGCGAGCGCGGGGCCTTCGCCCGCGACCCACTTCGAGCCGGGCAGGTCGAGGCGCAGGAACGCCTCGACGTTCTTCTCGATCGCGACGCGGCCCACGTACAGGAAGATCGGCCGCGCAGTGTTGAGCACCTTCGACTCCATCGGCCGGAAGGTGTCGAGATCGACGCCGCGGGTCCACAGCACCACGTTCGTGAAGCCGAACTTCTCGAGGTCCTGCTTGACGACCGGCGTCGGCGCCATCACCGCGAGCGACGGACCGTGGAACCAGTGCAGGAAGCGATAGGTCGCGGCGAGCGGAATGCCGAAACGCGCCTGTACGTATTCCGGAAAGCGCGTGTGGTAGGCGGTCGTATACGGCAGCTTGCGGGCGCGCGCATAGCGCCGGGCGGCCAGGCCGAGCGGGCCTTCGGTCGCGATGTGCAGCGCGTCGGGTGCGAACGCATCGATCCGCGCGCGCAGCTTGCGGTACGGCAGGATCGACAGGCGGATCTCGGGGTAGGTCGGGCAGGGCACCGTGCGGAATTCCAGCGGCGTCAGCAGTTCGACGCGGTGGCCGAGCGCCGTGAGTTCGCGCGACGTGCTCTTCAGCGTGCGCACGACGCCGTTGACCTGCGGTTCCCACGCGTCGGTGACGATCATGATCTTCATCGCGGCATGTCCTGTAAGTAGGGTTGTGTCAGGCAGTGGCCTTGGCCTTGCGCGACGTGGTCTCCGACGGTGCGGTGCGCATCACCGTCCAGTAGACGATCTTCAGTTCGCCTTCCATCGTTTCGACGAGCGCGGACAGGCTTTCGACCCAGTCGCCGTCGTTGCAGTACAGCACGCCGTCGATGTCGCGGATCTCGGCCTTGTGGATGTGGCCGCACACGACGCCGTCGCAGCCGCGGCGGCGCGCCTCGTCGGTCATCACGGTCTCGAACTGCGAGATGAAGTTGACCGCGTTCTTGACCTGGTGCTTCAGGTACTGCGACAGCGACCAGTACTGGAAGCCGAGCCGGCTGCGGATCCGGTTGAACCAGCGGTTCAGCACGAGGATCAGCGTGTAGAGCGTGTCGCCGAGGTACGCGAGCCATTTCGCGTGCTGGATCACGCCGTCGAACAGGTCGCCGTGCACGATCCACAAACGTTTGCCTGCGAGCGTCGTGTGGAATGCCTCGCCGCGCACCTGGATGTCGCCGAACGCGAGATCGCAGAACTGCCGCGCGCCTTCGTCGTGGTTGCCGGGGATGTAGACGACCTGCGTGCCCTTGCGCGCCTTGCGCAGGATTTTCTGCACGACGTCGTTGTGCGCCTGCGGCCAGTACCAGCCTTTCTTCAACTGCCAGCCGTCGATGATGTCGCCGACGAGGTACAGGTATTCCGAATCGTTGTGACGCAGGAAATCCAGCAGGTAGGGCGCCTGGCAGCCGCTCGAGCCGAGGTGGATGTCGGACAGCCAGATGGTGCGGTAGCGATGGGCGGACGGCTCGGGGTCCTCGTGCTGCGTGGTGTGCGCGACGGGCGGCTTTTGCGACACCACGCCGTCGGTTGACCCCGAGCCGGACAGGAACGCAGTGGCGGCGCGGGCGCCGATGGGGTGACGAAACAGTGAAGTCGCGGACGTTTTCTGGCCCATGCATGACTCGCGCCGGTTGACATTACCGGCATTCCGCCATGCGGGCGTGACTGTGCCATGACAGTCACGAGACGTTCTTATTACGACCGCTGAAGGGTGTTTAGCAGTGAATGAGCGGGCGTTGCGTAACCTGCCGCACTGAACGGTCGGCGCTTGTCCGGCAAGGCCGTCCGGCGGGATGAAGGCGCGCCGGGCGAGCGGCTTTCGTCTGGCGAATGCGGCGCGTCAGCGCGGGATCGCGACGACGCGGGTGCGTGCGATTCGGTCGTGCGGGAACTGGCGTCCGGCGTGCAACCGGGCGGCGCCGGCCCACACGACGATCCAGGCGGCGGTGAGCGCGAGCGTGACGGGGACCGACAGGCCGAGGAGCGGGTGCAGCGCGAGCGGCGGCAGGAACCACAGCCAGCCGAGCGCGTAGCGGACCAGCGCGTGGCCGGCGCTCAGCGGCCGGCCGCTCGACGATTCGAGCCGCAGCCGCCAGGTTTTCATCGGCAGCGTCTGGCCGCCGTGCGTCCAGAACCACACGAAATACGCGCCGACGACGAGCGCGATCCACGCGGCAAGCAGGTTGTGATGGACGAGGCCGTTGCGTTGCTGCGTCGCGAGGCTGAACGCGAGCCCGGCGAAGAACACGACGCCGAACAGCAGCACGCCTTCGTAGAGCAGCGCGGCGAGGCGCCGCCGCACGGACGGCGCGGCGGCCGGGGTCTCGGGCGCGCTGGCGTTCGCCACGGCCGCTCAGGAACCCTTGAACAGCGAAGGCGCGTCGGCGGGCGACACCGGCGCGACGGCGGCCGGTGCGGATGCGGTGCCGGACGTCGACGACGCGGGTACCGGCTGCGCGGCGGTGCCGGCCGACGCGGGCGCCGGGGCGGCCGCCGCGCCGCTCGCCGGGTGTTCGTGCGAATTGACGAGGCGGCGGACGTCACGGTCGGCGACGGTCGGCGGCGCGCTGACGACACTCGGCTTGCGGCGGCGCTCGGCGGCGGCGAGCCGTTCCTTCTGCTCCTCGGGGAGTTGCTGGTAGGCCTTCCACGCGCGCTCGCGCGCCTGCGCGGACAGCTCCTTCGCGCTCTGGTAGTTCTCGCGCGCGACGCGCCGCTGCTCGGGCGTCATCTTCGCCCATTCGGTCATCCGCTCCTGCAGGCGCTTCTGGTCATCCGCCGACAACTTCGCGAAACGCGATGCGATCTTCAGCCATTTGCGCTTGCGGGCGTCGCTGAAGCCGTCCCACTGGTCGGCGAACGGCGCGAGGGCCGCGTGCTGCGCCGGCGTGAGGCGCGCCCACGACAGCGGGCCGGCGGCGGCCGGCAGCGGCAGGGGAAGGGGCAGCGGCGGGAGTTCGGTGGTCGGCCCGGTCGCGGTCGACGCGGGCGCGGCGGGGCTGGTGGTCGCGACGGGAGCCGTCGCGGGGGCCGGGTGGAATCGGGGATACGTGGCGACGTAGCAAACGGCGATCGCGATCACGCATCCGAAAAATACGGCCAGGCCGCGCTTCTGACTCACCCGTACGATCCCCTCGTTATTGTCTGTTAGTGAGCGCGCGAAAGATACGCGTTGAACCCGTGATCGAGATACGCATTGAGCGGCAGGTCGTCGCTGAGCATCGCCGCGTCGATGTCGGCGAGTTCGGCGGTGCGCTGCATGTCTTCCCAGTACGCGATGCCGACGAGCCCCGCGAGCAGCAACGCGAGCGGCCATGCGCGCAGCAGGCGGCGCGCGAACGACGTCGGCGGGCGGTTCGCGGGCGTTTGCCCGTAGGCGCCGGCCGCACCGGCGAACGCCGGCACGAACACCGGCGCGGTCGCGGCTTCGGGCTTCTTGCGCGCGAGCGCGGCCCGGCGGGCGACGGCCAGCCGATCGGTGGTCGCGGCAGGCAGGGCGGCCGCGCGCTCGTCCAGCGCGCGGCGCACCTTCAGCGCGAATTCGTGTTCTCGGTTTGCGGAGCTCATAGCGTGATTCCTTTGGCCTTGAGCGCTTGCGCCAGGGTGTGAGTGGCTCGCGAGCAGTGCGTCTTGACGCTGCCCTCGGAGCACCCCATTGCGGCGGCAGTCTCGGCGACATCCATATCTTCCCAATAACGCATCAGGAACGCTTCCCGTTGACGCGTCGGAAGTTTCTGGATTTCTTCGTCGATCAGGGCCAGAACCTGCTCTCTTTCGAGGCGGTGCTCGCTGCTCTCGACGCCCGCGTTGTCGTCCGCGGATTCGAGCGTTTCGAGCGGGTCGAAGTCGTCGTCGTCGGTGTTGTTCAGCGACGAGAAGAGCGTCACCCACGTGTTGCGGACCTTCTGCCGGCGGAACCAGTCGTGGATCGTGTTCTGAAGGATCCGCTGAAAAAGCAGCGGCAGCTCGGCCGCCGGCCGGTCGCCGTATTTTTCCGCGAGCTTGATCATCGCGTCCTGCACGATGTCGAGCGACGCATCGTCGTCACGCACGGCGTACGCAGCCTGCTTGAACGCGCGCCTTTCGACGCCCGCCAGAAAGTCGGCGAGTTCCTTGTCTGATGCCATTCCGTGAAGGTATGCGCTGCGGCCCGCTGCGTGGTGTAAAAGGTCGAAAAATTTCGTAAAACCCGCGGATGCTATCAAATTTTCGTGCGGCTTGGCACCGGGTCGGGCGCCGCACGTTGCGCGCGAGCCGCGCCGGCGGGGCGCCCGGGCGGCGCGCATGATGCGCTGCGGGATATTTTGCTTGACGGCTCAATCGCGACCCGCTATCGTCGGCGGTTCGCAACATGAAGTGATGGTCTCATTTGAGGCTGGCCCAAGAAGCCCGCCCTTCAAACTGGACGCGCCGCTTGAACCCGAGCCACAAGCCCGGCAGAGAGCACCCGATCAATTTTTTGCCGAAAATTCGAAAGGTCAAAATGAACATGCCCAGCGCGGAATTCTCCACGTCGGAACCCCTTTCCCCTCCCGATAGCGACTCCATCGGCGGTACCGTGCTCATGAAGGCACTGGCCGACGAAAACGTCGAATTCATCTGGGGCTACCCCGGCGGCTCGGTTCTCTACATCTACGACGAGCTGTACAAGCAGGACAAGATTCAGCACGTGCTGGTGCGCCATGAACAGGCGGCCGTGCACGCAGCCGATGCGTATGCGCGCTCCACCGGCAATGTCGGCGTCTGTCTCGTGACGTCGGGCCCCGGTGTCACCAACGCGGTGACCGGCATCGCAACGGCCTACATGGATTCGATCCCGATGGTCGTGATCAGCGGTCAGGTGCCGACTGCCGCGATCGGTCAGGATGCGTTCCAGGAATGCGACACCGTCGGCATCACGCGTCCGTGCGTGAAGCACAACTTCCTCGTGAAGGACGTGCGCGACCTCGCGGAAACCGTCAAGAAGGCGTTCTATATCGCCCGCACCGGCCGTCCGGGCCCGGTGCTGATCGACATCCCGAAGGACATTTCGAAGACGCCGTGCCAGTACGAGCCGATCAAGAGCGTGTCGCTGCGTTCGTACAACCCCGTCACGAAGGGCCATTCGGGCCAGATCCGCAAGGCCGTGTCGCTGCTGCTGACGGCGAAGCGCCCGTACATCTACACGGGTGGCGGCATCATCCTCGCCGACGCGTCGCGTGAACTGAACCAGTTCGCGGACCTGCTCGGCTACCCGGTCACGAACACGCTGATGGGCCTCGGCGGCTATCGCGCGTCGGACAAGAAATTCCTCGGCATGCTCGGCATGCACGGCACCTACGAAGCGAACATGGCGATGCAGCACTGCGACGTGCTGATCGCGATCGGCGCCCGCTTCGACGACCGCGTGATCGGCGATCCGGCGCACTTCGCGTCGCGCCCGCGCAAGATCATTCACATCGACATCGACCCGTCGTCGATCTCGAAGCGCGTGAAGGTCGACATCCCGATCGTCGGCGACGTGAAGGAAGTGCTGAAGGAGCTGATCGAGCAACTGCAGACGGCCGAGCATGGCCCCGACACCGACGCGCTCGCGCAATGGTGGAAGGACATCGAAGGCTGGCGCGCGAAGGACTGCCTGAAGTTCGACCGCGAAAGCGAGATCATCAAGCCGCAGTACGTGGTCGAGAAGGCGTGGGAGCTGACGGACGGCAATGCGTTCGTGTGCTCGGACGTCGGCCAGCACCAGATGTGGGCCGCGCAGTTCTACCGTTTCAACAAGCCGCGTCGCTGGATCAACTCCGGCGGCCTCGGCACGATGGGCTTCGGCCTGCCGGCGGCGATGGGCGTCAAGATGGCCCACCCGGACGACGACGTGCTGTGCATCACGGGCGAAGGCTCGATCCAGATGTGCATCCAGGAACTGTCGACCTGCCTGCAGTACGACACGCCCGTGAAGATCATTTCGCTGAACAACCGCTACCTCGGCATGGTCCGCCAGTGGCAGCAGATCGAATACAGCAAGCGCTATTCGCATTCGTACATGGATGCGCTGCCCGATTTCGTGAAGCTCGCCGAAGCGTACGGCCATGTCGGCATGCGGATCGAAAAGACTTCGGATGTGGAGCCGGCGCTGAAGGAAGCGCTGCGCCTGAAGGACCGCACCGTGTTTCTCGACTTCCAGACCGATCCGACCGAAAACGTCTGGCCGATGGTACAGGCCGGCAAGGGCATCACCGAGATGCTGCTCGGATCGGAAGATCTGTAACGGCGCGACGCGCGCCCGGCCCGATGCGGCCGCCTTCACGAAGGGCGGTGCGGCACGCGGCGGCGCGCGGCGCGAGTGAATCGACACGGCACATTCTGGAAGAAGCGAACATGAGACACATCATTTCCGTCCTGCTGGAGAACGAACCGGGCGCGCTGTCGCGCGTGGTCGGGCTGTTTTCCGCACGCGGCTACAACATCGAAACCTTGACGGTGGCGCCGACCGAAGACCAATCGCTGTCGCGGCTCACCATCGTTTCCATTGGCTCCGACGACGTGATCGAACAGATCACGAAGCATCTGAACCGCCTGATCGAGGTGGTGAAAGTGGTGGACCTGACCGACGGTGCACACATCGAACGCGAGCTGATGCTGATCAAGGTACGTGCAGTGGGCAAGGAGCGCGAAGAAATGAAGCGGATGTCGGACATTTTCCGCGGCCGCATCATCGACGTGACCGAAAAGACCTACACGATCGAATTGACGGGCGCGAGCGACAAGCTCGACGCATTCATCCAGGGGCTGGACGCCAGCGCGATCCTCGAGACCGTGCGTACCGGCAGCTCCGGCATCGGACGCGGCGAGCGCATCCTGAAGGTGTGATGCCGATATAGCCAAAAAGGCACGCCGGGTGCGCCGTCATGTCCCGGCCCGCAGTACTCCATCCGAACGAATTATTGAATTTTTTGAATTAGCGAAGGAACCATCATGAACGTTTTCTACGACAAAGACGCCGACCTCTCCCTCATCAAGGGCAAGCAAGTCACCATCATCGGCTACGGCTCGCAAGGCCATGCGCACGCGCTGAACCTGAAGGACAGCGGCGTGAACGTGACGGTCGGCCTTCGCAAGGATGGCGCGTCGTGGAGCAAGGCCGAGAACGCCGGCCTGTCGGTCAAGGAAGTCGCGGAAGCGGTGAAGGGCGCGGACGTCGTCATGATGCTGCTGCCGGACGAGCAGATCGCCGACGTGTACGCGAAGGAAGTGCACGCAAACATCAAGCAGGGCGCGGCGCTGGCATTCGCGCACGGCTTCAACGTCCACTACGGCCAGGTGATCCCGCGCGCCGACCTCGACGTGATCATGATCGCGCCGAAGGCCCCGGGCCACACCGTGCGCGGCACGTATGCACAAGGTGGCGGCGTGCCGCACCTGATCGCGGTTGCGCAGAACAAGTCGGGCGCGGCACGCGACATCGCGCTGTCGTACGCAGCGGCGAACGGCGGCGGCCGTGCCGGCATCATCGAGACGAACTTCCGTGAAGAGACCGAAACCGACCTGTTCGGCGAGCAGGCCGTGCTGTGCGGCGGTACCGTCGAGCTGATCAAGGCAGGTTTCGAGACGCTGGTCGAAGCCGGCTACGCGCCGGAAATGGCGTACTTCGAGTGCCTGCACGAACTGAAGCTGATCGTCGACCTGATCTACGAAGGCGGCATCGCGAACATGAACTACTCGATCTCGAACAACGCCGAGTACGGCGAGTACGTGACCGGCCCGCGCGTCGTCACGGAAGAGACGAAGAAGGCGATGAAGCAGTGCCTGACCGACATCCAGACGGGCGAGTACGCGAAGAGCTTCATTCTCGAGAACAAGGCAGGCGCCCCGACGCTGCAGTCGCGCCGCCGCCTGACGGCCGAGCACCAGATCGAGCAGGTCGGCGCGAAGCTGCGTGCGATGATGCCGTGGATCGCGAAGAACAAGCTCGTCGACCAGACGAAGAACTAAGCACCGTTAGAAGCAATACGTGCTGTTCCGGCCCTTCGAGTGGAGGGTCGGCATCAAAAAGCCGTCCGAAGGCAGCAGTGCCCCGGGCGGCTTTTGTTATGCTACGGGCTTTGCAATTCACCGAACACAGAACGAATCCATGAACTATCCTCATCCGATCATCGCGCGCGAAGGCTGGCCGTTCATCGCGATTGCAGCCGTCATCGCGCTGTTGATCCATGCCGTCGGGGGCTTCGGCTTCGCGTGGCCGTTCTGGCTGCTGCTCGCTTTCGTCGTCCAGTTCTTCCGCGATCCGCAGCGCCCGATCCCGGCGCAGCCGAACGCGGTGCTGTGCCCGGCGGACGGCCGCATCGTCGCGGTCGAGACCGCGCAGGATCCGTACGCGAACCGCGAAGCGCTGAAGATCAGCGTGTTCATGAATGTCTTCAATGTCCATTCGCAGCGTTCGCCGGTCGATGGCGCGATCAGCAAGGTCGAATACTTCCCGGGCGCGTTCCTGAACGCGGCGATCGACAAGGCGTCGACCGAGAACGAGCGCAATGCGGTCGTGATCCAGACGGCGAGCGGCAAGACCGTCACCGCCGTGCAGATCGCGGGCCTCGTCGCGCGCCGGATTCTCTGCTACGTCCGTGCCGGCGAGCCGCTGTCGCGCGGCCAGCGCTACGGTTTCATCCGCTTCGGTTCGCGCGTCGACGTGTACCTGCCGCTCGGCAGCCGCGCGAAGGTGTCGATCGGCGAGAAGGTCTACGCGTCGTCGACGATCCTCGCCGAGCTCGAGCAGTAAGGGGCGGGGCGCACGATGGCCGCATTCAAACCGCGTCGGCCGCGCAGCGGCTCCGGCCAGACGCCACGCCCGTTCCGCCGCAACAAGGTGATGGCGCCCGATCAGGCGCCGCTCGAAAGCCGCCGCGCCGCGCGCCAGCGATTCCTGAAGACGCGCGGCATCTATCTGCTGCCGAACGCATTCACGACCGCCGCGCTGTTCTGCGGCTTCTTCGCGGTCGTGCAGGCGATGAACGTGCGCTTCGAGATCGCCGCGATCGCGATTTTCGTCGCGATGGTGCTCGACGGGATGGACGGGCGCGTTGCGCGCATGACGCATACGCAGAGCGCGTTCGGCGAGCAGTTCGACAGCCTGTCGGACATGGTGTCGTTCGGCGTCGCACCCGCGCTCGTGATGTACGAGTGGGTGCTGAAGGATCTCGGCCGCTGGGGCTGGCTCGCCGCGTTCGTCTATTGCTCGGGCGCTGCGCTGCGCCTCGCGCGCTTCAACACGAACATCGGCGTGGTCGACAAGCGCTTCTTCCAGGGGCTGCCGAGCCCGGCCGCCGCGGCGCTGATCGCGGGCTTCGTGTGGCTCGCGACCGACAACCGCGTGCCGATGAAGCTCGGCTGGCTGCCGTGGGTCGCGTTCGTGCTGACGATCTACGCGGGCGTGACGATGGTATCGAACGCGCCGTTCTACAGCGGCAAGGCGCTCGACGTGCGGCACCGCGTGCCGTTCGCGGCCATCCTGCTCGTCGTCGTCGCGTTCGTGCTCGTGTCGTCCGATCCGCCGCTGATGCTGTTCTGCCTGTTCGTGCTGTACGGGCTGTCCGGCTACGTGTTCTGGGCCTACCAGGCCATGCGCGGGCGGGCGAACCCCGCGCGCTCGTCCCAGCGCGATCACTGACGTCAGCATGCGATTTACCCGGAAACGGCGGCCTCGGGGCCGCCGTTTTCATTTGCCCCTTTTTCGAGCCGGGCCGCGTCGATTCCCGGGTGCCGTCCGATTGCGCGGCCAACGGAATCTCGCTATAGTCTTTGGCATGACTGCATTTCCCCGCCTCTCCCTCCTTCTAGCCGGTGCGCCGCTACGCGCGCCAGCTTTGGCGCGCCTGCCGCGCTGACCGTTCTCGCCCCCCGTCTCAAGCCTCGTCTGTTGTTGAACGTCGCCAGCGGTGGCGCGATCTCGTTACGTTTGACTTCCGTATAAAGCCCCCTGGAGCCTCCCCATGACAGACAAGCTGATCATTTTCGATACGACGTTGCGTGACGGCGAGCAATCGCCCGGCGCGTCGATGACGAAGGAAGAGAAAATCCGCATCGCGAAGAACCTCGAGCGGATGAAGGTCGACGTGATCGAGGCCGGCTTCGCCGCCAGCTCGAACGGCGATTTCGATGCGATCCACACGATCGCCGGTCTCGTGAAGGACAGCACGATCTGCTCGCTGGCGCGGGCCAACGACAAGGACATCCAGCGCGCCGCCGACGCACTGAAGCCGGCCAACAGCGCGCGGATCCACACGTTCATCGCGACGTCGCCGCTGCACATGGAGAAGAAGCTGCGGATGACGCCCGACCAGGTGTTCGAGCAGGCGCGCCTCGCGGTGCGTTTCGCGCGCAAGTTCACCGACAACGTCGAGTTTTCGCCGGAAGACGGCAGCCGTTCCGACCTGGACTTCCTGTGCCGCGTGCTGGAAGCCGTGATCGCCGAGGGCGCGACGACGATCAACATCGCCGACACGGTCGGCTACGGCGTGCCGGAACTGTACGGTAACCTCGTGAAGACGCTGCGCGAGCGCATTCCGAACTCGGACAAGGCGATCTTCTCCGTGCACTGCCACAACGATCTCGGGATGGCGGTCGCGAACTCGCTCGCCGGCGTGAAGATCGGTGGCGCGCGCCAGATCGAGTGCACGATCAACGGTCTCGGCGAGCGCGCGGGCAACACGTCGCTCGAGGAAATCGTGATGGCCGTGAAGACCCGCAAGGACTACTTCGGCCTCGACGTCGGCATCGACACGACGCAGATCGTGCCGACGTCGAAGCTCGTGTCGCAGATCACCGGCTTCGTCGTGCAGCCGAACAAGGCGGTGGTCGGCGCGAATGCCTTCGCGCACGCGTCGGGCATTCACCAGGACGGCGTGCTGAAGGCGCGCGACACCTACGAGATCATGCGCGCGGAAGACGTGGGCTGGACCGCGAACAAGATCGTGCTCGGCAAGCTGTCGGGCCGCAACGCGTTCAAGCAGCGCCTGCAGGAGCTCGGCGTATCGCTCGACAGCGAAGCCGAACTGAACGCAGCGTTCATGCGCTTCAAGGATCTGGCTGACCGCAAGGCGGAGATTTTCGACGAGGACATCATCGCGATCGTGTCCGAGGAATCGGCGCTCGCGCACGAGCAGGAGCACTTCAAGTTCGTGTCGCTGTCGCAGCGTTCGGAAACGGGCGAGCAGCCGCAGGCGAAGGTCGTGTTTGCGGTCGAAGGCAAGGAAGTGACCGGCGAGGCGCGCGGCAACGGCCCGGTCGATGCGACGTTCAATGCGATCGAGGGCGAAGTCGGCAGCGGGTCCGAGCTGCTGCTGTATTCGGTGAACGCGATCACGACCGGCACGCAGGCGCAGGGCGAAGTGACCGTCCGGCTGTCGAAGAGCGGGCGGATCGTCAACGGCGTCGGCACCGATCCGGATATCGTCGCCGCCTCCGCGAAGGCGTACATTTCCGCGTTGAACAAGCTGCATTCGAAGGACGACAAGGTCAACCCGCAGCGCTCGTAAGCGCCGCGCGTGACGCAGCCCCGAAACGCCCCGTGCGGCCTTGCGCCGCCGGGGCGTTTTTTCATTGGCCGCTCATTCGGTGGCCGGCGCGCGGAACAGCCAGCGGCGCGTAGCCGCGCGTGGCGCCGGATGGCGCCGGCGGAACTCGACCGCGATCCCGCGCCGCGGCGCATCGGCGACGAATGCATCGAGCAGTTCGAGCACGTCGTGATCGATGTAGTCGGCGCGCGTCGCGTCGATGATCACCGCCGCCCGGTCCGGAATGTGCCGCAGGTGGTGCTTGACTTGCACCTTGCCGAGAAACGACACGTCCTTGCGGAACGACAGCAGGAAGTGGTCGTCATGCTGCGCGAGCGTGACGGGGCTCTTCAGGTTCGCGACGGCGACGGCCAGCACGCTGCACGCGAGGCCGAGCGCGATGCCGAACAGCAGGTCGACCGCCAGCACACCGACGATCGTCGCGGCGAACGGCACGAACGCGGCCGCCCCCTGTTTCATTACCGAGCGGAACAGTGCCGGCTTCGCCAGCTTGAAGCCCGTGTGGATCAGGATCGCGGCCAGGCTTGCGAGCGGGATCAGGTTGATCAGCCCGGTGAGTGCGAACACGCTGGCGAGCAGCAGCACCCCGTGGACGATCGCCGACATCCGGCTTTGCGCACCCGCGTTGACGTTCACCGAGCTGCGCACGATCACCGACGTGATCGGCAGGCCGCCGACCGCACCCGCGACGAGATTGCCGACGCCCTGGGCCTTCAGTTCGCGATCGGGCTGCACCGGTCGGCGCTTCGGGTCGATCTGCTCGACCGCTTCGAGGCTCAGCAGCGTCTCGAGGCTCGCGACGACCGCAAGCGTGATCGCGACGCGCCAGACGTCCGGATTGACGAGCTGCGCGAAGTTCGGGCCGAGCTCCGCGTGCTTGAGCGATGCGGCGAAGGCAGTGAACGATCCCAGTTCGGGCAAGGTGACGCGATGAGCGGCGCCCGGCGCGACCGCCGGCGCGACGAAGCCCAGCACGAGCGTCGCGCCGATACCGAGCACGACCACCGCAAGCGGCGCCGGCACCGAGCGCACCAGCGCGAAGCGGCGCAGCGCGGGGCTGTCCCACGCGACCAGCAGCGCGAGCGAAACGAGCGCGATGGCCGTGGCGGCCCATGCGACGGGCAGGCCCGGCCAGTTCGCAAACGATTGCGATGCCGCGCCGCCGATACCGAATGCGAACGGAATCTGCTTGACGATCAGCAGCAGGCCGATCGCGGCGAGCATGCCCTTGATGACGGGCGACGGCACGTAGGCGGCGAAGCGGCCCGCGCGCAGCATGCCGAAGCCGAACTGCAGCACGCCGGACAGCAGCACCGCGAGCAGGAACGCGGAGAAGCTGCCGAGTTGCGCGATCCCTTCGACGACGATCACGACGAGGCCGGCGGCCGGCCCGCTGACGGACAGCGACGAGCCGCTCAGCAGCGCGACGACGATGCCGCCGACGATGCCCGACACGAGGCCGGCGAACGGCTCGACGCCGGAGGCGTTGGCGATGCCGAGACAGAGCGGCAGCGCGACGAGGAAAACGACGATGCCGGCGACGATGTCGCGCGGCAGGGTGGACAGGCGCTCGTTCAGTTTCATGGTTGGGGGTGGTTTCGTTGGCGTGGAGGGCGGGGCGCGGGTCAACCGAGCGCGGCGGCGATCGCAGCAGGCTCGGGGGCGGGCTGGGGCTCGGCTTCGGCCGGCGACGTCGTATAGCCGGAATCGAGCTCCTTCAGGCGCCCGTCGGCGAGCGAAAAGATCCAGCCGTGCACGAGCGGCGGCCGTTCGCGGCCGCGTACGATCGGCGACGCGCGCAGCAGCCGTACCTGTTCGAGCACGTTCAGCTCGGCGAGGCGGTCGGCGGCCGCGAGGTCGTCGAGCCCGTCGAGCGTGTCGCGATGGCGCCGCGCGAGCGCGCAGAGCGGCGCGATGCGGCGCGCGACGTGCGGCAGGTCGGCGGGCGGCGGCAGCAGCGACGCACGGACCCCGCCGCACCCGTAGTGCCCGCACACGATCACATGGTCGACCTTCAGCACCCGCACTGCGTACTCGAGCACGCTGGCGGAATTGTCGTCGTCGGGGTGGAACAGGTTCGCGATGTTGCGATGGACGAACAGCTCGCCGGGCGCGCAGTGCGTGATGGTTTCGGCCGGCACGCGGCTGTCGGCGCAGCCGATCCACAGTACGCGCGGGTTCTGGCCGCGCGCGAGCGCGTCGAAGAAGCCGGGCGTGTGTTCGCGCGTCTCGCGGGCCCAGGCAATGTTGGCAACCAGCATGCTCTTGGGGCGGTTCATGAGGACTCCTTTTTGATAAAGGCAAATAAATATCGATCGAAATGGCGCAATTGCATGCTTTCTAAATTGAAAGGTTGGGTTTCGACTGATATTAGGGGTATGCCCTAGCATTCCGGGTGGGTTGAAACAAATTGTTTCAAATTGATTGGGCGTAGTGCATTGAATGCACCAACGAGACGCATGATATGCACTGCCCATGCCTGTTTGCGCGCGACGGCCCGCATGACGGCGCGGTCAGCGTATTGCCATCGGAATGTTAACGATCGGAAAAGTTTTCCGTCTTATTCATTGAATTAAATAAGGCGACGGAAAAAATGAAATGGCCATTCACGCAATAATTCGTAAATGGCCATTGCGATAATTGCGCGTCAATGCGCAATCGGTCAGAACAGGGTACGGCGATCGGGATCGTGCAGCGGGTCCGGCGTTTTCTGCGTGGTGCGCAGGATGCCCTGCGGATCGAAGTAGAAGCTGTACATCATGTACCAGACGTTGTCCTCGAGATACCGGTAGGTCCACACCTCGCGCTTCATCAGCGGGAAATAGGACGTCTCGACCGGGCGTCCGAAATTGACGAGGACGTCGGTTTTCGTCCACTTACCGATCTCCGCGCGATAGAACTCGCTCGGCTGCAGCACCTGGCGCACGTTGACGATCCGGTGGGCTGCGTCGATGTCGGCCGCGACCGTGATTTCGCCCATCGGCTGGGTCGGCCACATCAGGCGCTTGCCGCCGCCGGGCAGGTCGTAGATCTCGCGCGGCGGGCCCATGCGCGCGACGATCGCCGACTCGTCCTGGCCGGCCTGGTATTGCTGCCACGGTTGCGCGCAACCGGCCAGCAGCGCGGCGGCGCAGGCGACCAGCACCGGCATGCGCGCGGGAATGCGAATGCGCATCGGATTCTCCAGAACACGGAAACAGGTCCCGTTTTATCACGGACGGCGCGTGATCGCGCATCGCGCGGAAAAAATCGGTGCGGATCGCGGGCTGCCGCGCTTGCGGGCGGCGGGCGCACCGGCCTATGATCCGCGCTTCTCGGGCAGATTGAAGGGCAGGTGGCCGATGCAGGGGTGGAAGCGATGCGCGCTCGCGTGGAGCGCGGGGTGGATGCTGATGTCGTCCGCATTTGCCGGCGGTGAGCCGGTGCGGATCGCACTGATCGAAGGGATGTCGGGTCCGTTCGCGAACGCGGGCGCGGCGGTGGAGCGCAACCTGCGCTTCGGCGTCGAGCAGGTCAATGCGGCGGGCGGCGTGAAGCTGCGCGACGGCGCGCACCCGCTCGAACTCGTCGTGCTCGACAGCAAGGGCAGCCCGGAGGAGGCGCTCGTGCAGTTGCGCGCGGCCGCCGACCGCCATATCGGCTTCGTCGCGCAGGGCAACAGCTCGGCTGTCGCGGCCGCGCTCGTCGCGGCGCTCGACAAGTTGAACGCACGCGATCCGGACAACCGGATGCTGTTCCTGAACTACTCGGCCGACGATCCGGCGCTGACCGGCGCGCGCTGCAGTTTCTGGCATTTCCGCTTCGATGCGCATGCCGGCATGCGGATGGCCGCGCTCGCGGACGTGATGGCGCGCGATCGCGCGCTGCGCAAGGTCTATCTGTTGAATCAGGACTACAGCTTCGGCCACGACGTCAGCACTCTCGCGCGGCAGGCGCTGGCCGCGCGGCGCCCGGACGTGACGATCGCCGGTGACGAATTCCACCCGATCGGCCGGATCAAGGATTTCTCGCCGTATATCGCGAAGATTCGCGCGAGCGGCGCGGACGCCGTCGTGACCGGCAACTGGGGCAACGACCTCACGCTGCTCGTGAAGGCAGCGCGCGAACAGGGGCTCGACGCGAAGTTCTATACGTTCTACGGCAACAGCCTCGGCGCGCCGGCGGCCCTGGGGGACGCGGGTGTCGGCCGTGTGGTGGCCGTGGCCGATTGGCACCCGAACGCGGGCGGCGCCAAATCCGACGCGTTCTACCGTGCGTTCCGGGCCCGTTTTCCGGCCGCGCAGGACGACTATCCGGTGCGACGGATGAGCCAGATGATCGAGATGCTGGCCGCCGCGATGACCCGCGCGGGTTCGGCCGACCCGGTCGCGGTCGCGCGTGCGCTCGAGGGCCTGTCGCTCGACGACGGCTTCCACGCGTCGCGGATGCGCGCGCAGGATCACCAGCTGATCCAGCCCCTTTACGTGATGGAAATGGACAAGGCCGGCACGCCGGGCGTGCGCTTCGACAACGAAGGGTCGGGCTATGGCTTCCGGACGGTGCTCGCGGTGCCAGCGCTGCGCACGGAGCTGCCATCGACGTGCTCGATGACGCGTCCGTGACAGGAGGCGGTAAGAACGGCACCGAGTTGTGCTACAATGCGCGCCGGTTGTAAGTCACGGCACGGCCATTCTTCCGTGTCCGCCTGTTCAGTTAGAAAGGAAATCACATGTCTGTTGCAGATATCAAGAAGTCGGAAGTCGTTGCTCAGTTCGCCCGCGGTACCAACGACACGGGGTCGCCCGAAGTCCAGGTCGCACTGCTGACCGCACGTATCGTCGAACTGACGGGTCACTTCAAGACCCACGCGAAGGATCACCACAGCCGCCGCGGCCTGCTGCGCATGGTGAGCCGCCGCCGCAAGCTGCTCGACTACCTCAAGGGCAAGGATGCCGACCGTTACCGCGCGCTGATCGAGAAGCTGGGTCTGCGTAAGTAATCGAGGCGATTGCCGCCAGCAAGATGCCTGTGTCAGTCCGCTGATACAGGCATTTTGTTTTTGCGCGGTGCGTAGCGTCACACGCATCGCAGGCTGTCCGGCACGTTCGTGCGGGGCGGCCGCCACGACCGATACCGGGGCAGGATTTGTGTCATTCCAGCGCGTCGCTGCATGAGCGCCGCGCTGGAATGGCATAAAAAACACACCTTGCTCCGGGTGATTCGGTCGGGACGCCGCCGCGCGGGATCGCCGGCGCGGCGAATGAAATGCATGAATACAAAGGAGCAACCATGTCCATGTTCAACAAGGTCGTGAAGGAATTCCAGTGGGGCCAGCACAAGGTGCGCCTCGAAACCGGTGAAGTCGCCCGCCAGGCGAGCGGTGCCGTGATCGTCGACGTGGAAGACACCGTCGTGCTGGCAACCGTCGTCGGCGCGAAGTCGGCGAAGCCGGGTCAGGATTTCTTCCCGCTGACCGTCGACTACCTCGAAAAGACCTACTCGGCCGGCAAGATCCCGGGCGGCTTCTTCCGCCGCGAAGGCCGTCCGTCGGAGCACGAGACGCTGACGTCGCGCCTGATCGACCGTCCGCTGCGCCCGCTGTTCCCGGAAGGCTTCTACAACGAAGTCCAGGTCGTGATCCACGTGCTGTCCGTGAACCCGGAAATCCCGGCGGACATCCCCGCGCTGATCGGCGCATCGGCCGCGCTCGCCGTGTCGGGCCTGCCGTTCAACGGCCCGGTCGGTGCCGCGCGCGTCGCGTACATCGACAACGCGTACGTGCTGAACCCGACGCGTGACCAGCTCAAGGCATCGAGCCTCGACCTCGTCGTGGCGGGTACGGAGCGCGCCGTGCTGATGGTCGAGTCGGAAGCCGATCAGCTGACGGAAGAGGTGATGCTGGGCGCCGTGGTGTTCGGCCACGAGCAGATGCAGGTCGCGATCGACGCGATCCACGAACTGGTGCGCGACGGCGGCAAGCCCGAGTGGGACTGGCAGCCGGCGCCGAAGAACGAGGCGCTGATCGCGCGCGTGACCGAACTGGCGCAGAACGATCTGCTCGCCGCTTACCAGCTCCGCGACAAGCAGGCGCGTTCGGCGAAGCTGAAGGAAGTCTACGCGGCGACGTCGGCGAAGCTCGAGGAAGACGCGCTGGCGGCCGGTACGGTCGCGGCCGACAAGGCCACGGTCGGCAACGTGCTGTTCGACATCGAAGCGAAGATCGTCCGTTCGCAGATCCTGAACGGCGAGCCGCGTATCGACGGCCGTGACACGCGCACCGTGCGCCCGATCGAGATCCGCACCGGCGTGCTGCCGCGTACCCACGGCTCGGCGCTGTTCACGCGCGGCGAGACGCAGGCGCTGGTCGTCGCGACGCTCGGCACGAAGGGTGACGAGCAGATCATCGACGCGCTCGAAGGCGAATACCGCGAGCGCTTCATGCTCCACTACAACATGCCCCCGTTCGCAACCGGCGAAACGGGCCGCGTCGGCTCGCCGAAGCGTCGCGAAGTCGGCCACGGCCGCCTCGCGAAGCGCGCGCTGGTCAAGTGCCTGCCGAGCGCCGACGAATTCGGCTACTCGATCCGCGTCGTGTCGGAAATCACCGAATCGAACGGTTCGTCGTCGATGGCATCGGTGTGCGGCGGCTGCCTCGCGCTGATGGACGCCGGCGTGCCGATGAAGGCGCACGTCGCGGGTATCGCGATGGGCCTGATCCTTGAAGACAACAAGTTCGCGGTGCTGACCGACATCCTCGGCGACGAAGATCACCTCGGCGACATGGACTTCAAGGTGGCCGGCACGGAGCAAGGCGTGACGGCGCTGCAGATGGACATCAAGATCCAGGGCATCACGAAGGAAATCATGCAGGTCGCGCTCGCGCAGGCGAAGGAAGGCCGCATGCACATCCTCGGCAAGATGACGTCGGCGGTGTCGGGTGCGAACACGCAACTGTCGGAATTCGCGCCGCGCATGATCACGGTCAAGATCAACCCGGAAAAGATCCGCGACGTGATCGGCAAGGGCGGTTCGGTGATCCGTGCGCTGACGGAAGAAACGGGCACGACCATCGACATCTCGGACGACGGCGTCGTGACGATCGCGAGCACGAGCAGCGAAGGCATGGCCGAAGCGAAGAAGCGCATCGAGCAGATCACGGCTGAAATCGAAGTCGGCCAGGTGTACGAAGGCACGGTGCTCAAGCTGCTCGATTTCGGTGCGATCGTGAACCTGCTGCCGGGCAAGGACGGCCTGCTGCACATCTCGGAAATCGTCAACGAGCGCGTGAAGGACATCAACGACTACCTGAAGGAAGGCCAGCAGGTGAAGGTCAAGGTGATCCAGACGGACGAGAAGGGTCGCGTGCGTCTGTCGGCGAAGGCGCTGCTGAACGAAGCAGCGGCGTCGCAGTCGGATACGCCGCCGCAGCAGTAAGCGGACAGGCGTGAGAACGGCCGGCAGTGCGAAAGCGTGCCGGCCGTTTTTTCTGTAGCATCGTTGTGCGGCGCAGCAGCGCCGGCGAGGCGCCCGCGCCCTGCGCACGGGCATGCCATTCCGATTCCGATCCTGGAGCGATTTTCACCATGAAAGCCATCGAAATCACCGAATTCGGCGCCCCCGACGTGCTGAAGCTCGCGGAGCGTCCGCGGCCCGAACCGAAGCGCGGCGAGGTGCTGATCAAGGTGGCGGCTTCCGGCGTGAACCGGCCCGACGTGTTTCAGCGCAAGGGCGCCTATGCGCCGCCGCCGGGCGCGTCGGATCTGCCGGGCCTCGAGGTCGCGGGCGAGATCGTCGGCGGCGATTTGTCGGATGCGGCGCTGAACCCGTTCGGCCTGAAGCTCGGCGATCGCGTGTGCGCGCTGCTCGCGGGCGGCGGCTATGCCGAATATGCGGTCGCGCCGCTGCCGCAGTGCCTGCCGGTGCCCGACGGCCTCACCGATATCGAGGCCGCGTCGTTGCCCGAAACGTTCTTCACCGTGTGGAGCAACGTGTTCGACCGTGCGCAGCTCGGCGCGGGCGAGGGCGGCGAGCAGGAGACGCTGCTCGTGCAGGGCGGCTCGAGCGGCATCGGCGTGACGGCGATCCAGATCGCGCATGCGCTCGGCTTTCGCGTGTTCGCGACGGCCGGCACCGCCGACAAGTGCCGTGCGTGCGAGGCGCTCGGCGCCGAGCGCGCGATCAACTACAAGACCGAAGACTTCGTCGAAGTCGTGAAATCGCTGACGCACGATCGCGGTGTCGACGTGATCCTCGACATGGTGGCGGGCTCGTACGTGCCGCGCGAGCTGTCCGCGCTCGCGGACGGCGGCCGTCTCGTGCTGATCGCGCTGCTCGGCGGCGCGAAGGCCGAGGTCAACCTGAACGAGATCCTGCGCCGCCGGCTGACGGTGACGGGTTCGACGCTGCGCCCGCGCCCGGTCGAATTCAAGGCGCGCATCGCCGCGCAGTTGAAGGCGCGCGTGTGGCCGCTGCTGGCCGACGGTCGCATCAAGCCCGTGATCTATCGTGTGCTGCCGGCCGGCGAGGCCGCGCAGGCGCATGCGCTGATGGAGAGCGGCGAGCACATCGGCAAGATCGTGCTTGATTGGGGCGCGAACGTGTGACGGCCCGCGCGGCGGGCTTGACATACGCGGTTTGACCGGTTCAAGCCGCGCGCAGTAAAATCGCGGGTTTGCTTCGCCAGATCCAACCTGACGGCCGGGTTCCGGTACGTTAATGACAAGATAGTGACGAGACGGACACGATGTCGAAACAACGAACAAAGCGAGTGATCGGCAACTGGAAGATGCACGGCCGGCTGGCCGGCAACCAGGCGCTGCTGAACGAAGTGGTGCAGGGTGCGGGCGCGGTGGCGGCTGAAACGTCGATCGGCGTGTGCGTGCCGTTCCCGTATCTCGCGCAGGTTCAGGCGCAGCTCGGCGGTGGCCGTGTCGCGTTCGGTGCGCAGGACGTGTCCGCGCACGAGCAGGGCGCGTTCACCGGTGAGGTGGCGGCTGCGATGGTGGCGGAGTTCGGCGCGCAGTATGCGATCGTCGGCCACTCGGAGCGTCGCGCGTATCACGGCGAAAGCAGCGAGACGGTCGCCGCGAAGGCGCAACGCTCGCTCGCGGCAGGCCTCACGCCGGTCGTGTGCGTCGGCGAGACGCTCGACGAGCGCGAGTCGGGGGCGACCGAGCAGGTCGTCGGTGCGCAGCTCGACGCGGTGCTGGCCGTGCTGACGGCTGACGAAGCCGCCCGCATCGTCGTCGCGTACGAGCCGGTCTGGGCGATCGGCACGGGCAAGAGCGCGACGTCGGCGCAGGCGCAGGACGTGCACGCGTTCCTGCGTGCGCGTCTCGCGGCAAAGGGTGCGGCGGACGTGTCCGTGCTGTACGGCGGCAGCGTGAAGCCGGACAACGCGGAAGAGCTGTTCGCGCAGCCGGACATCGACGGCGGCCTGATCGGCGGCGCGTCGCTGAAGGCGGAAGATTTCCTGGCGATCTGCCGGGCCGCGCGTTGAGCGGTCCGAGATCGAATTGAACCATGACGGCGGCCGGTCGGTCCGGTCGCCCGATCCAATCGGGTGGGTGTGATGCTGTTATTCAAGACGCTGATTATTGTGGTGCAGGTGCTGTCTGCACTCGGTGTGATTGGGCTCGTGCTGCTGCAGCACGGCAAGGGTGCCGACATGGGCGCTGCATTCGGCAGCGGCGCGTCGGGCAGCCTGTTCGGTGCGACGGGTTCGGCGAACTTCCTGTCGCGCACGACGGGCATTCTCGCGGCGATCTTCTTCGTCGCGACGCTCGCGCTGACGTACCTCGGTTCGTACAAGTCGACGCCGTCGGCAGGCGTGCTCGGCACGGCCGTGACCGCGCCGGCATCGACCCCCGCAGCATCGGCGCCGGCCGTCGCGGCGTCCGCTGCCGCCGGTTCGGCCGCAAGCGCGCCGGGCCAGGATGTCCCGAAATAAAAAGTCAATTTTTTTGCGGTTGTGCGTTGAACAAATCCGGAACTCGGGTTAGAATTTAATTCTTGAAGCGATTCGCGGGAACAAGCAGCACAACCCGAGTTGCATGCAGTGCCGACGTGGTGAAATTGGTAGACACGCTATCTTGAGGGGGTAGTGGCGAAAGCTGTGCGAGTTCGAGTCTCGCCGTCGGCACCAAAGTTACTCAATGCCAGCCGCTTCTAGTGGCTGGCATTTTTCATTTGTGGGGTGTGCTTGCGGTTGTCTTGCGATCGCCTGTACTCCGAAATGATTCCTTCCGCCGGAAGTGGTATTCTCCGGACGCTCAGAACCAACCGATAGAGGATTGCCTTGAACCTCGCAGCCTATTACCCCGTCTTGTTGTTCCTCCTCGTGGGCACTGGTTTAGGTATAGCGCTGGTCAGCATCGGCAAGCTCCTTGGTCCCAACAAGCCGGACGTCGAGAAGAACGCACCATACGAGTGCGGCTTCGAAGCCTTTGAAGACGCCCGGATGAAATTCGACGTTCGGTATTACCTCGTCGCCATCCTGTTCATCATCTTCGATCTCGAAACCGCATTCCTGTTCCCGTGGGGCGTCGCGCTCCGGGATATCGGCTGGCCGGGTTTCATCGCAATGATGATTTTTCTGCTCGAATTCCTGCTGGGCTTTGCCTATATCTGGAAGAAAGGCGGGCTCGACTGGGAGTGATGGGTTAATCGCCGGTTTGCATGAGCGGCCACGCTCGGTCGCTCGTCTGGAGTGGAAAGCAAATGAGTATCGAAGGGGTCTTGAAGGAAGGGTTTGTCACCACGACGGCTGACAAGCTGATCAACTGGACGCGTACCGGCTCGCTGTGGCCGATGACGTTCGGGCTCGCGTGTTGCGCCGTCGAGATGATGCATGCGGGCGCGGCCCGTTACGATCTGGACCGGTTCGGCGTCGTATTCCGTCCGAGCCCGCGTCAGTCGGACGTGATGATCGTCGCCGGCACGCTGTGCAACAAGATGGCGCCCGCGCTTCGCCGCGTGTACGACCAGATGGCCGAGCCGCGCTGGGTGATCTCGATGGGGTCGTGCGCGAACGGCGGTGGTTACTACCACTACTCGTACTCGGTGGTCCGCGGCTGCGACCGGATCGTGCCGGTCGACGTCTACGTGCCGGGCTGCCCGCCCACGGCCGAGGCGCTGGTCTACGGCGTGATCCAGCTTCAGGCGAAGATCCGCCGCACCAATACCATCGCCCGTCAATAAAGCCCCGAGCGTCCCCTCAATATGGCAAGCAAAATCGAGACCCTGAAGGCAAACCTCGAAGCCGCGCTCGGCGCGCGCGTGGTGAGCCTCACCGAAGCGATCGGTGAACTGACGCTCGTCGTGAAGGCGAGCGATTACCTCGAAGTCGCAAAGACGCTGCGCGACGATCCGAAGCTCCGATTCGAGCAACTGATCGACCTCTGCGGCGTCGACTACCAGACCTTCGGCGACGGCGCCTACGACGGCCCGCGCTTCGCGGCCGTGTCGCACCTGCTGTCGGTCACGAACAACTGGCGCCTGCGCCTGCGCGCATTCGCGCCGGACGACGATCTGCCGATCGTGGCGTCGCTGGTCGACATCTGGACCTCGGCGAACTGGTACGAGCGCGAAGCGTTCGACCTGTACGGCATCGTGTTCGAAGGCCACCCCGACCTGCGCCGCATCCTCACCGACTACGGCTTCATCGGTCACCCGTTCCGCAAGGACTTCCCGGTGTCGGGCTACGTCGAAATGCGTTACGACCCGGAAGAGAAGCGGGTCGTGTACCAGCCGGTGACGATCGAGCCGCGCGAAATCACGCCGCGCGTGATCCGCGAGGATCGCTATGGCGGTCTGAAACATTAAGGGGGCGTCATGGCAGAAATCAAGAACTACACGCTCAACTTCGGCCCGCAGCACCCGGCAGCGCACGGCGTGCTGCGCCTCGTGCTCGAGCTCGACGGCGAAGTCATCCAGCGTGCCGATCCGCACATCGGCCTGCTGCACCGCGCGACGGAAAAGCTCGCGGAATCCAAGACCTTCATCCAGTCCGTGCCGTACATGGACCGTCTCGACTACGTGTCGATGATGGTCAACGAGCACGGCTACGTGCTCGCGATCGAAAAGCTGCTCGGCATCGACGTGCCGGAGCGCGCGCAGTACATCCGCGTGCTGTTCGACGAAATCACGCGCGTGCTGAACCACCTGATGTGGATCGGCGCGCACGCGCTCGACGTCGGCGCGATGGCCGTGTTCCTGTACGCCTTCCGCGAACGCGAAGACCTGATGGACGTGTACGAAGCGGTGTCCGGTGCCCGGATGCACGCGGCGTACTATCGTCCGGGCGGCGTCTACCGCGACCTGCCTGACGCAATGCCGCAATACAAGGCGTCGAAGATTCGCAACGAGAAGGCGCTCGCGAAGATGAACGAAGCGCGCAGCGGCTCGGTGCTCGACTTCATCGACGATTTCTTCACGCGCTTCCCGAAGTGCGTCGACGAATACGAAACGCTGCTGACCGACAACCGGATCTGGAAACAGCGTCTGGTCGGGATCGGCGTGGTGAGCCCCGAACGTGCGCTGCAGATGGGCCTGACGGGCCCGATGCTGCGCGGCTCGGGCATCGCGTGGGACCTGCGCAAGAAGCAGCCCTACGAAGTGTACGATCGGATGGATTTCGACGTGCCGGTCGGCGTGAACGGCGATTGCTACGACCGCTATCTGGTGCGCGTCGAAGAAATGCGCCAGTCGATCCGCATCGCGAAACAGTGTATTGAGTGGCTCCGCAAGAATCCGGGCCCGGTGATGACGGACAATCACAAGGTTGCCCCGCCGTCGCGCGTCGGCATGAAGACCAACATGGAAGACTTGATTCACCACTTCAAGCTCTTCACCGAAGGTTTCCATGTGCCGGAAGGCGAAGCGTACGTGGCGGTCGAGCATCCGAAGGGTGAGTTCGGCATCTACCTCGTGTCCGATGGCGCCAACAAGCCGTATCGCCTCAAGATTCGCGCGCCGGGTTTCGCGCACCTGGCGTCGCTCGACGAAATGGCGCGCGGTCACATGATCGCCGACGCCGTCACGATCATCGGTACGCAGGACATCGTGTTCGGCGAAATCGATCGCTAATGGTTGCGCCGCCCGCGAGCGCGGGCGGCGAGCAGTCAGTCACATGCGAAGTCACATGCGGTATGCGCTGAACCAGCGCGGCTTCGCAAGCTGTCAACAGAGTGAGCGCCAGGTCTGCCGCCCATGCACCCCAGTGTGCGGCAGGTTGTTCGTTCGGTAGGAATTGAAAGAGTCGTGTCTGAAAATGATCTCAGCTGAAGGCCTGAAGGAAATCGATCGAGCGTTGACGAAGTATCCCGCCGATCAGAAACAGTCCGCCGTGATGTCGGCGTTGGCCGTTGCTCAGGAAGAGCACGGCTGGCTGTCGCCCGAACTGATGCAGTTCGTCGCGGACTATCTCGGCATGCCGGCCGTTGCCGTGCAGGAAGTCGCGACGTTCTACACGATGTACGAGCTCAAACCGGTCGGCAAGCACAAGATCACGCTCTGCACGAACCTGCCGTGCCAGCTCGGCCCGCACGGCGGCGCGGAAGCGACTGCCGACTACCTGAAACAGAAGCTGGGCATCGGCTTCGGCGAGACCACGCCCGACGGCAAGTTCACGCTGAAGGAAGGCGAATGCATGGGCTCGTGCGGCGATGCGCCGGTGCTGCTGGTGAACAATCACAGAATGTGCAGCTTCATGAGCCGCGAGAAGATCGACCAGCTGCTTGAGGAGCTCTCGAAATGACGTCCCTCCACGACCGTCACATCAAACCGCTGATCCTCGCTGGTCTGAACGGCGAGAACTGGCACCTCGAAGATTACGTCGCGCGCGGCGGCTACAAGCAGCTGCGCCGTATTCTCGAAGAAAAGATTCCGCCCGAGCAGGTGATCGCCGACGTGAAGGCGTCGGGCCTGCGTGGCCGCGGCGGTGCGGGCTTCCCGACCGGCCTGAAGTGGAGCTTCATGCCGCGCCAGTTCCCCGGGCAGAAGTACCTCGTCTGCAATTCGGACGAAGGCGAGCCGGGCACGTTCAAGGATCGCGACATCCTGCGCTGGAACCCGCATGCGCTGATCGAAGGCATGGCCATCGGCGCGTACGCGATGGGCATCACCGTCGGCTACAACTACATCCACGGCGAAATCTTCGAAGTGTATCGACGCTTCGAAGCCGCGCTCGATGAAGCGCGCGCGGCCGGGTTCCTCGGCGACAACATCATGGGCTCGGAATTCTCGTTCCAGCTGCATGCGCACCACGGTTACGGCGCGTACATCTGCGGCGAGGAAACGGCGCTGCTCGAGTCGCTCGAAGGCAAGAAGGGCCAGCCGCGCTTCAAGCCGCCGTTCCCGGCGAGCTTCGGCGTGTACGGCAAGCCGACCACCATCAACAACACCGAGACGTTCGCCGCGGTGCCGTTCCTGCTGTCCATCGGGCCGCAGAATTACCTCGAGATCGGCAAGCCGAACAACGGCGGCACGAAGATTTTCTCGGTGTCGGGCGACGTCGAGCGTCCGGGCAACTACGAAGTGCCGCTCGGCACGCCGTTCGCGACGCTGATGGAGCTCGCCGGCGGGATGCGCGGCGGCAAGAAGATCAAGGCCGTGATTCCGGGCGGTTCGTCGGCGCCGGTGATCCCGGGCGACATCATGATGCAGACGGATCTCGACTACGATTCGATCGCGAAGGCGGGCTCGATGCTCGGTTCCGGCGCGGTGATCGTGATGGACGAGACGCGCTGCATGGTGCGCTCGCTGCTGCGCCTGTCGTACTTCTACTACGAGGAATCGTGCGGCCAGTGCACGCCATGCCGTGAAGGCACCGGCTGGCTGTATCGCGTCGTGAACCGTATCGAGCACGGCGAAGGGCGCCAGGACGATCTGGACCTGCTGAACTCGGTGGCCGAGAACATCATGGGCCGCACGATCTGTGCGCTCGGCGATGCGGCGGCGATGCCGGTACGCGGGATGCTCAAGCACTACTGGGACGAATTCGCGTACCACGTCGAGCACAAGCACTGCATGGTCGGCGGCCACGCGCACGCGGCGGCAGCCTGAAGCGCACCCGGTTGCGGAATTTGAGCGCACGGTCGGGCCAAGGCGCGAACGGGCGGAAATAGGTTAAGGACCATTCACCATCATGGTTGAACTTGAAATAGACGGCAAGAAGGTCGAGGTGCCCGAAGGCAGCATGGTGATCCAGGCTGCGCACAAGGCGGATACGTACATTCCTCACTTCTGCTATCACAAGAAACTGTCGGTTGCGGCCAACTGCCGGATGTGTCTCGTCGAAGTCGAGAAGATGCCGAAGGCCGTGCCTGCCTGTGCGACACCCGTGTCGGCCGGCATGATCGTCCGCACGCAGTCCGACAAGGCTGTGAAGGCGCAGCAGTCGGTGATGGAATTCCTCCTCATCAATCACCCGCTCGATTGCCCGATCTGCGATCAGGGCGGCGAATGCCAGCTGCAGGATCTGGCGGTCGGCTACGGCAAGTCGTCGTCGCGCTACTCGGAAGAAAAGCGCGTGGTGTTCCACAAGAACGTGGGCCCGCTGATCTCGATGGAAGAAATGTCGCGCTGCATCCACTGCACGCGCTGCGTCCGCTTCGGCCAGGAAATCGCCGGCGTGATGGAGTTCGGCATGCTGGGCCGCGGCGAGCATTCGGAAATCACGACGTTCGTCGGCAAGACGGTCGATTCCGAAATGTCGGGCAACATGATCGACCTGTGCCCGGTCGGCGCGCTGACCAGCAAGCCGTTCCGCTACAGCGCCCGTACGTGGGAACTGTCGCGCCGCAAGTCGGTGAGCCCGCACGATTCCGTCGGCGCGAACCTCGTCGTGCAGGTGAAGAACAACCGCGTGATGCGCGTGCTGCCGTTCGAGAACGAAGCCATCAACGAGTGCTGGATCTCGGACAAGGATCGCTTCTCGTATGAAGGCCTCAACAGCGAAGAGCGCCTGACGAAGCCGATGCTGAAGCAGGGCGGCCAGTGGATCGAAACCGACTGGCAGACCGCGCTCGAATACGTCGCGAAGGGCCTGAAGGGCATCGCCGCGGATCACGGCGCGAACGCGCTGGCGATGCTCGCGAGCGCACACAGCACCGCTGAAGAGCTGTTCCTCGTGAAGCAGCTCGCCAACGAACTGAAGACGCCGAACGTCGACTTCCGTCTGCGTCAGCAGGATTTCTCGGCACCGGTGCAGGGCGCACCGTGGCTCGGCATACCGATCGCCGATCTGTCGAACGTGGACGCCGCGTTCGTCGTCGGTTCGTTCCTGCGCCGCGACCACCCGCTGTTCGCATCGCGCCTGCGTCAGGCTGCGAAGAACGGCGCGAAGCTGCACTTCCTGCACGCGACCGGTGACGATTCGCTGATCCCGACCGCGCAACGCATCGTCGCCGCGCCGTCCGCATGGCTCGACGAACTGGCCGGCATCGCCGCGGCCGTCGCGCAACTGCGCGGCGTCGCGCTGCCCGACGCGCTCGCGGGCGTCACCGCATCGCCGGCCGCGCAAGCTGTCGCACAGTCGCTCGCGAACGGCGAGCGCCGTGCGGTGCTGCTCGGCAACGTCGCGGTCCGTCATCCGGAATTCGCGAAGCTGCACGCCGTCGCCCAGTGGATCGCCGACAACACCGGCGCCACGTTCGGCTTCCTGACGGAAGCGGCGAACACGGTCGGCGCGCACGTCGTCGGCGCACTGCCGGGCGAAGGCGGCCTGAACGCACGCGAAGCGTTCGCGCAGCCGCGCAAGGGCTACGTGCTGCTGAACGTCGAACCGGAATTCGACACCGCCGATCCGGCACAGGCACTGGCCGCGCTGAACCAGGCGGAAATGGTCGTCGTGATGTCGCCGTTCAAGCACGGCCTCGACTACGCCGACGTGCTGCTGCCGGTTGCGCCGTTCACCGAAACGGCCGGTACGTTCGTCAACGCCGAAGGCACCGTGCAGGGCTTCAACGGCGTCGTGCGCCCGCTCGGCGACACGCGTCCGGGCTGGAAGGTGCTGCGCGTGCTCGGCAGCCTGCTCGGCCTGCCGAACTTCGAATACGAGACTGCGGAAGAAGTACGTCTCGCTGCGCTCGGCGAAGCCGGCGTCGCGGGCCGCCTGTCGAACCAGACGTCGGTCGCGCCGGCTCGTGCCGCGGCGAATGCCGCGAACGGCGGTTTCGAGCGCTTGGCCGATGTGCCGATCTATCACGCCGACGCGCTCGTGCGCCGCGCAGGTGCGCTGCACCTGACGGCCGCCGCGAAGGCGGCGAATGCCGCAGCCTTGCCGGCCGCGCTGTTCGACAAGCTGGGCTTGAAGGAAGGCGACGCCGTGCGCGTGCGCCAGGGCGAGCGTGCGGTGCAGTTGCCGGCCGTGCGCGACGCGAATCTTGCGGAGACGGTCGTTCGCGTGTCGGCGGCGACGCCTGCCGGTGCAGCGCTCGGCAGCCTGTCCGGTGAACTGGTGGTGGAGAAGGCGTAAATGAGCTTGTTCGATACGATCAACGCGGGCGGGGCCGAGCTTCTCGGCTTCGCGTGGCCGACGGTGTGGGCAGTCGTGCGCATCCTCGTCGTCTCCGTCGTCATCCTGCTGTGCGTCGCGTACCTGATTCTGTGGGAACGCAAGCTGATCGGCTGGATGCACGTGCGTCTCGGCCCGAACCGCGTCGGCCCCGGCGGCCTGCTGCAGCCGATCGCCGACGTGCTGAAGCTGCTGCTGAAGGAAGTCATTCAGCCGAGCGCCGCCAGCCGCTGGCTGTACCTGATCGCGCCGGTCATGACCGTCGTGCCGGCATTCGCCGTGTGGGCGGTGATCCCGTTCCAGGCCCAGGCCGTGCTCGCGAACATCAACGCGGGCCTGCTGTACGCGATGGCGATCTCGTCGATCGGCGTGTACGCGGTGATCCTCGCGGGCTGGGCGTCGAACTCGAAGTACGCGTTCCTCGGCGCGATGCGCGCCGCGGCGCAGATGGTCTCGTACGAAATCTCGATGGGCTTCGCGCTGGTGCTCGTGCTGATGACGGCCGGCAGCCTGAACATGTCGGAAATCGTCAATTCGCAACAGCACGGCTTCTTCGCGGGCCACGGCGTGAACTTCCTGTCGTGGAACTGGCTGCCGCTGCTGCCGGCGTTCGTCGTCTACTTCATCTCGGGCATCGCCGAAACGAACCGTCACCCGTTCGACGTGGTGGAAGGGGAGTCGGAAATCGTCGCCGGTCACATGATCGATTACTCGGGCATGGCGTTCGCGCTGTTCTTCCTCGCCGAGTACATCAACATGATCGTGATCTCGGCGCTGGCTGCGACGCTGTTCCTCGGCGGCTGGGACGCACCGTTCGAATTCCTGTCGTTCATCCCGGGCATCTTCTGGCTGGTGCTGAAGGTCTTCGCGCTGCTGTCGGTGTTCATCTGGGTGCGCGCGACGTTCCCGCGCTACCGTTACGACCAGATCATGCGTCTGGGCTGGAAGGTGTTCCTGCCCGTCACGGTGGTCTGGGTGGTCGTGGTCGGCTTCTGGATGATGTCGCCGCTGAACATCTGGGTGAAGTAAGGACGAAATCATGACGGCTATCCAACACTTCTTTAAAACCTTCTTCCTGACCGAGCTGCTGAAAGGGCTCGCGCTGACCGGTCGTTACACGTTCAAGCGCAAGGTCACCGTGCAGTTCCCGGAAGAGAAGACCCCGATTTCGCCGCGTTTCCGCGGGCTGCATGCACTGCGCCGCTACGAGAACGGCGAAGAGCGCTGCATCGCGTGCAAGCTGTGCGAGGCCGTGTGCCCCGCACTGGCGATCACGATCGAATCGGAAACGCGCGCGGACAACACACGCCGCACGACGCGCTACGACATCGACCTGACGAAGTGCATCTTCTGCGGTTTCTGCGAAGAGAGCTGCCCGGTCGATTCGATCGTCGAGACGCAGATTCTCGAGTACCACGGCGAAAAGCGCGGCGACCTGTATTTCACGAAGGAAATGCTGCTCGCGGTGGGCGATCGCTACGAGAAGGACATCGCCGCGGCGAAGGCTGCCGACGCGCCGTATCGTTGATTGTGTTTGCAGTGCCGGCCCGGCATGAACGATGAACGGGCCGAGCCGCCGCGACGGGTGCGGGCGTTCCGCAAGCCGCGCCTGACTATGGCCTAACGATGAACCGGTAATCATGGAATTCACGACCGTACTGTTCTACATCTTCGCGCTGCTCCTGGTGGTATCAGGGCTGAAGGTGATCACTTCGCGCAACCCGGTGGCGTCTGCGCTTTTCCTTGTGCTGGCGTTCTTCAACGCCGCCGCGATCTGGATGCTGCTGGAAGCGGAGTTCCTCGCGATCCTGCTGGTTCTGGTCTACGTGGGCGCGGTGATGGTGCTGTTCCTGTTCGTCGTGATGATGCTGGACATCAACATCGACTACCTGCGCCGCGACTTCAAGCGCTTCGTGCCGATGGCAACCGTGGTCGGCGCGATCATCGTGATCGAGACCGCGCTGATCCTGTGGCGCGGTTACGGCGACACGCACACCGTGCATGCGATGGCGACGGGCGAGATGGCCAACTGGTCGAATACGCGCCTGATCGGCAAGGTGATCTACACCGACTACATCTTCGCGTTCGAAATCGCCGGCCTCGTGCTGCTGGTCGCGATCATTGCCGCGATCGGGCTGACCGAGCGCAAGGGCAAGGACAGCAAGCGCCAGCGCGTGTCGGATCAGGTCAAGGTGCGCCGCGACGACCGCGTGCGCCTCGTGAAGATGGAAGCGGACAAGCCGGAGCCGGAAACGGCGCAGAGCGAAGCCGGTTCGGGCACCAACGGCTAAGCGGAGGAAAAGGAAACCATGTTGACTCTTGCTCATTACCTCGTGCTCGGCGCGATCCTCTTTGCGATCGCGATCGTCGGGATCTTCCTGAACCGCCGCAACATCATCATCATCCTGATGGCGATCGAACTGATGCTGCTGGCGGTGAATACCAACTTCGTCGCGTTCTCGCACTACCTCGGCGACGTGCACGGCCAGATCTTCGTGTTCTTCGTGCTGACCGTCGCCGCAGCGGAAGCCGCGATCGGCCTCGCGATTCTGGTGACCCTGTTCCGCAAGCTCGACACGATCAATGTCGAGGATCTCGATCAGCTCAAAGGTTAATTTCAGGCAACGCTGTTATGTCAACGACACTCAATGAAAACCTGCTGCTGGCGATTCCGCTCGCTCCGCTGGCCGGCTCGCTGATTGCGGGGCTGTTCGGGAACGCAGTCGGGCGCAAGGGCGCACACCGGATCACGATCCTCGGCGTATTGATCGCGTTCCTCCTGTCGGCGAAAGTCTTCTTCGACGTGATGGGCGGCGCGAGCTTCAACGCGACCGTCTACGAATGGATGAACGTCGGCTCGCTGAAACTCGAAGTCGGCTTCCTCGTCGATTCGCTGACCGCGATGATGATGGTCGTCGTGACCTTCGTCTCGCTGATGGTGCACGTGTACACGATCGGCTACATGGCGGAAGAGGACGGCTACCAGCGCTTCTTCTCGTACATCTCGCTGTTCACGTTCTCGATGCTGATGCTCGTGATGAGCAACAACTTCCTGCAGCTGTTCTTCGGCTGGGAAGCGGTGGGTCTGGTGTCGTACCTGCTGATCGGCTTCTACTTCACGCGTGAGAGTGCGATCTACGCGAACATGAAGGCGTTCCTCGTGAACCGCGTGGGCGACTTCGGCTTCCTGCTCGGCATCGGCCTGCTGCTCGCGTTCGCCGGCTCGATGAACTACGGCGAAGTGTTCGCGAAGCGCGCGGAACTCGCGAGCCTGCACTTCCCGGGCACCGACTGGGGCCTGCTGACCGTTGCCTGTATCTGCCTGTTCATCGGTGCGATGGGTAAATCGGCGCAGTTCCCGCTGCACGTGTGGCTGCCGGACTCGATGGAAGGCCCGACCCCGATCTCGGCGCTGATTCACGCGGCGACGATGGTCACGGCCGGCATCTTCATGGTGTCGCGCATGTCGCCGCTGTTCGAACTGTCGGATACCGCACTGTCGTTCATCACGGTGATCGGCGCGATCACGGCGCTCTTCATGGGCTTCCTCGGCATCGTCCAGAACGACATCAAGCGCGTGGTCGCGTACTCGACGCTGTCGCAGCTCGGCTACATGACCGTCGCGCTCGGCGTGTCCGCTTACCCGGTCGCCGTGTTCCACCTGATGACGCACGCGTTCTTCAAGGCGCTGCTGTTCCTCGGCGCCGGCTCGGTCATCATGGGCATGCACCACGACCAGGACATGCGCAACATGGGCGGCCTGCGCAAGTACATGCCGATCACGTGGATCACGTCGCTCGTCGGTTCGCTCGCGCTGATCGGTACGCCGTTCTTCTCGGGCTTCTACTCGAAGGACTCGATCATCGACGCGGTGAAGCTGTCGCACCTGCCGGGCTCGGGCTTCGCGTACTTCGCGGTCGTCGCGAGCGTGTTCGTCACGGCGCTGTACTCGTTCCGCATGTACTTCCTGGTGTTCCACGGCGAAGAGCGCTTCCGCAAGCCGAAGCATCCGGAATCGCCGATGGGCATGGCGGCCGCGCACGGCCACGACGACCACGGCCATGGCCACGGTCATGACGACCACGCGCACGAGCCGCACGAGACCCCGTGGGTCGTGTGGGTGCCGCTGGTCCTGCTGGCGATCCCGTCGGTGATCATCGGTGCGTTCGCGATCAGCCCGATGCTGTTCGGCGACTTCTTCCAGCACGGCGTCGCATTCGACAAGGTGATCTTCATCGGCGAAAACCACCCGGCGCTGGCCGAGATGGCCGAAGAGTTCCACGGCTGGGTCGGCATGGGCCTGCACTCGGTGTCGGGCCTGCCGGTGTGGCTGGCGCTCGCCGGTGTCGTCGTCGCGTGGTTCCTGTACCTGAAGCGTCCGGAGCTGCCGGCGTCGATCCGCCGCGCGTTCGGCCCGATCTACACGCTGCTGGACAACAAGTACTACATGGACAAGATCAACGAAGTGGTGTTCGCCCGCGGTTCGGTGGCGATCGGCCGCGGCCTGTGGAAGGAGGGTGACGTCGTGGTGATCGACGGCCTCGTCAACGGCAGCGCCCGGTTCATCGGCTGGTTCGCCGGCGTGATCCGCTTCCTCCAATCCGGTTACATCTATCACTACGCGTTCGCCATGATCATCGGCATGCTGGGGCTCCTGACCCTGTTTGTAACGCTCGGCGGCAAATAAGGCGGGGAGACAACACTAATGCACGCTTTTCCGATTCTCAGTACCGCGATCTGGCTGCCGATCGTTTTCGGCCTCCTCGTGCTTGCGGTGGGTAACGACAAAAATCCGGGGACGGCCCGCTGGGTCGCGCTGATCGGTGCGCTGCTCGGCCTCGCGGTCACGATCCCGCTGATCACGGGCTTCGACGCGAGCACGGCTGCGCTGCAGTTCGTCGAGAAGTCGACCTGGATCGAACGCTTCGACATTTCGTATCACCTCGGCGTCGACGGCATCTCGATGTGGTTCGTCGTGCTGACCGCGCTGATCACGGTGATCGTCGTGATCGCCGCGTGGGAAGTGATCACCGAGAACGTCGCGCAGTACCTCGCGGCGTTCCTGATCCTGTCCGGGATCATGATCGGCGTGTTCTCGTCGGCCGACGGCCTGCTGTTCTACGTGTTCTTCGAGGCGACCCTGATCCCGATGTACATCATCATCGGCGTGTGGGGCGGCCCGAACCGCGTGTATGCGGCGTTCAAGTTCTTCCTGTACACGCTGGCCGGCTCGCTGCTGATGCTGGTCGCGCTAATCTACCTGTACACGGAAACGCACTCGTTCGATCTCGCGACATGGCAGAACGCGAAGATCGCGATGACGCCGCAGATCCTGCTGTTCATTGCGTTCTTCCTCGCGTTCGCGGTGAAGGTGCCGATGTGGCCGGTGCACACGTGGTTGCCGGACGCGCACGTGGAAGCGCCGACGGGCGGCTCGGTCGTGCTGGCAGCGATCATGCTGAAGCTCGGCGCATACGGTTTCCTGCGCTTCTCGCTGCCGATCACGCCTGACGCGAGCCACTTCCTGGCACCCGTCGTGATCACGCTGTCGCTGATCGCGGTGATCTACATCGGCCTCGTCGCGATGGTGCAGGCCGACATGAAGAAGCTGGTCGCGTATTCGTCGATCGCGCACATGGGCTTCGTCACGCTCGGCTTCTTCATCTTCAACCAGCTCGGCGTCGAAGGCGCGATCATCCAGATGATCTCGCACGGCTTCGTGTCGGGCGCGATGTTCCTCTGCATCGGCGTGCTGTACGACCGCTTGCACTCGCGCCAGATCGCCGATTACGGCGGCGTCGTGAACGTGATGCCGAAGTTCGCGGCATTCGCGATGCTGTTTTCGATGGCCAACTGCGGCCTGCCGGGTACGTCGGGTTTCGTCGGCGAATTCATGGTGATTCTCGCGGCCGTCCAGTACAACTTCTGGATCGCATTCGGCGCGGCATTCACGCTGATCCTCGGCGCGGCCTACACGCTGTGGATGTACAAGCGCGTGTATTTCGGCGCGGTGGCGAACGATCACGTTGCCAAGCTGAAGGACATCGGCCGTCGCGAATTCCTGATGCTGGCCGTGCTCGCCGCGTTCACGATGCTGATGGGCCTGTATCCGAAGCCTTTCACCGACGTGATGCACGTTTCCGTGGAAAACCTCCTCTCCCACGTCGCGCAGTCGAAGCTGCCGCTGGCCCAGTAATCGCGAGCGGAGGAACTCAAGATCATGCAAAACGCCCCTATGAATGTCCTGTTGCCTGACGCGCTGGTGCTGGCCGCCATCGTCGTCGCTTGGCTGAACGACACCTTTACCGGTGCGTCCGGCCGCCGCCTGACCTATCTGATCGCGGTCGTCTCGTCGGTCGTCGCCGGCGTGTGGTTCGCGGTCCAGGCGCTCGACCCGCAGCAGTACTACTTCTTCTCGAAGATGGTCGTCGTCGACTCGTTCGCGAGCACGATGAAGGCTGTCGTGTCGTTCGGTTTCGCGGTCTCGCTCGTCTATTCGCGCAAGTACCTCGAAGACCGCGACATGTTCCGCGGCGACGTGTTCCTGCTCGGCATGTTCTCGCTGCTCGGCCAGCTGGTCATGGTGTCGGGCAACAACTTCCTGACGCTGTACCTCGGCCTCGAACTGATGTCGCTGTCGCTGTACGCGGTCATCGCGCTGCGCCGCGACGCCCCGCAGTCGAGCGAAGCCGCGATGAAGTACTACGTGCTGGGCGCGCTTGCGTCGGGTTTCGTGCTGTACGGCATCTCGATGCTCTACGGCGCGACCGGCTCGCTCGAGCTGGGCGAGGTGTACAAGGCGGTCGGTGGCAACACCGACGCGGCCGTGCTGATGTTCGGCGTGATCTTCATCGTCGCCGGTATCGCGTTCAAGCTCGGCGCCGTGCCGTTCCACATGTGGGTGCCGGACGTCTACCAGGGCGCACCGACCGCGATGACGCTGTTCGTCGGCGGCGGCCCGAAGGTTGCCGCGTTCGCGTGGGGCCTGCGCTTCCTGGTGATGGGCCTGCTGCCGCTCGCGCAGAACTGGCAGACCGCGCTCGTGATTCTCGCCGCGCTGTCGCTGATCGTCGGCAACATCACCGGTATCGTCCAGCGCAACATCAAGCGAATGCTCGCGTATTCGGCGATCTCGAACATGGGCTTCGTGCTGCTCGGCCTGCTCGCGGGCATCGTGAAGGGCGACGCGGCGGCACCGGCGAACGCATACAGCTCGGCGATGTTCTACGCGATCGTCTACCTGATCACGACGCTCGGCTCGTTCGGCGTGGTGATGCTGCTCGCACGCCGCGATTTCGAAGCGGAAACGATCGACGACTTCAAGGGCCTCAACAAGCGCAGCCCGGTGTTCGCGTTCGTGATGATGGTCATGATGTTCTCGCTGGCCGGCATCCCGCCGACCGTCGGCTTCTACGCGAAGCTCGCCGTGCTCGAGGCGACCGTCAACGCGGGCCTCACGTGGCTGGCCGTGCTGGCCGTGATCACGTCGCTGTTCGGCGCGTTCTACTACCTGCGCATCGTCAAGCTGATGTACTTCGATGCCCCGCAGGATTCGACGCCGATCTCGGGCGATTTCTGCAAGCGCACGATCCTCGTGCTGAACGGCCTGGCGGTCGTCGTGCTCGGCCTGATCCCGAGCCCGCTGCTGACCGCCTGCCTGCAGGCAATCCGTCACACGCTGCCGCTGTAATGTCGGCAGCCGGCTGGTTCATCGTGCTGTTGGCGCTCGTCTGCGCCAACCTGCCGTTCCTGAACCAACGCCTCTTCGCCGTCGTGCCGTTCGGCGCGACGAAGAAGAATGCGTGGGTGCGGATCGGCGAGCTGATCGTGCTGTACTTCGTCGTCGGCGCGCTCGGCTTCTGGCTCGAGTCGCGCGCCGGCAACCGCTTCGAACAGGGCTGGCAGTTTTACGCGATCACGTTCAGTCTCTTCGTCGTGTTCGCGTTTCCCGGCTTCACGTTCCAGTATCTCGTCAAACGACGCTGACGGCTCCGGCCGTCCGTCGTGCTCATTCAGGAGCCGCCGATGGCCGAACTACCCAATCACGACGCCGCACTGACCGAAACCTGCCTCGAGAGCGAGGCGATCTTCGAAGGCGCGTTCCTCAAGCTCAAGCGCGACACCGTCCGTCTGCCGGACGGCAAGAAGGCTACGCGCGAATACGTGCAGCATCCGGGCGCGGTGATGGTGATCCCGCTGTTCGACGACGGCCGCGTGCTGATGGAAAGCCAGTTCCGCTATCCGATCGGCAAGGTGATGGCCGAATTCCCGGCCGGCAAGCTCGATCCGAACGAAGGCGCGCTCGCGTGCGCGGTGCGCGAACTGCGCGAGGAAACGGGCTACACGGCGCGTGAATACGTGTTCCTGGCCCGCATTCATCCGATCATTTCCTATTCGACCGAATTCATCGACCTGTACCTCGCGCGCGGGCTCACGGCCGGCGAGCGCAAGCTCGACGAAGGCGAATTCCTCGAAACCTTCACCGCGACGCTGGCCGACCTGCAGGAATGGGTGCGCACGGGCCAGATCTCCGACGTGAAGACGATCATCGGCACGATGTGGCTCGACAAGGTGCTGTCCGGCACGTGGCCGCTCGGGCCGGTCGTCACGCCCTGAGCACGGCGTCAGCGGCGGCCGGAACGCCGCGTTACAATCCGGTGACGCGGCGCGTTCGTGTCGCGTGATCCAGATTTAGCACGATCGTTCACAAAACCGCTTTTTGCGCTACACTCGTTACACGCCCTGATTCAGCATGAAGGTCCTCGATTTACAGTGTCCGCACGGTCATCGGTTCGAAGGCTGGTTCGCTTCCGCCGATGAATTCGAAGCGCAGTTGTCCCGCAAGCTGGTCGAATGTCCGGTGTGCGGAACGACGGAGATCAACCGGATGCCGTCGGCGCCGCGCCTGAACCTGTCGGGCGCGACGCAAGCGCAGCCGGCCGATCCGCGTGCGCTGCAGGCGCAGGTGATGCGCGCGCTGCGCGAGGTGCTGGAGAAGACCGAGAACGTGGGCGAGCGCTTCGCCGAGGAAGCGCGGCGCATCCATTACAACGAGGCGCCGGCACGCAGCATTCGTGGCGTCACGACGCCGGAGGATGCGCAGTCCTTGGTCGAAGAAGGCATCGACGTGATGCCGCTGCCGATTCCAGCCGCGCTGAAAGAACCGCTGCAATGACGTACGCAGTGTGTCCTTGGCCGGGGACGGCTGCGGACAGGAGACACTGCGCATGGATCTGGATTATTCCCCCGCCGACGACGCGTTCCGCGCCGACGTCCGCGCCTGGCTCGAGGCCAACCTGCCTCACGCACTGCGCGCCAAGGTACTCGATCACAAACGACTCGACCGCGAGGATTTCGCGAGCTGGCACCGGATTCTCGGCCAGCGCGGCTGGTCCGCGCCCGCCTGGCCGGTCGAATATGGCGGCCCGGGCTGGAACGCGACGCAGCGGCACATCTGGGACGAGGAGTGCGCGCGGATCGGTGCGCCGACCGTGCTGCCGTTCGGGGTGTCGATGGTCGCGCCGGTCCTGATGAAATACGGCAGCGAAGCGCAGAAGCGCCACTATCTGCCGCGCATCCTCGACGGCACCGACTGGTGGTGCCAGGGTTATTCGGAGCCGGGTTCCGGATCCGACCTCGCGTCGCTGCGCACGCGCGCCGAGCGCCACGGCGATCACTACGTCGTCAACGGCCAGAAGACCTGGACCACGCTCGGCCAGTACGCCGACATGATGTTCTGCCTCGTGCGCACCGATCCGGCTGCGAAGAAGCAGGAGGGCATCTCGTTCCTGCTGATCGACATGAAGACGCCCGGCATCACGGTGCGCCCGATCGTGATGCTCGACGAGGACCACGAGGTCAACGAGGTGTTCTTCGAGGACGTGAAGGTGCCGGTCGAGAACCTCGTCGGCGACGAGAACCGCGGCTGGACCTACGCGAAATACCTGCTCGGCCACGAACGCACCGGCATCGCGCGCGTCGGCGCGTCGAAGCGGGAGCTCGCATTCCTGAAGCGGGTGGCGTCGAACCAGCGCAAGAACGGCAAGCCGTTGCTCGTCGATCCCGTGTTCGCCGCGAAGGTCGCGGCGCTCGAAGTCGAGTTGATGGCGCTGGAAGTGACGGTGCTGCGCGTCGTCAGCCGCGAGACGAGCGGCAAGGGGCCCGGCCCCGAGGCGTCGATGCTGAAGATCAAGGGCACCGAGGTGCAGCAGGCGCTCACCGAGCTGATGGTCGAAGCGATCGGCCCGCTGGCCGCCCCGTTCGACGTGCCGTTCCTCGACGGCGAGCGCGAACACAGCATCGCGGGCGACGACGATGCGGCGCCGCTCGCCGCGTACTACTTCAATTACCGGAAGACGTCGATCTACGGCGGTTCGAACGAGATCCAGAAGAACATCATCGCGCAGATGATTCTGGGGCTGTGATCAGGGAACGGAGACAACCATGGATTTCAGCTTTACCGATGAGCAGCAGCAGTTCGCCGACGCGCTGCGCCGGTATCTCGGCGAGCAATACGGCTTCGAAGCGCGCCAGGCGATCGTGCGCAGCGATACCGGCGTGTCGGACGCGCAGTGGAGCGCATTCACCGAACTGGGATTGACCGCGTTGCCCGTGCCGGACGCACAGGGCGGCTTCGGCGGCGGGCCGGTCGACATGCTGGTCGTGATGCAGGAGCTCGGCCGCGCGCTCGTGATCGAGCCGTACTGGGCCACGGCGGTCGGCGTCGAGGCGTTGCGGATCGCCGGCTCCGGCACCGGCGACGACGCCGCGCTGCTGGAGGCGATCGCGCAGGGGCAAAAGCGCGTGGCGGTCGCGTTCCACGAACCGCAGGCACGCTACGACCTGTACGAACTCGACACGCACGCGCGCGAGCAGGGCGGCACGTACCGGCTGACCGGCACCAAGTCGGTGGTTCAGCACGGCGCCCAGGCGCACGTGTGGATCGTGCCTGCGCGGGTCGACGGCGGCGGCATCGGCCTCTTGGTCGTCGAACGCGATGCGGCCAACGCGAAGGTGGTCGACTACCGGACCATCGACGGCCAGCGTGCCGCGACGATCGCGTTCAACGACACGCCGGCCCGACTGTTGACGGGCGGTGCGCGCGATGTGGCGGCACTCGAGCAGATCGCCGATTACGCAACCTTCCTGCTGTGCGCGGAAGCGGTCGGCGCGCTCGACGAACTGAATCGCGCGACGGTCGAATACACGAAGACGCGCGAGCAGTTCGGCGTGCCGATCGCGCGTTTTCAGGCGCTGCAGCACCGGATGGTCGACATGCTGATCCATGCGGAGCAGGCGCGTTCGCTGACCTATCTCGCGGCGGTGCGCTACGCGAACGGCGATGCCGATGCGCGGCGCAAGGCCGTGTCGGCCGCGAAGGCGCGGGTCGGTACGGCCGCGCGCTTCGTCGGCCAGCAGGCGGTCCAGCTGCACGGCGGCATGGGCGTGACCAACGAGGTGGCCGCCGCGCACCTGTTCAAGCGGCTGTCGATCATCGAGACGACGCTCGGCGATACCGATCATCACCTCGCCCGCATCGTGGCGCTGCCCGATTTCGCGCAGACCGACGTAGCATGACGGCGACGCGCGAGCGCGCCAGACAAGGAGACTCATCAGTGGGCATCAGTTACGAAGACCTGGTGGTCGGCAGTACCACCGAAGTGGGCCGCTACACGTTCGAGCCCGACGACATCAAGACGTTCGCGAAGCGCTACGATCCGCAGCCGTTCCATGTCGACGAGGAAGCGGGGAAGGCGTCGCATTTCGGCGGCCTCGTCGCGAGCGGCTGGCATACGTGCTCGGTGTTCATGAGCCTGCTGGTCCAGAAGCTCGGGCCGGATTCGACCAGCATGGGCTCGCCGGGCATCGATTCGATCCGCTGGCTGAAGCCGGTGCGCGCCGGCGACACGATCACGATGTATCAGAAGGTGCACGACAAGCGCGTGTCGGAGAGCAAGCCCGACCGCGGCATCGTGTCGACCGAATGGGTCGGCGTGAACGAAGCCGGCGAGACGGTGATCTCCGTGCATACCAAGGTGATTTTCGGGCTGCGCCATCCGGGAGGCGCGAACCCATGACCGACGTGACCTTGCCGCTGATCGCCTCGGCGCAGGCGCTGCAGGCGCGGGTCGGCGCGGAGCCGCTCGCGAGTGGCTGGGTCGAGATCGACCAGCCGCGCGTCGACGGTTTCGCCGACGCGACCGGCGATCATCAATGGATTCACGTCGACCCCGAGCGCGCGCGGCGCGAGTCGCCGTTCGGCGGACCGATCGCGCACGGGTTCCTGACGCTGTCGCTGATTCCTGCGTTGATGACCGACGCAATGCGCTTCGAGCAGAAAATGGGCGTGAACTACGGGCTGAACCGCGTGCGGTTTTTGAAGCCGGTACCGGTCGGGGCGCGCGTGCGTGCGCTGTTCGCGGTGAAGGAAACCGTCGACGCCGCGCGCGGCGGCATCCAGGTGACGTGGTCGGTATCGATGCAGGTCGAGCGCCCCGACGCGCCGCTGCCGGTATGCGCGGCGGAGTTCATCACGCTGCATTACTTCTGAAGCGCCGAGCGGCATGCACGGATGCCGCTCGGCTCGTCACACGCTTGTCAGTGCTTCGCGTATTGCGTTGCGCCGAACAGCACCTCGCGTGCCTTGTCGTCCTGCAGCGGCTTGCGCATCGACGCGAGCACCTCGACGCCGCGCTGCACGGCCGGTCGCGCGGCGATCGCCTCGTGCCAGCGCTTCACGTTCGGCAACGCGTCGAGCACGATGCCCTGGTTTTGCCACGAGCGCGTCCACGGGAACGTCGCAATGTCCGCGATCGTGTACGTGTCGCCCGCGAGATACTCGGATTCGCCGAGGCGCTTTTCCATCACGTTGTACAGCCGCTTCGCTTCGTTCGTGTAGCGGTTGACCGCATACTCGATCTTTTCCGGCGCATACAGGCGGAAGTGGTGCGCCTGCCCGAGCATCGGGCCGACGCCGCCCATCTGGAACATCAGCCACTCGAGCGTCGCATAGCGCGCGGCCGGATCGGTCGGCAGGAACTTGCCGGTCTTCTCCGCGAGGTAGATCAGGATCGCGCCCGATTCGAACAGCGAGATCGGTTGGCCGCCGGGGCCGTCCGGATCGACGATCGCGGGGATCTTGTTGTTCGGGCTGATCTTCAGGAATTCGGGCTCGAACTGGTCGCCCGCGCCGATATCGACCGGATGGACACGATACGCGAGGCCTGTTTCCTCGAGCATGATGTGTACCTTGTGGCCGTTCGGGGTCGCCCAGCTATAGACGTCGATCATCGTCAACTCCTGTGTGACATGCGCGAAAACGGCACCGGCGGCGCCGCGACAGGCGGTCATTAGAGCATGGATCGACACGGGCTGCTGGCGACGGAAACGCACGTGCCGACGGGCATGCGCGGCCGGGTGGGAGATCGCCGCGACGTTGCGCGCGGCGTCGACGTGCCGCATCGGATGGACGCGGCGGCGTGGCGTCGGTTCGAAGGCCGACGCGGCGGATCAGCGCCTGTAGCGCGGCTGGCGCTTCTCGAGAAAGGCGGTGATGCCTTCGAGTCCGTCCGCATGATGCAGCGACGCGACGAAATGATCGCGCTCGGTGCCGAGGTGCGCGTCCAGCGGTTGCGCGGTCGCGTCGTCGAGCAGCGACTTGATGCGCGTGAGCGCATTCGGCGAGATGCCGGCGAGCGCGTCGGCCCATGCCAGTGCGTCGTTCAGCGCCGTGCCGGGCGCGGCGAGCCGGTTGACGACGCCGAGCGCATGCAGGCGTTCGGCGGCAACCGGCTTGCCTTCGAACAGGATCTCGGCCGCGATCGCACGCGGCAGCGCGCGGGCGAGAAACCACGAGCCGCCGCCGTCGGGCGTCAGGGCGACGCGCGCATACGACATCACGAATTTCGCATCGTGTGCGGCGACGATCAGGTCGCACGCGAGCGCGAGCGAGAAGCCCGCGCCGGCCGCGGCGCCTTCGACGGCCGCGATCACCGGCTTCGTCGACGCGCGGATCGCCGTGACCCATGCCGCGAGCTGATCGATGCTGTCGGCCTGGAAGGACGGATCCTTCGAGCGATTCTCGAGCAGCCGGTTCAGGTTGCCGCCTGCGCAGAAGAAACGATCGGCACCCGTCAGCACGACGGCGCGAATCGCCGGATCGCGCTCGGCGGTGGCGAGCGCTTCGATGCCGGCCGCATACATGTCGGGATGCAGCGCGTTGCGCGCGCCGGGATTGGACAGCGTGAGGACGAGCGTCGATTCGCTCTCGGGCGGACGCGAGGCCAGCAGTTCAGCACTCATGCGAGCGTGTCTCCATCGGGTGGCGCGGCGGCGACGCCGCATGTGTCGCGCGGACAGGCGGAACCGACGCCGCAGCGGAGGTCATGTTGTCGTGACGAACGCACAACTTGCTTTAGACTAGCACGAACGTGCTTTTCAGCGTGTTGAATCCCGATGCGGCCGGCGTCGATGCGGTCGCACTTCAGCAAGGAAGGAGACTCCGATGCTACAGCTGTGCGGTATTCCGTTGTCCAACTACTACAACAAGGTGAAGTTCGTTCTGCTCGAGCACGACATTCCGTTCGAGGAAGCGATGTGCGGTTTGCCGATCAGCGATCCGGCGCAGCTTGCCGATTCGCCGCTCGGCAAGATTCCGTTCCTGAAGACCGAAGAGGGCGCGCTGTTCGAGTCGCAGGCGATCATCGAATACCTGGCGGCGCGCTATCCCCAGAAAGGCATTTTCCCCGCGAGCCCGTTCGCGGCGGCGAAGGTGCGTGAATTGGTCGAGACGCTCGAGCTGTATCTCGAATGGATGGCGCGCGAGGTGTACACGGAAGCGTTTTTCGGCGGCAAGGTGAGCGACGGGATGAAGGCGCACGTCGAGAAGCGCCTGCCGCGCGCGATCGATGCATTCAAGCAGATGACGCAGTTTTCGCCGTATGTGCTCGGCGTGTCGTTCGGCCTCGCGGACATTGCCGCGTGGGTCCATCTGCCGGTCATCGGAATGGCGACGAAGGCCATCTTCGGGCGCGACTTCCTGCTCGATGCAGGTATCGACTGGAAGGCGCACGCGAAGACGGTGAGTGAACGCCCGGCCGCGCAACGCGTGGCAGCCGAGCGCAAGGCGTATGTCGAAGCGGCGAACGTCGTGCGTTCGTAAGCGCGGTTCCCGAAGGGCGGCGTGCGGCCGCCCGTGCGGGTCTTACAGGCGGGCGAGCCGTTCGAGCGCGGACGCGAGCGTGCTTTCCTGCTTCGCGAAGCAGAAGCGGACGACGCCCGATTCGTGCGGCTCGTGATAGAACGCCGACACCGGAATGGCGGCCACGCCGATCTCCGACGTGAGCCACTTCGAGAATTCCGCTTCGGGCAGGTCGCTGATCGCCGAGTAATCGACGCACTGGAAGTACGTGCCCGTGCACGGCAGCAGCTTGAAGCGCGTGCGCTCGAGGCCGGCCCGGAAGAAGTCGCGCTTCTGCTGATAGAAGCCCGCGAGCGACAGGTACGGCGCCGGGTCGCGCAGGTAGTCGGCGAGGCCGATCTGCATCGGCGTGTTCACCGTGAACACGTTGAACTGGTGGACCTTGCGGAATTCCGCGGTCAGCGCGGCAGGCGCCGCGACGTAACCGACCTTCCAGCCCGTCACGTGATAGGTCTTGCCGAAGCTCGATACGATGAAGCTGCGCGCGGCGAGCGCCGGGTAGCGCGCGACGCTCTCGTGGCGCGCGCCGTCGTAGACCATGTGTTCGTAGACTTCGTCGGACAGGATCAGCACGTTGGTGCCGCGCACGATGTCCTCGAGCTTGCGCATGTCCGCCTCGCGCCACACGGTGCCCGTCGGGTTGTGCGGCGTGTTGATCAGGATCATCCGCGTTTTCGGCGTGATCGCGGCCGCGAGACGGTCGAACGGGATCGCGTAGTCGGGCGCCTCCAGCGTGACGAACACGGGCTTGCCGCCAGCGAGCTCGATCGACGGCAGGTAGCTGTCGTAGGTCGGCTCGACGACGATCACTTCGTCGCCCGGATGCACCGCGCACAGGATTGCCGTCAGCAGCGCCTGCGTTGCGCCGGCCGTCACGGTGATTTCGGTGCCCGGATCGTAGCGCCGGCCGTACACCTGCGCGATCTTGTCGGCGATCGCGTCGCGTAGCGGCGCGACGCCGGCCATCGGGGGATACTGGTTGTGCCCGTTGCGCATCGCGGTTGCGACCGCATCGACGATGCGCGGATCGCAATCGAAATCCGGGAAACCCTGGCCGAGGTTCACCGCACCTTTTTCGGCGGCGAGCGCGCTCATGACCGTGAAGATCGTCGTGCCGACGTTGGGCAGGCGCGAAGGGAAAACGGGCGTCGTTGGCATATCTGAAGGAGCGTTCATCGATACGGTCGAATTCGGATGGGGTGCGTCAGGCGGGCGTCGCCGTGGCGGGCGGCGCGGCGTCGAGTGCGCAGGCTTCCACAAACGGCGCGGGTTGCGCGATCCGGAAACCGAAGTCGCGTGCGGTGCGCTTCGCGAGCTTCAGCAGCGCGCGGTCTTTCGACACGAGCCACTCGGCCTGCGCGGCGCGGGCGAGTTCGAGAAATTTCTGATCGTCGCGGTCCTTGCACTTCGGCAGCGGCGGCGCGTCGGCGTCGACGGGCGGCGGTTCGACGAGGCTCGCGAGTCGGGCGACGGTGGCGAGCGCGGCAACCTTGTCGATCGCACGCGACTGGAACTGCGGATAGTCGAGCACGTATTCGAGTTCGGTCAGGCAGCGGCCGTCGATCACGGCGGCAAGCATGCCGTGCTCCAGCGCGGCACGGATCGGGCGCGTAGCGGGGTCGTCGAATACGAGGATGTCGATCCAGACGTTCGAGTCGAGCACGACGCGGTGTGCGGCGTGCGGGGCGAGAGAGCGGGGCATTCGTTACAATCGGTGGTTTTCGTCTGACCGCAAGGCACGGCGTGCCAGCGAGCCTCTATGATAATCGTTCTCTCTCCCGCCAAATCCCTCGACTACGATACGCCCCCGCACGTCCAGTCTTACACGAAGCCTGCATTCGTCGACGACGCGTCGGAGCTGATCGACGGCCTGCGCAAGCTGTCGCCGCAGGACATCGCGACGCTGATGGATATCTCCGATCCGCTCGCGCGCCTGAACTTCCAGCGCTACGCCGACTGGTCGCCGACCTTCACGCCGGCCAACGCGAAGCAGGCCGTGCTGGCGTTCAACGGCGACGTCTACGAGGGTTTCGACGCGAAATCGCTGTCGCCGACCGATCTCGACTATGCGCAGCAGCACGTGCGCGTGCTGTCGGGCCTGTACGGGCTGCTGCGTCCGCTCGACCTGCTGCAGCCGTACCGGCTCGAGATGGGCACGCGTTTCGCGAACGCGCGCGGCAAGGATCTGTACGCGTTCTGGGGCGACCGCATCACGCGGGCGCTGAACGAGCAACTCGAGACGCGCAGCGGCGCGGCGCGCGTGTTCGTCAACTGCGCGTCGACCGAATACTTCAAGTCGGTCAAGCCGAAGCTGCTGGCCGCACCGGTCATCACGCCGGTATTCGAGGACTGGAAGGGCGGCCGCTACAAGATCATCAGCTTCCATGCGAAACGCGCGCGCGGCCTGATGGCGCGTTTTGTCGTCGAGAACCGTATCACCGACCCGAAGGCGCTGAAGGCATTCGCGACCGAAGGCTATGCGTTCGATGCGGCTGCGTCGAACGATTCGACTTACGTATATCGCCGGCGTGTCGGCGAGTGACCCTGTTGGCCGTTCACGAGACGGCCGGCGCATGCGTGAGGCCGGACGGGCGGTGCGACGCCGCTTCGGTCGACAGCTTTGCTTGGGACCGGTGTAGGCGCTAAAGCGCTAACTCCGGTCGACAGCTTTGCATGGGACTGGCATAAGCGCTAAAGCGCTAACTCCGGTCGACAGCTTTGCATGGGACTGGCGTAAGCGCTAAAGCGCTAACTCCGGTCGACAGCTTTGCATGGGACTGGCGTAAGCGCTAAAGCGCTAACGCCAGTCGACAAAGGAGATAGACAGATGGCCCTTTCGATCACCAGTAATTTCGACGCAGGCGCAATCGACGTCGTGTCGTGCGACAGCCCCGACTCGATCCGGCTGCGCGTGCGCGGCGACAATCGTTCGGAATTCGCGCAATGGTTTTACTACCGCTTGACGGGTGCGCGCGGCGAGCGATGCGTGATGACGTTCGAGAACGCAGCCGAATGCGCGTATCCGTCCGGCTGGCGCAACTACCACGCGGTGGCGAGCTACGACCGGGTCGACTGGTTCCGCGTGCCGACGACGTTCGACGGCAAGACGATGACCATCGACCATACGCCGGAGTTCGACAGCATCTACTACGCGTATTTCGAACCGTACTCGGAAGAGCGTCACGCGGCGTTTCTCGGCGCGGTCCAGCAGTTGCCGCAGGCGAGCGTCGTCGAGCTCGGCCGTACGGTCGAAGGCCGTCCGATGTCGCTGCTGACGCTCGGCACGCCGGAAACGGACGGTGCGCCGAAGAAGAAGGTGTGGATCATCGCGCGCCAGCATCCGGGCGAGTCGATGGCCGAGTGGTTCGTCGAAGGCCTGGTCAAACGGCTGGCCGGATGGGGCGACTGGGCCGGCGATCCGGTGGCGCGCAAGCTCTACGATCGCGTGACGTTCTACATCGTCCCGAACATGAACCCGGACGGCAGCGTGCACGGCAACCTGCGCACCAATGCAGCCGGCGCGAACCTGAACCGCGAGTGGATGGCGCCCGATGCCGAGCGCAGCCCTGAGGTCCTGGCCGTGCGCGACGCAATCCACGCGATCGGCTGCGACATGTTCTTCGACATTCACGGCGACGAGGATCTGCCGTACGTGTTCGTCGCCGGCTCGGAGATGCTGCCGAGCTTTACCGAGCAGCAGGGCAAGGAGCAGGCCGCGTTCATCGACGCGTTCAAGGTCGCAAGCCCCGACTTCCAGACCGAGCATGGCTACGCGGCGAGCAAGTACAAGGAAGATGCGTTGAAGCTCGCGTCGAAGTATGTTGGCCATCAGTTCGGCTGCCTGTCGCTGACGCTCGAAATGCCGTTCAAGGACAACGCGAACCTGCCCGACGAGCGCGTCGGCTGGAACGGCGAGCGCAGCGCGGCGCTCGGCGCGGCGATGCTGGCCGCGATCCTGGTGCACGTCGACACGTTCGCGTAAGCACCGCCGTCGTCGCATGAAAAAAGCCGGCGCATCGCGAGATGCGCCGGCTTTTTTTGCTGTTGTCGTTGCCGCTCCGTCGTATCAGGACTTCTTCGCGGTTTTTTTCTTCACGGCTTTATTCTGGCCGCCTGATTTTTTCGTCGCCACTGCCTTCTTGCTGCCGGTACGGCTCGATGCTTTCGCCTTGGCTTTGCCGCGGTGCGACTTGCCCTTGAATTTCTTCGTCGGAGACGACGAGCGCTCGACGCGCGGCTTCAGCGGCGGAACCGGGTCGTTCCAGCTGAACGCGAGCATTTGCTGGCCGACATAGCCGCAACGGAATTTCAGCGGCGTCGGATCGCTGCCGTTGCTGTGGATGCCGAGCCCGTCGACGGTGACGATATTGTCGACTTTCACGCGCTGCTTGCCTTGGTCGAACGAGTCGTTCCACGGCGTGATCGTCGCGTTGCCGCTATCGAATGCGTTCGGCGCGAAGTCGACGCGGTCGAAGGCCGTCGACGTGCTGGCGATGAAGCTGCCGTGCGCCGCACAATCGGCGGCGAGCGGATCGGCATGCATCTCGTTGACGAATTTGTTGATCAGTTCGGAGCGCTGGTCGAGCAGGTCGGCGAATACCGGAGCGGGAAGCGCAAGCGACAGGCCCGCGATACAGGCTGCCAGCTTGCCGAGCGCCCGGAAAATCCGGAGCGAGGCAGGTGAGCTGTCCATCTGGTTATTGGTGATGAGCGAAGGAGACATCGGGCACATATAGATGCCCGATGAAGAACAGGAGTTCAATCTTAGCGTAAAAAAGTTGTGCGGCAGTAGGTGGCGTATTCGGCGCGCGCGGTGGAAGTGCCGCCGGTACGCGTGTGCGCCGAGCCGATCCGGAGGAAATTCAGGCGCGCGGGCCGCCGAGGCGGTAGCGCCGGACGTCGAAGGTCGTGACCCACGCAGGGCGATAGACGGCGATGAGTGCCGTTGCCATGCCGGTGAACCATGCTTCGCCGAGCGCGAGCAGCGCGGTGTTCAGCAGATAGCCGGCCGGAATCACGACGGGCACGCCGCCCGCGAGCGCGAGCTGGACACCGGCCGCCGCGGCGGCGACCGCGACGATCGCGATGGCTGGGGACAGGAAGCCCTGCCCGGTGATGAACGACGCGAGGTTGTGCGGCAACCAGGCGAGCGCGGCGCGTTGCAGCAACGCCGACACGCCGACAGGCAGTGCACCGTAGATCAGATAGGTCAGGCCGATGCCTTGCCACGGCGCGTCGAAGATGACCGCGGCGATCGCCGTGACGGCGCCCATCGCGATCAGTGCGAGTGTCCAGTCGAACAGCGTGACGAGCAACGTTGCGCCGAGCAGATGCATGACGATGCCATCTTCGAGCCATGCGTTCGAGGCCCACAGGACCGTGATCGCAGTGACGAGTGCAAGCCACACGTGCTGAAGCGTGGCGTCTTGCAGGCGTACGAAGGGGCGATTCCAGATCGCGAGCGCGAGCAGGGCCACGGCGGCGATCCAGCCACCGATGCCAACCCAGAGCGGAAGCGGTGTGAAAAGAAAACCCATGCGTCCATATTACTCGTTGAGCATCAAAGGTGGGAGCCTGCACATGCCCGACCGTCGCAATATCGAGACTGTTTGCCTAGCGTCCGCGCCGGAACCGTGCCGGCGGCTCGGCGGCGAGCGGCAGGTCCTGCGTGTCGGCATTCGCGGTGGGCAACGGGTACGGACGGTCGTGCCGTTGTGTACGCAGCGGAGCCGGGCCGTGTTCTCCTATGGCTGGTTTGCGGGCGCGGTTGCGGTTCGCCAGCAGCACCTCGAGGTGGGGCGACAGCCAGCCGTTGTAGATCGCGACCGCGGCGGCGCGGTTTGCGGCGCCGAGCTGCTGGAAGATGCTCGCGAGGTGGATCTTCACGGTGCCTTCGCTGATGCCGAGCGTACGCGCGATCATCTTGTTCGTGCTGCCCATGTGGACGAACCGCATGATCTGCGCTTGGCGCGGCGACAGGAGGCCGCTCGGCGGGCGCCGGGGCAGCGAGCCGGCGAGCTTCTGGAAATGGGCGTCGTGGCGCGCCGTCGTCGTCGCCGTGGACGGCAGCAGGCTGAGGGCGATCGGCGGAATGTAGTGTCCGCCGAGCAGGACGATCTCGAGCGCTCGCACGATCAGGTGCGGCCGCGTGGAATGTGGGATCACGCCCGCGACGCCGTAATTGAAGAAGCGCTGGATAGCTTCGGGCGAGATGTCGTCGACCAGAACGGCGACCGGTGTCGGCGAGCACGCGTTGCCGAGTGCCTGAAGCTCGCTGAGCCGGCCTACGTCCAGCCAGTCGATCGCGACGAGGTCGAAACGCTGGGTGCGCAGCAGCCGGCGCGCCTGGAAACCGTCAGGTGCATCGTTGATGCTGGCGTGCCGGTCGATCTGCCGCAACAGGGTCTTCAGTCCGTCACGCCGTTCGGCGTCTGAGTTAAGTACCAAGAACCGCATATTCAACCTCCGTGAAGTGAGTCATTGACTGCTGTCGGGTATTGGCTGGGCCCGATAATGACAAAGACCTTACACGATGTCTGCTTGGCTGAAAGGCTTAGGAAAAGTTCGAAATTTTGGGCGACGGGGCATCGGATAAGAAAAAAGCCGCTTCGGTGGACACCGGAAGCGGCTTTGGGCAGGGCAGGCTGTCGGGGCCTGCGGGGGTGGGTCAGTGGAAGTGCGGCTGGGCGGGCGACGCGTCTTCCGGCATTTCCGCATGGACGATTTCACCGAGCGGATCGGCATAAAGCGGCACGCCGCAGTCGTCGCAGTATTCGGGTTCGAAGCGGCCCGCGTGCCGGCGGACGTCGGTTACGCCGCATTCTTTCAGCAGGCTCACGATTTCCTCGAGCGGCCCTTCGATCGGCGCTTCGCCTTCGAGCGTCGCGTTGTCGATCGATACGTCGCCGTTTTCACGGCCGTAGAGCGGCCACACGACGCCGTAGATCACGTCGTTGCTGGCACGCCGCGTGAAGCCGACGCGGTACTCGTCGATACGACGTTCGCCGAAGCCGGCGACCACCGCGCGAAGCTCCTGCGGCGCCGCACCAAGTGTGTCGAATAGATAACGAATGGCCGTTCGGACGGTGTGCGGACGCACGCGTTCGTCCGCATCGCGACAGGCCGAGTAGTACGCGTCCGGAAGCAGGCATTCGAACTCGCAGCCGGGCAGCGCGATCGACAGGTTCGGGCCGCCCTGGGCCGTCCATTGTTCGAGGCACTGGCCGCGCTCGATCCGGCTGCCGTTTTCTTCTTCCTGCCAGCGGAACAGCGGCGAGCCGGCCGGCGCGGCGACGACCGCCAGCAGGAAGCGCGGATCGGCCAGGATCGGCGAGGTTTCCGGCAGGTCGCCGAAGCTCAGCTTCGGGGTGTGCTGGCCGATTGCCGCATGGGCGAGTTGCTGGGCCAGCCGGTAGGTTTCCACGTGGTGCCGCGGCAACTGGTCGATGCTGTAGAGGAACGGTGCGAGCCCGACGAGCGTGCCGTTCGCGAGCACGTGCGCCTGCAGGTGCGTTCGCAGCGCGTCGGTAACGTCGCCCTTGAGCGGGCCGGACGGAATCATGTAGCGCGTCCAGGCGAGAACCGGGACGGCGACCAGCAGCGCATCGTACGGTTGGCCGTCGTGTTCGATCACCATCGACTCGCTGTGCGTCTCGGCCATGTCGGCGAGCGCGCCGTAGGCGTCGGGATGATTCTGCTGAAGATGGTCGAGCGCGGCATCGAGCGTGGTCTGATTGCCGTTGCGGACAATCTTGGCGAGCAGCGCATCGAGCTTCGCTTCCCAGAAGCGATCCTCGATGCGGCTGCCCGACGCGAAGAGCGCAAGCGACAGACCGACCAGTTTGTCGGCATCGGGGGGGAGGCGTTTGGCGATTCGCTGGCGCATATTAAAGACGTATATAGAAAGAGGCGAAGAACCTCACATTCTAGTCCGTTCTTTGCACCATAAGCGGTATCGTGCCCAGGCACGGCCAGACGGCCGAATTGCGGCGTTTGTAAAAAAGTTGCTTCAAGCCCCTTGCGCTCACGGCGTGAGCTGCTTAGAATCACGCCTCTTTCGCGCTAACGGAAACACGGCGCGGGAGGAAGGGAAGCGGTGCTGTTGGGGTTCGGTGGTAGCGAGCCTTGGCGGTACGGAAGTTGAGCCCCGCAGTCGCAACGAAGTAGGTAAAAAGTTGTTGACGAACTGCGAAACACGGTTCATAATCTCGCTTCTCTGCTGCTGAAAACGCGGCGCTGCTGAGAAACCTCAGGTTCCTCGCAGAAATGCTCTTTAAAAATTAACAGCCGATAAGTGTGGGCGCTTGATGGAAGCGAGCTGATCCTCGGATCAGATAGCGAAAGTATCAAGAGTCTCACACTAAAGTAAGTCAGGTTCATGAAGCAATTCATGTTCCTGTCAGCTTTGAGTGAGCGACCGGTTCGAAAGAACCGAAAACAGTAACAGGTTTAAACTGAAGAGTTTGATCCTGGCTCAGATTGAACGCTGGCGGCATGCCTTACACATGCAAGTCGAACGGCAGCACGGGTGCTTGCACCTGGTGGCGAGTGGCGAACGGGTGAGTAATACATCGGAACATGTCCTGTAGTGGGGGATAGCCCGGCGAAAGCCGGATTAATACCGCATACGATCTACGGATGAAAGCGGGGGACCTTCGGGCCTCGCGCTATAGGGTTGGCCGATGGCTGATTAGCTAGTTGGTGGGGTAAAGGCCTACCAAGGCGACGATCAGTAGCTGGTCTGAGAGGACGACCAGCCACACTGGGACTGAGACACGGCCCAGACTCCTACGGGAGGCAGCAGTGGGGAATTTTGGACAATGGGCGAAAGCCTGATCCAGCAATGCCGCGTGTGTGAAGAAGGCCTTCGGGTTGTAAAGCACTTTTGTCCGGAAAGAAATCCTTGGTTCTAATATAGCCGGGGGATGACGGTACCGGAAGAATAAGCACCGGCTAACTACGTGCCAGCAGCCGCGGTAATACGTAGGGTGCGAGCGTTAATCGGAATTACTGGGCGTAAAGCGTGCGCAGGCGGTTTGCTAAGACCGATGTGAAATCCCCGGGCTCAACCTGGGAACTGCATTGGTGACTGGCAGGCTAGAGTATGGCAGAGGGGGGTAGAATTCCACGTGTAGCAGTGAAATGCGTAGAGATGTGGAGGAATACCGATGGCGAAGGCAGCCCCCTGGGCCAATACTGACGCTCATGCACGAAAGCGTGGGGAGCAAACAGGATTAGATACCCTGGTAGTCCACGCCCTAAACGATGTCAACTAGTTGTTGGGGATTCATTTCCTTAGTAACGTAGCTAACGCGTGAAGTTGACCGCCTGGGGAGTACGGTCGCAAGATTAAAACTCAAAGGAATTGACGGGGACCCGCACAAGCGGTGGATGATGTGGATTAATTCGATGCAACGCGAAAAACCTTACCTACCCTTGACATGGTCGGAATCCTGCTGAGAGGCGGGAGTGCTCGAAAGAGAACCGGCGCACAGGTGCTGCATGGCTGTCGTCAGCTCGTGTCGTGAGATGTTGGGTTAAGTCCCGCAACGAGCGCAACCCTTGTCCTTAGTTGCTACGCAAGAGCACTCTAAGGAGACTGCCGGTGACAAACCGGAGGAAGGTGGGGATGACGTCAAGTCCTCATGGCCCTTATGGGTAGGGCTTCACACGTCATACAATGGTCGGAACAGAGGGTTGCCAACCCGCGAGGGGGAGCTAATCCCAGAAAACCGATCGTAGTCCGGATCGCACTCTGCAACTCGAGTGCGTGAAGCTGGAATCGCTAGTAATCGCGGATCAGCATGCCGCGGTGAATACGTTCCCGGGTCTTGTACACACCGCCCGTCACACCATGGGAGTGGGTTTTACCAGAAGTGGCTAGTCTAACCGCAAGGAGGACGGTCACCACGGTAGGATTCATGACTGGGGTGAAGTCGTAACAAGGTAGCCGTATCGGAAGGTGCGGCTGGATCACCTCCTTTCCAGAGCTATCTCGCGAAGTTGAGCGCTCACGCTTATCGGCTGTAAATTAAAGACAGACTCAGGGGTCTGTAGCTCAGTCGGTTAGAGCACCGTCTTGATAAGGCGGGGGTCGTTGGTTCGAATCCAACCAGACCCACCATTGTCTGGCGGTAGGTACACCTGAGGTCATCTGTACTCAATGGGGGCATAGCTCAGCTGGGAGAGCACCTGCTTTGCAAGCAGGGGGTCGTCGGTTCGATCCCGTCTGCCTCCACCAATCACCAACGCTAAGGGCTTGGTTCAGAGACTGAACCGAGAATTTTGCATTGGCGATTGAGCCAGTCAGAGGATATCAACAGATATCGGCTGTCGTTCTTTAACAATCTGGAAGAAGTAAGTAATTTGGATAGCGGAAGCGTCTCGAGATGGACGTGGAAGTTATCCGGGTTGTGATTGTATCGATGTATCTCAAGATGATTCGAACTCTATGTTCGACTCAATTGGAATACGGCACAACGCGAGAACTCAACCTGTAACGAGACAGACTCGTTATAGGGTCAAGCGAACAAGTGCATGTGGTGGATGCCTTGGCGATCACAGGCGATGAAGGACGCGGTAGCCTGCGAAAAGCTACGGGGAGCTGGCAAACGAGCTTTGATCCGTAGATGTCCGAATGGGGAAACCCGGCCCTTTTGGGTCATCCTAGACTGAATACATAGGTCTAGTGAAGCGAACGCGGTGAACTGAAACATCTAAGTAACCGCAGGAAAAGAAATCAACCGAGATTCCCAAAGTAGTGGCGAGCGAAATGGGATG
>NZ_CADESR010000005.1:0-356725 GCF_902830285.1 Burkholderia sp. BCC0419
TCTTTTTTCCCGCACGCGGCCAGGAAAACGGCGGCCGTCGCGACAGTGATTAAGCGGTATGGAACCCGTTCGACGCGCATGGAGCGACCTCTGTGTATAACCAATGGAATAAGTGCCGCGCCCGACCGGAGCGCAACACGGATGCGCCTCGCGGCGCAGATCGAACACCTGAATTACTGGACTGCTAGATACAGCACGTCGGCACGAAACCTCCGTGCCGACGGGGATGCCGCGAACTGCGGACTGGTACTAGGGCGGGAATCAGCAGAGTGGGATATTAACTGATTGCCACTTGGGTCATTCGATCGTAGGGTGGTATTGTATATACATTCACGAATGTATGTAAAAAGCCCGTTTGTACTCCGCAGGCTGTCCAGTCTTACAGATTGTTACCAACAGCAAGCATAGCCCGTCTGCATGACGACGACGAGGGTTGCGGGCCCCATATTCACCGACGATCGATCCAATCAGGCCTGCACATGGTCAGACGTACCAAGGAGGAGGCGCTCGAGACACGCAATCGCATTCTCGACGCCGCCGAACACGTGTTCTTCGAGAAAGGCGTGTCGCACACGTCGCTCGCGGACATCGCCCAGCACGCCGGCGTGACGCGCGGCGCGATCTACTGGCATTTCGCGAACAAGAGCGAACTGTTCGATGCGATGTTCGACCGCGTGTTCCTGCCGATCGACGAACTGAAGCGGATGCCGCTCGACGCGCCGGGCAGCAATCCGCTCGAGAAGGTGCGCCAGATCCTGATCTGGTGCCTGCTCGGCGTGCAGCGCGACCCGCAGCTGCGGCGCGTGTTCAGCATCCTGTTCATGAAGTGCGAGTACGTCGCGGACATGGAGCCGCTGCTGCAGCGCAACCGCGCGGGGATGAGCGAGGCGCTGCACATGATCGACGCCGATCTCGCGGTGGCCGTGGGCCTCAAGCTGCTGCCCGAGCGGCTCGATACGTGGCGCGCGACGCTGATGCTGCACACGCTCGTCAGCGGGTTCGTGCGCGACATGCTGATGCTGCCCGACGAAATCGACGCCGAGCAGCATGCGGAAAAGCTCGTCGACGGCTGCTTCGACATGCTGCGCTACAGCCCGGCGATGCTGAAGGACGGCGACTGACCGCGCGGCGCATCGCGCGCCCCGTCGCCGTGCCGGGTCAGGCTACCTTCGCGCGCTGCGCGCGGGCGCGCCGGTTCGACGCGGCCACCGAATCGCGCGCCGGCATCGGCGCGCCGGCCAGTCCCGCGATCCACGCGTCGGTCGACATCACGGCCGCGAAATTCGACTGGAACACCACCGCATACGCGCGGTGAATCTCTTCGGCGCTCACCGCACCCGCTTCGTTCTCGTAAGGCAGCGCGCCCGTCGCATCGTTCAGGTACTCGACCTTCAGCCCCGCATGCGCCGCGTGATAGACCGTCGACGCATTGCAGTTGTGCGTCATGTAGCCGGCCACCGCGAGCGTGTCGATGCCGTGCGCATCGAGCCACGCGGCGAGATCGGTGCCGGCGAACGAGCTGGCCTGCGCCTTCTCGATCCGATGCGCGTACGGCCGGCTGGCGACCACCGCGTGCAGCGCGACGCCGTCGGTGCCGGGCGCGAAGATCGGCGCGCCGGCCGGCGCGACGTGCTGAACCACGATCACCGGCACGCCGGCCGCGTGCGCGGCGTCGATCGCGCGGCCGATGTTCGCGAGCGACACGTCGAGCGGCGGATATTCGATCGGCAGGTTGCCCGTCACGTATTCGTTCTGCACGTCGATCACGATCAGTGCGCGGCGGGCAGCGGGACGGGAAGCAGAATGCGGGACGGCGGGCGACGCGGCGGCAAGCATGGCGGGCTCCTGGTCGGGAGGCGCTGCCCCGCCCCGGAGCGAGGCGGCCAGCAGTGCGATGCGATGCATTGTCGGGCCGCGTGGCTTGCGCCGATAGTGGCCCGATAGCCATTCTTCGATAAAATCGGGCCATCGCCTTTCCGGAGCCCGCCATGCTCGCCGCCGCCCCGCCCGTTCCGACCGTCGTCGCCGTGATCGCGTACGACGGCATCAGCCCGTTCCACCTGTCGGTGCCGTCGGTCGTGTTCGGCAAGGAACGCGACGCAGCCGCGTCGCCCGCGTTCGTGTTCCGCGTCTGCTCGGCCGAGCGCGGCCCGCTCGCGACGACGGGCGGCTTCACGATCACCGCGCCGTACGGGCTCGACGCGCTCGACGATGCGGACATCGTCATCGTGCCTTCCTGGCGCGACCCGGACGAAGTGCCGCCCGACGCGCTGCTCGATGCCGTGCGCGCGGTCGCCGCGCGCGGCGCCGAGCTCGTGGGCCTGTGCCTCGGCGCCTACGTGCTCGCCGCGGCCGGCTTGCTCGACGGCCGCCCGGCCACCACGCACTGGGCGTGGGCCGACGATTTCGCCCAGCGCTTTCCGCGCGTGAAACTCGATCCCGACGTGCTGTACGTGGACGACGGCAACCTGATGACGTCGGCCGGCACGGCAGCCGGCCTCGACTGCTGCCTGCACGTCGTGCGGCGACGCTTCGGCTCGGACGCCGCGAACCGGATCGCGCGCCGCCTCGTGATCCCGCCGCACCGCCAGGGCGGGCAGGCGCAATACGTGCCGCAGCCGGTCGCTGCGCATCCGCGCGATGCGCGGCTCGCGGGCCTGCTCGACTGGGTGCGCGCCCATCTCGACGCCGCGCACAGCGTCGATTCGCTCGCCGAACGCGTGCTGATGAGCCGGCGCACGTTCACGCGCCATTTCCGCCAGGCAACGGGCACGACCGTCACCGCGTGGCTGCAGGCCGAACGGCTCGCGCGCGCGCAGCATCTGCTCGAAACCACCGGGCAATCGATCGACGCGATCGCGCAGGCGGCGGGCTACGGCTCGAGCGTGTCGCTGCGCCAGCATTTCGCGGGCGCGCTCGGCACGTCGCCGTCTGCGTATCGAAGGGAATTTCGCGGCGCCGGGGCCGGAGCCGACGCGGGACAGTGACGCCCGCCGCGCGGGCGGCGGGCCGGCCGTGACGCGGAACCGGGCGGCTGATCAGCCGCTCAGCCGGCGTTGAACCAGCGTGCCGCGTAAAGCAGCAGCGCGACGAACACGATCATCGCCGCCCAGGCCCACACGGGCACCGTGCCGGAATCGCGATGCCGGAGCGCGCTCGCGGCACGCCCGCTCAGCGCGCCGCCGAGATGCGGCGGCAGCGAACGCTTCGTCGCGGCCACCAGCGAGGCCGGCCGCAGAAATACGTGCTGGCGTCGCTGCGCAGGGGCGCTCGCGCGATTCGGCGCGAGACCGTGCTTCGCCTGCACGACCGCGCAGAACTCGCGAAAGAACGTGTCGGTCCACTCGCGCAGCGCATTGTCGATCTGCCGCCCCGGCAGCTCGGCGAGCGGCCCGCTCGCCGTCGCCCAGACCACGTACTCGATCCGCGTGGCGGTCGCATCGTCATCCGGCATCAGCACGAGTTCGACCTGGCCGCGCAGCGCGCCGAGGCCGTCGGCCCGCGCCTTGAAGTTGAGCACGCGGCGCGGCTGCCCTTCGGCATCGCCCTGCTCGGCCGCCGCATGCGCGCGCACGTCGTAGCGGGCGCGCAGCGGGCCGAGCGGCACCGTGATCGTCAGCGCGAACTCGCCGTGCGCGAGTTTCACGAACGATTCGCAATGATCGAAGCTCGCCCGCAGCAGCGCGAGATCCTCCAGCGCATCCCGCACGACAGGCGGCGCGAGCGGTACGCGTAACGTGTCGTTCAGTTCCATGACGCCTCCCCGATGAACGCGCGCCGCATCAGGACGTCTCGACGAGACTGTCGATCCGTGCGACATCGAAGGCGACGTAGAGCGCCAGCACGGCCGCCGCCTCCTTCGGTTCTTCGTAACTCCATGCGGCGTTCTCGATCACGCCGTCTTCCGTCTGCAAGTCGAAATGCACGGCTTGCCCCCTGAACGGGCAGGCCGTCGTGACGCCCGACTTCACGAGCCGGCGCATGTTGACGTCGCTGCGCGGCAGGTAATGGATGTCCGGGAGCCCCGCTTCACGCACGGTCAGCGCACCCTGCGAATCGGCATAGGTGATGCCGCGATGAATCACGCGCACGCGATGACGGTTCGGCACGATTTCGAGTCGAGGGTCGGCTGCATCGGACATCGTTTCTCCTTCGGGCGGCCGCCTGGCCGGGGCAGGAAACGAAAAAGCCACGGCACGCATGCCGTGGCTTTCATTATGGGCGAAACTTCGTCCGATTGCGCGCCCGGGGCCCGGGCCGCGCGCGGCGGCTACTGCGCGCTCCACTGGAACGCGGCTTTCGCGCCGCCCTTCGCGCCGACCGTGACGGCGCGCGATTCGTCGCTGCCCTGGTACGACGCGTGCACCGTATAGCGCCCCGGCGGCAGTTTCACCAGCATGTACGGCCCGCGCGCGTCGGTTGCCAGCACCTCGGTGCCCTTGCCGTCGACGATCCGGACATGGACGTCGGCCAGGAACTCGCCGCCCTTGCCGGTGAAGCGCAGCGCCAGCGGCCACGATGCCTCGTTACTCTGGAATGCCGTCGACTGGTCCTTGCCGATACCGCCCGACACATAGCTGATATCGCCTTGCTGGCTCGCGGCGGGCAGACCGTCCGACTGCGCGTACGCGCCGGTCGCACCAGCCGCGAGGCCGGCGGTCAGCGCCGCGGCGACGGCAAATCGGGACACGTTGCGTAGATATTGCATGGCTCTCTCCTTGGGGTCGGAACACATACGGGGCGCAGCGTCACGCGAAACGTACGGCGGCGGCGCCCGCCGCGGCCGGCCAGGCCGGCCGTCGGCCGTCGCCGGTCAGCTCAGGTCGACCGGCACGAAGATCTGTGCATTATCGCGCTGGATCAGCAGAGCAAGACTGTTGCCCGCACCCTTCACCGCGTCGCGCAACTGCTCGGGGCTGGTGACCGGGCGGCCGTTGACCGCGAGGATCACGTCGCCGGGCTGGATGCCCGCGTTGGCGGCCGGCCCGCCGGCCTGCTGCACGATCAGCCCGTGCGACAGGTTGGCGGCGCTGCGCTCCTGCGGCGACAGCGGACGCACCGCGACACCCAGGCGGCCCTGCTCGACCGGCCCGCCGTCGTTCGACGCGAGCTTCGCATCGGCCATCGCGCCGAGCGTCACGCTGATCGACTTCTTCGACTTGTCGCGCCAGATCTGCAGGTCGGCCTTCGAGCCCGGCTTCAGGTTCGCGATCTGCGCGGGCAGCGACGTCGAATCGGCGACCGGCGAACCGTTGACCGACAGGATCACGTCGCCCGGCTGCAGGCCCGCCTTCGCGGCCGGACCGTTGGCGTCGACCGAGCTGACGAGCGCGCCGTCCGGCTTCTGCAGCCCGAACGAGCTCGCGAGCGTCTGGTTCAGCCCCTGCACGGCGACGCCGAGACGGCCGCGGCTTACGTGGCCCGTCTTCACGAGCTCGTCCTTCACCTTGATCGCCTCGTTGATCGGGATCGCGAACGACAGGCCCTGGAAGCCGCCCGTCTGCGAGTAGATCATCGAGTTGATGCCGATCACCTCGCCCTGCAGGTTGAACAGCGGCCCGCCCGAGTTGCCGGGATTCACCGGCACGTCGGTCTGGATGAACGGCGTGTAGTTCTCGTCCGGCAGCGCGCGCGACTTCGCGCTGATGATGCCCGACGTGACCGTGTTGTCGAAGCCGTACGGCGAGCCGATCGCGACGACCCACTGGCCGACCTTGCTCTGCGCCGGGTCGCCGATCTTCACGGTCGGCAGGCCGCTCGCGTCGATCTTCAGCACGGCGACGTCGGACTGCTTGTCGGAGCCGACGACCTTCGCCTTGTATTCGCGCTTGTCGGTCAGCTTGACCGTGACGACGTTCGCGCCGTCGATCACGTGCGCATTGGTGAGGATGTATCCGTCGGCACTGACGATGAAGCCCGACCCGAGACTCGCGCTCGGCTGGTCGTCCGGCTGCGCGTCGCCGCCCATGCCCGGCACCTGGCCGTAGAAGTGCTTGAAGAACTGGTAGAACGGGTCGCTCGGATCGATCGGCAGTTGCGGCTGCGGCGCGCGCCGCGACACCTGCTTCACGACATGCTTCGCGCTGATGTTCACGACCGCCGGGCCGTAGGTCTCGACGAGCCCGGAGAAATCGGGAATGCCGGTCTTGGCCGCGGCTTCGGCCGGCATCAATGCCGCCTGCGCGGGCGTGATGATCTGCGGATCGGCGCGGCGGGTGCCGGCGAAATAGCCTGCCGACAGGGCGGCCGCCACGGCGACCGCGACGGTGCCGCGCGCAAGGAATCGGGTGTTCATCGTAGGACCTCCTCTTTGTTAGGACGCAGCGTAACGACCCTGACTTAAAGGAGGCTTAATCAGCCTTAAGCGGGGCTTAAGCGGCTGCCCGGGCCGGGCTGGCCCCGCCCCCTTCAGACGGATTCGGAAGGCTGCGGCGCCTGGGCCGGCATCTCGGCATCGCGGAACACCACGCTGACGAGCAGGCCGCCCGCGGCCGCATCGCCGAGCGACACCGTCGCGCCCTGCTGCGCGGCCACGCGCTTGACGATCGCGAGCCCGAGCCCGCTGCCCGACACGTCGGTGCGCGCGCGCGCCGTGCTGTCGCGATAGAAGCGGTCGAACACGCGCTCGCGCTCGTCGGCCGGAATGCCCGGCCCGCTGTCGCCGATCTGCACGCACGCGCGGCCGGCCGCGTCGCGCGTCAGCGACACGTCGATGCGGCCGCCGTCCGGCGTGTACTTCACCGCGTTGTCGAGCAGGTTGCCGAACATCACGCGCAGCGCGCCGACGTCCGCGACGACGCTCGCCGCGCGCGTTTCCTCGAAGCCGAGATCGATGTCGTGCCGCTGCGCGAGCGGCGCATGCGCGGCCACGCATTCGGCGAGCAGCGCCTGCAGGTCGACCGGTTCGCGCATCGTCGCGCCGTCCGGCTCGGCACGCGCGAGCGCGAGCAGTTGCTCGGTGAGACGCGTCGCGCGCGACACGCCGTCCTGGAGATCCGCGATCGCCTCGCGGCGCGACGCATCGTCCTTCGCGCGGGCGACGAGCTGCGCCTGGATCTGCACGGCCGCGAGCGGCGTGCGCAATTCGTGCGCGGCGTCGGCGACGAACGCCTTCTGCGTGTCGAGCGCCGCCGACAGCCGCGCGAGCAGCCCGTTCAGCGCCCGCACGAGCGGCTGCACCTCGAGCGGCAGGCGCGCGTCGGGCAGCGAATCGAGCGCTTCCGGCCGGCGCGCCTCGACCGCACGCGTCACGCGGGCGAGCGGCGCGAGCCCGCGCCCGACGATCCCCCACACGGCCGCGCCGAGGAACGGCAGCAGCACGATCAGCGGCCACAGCGTGCGCAGCGCGACGTTCGCCGCCAGCCGGTTGCGCACCGACAGCGGCTGCGCGAGCTGCACCACGTTGTCGCCGACGATCGCGCCGTACACGCGCCATTCGCCGCGATCGGTGCGCTCGGTCGAGAAGCCGAGCTCCGCGCGCGGCGCGATCGGCGCGCGCGGATGCGAGAAGTACATCAGCACGCCGTTGCGATTCCAGATCTGGATCACGATGCCTTCGTCGCCGTTGGTGCGCGAGCCGAACACCTGCGAGAACGGCTCCGACGGCAGCGCCGCGGCGATTTCCTGCAACTGGTAGTCGAACAGTTCGTTCGCCTCGGCGAGCGCCTGCCGGTAGATGAGCCAGCCCGCCATGCCCACGCCCGCGACGACGATCGCGAGCAGCCAGATCAGCAATTGATGACGAATCGACCGCACGCGTCAGCTTTCCTTGACGACCATGTAGCCGAGCCCGCGCACGTTGCGGATCAGGTCCGAGCCGAGCTTCTTGCGCAGCGCGTGGATGTAGACCTCGACCGTGTTGCTGCCGATCTCCTCGCCCCAGCCGTACATCTTCTCCTCGAGCTGGCTCTTCGACAGCACCGCGCCCGGCCGCGCGAGCAGCGCCTCGAGCAGCGCGAACTCGCGCGCGGACAGCGCGACGGGCGCGCCGTCGAGCGTCACCTGGTGCGAAGCGGGATCGAGCGTCAGCGCGCCGTGGCGGATCAGCGACTCGCTGCGCCCGGCCTGGCGGCGGATCAGCGCGCGCATCCGCGCGCCGAGCTCGTCGAGATCGAACGGCTTGACGAGGTAGTCGTCGGCGCCGGCGTCGAGCCCCTTCACCCGATCGGCGACGGCGTCGCGCGCGGTGACGATCAGCACCGGCAGCGCCAGCCCGCGCCCGCGCAGCGTGCGCAGCACGTCGATGCCGTCGCGCTTCGGCAGGCCGAGATCGAGCAGCAGCAGATCGTACGTCTCGCCGCCGAGCGCCGTGAGCGCGGCGTCGCCGTCCTGCACCCAGTCGACCGCAAAGCCGTCCGAGCGCAGCGCCTTGCGCACGCCCTCGGCAATCATTCGATCATCTTCGACAAGCAGAATCCGCATCGGGACAGGTATCCATGGGGCGAGTCAAACACGGCGACCATTGTAGCGCCGCGAATCGCGTGCGCGGCACCGTGCAATGCAACAGTAAGGAGGATTGCAAGGGACCTGCCCCGACTTGTCTCTACAATGTGCGCTTCGACGCCCCCGCGCGTCCTGCCCGAGCCCCCGCTTTTCCCGTATTCGCCCATGCCGATTTCCGATCTTTCCGCCCGGTTCGCCCCCCGCACCCGCGTCTGCCTGCGGGCGGCCGCCGTCGTCGCCACCTGCACGGCTCTCGCGTTCGCGCCGTCCGCGCAGGCCCGCAAGAAATCCCACAAGGAAGCGCGCAAGACCGCCGTCGTGTCGCCCGCCGCGCGCGCGGCCGGCCTGCCTGCGTCGGTGCTCGTCGCGCTGCAGCGCGCGAAGGTGCCGGCGTCGGCGATGAGCGTCGTCGTCGAGCGCGTCGGCGATCCGCAACCGCTGATCGCGTGGAATGCAAGCCGGCCGATGCTGCCGGCCTCGACGATGAAGCTCGTGACGACCTTCTCGGGCCTGTCGATCCTCGGTCCCGACTACCGCTGGCGCACGACCGCGTATACGGACGGCACGATCGACCCCGACGGCACGCTGCAGGGCAACCTGTACATCAAGGGCACCGGCGATCCGAAGCTCGTGCCCGAGGAGCTGATCGATCTCGTCGACAAGCTGCGCAAGGCCGGCGTCAAGCGCGTGGCCGGCGGCCTCGTGCTCGACAAGAGCTATTTCGCGGCGTCGACGCGCGACCTGCCGTCGTTCGACGACGATGCCAGCGCACCGTACAACGTCGGCCCCGATCCGCTGCTGTACGCATTCAAGGCCGTGTCGTTCACGGTCACGCCGGGCGACGACGGCAAGGTCGCCGTCGACGTGCTGCCGCCGCTCGCGGACCTGTCGATCGACAACCAGCTCGTCGAAGGCTCGGGTTCGTGCAGTGCGGCCGCGGCAGCCGCGCGCCCGACGCTGACGGCCGGCGGCGGGATCATGACCGCGTCGTTCGCCGGCGACTACCCGCTGCGCTGCGGCGCGCATACGACCAACCTCGCGATCCTCGATCACACGACGTTCTTCGCGCGCGGCTTCCTCGCGCTGTGGCAGCAGGACGGCGGCACGATCGCGGGGCCCGTGAGCGAAGGCAAGGTGCCGACCACCGCGCGGCCGCTCGCCGTGCATCACAGCCCGGTGCTCGGCAGCATCGTCTACGACATCAACAAGTTCAGCAACAACGTGATGGCGCGCAACCTGTTCCTGACGATCGGCGCGGTCAGCGGCAAGCCGCCCGCGACACCCGAGCAGTCGAGCCGCGCGATCCAGGCGTTCCTGCAGAAGAACGGCATCGCGATGCCCGACCTCGTGCTCGAGAACGGCTCGGGGCTGTCGCGCGAAGAACACGTGAGCGCGCTGTCGCTCGCCGCGCTGCTGCAAGCCGCGAACGCGAGCCCCGTCGCGCAGGCGTTCGTCGATTCGCTGCCGATCGCGGGCATCGACGGCACGATGAAGAACCGCCTCACCAACGCTGGCGTGCTCGGCAACGCGCACATCAAGACCGGCACGCTGCGCGACGTGCGCGCGATCGCCGGCTACGTCGCGGGCACCGACGGCCAGAGCTACATCGTCGTCAGCTTCATCAACAACGATCACGCGGAAGGCGCGCGCGCCGCGCACGACACGCTGCTCGAGTGGATCTACGCGGGCGCGCACTGACGATTCGCGCACCGCGCAGCGAGCCGTCCTGACAGGGCGGCCCGCGCGCCCCGCGCACCGCGTCGCCCGCGAAATCTCGCGCTGCGCGGTTTGAAACGCCCCCGCCACCCTCGCGCGACGCCCCGCGCGCACGCCGCACCCACGAAACGGGGCCGCACCGCCCGGCCCCGTGCAGTACGGATTCCGTAGAAACCCTGTCCTCAGAGGGAACCCTCTACGCTGCCCCCTCGCCTAGCGCGTGGCGATTGCGTAGGCTGTTGGCCTGACCGATATCTACAACGGGCCACACGCCCGGCCTCATGGCTTGCAGGGGAACGAAGGAGACACGCCCATGCGATTCGACGTCGAATTGCTTCTGCTCGCGCTGGCGCCCGTCTTCCTGCTCTGCATCGCGTGGGAGGCCTGGCACCTCGCCCGCACCCGTGCGCAGGACCGCCTCTACGCGTGGCGCGACACGCTGTGCAACGCGGCGCTCGCGCTGATGCACCAGGGCGCCGACAAGATCGCGTGGCTGTTCGTGATTCCCGTCTATGCGTACTGCTACCGGCACTATCGTCTTTACACGTGGCACGACGGCTGGCTGTCGTTCGCGGTGCTGTTCGTCGCGCAGGACTTCCTTTACTACGTGTTCCATCGCGCCAGCCATCGCGTGCGCTGGCTGTGGGCCGCGCACGTCGTGCACCACTCGTCCGAACGGATGAATTTCTCGACCGCCTTCCGCCAGAGCCTGATGTACCCGATCGCGGGCATGTGGCTGTTCTGGCTGCCGCTCGCGTTCGCCGGCTTTCCGCCGCAACAGGTCGTCGGCATCGTGCTGATCAACCTCGCGTTCCAGTTCTTCGTGCACACGCAGGCGATCGGCAAGCTCGGCTGGCTCGAATACGTGCTGAACACGCCGTCGATCCACCGCGCGCACCATGCGCGCAACGCGCGCTACATCGACCGCAATTACGCAGGCGTCCTGGTGATCTGGGATCGCCTGTTCGGCAGCTATGTCGAGGAAACGCCCGACGATCCGCCGCAGTACGGGATCGTCGAACGGCTCGGCTCGAACAACCCGTTCGTCGCGACGTTCCACGAGTGGGTGGCGATGGCGTCCGACGTGTGGCGCGTCGGCGGATGGCGCAACAAGCTGCGCGCGATTTTCGGCCCGCCCGAATGGGCGAGCGCTTATCATGCGCAGATTGCCGAGGCCGCGAACCAGGATCCGCGCACCGTGCCGCCGGCGGCTGCGCGCGACCGATAAACCGTTTCAGCCAACGGCCGCCGCGCAGCCCGGAACCGAGCAGGCACGCGGCAGATGAGAAATACATCAGGGCCATATCTACGAGGAGATCGAACGATGCAGACACAACAACACGCACCTTCCCGCACGCGGCAGCGCATGCTGCGCACCGCGCAAGTCGCGATCGCCGGCGCCGCGCTCGCGCTGCTCGCCGCATGCGGCGGCGGTGACGACAACAACGGCAGCAGCGCGTCGAACACGCCGCCGTCGGGCGTGAAGATGCAGGTCGTGTCGTTCGGCGACAGCCTGTCGGACGCCGGCACCTACTCGCAGATCAAGCTCGGCTTCGGCGGCGGCCGCTTCACGACCAACCCCGGCCAGGTGTGGACGCAGGACGTCGCGCAGTACTACGGCGACACGCTGCAGCCCGCGAACCAGGGCGGCTTCGGCATCCCGCTGCAGGCCACCGGCGGCCTCGGCTACGCGCAGGGCGGCTCGCGCGTGACGCTGCAGCCGGGCATCGGCCATGCGGACGCGAGCGTGCCGAACCCCGACTACGCCCAGGCGACGACCACGCCGATCGCCGATCAGGTCAAGCAGTACCTGACGCAGCACGGCAGCTTCAACGCCGGCCAGATCGTGCTGATCAACGGCGGCGCGAACGACATCTTCTACCAGGCCCAGGTCGCGCAGGCGCAAGGCAACACGCCGGCCGCGCAGCTCGCGGCGGCGCAGGCGATCGGCCTGGCCGCGCAGCAGCTCGGCGGGATCGTCCAGCAGATCGTCGCAGCGGGCGCCACGCACGTGTTCGTCGCGAACGTGCCGGACATCGGCGGCACGCCGCTCGCGCTGCAGGGCGGCACGCAGGCCGCGTTCACGCAACTGTCGGGGCTGTTCAACAAGACGCTCGTCGGCACGCTCGCCGCGCTGAAGGTCGACTCGACGAAGGTCGCGGTGGTCGACTCGTTCACGTGGCAGGACGGCATCGCGGCCAACTTCCAGGCGAACGGTTTCAGCGTGTCGAACACCGACACCGCCTGCAACCTGAAGGCGATGGTCCAGGCCGCCACGCAGTACGGCGTCGCGAACGCGACCGCGTTCGGCTCGTCGCTGTTCTGCTCGCCGCAGACCTACACGGTCGCGAACGCGGACCAGACCTACATGTTCGCCGACACGGTCCACCCGACGACGCACCTGCACGCGCTGTTCGCGCAATACGTCGAGCAGCAGATCGCGAAGTCCGGCGTCGGCAAGTAAGCCGCCGGCCGCGCGCCGAAACGAAAACGCCCGACTGGCTCACTTCGCCAGTCGGGCGTTTTTTATTTCAGGACGGGTGCGGAAGGCGGCGTCAGTCGCGCGCTTCGAACGCGGCCGCCGCACGGCCGAGGCGATCGTTGACCGCGATCCATTCGACGGTCTCGGGCAGCTTCTCGACCAGGATGCGTGCGACCTGCGCGCGGTCGAGCGCCCGCAGCATGCCGTACAGGTCGCGCGCATAGGCCTGCGGATCTTCCGGCGCCGCGATGAAATGCACGCCGTCGGCCTGCGCCCAGCGCCCTGCCCGCGACGCGCGTGCGACGAGCGCGACGCGCTCGCCGTCGGTTTGCGCGGCCGCGAGCAGCGGCTCGAGTGCATCGAACGGCAGCAGCGCGAGCGGCGTGCGCGGCGCGTAGTGCGCTTTCAGCGTGCCCGACGCGCGTGGTGCCGTCGCATCGCTGCCGTCCGGCAGCTTCGGCGCGCGGCCGAGCACGTCGGCGATCTGCTGCGGCGTCACGTGGCCCGGGCGCAGCAGCGCCGGGAAGCCGCGCGACAGGTCGAGAATCGTCGACTCGATGCCGACTTCGGACGCGCCGCCGTCGAGCACGTGCACGGTATCGCCGAATTCGTCGCGCACGTGTTGCGCGGTCGTCGGACTCACGTGGCCGAACCGGTTCGCGGACGGCGCCGCCACGCCGCCGTGGCCGCCGCGCCGTGCGCTGAACGCGGCCAGCAGCGCCTGCGCGACCGGATGCGACGGACAGCGCAGCCCGACCGAATCCTGCCCGCCGCTCACGGCGTCCGGAATGCGCGCATGGCGCTTCAGGATCAGCGTCAGCGGGCCCGGCCAGAATGCATCGATCAGCGCGTGCGCGTCGGCCGGCAAGTCGTCGGCCCAGTAGCCCGGATCGCCGCCGGGCGGCAGATGCACGATCACCGGATGGTTCGCGGGCCGCCCTTTCGCCGCGTAGATGCGCGCGACGGCCTCGGGATTCGCCGCGTCGCCGCCGAGCCCGTAGACGGTTTCGGTCGGAAATGCGACGAGCTGGCCCGCGTCGAGCAACGCGGCGGCCGCGTCGATCTGCGCGGGCGTCACGTGCGTCGGGAGAGCGATGGACATCGGCCGGCGCCTCAGTCGAGCGGCACGCGCAGCAACTGCGCGCATGCGGTGGCGGCGGCGACGGCTTCGTCGCGCGTCTCGGCCGTGAAGTTCACGTGACCCATCTTGCGGCCGACGCGCGCTTCTTCCTTGCCGTACAGGTGCAGGTGCGCGGCCGGCATCGCGGCAACCGTGTCCCACGGCGGCGTGACGGCATCGGCCGCCGCACCGTCGGGAAACCACACGTCGCCGAGGATGTTCAGCATCGCGGCCGGCGAATGCTGGCGCGGGTTGCCGAGCGGCATGCGCGTCATCGCGCGCACCTGCTGCTCGAACTGGCTCGTTGCGCACGCATCGACCGTGTAGTGGCCGGAGTTGTGCGGGCGCGGCGCCATTTCGTTAGCGACGAACGAGCCGTCTTCCAGCACGAAGAATTCGACGCACAGCACGCCGACGTAGCCGAGCGTGTCGGCGATCCGGATGGCGGCCTGCTGCGCCTCTGCGACGCGCGCGGCATCGGCGGCCGGCGCCGGCACGACCGTCAGCGCGAGGATGCCGTCGTGGTGCACGTTCTGCGCGAGCGGGAAGGCGGCCGCGCGGCCGTCCGCGCCGCGCGCGATCAGCGCCGACACTTCGTATTTCAGCGGCAGGCGCTTCTCCAGCACGCACGGCACGCCGCCGAGCGCGGCATGCGCGTCGCGTGCTTCCTGCGCGGTGGCGACGCGCACCTGGCCCTTGCCGTCGTACCCGAGGCGGGCCGTCTTCAGGATGCCCGGCAGTACCGCGTCGAGCGCGGCATCGTCAAGCGCGGCGAGCGCCGCCGCCGATTCGATCACGACGTGCGGCGCGACCGGCACGCCCGACGCCTCGATGAAACGCTTCTCCGCGATGCGGTCCTGCGCGACCGCGACGCAGCGGCCGGCCGGTGCGACGAACGTCGTGCGCGCGAGGAAATCGAGGCTCGCGGCCGGCACGTTCTCGAATTCCGTCGATACGGCCTCGCACAGGTCGGCCAGTTCGGCGAGTGCGGCTTCGTCGTCGTACGCCGCGCGCAGGTGCCGATCGGCGACCGCGCCGGCGGGGCTCGCCGGATCGGGATCGAGCACGGCGACGCGATAGCCCATCGACTGGGCGGCAAAGCAGAACATGCGGCCGAGCTGGCCACCGCCGACCATGCCCAGCCACGCGCCGGGCAGGATCGGGGAAACGGAATCAGGAGTTGCGGTCATGTCAGTGGTCGGTCGCGGCGGAACGCGGAAATGCCCGCCGCAGTAGGAAAATCCGGCGCCGGCCGCGTGGTGCGGCCGCGCGCCATGCCGTCATTCCAGCGGCGGCAGCACCATCGCGTGCGCGGCTTCGTTCTGGCGCACGCGGAACGCGGCGAGCCGGTTCGCGTAGTCGACCGAGTTGCCGGACAGGATCGACACCGCGAACAGTGCGGCATTCGCGGCGCCGGCCTCGCCGATCGCGAACGTCGCGACCGGCACGCCCTTCGGCATCTGCACGATCGAGTGCAGCGAATCGACACCCTTCAGGTACTTGCTCGCGACCGGCACGCCGAGCACGGGCACCGTGGTTTTCGCGGCCAGCATGCCGGGCAGGTGCGCGGCACCGCCGGCGCCCGCGATGATCGCGCGCAGCCCGCGCTCGCGCGCCTTCTCCGCATAGTCGAACATCTCGTCGGGCATCCGGTGCGCGGACACGACCTTCGCTTCGTACGGCACGCCGAATTCCTGCAGGATCGCGACCGCGTTCTTCATCACGTCCCAGTCGGAACTCGAACCCATCAGCACGCCGACGAGCGGCGCGCTGTGCGTGTGGGCGGTTTGGACTTCACTCATTTCGTACGTTCCTTCCGTCAGACGGCGAGCGACTGGCCCGTGATGCGCTCGAGCGCTTCCTGGTACTTCGCGGCCGTCTTCTCGACGACGTCGGCCGGCAGCGCCGGCGCCGGCGCGGTCTTGCCCCACGGCTGCGCCTCGAGCCAGTCGCGCACGAACTGCTTGTCGAACGACGGCGGGTTGGTGCCGACTTCGTACTGGTCGGCCGGCCAGAAGCGCGACGAATCGGCGGTCAGCACTTCGTCCATCAGGTACAGCTTGCCGTGGTTGTCGAGGCCGAATTCGAACTTCGTGTCGGCGATGATGATGCCGCGCGTCGCCGCGTAGTCGGCCGCTTCCTTGTACAGGCGGATCGAGATGTCGCGGATCGTCGCGGCCAGCTCGGTGCCGATGCGGCGCTCGGTTTCGTCGAACGTGATGTTCTCGTCGTGCTCGCCCATCTCGGCCTTCGCGGCCGGCGTGAAGATCGGCTCGGGCAGCTTCTGCGCGTTCTGCAGGCCTGCCGGCAGCTGCACGCCGCACACGGCGCCCGACGCCTGGTATTCCTTCCAGCCGCTGCCGGCCAGGTAGCCGCGCACGACCGCTTCGATCATGATCGGCTCGAGGCGCTTGACGACCACGCCGCGGCCCTTCACCTGCTCGACCTCGTCGGCCGCGACCACCGCTTCCGGCGCGTCGCCCGTCAGGTGGTTCGGCACGATGTGCGCGAGCTTGTCGAACCAGAAGTTCGCCATCTGGTTCAGCACGCGGCCCTTGTTCGGAATCGGCTCGCCCATCACCACGTCGAAGGCCGACAGGCGATCGGTCGTGACGATCAGGAGCTTGTCGTTGCCGACCGCGTAGTTATCGCGAACCTTGCCGCGACCGAGGAGCGGCAGCGAGCGGAGCGTGGATTCGTAAAGGGTAGACATCGTCTTTTCGCAGATAAGGAGCCAAACAAAAAGGGAAACGCCGTTCCCCGCGGCAGGCGGGAACGGCGGTCTTGCAATACGTCGGCGAACCGGCGGGCGCAACGCCCGGACGGCTGCCGGCCGGCCCTTGTTCGGCCGGACGGAACGGCTGCCGGGGCCGGATCGAATCCGGCCAGCCGGGCGGCCAGCCCATGCCCGGCGGCAGAACCGGGCGGGGCAATCGTACTACAGTCTCAGCGCACGACCTGGGCGAGCGCGCCCGACTTGTACTGCTCGGCGATCTTGTCGAGCGACACCGGCTTGATCTTGCCGGCCTGGCCTTCGCAGCCGAACGCGAGGTAACGGTCGACGCACACCTGCTTCGCGGCTTCGCGCGCGGGCTTCAGGTAGTCGCGCGGATCGAACTTGCCCGGGTTCTCGAACAGGTAGCGGCGGATCGCGCCGGTGATCGCGAGACGCAGGTCGGTGTCGATGTTGATCTTGCGCACGCCGTGCTTGATGCCTTCCTGGATTTCCTCGACCGGCACGCCGTAGGTTTCCTTCATGTCGCCGCCGAATTCGCGGATCTCGGCCAGCAGTTCCTGCGGCACCGACGACGAACCGTGCATCACGAGGTGCGTGTTCGGGATGCGCGCGTGGATTTCCTTGATGCGCTGGATCGACAGGATGTCGCCCGTCGGCTTCTTCGAGAACTTGTACGCGCCGTGCGACGTGCCGATCGCGATCGCGAGCGCATCGCACTGTGTGAGCTTCACGAAGTCGGCGGCCTGCTCCGGATCGGTCAGCAGCTGCTCGCGGGTCATCGTGCCTTCCGCGCCGTGGCCGTCTTCCTTGTCGCCCTTCATCGTCTCGAGCGAGCCGAGCACGCCGAGTTCGGCTTCGACCGTCACGCCGATCGAGTGCGCCATCTCGACGACCTTGCGCGACACGTCGACGTTGTACTCGTACGACGCGACCGTCTTGCCGTCGGCTTCGAGCGAACCGTCCATCATCACGCTCGTGAAGCCGCTGCGGATCGCGGCCGTGCAAACCGCCGGCGACTGGCCGTGATCCTGGTGCATCACGACCGGGATGTGCGGATACGATTCGACCGCCGCTTCGATCAGGTGGCGCAGGAACGGCTCGCCCGCATACTTACGCGCGCCGGCCGATGCCTGCATGATCACGGGCGCGCCGACCTGATCCGCCGCCGCCATGATCGCCTGGATCTGCTCCAGGTTGTTCACGTTGAAGGCCGGCAGGCCGTAACCGTGCTCTGCCGCGTGGTCCAGCAATTGACGCATTGATACGAGAGGCATTGTGGAACTCCTTGGAATGAAAACCGGTGCGCCCTGACGCCGGCGCGGCGCTCGCTCCCCTCTGAACCGGGACGGCGCGGCGCGGCTGAGCGTCGAATAGCCGCATTTTATCGCGAAGCGCCTCCGATTCCGACCGCCCGGTGGCCCCCGCTCGCAATTTGTTACGTTCGCACGGCACAATGCGGCCAAAAAGGAGAAAAAAAGCCGCGCGGGGCTTCGGACCCCGCGCGGCTTTTGCGCGAAAAACGGTGCCGGATCGATTCCGACCGATCCGGCCGCCGGCCCGCGGGCCGGCTCGCTGCGGCTCAGCCGGCGCTCAATAGTGCTCGCCGACCCGCACGATCTTCAGCGTGTTGGTGCCGCCCGCCTGCCCCATCGGCTCGCCGACGGTCAGCACGACCATGTCGCCATGCTGCACGTAACCCTGCTTGACGACGATCTCGAGCGCCGCCTGCAGCGCCGAATCGCGGTCGCTGTTGAAGTCGACGTGCAGCGGCGTCACGTTGCGGTACAGCGCCATCGTGCGCTCGCTGCCGACGCGCGGCGTCAGCGCGAAGATCGGCACGTGCGTGTAGTGACGCGACATCCACAGCGCGGTCGCGCCCGATTCGGTCAGCGCGATGATCGCCTTCGCGCCCAGGTGATACGCGGTGAACAGCGCGCCCATCGCGATCGACTGGTCGATCCGCGTGAACGTGCGGTCGAGGAAATCCTTGTCCAGCTCGACCTCTTCCGACTTTTCCGCCTCGACGCACACGGCCGCCATCGTCTCGATCGTGACGACCGGATACTTGCCGGCGGCCGTCTCGGCCGACAGCATCACCGCGTCGGTGCCGTCGAGCACCGCGTTCGCGACGTCCGACACTTCCGCGCGGGTCGGCACCGGTGCGTAGATCATCGATTCCATCATCTGCGTCGCGGTGATCACGAGCTTGTTCGACTCGCGCGCCATCCGGATCATCCGCTTCTGCAGCGCCGGCACGGCCGCGTTGCCCACTTCCACCGCGAGGTCGCCGCGCGCGACCATGATGCCGTCGGACGCGTCGAGAATGCTCTGCAGCGCCGGAATCGCTTCCGCGCGCTCGATCTTCGCGATCATCTTCGGCTTGATGCCGTACGGCGCGCCCGCGATGTTCGCGAGCTGGCGCGCCATTTCCATGTCGGTCGCGTTCTTCGGGAACGATACCGCGACGAGGTCCGCGCCGAGCGACATCGCGGTGCGGATGTCTTCCATGTCCTTCGCGGTCAGCGCGGGCGCCGACAGGCCGCCGCCCTGACGGTTGATCCCCTTGTTGTTCGACAGCTCGCCGCCCACCTTGACGGTCGTGTGGATCTCGTCGCCGAGCACGCGCTCGACGGTCAGCACGATCAGGCCGTCGTTCAGCAGCAGCAGGTCGCCCGGCTTCAGGTCGCGCGGCAGCTCCTTGTAGTCGAGGCCGACGCGCTCGTCGTTGCCGAGTTCGCAGCCCGCATCGAGGATGAACGGCTGCCCCGGCACGAGCGTGGTCTTGCCGTTCTCGAACTTGCCGACGCGGATCTTCGGGCCCTGGAGGTCGGCCATGATCGCGATCTCGCGGCCAACCTTGCGGGCGGCCTCGCGCACCATTTCGGCGCGCTGGCGGTGATCGTCGGCCGTGCCGTGCGAAAAATTGAGCCGCACGACGTCGAGGCCCGCCTGCATCATCTGCAGCAGAATCTCCGGCGAACTGGATGCCGGGCCGATCGTGGCGACTATCTTGGTGGCGCGCTGCATGAAACTCCTCATCTGGATCAAGGTGGATGCGCTGGGTGAAACGCTGCGAGAGCCGGAAGCGGCAGGCCCAGCGGCCGCCGTTCCGGGGGGCGTGCCGGTGCTGGCGCCCGGCATCGCTTTGTTCTGAATCTCGTGGTGCTGCACGGCCGCGTCGCCGGCAGCCGCCGGTGCGCGCGGGGCGGTGTTCGCCCGCGCGGGCGCGCGTTTGCGCTTGCCCGCGCCGGCCGGCTGCTCCGCTTTCGCGGAGCGCGCGGCCTTCGTCACCCCTGCGCGCGCCGCCACGCTCAGGCCGCCCGCGTTTCGAGCACTTCCACCGCCGGCAGCTTCTTCCCCTCGAGGAACTCGAGGAAGGCGCCGCCGCCCGTGGAGATGTAGCTGACCTGGTCGTGGATGCCGTACTTCGCGATGGCCGCGAGCGTGTCGCCGCCGCCCGCGATCGAGAACGCGGACGATTTGGCGATCGCTTCGGCGAGCGTCCTGGTGCCGTTGCCGAACTGGTCGAACTCGAACACGCCGACCGGGCCGTTCCACACGATCGTGCCGGCCTTCTCGAGCTGGCTGGCGAGCGCCTTGGCCGTATCGGGGCCGATGTCGAGGATCATGTCGTCCGCTTCGATGTCGGCGACCTGCTTCACCGTGGCCGCGGCCGTCGGCGAGAATTCCTTGGCGGTGACGACGTCGGTCGGGATCGGCACCGACGCGCCGCGCTCGCGCGCTTCGTCGATGATCGCCTTCGCTTCGGCGACGAGATCGGCCTCCGCGAGCGACTTGCCGATCGACAGGCCGGCCGCGAGCATGAACGTGTTCGCGATGCCGCCGCCGACGATCAGCTGGTCGACCTTGCCGGCCAGCGACTTCAGGATGGTCAGCTTGGTCGACACCTTGGAACCGGCGACGATCGCCACCAGCGGGCGCGCCGGGTTGCCGAGCGCCTTGCCGAGCGCGTCGAGTTCGGCCGCCAGCAGCGGGCCCGCGCATGCGACCGGCGCGTACTTCGCGATCCCGTGCGTGGTCGCTTCCGCGCGGTGCGCGGTGCCAAACGCGTCGTTCACGTACACGTCGCAGAGCTTCGCCATCTTCTGCGCGAGCTCGTCCGAATTCTTCTTCTCGCCCTTGTTCACGCGGCAGTTCTCGAGCAGCACGACCTGGCCCGGCGCGACGTTCACGCCGTTCTCGACCCAGTTCGACACGAGCGGCACGTCGCGGCCGAGCAGTTCGGCGAGACGCTTCGCGACCGGCGCGAGCGAGTCTTCCGGCTTGAATTCGCCTTCGGTCGGACGGCCGAGGTGCGACGTCACCATCACGGCCGCGCCGGCGTCGAGCGCGGCCTGGATGGCCGGCACGGACGCACGCACGCGCGTGTCCTCGGTGATGTTGCCGTGATCGTCCTGCGGGACGTTCAGGTCGGCGCGGATGAACACCCGCTTGCCGGCGAGCTGGCCGGCGGCGATCAGGTCGGTAAGACGCTTGACTTGGCTCATGTTGAACAGATTGAAGTAGTGGATGGGGAAAGGGGGTTCACGCTGGACGTGCGCGGGCTGCCGCGAAAGGGCGCCGGATGCGGCCGTGGCTGGCGGTTCGCATGACGCGCACGGGTAAGAAATCTCGAACGGGCATTCTAGCCGATCCACCCGGCAGACTGACCCGTGCGGCGGCGAATTCCGCCTATTTGGAATTGCGCGCCGGAATCGGCGCTTTGCCGCAATGCAGCAATACACGCGCGCAAGCGGGCAGCGCGCGGCGAGCCGGAACGGCGGCCCATCAGAAGATCAGGCGCAGCGCGGTGAACACGAGCATCCCGACGACGATCGTGCCGAGCATGCTGCGCCGCCACAAAAACCAGCCGAGGCCGGCGAGCGCCGCGTAGAACGGATGGTTGGACAGCCCGAACGACAGCCCGGCCGGCGTTTCGAGCACGTCGGGCAGCACGACGGCGACCAGCGCCGCGGCCGGCGCGTAGCGCAGCGCGCGCTGCGCGCGTTCGGGCAGCACGGTGCGCTCGCCGCCGATCAGGAACAGCGCGCGCGTGACGGCCGTGACGATCGTCATCCCGACGATGACGATCCAGATCTCGGTCGCGCTCATTCGATGTCCTTTTCGTGCACGGTTTCGGTGCGGATGCGCCGCCAGTCGGCGCGCTCGACGAAGAAATCGGCCGCGCAGCCGGCCGCGAGCGCGGCCAGTACCGCGATCGGCAGCGCGAGCCGGTACGGCAGGTCGAACGCGATCAGCGACACGATGCCCGCGACCGCGACGGCCGCGAGCGTCGAGCGGTTCGCGACCGCCGACACCATGATCGGGATCAGCGCGAGCGTGCCGGCCAGCTCCAGCCCCCAGCTCGCCGGAAAGACGCTCGCGAGCAGGATGCCGGCGAGCGACGACACCTGCCACGACGCCCAGCTCGCGAGCGCCATCCCCCAGAAATACGCTTCCTTGCCCGGCACGCGGCCGTACGCGAAGCCCTGTTTCTGGAACAGCAGGTAGATCACGTCGCCATTGAAATAACCGATCGCGAGGCGCCGCCACAGCGGCAGGTAGGAAAAATGGGGCGCCAGGCCGGCGCTGAAGATCACGAAGCGCAGGTTGACCATCGCGGCCGTGAGCAGCACGGTCCAGATCGGCAGCTTCGCCGCGAGGAGCGGCAGCACCGCGAGCTGCGACGAGCCCGCGTAGACGAACAGCGACATCGCGCTCGCCTGCCCGAGCGTCATCACGGACTTGCTCATCGCGATGCCGGTGACGAGCCCCCAGGACAGGATCGCCATCAGTGTCGGGGAATAGTCGCGCGCGCCCTGGATCAGCGCGAAGCGGTCGGTGGCGGACAATCGAGCGAGCATCGGAAAGCGGGCCGCAGCGGGCGGTTCGTCGGGACGCCGGCGCCTCCTGCCGGTGCGACCCATCGTTATTGGAATCGGTACCGGACGATTATAGCGCCGGCCCCCCTCCGTCCGACCGGATCGCCGCCAAATGACGCTAAAATAAGCGTCTTTCCGGTTCAACGCTGCACACAACCCGCAGCACACCCCCGCTTCCAGGAGAATCCTATGTCAATGGCCGACCGCGACGGCAAGATCTGGATGGACGGCAAGCTGATCGACTGGCGCGACGCCAAGATCCACGTCCTGACCCACACGCTGCACTACGGCATGGGCGTCTTCGAGGGCGTGCGCGCGTACAAGTCGGCCGACGGCAGCACCGCGATCTTCCGCCTGCGCGAGCACACCAAACGTCTGCTGAATTCGGCGAAGATCTTCCAGATGGACGTGCCGTTCGACCGCGAAACGCTCGAAGCCGCGCAACTCGCGGTCGTGCGCGAGAACCAGCTCGAATCGGGCTACCTGCGCCCGATCATCTGGGTCGGCTCGGAAAAGCTCGGCGTGTCCGCGAAGGGCAACACGATCCACGTCGCGATCGCCGCATGGCCGTGGGGCGCGTACCTCGGCGAGGACGGCCTCGCGAAGGGCATCCGCGTGAAGACGTCGTCGTTCACGCGCCACCACGTGAACGTGTCGATGGTGCGCGCGAAGGCGTCGGGCTGGTACGTGAACTCGATCCTGGCGAACCAGGAAGCGACCGCCGACGGCTACGACGAAGCGCTGCTGCTCGACGTCGACGGCTACGTGTCGGAAGGCTCCGGCGAGAACTTCTTCCTCGTGAACAACGGCAAGCTGTATACGCCCGACCTGTCGTCGTGCCTCGACGGCATCACGCGCGATACGGTCATCACGCTCGCGAAGGACGCCGGCATCGAGGTGATCGAGAAGCGCATCACGCGCGACGAGGTCTACACGGCCGACGAAGCGTTCTTCACCGGCACCGCCGCCGAAGTCACGCCGATCCGCGAGCTCGACAACCGCACGATCGGCAGCGGCGCGCGCGGCCCCGTCACGGAAAAGCTCCAGTCGGCGTTTTTCGATATCGTGTCGGGCAAGAACGCGAAGTACGCGCACTGGCTGACGAAGGTCTGAGCGCGCCGCGCCACCGACCGCCCCACACAAGAGTGATAAAGAGAAAGTCTCATGAGTGAAATCAAGGAAATGCCGCTGGTCGAGCTGACGGCCAAGGATCTTCCCGCCTACTGCCCGAACCCGGCCATGGCGCGCTGGAGCGCGCACCCGCGCGTCTTCATCGACGTGTCGCACGGCGAGGCGCGCTGCCCGTACTGCGGCACGCGCTACAAGCTGCGCGACGGCGAGGTCGTCAAGGGTCACTAAGCCCCCGGCGGCCGGGCCTGAGGGCCCGCCGACCCGCAAGGCGGCGCAGCCGGAAGTCCGGCGCGCCGCCCTTCCCCATTCTGGCAACCCGAACGCGGCGCCCGTGCGCCGCGCTTCATTACGACATCGGAAGTCGACCTGATGCGTCGAGCGCTGGTTATCGCACCGAATTGGATCGGTGACGCATTGATGGCGCAGCCGCTTTTTGCGCTGCTGAAAAAGCTCCATCCCCGCATCGCGATCGATGCCGTCGCACCCTCGTGGGTCGCGCCCGTGCTCGAGCGGATGCCCGAGATCCACGATGTCTACGCGACCGATCTCGCGCACGGCAAGCTGCAGCTGCTGCGCCGCTGGCAGCTCGCGAGCGACCTGCGCGACGTCGGCTACGACGCGGCGTACGTGCTGCCGAATTCGCTGAAGTCCGCGGTGATCCCGTGGCTCGCGAACATCCCGCTGCGGATCGGCTATACGGGCGAGCACCGCTACGGGCTGCTGAACGTGCGGCACGCGAACCCCGACAAGTCGGGCGAGCGGCCGCCGATGACGACCCACTACGCGGCGCTCGCGTACGCGCCGGGCGCGAAGCTGCCCGAGTCGATGAAGACGCTGCCCGCGCCGCGCCTCGACGCCGACCTGAACGAGACGGCGCGCGTGTCCGCACGTTTCAATCTCGATACGCGCAAGCCGCTCGTCGTGTTCTGCCCCGGCGCCGAATACGGCCCGGCCAAGCGCTGGCCGCCGGAGCATTTCGCGTCGCTCGCGACCATCGTCCACCAGTCGTTCCCGTATACGCAGATCGTCGCGCTCGGCTCGCAGAAGGATGCCGCGGCCGCGCAGGCGATCGCCGACCACGCGCCGAACGTGCGCAACCTGTGCGGGCAGACGTCGTTGTCCGAGGCGTGCGCGCTGATCGCGCGCGCGAACGCGGTCGTCACCAACGATTCGGGGCTGATGCACGTCGCCGCCGCGCTGCGCCGGCCGCTCGTCGCGTTGTACGGATCGACCGATCCGCGCCATACCCCTCCGCTGTCGGACCTGGCGAAGGTACAATGGCTGCATCTCGAATGCAGTCCCTGCTTCGAACGCGAGTGCCCGCTCGGCCATCTGAAGTGCCTGCGCGAACTCGGTCCCGAGCAGGTATTCGGCGATTTGCGCGGCATGCTCGTCGGGCAGCGCTGACCCTGGCCGGCAGCGTCGCACGGCGCGCCGGGCAATCCGATTCACCGGTGCACGGCGGCCCCACCCGGGCCGCCGTGCTGAATACGGCGCGCGACGCGCGCGAGAGACAACCCCGATGCCACGTTTTGCCCGCCTTTTCGAAGCCGCTGCCGATACGCTGAACGCCTACTACCAGGCCGTCGCCGATGCCAATCTCGACGCGCTGCTGGCGTTGTGGATCGACGAGGATTTCGCCAGCTGCGTCTGGGCGGACGGCGAGCATCTGCACGGCCTCGACCAGATCCGCGGCGGGCTCGCCAACCGGCTCGCGACGCGCCCGGTCACGATCGAGCCGCTCGACATCCGCGTGTACGACAGCCTCGGCACGGTCGTCTATACGATCGCCGAAGCGCATCAGCAGGCCGACCTGACGGCCGAACCCGACATGGTTTTCGCCACGTACGTGATGATCCACGAACGCGGCGAATGGCGCATCGCGCACATCCACGCGAGCCCGATTCCTGAACAAGCGGCCGGACAATTCGCCGCGAAGATCCGTCACGGGCAGGGTCCGCTGCACTGACGAAAAACGAAGCAACGCATTTGCGGGGCGATCATGAGTACGGCTTCTCCGCCCACCTCGCCGCTGACCGGGCCCCCGGCCCCCAACGACGATTCATTGCGCTATCGCGCACCGCGCTGGCTGCCCAACAGCCATGTGCAAACCATCGTGCCCGCGCTGTTCGCGCGGCGTCCGGTTGTCGCGTACCGGCGAGAGCGATGGGAAACCCCCGACCACGACTTCATCGATCTCGACTGGGTCGCGCATCTCGACAGCGCGGCGCCGGCGCCTGACGCGCCGCTGTTCGTGCTGTTCCACGGCCTCGAAGGCAGCTCCGGCTCGCACTACGCGCTCGCGATGATGGCCGCCGCGCGTGCGAAGGGCTGGCATGCCGTCGTGCCGCACTTCCGCAGTTGCAGCGGCGAGATCAACCGCCAGCCGCGCTTCTACCATCTCGCCGACAGCGCCGAGGTCGACTGGATCCTGCGCCGGCTCGCCGCGCAGCATCGCGGGCCGCTGGTCGCGGCCGGCGTATCGCTCGGCGGCAACGTGCTGCTGCGCTGGCTCGGCGAGCACCGCAGCGACACGTCGATCGTGCATGCCGCCGCCGCGATCTCGACGCCGATCGACGTGCATGCGGGCGGCCGTGCGCTGTCGCAGGGGTTCGCGATGGTCTACACGCGCAGCTTCCTGAAGACGCTCAAGCGCAAGGCGCTCGCCAAGCTCGACCAGTATCCGGGGCTGTTCGACCGCGAAGCGATGCTGCAGGCCGTGACGATGCGCGACTTCGACGAGGTCGTGACCGCGCCGCTGCACGGTTTCGCGAACGCGGACGACTACTGGACGAAGGCGACCACGCGGCCGCTGCTGCCCGCGATCGACGTGCCGACGCTGATCCTCAACGCCCGCAACGACCCGTTCCTGCCCGAATCGGCGCTACCGGGCCCGGCCGACGTGTCGCCGGCCGTCGAGCTCGACCAGCCCGCAGACGGCGGCCATGCGGGCTTCATGACCGGGCCGTTCCCCGGCCGCCTCGACTGGCTGTCGGCGCGGGTGTTCGGCTATTGCTCGAAATTCGTCGACCATGGATGACATCGTCAGGCAGGCGCTCGCCAAATGGCCGAACGTGCCGGATTGCACCGGCTGGCTGCTGCTCGACCGGCGCGGCGAATGGCGGCTGCGCGACGACACCGCGCAGGCGGCCGGCGAACTCGGCTCGCCGGTCCGGCATGCGGCGCTGAACGCGTTCATCGGCCGCAACTACGCATGCGACGCGCAGGGCCAGTGGTTCTTCCAGAACGGGCCGCAGCGCGTGTACGTCGAACTCGCTTATACGCCGTGGGTCGTGCGGCTCGCCGAACGCGACGGGCAGCTTGCGCTCACCGACCAGATGGGCGCCCCGTTCGAACCGGATACAGCCTGGCTCGACGACGGCGGCGGCGTGCTGTTTCGCGATGCCGGCACACCCGCGCGCATCGCGGCGCTGCACGATCACGACCTCGGGCTGTTCGCCGATCACGCGGATTTCAATGCCGAGCCGCCCGTGCTGCGCTGGCGCGACGGCCGCACGCTGCCGCTCGGCAGCATCGCCTGCGCCGACGTGCCTGGCCGGTTCGGCTACATCGCGAGCCCGGCGCGCCACGCGCGCGACGCGGCCGGCAGCGGCCGCTGACCCGCCGCGGCGCCGTCCGCGTTCGCCGCGCGGCCGCCGCTACCCGCGGCCGTTCTTCTCGTCGTCGCGCTCTTCCTTGTAGCGCGCCTCGAATTCCAGCAGCCGCGCGCCGATGATCGACTGCTCGTAGAACGACACGTCCTTCGCGTCGCGCGCTTCCTTCAGTTGCCGGATCGCCGACGGCCACGCGCCGTCGAGCGCCAGCTTCTCCGCCAGCGCCCGGCGCCGCGCGAGCACGTCGCCCTTGCCGTCACTCGCCTTCGCGAGGTAATCCCACCAGTCCGGCTGTTCGGGGTCGGCCTTGGCCTGCGCCCGTGCGAGCGTCTGCGCTTCGGCGAAGCGGCGCGCGGCGATCAGCGCCTGCAGATGCGCGACGATCGCCGCGTGCGACGCCGGCCAGCGCCGCTGCGCGAGCGCCGAGAGCCGTACTGCGTCGTCGGCTCGGCCCGCGCGGCGGGCGACGTCGGCGGCCAGCACGTCGAGGCTCGGCGAACTGCTCGCCGGATCGTCGTCGCGCCGCTCGCGCGCATCGAACGCGCTGCGCGCCGACGCGAGCGCCTTGTCCGCCGCGTCGTACTGGCCGAGCAGCGTGTTCGCGAGCGCGATGCCGTACCAGTTCGCCGCGACGTTCGGCGCGGTGCGATCGTCGATCTCGAGCTGCATCCGGCGCGCCTCGGCCGAGATGTCGGTCGGTGCCCGGTTCTGCAGGATGCGCAGCCGCGCACGCACGAACCCGTATTCGGCCGACTGGCGCGGCTGCCGGTACGGCGCGCGGCGCGCGCGATCCTCCATGTCGGCGATCCGCTCGCCGGTCAGCGGGTGCGTGCGCGCATAGGCCGGCACGCCCGCATCGCCCATCGACGCGCGGTCGAGCCGCTCGAAGAAGCCCGGCATCCCGTACGGGTCGTAGCCGGCCCCGGCGAGCAGCTGGAAGCCGACGCGATCGGCCTCGCGCTCGGCCGAACGCGAGAAACGCAGCTGGTTGTCGACCGCATACGCCTGCCCGCCCATCGCGATCGCGCTGCCGAGATCGCCGCTGCGCGCGAGCACGCCGGCCAGCACGCCGAGCAGCATCGTCGCGAGCGCCGTATAGCCGGTCTTCTCGCTCGCGCCGATCATCCGCGCGATGTGCCGCTGCAGCACGTGGCCCATCTCGTGGCCGACCACCGATGCGAGTTCCGACTCCGTCTGCGTCGTGACGACCAGCCCGCTGTTGATCCCGATGAAGCCGCCCGGCATCGAGAACGCGTTGATCTGCGGATCGCGCACCGGGAACAGGTCGAAGTCCGGCGTGTAGCCGCCGATGTAGCGCGCTGCCGCCGCGGCCGCGAGCCGCGCCGCCATCGCGTTCAAGTAGTCGCGCACCAGCCAGTCGTCGAGATAGTCGGGATCGCGCCGCACTTCGCGCATCACGCGCTCGCCGAGCCGGCGCTCGGCCCGCGGCGTCAGTGAGCCGCCGGAGCCGTCGCCGAGATCGGGCAGCTCCAGCGCACGCAGCGGCGCGCGCAGGCTCGCGACCGGCGCCGACGCACCGTCCGCGCCCGAGAACCGGCTCTCCGCGCCGCCGTACGTGCCGAACACGCCGGTCGCGATGCCGGACGGCACGGTGGAAATCGACGTCGAGCCGCCGGCCGCCGGCTCGAGCGGTGGCGCGGATCCGCTCTGCGCATGGCTGCCCGGCGGCAGCGCGAGCGCCGCCGACAGCGACACGGCAAGCAACTGTTTGACACGCATGGCAGGATGAAAACGACGCCGTCCCGCGCGAGCGGCGCGCATCGCGGCGTTTGGTCTGAATATTCGGGTCATTGTACCGGCGCCGCGCCGACTGTCCCCTGCCGCGCGTGCGTCATCTGCGCCTCCGGCAACGCGAACGCCGCTGCTATGATAGGCGCCCGTTGAGCGGTTGGATCGGTTCGTCGCGCCGGTACGGGATTTGGCGCCCGGCCGATCGCGAAGCAGGATCGAGGGACGTGCGCGCGCACTCCGTTCCACTAGAGGAAGACATGTCAGGACTCACCCATTTCGACGCCGCCGGCCACGCCCACATGGTCGACGTCGGCGGCAAGCAGGAAACGCAACGCATCGCGATCGCGCGCGGCACGATCCGGATGCTGCCCGCCACGTTCGCGCTGATCCGCGACGGCAAGGCCAAGAAGGGCGACGTGCTCGGCGTCGCGCGCATCGCGGCGATCCAGGGCGCCAAACGCACGGCCGATCTCATTCCGCTGTGCCACCCGCTCGCGCTGACGCGCGTGGCCGTCGACTTCGAGCTCGACGACGCGCTGCCGGGCGTGCATTGCGTCGTGCAGGTCGAGACGTTCGGCCGGACCGGCGTCGAGATGGAAGCGCTGACGGCCGTCCAGGTCGGGCTGCTGACCGTCTACGACATGTGCAAGGCGGTCGATCGCGGGATGGTGATCACCGACGTGAGCGTGCGGGAGAAGCGCGGCGGGAAGTCGGGGGATTGGAAGGCGGAAGCGTAACGCTTTGCTTTATAAGCCTTTCCTGTGAAGCCATACCGCCCGCTTTGGTATCGCCATCGTCTGACGAAATCGCCTCGCATCTGACTGCTGGCACCGGAAAAATCGACCTTGTCCGACTCCTGTCCCACAGGAGACTGGAATGGCCTCAATTCGCCACCGAGACGGGAAATGGCAAGTACTGGTTGATGTACAGAGGATTTCTGCCAACGGCCCCCGCAATTATTCGACTCATTGAGCGTCATTCCCAGCGCCTGCGGTGTGCGGGTGGGTCGCTCCCCGGATCATCTCTTTAGCTCAATGATGAAGCGACTTGTGACCAATATTCACGGGTCATCTTCGGGAAGCGGAACAGCGGTAGTTACGTGATGAACGTGCCGCAGTCCTCGCTCGTTCAGGAATGGAAGGCACTCGAGAAACTGATGCCGAAATGAAATGACGAGAAAATTCCTGAAGTTGTCGCTGGGTGCTGCAGTCGTGCTCATTGTCTCGATTGTCGGGTACTCGTATATATCGAATGACTGGCAGGTCGTTTCCAACACTTTCATGAAGAACAGCAAGCCTTACGGCGGAGGCGACTTCGTGATATCGGGAAACGAGGCGATCACGCTGAAGATCAGCGATCCTGAAATCACCTTCAAGCCGTACGCGGAATGGAAGGACAAGGAAAAAGCCGAGCCGGCCGAAGCCTGGATGAACGACAGTCGCGAAACGCTGAACCGGACGTCGGTCGAATTCTGGCGCGGCCCGGTGAACGGCGACATGACACGCCATTTCAAACAGGTGGGCCAGAACGCCGCCTGGTGGCACGCCAAGGACTGGACGGTCGAATTCATCAGCACCGGCTGGATGGACTACAAGTCGCCTCAGCCTGCCGATGGGCTGACGCCGCAAGTGACCAAGCTCTGGAAGTCGTCCAACGGCGGACGCGACTGGGTGCAGCTCGCGTGGCCCGAAGATCGGAATATCGGTCGCCTGCTCTTTCTCGATCCGCAGCGCGGCTATGCAATCGGTTGGGGTCCGCACGTGTGGCGCACGTCCGACGGCGGTCAGTCGTGGCGGGAGATCGAACTGCCACCGGGTGCCGCGGAGACCGGCAAACCCCGCCGCACCTTTGACGGCATCGACCTCGGCCCGGACGGTACCTTGCGCGTGGCGTACCACATCGAGAAATCCGAGCATGCTTCCGCCGGAAGCGTCGTCTATCGGCTCGGCTGGGAGCAATCCGAGTTCGCCCTGGATGCCGTTCTGCCTGAACAGGTGATCGTCAACCTGTCCTCGTCACCGGCCGCGTCGAATCACTATGCGCTTTACGCGCTGTCGCGCCTCGGCGAACCGCGCAATTTCGATAATCCCGCCGACAACGGACAACGCGTCGGCGCCATTTCTACCTGGACGAACAGCGCACCCGGGCAGGTGCAGCAGTTGCATTCGTTTGACGACACGCTGACGCTCGATAGCCTGAGCGTCGGCCGGGACGGATTGCTGCTCGTCTACGCAACCGACTCCAGGCGCAACGGCACACCGCTCGATCTCACGTTCGTCAGCAGCGACGCGGGGAAGACCTGGAACTCGAGCAGGGAGAAGGCGACCCAGGGCGGATATTTCAACGCGCAGACGAACACGCTGTATTCGCTGGTCGCCTATACGCTCAAGAAGCGGCAGTTCTGACCGTTCCGATGCGATTGCCGCGGAGCCCCGTCGCGATTCGGGTGCCGGCTCCGCGGCAGCGCACATCGCGCATGCGGCGCGACTGCCGCACATATCGACTTTCGGTGGCCGCGTGCAACGGCGCGACTGTCGGCGCGCAGCACACGCCGCCCCGCGTCACTGCCCGCGCTGCGGCTCGAACACGAACGGTTGGGTCAGCAGGAAAGGATTCGCCGTCGCGCCGGTCTGCGCGCAGGTCGCGTGCGTCATCGCTTCGACGGCCGCGCGATCGGCCGCCGCATTGCGGCTGCTCGTCGTCACGGTGACGTTCTGCGCTTCGCCGGACGTCGTCATCAACGCGCGCACGAGCACGGTCGCCGGGCGCGTGAGCGGCTTCGCGGTATCCGGATAGACGGCACGCGGAATGTGGCAGGTCAGCTTGCTTTCCTGCGACGACGACAGCATCGCGCAGCCGGAAAACAGCATCGCGACGGCGGGCAGGATCAGGTAGGTCGAGCGAATGGCCATGGTCGAATATCGTTCTTCAGCACTGTTCTGGGCACACGCGCCGCGCGCCGGAAGCCTTCCCTCGGCCGTATCGCATGTGTCGTACTGCGCCGCGGCCATCGGACCGGCGCCCCGTTACGGCCGCACGGCCGAGCAATGCCCGGCCGCGATCCTGCCCGGCGGAATGCCCGGATAACCGGGAAGTTTTCCGTATTCGCACCGGCTACGCCTCGCGCCGCGGGCACGCGAGCGCTTTCGCGCATTGTGCACGCGCCGCCCGGTCAGCGGCGGCAATTTGACAATGGTTGACGCGAATCACCGCTCATTCGACCGGAATCCGCGCGATCCGCGAGGTAATCGAGATCCGACCGGATCGGCGCGCTACGCGCCGCGTCGGGTTGCCCCGACGTCAGCCCGCCTTTAGCGCGACGCAATAGACGCCGGAATTCCCCGTTCCGGCGGGCACGACATGCGTCAATCCGAATCGTCGTCGTCCGAGTCGTCGCCCTCATCGGCCGGCGCTTCCCCGTACTTCGCGACGACGGCCGCCCTGAACGTCTTCAGCGCCGGCTCCTGGTCGCACAGCTTGTACAACGAGGCCAGCTGTTGCGGCCAGTCCTTCAATTCCTTCGCAAACACATGCAGGCGCGCGACGGTATCGAGCGCGTCGGCTTCGCGGCCGGCCAGCGCCTGCAGCACCGCGTAGCGGCGCAGCACCGTCTCGCCCGGCAGCAATGCGATCGCGCGCTCGTGCGCGGCGAGCTTGGCCGGCAAATCGTCCGGCGAAACCGGGAGCAGCGTCGCCGCACCGTAATCACCCCACGCGCCGAACAGCAGCGACGGCGCATCGCGGTACTGCGCGGCCGGATTGCTGCCGTAATAGAGCACTTCCGCGCGCTGGTAATCGCGCAGCACGGGCACCGCCGCCAGCACGCCGCCGAACGACAGCACCGCGAACAGCCCGAATGCCGCACGCCCCGGCAGGATGCGCAGCGGCTTCACCTCGAGCAGCCCGATCACGAACATCGCCGGCAGCAGGAAGAACATGTATTGCTGCGGATACTCGACCAGCGCATGCATCAGCAGGATGCCGATCAGCGCGAAGCCGAACACGCGCATGCTCGACTGCGGCGCCCGCACCGCGCGCACGAACCACGTGACGAGCGTGACGGCGAGCACGCCGAGCCCGACGAGACCGGACTTCGCGAGCAGGTCGATGAAGATGTCGTGCGAATTGTTCGCGATCTCGACGCCGCCGAGCGTGCGCACGAGCGCAAACTGGTGCGACGGGAATTCGCCCCAGCCGACCCCCAGCAGCGGATGCTCGCGGAACATCGCGAGCCCGTATTTCCACAGCGCGAGGCGCGGCGCGATCTGCCCGGCGTCGCGCATCCGGTCGGCTGCCGACTCCGCGAGATTCAGGTGATAGTGCACGTTGGCCCAGCGCACCGCGACGTTCACCGCGATGAACGCGACCGCGAGCACGACCGGTATCAGCCACGCACGCGCATTGCCCGGCGTGCGGCGCGATTCGATCCACGCCATCCAGAAGCCCGCGACGACCATCACCGCGACCTGCAGCCACGGCCCGCGCGACACCGTCAGCGCGAGACCGACCGACAGCACGAGCGACAGCGCGAGCCATGCCCACACCGCGAGCCGGCGCGTCTGCACCAGATACAGCGCGCCCGCGAGCGCGAAGGCGATGTAGCTGGCCAGATGGTTCGCCTGCGCCATGTTGCCGTACGGACGGCGGTCGACCGCGATGTTGTACACCACGACGAACGGCGAGACGGCCGACTCGAGGTGGAACAGCTGCACGATCTGGGTACCGACCGCGAACACGCCGCCGACGAGCAGCGCACCGGCCATCATCCGCGACACGGTTTCCGCCATCCCGTCGCGCGCAAGCGCGTAGCCGGCCTGCATCGCGACCAGCGCGGCGGCGAGATAACCGACCGCCAGCCAGTTCATCGACGGCACCTTGAGCGGGATCAGCGCGACCTGCGCGAGCAGCACCACCGCAAAGCCGAGCGGCACGGCGAACGCAGCCGGTGCGGCAAACGGCTCGGCCGGGCGGCCGGTGCGCGCGAGCAGCACGACGGACGCGCCCACCAGCAGATACAGCACCAGCGCGGAAAACTCGGAATAGAAGGTCGGGATCGGATACGTGTGATTGGTGATCGCGTACGGCACGATCAGGGCGACAGCCAGCGCAACGAGCGACAACGAACGGGAAAAAGTAGAAGGCATGAGCGAACCGGATGTCAGCAACCGGCGCACTATACAAAACTTTCCCTGCTCTGTGCGGGGCTGTCGCTCCGCGAGCCGGCGCAAGGCCGCGGCCCCCGCCGGCCGAAGCGGCGGCCGGCAGGCCGCATGCGCGGCCGCCCTCCTTCTCCGCCAGCCTTATGCGCGGCACTCCGCGGGTGCATATTTCGCGGGCAGCGTCGCGGCGTTACCCGGCAACGGCCCCGCTCCCGGCGCCGGCAGCGACGACGCGTCCTTGCCCGCGGCGAAGCATTCCCACGCAATCGCGCCCGCCTGTATCGCCCCCTTTTTGAGCGGCACGCGTGCGGTGGGCGCATCGGCCTTGTCCGGCGCCGACGGCACGAGCACCAGCGTATTCGTGCCGGCCGCGGCGACGCGGGTGGTGAACGCGACCGTGATCTGGCCGGTAGCACCGTCGATCGTGACGGATTCGACGTTGCGGGTCGCGGCAGGCGGGCTGTAGCCGCCGTCGAGGCTCGCGCCGCTCGCGGCATTGTCGGCGACCGCGAGCCGCGCGGACGACGCGAGCGCAAGCCCCTCGCCGACGCGCGACCGTGCGAGGTAATCCTGGTACGCGGGAATCGCATAGGCCGCGATGACACCGACGATCGCCAGCACGATCATCAGTTCGATCAGCGTGAAGCCGGCCAGCCGCCAGCGAGGCGACGGCCGGTTCGCGCGCCGGAGATCAGCGGCAACGCGACGGAACAGGGAAACGGAAAAGGCTTCGAACATGACAGGCTCCGGAAACGAAAAACGCCTGCCGATACAGGCAGGCGTCTCGATCGTAGCCAGCGGGCCGCGAGGCCGGCAGTCGGCCGGATGGCCAGTCAGTGCGCGTGCGGCACGCTGCGGCGTTTCCTGAGCGCGTAACCGATCGCGACGACGAACAGTGCGCCGGCAATGCTCGCGCCGTAGACCACCGACGGCGTATCGAGCACCGGCCAGCGATCGCCGACCGGGTCGTTCACGATCAGCCCGCCCGCGATCCAGCCGAGCAGCCCCGCGCCGAACGCCACGATGACCGGGAAACGGTCGAGCAGCTTCAGCACAAGCGTACTGCCCCATACGATGATCGGCACGCTGACAACGAGCCCGAAGATCACGAGCGCGATCCGGTGCGACGGATCGGCCTGCTCGGCCGCGCCGGCGATCGCGATCACGTTGTCGAGGCTCATGACCGCATCGGCGATGACGATCGTCTTCACGGCGTCCCACAGCCGGTCGGCCGGCTTGATGTCGTCGTGCGCGTCGGCGGCCGGCGCCATCAGCTTGATGCCGATCCACAGCAGCAGCAGCCCGCCGCCGAGCTTCAGGAACGGCACGTCGAGCAGCGCGACCGCGAACGTGATCAGCGCGACACGCAGCAGGATCGCCCCCGCGGTGCCCCAGACGACGCCGCGCAGCCGCTGGTTCGCCGGCAGGTTGCGGCACGCGAGCGCGATCACGACCGCGTTGTCGCCGCCGAGCAGGATATCGATGATGATGATCTGGAGAATGGCGCCCCAGTGCAGCGAGGTCAGGAATTCGAGCATGGCGGTGAGGAAAGAGCAGCGGCCGCGTCAGGGGCGACCCGGTTCATCGCCGGCACATGCAGGACGCATGCCCGGTGCTTACGAATTCATTGCGCGAGCATAACAAAAAACGCCGGCAAAGCCGGCGTTTTCTGCAGGACGAACCACGCGAAAATTACAGCGCCTTCTTCAGCAGACGGCCCATTTCCGACGGGTTGCGCGTGACGGTGATGCCGCACGCTTCCATGATTTCCAGCTTCGCTTCGGCCGTATCCGCACCGCCCGAGATCAGCGCGCCGGCGTGGCCCATGCGCTTGCCCGGAGGCGCCGTGACGCCCGCGATGAAGCCGATCACCGGCTTCTTCATGTTGTCCTTGATCCACTCGGCGGCGTTGGCTTCGTCCGGACCGCCGATTTCGCCGATCATCACGACCGCATCCGTATCCGGATCGTCGTTGAACATCTTCATCACGTCGATGTGCTTCAGACCGTTGATCGGGTCGCCGCCGATACCGACTGCCGACGACTGGCCAAGGCCGAGTGCCGTCAGCTGCGCAACGGCTTCATACGTCAGCGTGCCCGAACGCGACACGACGCCGATGCGGCCCTTGCGGTGGATGTGACCCGGCATGATGCCGATCTTCAGTTCGTCCGGCGTGATCGTGCCCGGGCAGTTCGGCCCGAGCAGCAGCGTCTTGCGGCCTTCGCGACGCATGCGGTCCTTCACTTCGATCATGTCGCGCACGGGGATGCCTTCCGTGATGCAGATCGCGAGATCCAGGTCGGCTTCGACCGCTTCCCAGATCGCAGCGGCTGCGCCTGCCGGCGGAACGTAGATGACCGACACGGTCGCGCCGGTTTCCGCCTTCGCTTCCTTGACGCTCGCGTAGATCGGAATGCCTTCGAAATCTTCGCCGGCCTTCTTCGGGTTCACGCCCGCGACGAATGCTTCGCGGCCGTTTGCGTATTCACGGCAGGCGCGCGTATGGAACTGACCGGTTTTGCCGGTAATGCCCTGCGTGATGACCTTCGTGTCCTTGTTGATCAGAATCGACATGTATTTTGACCTCTGTTCGATGGGCGTCGCGTGCTAGCCGCGCCGCCATGCGTATTCGATAGCGTTACTTGCCTGCGGCAGCCGCGACGACCTTCTGCGCAGCCTCTTCCATGCTGTCAGCCGAGATGATCGGCAGGCCCGAATCGGCCAGCATCTTCTTGCCGAGGTCTTCGTTCGTGCCCTTCATGCGCACGACGAGCGGCACGTTCAGGTTCACGGCCTTCGAACCGGCGATCACGCCTTCCGCGATCACGTCGCAGCGCATGATGCCACCGAAGATGTTCACGAGAATCGCCTTCAGGTCCGGGTTCTTCAGCATCAGCTTGAACGCTTCCGTGACCTTCTCGGTCGTCGCACCGCCGCCGACGTCGAGGAAGTTCGCCGGCTCGCCGCCGAACAGCTTGATGGTGTCCATCGTCGCCATCGCGAGGCCTGCGCCGTTCACGAGGCAGCCGATGTTGCCGTCGAGCGAGATGTACGCGAGGTCGAACTTCGACGCTTCGATTTCAGCCGGATCTTCTTCGTCCAGATCGCGGTACGCGACGATTTCCGGGTGACGGAACAGCGCGTTCGAGTCGAAGTTGAACTTCGCGTCGAGTGCGATGACCTTGCCGTCGCCGGAGACGTTCAGCGGGTTGATTTCAGCCAGCGATGCGTCGGTTTCCCAGAATGCCTTGTACAGGCCTTGCAGGATCGCGCGCGCTTGCGGAATCGATGCGGCCGGCACGCCGATCTTCGCGGCGAGGTCGTCGGCCTGGGCGTCCAGCAGGCCCGTCGACGGCTCGACGATGACCTTGTGGATCAGTTCCGGGTGCTTTTCGGCGACTTCTTCGATGTCCATGCCGCCTTCGCTCGAACCCATCAGAACGATCTTTTGCGTCACGCGATCAACGACGAGGCTGACATACAGTTCCTGCTTGATGTCGGCGCCTTCTTCGACCATCAGGCGGTTGACCTTCTGGCCTTCCGGACCGGTCTGGTGCGTGACGAGCTGCATGCCGAGGATCTGGTTCGCGTATTCGCGCACCTGCTCGATCGACTTCGCCACCTTCACGCCGCCGCCCTTGCCACGGCCACCCGCGTGAATCTGAGCCTTCACGACCCAAACCGGGCCGCCGAGCTCTTCCGCCACCTTGACGGCCTCGTCCACCGAGAACGCCGGCTTGCCGCGCGGTACCGCGACGCCGAACTTCCGCAGGATTTCCTTACCCTGGTACTCGTGAATCTTCATGCGTGATTCCCTTCAGTCTGAGAGTTGGATGAAATGTCGCTAAGACGCTTCTTCGAATGATTTCCGTTCATTCCTTCGTGCTGCCTTCACCGGGCAGATCCGGCCGAATCGGGCCATACCAGCGCGGGTAGTACTGCCGCACGACCTCGCCGTCGAATCGCAGCGCGCGGCAGCGGCCGAGCTGGAACGGCGGTTCGGCGTGCACGCCGTCATGATCCGGCCCTTCGCCGCCCTCCTCGCGCACGTTCCACACATCACCGGCGAACGCCTGGATCGCGGCCGTCGGCAGCACGGCGCACAGTTCGGTGAGATGGGAACAGCCTGCGACGCCGGCGAGCAGCCGGTTCGCGTTGCGGCGGAAATTGCGGAAGAGATTGAGCCCGATGAGGGCCCGATAGGCAGGCGGGGCGGATTGACAGTGACCGGGATAAGGCACCCATTCCGAAGACGCTTCGGCGTCGACGACATTGAGGTCACGATCGATGGTCACGCGCAGCCAGAGTTCGTGGATCGGCAGGCCCTGGGGCCGGATGCCCGACGCAAGCGCGACATCGCGCGGCTTGTGGTCGGTCAGGCAGGCTTCGATGTCCCACAAGCCGTCGCCGCGCTCGTAGGCTTCCGCTCGGATTGCGCGTCGATGTCGCAACTGACGGGGCACGGGCTCGGATAGCGGCATGCTGGAGGTTGAGGCCGAAGAGGAAAACCCGTGGATTTTAGCATATTGGGTATTTGAGACAGTTTGCCGCGACGGCGGGTATTCCCGCCTGCCGGAAGCGGTTGCAATGCAGCAAAATCGCGCGCCACGCGCGCGACCAGGCTCGTCAGTCGTCGATCGGGAAATCGTCGCCGACTTTCAGCAACTTCACGATGGTCGCACTCGAGAAGCCGCGCGCGGCAAGGAAGCGCGCCTGCTTCGCGCGCTCCGCGGGCGTTTGCGGCAGTGCACCGAATTTCTTGCGCCAGACGGCCTGCGCGCGCGTCAACTCGGTCTCGCGCAATTGGGCATTCACCTCTTCGACGAGGCTGTCGCCGACCGCATGGCGCTTCAGTTCGCTGACGATGCGCGCGACGCCGACGCGCGATGCGCGACGATGCACGAGGCTCTCGGCGAAGCGCGCGTCGGACAGCCAGCCTTCCTTTTCCAGCGCATCGAGCACCGGTTCGACGGATTCGTCCTCGCCGACGTAGGGTGCGAGCTTGCGCGCGAGCTCCGCGCGGCTGTATTCGCGTCTCGACAGATAGCCGAGCGCGCGCCCCTTCAACGACCGCGGCGGCTTCGACGACTTGCGCTCGGTGGCGCCCGGCTCGTCGCCGGAAGCCGCGCTGGCAGAGCCGCCGGACGCGCGGCGGGCGCGGCGCGGATGCTGGCTGCTGCGGGTATAGACATCTTCCCTGACCGGCGCGGCGGCGTCGGCTGCGCGCTCGCCCGGGAAGCGGACACCGGACACGCGACGGCGGGAGCGATCGTGTGCGTCGAACGACTCATCGTCGTCGAACGGATCGTCCGGTGCGGCAATCTCAAACGAAACGAGGGCATCGTCGGATGCCCTCGTCGCGGCGCGGTTCGCGGCGTTGCCGCCTGCGTCCCGCCGGCCGGCGCCCGAGGATCCGGCTCGCCGGCCGGAGCGACCCGCCATTTCGGGCGTGTCACGCTCCTCCGGCTCGCCAGCCTGACCTCGGCGCGCAACCATTACTCTTCTTCGTCCAACGCCTCGGCTTCGTTGATTACGCCATCGGGCATGCTGACGACACCGAGCGATTCGCGGATGCGGTTCTCGATCTCGCGTGCGATTTCCGGATTCTCGCGCAGGAATTCACGCGCATTGTCCTTGCCCTGGCCGATCTTCTCGCCGTTGTAGCTGTACCAGGCGCCCGCCTTGTCGACGATCTTCGCCTGCACGCCGAGATCGATGATCTCGCCCTGACGCGAAATGCCTTCGCCGTACAGGATGTCGAAGATCGCTTCGCGGAACGGCGGCGATACCTTGTTCTTGACGACCTTCACGCGGGTTTCGTTGCCGATCACCTCGTCGTTCTTCTTGATCGAGCCGATCCGGCGGATGTCGAGACGCACCGACGAATAGAACTTCAGTGCGTTGCCGCCCGTCGTGGTTTCCGGATTGCCGAACATCACGCCGATCTTCATCCGGATCTGGTTGATGAAGATCACGAGGCAGTTCGTACGCTTGATCGTGCCGGTCAGCTTGCGCAGCGCCTGCGACATCAGGCGAGCCTGCAGACCCGGCAGCGAATCGCCCATCTCGCCTTCGATTTCGGCCTTCGGCACGAGCGCCGCGACCGAGTCGATGACGATCATGTCGATCGAGCCCGAGCGCACCAGCGCATCGGTGATTTCCAGCGCCTGCTCGCCGGTGTCCGGCTGCGAGATCAGCAGTTCCGGCACGTTCACGCCGAGCTTCGATGCGTACTGGACGTCGAGCGCGTGCTCGGCGTCGATGAAGGCTGCTGTGCCGCCGATCTTCTGCAGTTCAGCGATGACCTGCAGCGTGAGCGTGGTTTTACCGGACGATTCCGGACCGTAGATCTCGACCACCCGGCCGCGCGGCAAGCCGCCGACGCCCAGCGCGATGTCGAGACCCAGCGACCCCGTGGAGACGACCTGGATATTCTCGGCCGCCTCGCCGTCGCCCATGCGCATGATCGACCCTTTGCCGAACTGCTTCTCGATCTGTGCGAGCGCGGCCGCCAGCGCCTTGCTCTTCTCGGCGGTCATCCCGGAGCCCTTCTTGCTATCTTCCATGAATCGTCCTTTGCTATGATGAGCAGCGTCTGTTAGAGGCGCGCCCGCTTCAAGCGCTGCCCACGAATGCAGACACTGTATAAAAAAACAGTGTTTTGTGCAAGCCCGCAATGCAGAGCGTTGTACACAAATAACTTCGGAGACAGCCGCACCGGCGCGAACGCCCTGCCGGCATCGGTCAGCAACATGCGAATTCTCATCGCCGAAGACGACAGCATACTCGCGGACGGCCTCACCCGGTCACTCCGCCAATCGGGCTATGCCGTCGATCACGTGAAGAGCGGCGTCGACGCCGACACCGCGCTGTCGATGCAGACTTTCGACCTGCTGATCCTCGATCTCGGGCTGCCGAAAATGTCCGGGCTCGACGTGCTCAAGCGCCTGCGCGCGCGCAATTCCAATCTCCCCGTGCTGATCCTGACCGCCGCCGACAGCGTCGACGAACGCGTGAAGGGGCTCGACCTCGGCGCCGACGACTACATGGCCAAGCCGTTCGCGCTCAACGAGCTCGAGGCGCGCGTGCGCGCGCTGACCCGGCGCGGCGCCGGCGGCGGCCCGACCGTCGTGCGCCACGGCTCGCTCGCGTTCGACCAGGTCGGCCGCATCGCATATGCGAACGATCACGTGCTCGATCTCTCCGCGCGCGAGCTCGGCCTGCTCGAGGTGCTGCTGCAGCGGATCGGCCGGCTCGTGTCGAAGGAACAGCTCGTCGATCACCTGTGCGAATGGGGCGAGGAAGTCAGCAACAACGCGATCGAAGTCTACGTGCACCGGCTGCGCAAGAAGATCGAACCGAGCGGCGTGCGGATCTCGACCGTGCGCGGCCTCGGCTATTGCCTCGAGAAGGTCGCGCCCGCGACGCCGGCCGACATGGCGGCGCCTCAGCCCGCGGCGGCCGGCACGCCGCTGCGCTGACGCCGGGCGGCGCCGCGATGGCCACGCCGGCCCATTCCCGCCACCCGACCGGCGCGCCGTCGTCGGCTGCCGACGAGGCGCGCGACGCGCGCTACGAGAACCCGTTCGCGCCGCCCGACGAAACCGAATCGCCCGAAACGCCGCGCCCGCGCTCGCTGTTCGGCGAAATCCTCGACTGGATGCTCGCGCCGCTGCTGCTGCTGTGGCCGATGAGCATCGCCGTCACCTATCTCGTCGCGAAGACGATCGCGAACAGCCCGTTCGACCGCGCGCTCGAGACCAATGCATACGTGCTCGCACGGCAGATCCATCCGGTCAACGGCGTCGCCGAGCTGACGCTGCCGGAGCAAACGCGCGACTTCCTGCGCGCGGACAACATCGACAGTGTCTACTTCCAGGTGCTCGGCACGCGCGGCGAGCTGGTCGCGGGCGAGGCCGACATGCCGCTGCCGCGCGACGAGGACCGCCCGCCGCCGGGCGTCGTCGTGTTCCGCGACGACCTGCTGCGCGGCAACGACGTGCGCGTCGCGTATACGACCGTCGCGCTGCCGCAGGCGAGCGGCGCGCAGCCCGTGCTCGTGCAGGTCGGCGAGACGCTCGACAAGCGCAACGCGCTCGCGAACGACATCATCAAGGGCGTGATCCTGCCGCAATTCGTGATCCTGCCGCTCGCGATCCTGCTCGTCTGGTTCGGGCTGTCGCGCGGGCTCGCGCCGCTCAACGCACTGCAGGCGCACATTCGCGCGCGGCGGCCCGACGACCTGTCGCCCGTCGAGGCGCAACGCGCGCCGCCCGAGATCGAACCGCTCGTCACGTCGTTCAACGACCTGCTCGCGCGGCTCGAACAGAACATGGCGCTGCAGAAACGCTTCATCGCCGACGCCGCGCACCAGATGAAGACGCCGCTCGCGGGCCTGCGCACGCAGGCCGAATTCGCGCTGCGCCACCCGGTGCCGCCCGACGTGCAGCGCTCGCTCGAGCAGATCGCGACGAGCTCCGAGCAGGCCGCGCGGCTCGTCACGCAACTGCTTGCGCTCGCGCGCGCCGAGAACCGCGCGAGCGGGCTCACGTTCGAGCCGGTCGAGATCGCCGCGCTCGCGCGGCGCACGGTGCGCGACTGGGTACAGGCCGCGCTCGCGAAACGCATGGACCTCGGGTACGAGGGCCCGGACGACGATGCGCCGCTCAATGTCGACGGCAACCCGGTGATGCTGCGCGAGATGCTCGGCAACCTGGTCGACAACGCGATCCGCTACACGCCCGAAGGCGGCCGCATCACCGTGCGCGTGCAGGCCGAGCCCGCGGCGCGACGCGTGCATCTCGAAGTCGAGGATACGGGCCCCGGCATCCCGGCCGGCGAGCGCGAGCGCGTCGTCGAGCGCTTCTACCGGATCCTCGGCCGCGAAGGCGACGGCAGCGGCCTCGGGCTCGCGATCGTGCGCGAGATCGCCACGCAGCACGGCGGCACGCTGACGCTCGACGATCACGTCTACCAGCACGCGCCGCGCCTCGCCGGTACGCTCGTGCGCATCAGCCTGCCGCTGGCCGACACCGCCCAGGATTAACCCTGACGCGCGCCGCCGCGGCTCGGCGCCAATACGTCGAAACCGGCGATTTACCGGCCGTTCGCGCCACGATCGGCCCGCGAAGCGGCCGATTCGACCCGGGTTAACGCGCAGTCGTTTTGTACGCGCGAGTCAGTGCGCCGTAAGTTTCCGTGCCAATAATCGTCGACAGGCCCGCCCACCCAAGGCGGCCGCATATCTATATCAAGCGACTTGGAGACGATTCATGGCAACGTTAGGCGGGCAAGTTTCGCACTCGCCGATGACGGGCGAAGAGAAGAAGGTGATCTTCGCGTCGTCGCTCGGCACCGTGTTCGAGTGGTACGACTTTTACCTGGCCGGGTCACTCGCGGCCTACATCAGCAAGAGCTTCTTCTCCGGCGTCAATCCGACCGCCGCGTTCATCTTCACGCTGCTCGGCTTCGCGGCCGGCTTCGCGGTGCGGCCGTTCGGCGCGATCGTGTTCGGCCGGCTCGGCGACCTCGTCGGCCGCAAGCACACGTTCCTCGTGACGATCGTGATCATGGGCGTCTCGACCTTCGTGGTCGGCTTCCTGCCCGGCTACGCGTCGATCGGCATCGCCGCCCCCGTGATCTTCATCGCGATGCGACTGTTGCAGGGCCTCGCGCTCGGCGGCGAGTACGGCGGTGCGGCGACCTACGTCGCCGAGCATGCGCCGGCCAACCGGCGCGGCTTCTACACCGCATGGATCCAGACGACGGCCACGCTCGGCCTGTTCCTGTCGCTGCTCGTGATCCTCGGCGTGCGCACGTTCATCGGCGAGGAGGCGTTCGGCAACTGGGGCTGGCGCGTGCCGTTCGTCGCGTCGATCCTGCTGCTCGCGGTGTCGGTGTGGATCCGGCTGCAGCTGAACGAATCGCCGGTGTTCCTGCGCATCAAGGCGGAAGGCAAGACGTCGAAGGCGCCGCTGACCGAAGCGTTCGGCCAGTGGAAGAACCTGAAGATCGTGATCCTCGCGCTCATCGGCCTGACGGCCGGCCAGGCCGTCGTGTGGTACACGGGCCAGTTCTACGCGCTGTTCTTCCTCACGCAGACGCTGAAGGTCGACGGCGCCAGCGCGAACATCCTGATCGCGATCGCGCTCCTGATCGGCACGCCGTTCTTCCTGTTCTTCGGTTCGCTGTCGGACAAGATCGGCCGCAAGCCGATCATCCTCGCGGGCTGCCTGATCGCGGCGCTGACCTACTTCCCGCTGTTCAAGGCGCTCACGCACTACGCGAACCCGCAGCTCGAACTCGCGACGCAGAAGGCGCCGATCACGGTCGTCGCCGATCCGGCCACCTGCTCGTTCCAGTTCAACCCGGTCGGCACGTCGAAGTTCACCAGCTCGTGCGACATCGCGAAGAGCGCGCTCTCGAAGGCCGGCCTGAACTACGAGAACGTCGCGGCGCCGGCCGGTGCGCTGGCCGAAATCAAGGTCGGCGACACGGTGATCCAGACCTACGACGGCAAGGCGGCCGACGCGAAGGCGCAGGGCGCGGCGTTCGACAAGACGCTCGCGTCGACGCTGAAGGGAGCCGGCTACCCGGCGAAGGCTGACCCGGCGCAACTCAACTGGCCGATGACGATCGTCATCCTGACGATCCTCGTGATCTACGTGACGATGGTCTACGGCCCGATCGCCGCGATGCTGGTCGAGATGTTCCCGACGCGGATCCGCTACACGTCGATGTCATTGCCCTATCACATCGGCAACGGCTGGTTCGGCGGCTTCCTGCCGGCAACCGCATTCGCGATCGTCGCGGCGAAGGGCAACATCTATTCGGGGCTCTGGTATCCGATCGTGATCGCGCTGGGTACCTTCGTGATCGGCCTGCTGTTCGTCAAGGAGACGAAGGACTCGGACATCTACGCGCAGGATTGACGCCCGGTCGCAGCGGGCGGAAATCGGTCGGCGGGCGTTGCCGGCGACCGGCACCCGCCCGCAACGCAGGCTGGTGTGAGTCTCACTGGCACCTTTTTTCGGGAGAGATGAAAAAAGGTGTTGACAGCCTGATGGGCAATCTACATAATTCAAGTCTTCGGCGAATTAGCTCAGTCGGTTAGAGCGACGGAATCATAATCCGCAGGTCCGGGGTTCGAATCCCTGATTCGCCACCAAACAAAACAAAGGGTTAGCTTCGGCTAACCCTTTGTCGTTTCTGCTCCCTGTCAACCAGTTGCTCTGGCTGCCTGGGTGCAGATCATCTAGTTCACACTACGTCTCAACCCTATCGGGTATGATTCGCTGAACTCAGAGGCTCATATGCCGCCGGCGTCACGCGCTGACGCGCTCGCCGAAACAAAAACTAGAACCAGTCCACGCGACGAGTACGAATCATGGCCGAGGCGCACATCAATCCTGCGATACTGACTTGGGCTCTTCGGCGCTCTGGTATCGACGCGCCCGCTTTGGCCAGCAAACTGGGAACAGCGGAAGCTCGCGTTTCGTCTTGGGAAACAGGCGAGCGCAAACCAACGTTTCGGCAAGCTCGGCGTATCGCCGAAATCACCCATATTCCGTTCGGATACCTATACCTACCCCGGCCGCCTGACGAACCGCTGCCTATCGCGGACTTCCGGACAGTTGGCGACGACCCATTGCGCCCCTTAAGCATCGACTTCCGTGACGTGCTCAGCGATGTACTAAGGAAGCAAGCGTGGTTCCAGGAGTATCGAAGACTGCAAGGTGACGAACCCCTTCCCTTTATTGGTCGGTACGGAACCGGTAATTCCGCTGCTGAAATCGCAGCCGATATCAGGCGCACCCTATCGATTACGGAGCAGCAACGTGCTGATAGCGGAAACTGGGAAGACTACCTGCGGCTGCTGATGACAAAGATCGAGGACATCGGAGTCCTCGTTATGCGCTCCGGCATTGTGGGCACCAATACACATCGCCCTCTTTCGGTCGATGAGTTTCGCGGGTTTGCAGTCGCAGACTCTTACGCTCCCGTCATCTTCATCAACGGAAAGGACGCGAAGGCAGCCCAGATCTTCACACTCATCCATGAACTGGCCCATCTGTGGTTGGGAGCAAGCGGCGTTTCCAATGAGAAAATTGGCGCGATTGGGCGCCAAAGCGGAGACGTTGAAAAACTCTGTAACGCTGCAGCTGCGGAGTTCCTGGTGCCGGCCGACGTGTTCCTCACTGCGTGGAACGCTAACGCCGACCTCGCAACCCAAGCACGGGAGCTAGCTCGCCAGTTCAAAGTTAGTGGAGTGGTTATTGGTCGACGTGCGGTCGAACTCCGCCTGGCAAGGTGGGACGACTTTTTCGCCTTTTACCAAGGCGAACGTGATGCGTGGGCAGCAGCCGCAGCTCGACAAGCCAGCGGTGGAGACCCTTACAAAACCTCGGCGGTAAGAAACAGCAAGACCCTCACAAAAGCGGTACTGGGAATGGCCTTCGAAGGGCGAATGCTATTGCGGGATGCCAGCAGCTTGCTTGGTGTTGCGCCTGCAAACCTGAGAAAGCTTGCAAGTACTGTGTACGGGGAAAAATAAAAATGTACCTGCTGGATACCAATATCTTTATCGAAGCCCAGAACCGCTACTACGCGAACGATATTTGTCCCGGCTTTTGGGCCTGGCTAGATGATGCAAACGCGCGCGGACTAGTTGCAAGTATCGGTGAAGTCTATGAGGAGTTAGCAGGTCGTGGGGATCCGCTTGCCCAATGGATCGAAGAGCGCCGTAACACCGGCTGGTTTTTTGACGTTTCCGATGACGCAACACAAACGGCATTCGCGGAAATTGTCCAGCACGTTGAATCTGTCGATCGATATACGCGGCCGAACAAAGACCAATTTCTCGGCGGCGCAGATCCTTGGCTCATCGCAAAAGCGCGAACGATTGGCTGGAGCGTCGCTACACACGAGCAATTTAACGAACACACGACCAAAGTGAAGATCCCAAACGTGTGTCGTAATTTCGGTGTGGCAAGTCGAGACACCTTCGATGTGTTACGTCAGCTTGAGGCGTCCTTTGGATGGGCCCGCGCGAACTGACAGACACTGCATTAATTAGTTCACGCCCCCCCCAAGTAGCAGTTCGAAAGGCAACCGCCTCCGTCGTGCCTCGGTCTAGTCGACTCAGGTTGCTCGATACCGAGCAACCTGACCTGGCCCGCACGCGGGCCACCCTCACGGGCGACAAGACCCGGATAAATCGCGTCTACCCCGTCCTACGGACGAGGTATCCGCTCAATCGGGCGCGCGTGTGCGCCGCGGCAATCACACTCGTCTACCCAACGCACGCCACGCGCCCTTGAATTCGTCGATCCGGGCAATCAGGCCCAAGACTTCCGGTGCGATCTGAAGGGTATCGATTCGAAACATAAACCAATACCACACCCATTTACGCCCATTTCTCCGCCCCCCCCCAAATGGGTGTAAATGGGCGTCACAATGGTTACGGTCCTCCGTCAAGCCGGATGGCCGTGCGGCATCTCGTCCGTTCTCGCCAGCCACTCCTCTGCCGAAATCGCGTCCCCAAGGCGGAATCGGGCTTCGCTGAAGTACTTCAGGCCACCCCAGAGCGATGCATCGCCGACAACAAACAAACGATGCTTGGCACGGGTCACCGCCACGTTCAAGAGATTCGGCTTGGATGCCGCCCAGTTCGCGGACGCACCGCTTTCATGGTCCGCCCCGAGCACGAACACGACGACACTTTCCTCCTTCCCCTGAAACGTATGTACGGTGCCGATACGTTGCGAACACCATCGTTTCCAGACCTTGCTCGCCGGCCCTCGTCGGCCGGTGTCGGCCAGCCAGTCGATTTTCCGCAAGCGATCCAGCAACGCTTTTCTGATCGCCTTGAAAGGGGAGATCACATACAACGGCGGCAAAACGCCGGAATCCGCATACAGCCGCGCCACCAGCGCAACGACTGCCTCGATCTGCGACGGTACGATCTGCCGTTCCGACGTGCGGCCTCGCACATCGATCCACGCGCTCTTCCCCAGTCGTTCAAGCGGATCTCCGGCAGAGTCGCGAGAATCCAGCCCATAGACCATCTTGTCGTGATACGCGATCCGATTCGAAATCGTGAACATCGGGTCGAAGCAGCGCCGGTGCACCCGAAGCGGGCTCCCGATCCACAACGGTTCTTCCCCGTCCACCGGCACGTACGTACCAAAAGGATTCGCATCGTCGGCAAGCCTCTGCACCGATACCCTGGCGGGCGAGCACCGCCCATCGGACGTGTATGGCGACAGGTCGGCCAATGCATTGATCAATCGAGTCGGCACCGTGAATACCGGTTCAATCTGCAGCGGATCTCCCACCACCACGGCGCGCCGAGCCCGCCACAACGCGCCAACCGCCGCTTGCGGCACGGCCTGCCCGGCCTCGTCAATAAACAGCCAACCGATGGACCGCGGCCCCATCCCGCGAAACTGGCGAGCAAACGATGCGAAGGTCGACGACACAACCGGTACCACCATGAACAGGCTTTGCCATATCCATTCCGCGGCGGCCGGATTCTCCAGCCTCATACCGCCAAGCAGTTTTCGTATCGCAACCAGATTGCCGCCGAAGCCGCCTCCTTTTCTCGAAACCTCCGCGAGCCAGGCCTCGTGCAGCGTCAGTGCCGCGACGAAGAGCCCCGATCGCAGACGTGCGAACTCGTCGTCGTGCCCAAAGCCGTCACGCTGCACCTTGTCCGATTCGATCTGGTCGCAGCGGACCGGCAAGCTCGCCTCTCCGAACCGCAGGCGCCATTCGGCAAGCAACGCGTGCTGTTGCGCCCACATGCCGCGGGCCTTGACCAGTTCGGCTTCCGCCTGTTTCGCGTGCGATCGCGCATCGTCCGACGACCGGCGCGCCGACTCCGCATCCGTCCGACATTGCACAATGGCCCGGCGAACGTCGATTTGCTCGCGTGCATTCCTCGTCACCTGCTCCATGTGCCGCCGGGCACCGTCCGCCTGGAACAACCGGGAAAAGAAACCCGGACGGGCGCGATCGAGCAAACGCTCCTCTTCCTGCAACTCCGCGAGCGCCGCGCCAACCGCTTCCGACCGAGCGTCGCATGCGACGAGTTCGGCGTCCGTCTCGCGAACATGCTTCTTTGCCTGCTCCAACGCTTCCATGGCCGGCTGCGCAAATTGCGCCTCGGTGATCTCGCCCCACTCCGCATGCAACGCCCTGTAGGCCACCCGTTCGGACAGCGCGGCTTGATACGCGGCATTCGCTTCGAGAAAGGTCTCTTTCGCCGACTGGAATGTCGGTCCCGAATAGCCGTCGCGCCATGCCCATATGGCCTGCGGGTCGTCGGGTCCGCCGCGCTCTTCCAGTGGCCGGAAATCGCTAAAGAAGCGCTCCTTGAAGCGCCATCGATTGTCGGCGTTGCCCAACGCGCACGAAACGAGCCCCCAGGGCACATCGTCAGCGTCGAGTTTCGCCATCCTCCGATCGCCTACCTGCGCCGCGATCTTGTGTGCAACCGGCTGCAAGTAGCGCACCCGACGCCACTCGTCTCCCAGTTGCTTGCACTTGGGCAGATCGTTCGAAATATTCTCGACGGCCGCATTGTTCGAGGAGGCCACCACCATCTCAAAACCCGTGAACTCCGCGCGCAACGCGCGAATTCGTGGCGCCTCGCCGTCCACGAAGGGGATTCCCGTGCTCACGTCGGCCAATGCATCTGCCGCGCGCCCCAGCGCCGCCAGCCGATTCGCACGTCGCACGACGTTCTCGCAAATCATGTCCCGAAGCAGCGTCGTTTTCCCCGTTCCGGGGGGGCCATTGACAGAAAACAATCCTTCTTCCCGCAAATGGTCGAAAGCCGCGTTGATCGCAAACTGCTGCATCAGGCTCATTTTCTGCGGCGCATCCGCGGGCCAGCGCCCAGCATTCGTTCTTGACGGATGCAACATATCGACGATCGCTGCGCGACCGGCATCGGTATACAGGTCGATTCGCCGCTGCACATCTCCCGGCGTCAGATAGGCCCGGATCGTCGCCGGTTCATCGCCTGCTCCGACAGACGCCATGCAGCGCTCGATATCCTCGATGTAGAAACTGTTCAGGATGTCGACCGTTGGACCGCCGTCGTCGGCATCATCGTCATCTTCGTCGTGTGCCGCCGGCTCTTCCCGATCCGGAGATTCGGCATCGTCCTGTGCGACGCCCACCGCCTCGTTCAACGGTTTGGTGCGCGGCTTTTTCTCGCGCGTCACGATTTCCAGAAGCGCGACAGTGGAGTCCGCGTTCGATTCCCAGCCGCTCCAATCCGCCAGGAGATCGCGTAGCAGCAGGATTTCATCTCCTCCCAACGGAATAGACGACTCGGCCCGTTTCGTACCGGATCGTCGCCTACGTCGCTCGGCCTCGAAATTGACCAGTTGCTCGGACAAACGCCTTCTTGCCACGTCGAACGCGGCCGAACCGAGCATCTCGAGTCCGTCGCGCCGGGCCGTGCCGATCGCCCACGGCACAGTCGAGACGGACAACGGGTCGAACGCGGGTTCGCCAAAAGCGTTCAACGTTATCCGAGCCATGCATGATCGACCATCGAGCGCCGTCCGCTCTTCCTCCTCCGGGGAAATCCCCGCACCTTCCGGTGCAAGCTCATTGGCAAACTCGACAATGGCTTGCATGTCGAATACGCCGAGATAGAGCCGGAACCCCGTCAGCTCGCGCTCTTCGGGGATCTCGCCGACCTGCCACAGCGGCACTGCACCCCGCGCGAGATCGCTCGGCGCGACCCATCTAACCGCGTCGTCTTCGGCATGCTCGAATACCTGCTTCAAATCGAAAGGAATAAAGAATTCGATCTTGTGCCAATAGTCGAGAATATGATGAATCCTTTCCGCGTCGGCCATGCTTTTTCACGCCCCTCGTTTCGTCTGATTTTGTCTAATCATATAATCATAGTCCCGATCCCGACGTTGTATCCCGTTGATTGAAAACCAGATACCTGTCGCGGCAGCGCGCTCGACTCGTCATCAGAAGGGACGGGCCGGCACAAGCCCGGACATTCGAGAGACGGAAAATGGACGAAACATCCCCGACAGGAGATTGACAGCCGAATACTCACGCGTTTTCGAATACGAAAGTATCGTCTCGCGTTATCAAGCGAACCGCGCGGCGGCGCCGGAAACCGACGGGGCGATTGCGACGGACCGCCCGCATGAAACGCAGCGCTACGACGCCGCGCAACCCACTCCGTAGCTGAGGCTTAAACGGCCGGACGCCACGGCCGCCCCCCCAGCGCGCTACGCCGCCACCGAACTGCGCGGCCCCCGCTCCGTCTGCGCCCCCACCTTTCCCCGCCAATTCTCCCCACCCTCCAGCGCCGGCGTCGACTCGAACACCTCCGCGATCCAGTCGGCGAACACGCGCACCTTCTGCGACAGATGCCGGTTGTGCGGATAGACGATCGAGATCGGTTTCGGCTTCGGATTGCAGTCCGGCAGCACTTCGACCAGCGAGCCGTCGAGCAGGTTCGGCAGCACCATGAACAGCGTCGGCTGGATCATCCCGAAGCCTTCGAGCCCGCACGTCACGTAGGCATCCGAATCGTTGACCGTGACGCTGGCGTTCATCCGCACCTCGAACGGCTTGCCGTCGATCATGAACACCCACGGAATCGCCCGCGCGCCGTGGCTCGAACGAAAATTCACCGCATGATGGTCGACGAGATCGGCAATCTCGTTCGGCTCGCCGTGACGGGCGAGGTAATCGGGCGACGCGCACGTCACGCGCTTCAGCATCCCGATGCGCCGCGCGACCATCGACGAATCCTCAAGCGGCCCGACCCGGATCATGCAGTCGATGCCCTCCTCGACCGGATCGACGTAGCGGTCGGACAGCCCCAGTTCGAGCGTGATGTCCGGATAGCGCTGCCGGAAGATCGACAGCGACGGCAGCACGATGCGCCGCCCGAGCGAACTGGGCATGTGGACGCGCAGCATGCCGCTCGGCTTGCGGTTGCCGGCCTGGAAACTCGCGTCGGCCTCGGCGATCTCCGTGATGATCTTCATGCAATGCTCGTAGTACGCGGCGCCCTCCGGCGTCAGCGACAGCCGGCGCGTCGTCCGGTGCATCAGGCGCACGCCGAGCAGCGCCTCGAGATTCTGGATGATGGTCGTCACCGACGCGCGCGGCATCGCGAGCGTGTCGGCCGCCCGCGTGAAGCTGTTCGCGTCGACCACGCGGGTAAAAACTTCCATTGCCTGGATGCGGTCCATGCTGCTTCCCCCTTCGAATCGCCAACGGAACAGAATAGAGCGCGCGGCGGGCGCGGCACAAGCCCCCGCCTATTGTTCTCCGATCCTGAATAGTTTCGACGCTTCGGACTGGAAACCGACCGATTTCCGTTCAGTTCCGGGCGGCGCCGCGCCGGCCCCGCTCATCCGTCGTCCGTTACCGCACGAACCGCTCGCGATATCCCTGCGGCGACACGCCGAGCACGCGCACGAAACTGCGCCGCAGCGTCTCCTCGGAACCGAAGCCGCAACGCCCGGCAATCCGCTTGACGGGCCACGCCGTTTCGCCGAGCAGGCGTTGCGCGGCCTCGACACGGATCTGCTCGACCGCGCGCGCGGGCGTGCGGCCGGTTTCCGCGCGATAGTGGCGCACGAAGCTGCGCTCGCTCATGTTCACGCGCTCGGCCAGCGCGGGCACCGACAGGTCGGCCGTCAAGTGCTCGGCCATCCATGCGTGCAGCTCGCCGAACCGGTCGGCGGTGCGCTGCATCGACAGCATCGTGCTGAACTGCGCCTGTCCGCCCGGGCGCTTCAGGAATACGACGAGTTCGCGCGCGACGTCGAGCGCGGTCGCCCGCCCGAGATCCTCCTCGACCAGCGCGAGCGCGAGATCGATGCCGGCCGTCACGCCGGCCGACGTCCACAGCGCGCCTTCGCGGATGAAGATCGGGTCCGGCTCGACGCGCACGTTCGGGTAGCGCGCCGCGAATTCGTCGCAGCGCGCCCAGTGCGTGACCGCGCGCCGCCCGTCGAGCAAGCCGGCCTCGGCGAGCAGGAACGCGCCGGTGCAGACCGACGCCACGCGCCGCGCCCGCCCGGCCTGCTGCCGCACCCAGCGCACCACCCGCGCATCCTTCGACGCCGCATGTACGCCCTTGCCGCCGGCGACGATCAGCGTATCGGGATGGCGCGCAGCCGCGCGCAGCGACTCGGCCATCACGACGAGGCCCGACGACGTCTCGACGGGCCCGGCCTCGACGGCCACGACGTGCGGCGCATACGGCGCCGGCTGCCCGCGCTCCAGCGCGAGTTCGTTGACGGACGCGAACACCTGCAGCGGCCCCGTCACATCGAGCAATTGCGCACGAGGAAACGCGAGAACCAGGATCGAACGCGGGGCGGCGGCAGGCATGGCGATTGGCTGAAAACGTGGGTGATATGGCAATTTCGCCAAACACTACGCGCCTAGAATCGATCTGTCCATCCCGTGCCGAACGGCGCGCGTTCCCTTCCCTCTCGGAGCCTTCGCATGACCCTGCATATCGGCCTTCTCGTCTTTCCGGGCGTCCAGCAACTCGACCTCACCGGGCCGCACGACGTGCTCGCGTCGCTGCCGGACGCAGCCGTCCATCTGGTGTGGAAGTCGCGCGACGCGATCGCGTCGAGCAGCGGCCTCGCGCTCGCGCCGACCTGCACGTTCGACGACTGCCCGCCGCTCGACGTGATCTGCATCCCGGGCGGGATCGGCATCAACGAATTGCTGCTCGATGCCGAAACGATCGCGTTCGTGCAGCAGCGCGCGGCCACCGCGCGCTACGTGACGTCGGTCTGCACGGGCTCGCTGCTGCTCGGCGTGGCCGGCCTGCTGCGCGGGCGGCGTGCGACGACGCACTGGAGGTTCCACGCGCTGCTCGAACCGCTGGGTGCGATACCGGTGCGCGAGCGCGTCGTGCGCGACGGCAACCTGGTCACGGGCGGCGGCGTGACGGCCGGCATCGACTTCGCGCTGACGATCGCCGCGGAGCTGGTCGGCGACGAAGAAGCGCAGGCGATCCAGCTGCAGCTCGAATATGCGCCCGCACCACCGTTCGACGCCGGCTCGCCCGACACCGCGCCGGCTGCGGTCGTGGAGCGCGTCACCGAACGTACGGCCGCCGGCTTCGCGAAGCGCAAGCAGATCGTCGAGCAGGCGCTGCGCGCAACGTCGCGCTGAGTGCGGATGTCGGAAAAATCACTGGAAAGCGGCGCACACGCGTGCCGGAGAACACATCGATGAACATCATCCGGAGTGCCGCATTCACGGCGGAGCACGCGTGGGGCGCCCTCGACATCGCGAACCTGAACGGCATCACGGTCCGGCTGCACTGGACCGACCAGCCGTATCGCTGGCACGTGAACGACGGTGAGGAGGTGTTCGCAGTGCTCGATGGCCGCGTCGAGATGCGCTACCGCGAAGCAGGCGTCGAGCACGCGACGGTGCTCGAAACGGGCGACGTGTTCCACGCGACGGCCGGCACCGAGCACGTCGCGCATCCGCTCGGCGAAGCACGCATCCTCGTGATCGAGACCGAAGGCAGCGCCTGACGGCAGGCATCGGTGCATCGATGCCGCGCGGACGACGAACGCCTCCGCGCGGCGGCGGTCATCCCGAGATCGTCCCGGTGGCCTGCGATGCGATCAGTTTCGGCAGCGGCGTGCACTGGCACTGACACAGGTCGTGTTCGAGCGCGACGACCTTGCCCATCACGGTCATCGTGCGCTCGCCGCCGTCCGACACGATCACGCCCGGCGACTTGCACGCCGCGCAGAACACGGATGCGCCGAGATACGCGAGTTCGCGCCCGTCGAACGACGAATTGGCGATCCCTTCGAGCACGACGCCGCCGTGATCGGTCGTGTCGCCCTTCAGAATGAATTTGCGGCTCATGATGTCGGTTCTTCCCTCGGAAACGCCGCGCAACGCAGTCGCGCACGGGCATCGTGAAACCGCCCGTCGGTTGCGGGCGTCCCGCGAGCATATCATCGCTCGCCGCGGCCGCAGCCGCGCCCCGTCAGAACTTGTGCCGCATGCCGAGCCGCGCCTCGAACTGGCGATCGTTCGCCGATGCGCCCGGGCCGTTGATCGCGGCGACGGCTGCCCGCCCCGTCGAATCGGCGCCCGACGCGCGCTGATAGACCGCGGTCAGGTACACGTCGGTACGCGTCGACAGGAAGTAGTCGAGCCCGGCCGCGACCTGGTGATACGTCGCGCCGTCACGGCCGTTCACGCCGCCGCCGCGCGTGTAGTCGTACGCGACGCCGCCGAACAGGTAGGGCGCGAACTGATAGCGCACGCTCGCCTCGACGTTGTTGAACACCGCGTTACCGGACACGCCGCCCGGGTTGGGCCCGGACGACAGGTCGCCCAGCCGGCGAAACGACGTGTTCGTATACATCGCGCCGAGCGTCACCGCGCCGAGCGCATAGGTGCCGCCCGCCGCCGCGACCTGCAGCGTGCGCGCCGACGCATAGCCCGAATAGACGGGCGACAGCATGTTGTTGCCGGGCACACCGCCGACGACCGGCGCGGGGCTGCCCGTCGTGCCGAAGAACGACACGTTCGGGTTGCGCGCATTCAGGTAGCCGGCCGCGGCCGCGAGCGGCCCGCGCGTGTACGCCGCCGTCATCGACCACACCTGGTTGCGCGTCGCCGCGCCCGCGATGCCGCCGACGCCGTACATCGCCGCGAAGCGGAACCCGCCGTAGTCGTTGCTCGTGAACTTGATCGCGTGGTTGGTCGAGTTCGCGTTGTTCACGTTGTCGAGGTCGCCGGGGTGCGCAACCATGTAGCCGCCGAACAGCGCAGCCGCTTCGAGCGGCCCGAGCAAGTCGACGTTGGTGTCGTACTGCCGCCCGAGCGTGACGGTGCCGAACGGCCCCGACAGCCCGACGAATGCCTTCTTGCCGAACATCAGCCCGCCCTGCCCGAGCTTGCCGGTACTCGGATCGAAGCCGTTCTCGAGCGTGAAGACCGCCGCGAGCCCGCCGCCGAAATCCTCGACGCCGCGCAGCCCCCAGCGGCTCGCCTGCTGCACGCCGCCGAGCATCCGCCACGCGGGCTTGCCGCTTACGGTGCCGTTGGGGCCCGTCATCGCGAGATTGCTCGTGTAGGTCAGCCCTTCGTCGATGATGCCGTACAGCGTCACGCTGCCCTGTGCATGCGCCGCACCCGCGATCAGCGCGACACCCGCGCCTGCCAACAGCCGTTTTTTCATCGGAAGGTCTCCATTGCGCGGGTCGAATGGCCAAACGCAGGCGTGCGCGTCCCCCGCAGGCGCGCGGCCTGCTCCGGTGGGAACCGGAACGGTCAGGAATGAATCGGGTCGACCAGTCGGCGCATCGCGCCGGCAGCGACAGCGACAGCGACAGCGACAGCGACAGCGACAGCGACAGCGGCAGCGACAGCGGCAGCGGCAGCGGCAGCGGCAGCGGCAGCGGCAGCGGACGGTAACCGGCGGCGGCCGGCCGCGACCTCGTACGCGTGGCCGACCTGCAGCACGCTCCACTGCTCGCGATAGCGGCCGCGGATCTGTATGCCGATCTGCATGCCGGTCGCGCCGATGCCGCGCGGCACCGACAGGAGCGGCGCCTCGGTCGACGGGTGGGCCACGACGCCAGCCGGCGCGGACGAAAACGAAACGGTGGCCGTCATACGGTTCGGCGCGAAGTGGAAAGAACGAAGCGCCCGCCGTCACGCATCGTGGCCGCTGCGATCCGATGCGAATGCGAGCGCGACGAGCGACAGCACGCCGCAGACGATCACGTACCACGCCGGCGCCGCGGGGTTACCGGTCGCGCCGATCATCCACGTGACGATGAACTGCGCGAAGCCGCCGAAGATCGACACACCGCCCGCATACGCGATCGACAGCGCGGTTGCCCGCGTACTCTTCGGGAACAGCTCGGCGAGGATCACGCCGTTCGCGCCCGCGTTGATCGAGTGCAGCGCGGCGAGCAGCATCACGACCGCATACATCGTCGCGATCGACGGCACCGCGCGGATCAGCCAGAAACCCGGCAGGATCAGCACGGTCAGCGCGATGCGCGACCACAGCGCGATGCGCTTGCTGCCGGTGCGGTCCGACAGCCGCCCGCCGAGCGGCGCGGCGACGAACATCACCGCGCCGGACAGGATCCCGCACCACAGCGCGGTATCCATCGGCAGGTGCAGCTCCCTGATCGCATACGTCGACATGTAATACAGCACGATGAAGTGCGCGGCCGTGCCGCCGATCACGAGGCCGAGCGCGATCAGCACCGCACGGCCGTCGCGCCGCAGCACCGTGCCGAGCACCGCGGACGGACGCCGCGCGGCCGCGGCCGGCGCGTGCTGCTCGATCGCATTGAAGCGCGCGCGCAGATAGAGGCCGACCGGCGCAATCAGCACGCCGAGCAGGAACGGCACGCGCCAGCCCCACGATTCGAGCGCCGCCGGTTCGAGGAAATACGACAGCAGGAAGCCGACGAACGAGCCGGCCAGCGCCGCGGCGCCCTGGCTCGCGAACTGCCAGCTCGTGTAGTAGCCGCGCTCGCCGGGCGGCGCGCGCTCGGCGAGCAGCGACGTCGATACGCCGACCTCGCCGCCGGCCGAAAAGCCCTGCAGCAGCCGCGCGACGACCACCAGCACGGGCGCCGCGATGCCGATCTGCGCATAGGTCGGCAGCACGCCGATCATCCCGGTGCCGATCGCCATCGTGACGAGCGTGAGGTTCATCGCCGGCACGCGGCCGAAGCGATCGGCGACGAGCCCGATCACGACGCCGCCGACCGGCCGCGCGATGAAGCCGACACCGAAGGTCGCGACCGACATCAGCAATTGCTGCTGGGCGGACACCGCGGGAAAAAACAGTTTGCCGAGCAGCACCGCGAAAAAGCTGAACACGGTGAGATCGAAAAATTCGAGGCCGTTGCCGATCGTGATTGCGACGATCAGCCGACGATTGGACGGGGATGCGGCAACGTCGCCGACATGCCCGCCGAGCATGCCGTCCGCTCGGGGCGCCTTCATGAAGGTGTGTCTCCGTACTGGTTGTGCGTCTCGTGTGCGCAGCCGGTTCGGCGGCCCGCGCATGCAGTCTAGACATTCAAGACACATCACCCGGAGCGACATTTTTCGATCGTGATAACGCACGGTTATCACGTATTTTCCCCGGCGCCATCGCAGGTAGGATACGAGCGTCGCAACCGCCGCCGCGCCCCGCCACGCCACGCCACGCCGTGAAACACCATCAGCTCCGGGCGCTTACCGCCATCGCCGAACACGGCAGCCTGCGCGCGGCCGCGCGCGCGATCCATCTGTCGCAGCCCGCGCTGACGAAGGCGATCCGCGAACTCGAACTCGATCTCGGCGTGCCGCTCGTCACGCGCAATGCGCGCGGCGCACAGCTCACCCGCTTCGGGCAGGCCGTCTATGCGCGCGCCCGGCTGATCCTCGCGGAAATGCAGCACGCGCGCGACGACGTGATCCAGTTGTCGGGCGGCACGGGAGGCGCGCTCGCCTGCGCGCTGACGCCGCTGATCTCGCTCGGCTTCCTGCCGGCCGCGCTCGACGCGTTCCGCCAGCGGATGCCGGCCATTCGCCTCGACGTGCGCGAAGGGTTTCTCGACACGGCGCTGCCGCGCCTGCGCGACGGCTCGCTCGATTTCGTGATCGCGATCGTCGACGCGGCGCGGCTGTCGCCCGAATTCACGTTCCGGCCGCTGCTCGAATCGGAGCTGATCCTGATGACGCGCGCGAGCAATCCGCTGCGTCATTGCACGTCGCTCGCGCAACTGCAGGCGGCGCAGTGGATCCTCAACACGTCGCCGGAAAGCATCGGCCGGCTGCTGCAGGACGTGTTCGTCGCGCACGGCTATCCGGCGCCGCAGCCGATCGTCGAATGCACGTCGTTCAGCGCGGCGTTTTCGCTGTCGGTGCATACCGACACCGTGTCGTGCGTGCCCCAAAGCTTCATGGCAATCGACTGGATTCGCGAACGGATGGTCGCGATCGACGTGGCGGAAACGATTCCCGCCGTGTCGGTCGGCGTACTCACGCGCCGCGACGCGTTGAACACGGTGGCCTGCGACTACCTGATTCACTGCTTCGCCGAGGCCGTGCGGCGGCACGATCGCGCGAAGCTGCTATGGCGATAGGGACGCGTCTTGTTCGCTTCAAATCGCGTCGATAAAACCGCACGCGTTCACTTAAATATCGACCAATATTTTCGTACAATTACTAAATACAAATTCCGTAAAAAGGATTAAAGGACAAATCAATGGTGCGACGGGCAACATGCGCTTCAAACCCACCATTCTGGGACCTTTCGCACACCAGATAAATATGCGATTCCATAATAATCATTCGCCTAAACGAGTCGTTCAAGTCATCAAATCGATAGATAGAATTCAATTGTTACTTTCTCTTTATCGATAAAAAAATGGACGAACTCCTACCGATGCGGTTATTTGTCAAGGTCGCCGAACTGCACAGTTTTGCGCGCGCGGCCACGGAACTGAACATCTCCAATTCGTCGGCCACCCGGCTCGTCATGGGCATCGAGGACCGGCTCGGCGCACGCCTGCTGAATCGCACGACCCGCAGTTTGTCGCTGACCGACGCGGGCCACCTCTATCTGGCGCAGATCCGTCACGTGATCGAGGAAATCGACCGGGTCGAGGAAACGATCGCATCGATGCACCACGAGCCGATCGGATCGCTGAAAATCGCCGCGCCGGTCATGTTCGGCATGCACGTGCTCGCGCCGGCCATCGACGCGTTCAAGGCACGCCATCCGGCCATCGTGCCGGAAGTCACGATCGTGGACCGTCACGTCGACCTCGTCTCCGAGGGCTTCGACCTCGGGCTGCTGCTGTCCCAGCACATCAGCAACAACACCCTCGTGAAGCGCCCGCTCTCGCGAATCCACCGGATCGTCTGCGCTGCGCCACACTATGTCGAACGACATGGCGCGCCGGCCCATCCGCACGATCTCGCGTCGCATGCGTGTCTCGCGTTCCATGCCGATTTCGCCGGCGAATACCTGTCGTTCGACCACGAACAGACGCGCATTACCGTGCGGCCCAACAAGTCCGCGTCGTCGAACAACATCGGACTGCTGCGCAACTGGACGCTGTCGGGCATGGGCATCGCGGTCCTGCCCGACTTCCTCGTCCAGCCGGATCTCGATACAGGCCGATTGATCGCGCTGCTTCCGGGCTATCTGCTGGAGGAACTCGAGATGAATGTCGCGTACCCGAGCCGGCGGCACTTTCCGCGCAAGGCCCGGCTTTTCGTCGATCACCTGATCGACCATTTCGTCAGTTGAATGAACCGTGGAATCGCGCACCATTTTTTCACGCCGACTCACCGCTGCCCGCTCGACCCTCGCATGGCCGTGGCGGCGCGCCGGCAGGCGCGCCGACGGCCGTTGGCCCGTCGCCCGGCTGGCCTGGGCACGCCTGTTGCGCCGGCGCATCTCGGTAGTCAACCGCTCTTGGCAGCCCGCCGCGGAGGACTACACTAATCCTTAATGGGGTGCGGCCGGATAACCGCGTCCCTCAGGGAGACGCCGCCATGAATCGGCCGCTGAATCGTATCCTGCCGCGCGTGACCGGTGCCGCATCGGTCTGGACGTGGGTCAAGTGGTCTTTGCTCGCCGCACTGCTGATCGCGGTGGCGATCGTCGCGCGGCTCGTGCAGACCGAGATCGAAACGTCCCGGCTGCAGGCGCGCTACCTGTCCGAGCTCACCCGCGACGTCGGCTACACGGTCGAGGCGGGGCCGAGCGATCACATCCGCTTCCCCGCGAACGGCCCGTACGACCAGCGCTTCGGCTACGCGATGATTCCCGCGTTCCAGCAGCGGCTGCTCGCGCGCGGCTTCGTCGTCAGCGAACAGGCGCGCGATTCGCAGCGGATGCTGTCGCTCGGCCAGCGCGGGCTGTTCCTTCCTTACGAAGAGAAAGACCAGACTGGCCTGATGCTGTTCGATTCGACCGGCTCGCCGCTGTTCGCGACCGTGTTCCCGCAGCGCGTCTATGCCGACTTCGACACGGTGCCGCGCGTGATCACCGATTCGCTGCTGTTCATCGAGGATCGCTACCTGCTCGATGCGAACGAGCCGAACCGCAACCCGGCACTCGACTGGGGGCGCTTCGGCCGCGCGCTCGCCGACCAGGCGCTGCACGTCGTCAACCGCCACCAGGCGCGCCCGGGCGGCAGCACGCTCGCGACGCAGATCGAGAAGTTCCGCCATTCGCCCGAGGGCCGCACCGCGACGCCGCCCGAGAAGCTGCGGCAGATCGCCTCCGCGTCGGTGCGCGCCTACCTGAACGGCCCGCAGACGATGCTCGCGCGCCGCACGATCGTGGTGCGCTACCTGAACTCGGTGCCGCTCGCCGCGCGGCCGCACGTGGGCGAAATCACCGGCATCGGCGACGGTCTCGCCGCGTGGTACGGCCGCGACTTCAACGACGTGAACCGCGTGCTGTCCGCGCCGACCACCGGCGACAACGTCGACCAGCAGGGCAAGACGTTCCGCGAGGTGTTGTCGCTGCTGATCGCGCAGCGCGCGCCGTCGTACTTCCTCAATCGCGGCTATCCGGCGCTGCAGAAGCTGACCGACAGCTACCTGCGGCTGCTGTCGAACGGCGGCGTGATCTCGCCCGCGCTGCGCGATGCCGCGCTCGCCGCGCAGATCGAACGCAGCGCGCCGCCGCCGGCCCCGCGCGTGCAGTCGTTCGTGTCGCGCAAGGCCGTCACCTCCGCGCGTGCGTCGCTGCTGTCGGCGCTCGGCATCAGCGACCTGTACCAGCTCGACCAGCTCGACCTCCAGGCCACCAGCACCCTCGACAACGGCGTGCAGCAGGCGGTCGCCGAGCGGCTCGCGCGGGCGTCGACGCGCGACGGCGCGCAGGCCGCCGGCCTGTACGGTTTCGAGATGCTCGCGCCGAAGGACGACCCGTCGCACCTCACGTACAGCTTTACGCTGTACGAGCACCGCAACGGCGCGAACATGCTGCGCGTGCAGACCGACAGCGTGAACCAGCCGTTCGACGTGAATCGCGGCGGCCGCATCAACCTCGGCTCGACCGCGAAGCTGCGCACGCTGATCACGTACCTGCAGATCGTCGCCGACCTGCATGCGCGTTATGCGAACCTGTCGAACGCGGAGCTGGCGCGCGTGAAGCCCGATCCGATCGATGCTCTGTCGCGCTGGGCGCTCGACTACCTGTCGCATACGCGCGACCGCTCGCTGCAGGCGATGCTCGACGCGGCCGTCGAACGCAAGTATTCGGCGAGCCCGGACGTGTTCTACACGGGCGGCGGCGCGCAGGTGTTCTCCAACTTCGAGAAGTCGGACAACGGCCGCATCCTGACGCTGCACGCGGCGTTCGAGCACTCGGTGAACCTCGTGTTCGTGCGGCTGATGCGCGACATCGTCCACTACGAGACGCTGCAGGCGGCCGGCCCGTCGTCGTCGTGGCTCAACGATCCCGCGCAGCGCCAGCATTACCTCCAGCAATTCGTCGACGGCGAAAGCCAGGTCTACGTGAAGCGCTACTACACGCGCTATGCGGGCAAGGCGCCCGACGACGCGCTCGCGCTGATGCTGCGCGACGTACGCAAGTCGCCGCCGAAGATCGCGACGGTGCTGCGCAGCGTCGCGCCGAACGAATCGCTCGCGTGGTTCGATGCGCAGATGCGTGCGCAACTGAAGGGCACGCCGGCCGCGACGCTGTCCGACGACGATCTCGCCGCGCTCTATGCGAAGTACGCGATCGACCGCTTCAACCTCAACGACCGCGGCTATATCGCGAGCGTCCATCCGCTCGCGCTGTGGACGCTCAACTACCTGCGCGCGCACCCGGGCACAGCGCTCGCCGACGTTCAGCGCGACAGCCGCGATGCGCGTTTCTACACGTATTCGTGGCTGTACAAGACCCGCTACCACGCGACGCAGGACCGGCGCATCCGCCGCATGGTCGAGCTGCGCGCGTACGCGGAGATCACGAAGTCGTGGCGCGCGCTCGGCTACCCGTTCGCGGAAGTGACGCCGTCCTATGCGGCCGCGATCGGCGCATCGGGCGACCAGCCCGATGCGCTCGCGAAATTGATCGGCCTGATCGCGGACGGCGGCCAGAAGGCGCCGACCGAGACGATCACGCGGCTCGATTTCGCGAAGGGCACGCCGTACGAAACCCGCTTCGTGCGCGCGGCCGCGCAGCCGCAGCCGATGCTGGCGCCGGAGATCGTCAACGTGACGCACGCGCTGCTGCGCGACGTCGTGCTCCACGGCACCGCGCGCCGCCTCGCGGGCGGGCTCACGCTGCCGGACGGCAAGACGCTCGACGTGTACGGCAAGACGGGGACGGGTGACCAGCGCTTCAACGTCTATGCACGCGGCGCGCGGCTGATCGAGTCGCGCAAGGTCAACCGCAGCGGCACCTTCGTGTTCGTGATCGGCGACCGGTTCTTCGGGGTGCTGACGGCGACCGCGCACGAGCCGTATGCGGCGCGCTACGATTTCACGAGCGCGATGGCGGTGCAATTGCTGAAGTCGATGGCGCCGGCGCTCGCGCCGCTGATCGAACGCCCGGCCGACGCCGGCACGCGCACCGCCGGCCCGGCGCCGCAAGCGGAAACGCCTGCGCCGAACGCGGCGGCCGTGCAACCATCCTGACCTGATCGCGGCGCGCAGGCGCCCGCGCCGGCGCGCCGCTCAGTGCGAGCGGCCGTCGTAGTGCGTGACGGGCAGCGCGTCGAGGTCGACGCCCTCGAGGCAGCGCACGTTGATCGCGGCCATCGCGGTGCCCTTCGGATCGACGCCTTCGCCGAACGCATGAATCCCGCAGCGCTTGCAGAAGCGATGCCGGATCACGTGCTTGTTGAACATGTAGGTCGCCAGATTCTCGTCGGGCGTCAGCAGCTTCATGTGGTCGCGCGGCACGAACCACATCAGCGCACCCTTGCGCTGGCAGATCGAGCAGTTGCACGCCATCACGCCCTGCAGGTCGCCTTCCGCCTCGAACGTCACGTCTCCACAATGACAGCTTCCGCGATAAAGCATGGTCGTCTCCCGGTGCAGCCCGTGCGCATCGCCGGCGCCCGGGCGGGACACCGTTGGCCGGGCCGATCCAAACGCGTACAGTAGCGCTCGCATGCGCCGCACGCAATGTCCGGGCGGCGCCCATCCCCACCGACCCAGGAGACCGTCATGCTCGAACTGCGCCCCGGCTGCGAATGCTGCGACAAGGACCTGCCGCCCGATTCGGCGGAAGCGCGCATCTGTACATTTGAGTGTACGTTTTGCGCGACCTGCGCGGACGACGTGCTGAAGGGCCGCTGCCCGAACTGCGGCGGCGACCTGGTCGCGCGCCCGCGGCGGCCGGCGAGCCTGCTCGCGAAGTATCCGCCGTCGACGGAACGCATCCACAAGCCGGGCGGCTGCGCGAACGCCTGACGGCGCGGCACCAACCGCCCTGCTCCCGTCACGACATCTCGATCCGCGCGCGCGTCACCGCGAGCAGCGTTGCCATCGCGCGGCGCGCGCCGTCCTCGTCGCGCACGCGGATCGCATCGCTGACGGCCGTATGCTCGGCGAGCGACGCGTTGTACACGTCCGCCCGACGCGCGTTCAGCTGCAGTTGCGCCTCGAGCGTGCGATCGATCAGCGCGCCGAGCGGCACCAGCAGCTCGTTGCCGCCGGCCTCCAGCACGCTCAGGTGAAAGCGCAGGTCGGCGCGCACCCATTCGTCGACGTTGCGCGCGGCGGCCATCGCGCGCGCCGCGCCCTCGATCGCGTCGAACGCGTCGGGTGTATGGGTACGCGCGGCCAGCGCGGCCGCGTACGGCTCGATCATCTCGCGCATCTCCTGCAGCTTCAGCGCGAACGCGAGCGGCGGCGCCACGCGCGCATACCAGTCGAGCAGATCGGCATCGAGCAGGTTCCACGCACGGCGTGGGCGCACGCGCGTGCCGACTTTCGGCCGCGATTCGACCAGCCCCTTCGACGTCAGCGTGCGCAGCGCCTCGCGCATCACCGTACGGCTCACGCCGTACATCTCCATCAGGTCGGGTTCCCTCGGCAGCAGCGATTCGGGCGGATAGTCGCCGCGCAGGATCGCCGTCGCGAGCCGGAAGGCCGTCTGTCCATGCAGGTCGCGTTGAATGATCGTTCTCCGTTGCGCCGGCGTGCCGGCTGCCCACTATCTGCACAATAGTGCTATTAATACTATTTTTTATCGGGCTACGCTAGGATAACCGTGAAAGCACGCGACCGTGCGCCGCGCCCGAGCGCCCGCGCCGGTCAACCATGGAGACTCGCATCGTGAAAATCACCCGCCTCGAAACTTTCGTCGTCCCGCCCCGCTGGCTGTTCCTCAAGATCGAAACCGACGAGGGTATCGTCGGCTGGGGCGAGCCGGTCGTCGAAGGCCGCGCGCACACGGTCGAGGCCGCCGTGCAGGAACTGGCCGACTACCTCGTCGGCCGCGACCCGCTCCTGATCGAGGATCACTGGCAGGTGATGTACCGCGCGGGCTTCTACCGCGGCGGCCCGATCATGATGAGCGCGATCGCGGGCGTCGACCAGGCGCTGTGGGACATCAAGGGCAAGCATCACGGCGTGCCGGTGCACGCGCTGCTGGGCGGCCAGGTGCGCGACCGCATCAAGGTGTATTCGTGGATCGGCGGCGACCGGCCGAGCGACGTCGCGAACAATGCACGCGCGGTCGTCGAGCGCGGCTTCAAGGCCGTGAAGATGAACGGCTCCGAAGAGCTGCAGATCGTCGACACCTACGACAAGGTCGAGCAGGTGATCGCGAACGTCGCGGCGGTGCGCGACGCGGTCGGCCCGCACGTCGGGATCGGCGTCGACTTCCACGGCCGCGTGCACAAGCCGATGGCGAAGGTGCTCGCGAAGGAGCTCGATCCGTACAAGCTGATGTTCATCGAGGAGCCGGTGCTGTCGGAGAACGCCGAGGCGCTGCGCGACATCGTCAACCAGACCAACACGCCGATCGCGCTCGGCGAACGGCTGTACTCGCGCTGGGACTTCAAGCACATCCTCGCGGGCGGCTACGTCGACATCATCCAGCCGGACGCATCGCACGCGGGCGGCATCACCGAGTGCCGCAAGATCGCGACGCTCGCGGAAAGCTACGACGTCGCACTCGCGCTGCACTGTCCGCTTGGGCCCATCGCGCTCGCCGCGTGCCTGCAGCTCGACGCGGTCAGTTACAACGCGTTCATCCAGGAACAGAGCCTCGGCATCCACTACAACCAGGGCAACGACCTGCTCGACTACCTGCGCAACCCCGAGGTGTTCCGCTACGAAGACGGCTTCGTCGCGATCCCGCAGGGCCCGGGGCTCGGCATCGACGTGAACGAGGAGAAGGTGCGCGAGATGGCGAAGACGGGCCATCGCTGGCGCAACCCGGTGTGGCGCCACGCGGACGGCAGCGTCGCGGAGTGGTGATGAAGGAGTGAGACGAGCCGGGATGCGCGACGATCACGCCGCGTACCGGCTTCGGAACGATACGGCCGCCCGACAGGCGGCCGTTTTTGCTTCTGCGATCCGCGGGGCGTCGACAGAAGCGTCGCTACCCTGCCCCGCACGGCCTCCCCGGTCAGCCGAGCGCCGCGAACCCCGGCACGCTGAACGACAGCACGGCCGCCGCGACGAACACCCCGATCATCGTCATCCCTTCGAGATGCAGGATGTTGCGGAACGTGTGCGCGTCCTCGGTCGACGCGGTGCGGCGCAGGCGCGGCAGCGCCGAGAAGCGGTTGAGCCCGCCGAGCACGAGCGCGAGCGCGACGAGCAGCAGCTTCAGCAGCAACACGCGCCCCCACGTGCTGCCGTCGAGCGGCGCGAGCGAACCGCCGAGCCCGCGGATCGCGTTGAGCACGCCGGTGCCGAGCACGAAGACGACCGCGACGATCGACGTGCGCGACAGGTGCTGGCCGATGCGGATCAGCGCGCCGCGCGCGACCGACGCCCCCAGCGCCGGCAGCACCGCGAGCCCGCCCGCGAGCACGAGGCCGCCCCATACGGCGGTGGCCAGCAGGTGCAGCGTCTGCACGCCGACAGCCGCGGACAGCACGCCGCTATCGGCCGCATGGCCGAGCGAGGCCTTGCCGGCCGCGACCACGATCACCGCGAGCCACAGCACCGCATGCGCGACCGGGCCGTCCGGCTTCGCGAGCGCGACGATCGCGAGCACCACCGCGCCGGCGAACGCGACGCTCCACGCGAAGCCCGTGTGCGTCTGCATCAGCATGACGGGCATCGCGGCGAACGCGCCGCCGAGCCCCGCGCCGCTCATCGTCGCGGCCTCGTAGACGAGCCAGCCGAGATCGGCGAGCACCAGCGCCAGCGCCGCCGCGACCAGCGAATGTTGCGCGCGCAGCCATGCGGGATGCGACGGCGCGACGAGCGGCCGCGCGCCGTCCTTGCCGAGCCACGCCTTGAGCAGCGCCGAGCCGACCGCCATCGCGAACGCCGCATCCATCAGCGCAGCAAGCGCGACCTGACCGATCCACAAGCTGTCGAACTTCATCGCGCATTCCCTCCCGCAAGCGGCAGGCCGGCAATGCGGCGGCAACGGGACGGACAGCGTGAGGCAGGCAACGGCAGGGTAAGAAACGTCATCGATGAATCCGGAAACGGGAGAAATGACTGGACCTGCGGCGGAGGCGGCGCCGCGCGACCCGCGAGTGTACGGTCTTCGAGGGTGAAAGCGCACGCCGGTTCACTCGACCGTCGCGCAATGCGCGTCAAATTGTCGCAAGTCGCAAACAGACAGGAACCGATGTCCTTTCGTCAAATAGCCGTCATTACCCATCGATGATAGAATGCCGCGTCGCAGCAGCCCGGCTGTCCTGCCGTCCATGCGCCGAGCCGATCGTAGCCCGGACAAGGTCCCCGACGAATAAACATGGAGTCTCGTGTGTCTTCAAGACGCCTCTTCCGTCCGCTGCTCGCCGTTCTGATGATCGGCGGCGCGGGCCTTATGAGCGCTGCCCAAGCGCAGACCAAGCCCACGGAGCAAGCGCACGCCCAGCAGGCGCCGCTCAAGGCACCCGATACCATGGCCGAGCGCGTGCGCGGCTGTACCGCATGCCACGGCGTTCACGGCCAAGGCACGGACAACGACTATTTCCCGCGTCTTGCCGGCAAGCCGGCCGAGTACCTGTACAACCAGCTCGTCAACTTCCGTGACGGCCGGCGCAAGTACCCGCCGATGAACTACCTGCTGACGTACCTGAACGACGACTACCTGCGCGAAATCGCCGAGCACTTCTCGGCCGAGCGTCCGCCGTACCCGACGCCGGCGAAGCCGACGCTGCCGGCCGCGACGCTCGCACGCGGCAAGCAGCTCGTCACGCAGGGCGACCCGTCCCGCAAGCTGCCGGCCTGCGTGGCCTGCCACGGCGCAGGGCTCACCGGCATGCAGCCGGCGATCCCGGGCCTCGTCGGCCTGCACGCCGATTACCTGAGCGCGCAGCTCGGCGCATGGCGCTCGGGCAACCGCCACGCGAAGGCGCCCGATTGCATGCACGACATCGCCGCGAAGCTTTCCGACGAAGACGTGACGGCCGTGACCGCATGGCTCGCCGCGCAACCGGCGCCCGCCAACCCCGTGCCGGCCCCGGCGCGTTCGATGAAGACTCCGCTCGCCTGCGGCAGCGAACCGCAATAAGGCAAGGGAGACAGACACAATGAAACGCAAGTCCCTGTTTGCACTCTCGGCCGTCGCGATCGTCGCGGCCGCCGCCCTCGTGCCGGTCCTGTGGCCCGGCAACGACACGCTGCACGGCGCTGCCGCCGTCGCGGCCACGCCGGCCGACCAGGCCGCGCTGATCAAGAAGGGCGAATACCTCGCGCGCGTCGGCGACTGTATCGCGTGCCACACCGTGCGCGGCGGCAAGTCGTTCGCCGGCGGCCTGCCGATGGCGACGCCGTTCGGCACGATGTACACGCCGAACATCACGCCGGACGACCAGGCCGGTATCGGCAAGTGGACGTCGGACGACTTCTACCGCGCGATGCACACGGGTCGCTCGAAGGACGGCAGCCTGCTGTACCCGGGTTTCCCGTTCGCGAGCTACACGAAGGTCACGCGCGCCGATTCGGACGCGATCTACGCGTACCTGCGCTCGGTGGCGCCGGTGTCGGTGCCGAGCCGTCCGCACGAACTGAAGTTCCCGTTCAACAACCGCAACCTGCTGATCGGCTGGCGCACGCTGTTCTTCAAGGAAGGCGAGTACAAGCCGGATCCGACGAAGTCGGTCGAATGGAACCGCGGCGCATATCTCGTCGAAGGCCTCGGCCACTGCTCGATGTGCCACACGTCGATCAACATGATGGGCGGCCCGGTGAGCTCGTCGGCGTTCGCCGGCGGCCTGATCCCGCTGCAGAACTGGTATGCGCCGTCGCTGACGAACGACAAGGAACTCGGCCTCGGCGACTGGCACGTGCAGGAGCTGTCCGACCTGCTGCAAGCCGGCGTGTCGCAGAAGGGCGCGGTATTCGGCCCGATGGCGGACGTGGTCCACAACAGCCTGCAGTACATGACCGACGAAGATACGCGCGCGATGTCGACGTACCTGAAGTCGATCCCGCAGAAGGCTGAAGCGCCGAAGAACATGCAGTACGAGCCGTCGAAGCAGTTCGGCAACGCGCTGTTCGACCAGGGCAAGAAGATCTACGCGGACAACTGCGCGACCTGCCACGCCGAAACCGGCGCCGGCAAGCCGCCGGCCTATCCGCCGCTCGCGGGCAACCACTCGATCATGATGGAATCGGCCGTCAACCCGATCCGCATGGTGCTGAATGGCGGCTACCCGCCGAGCACGTTCAAGAATCCGCGTCCGTATGGGATGCCGCCGTTCGCACAGTCGCTGTCGAATCAGGAGGTCGCGGCGGTCGTCACGTATATCCGGATGTCTTGGGGTAACAACGGTACGCCGATCTCGCCGCAACAGGTGAGCGATCTGCGTTCCGCGCCGCTCGACTAAGAAGCGGCTCACACACACGGGGCGCGGCTGCGGGAAACCGCGGCCGCGCCCTTTTGCTTTTTGGCTGTTTTGCGATGCAGGTTTGCCGCGCGGGCCGCGCGATGCATCGCCGATCATAAAACTCAAGAGTGGTATCTATGTCTTTCGAATCTCTCGGCCTGGCCGAACCGCTGGTCAAGGCGGTCAACGAGCTCGGCTACACGTCGCCGACCCCGATCCAGCAGCAGGCGATCCCGGCCGTCCTCGGCGGCGGCGACCTGCTCGCCGGCGCACAGACCGGCACCGGCAAGACCGCCGGCTTCACGCTGCCGATCCTGCAACGCCTGCACACGTTCTACACCGAGCAACGTGGCGCGAAGCGCGCGGTGCGCGCACTGATCCTCACGCCGACGCGCGAACTCGCCGCCCAGGTCGAGGAAAGCGTGCGCGCGTACAGCAAGTACGTGAAGCTGCGCTCGACCGTGATGTTCGGCGGCGTCAGCATCAATCCGCAGATCGATGCGCTCAAGCGCGGCGTCGACATCGTCGTCGCGACGCCGGGACGCCTGCTCGACCACATGCAGCAGAAGACCATCGACCTGTCGAATCTCGACATCCTCGTGCTCGACGAAGCCGACCGGATGCTCGACATGGGCTTCATCCACGACATCAAGCGCGTACTCGCGAAGCTGCCGCCGAAGCGCCAGAACCTGCTGTTCTCGGCGACCTTCTCCGATGAAATCAAGGCGCTCGCCGACAGCCTGCTCGACTCGCCGGCGCTGATCGAGGTCGCTCGCCGCAACACGACCGCCGAAAGCGTCGCGCAGAAGATCCACCCGGTCGACCGCGACCGCAAGCGCGAGCTGCTCACGCACCTGATCCGCGAACACAACTGGTTCCAGGTGCTCGTGTTCACGCGCACCAAGCACGGCGCGAACCGGCTCGCCGAGCAGCTGACGAAGGACGGCATCAGCGCGATGGCGATCCACGGCAACAAGAGCCAGTCGGCACGCACGCGCGCGCTGGCCGAGTTCAAGAGCAACACGCTGCAGGTGCTCGTCGCGACCGACATCGCCGCGCGCGGGATCGACATCGACCAGTTGCCGCACGTCGTCAACTTCGACCTGCCGAACGTACCCGAGGATTACGTGCACCGGATCGGCCGCACGGGCCGCGCAGGCGCGACCGGCGAAGCCGTGTCGCTCGTGTGCGTCGACGAGAAGCAGCTGCTGCGCGACATCGAGCGGCTGATCAAGCGCGAGATCCCGCAGGAAGTGATCGCGGGCTTCGAACCCGATCCGAACGTGAAGCCGGAGCCGATCCAGCAGCGCCGCGGGCAGCAGCAGCCGCGCGGCGGTGGCGGTGGTGGTGGCGGCGGCAATCGCCAGCCGCGTGCCGGCGGCTCAGGCCAGCCGGCCGCGAAACGCGACGGCAACGCGCAACCGAAGGCCGGGCAACCGAAGGCTGCACCGCAGAAGGCCGCGAAGCCGCGCACGCAAGGCGGCGCCGGCGCCGGTGGTAATAGCGGCGGACGTCCGGCGAGCGGCGGCAACAGCGCCCGCCCGGCAAGCGGCAACGCTGCGCATCCGAACCGCAACCGTTCGTCGCGCAGCGGCCAGCGCGGTCACTGAAGCCGCGCGGCCGCGCGCCGCAGGTGCTCGATCTGGCGTTGCCAGCGTGCGAGCACCGCGGCGCGCTCCCCTTCCAGCGTGAACGTGACGCCTGTCGCGAGACGCGCATAGCCGACCCGCTGCGCATCGCCTTGCGCGATCGTCGCAGCGAATCCGGCCAGTCCGCCGAAGTCTCCCTCGAGCGGCGCCATCTCCAGTTGCGCCTGAAAGAACGCACCGTCCGCGACGAGCGTCAACGCGGCCGTGCGCCGTTGCGCGATTGCACGCGCCGCCCGCGACTTCGGCCAGAGCGCGATCAGCAGCGTGCGCGCATCGTGTGCATAGATCTCACCGACGCCGAGCAGCGTCGTGCGCAACTGGCCGTCGTCGGTCGCGACGATCAGCGACGCGGCGACGTCGGCATGACGCTCGAGTGCGGTGCCGTCGAACAGCGACACGACGGCGGACGGCCACGTGTCGAACGTCCATTGTTCGAGCGCGTGGCGATGAGTATCGGTCATGATGGCGTGGCCCGGGTGCGGATCGGATGAGGATGCGCCAGCATACGCGCGACGGGCCCCGCCGCCGCGCTCAGCGCAGGAACACGTGCCGCGTGATCTTCGTGAGCGGATAGTGGACGCCCGGCTGGATCTTCGCGGGCAGGTCGAGCGGCTTGAGCAGCATCTTCACGCACATGTCGGCCGACAGGTTGCGCCGGACCAGCGAATTGATGCGCGCGGCGCGCTCGCGGTTGTACTGGCTGTCGCCGACGCGGTCCGGATAGCGGATCGCGAATACATGGCGCAGCGCGATCTCGGAATCCTCGTTCTTGATTTCCATCACGCGGCGCGCCAGCGCACCGAGCACCGCGAGCCGGCCGTTGCCTTCGACCTGGTTGTACTTCTTGAAGAACTTGAAGAAGTGCTTGTAGTGACGCACTTCGTCCGTGCGGATGTTGTCGGTGATTTCCTTCAGCACCGGCTCGTCCGAGCATTCGTTGATCGCGCGATAGAGCGTGGCCGTGCCCGTCTCGACGACGCAGCGTGCGACCATTTCGAGTGCGCGGGTTTTCTCGAACGCGTCGACCGAGCAGGTCTTCGAATACTCGGCAAAGAAATTCGCGAAGGCGGTATCCCAGTCGAACTCGGGCCACACGTGCGCGATGTACGCCTTCAGCGCGCGGCCGTGCTGCAATTCTTCGTGCTCCCATGCATTGTTGAGCCATGAGGAGACTTCCGGATCGTCATTGAAGAATTCGCTCAGATTGCTCGTATAGAGATCCGAGCCGCTTTCGATGAACGACGACGCGCACAGCAGCAGCAGCAGATCCTCGTTCGCGGCGGCACGCTGACGATCGATCCGGTTCAGGTCGATGTCCTCGATACGCCACGGCATCACATGCGTCGTTTTGGTGTCCATGGTGGTGCGCTCCCAGTCGTCGCGCGGAGGCCGGCCCATGCCTGGGGCACAGGCGCCAGCCGATCCGCGGGCGGCGTTTTACATGCGTTTATAGTGAATCGGTCCGGCCGAACCATCCTGGCATCTTAGCCGGACTTTGATGTTCGTGCTCCAAAGCACTGACCATCCCCGACAGGCGCAGTTCCACGGCGCCTGTTGCCGTTCGTTAGACGAGACCTTCAAACCGCTTGCGCGCATTCGATGGTATGCGCCGAGCCCAAACGAAACGGGCGGCCGCCGGGCCGCCCGTGATGCGGGAAAACTGCCGGGAAAGCTGGAAGCGATCCGTCAGAAACCGACTGCCAGCCCGTCGCGCCGGCTGTCGCTCGCGGCTACGTAGCCGCGCTCCGGATCGTCGGGATCGAGGCGCCACACGAACTGCCCCGAACCGAAATCCATGTAAGGATCGTCGATCGACTTGATCGTATGGCCGCGGGCGGCCAGCGCGTCGACCGTCGCGCGGTTCATCGTCGCCTCGACGTCGAGCGTGAAGTCGCGGTTGACCTTCCAGCGGGGCGCGCAACACGCGGCCTGCGGCTGCTGGCCATAGCCGAGCATCCGCACGATGGTCTGCAGGTGGCCTTGCGGCTGCATGTCGCCGCCCATCACGCCGAAGCTCATCACGGCCTCGGTGCGGCCGTTGGCTTCCTCGGTGACGAACGCCGGGATGATCGTGTGGAACGGCCGCTTGCCGCCCGCGACGACGTTCGGCGAAGCCGGGTCCATCGAGAAGCCGTGCCCGCGATTCTGCAGCGCAATGCCCGTGCCGGGTACCACGAGCCCCGAACCGAAGCCCATGTAGTTCGACTGGATAAAGCTCACCATCATCCCGCGTTCGTCGGCCGCCGACAGGTAGATCGTGCCGCCCGAATGCGGGCGGCCGGCGGCGAAGTGCGTCGCACGTGCAGGATCGATCAGCTTCGCGCGTTCGGCGAGATAGCCATCGTCGAGCATCTGTTCGGGCGTGACGTCCATCGCACGCGGATCGGCGACGTAGCGATAGACGTCCGCGAACGCGAGCTTCATCGCCTCGATCTGCAGATGCTGCGAATCGACCGAGTCGACCGGCCATTCGGTCGCGCCCGCATGCTCGGCGATGCCGAGCGCGATCAGCGCGGCGATGCCCTGCCCGTTCGGCGGGATCTCGTGAATCGTGTGGCGGCCGAAGCGCTTGCCGATCGGCTCGACCCATTCCGGCCGGTACGCGCGCAGGTCGGCTTCGGTCAGCGCCCCGCCGCCTTCGCGCGCGAACGCGGCGATACGCTCGGCGAGCGCGCCTTCGTAGAACGCACGGGCGCCGTCCTTCGCGAGCGTGCGCAGCGTCTGCGCATGACCGGGCAGGCACACGCGTTCGCCGACGAGCGGCGCGCGGCCACGCGGCATGAAGGTGTCCGCGAAGCCCGGCAGGCCCTGCAGTTCGGGAACGGCCGCCGCCCACTTGTGCGCGACGATCGGCGGCACCGCATAGCCGCGCTCCGCAATCTCGATCGCCGGCTCGAGCAGGTCCGCGAACGGCAGCGAACCGAACTTCGCGTGCAGCGCTTCCCAGCCTGCGATCACGCCCGGCACGGTGACGGTGTCCCAGCCGCGCGTCGGCTTGTTCGCGATGCCGCGCGCGTCCTCGCCATGGCGCTTGCGGAAGTAGTCGACGTTCCAGGCGGCCGGCGCGACGCCCGATGCATTCAGCCCCGACAGCCGCTCGCCGTCCCACACGAGCGCGAATGCATCGCCGCCGAGCCCGCACGACACGGGCTCGACGACCGTGATCGCGGCGGCGGCGGCGAGCGCCGCGTCCACCGCGTTGCCGCCCTTCCACAGCATCCGCAGCCCGGCCTGCGCGGCCAGCGGGTGCGACGTCGACACGACGTTGCGCGCGAACACCGGAATGCGGGTCGACGGATACGGGTTGTGCCAGTTGAAATCAGTCATCGATACCACCTCGTCGAAAGCCGAATGAACCCGCCCGCGTGAGCGGGCAATCCGCCATTGCAGCGCGATCAGCGCAATCGCACAAATTCATTTGTCACATGAATCCATGCAATTTCTACATGAATCATGTGCAGCGATGCCCGGCAGGCCGGCCGAACGCCGTTGCCGCCCTTACAATACCCGCTCCGTCTCACGACACGACCATCGAGCCATGACCCGAGATCCCCGCCTCACCCTCAACGCGCGCCAGCAGGAACTGCTCGAATGGGTGCAGCGCGACGGCTTCGTGACCGTCGACGATCTCGCCGCGCACTTCGCGGTGACGCCGCAGACGATCCGCCGCGACGTGAACTGGCTCGCCGACCTGAACCTGCTGCGCCGCTACCACGGCGGCGCGAGCCTGCCGACCAGCTCGGAGAACGTGTCGTACACGGCGCGCCAGCGGATGTTCCACGACGAGAAGCGGCGCATCGCGGCGCTCGCGGCGTCGCACATCCCCGACCAGGCGTCGCTGTTCATCAACCTCGGCACGACGACCGAGGAAGTCGCGCGCGCGCTGAACCGCCATCACGGGCTGCACGTGATCACGAACAACCTGAACGTCGCGTCGATGATGAGCGGCTACCCCGACTGCGAGGTGCTGATCACGGGCGGCATCGTGCGGCCGTGGGACAAGGGCATCGTCGGCGAGCTCGCGATCGACTTCATCCGCCAGTTCAAGGTCGACTACGCGATCATCGGCACGTCGGCGATCGAGGCCGACGGCACGCTGCGCGATTTCGACACGCGCGAGGTGCGCGTCGCCGAGGCGATCATGCAGCATGCGCGCACGGTCTACCTCGTGACCGACCATTCGAAGGTCGGCCGCCCGGCGCTGGTGCGCCAGGGCCATCTGAGCCAGGTGCACGCGCTTTTCACCGACAAGCCGCTGCCGCCCGAGATGGCCGATACGGTGGCCGCCGCCGGCACCCAGGTGTACGTCGCGGAATGACGCTTGCGATGCTGCACTGCACCTGAAACTTCAAGTGAAATCAAGAAGTTGGCGCCGCGCGCGGACCGCTTGTGGTGGCCCTTTCTGTCAAACGGAAAATTAACGGGGCACGATTTGTCGTTGCCTGCGCGCTCGACTAGACTCCAGTTCCCCGGCCCGTTCGCCGAGCCGCCTGTGCCAGGGCGGTGCGAATTGCAGGGCCGGCGAATACAGCTTTCCCCCCAAGCCATACCCCTGCGGGGTATCGCGCGGCGGCGTATGCGCCGGCCGCGCGGGCAGTCCGATTGCCATGGAGAGAACGATGCTGAGTCCGCATGAATTCGCCACGCTCTTGCTTGTAAAGGACGCGCCTGACCAGCGCGACATGGATCGGGATGAACTGGACATCCTGCTCGAACAACAACTCGTCCGCCTGGAAGGGCTCGGCTCGGGGCGCAAATACTGCGTGACCGAGACCGGCGACGCCGCGCTGCGATCCATCAAGTACCGCTATTCGTAAGCCCCGCTGTTCCTGACCTGATCGCGCGGCCGGACTCCGGCCGCGCGGTCGTTCCTGCCTCCCGCCTGCCCGTTCGCCGCCGCCGGCTTCAGCCGCCGCGCAACGTCGGATCGACCGCCGCCCGCCAGCTGATGGCCTGCGCGCGCGCGCCGTTGAAATACGCGATCCAGCCGGCCCGTGTCGCCGCGTCGGGCGCCACATAGTGGGTCGAAAGTTCGTTTACGAACGCGCAATAGTTCGCTTCGGTGAGCCCGCGATACCGTTTCGCCACGTACGCGTCGTACAGCGTCGAGTAGACCGGCTGCGCGTCCGCGCCCCAGTCGCGCGCCGTGCCGCCGCACGACGTCTGCAAGTCGACGAACGACGGCGCCCGCCAGTTGCCGGTGAGCGGCGGCGTCCCCGCGCTGCAGCCCGCCAGAAGGACGGCGCACATGCCGGCCCACATCCCAATACGCATGATTCACCTCGCGAAACGGTCGACTCCGCCAGTATCGTCCGGGATCGTGTCGCGCGCTACTGGCCCCGCTTTTTCGAACTTTACTTTTTCGATTCCGTTCGTTAAATTTCGAATTCGAACATTTCATGTTCGCCATATTTCAACAGACGATAAGGACAGCAGGTGACCCAACCGAATCGCTACGATCTGCTCGTCGTCGGCGGCGGCATCAACGGCGCGGGCATCGCGCGCGATGCGGCCGGCCGCGGCCTGTCGGTCATGCTCTGCGAGCAGGACGACCTCGCGTCGCACACGTCGTCGTCCAGCACGAAGCTGATTCACGGCGGCCTGCGTTACCTCGAGTACAACGAGTTCGGGCTGGTGCGCAAGGCGCTGCAGGAACGCGAGACGCTGCTGCGCGCGGCGCCGCACATCATGTGGCCGCTGCGCTTCGTGATGCCGCACATGCCGAACCTGCGCCCGGCCTGGCTGATCCGCATCGGCCTGTTCCTCTACGATCACCTCGCGAAACGCGAACTGCTGCCCGGCTCGCGCGGCATCGACATGCGCCGCCATGCGGCCGGCGCGCCGCTGATCGACTCGATCAAGCGCGGCTTCGTGTATTCCGACGGCTGGGTCGACGACGCCCGCCTCGTCGTGCTGAATGCGATGGATGCAAAGGAGCGCGGCGCCGAGATCCTGACGCGCACGAAGCTCGTTTCCGCCGAACGCCGCGGCGACGAATGGGAAGCGCGGCTGCAGCAGGCCGACGGGTCGATCCGCGTCGTGCACGCGCGCGCGATCGCGAACGCGGCCGGCCCGTGGGTCGGCGACGTGCTGCACGGCGCGCTCGGCCGCGGCGCGCATCACAGCGTGCGGCTCGTGAAGGGCAGCCACATCATCACGCGCCGCCTGTTCGACCACGATCACGCGTACATCTTCCAGAATCCGGACAAGCGGATCATCTTCGCGATTCCGTACGAGCACGACTTCACGCTGATCGGCACGACCGACGTCGAATACACGAACGATCCCGCGAAGGTCGCGATCGATCGCGACGAGACGCAGTACCTGTGCGATTCGATCAACCGCTATTTCAAGCGCAAGATCTCGCCGGCCGACGTGCACTGGACCTATTCGGGCGTGCGCCCGCTGCTGGAAGACGAGAATGCGGCGAACGCATCGGCCGTCACGCGCGACTATCGGCTCGAGCTCGACGACGGCGCGGGCGCCCCGCTGCTGTCGGTGTTCGGCGGCAAGATCACGACGTTCCGCAAGCTCGCCGAAGAAGCCGGCGACATGCTGTGCCGCGCGCTCGGCCGCGACGCGAAGACCTGGACGGCCGGCGTCGCGCTGCCGGGCGGCGACATCGCGAACGCGAAGTTCGACGCGTTCGCCGGCGCGTTCGCGAAACGCCACCCGTGGCTGCCCGCCGCACTCGCGCGCCGCTATGCACGCGCGTACGGCACGCGTGCGGAGCGCGTGATCGACGGCGCGAAGTCGCTTGCCGATCTGGGCGCCGAAATCGCGCCGGGCATCCACGACGCGGAACTGCGCTACCTGCGCGACGCCGAATGGGCGACCTGCGCGCAGGACGTGCTGTGGCGCCGCTCGAAGCTCGGGCTGCACGTCGCGCCCGGCACGCTCGACGCCGTGACCGCCGCGGTCGATGCGTGGTTCGCCGCAGCGCATGCGCCGCACGCCTGATGCGAATGCAGTTGCAGTTGCCTGACCGACGTTGATTCACCGACGCGCCGCCCGCATGCGGCGCGCATCACAACTAAGCCAATCCACGGATGGAGATGAGAGACATGCAGGACCAGTACATCCTCGCGCTTGACCAGGGCACCACGAGTTCCCGCGCGATGCTGTTCGATCGCCAGGGCAATATCGTATCGATCGCCCAGAAGGAATTCGAACAGATCTACCCGCAACCCGGCTGGGTCGAGCACGACCCGCAGGAAATCTGGTCGACGCAAGCCGGCGTCGCCGCCGAAGCCGTCACCCGCACGGGCCTGAACGGCACGTCGATCGCCGCGATCGGCATCACCAACCAGCGCGAAACGACGATCGTCTGGGATCGCGAGACGGGCCAGCCCGTCTACAACGCGATCGTCTGGCAGGATCGCCGCACCGCCGACTTCTGCGATTCGCTGAAGAAGCAGGGCCTCGAAGCGAAGGTGCGCGCGAAGACCGGCCTGCCGATCGACTCGTACTTCTCCGCGACGAAGATCCGCTGGATCCTCGACAACGTGCCGGGCGCGCGCGACAAGGCGCGCCAGGGCAAGCTCGCGTTCGGCACCGTCGACAGCTGGCTCGTGTGGAACTTCACGAAGCACGAACTGCACGTGACCGACGTGACCAACGCGTCGCGCACGATGCTGTTCAACATCCACACGCGCGAGTGGGACAGCGAGCTGCTCGAACTGCTCGACATCCCGCGCAGCATGCTGCCGGAAGTGAAGGCGTCGTCGGAGATCTACGGCCACACGAAGACCACCGTGTTCGCGTCGAAGATCCCGCTCGCGGGCATCGCCGGCGACCAGCACGCGGCGCTGTTCGGCCAGATGTGCACGACCTCGGGCATGGTGAAGAACACCTACGGCACCGGCTGCTTCCTGATGATGAACACCGGCGACAAGCCGATCGAGTCGAAGAACAACCTCGTCACGACGATCGCATGGCAGATCGGCGACGACGTGCAGTACGCGCTCGAAGGCAGCATCTTCATCGCGGGCGCGGTCGTGCAGTGGCTGCGCGACGGCGTCGGCATCATCAAGACGGCCGCGGAAATCGAAGCGCTCGCCGCGAGTGTGCCGCATACCGACGGCGTCTACCTCGTGCCCGCGTTCGCCGGCCTCGGCGCGCCGCACTGGAACGCACGGGCACGCGGCTCGGTGTTCGGCGTCACGCGCGGCACGAGCGCCGCGCATCTGGCCCGCGCGGCGCTCGATGCGATCGCGTACCAGTCGCTCGACGTGCTGGCCGCGATGGAAGCCGATTCGGGCATCAGCATCGGCGAGCTGCGGGTGGACGGCGGCGCGAGCGCGAACGACCTGCTGATGCAGTTCCAGGCCGACCTGCTCGGCGTCGACGCGGTGCGTCCGCAGATCACCGAGACGACCGCGCTCGGCGCGGCCTACCTCGCGGGCCTCGCGATCGGCTACTGGAAGAACCTCGACGAAGTGCGCGACCAGTGGCAGCTCGATCGCCGCTTCGCACCGTCGATGCCGAAGGAGCAGGTCGAGCAGCGCATGGCCGGCTGGCAGCGCGCGGTACGCGCCGCGAAGGCATGGGCCGACGACACGCAGTAACCGCAACACCCTCGAACGAAATACAACAACACCGGCGGACCGCGCAGCGCGCGAGTCCGCCGCAATCTACGAGAGACAACATGTCACCTTATATTGCGGAATTCATCGGCACGGCGATCCTCGTGCTGCTCGGCAACGGCGCGGTCGCAAACGTGCTGCTTGCCAAGACCAAGGGCAAAGGCGCGGACCTGATCGTGATCGTGATGGGCTGGGCGATGGCGGTATTCGTCGCGGTCTACGTGACCGCGTCGTTCAGCGGCGCGCACCTGAACCCGATCGTCACGATCAGTCTCGCGCTCGCGGGCAAGTTCGCGTGGTCGAAGGTCGGCGGCTACATCCTCGCGCAGATGCTCGGCGGGATGGCAGGCGCGTTGCTCGTGTGGCTCGCGTATCGCCAGCACTTCGCGAAGGAAGCCGATGCGGACCTGAAGCTCGCGGTGTTCTGCACGGCGCCGGCGATCCGCAGCGTCACGCACAACGTGCTGACCGAAGCAATCTGCACGTTCGTGCTGATCCTCGGCGTGCTGTATCTCGCGTCGCCGCAGGTCGGCCTCGGCGCACTCGACGCGCTGCCCGTCGGCCTGCTGGTGCTCGGCATCGGCATCTCGCTCGGCGGCCCGACCGGCTATGCGATGAGCCCGGCGCGAGACCTGTCGCCGCGCATCATGCATGCGCTGCTGCCGATTCCCGGCAAGCGCGACAGCGACTGGCGCTATGCATGGGTGCCGGTCGTCGGCCCGCTGCTCGGCGGCGCGGCGGCAGCCGGGCTGTATCTGCGCCTGCACGCGATGGCCTGATCGCGGTCTGAATGAAGCGCGCGGCCTGCACTGCCGCGCGCTTCACTGCCCGCCGTTCTTCTACCGGTCATTCACGGCCGCCACCAGCGATTTCAGCTTCACGTCGACGTCCGCGACCGCTGCCGGCGTCACGTCGATCCCGCGCTCGACCAGCATTCTCGCCACGCGCATTTCCTTCGCGAATCCCGCCGCACGGCCGAAGCCGCTCGCCGCGACCAGCCGCGCGCCCGCATCGAAATGGAAATGGATTTCCGCATCGTCGCCGAGCACGCGCGCGACCGACTGCGTGCCGAGCGCCGGCTCCCCGGCCACCTGCAACTGCGCATCGTATTGATCGGACCAGAACCACGGTATGTCGCGATACGGTTCGCTGGCACCAAGCATGTTGCGGGCCGCGACGTGCGCCTGCGTGTCGGCGCCGTGCCACGTCTCCTGTCGAATCGGCAACCCCGATAACGCGCTCGGAAACACCGCGACGTCGCCGGCCGCGTAGATGCCGCGCGCCGACGTCTCGAGCTGCGCATTCACGACGATGCCGCGCTCGACCGCAAGGCCCGCAGCGCGCGCGAGCTCGTCGGACGGTTCGATGCCGATGCCGGCCACGACCGTGTCGGCGAGCAGCGTGTCGCCGTCGTCGAGCACGACGGCCAGCGCACCGCCCGACATCCGCTCGATCGCAACCGGTTTCCGGTTCAGACGGATCGCCACGCCCTGTTCGTCGTGCAGCGCATGCACGCGCGTCGCGATGGCTTCCGGCACCGCGCGGCCAAGCAGCCGCGGTGCCGCATCGAGCACGGTCACGCGGCAGCTGCGCTGCCGCGCCGACGCCGCGACTTCGAGACCGATGAAGCCGCCGCCGATCAGCACGATCCGCGCGTCGGGCACGAGCCGCGCACCGAGCGCGGCCGCATCGTCGAGCGTGCGCAACGCAACTACGCCGTCGAGCGCCGCGCCCGGAATGGAAAGACGGCGCGCACGGCCGCCGGTGGCCAGCAGCAACGCGTCGTAGCCGACCACCTGCCCGCCGGACACGCGCACTTCGCGTGCGGGCGGATCGATGCGCTCGACGGTCGCGACGCTCCGTTCGATGCGATCGGCCGCCCATGCTTCCGCATCGCGCAACCGGCATTGCGCCGCGCTGCGCTCGCCCGTCAGCACACCCTTCGACAACGGCGGCCGCTCGTACGGCGGATGCGGCTCCGCGCCGATCAGCACGATACGCCCGCGCCAGCCGGATGCGCGCAACACCTGCGCCGCGCGGCCGCCCGCATGGCCCGCGCCGACGATCGCCATCACCCGGTCGTGGGTCATCGCGTCATACCTCGATCAGGATGCGACCGTCTTCGATCTTCGCGCGATACGTGCGCAGCTTCTCGCAGGCGGGCGCCGACAGCGGCCGGCCGTCGCGCACGTCGAAGCGGCCGTTGTGCTTCGGGCATTCGATCACGTGATCCATCACGAGCCCGTCCGCGAGATGCACCTGCTCGTGCGTGCACAGGCCGTCGCTCGCATAGACCTCGCCGTCGATCCGGTAGATCGCGTACGTGCGGCCGGCATGATCGAAGCGCGCGACGTCTTCGTCGTCGATGTCGTCGAGCGCGCCGGTGTCGATCCATTGCGTCATGGTGTGTGTCTCCTTCGTCGGAAGTTCGATAACGGTCATGCACGCGCGGCATCGGGCACCGGCCGCACGACGTAGTCGGACGGGTCGCGGGTCTGCCGGACCAGCGCCGGCACGATCTCCGCATAGGCCGCCAGCGTGCTGCGGTACGGCGGCGGCATGTCGGCCTTCACGGCTTCGTGCAGCTTCGGCAGCGCATGGAACGGCACCATCGGGAACATGTGGTGCTCGACGTGATAGTTCATGTTCCAGTACAGGAAGCGGAACACCGGATTCATCATCACGGTCCGGCAGTTGCGCCGGTGATCGAGCACGTTCTCGGGCATGCCCGCGTGCTGCGTGAGGCCGAAGTACAGGTACAGCCACGCGCCGTAGAGGCTCGGCAGCCCGATGTAGAGCAGCGGCAGGATCGTGTGCCAGTACACCGCGGCGCCCGTCACGAGCGCGTAGATCGCCAGATGGATGCGCGACTCGCGCACGACCTTCGGCCATTCCGATTCGGGCACGTAGGTGCGCTCCTCGTCGTCGAGCCGGCCGGTGACCGACACCGCGATCATCTTGCGCAACTCGCCGGCCACGTGCTTCAACGCGACGACGTTCAGCGCGAGCGCGAGCCAGTCGGTCGGCTTCGGTGCGGCGATTTCGGGATCGCGCCCGACGACCAGCGTATCGGTGTGATGGCGCGCATGGCTCCAGCGCCATGCGGTCGCGCGGCGGAACACCTGGAACGACGCGACCTGGTACAACGCGTCGTTCATCCAGCGCGTGCGGAACGCGGTGCCGTGCCCGCATTCGTGCCAGCGCGAATCGGCCGGGCTGCAGTACAGCGTGCCGTACACGAAGAACGCCGGGATCGCCCACGCCGAATGCGCGCGCCACGCCAGCCACGCGAGCGCGCCGCTGATCGCGATCGCCGCGTACCAGATCAGCGTGTCGCGGATCGCACGCGCATCGCCGCGCTGCATCAGCTGCTTCATCAGCGGGCGCGGCACCGCGCACCGGTACCACGCGGCGTTGACGAGCCCGGCCGCGTGCGCGCGCTCGCCGGCGCCGCCGATCATTCGGTATGCCTGACGGCGCGCCGCCGTGCGCTCGCGTGCCGGGTCGTCGGTATGGGCCACGTCTGTCTCCTGGGGTTCTGGTGCGCGGAAAGCGCGGCAAGCGCTTCGCCATAAGACCGAAATTAGGCGACCGGCCGCCCCGCCTCAATCGAAACGTTGACGAAATTTCGCCATCGCTTTAGCGTTCCCGACAACGCCACGCGATCGATGGCGACCCTTCACGATGGAGACGACCATGGCAGGTGAATCCGGGCCGCGCTGGCGCAAGCGCACCGCGCGCTTCGACGAGATCGCGGCGCTCGCCGGCGTCAGCACGACGACCGTCGATCGCGTGCTGAACGAGCGCGGCAGCGTCTCCGCGCAGGCGCGCGAACGGGTGGTGGCGGCCGCGCGGCAGCTCGGCGTGCCGCGGCAACTGCCCGACACGCGGCACGGGCTGATCCACGTCGACGTGCTGCTGCCGGACACCGATGCGCCGTTCTTCCGACGATTGCAGCAGGCGCTGCAGCGCTCGCTGCAGATGCTCGACCGGCGCGTGGTCGTGCACCGGACGATCCTGCCCGCCGCGGACGACGCGCGCGCCGCCGCGCTGATCGAGCGGCCCGCGTACCGGCGCGCGGCGCTGATCGTCACCGCGCACGACACGGCCCGCATGCGCGACGCGCTGGCCGGCGCGATCGCGCGTGGCGAGACCGTCGTCACGATGGTCACCGACATCGGCGGCATCGACCGCGCGCACTTCGCCGGCATCGACAACTATCGCGCGGGGCGCACGGCCGGCTACTACATCGGCCGCCTCGCGGCGCGCCCCGGCCGCGTGCTGCTGCTCGGCGGCCGGATGGGCTACCGCGCGCACGTCGACCGGATGGCCGGCTGCCGCGACCAGCTCGCCGACGCGTTCGCCGCCGTGCGCTGCGACGACGCGCCGATCGAGACGCTCGACCAGGACGACCGCTGCTACCGCGTGGTGTCGAAGGCGCTGCAGGCGCACGACGACGTGGTCGCGATCTACAACAGCGGCGCCGGTTCGGTCGGCATCGAAGCGGCGCTGCGCAAGGCCGGCGCGATCGGGCGCGTCGTGTGGATCGGCCACGAGATGATCGATCTGCACCGCACCTTCATCGAAGCCGGCGCGATGGATCTCGCGATCGACCAGGATCCGGACGGGCAGGCGATTTCCGCGCTGCAGCACGTGCTGCATGCGTGCGGCATCGTCGAACAGCCGCCGCCGGACGACCCGGTCGAATTCCGCGTGTTCTGTCCGGCGAACGTGAGGACGAGCGCATACCTGCAGCCGTGAATCGCGCCGCGCGGCGCAGCGCGTACTCGCAGCGAAAAAATCGACCACGGCATGGGCGATTTTTCGTCAACGTTTGTCATGCAGCCCGCGCCGCGCATCCGTACATTGGTCAGCCATCGATAGACCATAACGGACAGGAGACGATGGCTGAACCGATCCTCATCGGCGTGAACCTCGACGGCGTGCTCGAACACGACGGGCTGCCGCCGCCCGCGCCCGCCGAGCGCTTCCGGATGGTCGCCGCTGCCGGCGTGTTCGATTACATCGAAAAGAACCCGGCGCGCGGCGAAGACCTGTCGCCGTATTTCGCGCTGGTCGACCGCCACGCGCTGCCGATTCGCGTGATCGGCGGCATCTGGCGCGCCGGGCAGGACGAAGCGCATGTGACCGAGATCGTCGAGGCAGGCGCACGCTTCGGCAGCACGGTGCTCAACTGCCAGCTGTTCGCGCATCACGCCGACGGCCATCCGCTGTCGGATCGCGAAGTCGCCGATTTCTACCTGCGCGCGTACGCATTGGGCGAGCCGGTCGGCTGCCTGCCGAGCCTCGAAGTGCACGTCGACATGTGGAGCGAAGATGTCGCGCGCGTGGCGCGCGTCGCGCGGCATGTCGAGCAGGCCGGCGTGCCGTTCCGGATCACGCTCGATCATTCGCATCTGCTGTTCAAGATCGGCAACCGCGCCGAACTCGACGCAGCGGGCCTGCGCGAATCGACCGACGGCGGCCGCGCGCTGCTCGACCCGGCATCGCCCGCCGCGATCTACGCCGACTGGATCGCGCGCGGCTGGGTCCGGCATGCGCATGCGCGCAGCGTGACGCCGAACAACCCCGACAACCGCTGGATGCGCCGTGCGGATGGCAGGCCCGGCCGCGGCATCCAGTACCCGTTCGTCGCACCCGCGCCGGGCGCCTATCACGGCGAATGGCGTGCGGCGTCGCTCGACCCGTGGAAAACCGCGCTGCGCCAGTTGCTGCAAGCGCAGGCGCAGGCTCCCGCTCACGCACGGCCGGCACGGCTCGAACAGATCAGTTGCGAGTTCATCCCGTTTCCCGACTACGGCGGCGGCGCACGCTATTCGATCTTCGACAACAACGTCGCGTGCGCGCACTGGCTGCGCGACACGTGGCAGGCACTCGCCGCGCACACCGGCACCTGATTCGGACCCCGCCCCACTCCAGCCCCAAGGACAGAACGATGACGCAAGCCTTCCACTTTTCGCTGAACCGGATGAGCGCGCCGCGCTTGCCGCTCGACCGCTACGTCGCGCTGTGCCGGCGCCTCGGCGTCGACACGATCGAGATCCGCAACGATCTGGACGGCGTGGAGCTCGCCGACGGCACGCCGGCCGCCGCGGTACGCGCGACGGCCGAAGCCGGCGGCGTGACGATCCTGACGATCAACGCGCTGCAGCGCTTCGAGCAATGGAACGCCGAGCGCGCGGACGAGGCGACCGTGCTGGCCGACTACGCGGCGCAATGCGGCGCGCGAGCGCTGGTGCTGTGCCCGACCAACAGCCGCGGCGACACGCGCAGCGCGGACGCCCGCCACGCGGATCTCGTGACGGCGCTGAAGGCGCTGAAGCCGATCCTCGACACCCGCGGCCTGCTCGGCTTCATCGAGCCGCTCGGCTTCGAGGAATGCGCGCTGCGCCGCAAGTCGGACGCGGTGAAGGGCATCTACGCGGCGGCGGGCGAGCCGGTGTTCCGGCTCGTGCACGACACGTTCCACCATCACCTCGCCGGCGAGGACATCTTCTTCCCGAACCTGACGGGCCTCGTGCACATCTCGGGCGTCGAGGAAGCCGACCTGCCGGTCGACCGGATGCGCGACGGCCACCGCGTGCTGGTCGGCGGCGCCGACCGGCTCGGCAACATCCGGCAACTGCGCGAGCTGCTCGCGCGCGGCTATCGCGGCGCGTTGTCGTTCGAGCCGTTCGCGAACGAAATCGCCGAAGCCGGCGACATCGAAGACCGGCTGCGGGCGAGCATCGACTACGTGCTCGGCGAGCTGGCGGATCGCTGAGCGGACCGTCGTGACGGTGCGCGGCCCACGCCGGTCGCGCATCCGGAAAACAACAGAATCCACAGGAGAACGGAATGATCGAATTCGCTTTGTTCGGCGCGGGCAGAATCGGCAAGATCCACGCGGCGAATCTCGCGCGCCATCCGGGCGCGACACTGAAGTACGTGATCGACCGGCATGCGCCGTCGGCGGAAGCACTCGCCCGCACGCACGGCGCGCAGGTCGCCGACATCGAACGCGCGCTCGGCGATGCGTCGGTGCGGGCCGTCGTGATCGCGTCGAGCACCGACACGCACGCGGACCTGATCGTCGCGGCCGCGAACGCGGGCAAGGCGGTGTTCTGCGAGAAGCCGGTCGACCTCACCGTCGAACGCTCGCGTGCGTGCGCGGACGTCGTGCGGCGCACCGGTGTGACCTGCATGATCGGCTTCCAGCGCCGCTTCGACCCGACCTTCGCGGCGTTGAAGGCACGCGTCGAGCGCGGCGAAATCGGCGCGCCGGAAATGCTGGTCGTCACGAGCCGCGATCCGGGCGCGCCGCCGGCCGACTACATTCGCCGCTCGGGCGGCATTTTCAAGGACATGCTGATCCACGACTTCGACGTGTTCCGCTGGATCCTCGGCGACGAAGCGCAGACGCTGCACGCGACGGGCAGTTGCCTGACCGATCCGGCCGTGCGCGACGCGGGCGACATCGATTCGACCGCCGTGACGATCCGCACGCGGCGCGGGCTGCTGTGCCAGATCAACACGTCGCGGCGCGCGGCCTACGGCTACGACCAGCGCTTCGAACTGCTCGGCAGCCACGGGATGCTGCAGGCCGGTAACGTGCGGCCGACCGAGGTGAGCGCATGGCTCGCGGACGGCATCGCGACGGACGTGCCGGAGCCGTTCTTCCTCGAACGCTACCGGCACGCGTACGCGGCCGAGATCGCGCATTTCGTCGACGCGCTGCGCGACGGCACGCCGGTCAGGACGACGATCGACGACGGGCTCGCCGCGCTCGAACTGGCCGAAGCCGCGATGACGTCGTGGAAAACGGGGCGCGTGATCGAGCTGTAACGCGGCAAACGGCGGCGCGATCCGGGCAAGCGGGCCGCCGCCGCGCGATCGGCGGCACACCGCACGGCCTGCCGCAACCGCACGGCCGCATCGGGCAAATTTGCCGACACGTCGCGCGGCCTGCGCGTGAAAGCACGTATGATGGCGAATCGATCGGCGTCGCCGATTTCCCGCGTTTTCATCACCATGCTCGATCACCTCATCTGCGACTGCGACGGCGTGCTCGTCGACAGCGAAGTCATCGCCGACCGCGTGCTGCTCGACACGCTGTCCGCCACGTTCCCGAACCTCGATTTCGAAGCCGCCGCGAAGTCGGCATTCGGCCAGCAGACGTCGCGTTTCCTCACCGGCATCGAATCCCGCTTCGGGATCGAGATGCCGGCCAACTTCATCGAGACCATCGAGCACAACATCGAAGTCGCGCTCGCGCAATCGCTCGCGCCGATCAGCGGCGTGCGCGACGCGCTGCTGAAGGTCACGCTGCCGGCCGCCGTCGTGTCGAACAGCCGGCTCGTGCGCGTGCGCAGCTCGCTGAAGCGCGCATCGCTCACCGAGATCTTCGGCGAGCGGGTGTTCAGCTCCGAACAGGTCGCGCGGCCGAAGCCCTACCCCGACGTCTACCTCCACGCGGCGCATACGCTCGGCGTCGCGCCGGCGCGCTGCGTCGTCGTCGAGGACAGCATCTCGGGGTTGAATGCCGCGCGGGCGGCCGGGATGAAGACGATCGCGTTCGTCGGCGCGAGCCACATCCCCGACAACTACGCGGACGCGCTGCGCGCGATGGGCATCACGCGGATCATGCGCAACATGGATGAACTGCCGGCGCTCGTCGAAGCCGGCATGCGCGGCGAGTTCGGCGACGTGCAGTCCTGATCGTCATTCGGGCCGGATCGGGTCCGCCTGGATCGATCCGGCCGCGCCACGGGCGCGCGAACGCGCCCGCCTTTCCTTCACTTTTACTCAGGCCGGCTCGCAGCAGCGTTCGCGCGCCGCCGCCAGCGCCTCGCGGAACTCGACGAGTTCCGCGATCGTCAGCATCGGCAGCCCGTGCCGTTGCGCGAAGCGCTCGACATCGTCGCCGCGCGTCATCGTGCCGTCCGGATTCATCAGCTCGCACAGCACGCCGGCCGGCTTCAGGCCCGCGAGGATCGACAGGTCGACCGTGCCTTCGGTGTGACCGCGGCGCGCCAGCACGCCGCCCGGTTGCGCACGCAACGGAAACACGTGGCCGGGGCGCACGATGTCGTGCGGCTTCGCGCCTTCGGCGATCGCCGCACGGATCGTCGTCACGCGATCGGCCGCCGACACGCCGGTATGCACGCCTTCGCGCGCCTCGATCGACACGGTGAACGCGGTGCCGTTGCGGCTTTCGTTGGTCTGCACCATCGGCGGCAGCTCGAGCGCGCGCACCGTGTCGTCGGTCAGGCACAGGCACACGATGCCGCTGCACTCGCGGATCAGCAGCGCCATCGTCTCGGGCGTGATGCGCTCGGCGGCGACGATCAGGTCGGCTTCGTTCTCGCGGTCGTGGTCGTCCTGCAGCACGACCGCGCGGCCTGCGCGCATCGCATCGAGCGCAGCGGCGATGCGCGGCGGCACCGGTTCGGAGTCCAGCAGAGGGAGATCGGCAAAGGCGTCGGCGGGTGCCGACGAAACGGACATCAAGGACATGTGAAACGCTCCTCGCAAAGACGATTTGGGCGAAAAACGTTTCAGGGCATTGCAAACAGACAGAACGACAACCCGCTTCGCATGCAGCGCGAAGCGGCCCTGACGGACATGACTATCTGCACATCTTCTCTCATCCGGACTGTGACCGTCGGCTCTGGCATTCGACCAGATCTGCTGACCCCGCGCGGATGCGCGGGCGCTCGCGGGCTCGCCGGCTTACGCCAGCCTACCGCCGGTGGGGAATTTCGCCCCGCCCTGAAGACGCACTGATTGCCGGACGGGAACGCCCCGTCACCGGCGGGCCAAGCATACAACAGCCGCGCGCGACGCGCAGCGTAAAACCTTACTGACGACCCCGTCTAACGGCATCGTCCGAACGGCCGCCGGGCGAACCCGCGATCCCGCGACAGTCGGGAACGCGGTCGCGCCGCGCGGCCCGCGCGATCAGTTGACGGCCGCGTGCGCCGCATCGGGCACGAGCCAGCGCGGCGGCACCTCGGGGCTCACCGTCACGCGGAACGCACGCGCCTCGCTGTCGCCCGGGTTGCGCAGGCTGTACGGCTGGTCGGCATCGAACACGATCGCGTCGCCGGTCGCGAGCAGCTGGCGGCGGTCGTGCACGCTGACTTCGAGCGTGCCTTCGCTGACGACGAGGTTGACCGTCGTGCCGGGTGCGCGACGTGCGCCCGGCTCCGTATGCAGCGGCGCGATCCGCAGCTCGTGGAATTCGGCCGCGGCCGGCTCGCCTTCCGGGTACAGCGCACGTGCCGAGAAGCGGCCGTTCGAGCTGACGACGCGCGACGCGCGCTCGGCCGCCAGGTGCTCGAAACCGTTCACTGCATGGCGTCGCAGGAACGCGGCGACCGACACCTTCAGCGCCGCGGCGATCTTGCAGAGCACCTTGATCGACGGCACGCTGCGCGCCGATTCGATCTGCGCGAGCATCGCGCGCGACACGCCGGACAATCGCGCAAGCGCATCGAGCGACAGTTGCCGCTCGGCGCGCAAGCGCGCGAGATTCACGCCGACGACCTGCTCGAGCGCGTCGAGCGACGCGGACGCGCGCGGGTCGGCAGCATTGCCGGACTCGAAGGAAGACACGTCGCGCACGAGCGCCAAGGATGAAGACATAGCATTGCCTCCGGGCCGCTGCGCGGCCCTGCGTAGGGGGTAAGCCGGAATGGAATCGGGTTGCGCCAGTCATGGCGCGTATCGAGACGCTATCACCCGGCCTGGCACGGGCAAACGAAGTTATCTTCACACCGTTATCAGCATCGCGGAGGAATGCGTTTCTCGCGAACCTTTTCCTGCCGCTATGGCGTCGCCGTCAGCGCGCCGCGGCGACGCTCACTGCGCCGCCGGCGCGGCGTCGCGCGCCGGGCCGCGCGCGTCGAGCCGCATCGCGAGCCACGTGACGAGCAGCGCGACGAACGTCACCGCGACCGCCACCCACGGCAGCGCATCGAGCGCGAAGCCGTGTTCCAGCGCGAGGCCGCCGAGCCACGCGCCGCCCGCGTTGCCGACGTTGAACGCACCGATATTCAGCGTCGACGCGAGATGCGGCGCACTCGCGGCCTTCTCGACCACACGCGCCTGCAGCGGCGGCACCGTCGCGAACGCGGCGATCCCCCAGACGAATACGGTGACGGCGGCCGCGACCGGCAGGTGGCTGGTCTTCGCGAACACGGCCATCACGGCCATCAGCGCGACGAGGATCGCGATCAGCGACGGCATCAGCGCGCGGTCGGCGAGCTTGCCGCCGATCGTATTGCCGACCGTCAGCCCCGCGCCGAACAGCACGAGGATCAGCGCGACCGCGCGCGGCGAATAGCCCGACACGGTTTCCAGAATCGGCGCGATGTACGTGAACACGACGAACACGCCGCCGAAGCCGAGCACGGTCATCAGCAGCGCGAGCCACACCTGCGGCTCCTTCAGCACGCGCACTTCGTGGCCGAGGCCGACCGGCCCGCTGTCGTGGCGGTTCGGCACCAGCGCGGCCACGCCGCCGAGCGCGAGCACGCCGAGCGCGGCGACGATCCAGAACGACGCGCGCCAGCCGAGCAACTGGCCGACGAACGTGCCGAACGGCACGCCGAGCACGTTCGACAGCGTGAGCCCGGTGAACATCAGCGCGATCGCGCTCGCACGCTTGTCGGCCGGCACGAGCGACGCGGCGACCACCGCGCCGATGCCGAAGAACGAGCCGTGCGCGAACGACGTGACGACGCGCGCGACCATCAGCATCGCGTAGCCGGACGCGGTCGCGCACAGCACGTTGCCGACGATGAAGATCGCCATCAGCAACTGCAGCGCGGCCTTGCGCGGCATGCGGCTCGTCAGCACCGCGAGCAGCGGCGCGCCGACCGCGACGCCGAGCGCATAGCCGGTGACGAGCAGGCCGGCCGACGGCAGCGACACGGCCAGGTCGTGCGCGACTTCGGGCAAGAGGCCCATGATGATGAATTCGGTGGTGCCGATGGCGAAGGCGCTGATCGCGAGCGCCAGTAACGGAATGGGCATGACGTTCTCCGGAAGGCGGCGGCCGCGGCGCAGGATCGGTGCCGCACCGCACAAGAAAGCGGGATGTGCGCGCATTGTCCCGAAGACGCCTATATTTGATAATTGGCGTGGCTTTTGAACCATTTTCAAATATTTCTGGAAAATCGCATGGATCGACTGGGCGACATCCGGCTGTTCGTCGAGGCGGCGGAGCTCGGCAGCCTGTCCGCCGCCGGGCGCAAGCTGAACCTCACGCCGGCCGCCGCGAGCGCGCGGCTCGCGAAGCTCGAGGCGAAGATCGCGACGCGGCTGTTCGAACGCTCGACGCGGCAATTGCGGCTCACCGACGAAGGTAAGCTGTACCTGAACTGCTGCCGCCAGGCGCTGCAGGCGCTCGACGACGCGGATGCGATGCTGCAGGAAGGCCGCAACGTCGTGAGCGGCAAGGTGCGGCTGTCGTCGACGTCCGATTTCGGCCGCCACCAGCTGCTCGACTGGCTCGACGAATTCACGACGCTGCATCCGGGCGTCACGTTCTCGCTGACGGCGTCCGATTCGTCGTCGAACCTGTGGCAGGACGAGATCGATCTCGCGATCCGCTTCGCCGCGCCGCCCGACGGCGCGCTGATCGCCCGCCGGCTCGCGACCAACCGGCGCGTACTGTGCGCGGCGCCGTCGTTCGTCGAACGTCATGGCGTGCCGGCCGATCCGCACGATCTGGCCCGCTTTCCGTGCAACGTGATCACGATCGCGTCCGGCCCGATGAACACCTGGCATTTCACGCGCGGCGACGAAGTGCAGATCCACACGGTGCCCGTCGCGACCGCGTTCGAGACCAACGACGGCGGCCTCACGCGCGAATGGACGCTGCGCGGCCACGGCATTGCGCTGAAGTCGCTGTGGGACATCGCCGACGACGTCCGCGCGGGCCGGCTGCGCGTGCTGCTGCCCGACTGGCGGCACCAGGACGCGCCACTGCACGCGATCTATCACAGCAAGCGCTACATGGCGCCGCGCGTGCGCGTGCTGCTCGACTTTCTCGCCGAACGCTTCGCGCGCGAGGAAGCCGCGCTCGACGACCTGCTGAACGCATGCCGCTGACGGTCGACCCGCCGCCATCTAGGGGTCGGAACCCGGAAGCCGGCGTCGCGCGCCCGCAACCGGCCGCCCGTCCGCCGTGGCGTGAAAAGCTATAATGGAAGGCTTTCCCGACGGCCTTTCCTGCTGGATGCGCGCGATTCGCGTGCAGCGCACGGCCGTCCCGATTCACCCTTGACGACGCCCCCAGGTCAACCACTGCGAACGGCGAATCCCCATGACCAAGAAAGTTTACGTAAAGACCTTCGGCTGCCAGATGAACGAGTACGACTCGGACAAGATGGTGGACGTCCTCAACGCGGCCGAAGGCCTCGAAAAGACCGATACGCCGGAAGACGCGGACATCATCCTGTTCAACACGTGCTCGGTGCGCGAGAAGGCGCAGGAGAAGGTGTTCTCCGATCTCGGCCGCGTGCGCGAGCTGAAGGAAGCGAAGCCGGGCCTGCTGATCGGCGTCGGCGGCTGCGTCGCGAGCCAGGAAGGCGCGTCGATCGTGTCGCGCGCGCCGTACGTCGACCTCGTGTTCGGCCCGCAAACGCTGCACCGCCTGCCGCAGATGATCGACGCGCGCCGCGCGAGCGGCCGCGCGCAGGTCGACATCACGTTCCCCGAAATCGAGAAGTTCGACCACCTGCCGCCCGCGCGCGTCGAGGGGCCGAGCGCGTTCGTGTCGATCATGGAAGGCTGCTCGAAGTACTGCAGCTACTGCGTGGTGCCGTACACGCGCGGCGATGAAGTGTCGCGCCCGCTCGACGACGTGCTGACCGAAGTGGCCGGCCTCGCCGACCAGGGCGTGCGCGAAGTCACGCTGCTCGGCCAGAACGTGAACGCCTACCGCGGCGCGCTGACGGCCGGTTCGACCGACATCGCCGATTTCGCGACGCTGATCGAATACGTCGCCGACATCCCCGGCATCGAGCGGATCCGCTACACGACGTCGCACCCGAAGGAATTCACGCAGCGCCTGATCGACACCTACGCGAAGGTGCCGAAGCTCGTGAGCCACCTGCACCTGCCGGTCCAGCACGGCTCCGACCGCATCCTGATGGCGATGAAGCGCGGCTACACGGTGCTCGAATACAAGTCGGTGATCCGCAAGCTGCGCGCGATCCGCCCCGACCTGTCGCTGTCCACCGACATGATCGTCGGCTTCCCCGGCGAGACCGAGGACGATTTCGACAAGATGATGGCGCTCGTGCACGAGATGAGCTACGACACCAGCTTCTCGTTCATCTACAGCCCGCGCCCCGGCACGCCGGCCGCGAACCTGCACGACGACACGCCGCGCGAGGTCAAGCTCAAACGCCTGCAACATCTGCAGGCGACCATCGAGGAGAACGTCGCGCGCATCAGCCAGTCGATGGTCGGGAAGGTCGAGCGGATCCTCGTCGAGGGCCCGTCGCGCAAGGACCCGAACGAACTCGCGGGCCGCACCGAGAACAACCGGGTCGTGAATTTCCCGGCGCCGCTCGCGTCGCACCCGCGCCTGATCGGCCAGATGATCGACGTGAAGATCAACCATGCGTACCCGCACTCGCTGCGCGGCGAGCTCGTGCTCGTCAGCGACGACGCGAGCGCGGCCACCCACTGACCGACTGACGCCCGACAGGAGCCCGACGCTACTTTGAAGACCGTCCAAGCACTGGAATTCACCGCCCCGCGCGACGACAACGCGCGCCTCGCCAACCTCTGCGGCCCGCTCGACGAAAACCTGCGGCAGATCGAACAGGCGCTCGACGTCACGCTCGCGCGGCGCGGCCACCGGATCACGATCCGCGGGCGCGGCGCCAAGCTCGCGCTCGCCGCGCTCGAAAACTTCTACAACCGCGCGCGCGATCCGCTGTCGGTCGACGACATCCAGCTCGCGCTGGTCGAAGTGCGCCACACGGCCGGCAACGGCCGCCAGGAACCGCTCGACGTGCGCTTTCGCGGCGACCCCGACCATCCGTTCGACGAACCCGTCGTGCAGCTCGACGCCAGCGAGCCGGACGAAGAGCCGGGGCCGAAGCTCTACACGCGGCGCGCCGACCTGCGCGGCCGCACGCCCGCCCAGCGCGAATACCTGAAGCAGATCCTGTCGCACGACGTGACGTTCGGCATCGGGCCGGCCGGCACCGGCAAGACCTACCTCGCGGTCGCGTGCGCGGTCGATGCGCTCGAGCGCGACCAGGTCAAGCGGATCGTGCTGACGCGCCCGGCCGTCGAGGCCGGCGAGCGGCTCGGCTTCCTGCCGGGCGACCTCGCGCAGAAGGTCGACCCGTACCTGCGGCCGCTGTACGACGCGCTGTACGACCTGCTCGGCTTCGACAAGACGGCCAAGATGTTCGAGCGCCAGATGATCGAGATCGCGCCGCTCGCGTACATGCGCGGCCGCACGCTGAACCACGCGTTCATCATCCTCGACGAGGCGCAGAACACGACGCCCGAGCAGATGAAGATGTTCCTCACGCGGATCGGCTTCGGCTCGAAGGCGGTCGTGACCGGCGACACGAGCCAGGTCGACCTGCCGCGCGGCCACAAGAGCGGCCTCGTCGAGGCGCAGCAGGTGCTCGGCGGCGTGCGCGGCATCGCGCTCACGCGCTTCACGAGCGTGGACGTGGTGCGCCATCCGCTCGTCGCGCGCATCGTCGAGGCGTACGACGAATTCCACGCGCAGCATCAGGACGGCTGAGCGGCGGCGGCGGCGCCTGCGCGCCGCCCCCAGCCTCCCGGCCCGGCCCGCCAGACGGCGCGCCGGGCTTTTTTTCGCCCGCGCGCGGCCCGGGCGAATTCGGGCGCGATCGGCCGTTTGGTGTATCCTCAACGCGTCCCAATCGCCGCACGCGTCATGAAATCCTCCCGTTCCCGCCAGTCCGGTCGCGCCCCGTCCGCCGCGTCCGAATCCCCCCGCCTTTCGCTGTTCGACGCGAAGGGCAAAGCCCGGACCGTCAACGCGCAAGGGCTGCGGATCGACTTCCCGGACGGCCGCAGCCTGATGTTCGACCTGTCGGGCAGCTCGGGCGACGCGGCTGTCGCGATCGTCGCGCAGCACAACGATCCGGCGATGCGCGCGAAGCTCGCGCTGCAGCCCGAGCATTACGACAGCGTGACGCTGCACGTCGGCGCCGAATTCGCGCCGCGCGAGGACGACCCCGAAGACGAGCCGCGCGCGCTGGAATTCGACCTGTCCGTGCAGTACGGTGACGAAATCACGAGCGACGTGCGCAAGACGCTGCCCAAACGCAAGCTGATCGCCGAATGGATCGAGCCGGCGCTGTTCGCGAGCGCGCAGCTCACCGTGCGCTTCGTCGGCGAAAACGAAGGCCGTACGCTGAACGCCGGCTACCGCCACAAGGACTATCCGACCAACGTGCTGACCTTCGCGTACGACCCGGCGCCCGACGGCACCGTGATCGGCGACCTCGTGCTGTGCTGCCCGGTGGTCGAGAAGGAAGCGCACGACCAGGGCAAGCCGCTCATGGCCCATTACGCGCACCTGCTGGTGCACGGCGCGCTGCACGCGCAGGGCTACGACCATGAGACGAGCGACGAGGACGCGGCCGAAATGGAAGCGCTCGAAGTCGACATCCTCGCGAAACTGGGTTTCCCGAACCCGTACCAGTAAGCCGTTCGCCCGATGCGTAACCCCGCGATGCTGCCGCCCGCCTACCCGCCATCGATCGGTGAAGGCCGTCTGCTGACGGAAGACGAGCTCGCGGCGTCGCTCGCGCACACGATGCGCGACTGGGACGGCCGACAGGATCTCTGGCTGTTCGGCTATGGCTCGCTGATCTGGAACCCCGGGCTGCCGACCGTCGCCGCCGTGCGCGGCAAGGTGCACGGCTATCACCGCGGGCTCTACCTGTGGTCGCGCGTGAACCGCGGCACGCCCGAACGGCCGGGCCTCGTGCTCGCGCTCGATCGCGGCGGCTCGTGCTCGGGCATCGCATTCCGGCTCTCCGGGCCGACCGCGCAGCCGCATCTCGAGACCTTGTGGAAGCGCGAGATGCCGATGGGCTCGTACCGGCCCGCGTGGCTGCCGTGCTCGCTCGAGACCGGCGAACGCGTGAACGCGCTCGCGTTCGTGATGCGCCGCGACGCACCGACCTATACGGGCAAGCTGCCCGACCCCGTCGTGAAGGAAGTGTTCGGCTGCGCGGCCGGCCGCTACGGCACGACGCTCGACTACGTGAGCCGCACGGTCGACGCGCTGCGCGCGAGCGGCATCCCCGACCGCGCGCTGGAAGGGTTGCTCGCGCGATGCCGGTGATCCGACACGACGCGCGGCCTGCCGCCCTGCGACACCGCGCCGCCCGCGCATCCGCACGAGGACACGCCCGATGAAACAACCGTCACGCTGGTCGCGTTGCAGGATCGCCGCGCTGCTCGTCGCCGCGAGCGTCGCGCTGTCCGGCTGCGGGATACTCGGCTGCGGCGGCGCCGCGACCAACGGCGCGGCCGCCGGCGGCTGCTCGGCCGGCATGCGATTCTGAGCGGCGCGCCGGCGGCGCCCGCCTGCGGCAGAATGCCGCCGTCATCGGCCGTTTCCCGCATCGGGGCGCGCCGCCGTTCCCGCCGCCGTTTTTTGGCCGCCGCGCCCCGCCAGCTCTTTCTGCGATAGGATGGACCCGAGGACGACGTCGCGCCCGGCGCGGCCGTCCGCGAGCGGGGCCCGCGCGAGCCGCCCATCCTGGCCGTGCGGCCGGGTGACACGGCCGCGTCGTGCCCTTGGTGTATCCTTGCCTACTCCGTGACCGCGCGCCCCGGCATGACCCGGGCGCACCACCATGAACGATTCGTATCCCAGTCGTAAGCCAACCGACAAACCGCAAGAAAAGCGCTCGCTGCTCGAGCGCCTGACCGACTTCATCTCGCCCGAGCCCGAATCCCGCGGCGAGTTGCTGGAAATCCTCCAGGACGCCCACGAACGCAACCTGATCGACGCCGACTCGCTGTCGATGATCGAAGGCGTGTTCCAGGTCTCCGATCTGTGCGCCCGCGACATCATGGTGCCGCGCGCGCAGATGGACGCGATCAACATCGCCGACAAGCCCGAGGATTTCATCCCGTTCGTCCTCGAAAAGGCGCACTCGCGCTATCCGGTGTACGAGGAGAACCGCGACAACGTGATCGGCGTGCTGCTCGCGAAGGATCTGCTGCGCTTCTACGCCGAGGAAGAGTTCGACGTGCGCGGGATGCTGCGTCCGGCCGTGTTCATTCCGGAATCGAAGCGCCTGAACGTGCTGCTGCACGACTTCCGCGTGAACCGCAACCACCTGGCGATCGTCGTCGACGAATACGGCGGCGTCGCGGGCCTGATCACGATCGAGGACGTGCTCGAACAGATCGTCGGCGACATCGAGGACGAGTACGACTTCGACGAGGAAGCCGGCAACATCATCTCGGGGCCGGACGGCCGCTACCGCGTGCGCGCGCTCACCGAGATCGAGCAGTTCAACGAGGTGTTCGGCACCGATTTCCCCGACGACGAAGTCGACACGATCGGCGGCCTGATCACCCATCATTTCGGACGCGTGCCGCACCGCGGCGAGAAGCTGCAGCTCGGCAACCTCGTGTTCGAAATCCAGCGCGGCGATGCGCGCCAGGTTCATGTGCTGCTGGTGCGCCGCAACCCGCTCGCCAGCCGTCGCGCCGAAACCTCGCACGAAGACTGACCGTACCGCGCCAGCCGCGCCTCCTTCAACCGCTCGCCCTCTTCCGCTTCACATGGACGATCCGATCCCGTCCCGCCCGGCTGGCGGCCTTCTCGCGCCGGCGCCCGGCCGTGCGCTGCCGCGCTGGCACTATCCGGCCGCGCTGCTCGCCGGCGCGGCCAATACGCTCAGCTTCGCGCCCACGCCGCATGGCGGCTGGCTGCAACTCGTCGTATTCGTCTGGTTTTTCGCGCAGCTGACGCGCACGTCGAGCTGGCGCGGCGCCGCGCTCACCGGCGGCGCGTTCGGCTTCGGCAACTTCATCAGCGGCGTCTGGTGGCTCTACATCAGCATGCACGTGTACGGCGAGATGGCCGCGCCGCTCGCGGGCGGCGCGCTCGTGCTGTTCTCGCTGTACCTGTCGCTGTACCCGGCGTTCTCGGCCGGGCTGTGGTCGTTCTGCGCGGGCCATGCGTCGCATCGCCGCGCCCCCGACCCGCGGCCGTTCTCGCCGACCTGGCACGGCGCGTTCGCATTCGCGAGCGCGTGGGCGCTCGGCGAATGGCTGCGCGGCACCGTGTTCACCGGCTTTCCGTGGCTCGGCAGCGGCTACCCGCAGGTCGACGGCCCGTTCGCGGGCTTTGCGCCTGTGGTCGGCGTGTACGGGATCGCGTGGGTGCTCGCGCTGTTCGCCGCCCTGGTCGTGCAGGCGCTCGCCGCCGCGCGCCCGTCGCCGGTGCGTGACAGCGGAGCAGGCGCATCGAACGGCAACGCGCGCGTGCGCATCGCCGCGCCGGCCGGCATCGCCGTCGCGCTCGTCGCGGCCGGCCTCGGGCTGTCGCAGGTCACGTGGACCGTGCCCGCGAACGCACCGCTCACCGTGCGGCTGCTGCAGGGCAACGTGAAGCAGGACATCAAGTTCGAGCAGGAAGGCATCGACGCGGCGATCAAGATGTACCAGCAGATGATCGTCGAGAAGCCGGCCGACCTGATCGTCACGCCCGAGACCGCGATCGCGGTGATGATCCAGGAACTGCCCGAACCGTTCGCCGTCGCGATCCGCAAGTTCAGCGACACGACCGGGTCGGCCGTGCTGTTCGGCGCGGTCGGCGCGTCGGTGACCGAGGACGGCCACTACGTCGACTACACGAACAGCCTGTACGGCGTGACGCCGAATTCGCGCGACATCTATCACTACGACAAGCATCACCTCGTGCCCTTCGGCGAATTCATCCCGTGGGGCTTCCGCTGGTTCGTCAACCTGATGAAGATGCCGCTCGGCGACTTCGCGCGCGGCGCGCCGGTGCAGAAGCCGTTCCTCGTGCACAACCAGCCGGTGATGGCCGACATCTGCTACGAGGACTTGTTCGGCGAGGAAATCGCCGCGACGATCCGCGACAACCCGCAACCGCCCGGCGTGCTCGTCAACGTGACGAATCTCGCGTGGTTCGGCGACACGATCGCGCTCGACCAGCATCTGCAGATCGCGCGGATGCGCTCGCTCGAAACGGGCCGGCCGATGCTGCGCTCGACCAACACCGGGATGACGGCCGCGATCGACGCGCACGGCCGCGTGCTCGGCCAGTTGAAGCCGTTCACGATCGGCTCGCTCGACGTGCGGATCGAAGGCACGAGCGGCTTCACGCCGTACGTGACGAGCGGCAACAACATCGTGCTCGCGGTATCGTTCGTGCTGCTCGCGTTCGGCTTCACGTTCGGGCCCGGGCTGCGCCGGCGCAATAGCCGGCAGCCCGGCGACGACGAAGCGCGATGACGCAACGGGCCGCTGCCGCGCGCGGCGGCCCGTGACCGCGAACCGGCCGGCCGTTCAGGCCTGCCGGGCCGACCGGTCCGGTTGATCCAATCGATCCGGCTGCGCGGCGAGGCCCCGCAGGTCGCGGCTCACTTCTTCCAGCACCGGCGCCCACGCGCCGAACGTCGGCTGCCGGTACAACGTCGCGGTCGGATACCACGGGCTGTCCCGGCGATCGAGCAGCCACGGCCAGTGCGGATTCACGTCGAGCAGCACCCAGGTGCGCGCGCCGAGCGCGCCGGCCAGGTGCGCGACCGACGTGCACACGGTGATCACGAGATCCAGCGCGCCGATGAACGCGGCCGTATCGTCGAAGCGCTTCAATTCGTCCGTGTAGTCTTCGATCGCGAAACCGGCCGCGCGCGCGGCGGCGACATCCGCGTCCGCCCCCGGCTGCAGCGAATAGAACGTGACGCCATCGAGGCCGCGAAACGCGTCGGCATAGCGTTCGAGCCCCACGCGCCGGAACGGATTGCGCTGATGGCCCGCGCTGCCCGTCCACACGAGCCCGACCTTCAGCCGGCTCCCGCCCGCGAGCCGCGCGCGCCATGCGTCGCGTGCGCCCGGTTCGGCGCGCAGGTACGGCACCGACTCGGCGAGCATCGATGCCGCCATGCCGAGCATCAGCGGCAGGCCGATCAGCGGCACTTCGTAATCGAATGCCGGCAGCGCATCGACGCCGCCGCCCGCGCCGAACACGTCCGCGTGCGCGCCGAGGCTGCGCTGCATCAGCGCGCCGAGCGCCGGAAACGTATTCCACGCGAGCCGGCCGCCCTCGCGATGCACGCGTTCGGCGAGCGGCGCGATGAAGCGGCAGAACTGCAGCACGTCGCCGAGCCCCTGCTCGCCCCACACCAGCAGCGTCTTGCCGGCGAGCGGCTCGCCCTGCCAGCGCGGGCCCGGCAGCGCCGGCCGGCGGCCGCGCAACTCGCCCGCGCCGTCCCAGCGCGCCTCGTGGCCGCGCCAGCCGGCCGCGTAGTTGCCGCGCACGAGCTGGATGATCGCGAGATTGAAGCGGAACGACGCATCGTCGGGCGCCAGCTCGCACGCACGCGCCGCATGGCGCTCGGCATCGTCCCAGCGCTGCGCCTCCTTCATCGCCATCGCGACGTTGTTCATCGCGAGCGCGTTGTCGGGCGCGAGGTCGGCGAGCCGCGCGGCGCACGCGAGCGCACCGTCCAGATCGTGCGTCGCGATCCGCGCGACGACGAGATTGATCCACGCCTGCACGTCGTGCGGATCGTGCTTCACGGCCGCGTCGAGCAGCGCGATCTCCTCCGCGCGATCAGCGCCCGACAAGCGCAGCGCAATCGCGAGGTTGTTGCGCAGCGACGGCCAGCCGGCATCGATCGCGAGCGCCGCGCGGTACGGCGCGACCGCATCCGCGTGACGGCCGGCCATCTGCAGCGCGTAGCCGTGGTTGAAATGCGCGGCCGCGCCCGGCTGCGCACGCGCCGCGCATTCGGCAAGCGCAACCGCATCGGCCGTGCGCTGTCGAGCAACCAGCGTGGCCGTGAACTGCGCGATCGCCGCCGCATCGACCGCATGCAGATGGGCGGCGGCGGCCAGCCACAGATCGTGCGCGGCGCGCTCGCCGCGCGCGTGCGCGTCGGCGGCCTGTCCGAGCAGCGCGAGGAACGGCGGAAGCAGCGGAATCAGAATATCGGTCGAGTCGTCCATGCAGTCGGCGTCGGCAAGCGGTGACGCGGCACGCGTGGCGCGCGCCGCAATACGCGCATCTTAACGCCCGCGCGAAGCGCCGCGGCATGGCGCCTGCGCCCGTGTGCGCAGGCCGCCGGACCGGTGCGGCGGTGCCCGCATCTGCCTTCCGGCCGCATCCGGCCGCCGATCCGGTAAAATTACGCGTTTCAGCACACTAACAAGCCGCGCCGCCGCGCGAGCCGACCCTCCGGGCCCGCCCGGAGCGCCGCCCGCAACGGAGCGCCAGCGCCACGAAGGCTCTTCATGCTTACGTTTCAGCAAATCATCCTGACGCTGCAGTCCTACTGGGACAAGCAGGGTTGCGCCCTGCTCCAGCCCATCGACATGGAAGTCGGCGCGGGCACGTCGCACGTCCACACGTTCCTGCGCGCGGTCGGCCCCGAGCCGTGGCGCGCCGCGTACGTGCAGCCGTCGCGCCGCCCGAAGGACGGCCGCTACGGCGAAAACCCGAACCGCCTGCAGCACTACTACCAGTACCAGGTCGTGCTCAAGCCGGCGCCGGAAAACATCCTCGACCTGTACCTCGGCTCGCTCGCAGCGCTCGGCTTCGACCTGAAGCAGAACGACGTGCGCTTCGTCGAGGACGACTGGGAGAACCCGACGCTCGGCGCGTGGGGGCTCGGCTGGGAAGTGTGGCTGAACGGGATGGAAGTCACGCAGTTCACGTATTTCCAGGAAGTCGGCGGCCTCGAATGCAAGCCGGTGCTCGGCGAGATCACGTACGGCCTCGAGCGCCTCGCGATGTACCTGCAGAAGGTCGAGAACGTGTACGACCTCGTGTGGACCGAGTGGGAAGAGCAAGGCCCGAACGGCCCCGAGCTGCGCCGCCTGTCGTATGGCGACGTGTACCACCAGAACGAGGTCGAGCAGTCGACCTACAACTTCGAGCACGCGAACGTCGACCTGCTGTTCACGTTCTTCAACAGCTACGAAGCGGAAGCGAAGAAGATGATCGACGCGCAGCTCGCGCTGCCCGCGTACGAACTCGTGCTGAAGGCCGGCCACACGTTCAACCTGCTCGACGCGCGCGGCGCGATCTCGGTCACCGAGCGGGCAGCGTACATCGGCCGCATCCGCGCGCTGTCGCGTCTCGTCGCGCAGGCTTACTACGACTCGCGCGAGAAGCTCGGCTTCCCGATGCTCGGCAACCCGCCGGGCGTGCCGGGCCTCACCACCGACGCCCAGGACGCCGCGCAACCGGCATGGGCGCCGCCGCTCAAGGTCGAACGCAAGATCGATCAGGACTGACGAGACGAGATTCATTCCAACCATGACGCATAATCATCCCGCCCCCCTGCTCGTCGAACTGCTGACCGAAGAGCTGCCGCCGAAGGCCCTCGCGCGCCTCGGCGACGCATTCGCCGAAGGTCTCGCGCAACGCCTCGCGGCGCGCGACCTCGTCGAAGGCGAACTCGTGTTCGAACGCTACGCCACGCCGCGCCGCCTCGCGGTCGTCGTGCAGAACGTACGCGCGGTCGCGCCTGACAAACAGGTCCGCGAAAAGGTCCTGCCCGTGTCGGTCGCGCTCGACGCCGAAGGCAAGCCGACGGCCCCGCTCGCGAAGAAGCTCGCGGCGCTCGGCCACCCGAACGCGTCGATCGCCGATCTCGAGCGCGCGCAGGACGGCAAGGCCGAAGCGTTCTTCATCAACTATTCGGCGGCCGGCGCCACGCTCGCCGACGGCCTGCAGGCCGCACTCGACGAAGCGCTCGCGAAGCTGCCGATCCCGAAATTCATGACGTACCAGCGCCCGGATGGCTCGGACGTGAAGTTCGTGCGCCCGGTGCATCGCCTGACGGTGCTGCACGACGACCGCGTCGTGCCCGTCACCGCATTCGGCGTCGACGCCGGCGATACCACGCTCGGCCACCGCTTCCTGTCCGACGGCCTCGTCGCGATCCAGCATGCCCGCGCGTACGCCGACACGCTGCGCGACAAGGGCCGCGTGATCGCGCACTTCGCCGATCGCCGCGAAACGATCCGCACGCAACTGAACGAACATGCGAACGGCGACACGGTCGTGATGCCCGAATCGCTGCTCGACGAAGTGACGTCGCTGGTCGAATGGCCCGTGGTCTACCCGTGCCGCTTCGAGGACGAATTCCTGCAGGTGCCGCAGGAATGCCTGATCCTCACGATGCAGACGAACCAGAAGTATTTCGCGCTGACCGACGTCGCCGGCAAGCTGCGCTCGCGCTTCCTGATCGTGTCGAACATCGAGACGAAGACGCCGGGCGAGATCATCGAAGGCAACGAGCGCGTCGTGCGCCCGCGTCTCGCCGATGCGAAGTTCTTCTTCGAGCAGGACAAGAAGAAGCCGCTCGCCGAGCGCGTGCCGCAGCTCGCGAACGTCGTCTATCACAACAAGCTCGGTTCGGCGCTCGCACGCGTCGAGCGCCTCGAGGCGCTGGCCGGCGAAATCGCCCCGGCGATCGGCGCCGACACCGCGCACGCGAAGCGCGCCGCACGTCTCGCGAAGGCCGACCTGCTGACCGACATGGTCGGCGAGTTCCCGGAACTGCAGGGCACGATGGGCACGTACTACGCGCGCCACGACGGCGAAGCCGACGACGTCGCGCTCGCCTGCGCCGAGCACTACCAGCCGCGCTTCTCCGGCGACGCGCTGCCGACCACGCCGGTCTCGACCGCCGTCGCGCTCGCCGACAAGCTCGAAACGATCGTCGGCATCTGGGGCATCGGCCTCGCGCCGACCGGCGAGAAGGATCCGTTCGCGCTGCGCCGCCACGCGCTCGGCGTGCTGCGCCTGCTGCTCGAAAAGCAGCTGCCGCTCGACCTCGTCGCGCTGCTGCGCACGGCCTACGCACGCTTCGACGGCGTGCCGGGCGTCGCCGAATCGACCGACGCCATCTTCGCGTTCTTCATGGATCGCCTGCGCGGCCTGCTGCGCGAGCGCGGCTATTCGGCCGGCGAAATCGACGCGGTGCTGAGCCTGAACCCGACGCGCATCGACGATCTCGTCGCGCGCCTCGACGCGGTGCGCGAATTCACGCGCCTCGCGGAAGCCGAAGCGCTGGCGGCCGCGAACAAGCGGATCTCGAACATCCTGAAGAAGTCGGAAGGCGTCGCGAACGGCGCGGTGCAGCCGGCGCTGCTCGTCGAGGCCGCCGAGAAGGCGCTGCACGAACAGCTCGCGGCCGTCACGCCGCACGTGCAGTCGCAGCTCGAGGCGCGGGCGTACACGGGCGCGCTGTCGGCGCTCGCCGCGCTGCGCGCGCCGGTCGACACGTTCTTCAACGACGTGATGGTCAACGCGGAAGATCCGGCACTGCGCGCGAACCGTCTCGCGCTGCTGTCCGCGCTGCACCAGCAGATGAACTGCGTCGCCGACATCTCGAAGCTCGCCGCATAAGGGCCGCACGATGCCGATCAGCCCCAACCGAAAGCTCGTCGTCCTCGACCGGGACGGCGTGATCAACGTCGATTCGGATGCGTTCATCAAGACGCCCGACGAATGGACCGCGCTGCCCGGCAGCTTCGAGGCGATCGCCCGGCTCAACCACGCGGGCTACCGCGTGGTCGTCGCGACCAACCAGTCCGGCATCGGTCGCGGGCTGTTCGACATGGCCGCGCTCAACGAGATGCACCTGAAAATGCATCGCGCGGCGGCCGCGGTCGGCGCGCGCATCGACGCGGTGTTCTTCTGCCCGCACACGGCCGAGGATCACTGCGACTGCCGCAAGCCGAAACCCGGCATGATGCAGATGATCGCCGAGCGCTTCGAGATCGATCCCGCTCACACGCCGGTCGTCGGCGATTCGCTGCGCGACCTGCAGGCCGGCGTCGCGGTCGGCTTCCAGCCGCACCTCGTGCTGACCGGCAAGGGCAAGAAGACGCTCGCCGCGGGCAATCTGCCGCCCGGCACGACGGTCCACGACGACCTGCGCGCGTTCGCGCTCGACTTTCTTTCACACGAACACGAGTGATGCGGCTGCCGCGCGCATCCTCCCCAACGACAGACTCACGCCGATGCGCTTCGTCCGCTCCCTGCTGCTGCTGATCTACTTCATCCTGTACACGGTGCCGTACGCCACCGCGTGCTTCATCGCGTTCCCGTTCATGCGCCCCGACGCGCGCTACTGGATGGCGGCCGGCTGGTGCAAGTCGACGCTGTGGGTCGTGCGCTGGCTGAACGGCATCCGCTACCGGATCGAAGGGTTCGAGAACCTGCCCGACGGCCCGGCCGTGCTGCTGTCGAAGCACCAGTCCGCGTGGGAGACGCTCGCGTTTCCGGCGCTGATGCCCAAGCCGCTCTGCTACGTGTTCAAGCGCGAGCTGCTGTACGTGCCGTTCTTCGGCTGGGCGCTCGGGCTGCTGCACATGGTCAACATCAACCGCAAGGAAGGCAAGAACGCGTTCACCTCGGTGATCCGCCAAGGCAAGAAGCGCCTGTCGGAAGGCGCATGGATGATCATGTTCCCCGAAGGCACGCGCACGCCGGTCGGCAAGCAGGGCAAGTACAAGACGGGCGGCGCGCGCTTCGCGATCGAAACCGGCGCGCCGGTCGTGCCGATCGCGCACAATGCAGGTCGGGTGTGGCCGCGCAACTCGTTCACGAAATTCCCGGGTGTCATCACCGTGTCGATCGGCAAGCCGATTCCCGTCGAAGGGAAGACGCCCGACGTATTGAACTCGCAGGTCGAAGCCTGGATCGAAGCGGAAATGCGCCGCATCGATCCCGATGCGTATCGTCAGGCGGGCAACACCGGCACCCGCGATGCCGCGCGCGCCTGAAGCCCCGGATTGCAGCCGTTGCGTACGACAAAAAGAAGCGAACTGATGAAACAGCGTCCGCGGCCACGGCCTGCCGTCGTGGCCCTCGATCATCGACAGATGGATCTGCCGCTCTTCGACGGGCCGGCCGCGGCGCCGTCGGCGCCTGCCGCCCCGCCGGCGCCGCCCGAAGCCGCCCCCGCCGCGCCGCTCGATCCGGGCCCGGCCCCCGACCGCTCGCGCGTGCGCACGTTCGCGCTCGACAGCCGCGTGCTCGAATACCGGCTGAAGCGCTCGGCGCGCCGCACGATCGGCTTCACGATCGACGGCAGCGGGCTGTCGATCACCGCACCGCGCTGGGTCACGCTCGCCGACATCGAAGCGGCGATCGCCGAGAAGCAACGCTGGATCTTCGCGAAGCTCACGGAGTGGAAGACGCGCACCGAGCAGCGCGCACTGCCGCAGATCGACTGGCGCGACGGTGCGCAGCTGCCGTATCTCGGCAAGACGGTGACGATCGCGCTCGGCGCGGGCGCCGTCGCCTTCGACGCCGATGCGCTGCGGCTGTCACTGCCGCTGCCCGTGCAGGCCGACATGCAGCAGATCAAGGATCGCGTGCAGGGCTGGCTGCAAGGCGAAGCGAAACGCATCTTCGGCGAACGCCTCGTGGTCTACGCGGAAAAGCTCGGCGTCACGTATTCGATGTATGCGCTGTCGTCGGCCGCGACGCGTTGGGGCAGTTGCTCGAGCGACGGCAAGATCCGCCTGAACTGGCGGCTGATCCATTTCCCGATGTCGATCATCGACTACGTCGTCGCGCACGAGTTGTCGCACCTGCGCGAAATGAACCACAGCCCGGCCTTCTGGCAGACCGTCGAATCGATCTTCCCCGAGTTCCGCGAAGCGCGGCACACGCTCAAGCATCACCCGCCCGAGCTGCTGCCATCGCTGTAACGACGTTGGTCACGACGTAAACGCCAAACGGGCGATGCGGATCACGCCGCATCGCCCGTTTTCGTTGCCCGCGACGCGCAACGCGCCGCGAACCGCTCATCCGGCGCTTACTTCTTCTGGATGAACTCGATCTTGTAGCCGTCCGGATCCTCGACGAACGCGATCACGGTCGTGCCGTGCTTCATCGGGCCCGCCTCGCGCGTGACCTTGCCGCCTTGCGCCTTGATCTTGTCGCAGGCCGCGTACGCATCGTCGACCGCCACCGCCAGATGGCCGAAGCCGTTGCCGAGATCGTAGGACGGCGTCTCCCAGTTATGGGTCAGCTCGATCACGGTGCCCGTGCTCTCGTCTTCATAGCCGACGAACGCGAGCGTGAACTTGCCTTCCGGATAATCCTCGCGACGCAGCAGCTTCATGCCGAGCAATTCGGTGTAGAACTTGATCGAGCGGTCGAGATCGCCGACTCGCAGCATCGTATGCAGCAAACGCATGTGTTGTACTCCTGTGGGGACTTTCCAGAGCCGAGAATTCTACCGGAGTCGGGTGAATCTCGCCGGGCACCTAACCGGGGACGCCTAGCCGGGGGCGCGCGGCCGATGCGGCGCATCGGTTGACCCCTCGCGAGCACGAGCGCCGCGGCGGAAAACGGCACGATCCGGTTCGCCCGGCCACCGCGCCGATCGGGTAACATCCTTCCACTTCGCACCAAAAGCGGGCATGCGTGCCGCCGCCCGACCGTGACCACCACTCTTCCTTGCCGCCACACTGCCGTGCGAAACCGCCAATTCGAGCGCGCCGAACGCGCCGCCCGCCTGACCTCGCTGCCGCCGTACCGCACCCGCGAGGTGCGCCAATGACCGCGCTTGCCGCCGCCCCGGTGCGCCGCGCACTCGATACGCGCGCCGTAGGCCTGATGCTGCTGCTGTGCGCGATCTGGGGCTTCCAGCAGGTCGCGATCAAGAGCACGAACGCCGCGATCGCGCCGATGTTCCAGGCCGGGCTGCGCTCGGTAATCGCCGCGATGCTGCTATGGGGCTGGGCCCGCACGCGCGGCACGCCGCTGTTCCAAGCGGACGGCACGTTCGGCGCGGGGCTCGCGGCCGGTGCGCTGTTCGCCGGCGAATTCATCTGCGTGTTCTTCGGGCTCACGCTGACGAGCGCGTCGCACATGGCGATCTTCCTGTACACGGCGCCGTGCTTCACCGCGCTCGGCCTGCACCTGTTCGCGCCGGGCGAGCGGCTGCAGCGCACGCAATGGGCCGGCGTCGGCCTCGCATTCGCCGGCATCGCGCTCGCGTTCGCGGACGGCTTCCTGAAGCCGCGCGCGCCCGGCGCGTCCGTGCTGGCCGGGCTCGCCGGCGACGCGCTCGGGATCCTCGGCGGCGCGATGTGGGCCGCGACGACGGTCGTCGTGCGCTCGACGGCGCTCGCGCGGGCCAGCGCGAGCAAGACGCTGTTCTACCAGCTCGCGGTATCGGCGGTCGTACTGGTCGGGCTCGCCGCGCTGTGCGGCCAGATGTCGTTCGTGCAGGTCACGCCGGTCGCGCTCGTGAGCCTCGCGTACCAGTCGGTGATCGTCGCGTTCGTCAGCTACCTGTCGTGGTTCTGGCTGCTGACGCGCTACAGCGCATCCCGGCTGTCCGTCTTCACGTTCCTGTCGCCGCTGTTCGGCGTCGCGTTCGGCGTGCTGCTGCTCGGCGAAACGGTCGGCTGGCGCTTCATGTCCGCGGCCGCGCTCGTGCTGACCGGCATCGCGCTCGTCAACGCGCCGCCGCGCCGGCGGATATGACGACCGGCGCAAGACGCGCGGGCAATAAAAAAGCTGCCGGTCAGGCAGCCTCTTCGATACAGCCGATGGCTCGCGCCACGCGCGTCATCCGGCCTTGCGCCGCGCCGCAAGCGTCTGTGCGACGCCGACGTATTCGGCCACGCTCACGTCCTCCGCCCGGCGCGCGAGATCGAAGCCGAGCGCATCGAAATCGATCGTCTCGCGGTACTCGCCGAGCGTATTGCGCAGCATCTTGCGGCGCTGCGAGAACGCGGCGGTGACGACTTCGCCGAGCAGCACCGGATCGACGTCCGGCAGTTCGTGCGGCTCGTACGGAATCATCCGGACGATCGCCGAATCGACCTTCGGCGGCGGCTGGAACGATTCCGGCGGCACGTCGAGCATCTTTTCCATCACGTAGCGGTACTGCAGCATCACCGACAGCCGCGAGAACGCCTTGGTGCCCGGCTCCGCGACCATCCGCTCGACGACTTCGTTCTGCAGCATGAAATGCTGATCGATGACCGCATCGGCGAACGTCATCAGGTGAAACAGCAGCGGGCTGGAAATGTTGTACGGCAGGTTGCCGACGATCCGCAGCGACGGCTTGTCGCCGGGCGCCGCGAGCGAACGGAAGTCGAACGCGAGCGCGTCGCCCGCGTGCAGTTCCAGCAGCGCGCCGAAGCGTTGCTGCAGGCGCCCGATCAGGTCGCGATCGAGCTCGACCGCGTGCAGCGGCGACTCGGGCGTCGCAAGGCGCTCGATCAGCGGCCCGGTCAGTGCGCCGAGCCCGGGGCCGATCTCGACCATCCGCTGGCCGCGCGCGGGGCCGATCGTCGCGACGATCGAGTCGATCACGCCGTGATCGACGAGGAAGTTCTGCCCGAAGCGCTTGCGCGCGAAATGGCCTTGGTGCTGTCTGCTGTTCGACATCGACTGAGTAAAACGAAAAATACGACGAATGGGGTAAAACCGGCAGCGTCAGGCTGCGCGGCGATGGCGCGCCATCGTGACGGCCGTATCGAGCGCGGCGATCATGCTGCCCGGATCCGCGCGGCCCGTGCCGGCCAGATCGAGCGCGGTGCCGTGATCGACCGACGTGCGGATGATCGGCAGCCCGAGCGTCACGTTGATGCCCTCGCCGAACGTCGCGTACTTCAGCACGGGCAAGCCCTGGTCATGGAACATCGCGAGCACGCAGTCGGCATCGGCCAGATGGCGCGGCTGGAACAGCGTGTCGGCCGGATACGGGCCGCGCGCGTCGATGCGTTGCGCGTTCGCGCGGGCCAGCGCCGGCGAGATCACGTCGATCTCCTCGCGGCCGAGATAACCGTTCTCGCCCGCATGCGGGTTCAGGCCCGTCACGAGGATGCGCGGCGCGGCGAGACCGAAGTCGCGCCGCAGGTCGCGATCGATGATCGCGAGCGTCTCGACGAGCCCGTCGATCGTCAGCGCGGCCGATACGTCCTTCAGCGGCAGGTGCGTGGTGGCGAGCGCGACGCGCAGCGGCCGGTCGCCGGTGCCCGCCAGCATCATCACGACGCGCGGCGTATGCGTGCGTTCGGCCAGGTATTCGGTATGGCCGGTGAACGGCACGCCCGCATCGTTGATCGTGCTTTTCTGCAGCGGCGCGGTGACGATCGCGTCGTACCGGCCAGCCAGCGCGCCGTCGATCGCCGCGTCCAGCAGGCCGAGCACGTAGCGGCCGTTCGCCGCGTCCAGCTTGCCCGCCTGCGCGGGCACGGCCAGCGCATGATGCGCGACCGACACCTGCGCACCGCCGGCCAGCGTGGCCGGGTCGGCACCGACCGCCGCCGCCCGCGCATCGAGCAGCGCTGCATCGCCGAGCACGGTGAAATGCGCGTCGGGCCAGCGCTGCGCGGCGTCACGCAGCGCCTGCACGGTCAGCTCCGGGCCGACCCCCGCGGGTTCGCCGGTCGTGATCGCGATCTGCAGCGCGGGCGTGGTCATCCGATGCTCGCTCAGTTCGCCGGGCCGACGCCGCCGATCTTGTACTGCACGTACGACGAATCGCGCAGCTCGCGCAGCCAGTCGGCATACGCCTGTTCGGCCTTGCGCTGGCCGATCGCCTGACGGGCGATGTCCATCTGCTGCTGCACCGAGCCTTCCGCTTCGCGGCGATTCAGCACCTGGATCAGGTGGTAGCCGTACTCGGTACGAATCGGCTGGCTGATCTGGCCGTCCTGCAGGTTGTTCATCGCGCGCTCGAATTCCGGCACGGTCTCGCCCGGGCTGATCCAGCCGAGATCGCCGCCCTGCGACGCCGAACCGTCCTGCGAGTAGGTGCGCGCGAACTTCGCGAAATCGCCGCCGGCCGCGACCTGGTTGCGGATGTCGACCAGTTGCTGGCGCGCCTGGCCTTCCGACTTGCCTTCGCCGACGCGCAGCAGGATGTGGCGCACGTGCGTCTGGACGATCTTCGGTGCCGCGGCGGTTGCGCCCTGGCTCTGGCGGCGATCGACGAGGCGCACGATCTCGAAGCCGTCCGGCACGCGGATCAGCGTCGGGTTGACCTGGCCCGGGCGCAGCTTCGACGCGGCGTCGACGACGTCGGGCGGCAACGCGCTCGGCGCCTTGAAGCCGAGATCGCCGCCCTTCTTCGCGTCGTTCGCTTCGGAGTTGTTCTTCGCGAGCCGCTCGAAATCGGCGCCCGACTTCGCCTGCTGCAGCAGCGCGTCGGCCTTCTTCTGCGCGGCCTCGATATCGGCCTGCGGCGCGTTGGTGGGCGCCTTGATGAAGATGTGCTGGAAGCGCAGGTCCTGCTGCTGCGACGCGTTCGGCCCGCGCTGGCTCGCGATGTAGTTCGCGACCTCGGCGTCCGACACCGTGATCTTGCCGTCGACCTCGCGCTCGCGCAGCTTCGACAGCATCAGCTCGGTGCGCGCGTCGTTCGTGAAGATGCTCCAGGGCACGCCCTGCGCCTCGAGACGCGCGCGGTACTGGTCGAGCGTCATCCCGTTCGCCTGCGCGAGACGCTGCAGCGTGGCCTGCACGGTCGCGTCGTCGATGCGGATCCCGTCGTCCTTGGCCTTCTGCACCTGGATACGTTCGAGCACCATCTGGTTCAGCACCTGCGCGCGCAGCTGGTCGGCCGGCGGCACCGGCGCGTTCTGCTGCTGCAGCCGGCGTGCGATCAGGCCCACGCGCTGGTCGAGTTCGCGGCCCGTGATCACGTCGTTGTTGACGACCGCGACGACTTCGTCGGCGAGCTGCGCACCTTGCGAACCGAGCGCCTGCGCCGCGGCCGGCGCGGCGGCGAGCAGCGCGGCGGACGCGGCGAGGCTGGACACGACTGCCGCGAAACGAAGGGTTTTCTTCATTGCCACTGAAACTCCATTGAAATCGTGCTGACCGGTGCAGACATGCCGGCGTTACTCGTAGTTGCTGAAGCGGGACATCGGCGGCGGCGGCGGCGGCAACGGCGTGTAGCCCGGCACCCCGGCGCGGAATGCGGACACGAGGCCGTTGTCGACGGTCGACAAGCCCTTGAGCGTCAGCTGCATCATGAATCGCGTCGACGAGTTCTGCTGTCCCGACGTATTGATGCCGTTCGCGGCCCGCTGCACCCCGACCCCGAGCGCCCAGCAATCCGCGTCGTATTGTAAGCCGACCAGACCGTCGACCACGCGATCTCCGGCGAGGTCGTAGTTGAAACGGCCGATCGCATACAGGCGGCGCGTGAGCGGCCATTGCGCGGACACCAGGAACTGGTTGATCGGCTGGTTGTCGAGCGTGGTGTTCGCGCGCGTATAGCGGTAGCCGACATTGATCACGCGGCGCTCGCCCGGGCTGTAGCCGAAACCGACGCTCGATTTCACGAGCTGGTTGTTGTTCTGGTTGTACTGGAACGCCGTCTCGGACATGAAGCCCGAACCGAGCTTCAGCGCGGCGCCGACGATCAGGTCCGAGTGGCGCGCCAGCACGGCGCTCTGCCCGGGGGTCAGCGTGACGCGCTGATCGGCGAAGTAGTACTGCTGCGCGATCACGAAGCGCGCGCGCTCGTCGCCGGTGCGCGGATCGATGAAGCGCGACGTGAGGCCGGCCGTGATCCGGTTCGCATCGGCGATCCGGTCGTTGCCGACGAACGTGTTCGGCTGGTAGATCTCCGCGAGGCCGAAGTCCGATTCCGCGGTGTCGAACAGCGGCGCGTTCGACTGATTGCGATACGGCGTGTACACGTAGTACAGGCGCGGCTCGAGGGTTTGAATGAAGTCCTGGCCGAACAGGCGCACCGAACGATCGAAGATCAGGCCCGAATCGAAGCTCACGGTCGGGATCGACTCGGTGAAGCGCTTCGGGCTGTTCGGCGTGGTCGACGACAGGTAGTTCAGGTCGTACGACGCGAAGTGGTACTGGACCTTCGGCACGGCGAAGTAGCCGGGACCGTATACGCCGTAAGAGATGTACGGGTTGAAGACGATCCGGTCGCCCTGGGTCGCATCGGCGGTCGTGATGCGGAACCGCGAATAGTCGGCTTCCGCGCCGAAGTCGAAGCCGCCGACGTTGTACTTCGTGTACTTCACGTTCAACTGCGGCTCGCGGCTGTACGGGGCGATCGACGGCGGCAGCGTCTGCCAGTGCTGGTAGCGCGCGAGCACCGACCACGGGCCGTTGTTGTACGTGAGGCCGGCCTCCTGCTGGTACAGCGTCTGCGTCCCGTTGATGAACTGGTTCGTCGACCCGAGGTCTTCGGGATACGTGTTGTCCGAGACCTTGTTGAAGTAGACGTAGCCGCCGAAGCCGCCGCCGAAGTTCTGCTGGTGCTGCCAGTAGATCGCGTAGCGGTTGCGGTGCGCGAGCCGGTCGTCCGGCAGGTAATTGGCCGTAAACGTGCCCGAATACGACGGCGACAGGTAGCGGAACGTCGCTTCGGTCATCACGCCGCGCCGCGAGATGATGCGCGGCGTGAGCGTCAGGTCGCGGTTCGGCGCGATGTTGAAGTAATACGGCAGCGACAGCTCGAAGCCGTTGTTCGAGTTCATCGAGAACGTCGGCGGCAGCAGGCCACTGCGCCGTTCGCCCGACAGCGGGAACGTCATCCACGGGCTCGCGAAGATCGGCACGCCCTGGAAGAACAGCACGCCGTTGCGCGCGGTGCCCTCGTCGGCGCCCGTATCGAAATCGAAGCGGCTGCCCTTGATGTACCACGCGGGGTCCGTCGAGCACTGGCACGCCGTATACGTGCCGTTGACGAACACCGAGCGCTCGTTGTCGACCATGTCGACGCGCTCCGCGCTGCCCGACCCGCCCGTCATGTTGAAGTGATACTTCGGCGCGGTCATGAAGCCCTGGCTCGCCTCGATCTTCAGGTGCGCCTCGGGGCCCGCGAACGACGTACCGCCATTGACCACCTTGACCTGGCCGTACGCATCGGCCATGTCGGTATCCTGATCGTAGTGGATCGCGTCGGCCTTCACGACGGCGTCGCCGCGCCGCAGCTCGGCGGAACCCTTCGCGGCGAGGTCCTGCTCGGCGGTGCCGCTCGTATGGTCGGCGATCACGAAGGCGGCCGGCTTCGCACCGTCCTTCAGCGGATGATCCTCGAGCTGGGGTGCGAGACGCAGATCCCACGGCGAGTCGAGCGGCTGCGGCTGCGCAGCCGCGCCCGACAGCTGCGCGTACGACACGGCCGGCACGAGGCCGGGCACGGCCAGGAGCGCGAGCGCGAGCCGCCGTTTGCGCGGCGCCCCGTCACCGGGGAAAACATTCGGGAATAGCGGTTTGGGCGGCATCTATCGTTTGGCGAATCGCCCCTTGTCAACCGCGCCTGCACGGCACCTTCGCGCGCGGCGGGCCGCGCCGTCGAGCCGCGACTGCGGCTCTTCGCAAACCGGGGAGGCGATCGGGCGGACGGCGCGACAGGCGGCGGGGCCTGCACGGCGGAAGCTGACGCGGGGCGCGTCAAAAAAGTCGTGGGGTATTATATGGCAAGACGTTCCCCCCTCCGCCGAGTTTCATGACGCCCCCATCCGCCGCATCCCAGCCCGACGCCCGCCTCGAAGCGCTCACCGCGTGGCTGCACCCGCTCGCCGGGCGCTACGCGCTCGATCTGTCGACCCTCGCGCCCGCGTCGTCGGACGCCAGTTTCCGCCGCTATTTCCGCGTCGCGTCGGCCACGAGCCCCGGCGGCACCCTGATCGCGGTCGATGCGCCGCCGCCCGAGAAGTGCCGCGAGTTCGTCCAGGTCGCGCAGCTGCTCGCCGCGGCCGGCGACCACGTGCCGGACGTGCTGGCCCACGATTTCGACGCAGGCTTCATGCTCGTGAGCGACCTCGGCCGCACGTCGTACATCTCGGTGCTCGATCCGGCCGACCCGGCCGCCGCGCGAGCGCTGATGCGCGACGCGCTCGACGCGCTGATCCGCTTCCAGCTCACGTCGAAGCCCGACGTGCTGCCGCCGTTCGACGAAGCGTTCCTGCGCCGCGAAATGGAGCTGCTGCCCGAATGGTTCGTCGGCCGCCACCTCGGCAAGCCGGTCACCGACGCGATGCGCGGCACGCTCGACCGCACGTTCGCGTTGCTGGTCGCGAGCGCGCACGCGCAGCCGCAAGGCTTCATGCTGCGCGACTTCATGCCGCGCAACCTGATGGTCTGCGAGCCGAACCCGGGCGTGCTCGATTTCCAGGACGCCGTGTACGGGCCGCTGACGTACGACGTCGTGTCGCTGCTGCGCGACGCGTTCATCAGTTGGGACGAGGAATTCGAGCTCGACTGCTTCGCGTACTACTGGGAGAAGGCGAAAAAGGCCGGCCTGCCGGTCGATCCCGACTTCGGCGAGTTCTACCGCCAGCTCGAATGGATGGGGCTGCAGCGCCATATCAAGATCCTCGGCCTGTTCGCGCGCATCAACTACCGCGACGGCAAGCCGCACTACCTGAACGACCTGCCGCGCTTCCTGACCTATGCACGCAAGGTCGCGCTGCGCTATCGCCCGCTCGTGCCGTTCGCGAAGCTGCTCGACGCGCTCGAGGGCACCGCGCCGGCCGACGTCGGCTATACGTTCTGACCGCCCTCACACCCAGTCGAACATGAGCACTACCCTGACCACGGCGATGATCTTCGCCGCCGGGCGCGGCGACCGGATGCGCCCGCTGACCGACACCCGCCCGAAGCCGCTGCTCGAAGCCGGCGGCAAGCCGCTGATCGTGTGGCAGATCGAGGCGCTCGCGCGTGCGGGCATCGACACGATCGTGATCAACCACGCATGGCTCGGCGAGCAGATCGAGGCCGCGCTCGGCGATGGTTCGCACTGGGGCGTACGGCTCGCGTATTCGGCCGAGGGCGAAGCGCTGGAAACCGCCGGCGGCATCGCGCAGGCGCTGCCGCTGCTCGAGCGCGACGGCCGGCCGACCGTGTTCGCGGCCGTCAGCGGCGACGTGTACTGCGCGTTCGACTACCGGACGCTCGCACCGCGCGCCGCCCGGATGGCCGCGCTCGACACGCCGGCGATGCACCTCGTGATGGTGCCGAACCCGCCGTTTCACCCGGCCGGCGACTTCGCGCTCGGCGACGACGGCCGTCTCGCGCTCGACGGCGCCGCGCGCTTCACGTTCGGCAACATCGGACTGTACGACACGCGGATGTTCCGCGACCTCGCGCCCGGCACGCGGCGCGCGCTGACGCCGTACTATCGCGCGGCGATCGAAGCCGGCCGCGCGAGCGGCGAACTGTACGAAGGCATCTGGGAAAACGTCGGCACGCCCGCGCAGCTCGGCGAACTCGACGCGCGGCTGCGCGCCGCCGCGGGCTGATCGTTTCGCGGCTGATTGCCGGTTCGCCGGTGCGGCGGCCGATGGGCTGACAGGCCGATGACGGCGCCCCGTCAACCGGCCGCGAACCGATCCGGAATCGAATGCCGGGAACGCCCCGCCGGCTCACCCGGCCGTGACGGCGCCACGCTGCATGCTGCCGGACAGCCGGCACACCGCCCGCCCCCGCCGCGCGCCGCGTTGCGCGACACCCGCGCTCACGCGGCCTCGGCCTCTTCCCCGCCGGCCGCCGCGCGCTGCTGCTGCAACGCCCACATCTGCGCATACAGCCCGTCGGCGCGCACGAGTTCGTCGTGCGTGCCGCGCTCGACGATCCGCCCGTGGTCCATCACGAGGATCTGCTGCGCGTGCACGACCGTCGACAACCGGTGTGCGATCACGAGCGTCGTGCGATGCCGCGCGATCTGGTCGAGTTCGTGCTGGATCGCGCGCTCCGAGCGCGAATCGAGCGCCGACGTCGCTTCGTCGAACAGCAGCACCGGCGGATCCTTCAGCAACGTGCGCGCGATCGCGACGCGCTGCTTCTCGCCGCCCGACAGCTTCAGCCCGCGCTCGCCGACCGGCGTGTCATAGCCCTTCGGCAAGCTTTCGATGAAGTCGTGGATGTGCGCGGCGCGCGCGGCCGCGACCACCTCGTCGCGGCTCGCCGTCGGCCGGCCGTACGCGATGTTGTAGTAGATCGAGTCGTTGAACAGCACGGTGTCCTGCGGCACGATCCCGATCGACGCGCGCAGCGATTCCTGCGTGACGTCGCGGATGTCCTGGCCGTCGATCCGGATCGCGCCGCCCGCCTGCCGGTCGAGATCGTAGAAGCGGAACAGCAGCCGCGACAGCGTCGATTTCCCCGAACCGCTGTGGCCGACCACCGCGGTCGTCGTGCCGGCATCGATCGTAAACGTCACGTCGTGCAGGATCTGCCGCGACGGCTCGTACGCGAAGTTCACGTGCTCGAAGCGCACCTGCGCGCCGGCCACCGCGAGCGGCGGCGCCTCGGGCCGGTCGGCCACTTCCTTCGGCGCCGACAGCAGCCCGAACATCCGGTCCATGTCGGTCAGGCTCTGCTTCAGCTCGCGATAGACGACGCCGAGGAAGTTCAGTGGAATGTACAGCTGCAGCATGAACGTGTTGATCAGCACGAGATCGCCGAGCGTCAGCTTGCCCGCGAGCACGCCCTGCGTCGCGCGCCACAGGATGAACACGAGCCCGGTGCCGATGATCGCCTGCTGGCCGAAGTTCAGCACCGACAGCGAATTCTGCGAGCGGATCGCGGCCTTCCGGTAGCGCTTCAGGTTCTCGTCGTAGCGCTGCGCCTCCCACTCCTCGTTGCCGAAGTACTTCACCGTCTCGTAGTTGATCAGCGAGTCGATCGCCCGCGAGTTCGCGCGCGAATCGAGCTCGTTCATCGTGCGGCGGAAGTGCGTGCGCCAGTTGGTGACCTTCACGGTGAACACGATGTACGTGACCAGCGCCGCGAACGTCACGTACGCGTAGTAGGCCTCGTACTTGACCACGAAGAAGCCGAGCACGAGCCCGACCTCGACGAGCGTCGGCAGGATGCTGTACAGCGAGTACGAAATCAGTTGCTGGATGCCGCGCGTGCCGCGCTCGATGTCGCGCGACATGCCGCCCGTCTGCCGCTCGAGATGGAACCGCAGCGACAGCCCGTGCAGGTGCCGGAACACCTGCAGCGCGAGCTGGCGCACCGCGCTCTCGGTGACCTTCGAGAACAGGATTTCGCGCAGTTCGGTAAACAGCGACGTCGACAGCCGCACGAACGCATACGCGACCACCAGCAGGCCGACGCCGCCCGCGAGCACGATGCCGGCCGACTGCTCGGCACGGCCGAGCGCGGTGAGCTGCTGCACGTAGGACAGATGGTCGACGATGCGCTTCATCACGACCGGCACGCCGAGGTTCGCGACCTTCGCGCCGATCAGGCAGCCGAGCGCGAGCGCGACGCGCCATTTGTAGGTGGTCAGGTACGGCAGCAGCGACCGGATGGTCTGCCAGTCGTTGCGAGGCCCGGTCGAAGCCGGCGCGGGCTCGCCGGAAGCGGGAAATCGGCGCATGGGGAAGGGTTATGCGGCGACACCGGACACGCGTATCGGCGGCCGGCTCGCGCGCTTTCTCGTACAATTTGCGAACGTTGTATTGTCGCAGAAGCCGCTTCGCGCCGCTGCCGGCGCCCTCGCCGGCCAGGCTGCGCGCGGCGGCCCATTTATTACAGGATGAAAGCCCCCGCCATGACCGATTCGACCCTCGATCTCCCGCAGAAGCAGCCCGCGCTGCGCGTCGTCCCGCAACCGCACGACGCGAACGTCCACGGCGACGTGTTCGGCGGCTGGATCATGTCGCAGGTCGACATCGCCGGCTCGATTCCCGCGAGCCAGCGTGCGAACGGCCGCGTCGCGACGGTCGCGGTCAACTCGTTCGTGTTCAAGCAGCCGGTATTCGTCGGCGATCTGCTGAGCTTCTACGCCACCATCATGCGCACCGGCAACACGTCGATCACGGTCGACGTCGAGGTGTACGCGCAGCGCATGCGCCTGATGGGCGAAGTCGTGAAAGTCACCGAAGCCACGCTCACCTACGTCGCGACCGGCTCGGACCGCAAGCCGCGGCAACTGCCGCCGCTCTGACGGGCAGGCGCCGCGCCGCGGCGCGGCACGCGGCCGTCAGTGCGTGGCCGTCAGCCCGAACTCCCGCATCGCGGGCAGGAAATCGTGATTCAGCGTCGGCTTGCGCGACAACTTCACCAGCACGTAGCGCTGGAACGGCGCGAGCCGCTGCCACTGCGCGAGCGCGGGCGCCGGCAGCCCGGCCAGCGCGCTTTGCTGCACGAGCGACTCCGGCACCATATCGACGGCGCGCCAGGCCGGCTGCTCGTCCGGCTGGAACCATGATGGCTCCAGATCGGCGTGCGTGCGCAGCATTTCGAACAGCGCATGATCGAAATTGGGCTCGATCGCGGTGTCGTCGTCGGCCGGAAAGCGCGCGAGCAGCTTGCGGTCCTCGAGCGGCAGCAGTTGCCACTGTTCGAGCGAAATCCGCAGCCCGAAGCGGTCGAGATTGAAACGCACGATCATCGGGATGTACGTGAAGTTTTCCGACGAATCGTGTTCGAAGTTGAAGAGCAACGGAGCGTCGCTGAGTCCCATGGTCGTTACCTGACGTGGCGGATGCCGGCGCGGCCGGCTTGCCTGGGGTATTTTAGAACCTCTGCGCGCGGGCGGCGGCACGATCGTCGCCGGCCGTGCCTCGAATCAACGGGAGTGCTCGTGAATCCGACCCAATCAGACGAACTGCGCGACGAGCTTCGCGATGAACCGCGCGGCGCGATCGAGCTGCCCGTGAGCCGCACGCGCGGCGGCGCGGTCGAAACCGCACACGACTTCGTCGGCCAGGAATGGCCGGTCGCACTCGTCTTCAACGGCATCTCGCACGCGGTGATGATGTGTACGCCATGCGACCTCGAAGCGTTCGCGGTCGGCTTCGCGATCTCGGAAGGGATCGTCGCGCGCGGCAGCGACATCAAGGACATCGAGGTGATCCTGCACGCCGACGCGCCGCTGCCGCATGCGGAAGTCCACCTGGAAGTCGTCCAGCAGGCGTTCGCCGCGCTGAAGGACCGGCGCCGCGCGCTCGCGGGGCGCACGGGCTGCGGCGTCTGCGGCATCGAAAGCATCGACCTGCTCGACCTTGCGCCCGAACGCGTGCCCGATACCGGCTTTCTCGCGCGCCTCGCCCCCGACGCGCTGGCGCGCGCCGCGCATGCGCTGCCGGCGCATCAGGCGCTCACGAAACTGACCGGCGGCCTGCATGCGGCCGCGTGGTGCGACGCAACAGGCGCGATCCGGACGGCATTCGAGGACGTCGGCCGCCACAATGCGCTCGACAAGCTGATCGGCTCGCTCGTGCTGGCGCGCGCCGATACCACCGACGGCTTCGTGTTCCTGTCGAGCCGCGCGAGCTACGAGCTCGTGCGCAAGGCCGCGCGGGTCGGCATCCCGTTGGTTGCGACCATCTCCGCGCCGTCGTCGCTCGCGATCCAGATCGCGAAGGCGGCCGGCTTGCGGCTCGTCAGCTTCTGCCGCGAAACGGGTTACGTCGACTACGGCACGGCCTGATCGCACGCCCGGCCGCGCACCGGCGATCCACCGCCGGCGCGGCCTGCTCCGTCAGTCGAACTGACGGAAATCCGGCTTGCGCTTCTCGAAGAACGCCGTCATCGCCTCGCGCGCTTCCGGCGCGCGCAGCATCGCGGAGAAGTGGGCCGCCTCCTCGGCCATCCGCGCGGCGGTAGCCACGCCGCCCGTATCCTTCAACAGCGCCTTCGTCACACGCAGCGATGCCGCCGGCAGCGCCGCCAGCTTCGCCGCCTGCTTCGCCGCGAACGCGTCGAGCTCGGCCGCCGGCAGCACGCGATTGACGATGCCGATCCGGTGCGCTTCCAGCGCGTCGAACGCCTCGCCCAGCAGCAGCTTCTCGGCGGCGACCTGATGGCCGGCCAGGCGCGGCAGCAGTGCGCTCGATGCGGCTTCCGGGCACAGCCCGAGCTGCACGAACGGCAGCGAGAACGTCGCGGTATCGGCCGCGTAGACCAGATCGCAGTGCAGCAGCATCGTCACGCCGACGCCGACCGCGATGCCCGGCACGGCTGCCACGACCGGCTTGCTCGCGCTGCTGATCCGCGCCAGAAACTGGAACACCGATGCGGTGTCGTCCTTCGGCGGCGACTTCAGGAAATCCTCGAGATCGTTCCCCGCGCTGAAATTGCCGTCGCTGCCGCGCAGCAGGATCACGCGCGTCGCCTTGTCTTCCTGCGCGTCGGCGAGCGCATCGGCCATCGTCTGGTACATCGCCGCCGTCAGCGCATTCTTCTTCGCCGGGCGCGCGATCGTGATCGTCATCACGCCGTCGGCGCGTTCCACTTGAATGTCGGCCACAACCGTCTCCTTTGACTGTCCTCTACCGGAATGAAAAAACGGTGCGCGAGCTCGTGGCCCGCGCACCGTCGTCGCTTTTCGTCGCGTCCCGCTTACAGGCGTTCGATGATGCCCGCGGCGCCCATGCCGGTGCCGACGCACATCGTGACCATCCCGTACTTCAGGTTGCGGCGGCGCAGGCCGTGCACGACGGTCGCCGCGCGGATCGCGCCGGTCGCGCCGAGCGGGTGACCGAGTGCGATCGCGCCGCCCATCGGGTTGACCTTCGACGGATCGAGGCCGAGATCGCGCATCACCGCCAGCGACTGCGCGGCAAACGCCTCGTTCAGCTCGATCCAGTCGAGATCGTCCTGCTTCAGGCCGGCGGCCTTCAGCGCGGCCGGAATCGCTTCCTTCGGGCCGATGCCCATGATTTCCGGCGGCACGCCACGCACCGCGAAGCTCACGAAGCGCGCGAGCGGCGTCAGGTTGAACTCCTTCAGCACCTTCTCCGACACGACGAGCAGCGCGCCCGCGCCGTCCGACGTCTGCGAGCTGTTGCCGGCCGTGACCGAGCCCTTGTTCGCGAACACCGTGCGCAGCTTCGCGAGGCCTTCGATCGACGTATCCGCGCGCGGACCTTCGTCGAGCTTGATCTCGCGCGTCTTCACGTCGACTTCGCCGGTGGCGAGATTCGGGAAACGCTCGGTGATCGTGTAGGCGGCGATCTCGTCGTTGAATTCGCCGGCCTGCTGCGCGGCGAGCGCCTTGCGGTGCGACTCGACCGAGAACGCGTCCTGGTCGTCGCGGCTCACCTTCCACTGCTCGGCAACGCGCTCGGCCGTCAGGCCCATCCCGTACGCGATGCCGAAATCTTCGTTGCGATCGAAAATGTGCGGCGACATCGACGGCTTGTTGCCCATCATCGGCACCATGCTCATCGACTCGCAGCCGCCCGCGAAGATCGCGTCCGATTCGCCGACGCGGATGCGGTCGGCCGCCATCGCCAGCGCGGTGATGCCCGACGCGCAGAAGCGGTTGACCGTCACGCCGCCGACCGTCTGCGGCAGGCCGGCGAGCAGCGCGCCCATCCGCGCGACGTTCAGGCCCTGCTCGGCTTCCGGAATCGCGCAGCCGATGATCGCGTCCTCGATCAGCTTCGTGTCGAAGCCGGGCACCTGCGCGACCGCCGACCTGATCGCGTGGACCAGCAGCTCGTCCGGCCGCGTGTTCTTGAAGACACCGCGCGGGGCCTTGCCGATCGGCGTGCGGCTGGCGGCGACGATGTATGCGTCTTGCAATTGTTTGCTCATTTCAGACTCCTTGTCCGCTCTGTCCGCTCGCTCAGTTACGCACCGGCTTGCCGGTCTGCAACATGCCCATGATCCGTTCCTGCGTCTTCTGCGTGCCGAGCAGCTCGACGAATGCGCGGCGCTCCAGCGCGAGCAGCCACTGCTCGTCGACGAGGCTGCCGGCCTCGACGTCGCCGCCGCACACGGCTTCGGCGATGCGGCTCGCGATCAGGTAGTCGTGGTCGCTGATGAAGCGGCCGTCACGCATGTTGACGAGCGATGCCTTGATCGTCGCGATCGCCGAGCGGCCCGCGACCGGCACGTCCTTCGCGCGCAGCGGTGCGCGGTAGCCGGTGTCGGCCAGCGCACGCGCTTCCTTCTTCGCGGTGTCGAGCAGTTCGAACACGTTGAAGACGATCGTGTCGGACGGCTTCACGTAGCCCATCGCACGTGCGTCGTACGCGGACGCCGACACCTTCGCCATCGCCGCGTTCTCGAACGACTTCGTGACGAACTTCAGGATGTCGGTGGTCGCGTTCGCGGCCGTCGCGGCGTCCGCGGCGCGCAGCGCCGCTTCCTTCAGGCCGCCGCCCGCCGGCACGAGGCCGACGCCCACTTCGACGAGACCGATGTAGCTCTCGACGTGCACGACGCGCTTCGCGCTGTGCAGCATCAACTCGCACCCGCCGCCGAGCGCGATGCCCGACACGGCCGCCACCACCGGCACGTTCGCGTACTTCACGCGCAGCATGCCTTCCTGGAACTTTTTCACGAACGGCTCGATGCCCTTCGCGCCGCCCATCATGAACGCGGGCATCGCCTCCTCGAGGTTCGCGCCGGCCGAGAACGGGCCGCCCGGCGTGCCGAGCTTCAGCGACGTCGGCTGCCAGATCACTACGCCCTTGTAGTCCTTCTCCGCGAGTTCGATCGCCTGCACGAGGCCGTCGATCACGCTCGGTCCGATCGTGTTCATCTTCGACTTGAACGACACGATCACGACGTCGTCCTCGCCGGCACGGTCGTCGACCCATGCACGCACCGCATCGGTTTCGAACAGCGTCTTGCCGTACGTCTTCGGATCGGCTCCCGCTTCGCCGAGCAGCGGCGCACGGAACACCTGCTTGTCGTAGACCGCGAGGTCCGAACGCGGCACGAAGCGCTTCGCAGCCGGCGCCCACGAGCCTTCGGCCGTGTGCACGCCGCCCTTGTCGGCGACTTCGCCTTCGAGCACCCACGACGGCAGCGGCACGTTCGCGAGCGCCTTGCCGGCCGCGATGTCTTCCTGCACCCACTCGGCGACCTGCTTCCAGCCGGCGGCCTGCCAGCCTTCGAACGGGCCTTCGTTCCAGCCGAAGCCCCAGCGGATCGCGAGGTCGACGTCGCGCGCGTTGTCGGCGATCGATTCGAGATGCACGCCGATGTAATGGAACACGTCGCGGAAGATCGACCACAGGAACTGCGCATGCGGATGATCCGTCTCGCGCAGCAGCTTCAGGCGTTCCGCCGGCGGACGCTTCAGGATGCGGCCGACGGTTTCGTCCGCCTTCGCGCCCGAATCGACGTAGGTGCCCGTCTTCGCGTCGAGCACCTTGATCGCCTTGCCTTCCTTCTTGTAGAAACCGCCGCCCGTCTTCTGGCCGAGCGCGCCCTGCTTCACCAGCTCGGCGAGCACGGCGGGCGTCTGGTAGACCGGGAAGAACGGATCGTCGGCGAGGTTGTCCTGCATCGTCTTGATCACGTGCGCCATCGTGTCGAGGCCGACCACGTCCGCGGTGCGGAACGTCGCCGACTTCGCGCGGCCGAGGCGGCTGCCCGTCAGGTCGTCGACTTCGTCGAAGCGCAGGCCGAATTTCGCGGCCTCGGTGATCACCGCGAGGATCGAGAAGATGCCGACGCGGTTCGCGATGAAGTTCGGCGTGTCCTTCGCGCGCACGACGCCCTTGCCGACGACGCTCGTCAGGAAGGTTTCGAGCTGGTCGAGGATGTCCGGGCGCGTATGCGCGGTCGGGATCAGCTCGACGAGGTGCATGTAGCGCGGCGGGTTGAAGAAATGCACGCCGCAGAAGCGCGACTTCAGCTCGTCCGAGAACCCTTCGGACAGCTTCGTGATCGACAGGCCCGACGTGTTGGTCGCGAAGATCGCGTTCGGCGCGATGTGCGGCGCGACCTTCTTGTACAGGTCGTGCTTCCAGTCCATCCGCTCGGCGATCGCCTCGATCACGACGTCGCATTCGGCGAGCTTCGCGATGTCGTCTTCGTAGTTCGCCGCTTCGAGGTACTTCGCATCGTCCTTCACGCCGAACGGCGCGGGCGACAGCTTCTTCAGGTTCTCGATCGCCTTCAGCGCGATCGCGTTTTTCGGGCCGTCCTTGGCCGGCAGGTCGAACAGCAGCACTGGCACGCGCGCGTTGACGAGGTGCGCTGCGATTTGCGCGCCCATCACGCCGGCGCCCAGCACGGCGACCTTGCGAATCAGGAAATTGCTCACGGGATGTCTCCGGATAGTGTCGTGCAGCGCGGAATGTGAGGGCTGCACGGCGAAGTGAGTACCAGGAACCGTTGCGTTCGGGCGGCGCGCGGCGCGCACCGCCCGGACTCGCGTCAGAACAGCGATTCGTCGACTTCCATCAGCGTCTTCGAACCGGCGCGCGCGGCGCGGATCGTCGATGCCGTTTCGGGCAGCAGACGCGCGAAGTAGAAGCGGGCGGTGGCGAGCTTCGCCTTGTAGAACGGGTCGCCCGATGCTTCGTTGTCGAGCGCGAGACGCGCCATGCGCGCCCAGAAGTACGAGAACACCAGATGGCCGACGGTACGCAGGTACGGCACGGCCGCAGCACCGACTTCGTCGGGGTTCTGCATCGCCTTCATGCCGATTTCCATCGTCAGCTTCTGCACCTTGTCGCCGATGTCGGCGAGCGGGTTGATGAACTCGGCCATTTCCGGCTTCACGCCTTCGGCTTCCGCGAATTCGGTGACGAGCTTGCCGAACTTCTTCAGCTTCGCACCCATGTCGCCGAGCACCTTGCGGCCCAGCAGGTCGAGCGACTGGATCGAGTTCGTGCCTTCGTAGATCATGTTGATCCGCGCGTCGCGCACGTACTGCTCCATGCCCCACTCGGAGATGAAGCCGTGGCCGCCGTAGATCTGCATCGCATGGTTGGTCGACTCGAACGCGTTGTCGGTCAGGAACGCCTTGATGATCGGCGTAAGCAGCGCGACGAGGTCGGCCGCTTCCTTGCGCACCGCTTCGTCGGCGTGCGACAGCTCCTTGTCGATCTGCAGCGCGGACCAGTACGTGAAGGCACGCGCGCCTTCCGCGTAGGCCTTCTGCGTGAGCAGCATGCGGCGCACGTCCGGGTGCACGATGATCGGGTCGGCCGGCTTGTCCGGCGCCTTCGGGCCCGTCAGCGAGCGCATCTGCAGGCGTTCCTTCGCGTACGTCAGCGAGTTCTGGTACGCGACTTCCGTGAGGCCGAGGCCCTGCATGCCGACGCCGAGGCGCGCGGCATTCATCATCACGAACATCGCGTTCAAGCCCTTGTTCGGCTCGCCGACCATCCAGCCCTTCGCCCCGTCGAGGTTCATCACGCACGTCGAGTTGCCGTGGATGCCCATCTTGTGTTCGATCGAGCCGCACTTGATGCCGTTGCGCTCGCCCGGCTCGCCCGACGCGTCCGGAATGAACTTCGGCACGATGAACAGCGAGATCCCCTTCGTGCCTTGCGGCGCGTCCGGCAGACGCGCGAGCACGAGGTGGACGATGTTCTTCGACATGTCGTGCTCGCCGCTCGAGATGAAGATCTTCGTGCCGCTGATCGAGTACGAGCCGTCGCCGTTCGGTTCGGCCTTGGTGCGCAGGATGCCGAGGTCGGTGCCGCAGTGCGGCTCGGTCAGGCACATCGTGCCCGTCCATTCGCCCGACACGAGCTTCGGCAGGTATTGCTGCTGCAGTTCCGGCGCGCCGTGCGCGTGCAGGCATTCATACGCGCCGTGCGACAGGCCCGGATACATCGTCCATGCCTGGTTCGCCGAGTTCAGCATTTCGTAGAGCGCGTTGTTCACGAACGCGGGCAGGCCCTGGCCGCCGTAGTCCGGATCGCAGCCGAGCGCCGGCCAGCCGGCCTCGACGTACTGCTGATACGCTTCCTTGAAGCCGGTCGGGGTCTTCACGACGCCGTCGCCTTCATACGTGCAGCCTTCGCGGTCACCGACCTGGTTCAGCGGGAACAGTACCTCGGAGCAGAACTTGCCCGCTTCCTCGAGGACCTGGTTGATCGTGTCGGCGTCGAGGTCCGCATGCTTGGGCATTTGCTTGACTTCGGCTTCGACGTTCAGAAGCTCGTGCAACACGAATTGCATGTCGCGCAGCGGCGCGGCGTACTGTCCCATGACTCTCTCCAAAGGTGGGCAACGGCTCGAGCTCCTGGCGGGCGGATCACGCGCCGCTAACGGCTCTCGCTCTGATACGAAACAATCGTCTTTTCCAGCGCGGCCCACGTGAGGCGCACGGCGTCCGGCGAATGCAGGAAGCGTGCGTCGTGATGCAGGCCGAGCGTGAAGCTGTACAACTCGAAGAGCATCAGGTCCGGATCCGTATCCGTGCGCAGATGCCCTTCGTCCATCGCCTGCGAAATGGCGCGCAGCAACGCGGCACGCCAGGCGGTCACGCTCGCGATCAACTGCTCGCGCACGGGGCTGTCCGGCCGGTCGTCGTACTCCACTGCGCCGCTGATGTAGATGCACCCGGTCGTCACCTCCTGGATGCGCTTCTCGATCCAGCGCGCCAGCATCGCCCGAAGACGCGGCAGACCGCGCGACTCGCGCAGGCTCGGAAAGAACACCTCGTTTTCGAAACGATGGTGATACTCGCGGACGACCTCGACCTGCAGGTCTTCGCGCGATCCGAAGTGCGCGAACACGCCGCTCTTGCTCATCTGCATGCGCTCGGCCAGCAGGCCGATCGTCAGCCCCTCCAGCCCATCACGGCTGGCGAGGTCCAAAGCAGCTTCAAGTATCGCGGCACGCGTCTGTTCGCCTTTTCGCATAGCTATTTCTGTAACCGTTCGGGGGTTCGAATAAAATCGAACGGCCGTACTATTATTGAGTGCGGCCGCTCGCGAAACAAGGAAATTATTAGAAACCGGTGTCTAACCGAGCCGCTATTTTGCGCGATTCCGGCGGGACCGGAGCGGCTTTTCCGCACGAACGTGCGGACAGATTTTTTGAAGCGAATACTTAGTCGGCGTCAGTCGTAACCGCCGACCGTCAGCGCCTTCATCACGAGGCGGTACGTGTTGTACGCAAGCCAGTTCAGCAGCCGCTCGATGCGCGGGCGCGCGGCGTAGTGCGCGGCGTCGATCTCCCGGCCTTCGGCGAACGCGGTGGCGATCGCGTCGCGCAACTGGTTCGTCACTGCATCGTAGCGCACCAGCACGACGTTCGCTTCATTGTTCAGCATCAGGCTCAGCGCGTCCAGATTCGACGAGCCGACCGTCGCCCAGTTGTCGTCGATCACGGCGACCTTGCCGTGCAGGATCGTCTTGTCGTATTCGGCGACGCGCACGCCCGCGCGCAGCAGCGAGTGATACAGGAACGGCACGGCCGTATCGAGCGCCGTGAATTCCTTGCGGCCGATCAGCACCCGCACGTCGACGCCGCGCCGTGCCGCACCCGTCAGCGCGCGGCGCAGCTTGCGGCCCGGCATGAAATACGGATTCGCGAGCAGGATCCGCTGACGCGCCTGGCCGATCGCCGCGAGATAGGCCTTCTCGATCGCGCGGCGGTTCACGACGTTGTCGCGCGCGACGAACGCGACGCTCGGCTCGGTCACGACCCGGAGCGCGCCGGCCTTGATCCACCGGTGGCTGCGCATCCAGCGCCGGAACATGTCCGGGAACGCTTCGCCGCCGTGCAGCCCCGCCGCATACTGCGCATACGGCTTGTGGCCGAACTGGATCCGGTGCCACTGCAGCTCGAACGCCGCGCGCACGTCGGACACCGCGGGCCCGGCCATCTCGACCGCGAAATCCCAGCGCGGGAACGGCAGCGTCGCGCTGCCCTGCGTGTAGTCGTCGACGATGTTGATGCCGCCGCAGAACGCGACCGCGTGATCGATCACCGCGAGCTTGCGGTGCGTGCGCGAGAAGCCGAAGCGGCCGAACAGGAAGCGGTTGTAGATGCAGTGCTCGACGCCGGACTCGGCCCACGTGTCGAACAGCGGCAGGCGCGCGGTGCCGATGCCGTCGGTGATCACGCGCACGCGCACGCCGCGCTGCGCCGCGCGGATCAGCGCGTCCGACACCGGGCGACCGGCCTCGTCGTCGCAGAAGATGTAGGTTTCGAGCATCACCTGCTCGCGGGCGGCGTCGATCCGTTCGATCAGCGCATGGAAGAATTCGCCGCCGGTTTCGCACAGCCGCACCGTATTGCCGGCCGTAAACGCGAGCCGCGACGCGGAGCCGCGCTCCTGCAGGAACATCTGCCGCAATTGCGCGAAGCGCTTGCGGGTCTCCGCATTCATGCGGACGAGCCGTGCGGCGCACGCGCGAGGGCCACGCGCGCGGGCAATTGCAGGATCGCCTCGGCGTTCGACGGCGAGAAGCAGCGCGCGGCCGCCTCGCGGAACGGCAGCCACGCATGATCGACGTGCTCGCGCGGCGACAGCGTCACGTCGACGCGATGCGGCACGCACAGGCCGAACCAGTGCTCGACGTTGCGCGTGACGCCCGGCGCATAGCGATGCAGGTATTGCGGATAGATCGTGTATTCGATCCGGTGATGCCAGTCGACGAGCGCGGTGGCCGGCACGTCCGGCGTGCCGATCGCGATGCCGGTCTCCTCGGCCACTTCGCGCGCGGCGGTGAGCGCGAGCGGCTCGTCGAGCGCGTCCTTCGAGCCGGTGACCGATTGCCAGAAATCGGGCTGGTCGGCACGCTTGATCACGAGCACATCGAGGTCGGGCGTGTAGATCACGACGAGAACGGATTCGGGGATTTTCGGCGGCTTCGTCATCTTTGTTTCATGCGGCACAGGGCCGTGCGCCGGGCCTGCGCCCGAACGTGCGGCAAGTGCTGCGACTGTACCGCAAAAAACGAAAAAGGCGCATCACTGCGCCTTTTTCGTGGGTGTCGTGTGGGCGTGACCGCACACACGACCGGGTGCGAAAACGCGTTACGCCTTCGGCTGTTCCGGCTGACGCAGACGGATGTGCAGCTCGCGCAGCTGACGCTCGTCGACCGGGCTCGGCGCCTGCGTGAGCAGATCCTGCGCACGCTGTGTCTTCGGGAACGCGATCACGTCGCGGATCGAATCGGCGCCGGCCATCATCGTGACGATGCGGTCGAGACCGAATGCGATACCGCCGTGCGGCGGCGCGCCGTACTGCAGCGCGTCCAGCAGGAAGCCGAACTTCAGTTGCGCTTCTTCCGCGCCGATCTTCAGCGCGCGGAACACCTTGCTCTGCACTTCCTCGCGGTGGATACGCACCGAGCCGCCGCCGATTTCCCAGCCGTTCAGCACCATGTCGTACGCCTTCGCGAGGCAGCGGCCCGGATCGGTCTCGAGGTATTCGAGGTGCTCGTCCTTCGGGCTCGTGAACGGATGGTGCGCGGCGACGTAGCGCGCGTCTTCGTCGTCGTATTCGAACATCGGGAAGTCGACGACCCACAGCGGCTTCCAGCCGGCCTGAACGAGGCCGTTCGCCTTGCCGAATTCCGAATGGCCGATCTTCAGGCGCAGCGCGCCGAGGCTGTCGTTGACGACCTTCGCGCGGTCGGCCGCGAAGAAGATGATGTCGCCGTCTTCAGCGCCGGTGCGCTCGAGGATCGCCGCGATCGACGCATCGTGCAGGTTCTTCACGATCGGGCTTTGCAGGCCGTCGCGGCCCTTCGCCTTCTCGTTGACCTTGATCCATGCGAGGCCCTTCGCGCCGTAGATGCGCACGAATTCCGTGTAGCCGTCGATGTCGCCGCGCGACAGTTCGCTGCCCTTCGGCACGCGCAATGCCGCGACCCGGCCGTCCTTCGCGTTGGCCGGCGTGCTGAACACCTTGAAGTCGACGTCCTTCATCGCGTCGGTCAGCTCGGTGAATTCGAGCTGCACGCGCAGGTCCGGCTTGTCCGAACCGAAACGCGCCATCGCTTCCGAGTACGGCATTACCGGGAACGTTGCGTCGAGTTCGACGTCGATCGTCGTCTTGAAGATATGACGGATCATGTCTTCGAACAGGTCGCGGATTTCCTGCTCGCCGAGGAACGACGTTTCGCAGTCGATCTGCGTGAATTCCGGCTGGCGGTCGGCGCGGAGATCCTCGTCGCGGAAGCACTTGGTGATCTGGTAGTAACGGTCGAAGTTCGCGACCATCAGCAGCTGCTTGAACAGCTGCGGCGACTGCGGCAGCGCGAAGAACTGGCCCGCGTTCGTGCGCGACGGCACGAGGTAGTCGCGCGCGCCCTCCGGCGTGCTCTTCGTCAGCATCGGCGTTTCGATGTCGATGAAGCCCTGCTCGTCGAGGTACTTGCGCGCCTCGATTGCCACGCGGTAGCGCAGGCGCAGGTTGTGCTGCATCTGCGGACGGCGCAGGTCGAGCACGCGATGCGTGAGACGCGTCGTTTCCGACAGGTTGTCGTCGTCGAGCTGGAACGGCGGCGTGACCGACGCGTTCAGCACGTTCAGCTCGTGGCACAGCACTTCGATCTTGCCGCTCTTCAGGCCGGCGTTGACCGTGCCTTCCGGACGGTTGCGCACGAGGCCCTTGATCTGCACGCAGAATTCGTTGCGCACGCCTTCGGCGGTCGCGAACATTTCCGCGCGATCCGGGTCGCACACCACCTGCACGAGGCCTTCACGATCGCGCAGGTCGATGAAGATCACACCGCCGTGATCGCGGCGGCGCTGCACCCAGCCGCACAGCGACACGGTTTGGCCCAGCAGGTGTTCGGTCACGAGACCGCAGTATTCAGTACGCATCGACATGATGTTTGCTTTCGTTCGGTTTGATCAACGGGCGCCGCAACGCGCGGCCCGGGCGATGATTCTTTACTTACAGCGGCGGCTCGACGGGACGGCGGGCGGGCGCCGGAGCCGGCGCCGAAGGCGCCACGACGCCCATCGAGACGATGTACTTGAGCGCGGCATCGACCGACATGTCGAGTTCGATGACTTCGCTCTTCGGCAGCATCAGGAAGAAGCCCGACGTCGGGTTCGGCGTCGTGGGCACGTACACGCTCACGTACTCTTCCGTCAGATGGTTGACCACGTCGCCGCCGGGCGTGCCGGTCAGAAACGCGATCGTATACGAGCCGCGGCGCGGGTATTCGATCAGGAGCGCCTTGCGGAACGCGTTGCCGCTGCTCGACAGCAGCGTGTCCGATACCTGCTTGACGCTCGTGTAGATCGGCCCGACGACCGGGATGTGACGCACGACCGCGTTCCACCACGTGACGAGCTTCTGGCCGATGAAGTTCTGCGTGGCCAGCCCGACGACGAAGATGAACGCGAGCGTCAGCACCGCGCCGATCCCCGGCAGATGGAAGCCGAGCATCCGCTCGGGCTGCCACGATTCGGGCAGCAGGAGCAGTGTCTGGTCCATCGTGCCGATGATGAGGCCGAGCACCCACAGCGTGATCGCGAGCGGGACGAGAACCAGCAAGCCGGTCAGGAACACCGTTTTCAGCGTCGTCTTTTTCATCATCTGCCGTCAATGAACCGCGCCGGAAGCGCGGGTTGGTCGCGACCCGGTCGGGCCGCGACGGTCAACTGCCGGCGGCGGGCGTTGCGGCCGGAGCCGGCGCGGCGCTCGTCGTCGTGGTGCTGCCCGAACTGCTCGCCGCAGCCGGCGCGGCCGCGGCGGGGGCGGCTTCCGCCGCCGGTGCGGCCGGCGCCGCGTCGCCCGACGCCGCCGCCGGTGCGCTGGCGCCGCCCGAGCCGCCGCGGAAATCGGTGACATACCACCCCGAGCCCTTCAGCTGGAAACCGGCGGCGGTCACCTGTTTGCGAAAAGCATCCTTCCCGCATTCAGGGCATTGCGACAGCGGCGCGTCGCTCATCTTCTGGAGCACGTCCTTCGCGAAACCGCACGCTTCGCATCGATAGGCGTAGATCGGCATGATTATTTTTCCCGCAGAAACTGGAAACGGCTTGCAAAACCTTGAATTATAGCTGAAACCCCGGCGCGCTCCGGCAATGGCCGCGACGCCCGCGCATCAGCGGCGACGCCACGTGAGCCAGCGCTCGTGCCCGTCGAACACGGCCAGCGAATCGGTCACGGGCAAATCCTCGAGCAGCTCGAAGTGCGGCGCGAGCAGCGCGTCGAGTTCCGCACGCTCGATCCCGAACGGCGGCCCCTTCGGTTTCGCCGCCAGGAAGAAATAGCCGGCCAGCAATCCGTCCGCGGGCAGCAGCTCGGCCATCCGCGCCGCATAGCCGGCACGCAGGCTCGGCGGCAGCGCGCACAGGAACGCACGCTCGTACACCCACTGCACGTCGAACGGCGGCCGGTACTGGAAAAAATCGGCCTGCTCGACGACGTCCGCATGCGCGCCGAGCTGCGCCTTCGCAGCAGCGACCGCCTGCGCGGCGAAATCGATCGCACGCACCGGCCAGCCGGCCTGCGCGAGCCATCCGGCCTCCTGCGCACTGCCGCAGCCGGGAATCAGCACCGCGCACGGCTCGAGCCGATGCGCGAACACGCGAAAGCCGTCCGGCACGCCGCCGAATTCCCACGGCGTCACGCCGCGCTCGAAGCGCTCGTTCCAGAACGACGCGCTACCCGGGTCGCGCGTCGAGAAATCGGCGGCCGACGGTGCGGCCGGTTGCTTCGGATCGGACATCGCCGTGCTCCTTTCGGTCAAGCGCCGTACGCGAGCGCGAGCAGCACGCGCGCGACAAGCGCCCCGACGCCGACGGCCAGGCCGAAGATCAGCAACGCCTGCAGCAGCCGGTTCGTCCGTTTCTGCTCGACGAGGACCTGACGCATCAGATCCTCGCTCGCGGCGCGCGGCGCATCGTGGCGCGCGGCCATCGCATGGTGGATCAGGCGCGGCAGTTGCGGCAGCGTCTTGCTCCACTGCGGCGCCTCGACCTTGAACCGCTCGTACCAGCCGCGCAGGCCGATCTGTTCGGTCATCCAGCGCTCGAGATACGGCTTCGCGGTCTTCCACAGGTCGAGTTCGGGATCGAGCGAGCGGCCGAGCCCCTCGACGTTCAGCATCGTCTTCTGCAGCAGCACGAGCTGCGGCTGGATCTCGACGTTGAAGCGGCGCGACGTCGAGAACAGGCGCATCAGCACCTGGCCGAGCGAGATGTCCTTCAGCGCGCGATCGAAATACGGCTCGCACACCGCGCGGATCGCGCTTTCGAGCTCCTCGACGCGCGTCTCGGGCGGCACCCAGCCCGATTCGAGGTGGAGCGTCGCGACGCGGTGGTAGTCGCGCTTGAAGAACGCGAGGAAGTTCTGCGCGAGGTAGTTCTTGTCGAAATCGGACAGCGCGCCGACGATCCCGAAATCGAGCGCGATATAGCGGCCGAACGTGTTCGGATCGAGGCTCACCTGGATGTTGCCGGGGTGCATGTCCGCATGGAAGAAGCCGTCGCGGAACACCTGCGTGAAGAAGATCTCGACGCCTTCGCGCGCGAGCTTCTTGATGTCGACGCCGGCCGAGCGCAGCGTCTCGACCTGGCTGATCGGCACGCCGGTCATGCGCTCCATCACGAGCACCTGCGACGTCGAGAAATCCCAGAACATCTCCGGCACGAGCAGCAGGTCGAGGCCCGCGAAGTTGCGGCGCAGCTGGCTGCCGTTTGCGGCCTCGCGCATCAGGTCGAGCTCGTCGTGCAGGTACTTGTCGAATTCGGCGACGACCTCGCGCGGCTTCAGCCGCCGGCCGTCGGCCCACATCCGCTCGGTCCAGATCGCGATGTCGCGCATCAGCGCGAGATCCGAATCGATCACCGACAGCATGTTCGGCCGCAGCACCTTCACGGCGACGGCCTTGCCCGCGTGCACGCCCTGCTTCAGCTTCGCGAAATGCACCTGCGCGATCGACGCGCTCGCGATCGGCTCGCGCTCGAATTCGTCGAACAGCTCGTCGACCGGCGCACCGAGCGACTTCTCGATGATCGCGATCGCGACGGCCGAATCGAACGGCGGCACCTGATCCTGCAGCTTCGCGAGTTCGTTCGCGAAATCGACCGACAGCAGGTCGCGGCGCGTCGACAGCACCTGGCCGAACTTCACGAAGATCGGGCCGAGGCTTTCGAGCGCGTGACGCAGCCGCACGGCGGGCGGATCGGAGTAGCGGCGGCCGATCGTCGTGATCCGCAACAGCAGCTTCACGCGCCGGTCGTCGATCCGGGACAGCATCACTTCGTCGAGACCAAAGCGGATGACGGTGTAGACAATCTTGATGAAACGGAAAATGCGCATGCCCTGCGGCCCTCAGTGCGCGCCGCGCGGGCCGGAACCCGTGCGCGCGCCGATTTTTTGTTCGAGTCGCTCGACCCGCTTTTCGACCCGCGCGAGCGCATCGCGTGCGCGCGCCAGTTCGGCGTCGAAGCCGCCGAGCGACGCGCGCCGGACGACTTGCGGGTTCTCGTCGAGCCAGTATTCGGCGACGGAATCGAGCACGTTGCGGCCGGTGCGGCGCGCGCGCGCGCCGGCGTCGCGCACGACGGTCGCGATCCGGTACGCCGCCGCGTCGCCGACCAGCTTCGCGAGATCTTCTTCCGGTTCCCAGCGCAGGTGCTCGGCCAGCTTCGCGATCTGCGTCGCGAATTCCGCGTCGCCTTCGATCTTCACGTGCTTCATCACGGCCGCCTGGCCGCCCTGCAGGAACGCGGCGACCGTGTCGCCGGCAAGCGCGATCGACACGTCGACCTGTTGCGCATCGTGCGCGTCGACGGCCGACAGATAGCCGTCGGGCTGCACGAGCAGCGTGAGCGTGACGGGGGACACGTCGATGCGGGCAGTCTTGCCCGCATAGGGAATCAGGCGGTCGCGCGCCCACGATTCGCGCGCGAGCAGGTGATTGACGGCAGCAGCAAAAGGCTTGGCGGCAAAGGTCATCGGGCTGGGAAAGAAAAAACCCGCGCGGGCCGGGCGCCCACGCGGGTTTCTATTGTAACGTCGGATCGGCGGCAGACCGTGCCTGACCGTACACCCGGGCGGCAAGCGGTCGCAGTGCGGCGGCCGCTGCCCGGGTGCCCGGCGGCGCGGGCCGCCGGCCACGCTCAGTGCGTGTTGATCTGCTGGATACCCGCGAGCAGCCAGCCCTGACTGCCCGACTTCGACAGGTTCCACACCTCGTCGAACGGCGCGGCCGACGTATTCGCCGATTCGCGGATCAGCCCGTGGAAGCGCACGCTCGCCGACTGCTCGATGCCGCGATCCTCGATCGCGACCAGTTCCGCGTCGAGCTGCACGACGTCGGTCTGGTTCGCGTCGTTGCCGCGCGAGTCGAGGTCGATCTTGATCTCGGCGAACATTTCGGGCGTCGTGAACTCGCGGATGTCGGCCAGGTTGCCCTGGTCCCACGCCGCCTGCAGGCGCACGAAGTAGACCTTCGCGCTGCGCAGGAACGCTTCGGTGTCGAAGCCGGCCGGCACCTGCAGCGGCGCCGCTGCCGCCGCAGCCGCGCCGGCGGCCGCTGCACCGCCGCCGAACACGCCCTGCGCTTCATTCGCATAGCTGCTGCCGCTACCCGCGTAGTTGCTGCCGGTGTTGCCTTGCTGGAACGACGGGCTTTGCGAGTAGCCGCCCGACGACGACGCAGCACCGCCGACCGAATACGCCGGCTCCTGCGAGCGACGGCGATTCATGAACTTGCGGATCAGCCAGATGCCGACCATCGCGAGCAACGCGATCACGATGACGTTCGCCATCATGCTCGCGAATGCGCCGCCGAGGCCGAAGTGCGACAGCAGCGCCGCGATGCCGAGACCGGCCGCGAGACCGGCGATCGGCCCGAGCCAGCGCGAGCGGTTGGGCTGCGCGGCCGGCGTGGGCGCAGCCGGGTTCGCACGCTGCGCCTGCGACGGCGCGGCCTGCTGCATCGGCTGCTGCGCAGGCGGCGTGGCCTGGCGCTGCGTGACGGTGGAATTCTGGCGGCCGATGCTGCGCCCGCCGCCCATGCGCCGGGCTTCGGCGTCGAGCGATGCGAACGTGCCGGCCGTGAGCAGGCCGACCATCAGCAGCGTGCCGACCCGTCGAGCCCACGGCTTCGACGGTTTGCTACGGTTGAACAACGAACGCGATTCAGACATCAGCTTCTCCGAATGTAAGACGAATGTAGGGAAAGAACCCCTTAGTACTTGGTCCCTAGGTGTAAAGCTACCACGCCACCTGACAAATTGTAATATTTGACGGCATCGAGGCCCGCTTGTTCCATCATCGTCTTCAGCGTGTCCTGGTCGGGGTGCATCCGGATAGATTCAGCAAGATACCGATAACTTTCAGCATCTTTCGCGAACTTGTCGCCAAGCCACGGTAATACTTTGAAAGAATACAGATCGTACGCTTTTTTCAGCGGATCCCAGACTTTCGAGAATTCCAGCACCATCACGCGGCCGCCGGGCTTCGTCACGCGGCGCATCTCGGCGAGCGCGGCATCCTTGTGCGTCATGTTGCGCAGCCCGAACGCGACCGTGACCACGTCGAAGTAGTTGTCCGGAAACGGAATTTTCTCGGCGTCGCACAGCAGCGACGGCGTCACGACACCCTTGTCGAGCAGCCGGTCGCGGCCGACGCGCAGCATCGATTCGTTGATGTCGGTATGCCAGACCTCGCCCGTCGGCCCGGCCGCCTTCGCGAACGACCTGGTCAGGTCGCCGGTGCCGGCCGCGATGTCGAGCACCTTGAAGCCGGGGCGCACGTTCGCCTGCGCGATCGTGAACGCCTTCCACGCGCGGTGCATGCCCGCCGACATCAGGTCGTTCATCAGATCGTAGTTGCTCGCGACCGAATGAAACACGCCCGCCACTTTCTTCGCTTTTTCGTTTTCCTCGACGCTTTCGAAGCCGAAGTGGGTTTTGCTCATCGCGTTGATCCTCAGTAAATGGCAAGACGGCGCCGAGCGGGCGCCGTCGATTTCAGTGGCAGTGGCCGTGCGGCGCGCCGGCCGCCTGCATCGGCGCGTCGCGCTCGACGCCCGCCGCCTTCAGTTTGTCGAAATAGTCGCGCCACAGCGCGTCCTGCTGCGTCGCCAGTTCGTACAGCAGGTCCCACGAGTAGATGCCGGTCGAATGGCCGTCGGAGAACGTCGGCTGCAGCGCGTAGTTGCCCACGCCCTCGAGCGCGGTGATCGTCACCTCGCGCTTGCCGGTCTGCAACGTCTCCTGGCCGGGCCCGTGGCCGCGCACCTCGGCCGACGGCGAATAGACGCGCATCAGCTCGAACGGAACCCGGAAGTTCTCGCCGTTCGGGTACTGCAATTCGAGCACGCGCGATACCGCGTGCACGACGACGCCGGACGGAATCGGCGTCGTGGAAGTCAAACCGCTCATGGCTGCCTCGAATCGGTCATGCGTTGAATTTCCTCGCGCACCGCATTGTGCAGCAGCGAGGCCTGCGCCGCGCGCGAGCGCAGCAGCGCCTCGGACACGCTGCGCTGGCGCGGCGCCCACACGGGCTGCGGGAAATGGGCATCGTTGGAAAAGCGCGGAATCACGTGCCAGTGCACGTGCGGCACCATGTTGCCGAGGCTCGCGAGATTCACCTTGTTCGGCTGCATCACGCGGCGCATGGCCCGCTCGACCGCGTAGACCACGCGCATCAGGTGTGCCCGCTCGGGCTCGCCGAGATCGGAGAACTCGGCCACGTGCGCGCCCCAGATCACCCGGCAGAAGCCCGGGTAGTCGTGCTCGCCCGTGGCCAGCACGACGCGCAGCGCATCGTCCTGCCAGAGCACCTCGCCGCCGTCTTCACGGCAAAACACGCATTCCATCGTCGCTCCCATATGGACCGGCGCCGGCATGGCTGCGCCGGCGCCCGCTCATTCCCGGCCCGGTCGGGCGGTCGTCATGCCCGCATTAGACCAGCACGCGCTCGATCCCGCCATGGTTCGCCCGTGCGACATAATCGGCCATCCAGTTCTCGCCGAGCACCTGGCGCGCAATTTCGACCACGATGTAGTCGGCTTCGATGTTCGCATCCTCGTTGTAGCGCGACAGGCCCTGCAGGCACGACGGGCAGCTCGTCAGGATCTTCACGTCCGGGCCGTTCGCGCCCGCGGCGGCCGGCGCCGGCGCATCGCCGGCCACGACGGGGATCGCACGCAGCTTCGCGGCGCCCTTGCGGATCTCTTCTTCCTTGCGGAAGCGGACCTGCGTGGAGATGTCCGGGCGCGTAACCGCGAGCGTGCCCGATTCGCCACAGCAACGATCGTTCTTCTCGATCTGGTAGCCGTCCTTCTCCGCGCCCATCAGCTCGTTGACGAGCTTCACCGGGTCCATCGTCTTGATCGGCGTATGGCACGGGTCGTGATACATGTAGCGCGTGCCCGTCACGCCGTCGAGCTTCATCCCCTTCTCGAGCAGGAACTCGTGGATGTCGATGATCCGGCAGCCCGGGAAGATCTTGTCGAATTCGTAGCCCGCGAGCTGGTCGTAGCAGGTGCCGCACGACACGACCACCGTCTTGATGTCGAGGTAGTTCAGCGTGTTCGCGACCCGGTGGAACAGCACGCGGTTGTCCGTGACGATCTTCTCCGCCTTGTCGTACTGGCCCGAACCGCGCTGCGGATAGCCGCAGCACAGGTAGCCCGGCGGCAGCACCGTCTGCACGCCGGCTTCCCACAGCATCGCCTGCGTCGCGAGCCCGACCTGCGAGAACAGCCGCTCGGAGCCGCAGCCCGGGAAGTAGAACACCGCTTCCGAATCGACGGTCGTCGACTTCGGGTTGCGGATGATCGGCACGATCTTGTTGTCCTCGATGTCGAGCAGCGCGCGCGCCGTCTTCTTCGGCAGGTTGCCCGGCATCTTCTTGTTGACGAAGTGGATCACCTGCTCGACCGCGGGCGGCTTGCCGGTCGTCGCCGGCGGGTGCTGCGTCTGCTTCGTCACGACCTTCTTCAGCATGTCGTTCGCGAAGCGCTGCACCTTGTAGCCGACGCCCATCATCACGCCGCGCGCGAGGTTGATCGTCTGCGGATTGGTCGCGTTCAGGAAGAACATGCCCGCCGCATTGCCGGCGTTGAATTTCTTCTTGCCCATCTTGCGCAACAGGTTGCGCATGTTCATCGTGACGTCGCCGAAGTCGATCTTCACCGGGCACGGCGTCGCGCACTTGTGGCACACCGTGCAGTGGTCGGCCACGTCGTTGAACTCGTCCCAGTGCTTGATCGACACGCCGCGGCGCGTCTGTTCTTCATACAGGAACGCCTCGACCAGCAGCGACGTCGCGAGGATCTTGTTGCGCGGGCTGTACAGCAGGTTCGCGCGCGGCACGTGGGTCGCGCACACCGGCTTGCACTTGCCGCAGCGCAGGCAGTCCTTCACCGAATCGGCGATCGCGCCGATGTCGGACTGCTGCATGATCAGCGACTCGTAGCCCATCAGCCCGAAGCTGGGCGTGTACGCGTTGCGCAGATCGGCGCCGTCGAGCAGCTTGCCCTTGTTGAAGCGGCCGTTCGGGTCGACGCGCTGCTTGTACGCGCGGAATTCGGCGATCTCGTCGTCGGTCAGGAACTCGAGCTTCGTGATGCCGATCCCGTGCTCGCCGGAAATCACGCCGTCGAGCGAGCGCGCGAGCGTCATGATGCGGGCAACCGACGCGTGCGCGTCCTGCAGCATCTCGTAGTTGTCGGAGTTGACCGGGATGTTGGTGTGGACGTTGCCGTCGCCCGCGTGCATGTGCAGCGCGACGAACACGCGGCCGCGCAGCACGCGCTTGTGGATCGCCTGCGCTTCGTCGAGGATCTGCTTGAACGCGCCGCCGTTGAAGATCGCGCGCAGCTCCGCGCGGATCTCCTGCTTCCACGAGATGCGGACCGTGCGGTCCTGCGTGATGTGGAACACGGTCGCGCCCGGCTGCTCGTCCGCGCGATCCGCGAACTTCTCGGCGAGCGCCTCGTAGCCGAGCTGCACCAGGTAGTGCTGCGCCTCGCGCAGCGGCTGGTCGAGCCGGTCGCGCACGAATTCCCAGCGTGCACGCACGCGCTTGAGCAGTTCCAGCGCCTGCTGGACACGGTCTTCCAGCAGTTCCGCGCTCGGGATCTCGTTCGCGTCGTCGGTCTTGCCGAGCGGCAGGTTGCCGCCGCGGAAGAACGCCTCGAGCGCGTCGACCAGCTGCAGCTTGTTCTTCAGCGACAGCTCGATGTTGATCCGCTCGATGCCGTCGGTGTACTCGCCCATCCGGTTCAGCGGGATGACGACGTCCTCGTTGATCTTGAACGCGTTCGTGTGCTTCGCGATCGCGGCCGTGCGGCTGCGGTCGAGCCAGAAGCGCTTGCGCGCCTCCGCGCTGACCGCGACGAAGCCTTCGCCGCTCTTGCCGTTCGCCATCCGGATCACTTCGGACGTCGCCTGTGCGACCGCGTCGGCATCGTCGCCGACGATGTCGCCGATCAGCACCATCTTCGGGAAGGAATTACGCTTGCTCTTGGTCGCATAGCCGACCGCGCGCAGGTAGCGCTCGTCGAGGTGCTCGAGGCCCGCGAGGATCGCACCGCCCTGCTTCGACGTCTCGAACAGGTAGTCCTTGATCTCGACGATGCTCGGGATCGCCTCGCGCGCCTGGCCGAAGAATTCGAGGCAGACGGTGCGCGTGTGCGCGGGCATCTTGTGCAGCACCCAGCGCGCGGACGTGATGAGCCCGTCGCAGCCTTCCTTCTGCACGCCCGGCAGGCCGGCGAGGAACTTGTCGGTCACGTCCTTGCCGAGGCCTTCCTTGCGGAACCGGCGGCCTTCGATCTCGAGCATCTCGGTACGCAGCAGCTTCTCGCCCGGCGCATACGCGCCGTCGAACCACTTCAGCTCGAAACGCGCGACCGCGATGTCGTGGATCTTGCCCTGGTTGTGCTCGTGGCGCGTGACTTCGAGCCAGTTGCCGTCCGGGTCGACCATTCGCCACCAGGCCAGGTTGTCGAGCGCGGTGCCCCACAACACGGCCTTCTTGCCGCCCGCGTTCATCGCGACGTTGCCGCCGATGCACGATGCGTCGAGCGAGGTCGGATCGACCGCAAACACGTAGCCGGCCGCTTCCGCCGCTTCCGTCACGCGGCGCGTGACGACGCCCGCGCCGGAAAAGATCGTCGGCACCTTGTGCGCGACGCCCGGCAGTTCGGTGAGTTCGACCGCGCCGAGCTGTTCGAGCTTCTCGGTGTTGATCACCGCGGAGAACGGCGTGAGCGGCACCGCGCCGCCCGTGTAGCCGGTACCGCCGCCGCGCGGGATCACGGTCAGGCCGAGCTCGAAGCAGGCCTTGATCAGCGCCGCAATCTCGGCTTCGGTATCGGGGGTCAGCACGACGAACGGGTATTCGACGCGCCAGTCGGTCGCGTCGGTCACGTGCGACACGCGCGACAGCCCGTCGAAGCGGATGTTGTCCTTCTGCGTGCAGCGGCCGAGCGCCTTGGTCGCGCGGCGGCGCAGGTCGGCCATCTTGTCGAATTCGTCGGCGAACTCGTTGACCGCGCGCTGCGCGGCCGTCTCGAGCATCTCGACGCGCGACGCGCGCTCGCGGCCCGCGTCGTCGCGGTGCGCGGTGAGATCCGCGCTGCGGCGCTTGCCGATCTCGGTCAGGCGATGGTTCAGCGCCTCGATCAGCAGCGCGCGACGCTTCGGGTTGTCGAGCAGGTCGTCCTGCAGGTACGGATTGCGGCGCACGACCCAGATGTCGCCGAGCACTTCATACAGCATCCGTGCCGAGCGGCCCGTGCGGCGCTCGGCGCGCAGTTCGTCGAGCACCGACCACGCCTCTTCGCCGAGCAGGCGGATCACGATCTCGCGATCCGAGAAGGACGTGTAGTTGTAGGGAATCTCGCGCAACCGGGGCGCGGGGTCGGCGGCAACGGCGGCGGCCGCGCCATTCGGATCGAAAACTTGTGGTGCGTTCATGTTCGGACGACTCGGAGGGCCGATATCCCGTGCACGGGCGTCGGCAAGCGCGTGGGCGCAATCTTGGGGAAATCTGTTCTGTTACCAGGCGCGCGGCTGTCCTTCATGGGGCCGGAGCGGGCGACTCGCCCCTCCTGGCCGGCGACAGGGCCTGGCGGCACTCGGAATCATCAGCACGATCGCGCGCGGCGCGCATGCCGTTCGGCCGCGGGGCTGGCTGCGCGCGGCGTCGGCTTCAACGGTGCGATCCGAGGGTGCCTCTGCATCTTCCGAATCCTTGATTCAAAACGGAATTCTAACCCATGATCGGGCCGCCCGTGACACGCCGGACAGGTCGTGGGGCTATCGCCGCGAGCCGCGCCGGGCGGGGTTCTGCGCGGTTTCGCGCGATCATTCGCCGTCCGTCCGGTCGGTAACCGTGCGGTTAAACCGGTAAAAGCGGGACGCCCGGCGTCGCGAACGCGCCGCCCGTGCGGCCCCGCGACGGTGCGCTCGGCATGCCGCTTGCATGCGGGCGGACCCTTGGCGCTATCATTGATCTTTTACCGTCTGCATCCGCACTGCACGCGAGCGCCCATGGCATCCCACGATTACCTGAAGAAAATCCTCACCGCGCGCGTCTACGACGTCGCGATCGAGACGGAACTCGAACCGGCCCGCAACCTGTCGGCCCGGCTGCGCAACCCGGTGTACCTGAAGCGCGAGGACAACCAGCCGGTGTTCTCGTTCAAGCTGCGCGGCGCGTACAACAAGATGGCGCACATTCCGGCGGACGCGCTCGCGCGCGGCGTGATTACCGCCTCGGCCGGCAACCACGCACAGGGCGTCGCGTTCTCGGCGGCCCGGATGGGCGTCAAGGCGGTGATCGTCGTGCCCATCACGACGCCGCAGGTGAAAGTGGACGCGGTGCGCACGCACGGCGGCCCGGGTGTCGAGGTGATCCAGGCCGGCGAGTCGTACAGCGACGCGTACGCGCATGCGGTCAAGGTGCAGGAAGAGCGCGGCCTCACGTTCGTCCACCCGTTCGACGATCCTTACGTGATCGCCGGCCAGGGCACGATCGCGATGGAGATCCTGCGCCAGCACCAGAGCCCGATCCACGCGATCTTCGTACCGATCGGCGGCGGCGGTCTCGCGTCCGGCGTCGCCGCGTACGTGAAGGCCGTGCGCCCGGAGATCAAGGTAATCGGCGTGCAGGCCGAGGATTCGTGCGCGATGGCGCAGTCGCTGAAGGCCGGTGAACGCGTCGAGCTGACCGAGGTCGGCCTGTTCGCGGACGGCACCGCGGTGAAGCTCGTCGGCGAGGAAACCTTCCGGCTGTGCCGCGAATACCTGGACGGCGTCGTGACCGTCGACACCGACGCACTGTGCGCGGCGATCAAGGACGTGTTCCAGGACACGCGCAGCGTGCTCGAGCCGTCCGGCGCGCTCGCGGTCGCGGGCGCGAAGCTGTACGCGGAGCGCGAAGGCATCGAGAACCAGACGCTCGTCGCGGTCACGTCCGGCGCGAACATGAACTTCGACCGGATGCGCTTCGTCGCCGAACGCGCCGAGGTGGGCGAAGCGCGCGAAGCCGTGTTCGCGGTCACGATCCCCGAGGAACGCGGCAGCTTCAAGCGCTTCTGCTCGCTGGTCGGCGATCGCAACGTCACCGAGTTCAACTACCGGATCGCCGATGCGCAATCGGCGCACATCTTCGTCGGCGTGCAGATCAAGCGCCGCGGCGAATCGGCGGAGATCGCCGCGAACTTCGAGTCGCACGGCTTCAACAGCGTCGACCTGACGCACGACGAGCTGTCGAAGGAACACATCCGCTACATGGTCGGCGGCCGCTCGCCGCTCGCGCTCGACGAGCGCCTGTTCCGCTTCGAATTCCCGGAACGGCCGGGCGCGCTGATGAAGTTCCTGTCGTCGATGGCGCCGGACTGGAACATCAGCCTGTTCCATTACCGCAACCAGGGCGCGGACTACAGTTCGATCCTCGTCGGGCTGCAGGTGCCGCAGGCCGATCGCGCCGAATTCGAACGCTTCCTCGCGGCGCTCGGCTATCCGTATGTCGAAGAGAGCGCCAACCCGGCTTACCGCCTCTTCCTGTCGTAAAGGCGTCACACGATGAATCCCGAACATTCCCCGCTCGGCAAGGCCACCGTCTACGCGGCGCAGTACGACGCGTCGCTGCTGTTCCCGATTCCGCGCGCCGGCGCGCGCGAGCAGCTCGGCATCACGTCGGCGCTGCCGTTCTTCGGCACCGACATCTGGAACGCGTACGAGCTGTCGTGGCTCAACGCGCGCGGCAAGCCGCAGGTCGCGATCGCGACGTTCTACGTGCCGGCCGAATCGCCGAACATCGTCGAATCGAAATCGTTCAAGCTGTATCTCGGCTCGTTTGCGCAGTCGAAGTTCGACTCGGTCGACGCGGTGCGCGACGTGCTGAAGCGCGACGTGTCGGCCGCGTGCGGCGCGAGCGTGTCGGTCCAGCTGGTGTCGGCGCACGATTTCCGCAAGCTGCAGATGGACGAGCTCGACGGGCTGTCGCTCGACCGGCTCGATCTCGACACCGACGTGTACGAACCCGATCCGTCGCTGCTGTCGGCCGCCGACGCCGAGGACGAAGCGCCGGTCGAGGAGACGCTCGTGTCCGACCTGCTGCGCTCGAACTGCCCGGTCACGGGGCAGCCCGACTGGGGCAGTGTGCAGATTCACTATGTCGGGCCGCAGATCGACCATGCGGGGCTGCTGCGCTACATCATCTCGTTCCGCAACCACACGGGCTTTCACGAGCAGTGCGTCGAGCGGATCTTCCTCGACATCCTGCATGCGTGCAAACCGGTGAAGCTCGCGGTGTACGCGCGCTATACGCGCCGCGGCGGGCTCGACATCAACCCGTTCCGCACCAACTACAACCAGCCGATGCCGGATAACGCGCGGACTGCGCGGCAGTAAATGAGTGAGTTGGCGGACATTTTCGGTCCGCCAACACTGCCTGTTTGCGGAAGGCGCGCCTCTCTAATTCGGTGCGAATACGTCGGCCCGGCACTTCGGACAATACAGATAGATTGTTCGACCATCGTGCATGGAAATGAAGCCTCGCCTTGCCTGGTCTATCCTCCATTTCGCCGCGCCACCACCCGCTAGACGCGCTTCGCCTTCGGCATAGCAACTCGCGGCGTCCAAGTCATGGCTGTACGCCCGTTCTGTTACGCGGTTCGCACGCTTGAAAAATGCGCTGACATCCGCACGCCGAAGAACGAACGTACGACACATATCCGCCGTTTCGTCCCCGCTGATGTCAGCCGACCACGCGCCGTTCCTGACGATTTCGACCGACTCCGACACAACAGTGGGTACAGCCCCTCCGGGTGGCGCGCTATCAGACAATGTGCCCGCATCCGCGCTGTGGTTAAGCGAGAGCGCCAACATCAAAATTGCGATTCGAATCACCATTTCACGACAGCTCGGTCAGTTGCCGCGCATCCCATTTCCGTTCAACCGCTGCGCGGTACAGCATCGCCAGCGTGATCGGTTCCCGTTCGAGAGCGTGCGGTTTTCGGAGCACCCATCGGCGAAACAACGAATAGAAGCCCCCTTCGCCCTCCATCAGGAAATACCGGTGAAAATCGAAGTCGCCGGCATCGACGGAAAAACGCTCGAAAAAGCGGCCCATGAAATCGTCGGCTTCGTCGCCGGTCTGGCCCAGATCCTCCCAAAGCCTCGTGGCGGCGGACAACGGCATCGACTTGCCAAGCCCTACCTCTGATCGGACGAAGACCTCGATCTCATCCCAACGCACGGTTTCCATCAAAACACCTCGCCCTCTGGTTTGAAAGGCGGTTGTACCAGGCGAATCGCGCCATGCAGCCACGGCTCGCTGTCGCAGCCCACTCAGACAGGTGTGCCACGTTGAGGCCCGTTGGAAAAACTTCGTCACACAATGCAAAGTTCCGGTGCTGCTCATACCTACTTCAACCGAGTTGCATTTGAACGCCCTCCGCCCATCTTCGCCCTCGCATCGACTTCGTCAAATGCAACAAGGCCGGTGCACGTCCATGCACCGGCCTTGTTGTACAGCTTCCGCCCTTGCCGCGTTACTTCACCGGCGCCTTGTAAGCGATGCAATCGACCTCGACCTTGCAGTCGATGACCATGCTCGACTGCACGCACGCGCGGGCCGGCGGGTTCTCGCCGAAGTACGACACGAATACCTTGTTGAACGACGCGAAATCGCGCGCGTCGTCGAGCCACACGCCGCAGCGCACGACGTGCTCGAGGCCGTAGCCGGCTTCCTTCAGGATCGCGATCACGTTCTCGATCGTCTGCTTCGACTGCGTGACGATCCCGCCTTCGACGACCTCGCCGTTCACCATCGGCGTCTGGCCCGACACGTACAGCCAGCCGTCGGCCTCGACCGCACGTGCAAACGGCATCACCTGGCCGCCGGTTCCCTTCGCTTCGCCTACGCCATATCGCTTCATCGTTTCACTCCTCAAATTTCGGTTACGGATGCGCGCGCCGACAGCGGCACGCACGGAAGATCGGAACACCCGCCGCGTTCAGAACGCCGCATCGGCACTGGCCGGCACGCGCTCGCCGCGCGCGACGAAACCGCCGGCGCGCTCGCCGGTCGGCTGGCCATTTTCGTAAGTCAGCACGCCGTTCACCCACACGGCGTCGATCCCGTGCGCGGGCTGTTGCGGCTTCTCGAACGTCGCGGCGTCGATCACGCGCGCCGGATCGAACAGCACGAGATCGGCGTGGTAGCCGACATGCACCTCGCCGCGCCGCGGGATTCCGTAGCGGCGCGCGGACAGCGACGTCATCTTGCGGATCGCTTCCTCGAGCGGCAGCAGGTTCGTGTCGCGCACGTAATGGCCGAGCACGCGCGGGAACGCGCCCCACAGCCGCGGATGCGGCAGCGGATCGTTCGGCAGGCCGTCGGAGCCGACCATCGTCGCCGGATGCGACAGGATCCGGCGCACGTCGTCCTCGGACATGTTGTGATACACGGCGCCCGCCGGGCGGATGCGCTGCGCGGCTTCCTGCTCGGTCATGCCCCAGTCGGCCGCGATCGCCTTCAGCAGCTTGCCCGCGACTTCCGGGTGCGGCTCCGACCACGTGATCGTGATGTCGATGTCGCCCGTCACCTGCTTCAGGTCGAGCGTCGACGAACTGCGGCTGTACGGATAGCAGTCGCAGCCGACCGGCTGGTAGCGGCGCGCGCCTTCGAGCGATGCGAGCACCTCGGTGCTGCGCCCCCAGTTCGACGGGCCCGCGCACTTCAGGTGCGAGATCACGACCGGCACCTGCGCGTGGCGGCCGACGCGATAGGCCTCGTCCATCGCGTCGAGGATCGCGTCGAACTCGGTGCGCATGTGCGTCGTGTACAGCGCGCCGGCTTGGGCGAGCGGCTCGGCGAGCGCCATCACTTCCTCGGCCGGCGCCGCGAACGCGGAGCCGTACGCAAGGCCCGACGACAGGCCGAGCGCGCCGTTCGCGAGCGCCTCCTCGAGCTGCGCGCGCATGCCGGCGATCTCGCCGTCGGTCGCTGCCCGGTCGAGGCGGTCCATCTGGTTGTTGCGCAGCGCCGTATGGCCGACGAGCGCCGCGACGTTCACGGCCGGGCGCGCATCGTTCACGGCCGCGACGTAAGCGGCGAAGGTCGGGTACTGGAACGCGCCGCGCTCGCCGAGCAGGTTCATCGGGTCGGGCGGATCGCCCGCGAGCGTCACCGGCGACGCGCTGATCCCGCAGTTGCCGACGATCACGGTCGTCACCCCCTGCGAGATCTTCGGGATCATCTCCGGCGCACGGATCACGTGTGTGTCGTCGTGCGTGTGCACGTCGACGAAACCCGGCGCGAGCGCACGGCCGTTCGCGTCGACGACGTGCTCGGCGAGCCAGTTCGACAGGTTGCCGATCGCCGCGATCACGCCGTTGCGGATCGCGACGTCGCGCGTGACGGGCGGTGCGCCGGTGCCGTCGTACAGCTGCGCGCCGACGATCAGCGTATCGGCCGCTTCGGGATGCGAATGCATGGTCAGTCTCCTACCGGTTGACGGTCTCCGCCGCCGCGATGCGCATCGAGTGCGTGTTTGATGCGGCGCAGCGATTCCCGGCCCGCATCGCCGAGCCGCAACGCGACTCCGGTGACGAGCACGTCGATCGCCATCATCATCGCGTAACGCGATGTCGATGGCTTGTAAATGAAATCGGTTTCGAATGCGACGACCGGGATCAGGTGGTCGGCGAGCTTCGCGAGCGGCGACGCCGGCGCGGTGATCGCGATCAGCTTCGCGCCGTAGCGCTTCGCGAGCCGGCAGCTCTCGAGCAGCTCGGGTACGCGCCCGCTCACCGACAACGCGACGACGACGGTGTCGCTCGACAGCGTCGCGGCCACCATCCGCTGCAGCAAGCCGTCCTGATAACTCGCGACCGGGCGGCCGAACCGCACGAGCCGGAAGCGCAGCTCGTCGGCAAGTGCGGTCGAGCCGCCGCCCTGCCCGTACACGTAGGTCATCTTCGCAGCGGCGAGCAAGTCGGCCGCCGCGTCGAACGACGTGTTGCGCAGCAGCTGGTGGTTGTGCGCGAGCGCCACGCGAATCTCGTCGTAGACCATCGACGCGGGGCTCGCGTCGTCGGCCGGCGCGTCGTCGGACGGCACCAGAAAGCGCTGGCCGACGGCCGCCGCCTGCGCGACGAGCACCTTCAGTTCGCGCACGTCTCGGCAACCGACGGCCTTCGCGAAACGCGTGACCGTCGCGACGCTGACCTCCGCGTCGCGCGCCAGCGCGCCGATGCTCGCATGCGCGGCGCGCGCCAGATCGGCGAGGATGAACGCGGCGACCTTGCGCTCGGCCTCGCGCAGCTCGGGCGCGCACTCGGCGATCCGCGCGACGATGTCGAGGACCGGCGGGGCGGCTTGAGCCGGATGAGGCTCAGCGGCGGGCGAAGCGGACGGGGAAGCGGGCGTATTCATCGGCGGAAAAGGGTGCGAAGCTGGATGTTATTAAATAACATCACCGCGCCGATGCTACTTTCTGTACCATCGGCATGTCAACTTCAGTGCAATGCATAGTGATGATGGAGCGGGATGACATGAAAGTTACAAACTATCAGGAAGCGACGATCGATCCGTTCGGCAAGGGCCTGGGCAATGTGCCGAGCGCGAGCGTGCCGCTCGGCGACGCGGGCCGGCTCGAATGGAACCTGCTCGCGGAAGACGTCAGCCTGCCGGCCGCCGTGCTTTACGAGGATCGCGTCGAACACAACCTGAACTGGATGCAGGCGTTCGTGCAGAAATACGGCGTCAAGTTCGCGCCGCACGGCAAGACGACGATGGCGCCGCAACTGTTCCGCCGCCAGCTCGACGCCGGCGCGTGGGGCATCACGCTCGCGACCGCGCACCAGACGCAGGCCGCGTATCACGGCGGCGTGCGGCGCGTACTGCTCGCGAACCAGCTGGTCGGCCGCCAGAACATGACGATCATCGCGGGGCTGCTGTCCGATCCCGATTTCGAATTCTTCTGTCTCGTCGATTCGGCGGAAAGCGTCGACCAGCTGGGCCGCTTCTTCGGCGACGCGAAGAAATCGCTGAACGTGCTGATCGAGCTCGGCGTGCCGGGCGGCCGCGCGGGCGTGCGCGATGCCGCGCAGCGCGAGGCCGTGCTGGCCGCGATCGCGCGCTATCCGGACACGCTGAAGCTGGCCGGCATTGAGCTCTATGAAGGCGTGCTGAAAGAGGAAGGCGAGATCCGCACGTTCCTGCAGCAGGCGGTCGCGCTCACGCGCGAGCTGGCCGAAGCCGGCCGCTTCGCGCGCACGCCGGCGATCCTGTCCGGCGCCGGTTCGGCGTGGTACGACGTGGTCGCGGAAGAATTCAAAAAGGCGTCCGACGCGGGCTTCGCGGAAGTCGTGCTGCGTCCGGGCTGCTACCTGACGCACGATGTCGGCATCTACAAGAAGGCGCAGACCGACGTGTTCGCGCGCAACCCGATCGCCCGCTCGATGGGCGAAGGGCTGCTGCCGGCGCTGCAGCTGTGGGCGTACGTGCAGTCGGTGCCGGAGCAGAATCGTGCGATCGTCGCGCTCGGCAAGCGCGATGCGGCGTTCGACGCGGGCCTGCCCGAGCCGGCGCGCCACTTCCGTCCGGGCCGCGACACCGCGCCGCGCGACGTCGCCGCGAGTGAAGGCTGGGCCGTCACCGGGATGATGGACCAGCACGCGTACCTGCAGATCCCGCCGGGCGCGGACGTGAAGGTCGGCGACATGGTCGCGTTCGACATCTCGCACCCGTGCCTGACGTTCGACAAGTGGCGCCAGGTGCTCGTGCTCGATCCGCAGTTCCGCGTGACGGAAGTCGTCGAAACGTTCTTCTGACGCACGCCGCGCGCGGCGCCGCCCCGCCGCTCGCGCAGGGCAGCCGTCACGCGCGCTTCAATCTGCCGGAGTACACTGCGCTTTCGTCCTCGGGGCCCGTCGCCGCCGTCATGCATGGCGCGACCGGGCCTTCAACGCTGCTTCACTGGAGAAAGCCATGGCCGCGAAGAAGATCCTGTTCCTGACCGGTGATTTCGCCGAAGACTACGAAACGATGGTGCCGTTCCAGGCGCTGCAGGCCGTCGGCCATCACGTCGATGCAGTCTGCCCGGGCAAGCGCGCGGGCGACAAGATCAAGACCGCGATCCACGATTTCGAAGGCGACCAGACCTACACCGAAAAACCCGGCCACAACTTCACGCTGAATGCGGCGTTCGACGACGTCGATGCGGCGCGCTACGACGCGCTCGCGATCGCGGGCGGCCGTGCGCCCGAGTACCTGCGACTGGATCCGAAGGTGATCTCGCTCGTGCGCGAGTTCGCCGAAGCCGGCAAGCCGATCGCCGCGATCTGTCACGCGGCGCAGCTGCTCGCGGCCGCCGACGTGATCCGCGGCAAGCGCATTTCGGCCTACCCGGCCTGCGCGCCGGAGGTGAAGCTCGCGGGCGGCGAATACGCGGATATTCCGGTCGACGCGGCCGTGACCGACGCGCCATTCGTCACCGCGCCCGCGTGGCCCGCGCATCCGGCCTGGCTCGCACAGTTCCTCGTGCTGCTGGGCACGCGCATCGAACTGTGAACGAAGTGAAATGAGTTGAAGTGAAAAGCCGGCCGGCGGCGGGTACGCGCGACCCGTGTGCCGCGCCGGTCATGCTCGGCCGGGCGCGCGCCCTTCCTGCCGCTTCCTGATGCTTGTTGCGGGTTCCCTTCCCACCCTTCAGCGCGACGCCGGCGTCGAGCCGACATCCGCAATCCGCGTTTCCAGCATCGCGAGCGCGCCCGACAGCGCATTCAGCACGTCGTCCGGCAGTTGCGCCATCGTCTGTTCGAGAAACGCCTTGCGGCGCGGCAGGCACGCGTCGAACGCCGCGCGGCCTGCGTCCGTCAGCGTGACGTTGGTCACGCGGTTGTCTCGCGCGTCCGATTCGCGCTCGATCCAGCCGAGCGCGTCGAGCGACTTCAACTGGCGCGTGAGCGCGCCCGGATCGATGCGCAGCACTTCGACGAGCTTCTTCTGCGACGAATGCCCGTCCATCGTGTGCAGCGCGACCATGATGCGCCAGCGCGGCATCGGCTGCCCGACGTGCGCTTCGAACGCGGTCATGAATGCGCGATACGTGCGTCCGAATTGCTGCAAGATCGCGACGCGGTCCTGTTCTTCCATGCGCTGATTTCGTTCCGGTGAATCGTTGAGTCGTCGAATCGCTCGACCGCCTGATCGGTCAATCGGCCGCGACGTGCGGTTCGATCTTGCGCCGCAGCGCGATCGGCGGCACGCGACGGCACTGCCACACCGACACCACGGCGACGACGGCCGCCATCGCGACGCCCAGGTGAATCGCGCCGACCAGCGATTCGCGGGCCGCTTCCAGCAGCAGCGCGCCATTATGCCCGGCACGCGTCAACTCCGCGACGAGACCGCCCTGCGCCGCGCGATCGATCAGGATCTGCGGATCGGCGAGCCGCGCGTGCCACTGCATCGCCTGGTCGGCCGACAGCGCGCTGCGCACGCCGCTCGAATACAGCTGGTTGACGAGCGTGCCCGTGAGCGCGGTGCCGAGCATCCCGCCGACCATCCGCAGCGACTGCAGCAGCGCCGTCGCGATGCCGAGGTGCTCGCGGCCGGCCGTCTGCTGCGCGAACACGGTGAGGTTCGGCAGCACGAAACCGAGCCCGATGCCGCCCGCGACCATCAGCGCCATCAGCATCCAGGTCGGCGTCGTGTGGGTCGCCACGACGATGCCCGCGCACGCGACCGCGAACAGCACGAAGCCGACGTGCAGCATCGCGTTCGGATTTCGGATGCGCGTGACGACGCGGCCGTTCATGATGCTGCCGATCGTGATGAACACGACGAGCGGCGTGATCACGAGCCCGGCCTCCTTCGGCGACATCCCGAAGCCGCCCTGGAACAGCAGCGGCGCGTAGAACAGCAGCGAGAACATCGAGAAACCGGCGAGGATCGCGAGCACGAACAGCGCCGACAGCGCGCGGTTGCCGAACATGTCGAACGGCAAGATCGGCTGCGCGCAGCGCTTCTCCCAGTGCCACAGGCCGACGCCCGCCACGACCGCGACGACGAGCAGCAGCGACGCCCAGCTCGCGACGCCGTACTTCGGCAGCCATTCGACGAACAGTTGCAGCGCGCCGAGCGACAGCGCGATCAGCAGCGCGCCCGGCCAGTCGAGCCGCATCTTGCGATCGTGCTCGACGTGGCGCAGATGCGGCAGGTAGCGCCACACGAACAGCAGCGACAGCAGGCCGACCGGCAGATTCACATAGAACACCGAGCGCCAGCCGAACGACTGGGTCAGCACGCCGCCGAGCGACGGGCCCACCGCGTTCGCGATGCCGAACGCGGAGCTCATCAGCACCTGCCAGCGCAGCCGCACGACGGAATCGGGGAACAGGTCGGGAATGCACGCGAACGCGGTGCCGACCAGCATCCCGCCGCCGATCCCCTGCAGCCCGCGCGCGAGCACGAGGGTCAGCATGTCGTTGGCCATCCCGCACAGCACCGACGCGCTGGTGAACACGACGATCGACGCGATCACGAACGGCTTGCGGCCGTAATAGTCGCCGAGCCGGCCGAAGATCGGCACCGTGATCACGGAACTGAGCAGGTACGAGGTCGCGACCCACGCGTACAGGTCGAAGCCGCGGAGTTCGGCGACGATGGTCGGCAGCGCGGTGCCGACGACCGTCTGGTCCAGCGCGACCAGCATGGTGACGAACGAAAGCCCGATCATCGCGAGCAGCGATTCGCGGAACGGCAGGACTTGCCCGCTCGAATGGTGGGCGGCAGTATGGACGGCCATTTTTTGTCGACGCAACTTTTGCCGAGTCAAATAATCTCAAAATTCTAGCATGCCGGAGTAATCTAGGCTGGCGATGGTTCAGGGCCCGTTCACGCCAAGGAGAAAGATGGAACCGATTTCAATCACCCCCGCCACGACGCTGTCGCCGGGGGACCGGGACGCGCTGCGGCGCGCGAAGCAGGTGCTGGAAAGCCCGTCGCTGACGATGAAGCTGACGGGCGTGCTCGGCGCGCCGGTCGAGAAAATGATCGCGCGGCTGCCGGACTTCGCGACCGGCAAGATCAACGATGCGACGCAGCTCGCGCTGCGCAAGTGCCTGAACATCGCGCTGCGCACGCTCGGCAAGCCGCAGTCGCCGGACGCCGAGCCCGAGAAGCCCAGCAACCTGCTGCACAAGCTCGCGGTCGCGACGACCGGCGCGGCGGGCGGCGCGTTCGGCTTTCTCGCGCTGCCGGTCGAGCTGCCGGTAACGACCACGCTGATCTTCCGCTCGGTGTGCGACATCGCGCGCAGCGAGGGCGAGGACCTGACGTCGGTCGATACGCAGCTGCAATGCCTGGCCGTGCTCGGCATGGGCGGCAACCCGGACAAGCAGGAGGAGGACGCCGATCTCGGCTATTTCGTGCTGCGCGGCGCGCTCGCGCAGGCGATCTCGAAGGCGTCGTCGGACATCACGGCGAAAGGCATCGCCGCGCACAGCTCGGCGGCCGTGTTCAAGCTCGTGCAGACGGTGGCCTCGCGCTTCTCGGTGCAGGTGACCGAGCAGATGGCCGCGAAGTCGATCCCGGCGATCGGCGCCGTGCTCGGCGCGACCGTCAACACGCTGTTCATCGACCACTTCCAGCAGATGGCGCACGGCCACTTCACCGTGCGCCGGCTCGAACGCAAGTACGGCTCGGTGGCCGTCAAGGCCGCCTATCAGGCGATCGACGCCTCGCCCGCGCGCTGAACCGCCCGCTCGACCGCGACGCGGCGCAGGAACGCGGCCGCGCGGTCGAGCGCGTCGCGCGCTTCCGGCACCATCGGCGCGTACAGCTGCCACACGTGCGGCATGTCGGGCCACACTTCGATCTCCACCGCCACGCCGGCCGCCTGCGCCTTCTCGGCGACGCGGCGCGAATCGTCGAGCAGCACCTCGGTGCTGCCGGCCTGGATGGTCAGCGGCGGCAGGCCCGCGAAGTCCGCATAGAGCGGCGATGCGTACGGATTCGTTGCCGGCTCGTCGCCGAGATACAGCTTCGCGGCCTTCGGCAGCGCCGCGGCCGCGAACATCGGGTCGAGGCCGTCGTTGCTGCGCATCGTGCCGCCGGTGCCGGCCAGGTCGGTCCACGGCGAGAACAGGATCGCGCCGGCCGGCAGCGGCTCGCCGCGATCGCGCAGCGCGACGAGCGTCGCGAGCGCGAGGCCGCCGCCCGCCGAATCGCCGCCGAACACGATCGACTCCGGCGGCGTGCCGAGCGCCAGCAGTTGCCGGTACGCGGCGAGCGCATCGTCGAGCGCGGCCGGGAAGCGGTTTTCGGGCGCGAGCCGGTAGTCGAGCGAGAACGCGCGCACGCCCGCGCGCTTCGTCAGGCCGAACACCAGCGGCCGGTGGGTTTTCGTCGAACAGAAGTAGTAACCGCCGCCGTGGAAATACAGCAGCGTACGGCCGGGCCCGCGCGCCGCGCCCGCATCGGTGCGTTCGAGCCATTCGCCGCGCAGCGGCGCGTCGCCCGGGCCGTAGCACTGGCGCAGCCGATAGCCTGACGGCGGCCGGCGCGGCACGATCATCCGCAGGTCGGTAAAGCGCCGGGCACGCGCGGGGTCGAGCACCTCGCGCGTGGTTTCGGGACGAAACTGCCAGCGCAGCAGCCAGCAGGCGAACTTGCTTTGCCAACTCATCGGACGCACTCCGTCATCGCAGTGTGACGATGGTACGTGCGAACGTTCCCGCGCCGCTCGAAGGGTGCCTCTATATCAAACGCTCAGTTCGCCGGCATCACCTGGCCGCGGATCTCGCCGGACGGGTGTTCCTTCGTATGAATGTTGAAGTACCACTTGCCGCCCATCAGGTCGGTGACCTGCGCGTCGGTGAGTTCCTTCGAGCCCTTGATCGGGCTCGTCAGCTCGTCCTTCGGAACTGGCACCTGCACGCCGGCGTTCTGGCCGACCGGCGCGGGGCCGTGGAAATGCGCGGCCGTGGCCGGCCCCGTGAGGTGTTCGTAAGTAGCCGTCCACTGCAGCATGTGGGTGGCCGTGTCGTAGGTGGCGGCGACGGCGCCCGAGCCCTTGGTCGCCGTCGGCGGCACTTCGCTCGACGGCTGCAGACTGGCGGACAGCCGCACCGTTTCGGCAGCGGCGCTGCCGGCGGCCAGCACGCCCGCGAACAACGCGACCTGGAGCAAACGCAGCTTGAGCATGGATTCTCCTTGTACGACAGGGTACGCCGCCCGGGCGGCGGCGTCACACAGGATGGTAGTCGATTGCCGCCCGATCCGGCAGCCTGCCGAAACCTGGAAGAGACCTTTGCAGCATGGCCCCTGAATCCGTGCACGGCCTTTCGCTACACTTCGTTTCACAGTTGCTTGTTTCCTTCGTCCGAAGGAGTCTGCGAGTATTCACGCGGCCGCCCCGGCCGCGTTTTTTTGCGTGTCTCCGGCGGCAAGCCGGCATGCCGCGCACGTATGCCTCTTTCCAGAATACCAAGCATGACGAATCATTTTTCGTCTCGCTCACATCGCGATCGGCGCGCGTGCCGACGATTGCCGAGACCCGACCGCGTACCCGCATGTTGTCACGATACGTGTAATACGTTATTGCGCGAACCCGGGTCGACACGTGTTTTCCCGCGCAGGAAAATCATCGCGTGTTGTCGTGACTGGAAAGTGAACCGTGCCGGCCCGTCTCCCGATGCCCTGCCCGCCCCTCCCCGTCCGCCCGTTGCTGGCGGGTCTCTGCTCCGTCGCCGCCCTCTACGGCGCGCCCGTCGACGCGCAGGAATTCTCGCTGTTCGCCGGCCCGCTGTGGGGCGGCGGCCAACGCACGTATTCGTGGGCGTTCGATTACCAGGAAGGCTTGAGCGCGCATACCGCGCTCGGCTTCACGTGGTACAACGAAGGGCACATGCCGAATCACCACCGCGACGGCCAGGCGGTGCAGTTCTGGGGCCGCGTGCCGCTCGAGCACCGCCGCCTGGTGCTGTCGGCCGGCGCGGGCCCGTATCGCTACTTCGACACGGTGCCGGCCGCCGAAGGCCGCGGTTACTCGAATACACACGGCTGGGGCGTGCTGATGAGCGTGCGCGCCGCGTACTACACGTCGCACCGCTGGATCACGCAGCTTCAGGTCAACCGCGCGCAGGTGTTCGGCGGCCTCGACACGACGTCGGTGATGTTCGGCGTCGGCTACCAGCTCGATGCGCCCGACACGCCGGGCCCGCGCGACACCGCGCTGCCGCGTATGCGCAAGGTCACGCACAACGAAGTCACCGCGATGCTCGGCGAGACGATTCTCAACAGCCGCTCGTCGCCGTCGACGCTCGGCGGCAGCCTCGAATACCGGCGCGGCCTCGCGCGTTCGATCGACTGGACCGCGACGTGGATGTACGAAGGCGCGAAGCAGGCGGTCCGCCGCAACGGGATCGCCTCGGAGCTGTGGCTCACGCGCGCGTTCCTGAACGACAAGGTCACGTTGTCGGCCGGCGCCGGCGCGTATTTCACCGTCAACCAGCGCAACCGCGAAGGCCAGCCGGGCCCGGGCGACGGCCGGTTCTCCGGCATCGTGTCGATCTCGGCCAGTTACCGGATCTCCGAGCGCTGGCTCACGCGCCTCACGTGGAACCGCGTGGTCACGCGCTACGATCGCGACACCGACGTGATCCAGGCCGGCGTCGGCTACCGGTTCTAGTCGGGCGCGCTCATCGGGCGCGCCGCCCGCGTCACGCGCGATAGCCCGGATCGATCCGGTCGACGATGCGCTGCAGCGCGTCGAACGCGTCCTGCCCCGCGCCATGCTTCGGATCGAAATTCAGCGAATCGCGCACGCACCCTTCGAGCACGGGCGGCGCAATCGGCAGCGCGTCGCCGATCGCATGCGTCGCGACCTGCACCTCGCACGCGCGATTGAGCAGCCACATCAGCGAGAACGTCTGCGCGAGCGTCGCGCCGATCGTCACGGGCCCGTGATTGCGCAGCAGCAGCACGGGCCGCCCGCCCGCGCTGTCGACGATGCGCCGGCCCTCCTCGAGATGCACGGTGATGCCTTCGAAGTCGTGATACGCGACCTTCCCGTACAGCTGCGCCGAATAGAAATTCGAGAACGACAGCCCGTCGCGCGAACAGCACACGGCCATCGTCGGCGTCGTGTGCACGTGCATCACGCAGTGCGCATCGGGCAGCGCCGCATGGATCGCGCTGTGGAACGTGAAGCCGGCCGGATTGATCGGCCAGTCGGAATGACCGATCACGTTGCCGTCGATGTCGATCTTCACGAGGTTCGATGCGCACACCTCGCGGTAATGGAGCCCGAACGGGTTGATCAGGAAATGTCCGTCCTCGCCCGGCACGCGCAGCGAGATATGGTTGTAGATCAGCTCGGTCCAGCCGAGGGTGTCGAAGATGCGGTAGGCGGCCGCGAGCTGCACCCGCGCCTGCCATTCGGCTTCGGAAAAGCGCGCGGGACGCGTGAACGGCTGGTTCGGTACACGTTGCATGGAGAACTCCGGTTGCGGGCCGTGCGACCACCGCGCGTGGCGGTGCGCATCGTCCATCGTCTGCCGGCGCCGCGCGGTGTGTATCGCACAGGTGCGGCGGCGCGTCGTTCGGCGCTGTTCCGTCCCGCATTGCGTGAGTGGTCCGGCGGCGCGCTTCACGATACAACATATCGTTGCGCGCACAACCATATCACCTTTCCCCGCACACCGGTATCGCGGGTTTTGCCGGAGCCGTTCCCGCCCTTACAACTGGTCGTCGACCGGCAGCAGCGTGAAGATGCCCGTCATCACGTTGCGCAGCAGCCCCGCATGCGGGTCGACGTGATAGGTGGTGGCCTGACCGCCTTCGGTGCCCGTCCATTCGAGCGCGGGCGGGCTGCCGTCGGTCCGCTTCGCGAGCGTGACGCGGTAGCTTTCGTCCGGCTGCGTCACGCGCGCGAAGATCGCCGCGGCCTGCTGCGCGAGCACCGGACTGTGGATCACGAGCGCGAGCTCGGTGTTCAGGTGCGCGGAACGCGGGTCGAGGTTCAGCGAGCCGATCACGAGGATCTGCCGGTCGATCACGTACGCCTTCGCATGCAGGCTCGCGCGCGAGCGCGAGCCGAACAGCCGCGCGGGCTGCTGGTCCGGCTGCGACTTGAATTCGTACAGCTCGACGCCGCGCTGCAGCAACGGCACGCGATACGGCGCATAGCCGGCCTGCACCGCGACCGCGTCGGTCGCCGCGAGCGAATTCGTGACGATCGCGACGCGCACGCCGCGCGCGGCCGTGTCGCCGAGGATCTTCACGCCGGCATCGTGCGGCACGAAGTACGGCGAAAACGCGAGGAATTCCTTCTGCGCGCCGCGCGTCAGCTCGGCGAGGCGCCGCATCGGCGGGCTCACGTAGGTGTCGGTCGGCCGCGCGATCTTGTCCGGTGCGTCAACCTTGAATTCGGCCGGTGCCCACACGAGTTCGAGTTCGTCACGTGCGATCTGCCGCGCAAGCGGCGTCGCGTTCAGCGGCTTCGCATTGTACGGATCGGCATTCTTGCGCCAGTGGTCACGCAGCTCGTCGCGCATCGCGTCGAGATCCTTCGGATCGAACGTCTGATGATTGAGCACGCGCAACGGATAGCTGCTCGCGCTCGCCCAGTAGTCGTCGAAGCTCTTCGAGACGTCGTTCGTCACGGGGCCGGCCGCGAGCACGTCGAGATCGCGGAACTGCAGCGTCGGGCTCGCACTGAAGTACTCGTCGCCGAGATTGCGGCCGCCGACGATCGCGAGCTGGTTGTCCGCGATCATCGCCTTGTTGTGCATCCGGCGCGTGAAGCTGTCGATCCGTGTGAAGAAGTTGGCCGTGCGCTCCATCATGCCGCGCTGCGACGCGCCGAACGGGTTGAACACGCGGATTTCGATGTTCTGATGCGTATTCAGCGCGGCCATCACGCGGTCGATATCGTGGAAGTTCAGGTCGTCGACCAGCATCCGCACGCGCACGCCGCGATCGGCCGCGTACAGCGCCGCGCCGAGCAGCAGCTTGCCGGTCGTATCCTCGGTCGCGATGTAGTACTGCATGTCGAGCGTCTTCGTCGCCGCCCGCGCGAGCGCGATGCGCATCTGCAACGCGGTGGCGCCGTCGGCCAGCAGCCGGAAGCCCGACTGCCCCGGATGCGCGGCTTCCGGCGCGGCCAGCGCATCGCGCAACGGCGTCGCGGTATCGGCCGACAACGCGTGGGAGACGGGACGATCGAGCGAAGTGGCGGGCGGATGCGTCGCGCACGCGGCGAGCGGCAGCAGCGCGCAGACGACCAGCGCGCGGGCCTGGCGGCATACGGCGCGCCACGACAGCGCGGCCGGTGCGCGCCGGATCAGGGACGTGAGCACGGAAGCTTCCTCGACAGTCGGATCAATGGGCACGTCATCGCCGCGGCGCGCGGCTGACAGGCGGTTCCGGTCGATTCTAGTGGGCGCCCGACGAACCGGTCAATTGGGCCGGGCCGCGAGGCCGCCACCTGCACCGTGCAGGGCGGCCCCGCCGCTGGTCCGACCAATCTCACGACGTATCGCCGCTGCGCTCGAAATGGCTGCGCACGTAGTCGATATGCGTCTGCATCGCGGTGCGCGCCTCCTCGGGCCGGTGCGCGCAAATCGCGTCGCACACGACCCGGTGCTGCAACAAGAGCAACTCGGATGCCTGCTCGTCCCCCGTCGTCATCCCGGCCACGTTGATCGAGATGTGCTCGCGCAGCATCCCGATCACGCTCGTATGCAGGTGCAGGAACATCGTGTTGTGCGACGCGAGCGCGATCGCCTCGTGCAATTTCGCGTCGGTCGCGGCTTCGACGGCCGCGTCGTCGTTCGCGTGCGCGGTTTCGAGTTCGCGCAGCAGCGCGCGGATCCGGCGCCGGTCGTTCGCATCGGCCCGCAGCGCGGCGAAATAGGCGGTCGCGCCTTCCAGCACGCGGCGGAATTCGAGGATGTCGTCGCGCAGCGCCGGATGATCGGCGACCAGCTGACCCCACGGCGACGCGATGCCGGCGCGCAACTGGTCGGTTACGTAGACGCCCGCGCCGCGCCGGCTCTGCAGCAGCCCGCGCGCGACGAGCCGCTGGGTCGCCTCGCGCACCGTATTGCGCGCGACGCCGTACTGCTGCGCGAGCACGCGCTCGGCCGGCAGCCGCGCGCCGGCCGGCCACGTGCCGTCGAGCAGCGCCGTCTCGATCTTGCGCATCACGCCTTCGGTCCGGCCCCGTGCCGTCATCGCTGCCATCGTCGCGTCTCCCCGCGGAATGCGTGCCGCGCCGATTGGCCCAACCAATTTGAGCTGCGGCGCGGACGCGGGAATTATGCAGCGAAATCGACGCTCCGCATGCCGGGCCGTCGCCTCTGGAGCGAGACATGAACCCAAGGCCGTACCCCACCGCCCCCGCGCACGTGTATCTGTTCGCGACCTGCCTGGTCGACCTGTTCGTCCCCGAAGCGGGGCTCGACACGGTCCGCCTGCTGGAACGCGAAGGCTTGACCGTCCACTATCCGCGCGGCCAGAGCTGCTGCGGGCAACCGGCCTACAGCAGCGGCAATCCCGACGAAGCGCGCCGCGTCGCGGCCGCGCAGCTCGACCTGTTCGCGCAACCGTGGCCCGTGATCGTGCCGTCCGGTTCATGCGCCGGCATGATCCGGCACCACTGGCCGGCGCTGTTCGGCGACGATCCCGTGCACGGCCCGAAGGCGCATGCAATCGCGGAGCGGACGTACGAACTCGCCGAATTCCTCGTCCACGTGCTCGATGTACAACTCGATGCGGTCATGGCCGACGCCGGGCCCGACGAACGCGTCGTGCTGCACACGTCGTGCGCGGCGCGGCGCGAGATGGGCACGCGCGTGCACGGCGTCGCGCTCGTCGACGCACTGCCGGGCGTGACGCGCATCGAACACGAACGCGAATCCGAATGCTGCGGCTTCGGCGGCACGTTCTCGCTGAAGCATCCGGACATCTCCGGCGCGATGGTGCGCGACAAGGTCGCGTCGGCATGCGCGACCGGCTGCGACCGGCTCGTGTCGGCCGACTGCGGCTGCCTGCTGAACATCGGCCACGCCGCGACCAAGGCCGGCGCGGCGCTGCCGGTCGAACATCTCGCGAGCTTCCTGTGGCGCCGCACGGCCGGCGCCGGCTCGCTGCGCGGAGATTCGCAATGAGCGCGCGCGACGCGATCCTCGCGCGGCTGCGCGCCGCCGCGCCGGGCGTCGCCGCAGCGGCCGCCCCCGCGCTCGACGCACGCATCGACACGCATTACGACACCCGCCGCGCATCGGCCGGGCACGCTCCCGATGCACGCGTGCAGGCGATGCAGGCCGCGCTCGCCGCGTCGCACGCCGAAGTCTGGTGCGCGAGCGCCGACGCATGGCCCGCGCAACTGGCCGCACGCCTCGCCGACGCCGGCGTGCGCCGCCTGCTGCTCGACCCGGCCCGCGCCGAATCCGCGGCACTCGCCCGCGCGCTGCCCGATACGGTCGCGCCCGTGCCGTTCGACCGGCCGATCGATGCATGGAAGGCCGAGCTGTTCGACACGATCGACGCGGGCTTCACCGTCGCACGCTCGGGCATCGCGGCCACCGGCACCGTCGTGCTCGCGCCCGATGCCGGCACGCCGCGCACGGTATCGCTGGTGCCGCCGCTGCATGTCGCGCTCGTTCACGCGAACACGCTGCATGCGGACCTGCACGCAGCCGTGCATGCCGAACGATGGCAAGCCGGCATGCCGACCAATCTCGTGCTGGTATCCGGCCCGTCGAAGACCTCCGACATCCAGCAGACGCTCGCCTATGGCGCGCACGGCCCGCGCCGCCTGTGGGTCGTGATCGTCACCGATTCGGCCGCGCCGCCGGCTATCCCTGCTTGCGAGGACCTGCCGCGATGAGCGACCACCCGCTGCAATTCGTCGCCCCCGGAGACTTCAAGGCCCGTGCGCGCGCCGCGCTCGACGATCCGGCGCTGCGCCAGAGCTTTCGCGGCGCGATGGACTTCCTGCAGGGCAAGCGCGCGACCCAGTTTCCCGACGACACCGAGCTTCAGCAGCTGCGCGATCTCGGCGAAGCCGTCCGGCAGCATGCGCTCGCGCAACTGCCCGCGCTGCTCGAACGGCTGGAGACGAAGCTCACCGCGGCCGGCGTGCACGTGCACTGGGCCGAGACGGCCGCCGATGCGAACGCGATCGTACTCGGCATCGCGCAGGCGAAGAAGGCGCGCCGCGTGATCAAGGGCAAGTCGATGGCGAGCGAGGAAATCGAGCTGAACCATTACCTCGCGGAGCACGGCGTCGACTGCATCGAATCCGACATGGGCGAATTCATCGTGCAGCTCGCGGGCGAGAAGCCGTCGCATATCGTGATGCCGGCGATCCACAAGACCCGCAGCGATATCGCCGAACTGTTCGAGGCACACCTTCCCGGCACGCGCTACACGGAAGACGTCGACGAACTGATCCAGACCGGCCGGCGCGCGCTGCGCCGCGCGTTCGCGGAAGCGGACATCGGCCTGTCCGGCGTGAACTTCGCGGCGGCCGACACGGGCACGCTGTGGCTCGTCGAGAACGAAGGCAACGGCCGGCTATCGACGACGGTGCCCGACACGCACGTCGCGATCATGGGGATCGAGAAGGTCGTCGAGAAGCTCGAGCACATCGTGCCGCTGTCGAGCCTGCTCACGCGCTCGGCCACCGGCCAGGCGATCACGACCTACTTCAACCTGATCTCGGGCCCGCGCCGCGCCGGCGAACGCGACGGCCCGCGCGAGCTGCATCTCGTGCTGCTCGACAACGGCCGCACGCAGGCTTACGCGGACGAACAACTGCGCGCGACGCTGCAGTGCATCCGCTGCGGCGCGTGCATGAATCACTGCCCCGTCTATACGCGGATCGGTGGCCACGCGTACGGCACGACCTACCCGGGCCCGATCGGCAAGATCATCTCGCCGCACCTGCTCGGCCTCGACGCGACGGCCGACCTGCCGACCGCGTCGACGCTGTGCGGCGCATGCGGCGAGGTGTGCCCGGTGCGGATCCCGATCCCGCAACTGCTCGTGCGGCTGCGAACCGAAGCGAACCGCAAGCCCGACGAGCCGGTCGCGCATCCGCTGCGCGGCCAGGGCGCGAACTACCACCGCGCGGAAGAACTCGTGTGGCGCTTCTGGTCGGGCGCGTTCGCGCATCCGCGCGCGTACCGCGCATTCCGCTGGACCGCGACGCGCCTGCGCGCGCTGACGCCCGCGAAACAGATGGGCTGGACGCAGCACCGCACGCCGCTCGAACCGGCGCCGCGCAGCCTGTCCGACCTGCTGCGCGCGCGCGGCCAGCCCGAATAGCGCATCCGCTTTCAAACCCGTACCCCTATAAATCCATGGAGGAGACAACCATGCAGGTTTGGCATCAGATCTACACCCCGCTCGGCAGCCTCGGGCTGTCGGCGTTCGTCGCCGCGATTCCGATCATCTTCTTTTTCGTCGCGCTCGCCGCGCTGCGGATGAAGGGCCACGTCGCGGCCGCGATCACGCTGCTGCTGGCGCTCGGCGTCGCGATCGTCGCGTACGGGATGCCCGTGCCGCAGGCGCTCGCGGCGGCCGGCTTCGGCTTTGCGTACGGCCTGTGGCCGATCGCGTGGATCATCGTCGCGGCCGTGTTCCTGTACAAGATCGTCGTGAAGACCGGTCAGTTCGACATCATCCGCGCGTCGGTGCTGTCGATCACCGACGACCAGCGGCTGCAGATGCTGCTGATCGGCTTCTCGTTCGGTGCGTTTCTCGAAGGCGCGGCCGGCTTCGGCGCGCCCGTCGCGATCACGGCCGCGCTGCTCGTCGGCCTCGGCTTCAAGCCGCTGCATGCGGCCGGACTGTGTCTGATTGCAAACACCGCGCCGGTCGCGTTCGGCGCGATGGGCATTCCGATCATCGTCGCCGGGCAGGTGACGGGCATCGACCCGTTCCACATCGGCGCGATGGCCGGCCGCCAGTTGCCGCTGCTGTCGCTCGCGGTGCCGTTCTGGCTCGTGTTCATGATGGACGGGCTGCGCGGTGTACGGCAGACCTGGCCGGCCGCACTCGTCGCAGGCGGCAGCTTCGCGGTGACGCAGTACTTCACATCGAACCACATCGGGCCCGAGCTGCCGGACATCACGTCGTCGCTCGTCAGCCTCGTGTCGCTCGCCGCGTTCCTGAAGGTCTGGCAGCCGAGCAGCGCGAAGCAGACGGCAGGCGGAATCGTCGCGTCCGGCGGCGGTGCGGCGCTCGCGGGGTTCGGCGCGGGCGGCAACGGCTCGGGCGCGAGCCGCCAGGCGTCGCCGTACACGCTCGCGCAGACCGTGCGCGCGTGGTCGCCGTTCCTGATCCTGACGGCGGTCGTCACCGTGTGGAGCATCGCGCCGTTCAAGGCGCTGTTCGCCGCGCACGGCGCGCTCGCGTCGACCGTGCTGAAGTTTCACGTGGCCGGGCTCGACCAGCTCGTCGTGAAGACCGCGCCGATCGCCGCGACGCCGAAGGCGCTCGACGCGGTGCTGAAGCTCGATCTCGTGTCGGCGGTCGGCAGCGCGATCCTCGTGACCGCGCTGATCTCGATGGCGCTGCTGCGGATGAAGCCGCGCGACGCGCTCGTCACGTTCGGCGAGACGCTGAAGGAACTGACGCGCCCGATCCTGTCGATCGGCCTCGTGCTCGCGTTCGCGTTCGTCGCGAACTACTCGGGGATGTCGTCGACGCTCGCGCTGATGCTGGCCTCGACCGGCGGCGCGTTCCCGTTCTTCTCGCCGTTCCTCGGCTGGCTCGGCGTGTTCCTGACCGGCTCCGACACGTCGTCGAACGCGCTGTTCTGCTCGCTGCAGCAGGCCACCGCCCATCAGCTCGGCGTGCCCGAAACGCTCGCGGTCGCCGCGAACACGACGGGCGGCGTGACCGCGAAGATGATCTCGCCGCAATCGATCGCGGTCGCGTGCGCGGCCACGGGCCTCGTCGGCAAGGAATCCGAGCTGTTCCGCTTCACGGTGCGGCACAGCCTGCTGTTCGCGGTCATCGTCGGGCTGATCACGCTCGTGCAGGCGTACGTGCTGCCGGGGATGGTGCCGTAAGCGGCGGCGTGCACGCCGAAAAAACAAAAAACCCACGCCCGAACGAGCGTGGGTTTTTTCATGTCGCTTGCCGATCGCCGGCGCTGACGATCGGCGATCCGTTGCGCGAACAGCTACGAGATCAGCTGCCCTTCGTGATGCGATCCTCGATGTGCTGCGCACGGCTCGACGACGACGGGTGCGAGCTCATCATCGAGCTCTTGCCGCCGTCCAGCTGCGCGAGCTTCTGGAACGCGGTGACGAGGCCCTTCTGGTTCATGCTCTTCTGCTTCATCAGGTCGAACGAGTAGTCGTCCGCCGCGCTTTCCTGCGTCTGCGAGAACTGCGCGTTGATGAACTTCTCGGTGATGTCGCCGAGCTGCGAGCTCGACAGTGCCGCCACGCCCGGCGATGCCGCGCCGGCCGCGCTGCGCGCCGCGCTCACCGCGTACGCCGTCTGCATCGCCTTCTTCGAGTGACCGAGCGCGACGTGGCCCATTTCATGGCCGATCACGCCGCGCAGCTCGTCGTCGTTCATCATGTCCATCAGGCCGCTGTACACGCGCACGCAACCGTTGCCCATCGCCCACGCGTTGACGTCCTTGGTCATGTAGACCTTGTAGTTGATCTTCTGGCCGTTCAGCGTCATGTCGCCGAAGCCCTTCATCACCTTCGTCAGGCGCTTCGCGTATGCGCTGTTCGCCGGCGCGATCTTCGATTCGGCGTCGCTCGACTTGCACGATTCGTTCGACAGCGCGGCGATGTCGCTGTCCGACAGCGTCGCTGCCTTGTACAGGTTGGTCCCCGCCGACGTCAGGCTGTTCGCGTCAAGGCTCTGTACCCCGCCGCATGCGCTCAACAGAAACGCCACGCCACACGCCGCCACCGCTTTTTTGAGTTGCATCCCGGAATCCCTCGATAGTTGTATTTGGGAGCGCCGATTTTGCATAATCCGGCAGAAAATTACCAGATGTTTACATCAGATGACACGTTAATTACTCAGCGGATTGAAATGACGCGGCGATCCGGCACCGTATTCGTGACAAAAATCGTGGCAATCGCCGCACGCGAGGGCGGCGAGCGGGAAGGAAAACGGACGGGGCCTGCGCTCAGGCCGTCTGGTCGCGGCGCCGCGTCAGGCGGCGTGCGACCAGCATCGGCAGCCGTATCGCGAAGCCGGTGAACAGGCGCAGGTGCATCCAGGCAAGCAGCGCGTTGTCGCGACCGTAGTGAAAGTGCGACACGCCGCCTTCATGCCGGCCGAAATAGCGCACCGGCGCGTCGATGCGGATCGGGCGCACGCCGGCCCAGCACAGCCGCACGGCGGCTTCGGGATCGAAGTCGAAGCCGCGCATCCACGGCTGGCGCCGCATGATCGCCGCCAGCGGCGCGACCGGATACACGCGAAAGCCGTACAGCGAATCGCCGATCCCGGCCCACAGCGTCTCGAGGTCGGCCCACGCGTTCGACAGCCGGCGCCCCTGCACGCGCAACTGCGGCGCGCTCGCGTCGAACTTCGGCACGCCGAGCACCATCGCGTCGGGCTCGGCCTGCGAGGCCGCCATGAAAGCGGGGATCAGGTCGGCCGGATGCTGGCCGTCGGAATCCATCGTCAGCACGTGCGTGAAGCCGCTCGCGGCTGCCGCGTCGAGCCCCGCGAGCACCGCGGCGCCCTTGCCGCGATTCTCCGGCAGCACGATCACGCGCAAGCCGGGATCGCGCTCGGCCATCGCCTGCAGCCGTTCGGCGCTGCCGTCGGTGCTGCCGTCGACGACGACCCACACCGGGTTCCACTGCGCGCGGGCATGGCGCACGGTGGTGTCGACCTTGGCGCCCGGGTTGTAGCTCGGAATCAGGACGAGATGGGTGGACGACGCGTGCAGCTTGGACATGGGAACAGCCGATGGCGAAGACGGGGATCCTGACAAAAGTGTATGACTTGCCGACGAACGCCGGCACGCTTCGTCGACACCGGCCGCAGGCCGGACCGGTTGCCGGATCGTGAGACTCTCGCGCTTCATGACAGCCACTCCATGGCATGACCGGCGCTGGCCTCGATCTCGACCAGCAGGTCGTCGCGACACACGTCCGCATGAACGAACAGCGGCCGGACGTGAAGACCGGCCGCGTCGCGCAGCACGCGCCCGATCGCGGCCAGCGCCGCGGTATCGCCGGCGTCGCGCACGTAGACGCGATAGCTCAGGTCGGCGAGCGAGAACGGGCCGTGCCCCTGCCGCGCGGCCTGCTCGAGCACCGCCGCGAGGTTCGCGACCGTCTCGCGCGTCTGCGCGACGACGTCGCCGCGATGCACGGTGCGGTGCCCGACGATGCTCGCGGTGCCCGATACGAACAGCACCGGCGTCGCCGCGCCGTCCGCCCACGCGGCGGCGCGCGCGAACGTCGGCGCGCGCGGGCCGTACTGCGCCGGATAGTGATACGCGCTGACCTGGCGCGGATTCTCGACGGAATCGGCCGGCGTGCGGCTCGCGAGGAAGTAGATCGCGAGCGGCGCGGCCGGCGGCGCATCGTCCGCGACCGGCACGACCGAGCCGAGCGCACACGCGGCCGGCACGCCGCCCGTCAATGCACGACGGCACGCGTCGAACGCATGCTGACGGCCGATATTGAACTGACGATAACGCTCGATCCCGCCCTGCATCGCATTGATCGCCGGCACGGTGTTCCAGATCCGCAGCGGATGCGGCATGCCGAGCGCATCGAGCAGATCGAACAGCGTGCGGTACGCGTCGAACGTCGCGCGTTCGAGCGGCGTGCCGCCGTCGCGCGGGGCATCGTACGCCGCGTCCGTCTCGTGTAGGACGATGCTGCCGAACACGAGCCCAGCCGCTTCGCTGTAGCGATAGTGCAGCGCACCGCGCCGCGCGCTGCGCAGATCGTGCGCGTCGCATTGCCACAGTTCGCAGACGGCATCGCCCGGTGCGACCTCGGCGCCGAGCAGCGCCATCTGCACCGGCGCGACCGGCAGGCCGGGTACGGCATCGGTCAGCATCCGCGCCATCGCGTCCGCGCGCGACTCGTCCGGTGTTCCCGCTGCGCCGATACACACCGCGCCCAGCGCGCCGGGAAACACGCGGTCGAGTCCGTCGCCCCGGCTGCGCGCATCGTGCAGCAGCGCGACGAGCCGCGCATCGCTCATCTGGACGAGCCGCAGCGCGCGGCCGCCGCCGTGCGCGAACGGCGCGGCCGCAGGCGCGGCGGCGGGCAACAGCGAACACGGGCGCCGTTCGGCGTCGACTGGATGCACAGACACTTCGATTTCCTCACTATATGGCGCAGGCCGCGCGGCCCTGCGGCCCTGCACCGCGTTGCGTGACGTCAGGCCAACGCGGCGCGCTTCGTCATGCGAGCCCGCCGTTGACGGACAACACCTGCCCCGTCACATAGGCCGCGGCGTCGGATACCAGGTACGCGACCATCGCCGCGACTTCGTCGGGCCGGCCCGCGCGCTGCGCGGGCACGAGCTGCTTGATGCGCTCGGCAGGAAACGCCTGTTCGGCCATCGGCGATGCGATGATGCCGGGCGCCACCGCGTTCACGGTGATGCCGCGCGACGCGAGCTCCAGCGACAGCGACTTCGTCGCGCCGATCAGCCCCGCCTTCGCGGCCGCGTAGTTGGCCTGCCCGCGATTGCCGGTCACGCCGGCCACCGATGCGATGTTGACGATCCGTCCGCGCCGCGTGCGGATCATCGGCAGCAGCAGCGGCTGCGTGACGTTGAAAAAACCGTTGAGCGTCACGTCGATCACGCTGTGCCATTGCCGGCGCGACATGCCGGCCATCGGCGCATCGTCGTGAATGCCCGCGTTGTTGACGAGGATCTGCACCGGCGCATCGTCGATGAACGGCTGCAGCGCGGCGAGCGTCGCATCGGCATCGGTCACGTCGAACGCGATTGCGTGCGCGGCGCCGCCGGCCGCGACGATCTGCTGCGCGACCGCCTCCGCCTGCGCGAGATGGCGGTTCGCATGCACCCACACTTCATGGCCGGCCTGCGCGAGCGCCGTGCAGATCGCCTGCCCGAGTGCGCCGCTGCCGCCCGTCACGAGCGCCCGCATCGAATGACTCCGTTCATCGCGTTTTCACCTCGATCGACGCGGCCGGCGCATCGTTTGTCGAACGCCGCCGCGTACCGTCTTCACCGTTGCGCCGCACCCATGCGCGATGCCCGTGCGCTACGCCCGTGCGCGACGCCGTCACTTCGTGCGATGCGCGGCGACGTAGGCAGCCAGCGCACCGAGCGTCGCAAAGATCTTTTGGTTGTCCGGATTGTCCGAGCGCAGTTCGAAGCCGTATTTCTTCGAAATCAGCAGCGCGATTTCCAGGATGTCGATGGAGTCGAGCCCAAACCCTTCGCCATACAGCGGGGTGTCGGCCGTCACTGTGTCGAGCGGGACGTCTTCGAGATTCAGTTCGCCGATGATCAGCGTGGCGAGCTCTTGTTCCAGTGCGTTCATCATGCGTGCGGGCAGGCGGCCCATGGCAGCGGGAGGCGCCCGGAAACGGCAACCGTCGTGCACGCCCGGCGCGTGCCAATCTCCGTCCCTCCGGCGTCTGCCGGTGTCCCCGCCTGCGTCATTTGGGGATCGTTTGTAAAAGTTACGCGGATTCTAGACGAAGGGTATCGGGCCGTATACCGCGAATGGTTACAAGACTGGCGAGCCACCGCAGCGGCCCGTTTCGGACACGAATGCACGAGACGCTTGAGCCGCTTTGGATGGAAATGGACCGACCCCGCGAACCCGTTCGTCCGGTGCCATACAATCGGTTACAAAACCCGGTCGCGGCCGCCCCGAACCGGCGCTGCCGCGGCCCTAAAATGAGCGTGCCCGACCACCGGCCCGGACCCGCGTCCCGGCCGCCATTCATATGATGTTTGACGGCCCGACCATCGTGTCCGTCCGCGATCCGCCCGATGTCTCCAGTCATGCCCCGTCCGCCTTTGCGCTCCGTTCTGGTTCGCCCGCCCGTCAGCCGCTGCGCCCCGGCCGCCGGCCGAGGTGCGCGCCGCGCGTTCGGAGGCCGTCGATGAGCCGGCTGCTGCCCGTCGTGCGCGGCGTCGCAGCGGTCGGCGCCGTGGGCGCCTATCAGATCGGCGCCCACTACGCGACCGCGACACCCGGCGCGCACGGCTTCGGCCTCGCGATGGCGCTCGTGCCGCCGCTGCTGCTCGCGCTGGGCGTGGCGCTGCGCTCGCCGCGGCGCGCCTGGCTCGTGCCGGCATGGCTGCTGGTTGCCGGCGCGCTGTGGGCCGCGCGCGCGCCGCTCGCGCAGCACTTCGAATGGGGCCTGTATCTGGAACACGCGAGCTTCAACGTCGCGATGGCGCTGCTGTTCGGCCGCACGCTCGTGGCCGGCGACGTGCCGCTGTGCACGCGCTTCGCGGCGATGATCCACGGCACCGTCACGCCGGCCGTCGCGCGCTACACGCGGCAGATCACGCTCGCGTGGACGCTATTCTTCGTCGCGATCGCCGCCGTATCGACGCTGCTGTTCGCGACCGCGCCGATCGTCACGTGGTCGACCTTCGCGAACTACCTGTCGCTGCCGCTCGTCGCCGTGATGTTCGCCGCCGAGCATGCGTGCCGGCGTGTCGCGCTGCCGCACGAGCCGCGGCCGCGGATGGTCGACGCGGTGCGCGCGTATCGCGCGTCGACCCACGCCTCGCAGGCCTCGCGATGAATTCATGACCGGCGCGGCTCCACGGCCGCGCCGGCCTCCGTTTCCGTCTTGACCGATTTATGCCGACTCACCCGCTGGTATTCCATGCCTCGCCCGACCAGACGATCGCCTGGCGCGACGGCTCGCCCGTCACCGTGCGCGCGTTCGTCGCCGACGTCGCGCGCGTGGCCGCCGCGCTGCCCGCCGGCGGCCACGTGTTCAACGTGTGCCGCGACCGCTATCGGTTCGCGGTCAGCCTGTGCGCGGCGCTCGTCGCCGGCAGGATCAGCCTGCTGCCGTCGACGCACACACCGGAAATGGTTCGCCAGCTCGCGTCATTCGCGCCCGACGCGTTCTGCCTGCACGATGCGCCCGACTGCGCGATCGACCTGCCGCGCTTCGCGTATCCCGATGCCGCGCCGGGCGAACTGGCGAGCGATGCGCCGTTCGCCGTCCCGCGGATCGACGCGGCGCGCATCATGGCCTACGTGTTCACGTCCGGCTCGACCGGCGCGCCGGTGCCGCACCGCAAGACCTGGGGTTTCCTGGTCGGCTGCGTGCGCGCGGCGGCCGATCGCCTCGGGCTGCTCGACGGCCGCGCGGCCACGCTGATCGGCACGGTGCCCGCGCAGCACATGTACGGCTTCGAGTCGACGGTGCTGCTCGCGCTGCTCGGCGGCCTCGCGTTCAGCAACCGCCAGCCGTTCTACCCGAGCGACATTCGCGACGAACTCGACGCGATCCCGCAGCCGCGCGTACTCGTCACGTCGCCGATCCACTTGCGTGCGCTGCTGTCGGCCGGCCATGCGCTGCCGCGCGCGGCGCTGGTGCTGTCGGCCACCGCGCCGCTGTCGGAAAAGCTCGCGTGCGAAGCCGAGGCCGCGCTCGACGCGCCGCTCGTCGAGATCTACGGCAGCACCGAGACCGGCCAGATCGCGACCCGTCGCACGTCGCAAGGCGCGGCCTGGGAACTGTTCCCCGACATCCGGCTCGACGCACGCGACGAACCGGACGACGACGACAGCGGGCCGACCGTATGGGTATCGGGCGGGCACGTCGAGGCGCCGGTGCCGATGGGCGATGCGCTCGAGCTGCTCGGCGACGGCCGGTTCCTGCTGCACGGCCGCAAGGCCGATCTCGTCAACATCGCCGGCAAGCGCACGTCGCTCGCGTACCTGAACCATCAGCTCAACGCGATTCCCCAAGTGATCGACGGCGTGTTCTTCATGCCCGACGAAGCCGCGCCGGCACACGGCGACACGGCGCTCGAGCCGGTCACGCGCCTCGTCGCGCTGGTCGTCGCGCCGACGCTCGCGGCCGCCGATCTGCAACGCGCGCTGCGCGAGCGGATCGATCCCGCGTTCATGCCGCGCCCGCTCGTGTTCGTCGATGCGCTGCCGCGCAACGAAACGGGCAAACTGCCGCGCGACGTGCTGATCGCGCTCGTTGCGCAACATGCGCGCGCGTCGGCCACGACGGCCGCAACGGCCGAGCGCGACCCGGCCGGCCCGCCCGCGCTCGCGTTCACGATTGCCGCCGACCATCCCGTGCTGCCCGGCCACTTCCCCGGCCATCCGGTCGTGCCGGGCGTCGTGCTGCTCGATCACGCGATCCACACGATCGGCGCGGCGCTGAACCGTCCGCTGCACGCGTGGCGGCTCGGGTCGGCGAAATTCCTGAGCCCGGTCGCGCCCGGCGAACCGCTCGCGCTCGCGTACGACGCCGCGGCCAGCGGCGCGATCCGCTTCACGGTGCGCGCCGGGTCGCGCGAGGTCGCGACCGGCGTGCTGTCCGCGCCGCCGCCCGCGCAGGAGGGTGCGCAGCCATGAAGCGCACCGCATGGGCCGAGCGCCAGGAGCGCAGCAACGCGGGCTTGCTGCGCACGATGACGTGGATCTCGCTGCGCTTCGGCCGACAGCGCGCGCGCGTCGTGCTGCACCTGATCGCGACGTATTTCGTGCTGTTCTCGCCGGTCGCGTGCGCGGCGTCGCGCGACTACCTGCGCCGCGTGCTCGGCCGCCCCGCGCGCTGGCGCGACGTGTACCGGCACGTGTTCACGTTCGCGGCGACGATCCACGATCGCGTCTACCTGATGAACGGGCGCTTCGACCTGTTCGACATCCGGCTGCACGGCGAGACGCTCGTCGACGACGCGCTCGCGGGCGGACGCGGCGCGTTCCTGATGGGCGCGCACCTCGGCAGCTTCGAGGTCGTGCGCGCGATCGGCCGCACGCATCCGGACCTGCGCGTGGTCGTCACGATGTACGAGAAGAACGCGCGCAAGATCAATGCGACGCTCGCCGCGGTGAACCCGGCTGCGCAGCCGGAAGTGATTCCGCTCGGGCAGGTCGACTCGATGCTGAAGGTGCGCGAGCGCCTCGACGCGAACTGCATGGTCGGCATGCTCGCCGACCGCACGCTGCTCGACGACGCGGCCGGGTCGCTGCGACGCTTGCCGCTGCTCGGCGCGCCGGCCGCGTTCCCGCTCGGGCCGCTTTACATGGCCGCGATGCTGAAGCGCCCGGTGATCTTCATGACGGGCCTCTATCGCGACGGCAACCGCTACGATGTGCACTTCGAGACGCTCGCCGATTTCTCCGACGTGCGGCGCGACGCGCGCGCGGCGGCGGTCGATGCGGCACTCGCGCGCTACGTCGCGCTGCTCGACAAGTACTGCCGCATGGCGCCGTACAACTGGTTCAACTATTTCGATTTCTGGCAAGGCGGCAATGCCGCGGCCGCGCGCCGCGAGGCGGTGCAGGCCGGCGCCGACCTGCCCGCCACGAGGGATTCCGACGCATGACCGCCGTTCGCCGCCTGTTCCCGTTCTCGTCGCCTTGCATCGCCCGCGTCGCCCGCGTGCTCGCCGCCACGGCCGCCGCGATCGCGCTGGCCGTGCCCGCGCACGCGGCGGACGCCGGCTCGGCCTGGACCCTCGACCGGCTGATGTCGACGCTCGCGCAGCACAAGTCGGGCCGCGCGACCTTCACCGAGACGAAGACCCTGTCGATCGCCACGCAGCCGGTCGAATCGTCTGGTGAACTGATTTTCGTCGCGCCCGACCATCTGGAAAAGCACACGCTGAGCCCGAAGCCCGAACACCTCGTCGTCGACGGCGACATGCTCACCGTCGAGCGCAACAACCGCAAGTACACGCTCGCGCTCGCGCGCTATCCGGAACTCGGCGCGTTCATCGACAGCATCCGCGCGACGCTCGCCGGCAACCGCTTCGCGCTCGAACAGGTGTACAAGGTCGCCCTTTCCGGACGCGGCGACGACTGGACGCTGACGCTCACGCCGCTCGACTCGCGGATGCTGAAGGTCGTCAGCACGATCACGCTCGACGGCACGCGCGACGTGTTGCGCAGCGTCGCGATCCGGCAGGCCGACGGCGATCGTTCGGTGATGCGCCTGCAACCCGTCGCGGCGAACGCGAACTGATGGACGATCGTACGCGCCCCTCCCCCGTCGCGCGCTGCCTGCCCGCATGGCGGCAGCGCGCGGTGCTCGTGTGGCTGCTGGCGCTCGTCGCGTGCGGCGTCGCGATCGGGCGCGCGCACTTCACGGCCGACCTGTCCGCGTTCCTGCCGAATGCGCCGAGCGCCGGGCAGCGCGTGCTCGTCGACCAGTTGCGCGACGGCATCGTATCGCGCCTGATCCTCGTCGCGATCGACGGCGGCGATGCGGGCACGCGCGCCGCGCTGTCGCGGCGCGTCGCCGGCACGCTGCGCACCGACCCGCAGTTCGCGGCCGTTCACAACGGCGAGGCCGCGAACGACGCGCGCGACCGGCAATTCATCTTCGATCACCGCTATCTGCTGAGCCCGGCCGTCACGCCGCAACGCTTCAGCGCCGACGGCCTGCACCAGGCGCTCGGCGACAGCCTCGACCTGCTGAGCTCGTCGGCCGGCCTCGTCGCGAAGGCGATGCTGCCGCGCGACCCGACCGGCGAAGTCGCCGCCCTCATCGACGGGCTCGACAGCGCGGCAGAACCGGCGAGCCGCGACGGCGTGTGGGCGTCGCGCGACGGCACGCGCGCGGTGCTGGTCGTGCAGACGGCCGCCGCCGGCTCCGATACCGATGCGCAGGCCCGCGCGATCGACACGGTGCGTCGCGCGTTCGCCGCTGCGAAACGGGCCATCCCGAATGCAGCGGCAAACACGCTCGCAATGACGGGCCCCGGCGTGTTCTCGGTCGACACGCGCGACACGATCCGGCACGACGTCGAACGATTGTCGACGGCAAGCGTCGTGCTGATCGTCGCGCTGCTGCTCACGCTATACCGTTCGCCGCGCACGCTCGCGCTCGGCCTGCTGCCGGTGCTGACCGGCGTCGCGGCCGGGATCGCGGCGGTCAGCGTCGCGTTCGGCACGGTCCACGGGCTGACGCTCGGGTTCGGTACGACGCTGATCGGCGAAGCCGTCGACTATTCGATCTACCTGTTCGTGCAATCGGCGCAGGCCGGCACGCGCGGCGCGGAGCGCCCGGCCGACGCGACGCGCGCGTGGGTCGCCGCATACTGGCCGACGATCCGGCTCGGCGTGCTGACGTCGGTGTGCGGGTTCGCGTCGATGCTGTTCTCCGGATTCCCCGGCCTCGTGCAGCTCGGGCTGTATTCGATCGTCGGGCTGACGGCCGCCGCGCTCGTCACGCGCTTCGTGCTGCCGCACCTGCGCGGCGAGCATGTCGCGATCCGCGACGTATCGCGCATCGGCGCCGTGCTCGCGCGCGCGGCCGACGCCGCGCCGCGGCTGCGCTGGCCACTCGCGGTGCTCGTGGTCACCGCGTGCGCGACGCTCGCGCTGCATCGCGACGCCCTGTGGAGCCGCGAGCTCGCCGCGCTCAGCCCCGTGCCGGCACAGGCGCAGGCGCTCGACGCACGGCTGCGGGCCGATGTCGGCGCGCCCGACGTGCGCTACCTCGTCGTGATTGCCGCGCCGACCGAACAGGCCGCCCTCGAAGGCGCGGAAAAAGTCGCCGCGCAATTGCAGCCGCTGGTCGACCGGGGCACGCTCGGCGGTTTCGAGAATCCGGCCCGCTACCTGCCGAGCGACGCCGCGCAGCGCGCGCGCCAAGCGAGCCTGCCGGACGCGAACGTACTCGCCGAACGGATGCGCGATGCCATCGCGCACCAGCCGATCGCGGTGAAGCCCGACCTGTTCGCGCCATTCCTCGCCGACGTCGACACGGCGCGTCACGCGCCGCTGCTGACGCGCGCGGACCTGCGCGGCACGTCGATGGCGCTCGCCGTCGATGCGCTGCTGACCGAACGCGACGGCCGCTGGAGCGCGATGCTGCCGCTGCGTGCGCCGGACGCCGCGGGCACCGCGCAGCCTGCGTCGAGCCTCGACGCCACGCCGATTCGCGCCGCCGTCGCACGCGCGGGCGTGCCCGATGCGTTGTTCGTCGACATGAAGGCCGAAGCCGATCGGCTGTATGTGAGCTATGTCCACGAGGACATCCGGCTGTCGCTCGCAGGGTTTGCCGCAATCGCCATGCTGCTGCTGATCGCGCTGCGCTCACCGCGCCGCGCCGTGCGCGCCCTCGCCCCGCTCGTCGCGGCCGTGCTGATCGTGACCGCCGGCTTCGCGCTCGCCGGCGTGCAACTGACGATCCTGCACCTCGTCGGGATGCTGCTGATCGTCGCGGTCGGCTCGAACTACGCGCTGTTCTTCTGCAAGCGCGACGACGCGCAGCCCGTCACGCCGTACACGCTGGTGTCGCTGCTGATCGCGAACCTCGCGACGGTCGCCGGCTTCGGGCTGCTCGCGCTGTCGCGCGTGCCGCTGCTCGAAACCTTCGGGCTGACCGTCGGCCCCGGCGCGATGCTCGCGCTCGCGTTCGCGGCGATTCTCGCGCCGCGCGCGGCGGCGGCGGCAGTCGGCAATCATGAACAAGGAGGCCGCGCATGAACGTGCCGCCTTTCATTCCGCCGCGCGATACCGGCGACGCACGGCGCTGGAAACCGACGCCGCTGATCGCGGGCGCCACCGCGCTGCACGCGGGCGCGGCCGCCGCCGTGATCGCGCAACCAGCCACGTGGCCGTGGGCCGTCGGCGGCGTGGTCGCGTCGCATCTCGCGTTGACCGCGGCCGGCCTGTGGCCGCGCAGCACGCTGCTCGGTCCGAACTGGACGCGCCTGCCGCCCGGCGCGGGCCGCCGCATCGCGCTGACGATCGACGACGGCCCGGACCCGGACGTCACGCCGCGCGTGCTCGACCTGCTCGACCGTTACGACGCACGCGCGACGTTCTTCTGCATCGGCGATCTCGCGCGCCGCCATCCGCGGTGGATCGAGGCGATCGTCGCGCGCGGCCATGCGGTGGAGAACCACAGCCAGCGGCACCGCCATACGTTCTCGCTGTCGGGGCCGGCCGCGCTTCGGCGCGAGATCGCGGCCGCGCAGCAGACGCTGACCGACATCGCCGGCACGCGCCCGCTGTTTTTCCGTGCGCCGGCCGGCCTGCGCAATCCGTTTCTCGAACCGGTGCTGTGCGAACTCGGCCTGCAACTCGCGAGCTGGACGCGGCGCGGCTTCGACACGCGTGCGCGCGACGCCGCGACCGTCACGCGCCGCCTGCTGTGCGGCCTCGATGCGCGCGACATCCTGCTGGTCCACGACGGTCATGCGGCGCGCGATGCGCGCGGCGAACCGGTCGTGCTCGACGTGCTGCCCGCGGTGCTGCGCGCGGCCGCCGACGCGCAGTTGCACTGGACCACCTTGCGCGCGGCGCTCGCGCTCGAACCGTCCGGCCAGCCGGGCGTTCCGGCACCCCCGTTTGATAAAATCTGACCTCGAACGGCGCGCCTGCCAGCCTTGCTGCAGCGCCCGTTCCGGCCACCGGATGCGACCCTCGTGAACCCTCTCCTGCTCTCGCACTTCACCGCCACCAGCTGCATCGGCCGCGGCCTCGACGCGACCCTCGATGCGCTGCGCCACGCCCGCGGCGGGCTCGTGCCGTGCAACTTCGAGCGTGCGGACCTCGACACGTGGATCGGCGCGGTGGACGGCGTCGATGCGCAACCCGTGCGCGCCGATCTCGCCGACTTCGAATGCCGCAACAACCGCCTCGCGCAACTCGGCCTGACGCAGGACGGCTTCGACGCACGCGTCGCGGCGGCGGTCGCGCGCTACGGTGCCGCACGCGTCGGCGTGTTCGTCGGCACGAGCACGGCCGGCATCCTCGAAACCGAACGCGCGTACCAGCGCCGCGACCCGGCGAGCGGCGCGCTGCCGGCCGACTTCCGCTATGCGCACACGCACAACCCGTATTCGCCGGCCGCGTTCGTGCGCGCGTATTTCGCGCTGCGCGGGCCGGCGATGGCGATCTCGTCCGCGTGCTCGTCGGGCGCGAAGGTGTTCGGCTCCGCGCGCCGCATGATCGAGGCCGGGTTGATCGACGCGGCCGTCGTCGGCGGCGTCGATTCGCTGTGCCTGACCACGCTGTACGGCTTCAATTCGCTCGAGCTGCTGTCGCGCCAGCCGTGCCGGCCGTTCGACGTCGCGCGCGACGGCATCTCGATCGGCGAGGCCGCCGCGTTCGCGCTCGTCGAACGCGTCCCTGCCGCGCCCGCCGCGTTCGACGGCGACGCGATCCTGCTGCTCGGCATCGGCGAATCGAGCGACGCGCACCACATGTCGTCGCCGCATCCGGAAGGGCTCGGCGCGCGCGCCGCGATCGAGCAGGCGCTCGCGTCCGCCGGCCTCGGCGCGCCCGATATCGACTACGTGAACCTGCACGGCACCGCGACGCCGAGCAACGATGCCGCGGAAAGCCGCGCGCTCGGCGCGTTGTTCCCCCGCACGCCATGCAGCTCGACGAAGGGCGCGACCGGCCACACGCTCGGCGCGGCCGGCGCGCTGGAGGCGATCGTCGCCGCGCTCGCGCTGCGCGAGCAGTTCGTGCCGGCCGGCGTCAACACGACGCAGCCCGATCCGGCGCTCGCAGCCGATTACGTGCTCGCGAGCCGCGACACGCACGTGCGCGCCGTCCTCTCCAATTCGTTCGGCTTCGGCGGCACGAATTGCAGCCTGATCCTCGGTCGCGCCCAGCGTGTGGCCGGTCGCGCCCGCCGTTGAGGCCCGCCATGACACTCATCGCCTTCATCGAAAGCATCGGCCTCGTCGGGCCGGGATTGAACGACTGGCCGCACGCGGCCGACGTGCTCGCGGGCCGCGCGCCCTATGCGCCCGCCCGCACCGAGCTGCCGCCGCCGGCCGGCCTGCCGTCCGCCGAACGGCGTCGCACGGGCCCCGTCGTGCGCGCCGCGCTCGCGGTCGGCCACGAAGCGGTGGCCGCGAGCGGCCGCGACGCCGCGACGCTCGCGACCGTGTTCAGTGCATCCGGCGGCGACGGCCAGAACTGCCACGCGATCTGCGAAACGCTGGCCGGCGACGATCGCCAGCTGTCGCCGACCCGCTTCCACAACTCGGTGCACAACGCCCCGGCCGGCTACTGGAGCATCGCGACCCGCGCGACGGCGACGTCGAACGTGCTGTGTGCGCATGACGGCAGCTTTGCCGCCGGCCTGCTCGAATGCCTGTGCCAGGTCGTCGTCGATCGCGTGCCGAGCCTGCTGATCGCGTACGACACCGACTATCCGGAACCGCTGCGCGCGGTGCGGCCGATCGGCGATGCGTTCGGCGTCGCGCTCGTGTTCGCGCCGCAAGCAAGCGAGCGCACGCTCGCCCGCATCGACGTGCAGCTCACCGATGCACCCGCGACAACGCTCGCGCATGCCGGACTCGACGCACTGCGCGCCGGCAATCCGGCTGCCCGCGTGCTGCCGCTGCTCGATGCGCTCGCCGCGCGGCGGTCGACGCGCGTCGTGCTCGACTACCTGGACGATACGCGCGTGCAGGTCGACGTCGCGATGCCCGAATCTTTCGCGGAGCGCGCGCGATGACCGCAACGGTCGTATTGACCCCGCCGCTCGACCACGCGTGGATTGCCGCGCACATTCCGCACGCCGGCGCGATGTGCGTGCTCGATTCGGTCGATGCGTGGGATGCCGAACGAATCCGCTGCACCGCGACGAGCCACCGCGATCCGCACAACCCGCTGCGCGCGCACGGCCGGCTCGCGTCGGTCTGCGGCATCGAATACGCGGCGCAGGCGATGGCCGTGCACGGCGCGCTGCTCGGCGCGCACGAAGCGCATCCGCGCGTCGGCTATCTCGCGAGCGTGCGCAACGTCGACGCGTTCGTCGACCGGCTCGACACGTTCGAGCAGCCGCTCACCGTCGACGCGCAACGCGTGAGCGGCGATGCCCGCTCGGTGCTGTACGGCTTCGCGCTGCGCTGCGGCGAGCGCGTGCTGCTGTCCGGCCGCGCGGCGGTGATGCTCGACGCGTCGGCCGCCGGCGCGTTTCGACCGGCGCCTGTCGGCAACCCGAATCCTCGATGAAGAGGCTTACCTCAAGGAAACCCGTCGTGAAAGTTCGTCAGTTCATTGGCGCCGCGCTCGTCCTGGCGCTGCTCAGCCCGCTCGCACACGCGGACATGTCGGAAGTGAAGCAGGACATCAAGCGCGATTCGAAGGAAGCCGCGCACAAGACCGGCGACGCGGCGCGCAGCTTCGGCCATGCGACCGCGAGCGCCGCGAAGGCGGTCGGGCACGGCGTCGCCCATGCGTCGCGCGAGGGCTGGGACGCCACCAAGCGCACGACGAAGCGGATCTTCCACAAGAACGACTCGGGCGAGTCGGCCGGAAAAAGCGAAAAGAGCGACTGATCACGCGTCCCGCGCGCGTTGCCGACGGCATGCGCGCGGGGCGTGACCGCTCATCGATCGTTCACCGATTGCGACGCGCCGGCGCCGCCGTCAGCGTGCGTCGCGCATGCGGCGCAGCGACCTCGCCGGCCGGCGCGCGAAGCACCTGCCGTACGCGACCAGCCAGCAATCGCGATGATCGAAATTCCGCAGCAGCCGCGCGCGGCGCCGCTCGAGCCAGTAGAGCGAGATCGCCATCGTCAGCGCGACGGCCAGCGCCGAGCCGCCGATCACGAGTCCCATCCAGGTGTCGCCCATGCGTTCTCCGGAATGCGAGGCCGAAGCGGCGCGCCTGCCGCCGCTCCGGCACGGGATAGTGGGGAACGCGGCCCGCACGGGCGCGAACGCCGTGCGGGCCGCCGCGCGTCAGTGCATGTGCTGGCCGCCGTTGATCGCGATGTTGGAGCCCGTCACGAAGCCGGCCTCCTCCGAGCACAGGTAGGCCACCAGCGCTGCGACTTCCTCGGGCTTGCCGAGCCGGCCCGCCGGAATCTGCGGGAGGATCTTCGTGTCGAGGATGTCCTGCGGGATCGCGGTGACCATCTTCGTTGCGAGATAGCCCGGCGACACCGTGTTCACCGTCACGCCCTTGCGCGCGACCTCGAGCGCGAGCGATTTCGTGAAGCCGTGCATGCCGGCTTTCGCGGCCGCGTAGTTGGTCTGGCCGACCGAACCCTTCGAGCCGTTCACCGACGAAATGTTGACGATACGGCCCCATCCGCGCTCGACCATGCCGTCGCAGACCGGCTTCGTCATGTTGAACACGGAGTCGAGGTTCGTGCGGATCACCGCGTCCCAGTTGACCTTGTCGAGCTTGCGCAGCGTCATGTCGCGCGTGATGCCCGCATTGTTCACGAGAATGTCGACCGGGCCGATGTCCCGCACGATCTTCTCGATACATTGCTGGCACGAGTCGTAATCGGCCACGTCCACCGGGTACGCATGGAATGCGCGGCCGGCCGCATGCATCTCGGTCAGCCAGCGGTCCGCGCCGGCGTTGTTCGGCGAATACGTGACGACTACCCGGTGACCCGCGTCGTTCAACCGGATGCTGACCGCTTCGCCGAGGCCGCCCATCCCACCTGTCACAACTGCAATTCGCTTAGTCATCCTATTAATTACCGACAAAAAAGTAATCGATGAAAGGCGGGGCGACGGCATCGCACATGCTGCCGCCCCACCGCTTCGATGCGCATCCGCCCGCGTCGCAGGCGGCACGCACCGGCACCTCGCGCGTTATTGTTGACTGCCTGTCTTGCGCGAAAACCGCCTGGCTCACCCGCGGCGCCGACCCGCGCCGCAAGCGAACCGTGCTGTCAGCCCCAGCTCAGGCGCGCTCGACCGCGAGCGCGACACCCATCCCGCCGCCGATGCACAGCGACGCCAGCCCGCGCTTCGCATCGCGCTTGGCCATCTCGTGCAGCAGCGTCACCAGGATCCGGCAGCCCGACGCGCCGATCGGGTGGCCGATCGCGATCGCCCCGCCGTTCACGTTCACCTTCGACGTGTCCCAGCCCATCTGCTTGTGCACCGCCAGCGCCTGCGCCGCGAACGCTTCGTTGATTTCCATCAGGTCCAGGTCGCCCGGCGTCCAGCCCGCGCGCTCCAGCGCCCGGCGCGAGGCCGGCACCGGGCCCATGCCCATCACGCTCGGATCCACGCCCGCGTTCGCGTATGCCTTGATCCGCGCGAGCGACGTCAGGCCCAGCGCCGCCGCCTTCTGCGCCGACATCACCAGCACCGCCGCCGCACCGTCGTTCAGACCCGACGCGTTCGCCGCCGTCACCGAGCCGTCCTTCGAGAACGCCGGCTTCAGCCCGGCCAGCGACTCCGCCGTCACGCCGTGACGCACGAACTCGTCGGTCGCGAACTGCAGCGGCTCGCCCTTGCGTTGCGGAATCGACACCGGCACGATCTCGTCGTTGAAGCGCCCGGCCTTCTGCGCGGCTTCCGCCTTGTTCTGCGACAGCGCCGCGAACGCGTCCTGCTCTTCGCGCGTGATCCCGTATTCCTTCGCGACGTTCTCCGCCGTGATGCCCATGTGGTACTGGTTGTACACGTCCCACAGGCCGTCGACGATCATCGTGTCGACCAGCTTCGCGTCACCCATCCGGAACCCGTCGCGCGAGCCCGGCAGCACGTGCGGCGACGCGCTCATGTTCTCCTGCCCGCCCGCGATCACGATCTCCGCATCGCCCGCGACGATCGCGTTCGCCGCCAGCATCACGGCCTTCAGGCCCGAGCCGCACACCTTGTTGATCGTCATCCCCGGCACGGCGCTCGGCAGCCCTGCCTTGATCAGCGACTGCCGCGCCGGGTTCTGCCCGGAGCCGGCCGTCAGCACCTGGCCCATGATCACTTCGCTGACCTGGTCGGGCTTCACGCCCGCACGCTCCAGCACTGCGCGGATCACCGTCGCGCCCAGTTCGGGCGCCGCAATCTTCGCCAGCGAGCCGCCGAATTTGCCGACCGCGGTCCGCGCGGCCGATACGATCACTACATCCGTCATGTTCAATCCCTGCATTGAAATCAGTTCGTCGTTCTGACGCCGGCGCGAGGCGGCTGCACGTGCGATGCGCGCATCGGGCCAACCGGCGCGATCGCGGTCGCATGCCGCCGTATGGCGGGCAGCACCTGTTCGCACCGGCGGCACGGCACGCCGCGGCACGGGCAACCGTGCACGGTCGTCTTGCGGCGCACCGGACGTTGGCCGGACCCGCGTGGCACACGCGGCGCCGGCGCCGTCCGGTGCCGATCAACAATCGTGTCGCGCCTGCGCGCGACACGCACTCACACGGTTACGCAGCCGATTCGCGCGCAGCCGCTGCGTCCTTGCGGGCGGCGGCCGCCGTCTGCTTCGCGCCGCGCGTGGCCGTTTCGCTGACCGCATCGAAACCGCTCTGCGCCGCTTCGATCGCCTGCCCCGTCACTGCACGCACGGAATCGGCCGCGGCGCTCGCCGCGGACCACGCCGAGTTCAGCGCGGCCACCACCGGCGCCGAGCCGGCCGGCGCATGCTTCGACAGTTCGCCGAGCACGTCCTTCAGGCGCTTGTCGTTCTGCTCGTACTGCGCCTGCGCGACCTTCGCCCATTCGGACTGCGTCGACACCGCGATGTCGAACAGATGGCGACCGTACGACACGACCTTGCCGGCCGCTTCCTGCGGCACGGCGACCTGCTGCGCGAAGCCTGCTGCCGGGTTGCTGCTGTTGAACGCGTTCTTCAGCTTGTCCTCGTATTCCTCGAGCGCCGTCCGGGCCGCTTGCAGGTTGAGTTCGACGACAGCCTCGAAACCATGGATCGCCGGACGGGCGATCGCGAACCACGCGGCGATACCGGACTGATAATCGGCGGTGAGTTTTTCGGGGGCAAATACGGACATCGGGCACGCTCCTGTTGGCAATGCGAGAGACGACTTGAAGAAAAAATGGAAGCTTGAGCGACGGCTGCTTCCTTATTGACAACCCGTCACCTGTTTGAGCACGGGCAGTTGAAGGAAGTCATTTTAGATCGATTAATTGTCAATCAAATGGCATTAATGATAGGTATAAACCCTTATCACCCTTTGGCGCGACCGCTGAAGTCCCAAGGCGCATCGAAATATCAGACGGGATATCGCCCGCTCCGGCCTGCAATGCCTTTTTTACCTTTTTACAGCATAACGCAACATGACGTCGCGCAATATTTGCCAAATTCACTATTCCGATTATTAGAAAAATGGCCGCCATTGAGAATGGAGCAATCGTTTATGTAATCGTTTTTTCTGGATTTATTATGAAATCGTTTTCTGCATTATTAATGACGAAATCAATAATCGGACGAATTTAGGGTCGCGATAAAAACGAGGCCGCTCGAAGCGGCCTCGGTCGACGCGGGCAGGTGCGGGCTCAGCCGGCCAGTTCGCGATGCAGCGCGCGGAACTCCTGCGCGAGCTTGTGCGTCGGTTCGAAATGGATCACCGGCGTCGACTGCTGATGTGATTCGCGGATCTTCACCGACGCGGACAACCGCGACGCGAGCACCGGCAACCCCTCGTCGACGAGCTCGTCGACCAGCCGTTGCGGCAGGCTCGCGCGCGGCTGGAACTGGTTGATGACGATCCCTTCCACCTCGAGCGCGGCGTTGTGGTCCTGCTGGATTTCCTTCACGTTCTCGAGCAGCGTGTACAGCGCGCGGCGCGAGAAATCGTCGCAGTCGAACGGGATCAGGCAGCGCTCGACCGCGATCAGCGCCGAGCGCGTATAGAAATTCAGCGCGGGCGGCGTGTCGATGTACACGGCGTCGTACATGTCGAGCTCGTTCAGCGCATCGCGCAGCTTGTAGATCTTGTAGCGCGATTCGAGCTTGCCGTGCAGCGTGTCGAGATCCGGATGCGCGGGCATCACGTCGAGCCCGTCGAACGGGGTCGCGTGGATGAACGACGTGACGTCGACCGGACGGAAATTGAAGGTCAGCGCGGTTTCGAAAAAGCCGGCGACGCCCGGTTGCGCGTCGGCCGCGGCGTCGCCGAGCAGGTAGCGCGTCGAGTTCGCCTGCGCATCGAGATCGATGACGAGCGTGTGCAATCCTTCGCTCGCGCTGATCGCCGCCAGGTTGCAGACGATCGTCGACTTGCCCACGCCGCCCTTCTGGTTGAATACGACCCGCCGCATGGTGTCTCCTCGATCGAAACGTCGAAACAGCCAGCTTAGCCGATCAATAATGGCGACCGCGTGACGCAGATCGAATTGGGTGCGGCATGCGTTACGTGCGCGGCACCGCGCCCGATACGTACCGGTTGCCGGGCACGCTCCACCGCCACGGGAGATCCTGGCCGACGCGAATGCCGATGCGCGGCCCGCCCGCCAGATCGGCGGGCGGCGCCATGCCGTCGTCGACGATCGCGAACCCTTCATGCGCGCCGATCAGGTCGACGCCATCCTGCGCGCCGCCGATTCCCATCGCCTGCGTCAGCCGCGCCGGCCCGCGGCACAGGTCGCGATCGCGCGTGCGCGGCGGCCGCGCCGCACGCATCCGTTCGAGCCCGTGCAGCGGCTCCAGCGCGCGGATCAGCACGCCCGTTCCTGCGCCGCCCGGGCCGCACACGCAGTTGCAGCACCAGTGCATGCCGTACGTGAAATAAACGTAGAAGTGCCCGGGCGGCCCGAACATCGTCGCATTGCGCGGCGTCTTGCCGCGATAGGTGTGCGCCGCCGGATCGAGCGCGCCCGCATACGCTTCCACTTCGACGATGCGGCCGGCCCGACCGTCCGCTGCCGCGAGGATCTTGTTGAGCAGTTGCGGCGCCACCTCGGTGGCCACGCGGTTGAAGAATCCGCGCGGCACGATGACGCCGGGCCACGGAGCCGCCGTCTTACTGCGTCGCATCGTGCCCCTCCGTCATCGCCGCGAGATGAAGCTCGCGATACGCATCGACCAGATCGCCGAGCCCGAACGCGAGGTTCCTCCCGCTGGGGTTGGGCAGCACCCACACCCGCGCATGCTGGATGCGTGATGGCTGCAACCCCCACGTGACTTCGCGCTGCCCCGACAGCGCCGCATACGCCGCCTTGCCGAGAAACGCGACGAAGCGCGGCGCATGCTGCGCGACCTTCTGCTCGAACCCGGCGGACGCGGCCGCGAATTCCGCGCGCGAAAGCTGATCGGCACGCGCGGTCGGCCGCGGCACCACGGCCGTCAACCCGCAGCCGTAACGGAGAATCGCGCGATCGTCCTGCGGCGAAATTTCCGTCGGCGTGAAGCCCGCGAGATGGATCACGCGCCAGAAGCGGTTGTTTCTCCCCGCGAAGTGATGGCCGGTCTCGGCCGCGACCAGGCCGGGATTGATCCCGCAGAACAGGACGTCGAGATGGGGCGCGATGAGGTCGGGGAGTGCGTCAGCCACGTTTCATCCGGAGTGCGACGGGCGGGCGCGTCGTAAACGAAGCAAGGCCCGAAAACCCGGGCCAAGCGACTCGCTTGACTCGGACATTCGGGCCCATCGTGATGCGGGGGTGCGACTTGCGATCAGAACGGTTAGCGGAACATGACGCTGTAAAAAAATGCGCCAACCTCTTGAAACACCACAAATTCCAATGAACGATGTTGGGCACTTGTAACGAGCCCTCCAGCAAAGACCACTCACGCCCTTTGTATGCTGACCGATGCGATCGGAATCGTGAACCCTCGCACCTCGAACGGTGGGCTGTTCACCACCGAATCGACTACGTCGCTCAAGGTTCATATCCTATAGGCAGCCGTATACGATAACAAGCGCATCATACTCTCGGCGTAGCAACTGCTTCATGGCAGAGTTCGGTCGAAGATCAAGCACTCCTGCAGGGACTCGCAAGGATATCCCCTTGTCGCAGGCTACGCTAGTCGCCTCGTCATTAAGCACTGCTTGCAAACTCTGGTCCCAATCGACGTGTCGATACCGCAGGCATGTATTGGTGACGGTAGCTCGGTTCCTCCGAAAGCGAGAGTCTGTCAGACTCAACTACTCACGACAAACGTCTGTTGAGTCGCTATTAGCGTGGCGCCACATGCGGTCTTCATCCCATCCAATGCTACCGGCCGACCATCTATCGCATACTGGTTCGAACCCTGAACAATGGGAAAGACACCACTGCATTTCGGGCACGAAACCATATGTCCAATACCTGCTGGCGGGCGACCGTTTAGGTCGGCACACTCGAAGCCTTCGAGCACCAAGCCGCCGTGATCAGTTGAATCACCCTTGCGAATGATCGGCTTTGTCAATGCAGCCTCCGCGTCGTGCTACCTATCCGAATAATTTACGTAGTCCTTCAAAAATCACGGACCTCTCAATGTACCCAAAAGCAGAAATCGCGCACACAACGCCAATTGCCGAGTACAGCAACACCATTTTGTTGATCGACACCATATCCGCCCACGATGCCTTCGTAAGCACTGCAAGAATAAGTGCAGCCGCAATTCCGCCAGCAATGATAACCACCGGAAAAATTGCGCCAGATGGAATCATCGCTTTCACCCAAGCCATCGGGTAAGACAAAATCATTGCCGAAAAAAATGCGACCACAAATGCAACGATGGCGAACAAAAGCGAGACAACCCCGAAGTCCCGAATGGAAAGAAGCCCAATCAACACCCCACCCACAATTGCGGCAGTCAAGCTTGCCCCAAGCAACTCAGAGAATCTCACTTTTTATCTCCTTGACACCCCATATATTTAAATATGTTTGCGTCAACTTTGCCCCACAACGAATCAGCGGCCCATTCATTAATCTTCGGGAGATATCCGGTTCCCTCTCCGTAAGTATGGATGCTGATCGAATCACCGTCGTCCGATACCCAGCGCCTGACAATCCCTGGCGAAAGCAAGTGGCGCCCCGGCTCGGTAACGTTAATCACTGTCGAGCCACCGTCCTTGACAACATGATGCACGTACCCTACAGGTAACGCAAAGCTTTCTTGTCCATTCTTGATGGGTTCCCCCGACGCACCGGGAGCAGGATATCGAAGCAATCCTTCAACGGCACTCTTGTAGTTACATTTCGGACTCGTCTTTTTACAAGAATTAACTACATTGTATGAATGGAATCTAGGATTTGATTCATCAAACGACGGAACTCCATCTGCGTCAACACCGGTAACACCGTCTTTACCTGTCGTATACAATCCAAGCGGATCATACCCAGAGGCCGGATTTGATTCCGCATATGCAAACTTGTTTAAACCGCCAACAATCCCGATCGGATCTTGATTAATGTACCGCCCTACTTGAGGATCGTAATATCGATATCGGTTGTAATACAACCCGGATTCTAGATCACGATACTGCCCCGGGAATCGAATCGGATTATCAATTTCCTCTGCAATGTGCATCCGCGCCTGACCATAGCCTTTGAGATCGACGGCCCACACCACCTTACGCTCGTCGTCGACCAGTTCTTGCGGCGTGCCCAAATGATCGCTTAGATAGTGATAGCGCTTACCACCCTCGAGCTTTGCCAGCGGCCCCTTATGGTCTGGATGAGGAATATATGTGATCACCGAATCGTCGCGAGGCGACGCACCCACCCGTACTTCCTGCAACATCCATTCACCATCCCAAGTGAACAACGTCGTTCGAGGTGCTTCGTTTGCTGGAGTGTGGATCTTCGCAATTCGTCGGCCGATTGCGTCGTATCTGTATTCGGTTCGAGTACCGTCAGCATGCTCAACTCCTGAGAGTTGATGCGCGCCGTCGTACCAGTATCGCGTTGAGCGTGGCGCGGTCGTGATTTCCTGCCCCCCGGGGGAGTCCTGTCTCGACAATAGCCTACCAATCAGGCTCGATGCGGGTTGAGGAGGGGACGCTTCTCGCCCAGCTTGTACCGTCTGTCCGATCCGGTTGCCATGTCCGTCGTAAGTAAACTCGAATAGCGTGCGCGTCTCTCCGTTCACATCGACAAAACGCGACAGCCGATCGCCGATCACGTTCGGCCCGATCAAAGCCGCGGACTCCAACACCGCGCCATTTGCACTTTGCGCCAATAGGTTCCCTGCCTGATCGTACTGGAATGCTTCGTTTGTCACCTCAGCACTTGCTTCCCCTCCTGTTCGGGCGATACCAATCAAGCGGGCAAGCGGATCATAGTGGTACCGCTTGTCACCACGCCAAGCGTCCGCCAATCGGGTCAATTGCCCGCTCGGGTCGTACTCCCATGTGCGCCAAGGTCGCGGTTCTGCGCGTGGCTCGCCGCGCTCGTCGAGGTCCTGCAATCGTTGCGATGCCAACTGACCGGCATCGGTGTATTGGAAAAGTTGTGCGATCGGTCCCTGTGTACTCTGAATCGTTCGATGCAATTCATCTCGCTCAAAGCTCGCTAGCACCCCGCCATCCAACAGCAATCCGTGGATATGTCCGCGGCCGTAGCGTTGCCAAGTCAGCACGCTCCCGTCCGGCAACATGGTCTGGCTGCGGTTGCCAATCGCGTCAAGTTGTTGCTGGAGTCTCCAGACGCGGCCGTGATGTGCCTGCAGTTCAGCGACTCGTCGCCCTGCGGCATCGTACTCGTAAGTGATTTGTGACTCGACGCCGCTTGCCGGTCGATGGTGCAATTGCTTGAGCAAACCTCGTTCGTCATAGATGAACGCCGTGCTTGTGCCATCGCCAAGTCGCCGCTCGATCGGACGGCCGAGATTGTCGTACAGCAGCACTGTGCGCATTTGCCCGTCTTGGCCGTAATCGATTTGCTCGATCTGTTCGCCTGCAGCGTTATATGCAACCTGCTGTCGACGGCCGTCGAATCCAGTCTGCTCCACGATACGTCCCTGAGTGTCGTAACGGAACGTACAGTGCTCGCCTTTCGCGTTCGTCAAACGAACAAGCCGTCCGAGCTCATCGTATTGGAACGAGGTCCGACCACCCATTGGATCCGAGACGCCAACAGATTGGCCATACTCATCCCAGGTCACACGCGTCGTTCGTCCCAGTGGATCGACATGTGCAATTGCTCGTCCCGCTTGATCGTACTCGGTCTTCCATACGCCGAGCCCTGCGGGTTCGACGGCAGCCGGCTTTCCCGAGACATTGCCGTGGAATTTGCTCGTTTGACCCAACGCGTTCGTCTGGCTGGTTAGGCGACCAAACTCATCGTACGAGTACTGCGTCGTGAATCCCGAACAGTCTGTACGGGCGATCAATTGGCCAGCCTCGTTCCACTGAGTACGAGTCACGTTACCAAGCGCATCCGTGTGCGTGACAGGGAGGGCATTCTCGAATACGGTGCTTGCAGAATTCCCCAGCGGATCGATTTCCTTCACAAGATGTCCGTCTGCGTCGTACTCGCGCTGCCAGATCTGGCCGGCAGGATCCGTGATGCGCACTGGCAGATTCAGATCGTTGTACTCGATTCGCGTCAAGTGACCCGCGGCATCCCGAATTGCGACCGGGCTACCCTGTGCATCGCATACCGCTTGCGTTGTTCGGCCCAGCGCGTCCGTCCGCCCGACAATGTTGCCGGTTTCGTCGAATTCGGTTGTCTCGGTGCTGCCGTTTGGGTAGGTGATCTGGTCGACCGCCCACAGCCCGTTGTACCGATACGTCGTTGCGTTCCCAACCATGTCGGTGACACGCGTCATCCGAACCGACGTCTGGTAGTCGAAGCGTGTGTCGCGCGTGACTATTGGCTTGCCGTCTTCGTTTCGGGTATATGCGTAGGTACGTACGCAGCGCGATTGCGGTGTATCGCCGTCCCATTCGGACACGAAGGTCGCGCCCGCCGGCATCTCGTAACAGGTCAGCAGGTGATGCTGATAAGCGTACCGCCAAGTTCGATTACCCTGATCGATCGCCTGGACCAGGTCACCATCTTCGTCGTAGCGATAGGCAGCGAGTTTCCGTTTCGAATCGCCATGCCCATCTACCCAATGGACTTCAGTGATGCGGCCGGCTTCATCGTGTTGGCACGTCACCGTATGGACGTTATTTCGCACCTCCCGCAGGCTACCCATCGGCGTATAACCGAACGTCAGAGCTTGGCCATCCCGAGTTTCATACCGGGCAAGTTGCCAACGCATCGCGTCAGCCGGATGCTGTTCATATGTTTCGATGATTCCGCTTGCGAAGCGAATCGCGTAACGCTGCCCGCTTTCGTTATCGTCAAGGCGCGCGAGCGTGAATTTCTCGACTGGATGGAAATATTCCTGGCCGAGCTCAAGTAGCGGGAAATGCAACTGACGGCCATCGAGGTCAAAATAGACCAACCTCGATATTCCAGCGGTCGTCTGCCGTTGAACTTCGGTCGAATACTGGAGCTTCCAAGCAACACCGAAACTGCCCGTCCGCTGATCTGCGCTACGGTAACGCCGATTCCAGCGGATTGGCACCCGGCCGGGTAGCGTGAAATCATCGTGAGTGAGCAGTTTCTGGCCGGTCGCTACATCGACAGGGTGCGCCGACTGCGTCTTTTTGGCACACTCTGCGCAATCAGCCTCGGTCACGGGCGCAAGACCCTTGGCGCTGCCGCCGCTTTGCGTTACTGGCCCTTCGAGATAAATACCCTTGCCCTTGAGATGAATGCCTGCTGCATCAATCGTAATCGTCCCCCCGGGGCCAATCAGTTGCGCAGTCGATGAACCCGACAGACTCGCCTGGCCCTGATCTGTAATCCTGATCTGGTTGCTATCCGCGCTTGTGACGTGATCCGGAAGTTGCGGACTGAAATCCGGCGAGATCTCGAGCGGCGCCTCCTGATCCTTCTTGACGGCGTCCCCGACCGCCTTGCCGCGCACCGTTACCGTGTAGGTGTGACCCACATGCGCGGTCCAATCCTCTACGACACGATCCGTTCGGCTCATCCCGACCGTGCTCGCCATCTGCAGCACGACATTACGCAAGAACAGACCGCCGACGTTGACGTTGTAGGCAAGTCCAACGTTGAGCATCTTGCCGAGACCAACGCTTTGTACCGATGCCAGCCCAACCGTCTCAGCCTTGACGCCTCCGGTCGAGAGCGTCCAGTTCCGACCGATCTGTGCCTTCTCGTCCTGTCCCACGGATTTATGTCGATCGACACCAACCGAATGCGACTCGTCGTTTTCGACCTCGATGCGTTGATCTTTCTCCGCATGCAGCCAGACTTCTTCCTGTCCCTTCCTATCTTCGAAGCGAAGCGCGTTGGCTGTATTGACGTCACCGCCCGTGCTCGAGCGCGTCAATATCCCGCTCTGCGTTGCGTTTGCTGGCAAACTCCACGGCGGCGTATTCCGGGCGTTGTAGACGGACGAGATAATCAGAGGGCGATCGGGATTTCCATCGCCGAAAACGATGACGACTTCGTCACCGATGCGGGGCAACTGAATCATCCCGAAGCCTGCGCTCGCCCACGGCTGTGAGACGCGCACCCAACATGAACTACCCTGATCGCTTTTGCCCAGTCGGTCCCATGGGAACTGCACTTTTACGCGACCGAGTTCGTCGGTGTAGATTTCCTGACCTTGAGGACCAACCACGGTAGCGGTCTGGACACCGACAATAGCCGGCCGAGGAATCGTCAGAAGCGGACGATAAGGGATCTTCTTGCGAATGCAGCGGAACTCATTGGTGTACGTTGCGACGCCGGGCTGCGCCTGATAGTTGTTCGTACCGTGATGTCGGACCCAGGTCACTAGAAACTGGCGATCCTCGGGCTGGGCGCGCTCATGGTCGTAGTGAGCCTCGATCTGTACGTAGCGATCGGGCTCAATCCGCCGGCAATGAGTGGCGCCGACGAAAACCTTGCTGTGTGCGGCGAGTGCTTCAGTGCGGAACCTCGCCAACTGTTCGCCGCGGTCGCTGTCAGGGAAGCCGTGGGCGCCCAGATAATCATAGACTTCGTAGTTGTCGACTTCGCCCTGGTTAATGCCAGTGTCGCGCTCGACCAAGCGTCTCGCAGCCGGTGCCTTGTAGTCACCGGTTTTTAGCGTCGTGCTGCCGGACGTCAATTGCCGGCGCGCAACGAACGACGTAACCACCTGTTCATCGTCCAGTATTTCGTCGGTCGAGTACCGCAGCATCGGACTACGCCCAGAAATCGGCTTGGCGTTCGTTGATGTATCGGTAATGACCAGTGTGTGGGCATCTTTCTTGTGTTCGAAATAGAAGAACAGTCCTTCTTCCTGTATGAGACGCAAAGCGAATGCCAGATCCGTTTCTTTGTACTGCGTACAGTAGCTGCGGTTCGCGGTCGGCTTCAGTAGCCGTATCTCCACATCGCCGAACTTTCGATAGCGTTGAAATACTGCAATCAGAATTTCTTCAACCGTTTGTTCTTGGAAGATTCTGATGTCCTGCCGCCGATCCATGAACGCGATCCATGGCCGAGCAGTCGCTTCGTAGATCGCGAGGCCACCGTCCATGCCTGTGTGCTCAAAATCCGTCACATAGCCGTGGAAGTAACGCTCCTCGGAACTGGCGATCGCATCGGTCAATTGCAGGGTTACTGTGACGGGTTTGCCGATCAGCTTCTTGAGCTCGATGTTCGGATCCTGCGAAGCCAGCTTGAGCTGAATTTCGAACAACTGGCCCAGCCCTTCCTCGCATTGAAATTCAGTCAATACGAGGTCGGACCGTCCAGACAGCGGTGTCTTGATCGTGAAGAGTCGGTTATTTTGAAGCGCAAAGAATTGCTTCGCGATCTCAGCAAAGGAGAGCGGCGGCATACGTTATCGTCCTGTCTTGTTGGTCTAGCTGGACTTGGAGGCGGCCCGCCCCCCTACAAACGAAATGCCCCCTCCAAATGGCGAGCATTCATATCATCATACGATGATACCGAATGCTGACTGTCAGGAAATGCAAACTTTTCGAGATAAACGGTGCCATATCGTTTTTCGCCGTCATGAGATGGAACTTGTTTGTCGGCGTGCGTCAGCTTACGCCCGTCAGGGAGCGTACTTCCAGTTCGCCGCGTCTGTCGAATGAAGAAACTTGCCGCCGCACAGAGCGTAGGAACAGATCAATTTATCCATTTGCTCGGTTTCAGCCTCACTTCAAGTTCGGCCAACCATATGTTCCGCAACAATTCATCGAATTGATTCAAAAATGGTTCCAATGACTTCTGGCGACACCTCAACACCGCTATGTTTTTTGGCTTCCGTCACTTGTCCAGTTTTCCGTCACAAAACTTGTCGCGAAGTAAGATTTCGCATCGCGGCATCGAAGATCGGGGCTCATTACCTCGGAGCACTGTCGAAAAAGACGCCGAGTGCAGCAGCTTCGCTCTTCGCTACCGATACGGATCGGCACGATCGTGGTGACCAGCGCCTACCGTTCCTTCGAAATCACGAGTTCAAGACGACTTCGGATCCGACGAGATCTCTTCTCCCTTAAAGATCGCGATTGGCCTAATCGGCGGTGGGATGCGCCCCAATCCGGCGCGCCCGGTGTCCATGCCGCTTAGACCGACATGTTGCAAAGGGGGATAGCTTTTGTCGAGTCCTCCACGAATGAGGACCAAATCACACGCTCTCGTAGTGACATCGCCTGGCGCTTGCTCGATTCGGATGTGTGCGCCTTGTAAATTACCGCCAACCTTCTCAAATTCGATCACTTTTCCGGAAATTACTTCTAATTTCACAATACCTTTCTTATTTGAATTTCTTAGCAACTTTAGAAACAATATAACAAGAAATCGATTGAGAGCGTATGCCTTTGAAAAGTATCCGAACTGAGTCACGATGGTGACATTTTTCACGTCGTCTCGTGCCATCGAATCGACTGCATGCTGGAGCTTCAATCCTTCTAGTTTGATCAGATCGTCGATGATGTCTTCAAATGCTTTGTCCAGCGATTCGAAGACATGTGTCTGGTGGCTCCAGATGGCGCCATTCGTGGTGTAACCATCGACCGCCGCTACCTTTGCCATTGCCTCATGAACATGGGGCGAATCCTGGAGACAACTCTGTCCATTCTGGTCGCACAGCATCAATCCGTTCCAGATGTCGAGTGGATGTTGCCAGTCCTTTTTTACCAGACACCGCAACGCATCCTGGAGGGCTCCATCGCCAGATCCCAGAATGCCCACCTTAGGTGTAGCAGTGAAGCCTAGCTTCGATTCAAAGACACGATCTGGTCGCCAGAATGGCGTGTATTTGAACCCCTTGTAGGGCTTCTTGTCTCCAGCATATGTCTTAGCCTCCTGTGCAAATCCAACAGCATAGATCACGTACTTAAATCGGATTGGATTCGGAATCGTTGCCCCCGACAAGGATTCCAAAAAAATATCGGGCAGCGACTGATCGCGTAATGGGACACCATGGACACTCACCTTTCCATCGAGCATCTTCTTGAGATCTTGTTTACTTTGACCAGATATTTCAGCTCTGGCGACAAGAAGGCTATGCTTAACAGGGAAATTCCCATTCCGAAACTCGGTGGAGTTCTTTTTCCACTTGCGTATATCCGACCTGAGAACGGACTTCATCTCGTCGCCGAAATCTTGGATCAGCACGGGCTCATCGAATGGCAAGGTCAGCGTGGGGCACGGAGGACCGTCGACTCCGAGTAATTTGGGATCCGACAAAGGATAGACGTGCTGGTTGTGGTTCGGATGCGGCCATTCATACATCGCAGTACTAACATATCGTGTTGCCTTGCTACGTAACACGCCACCGGGAACCGATCTGCCTTTTTCGACAAGAACGAAGCTGATGTTGTGCGCGTCGGCTTCCTTAGCGGCCGCAAGTCCGGCCGCACCGGCCCCACATATCAAAAGCTGAAAATCTCCTCGCTCCCCGTCGGCTTTCGCTCGAACGAGCCCTGTCTCGAGAAGTGTCCGTACCAGCATTTGCGCCCGTACGATCTGATCTCGCAGACTGATATTGGAAAATCGGTAGCTGATGTCGAACTGCCGTGGCGCAATCTTGTAAGCGAGCAGCGGCAAAGCATCTTCTGGTGTATTGAGTTTGGACATCAGACCTGCTCCAGGATGGCATCGAAGATGCGTCGTTCGATGGTGAAAAGCACCGGATGATTGATCAACTCGCCGACACCACCGCTGCCCGGTATGCCGTTCGGAACATCACCTCCGCCCTGGCCGCCATCGCCGCCCCCGGCCCCGTTTCCACGGCGGCCGGCGCCTGTATCGCCGACGTAGTCACCTGCGACTTCATCGTCACTGCGATGCGAAATTGCACCAAACTCGTTTGATGTGCCACCGTTTTCGCCAGCATGCATTTGCTCGATGGCATGCCACACATGCTCAATAGTCGAATGATTTGGCACACCGTTGAATAACTCCACCACGCCGTGGGTGCCTGCACTCAAGACAATGAGCGCGCTCTTGATGCCGTTGTAGCGTTCAGACGAGAATGACGTTCCGAACGCCATCACGTCGAAATCGAAGAGGACATCGATCTCTACAAAGTTGCGATCATGGATTTCGCTCACCCAGGTACTGAACCCCCAATCGGTGTAATAAGGTTCCACTAACGAAACCTTATATAATTTACTTGCGATAATTCTAGCGAGAGTAAGGCGCTCGACATCCGAGTAGCGTCCTGGTGGCACAAGGCTTAGCCGTAGCAAATCGTCCGCGTATGGGTTGGTGTCTGGATCGAACTTCCGAATCATTTGCTTTTATCCCCCGAAAGCAAACCGCTGTTCTCTTGTTCATTAAAAGGAAGCAGCAATTGTTTGAGATATTGCTTATGCAAGCCGCTTACGAATCTCTGCATGAACCGCGGGCAAATCGCGCCTCAGCTCCAGTTCTGTTAGTTGATACACCGCCCCGAAAGCGCTGTTATTGAACTCGATGTCCGGTCCGGCAAGTAAACTGGGATACAAGTTGATTGCCACCGTCTTCGCGTTCAACTTTGCGACAAGCGGCACCGTTTGCCCCGCGACCACTAAGCCGAATTCGCTCTCGATACCGTCTAGCATCAAATAGCTTGCCAGAGGACTTAACTGCTGTGCTTGTTCGAGGGGAGCGGCGCTCTTGGGCAGCGTTCCGAACAGGCCATAACGAAGAAGAGCTGCAGCCAAGTTACGGTTGAGCTGTACTTTCAGATGCTGATTATGGAAGTGGTCCAAGCAATCTGTGCATGAAGTGTCACAATCGCAGCCTTCCAATAGCGAAAGCGTCTCTCTGACAATCTCGTCGAAATACTTTGCCGCAAGCTCGGCGTACCCGGCACCGCCCGACAACGTGTCATAGAGATAGACGTCCATGGAAACATTCCCATCTGCATCCATTGGAAGGATCCGATGCCCAGATCCGAATTCGGTCGGGTCAAGGTCCAATTGTCGATGTCTGCTCGCCGCAAGCCGCAGGGCCTCCGCCAAGCTATGTGCAGCGCTTTCAAGAATTTGCACCCCTGCCGACACACCAACGTCTGTAATGAGCGGCGGTGCGATTTTCAGGCGGACCAGAAGCAGGTCCGTCGAAAAACTATATCCGAGGAATGTGCGGGTGAACTGGCCGTCGCACTGCCGCGCGATGGTCTTACCACTCACTAGATACGGGCGAGTGTGGTTTCCAGACTTCGGCTTTTCGGCGTCGTAAACTTCGGCACACCCGCACTTCATGCATACCGAGAACCCGTGCCCCTCCCTTTGCACTGCCTTGCCTTTATTCAATGTCAGCAACCGCTTGTCCGTTGCATGGGCATATCGTAGATAGGGGCCCTCCTGCTCAAAATCGAACGTCTCGACGTCTGTCGGCTGCGGATATTGGGCCATCGTCGCGTAGGTGAACTCTTGGTCGCGATCCTCCTCCGAAAGCGCGCGCGCATTCTCTGGACCAAACACTTCCGGCTCTATCATCAACCTGCTCTTGAGTGGCCCCTCACATACCGGGCAGGTCGTCAGCGACTTCGCTCCCGCATTCGAATACGGATCCTGGACAAACGAACAAGCTTCACAAATCACAAGTCGTTTGGCATTCTCCGGCGCAAACAGCTTTGTTGCTCTATTCCCGTCAGGTGCGGGTGCGCTAGCGAAAACTCCACCAGACCGGTATGTCTTCTTGTTGATGACAACGAGACGCCCAGGCGCATACTCGCTCAGAGCCTGGGCGGTAGATTGTTGCGGCTGCTGTTCCAGTTTGATTTCTAGATAACCCCTCTCATTTCTCTTCCACTCTTCGACCAGAAAACTGGACAAGCTGGTTGGGAAAGCATATGTCGGTAGCAGTTGGTGGAAGAAAAGAAATTCAAGAAGGTCTTCCTTCTCAATCTCGCCACTTCCCATTTCACCTATGGCGTCATCCTCGTCGAGGTCGCCACCATCGTTCAACTGTTCTGTTTCAACAGTTGCAGATGAAACGGACTCAAGCTTACCGGCGAGATCCGTCAATTTTTCCAGGAGCTTCTGGGCAATGTCGATGACCCAGTCCATAAGCACGCTATGCTCGTTGCCCAGGCCGGTTGGGAGCCAACTAGCAACTACTCGTGCGTGATGATGGGGGGGTGAAAAAACATTGTCGTTCATCCATGTCGAGAACGTCTCGAGATTGGCGCCTTCTCCACGCCCGTCGAAGAAGTCACGTGTCCTCCCCAGCGCCTTCTGCAAGATTGCACTGCCAGCACCAGCGTTCGCGTGCTCAACGGTAGGACCCTGGAAGAAAGTTTGGAGAAGATATGCGTGTACGTGTCGTATAGCTATCTTCGGATTCTCGACCTTCAATTCTGGATTGCGTGGCGGCCCGGCAACCATGTGTGCAGGGTTCAGAAAGTAGTAACTGTCATGCGGACCATTTTGGGAGAAAGCTACAACCGACGACACGGAAGCTCCACGACGCCCCGCGCGACCCGCCCGTTGTTGATAGTTCTCACGTTGTGGTGGCACGTTTCTCAGAGCCACTGCAACAAGTGACCCGATGTCGATACCCACTTCCATAGTCGTCGTGCAACTCAGCACGTCTACTGGTCGATCCTTATCCTTGAGAAGAATGTCCTGGAAGCGTAGTTCGTGGAGCTCAGTCGTGGAGTGGACGTTGCGATAGTCTCTGTTCGACAACTGCGCGGTGTGCTCCTCAACAGACATATTGCTGAGGGGAGCATCTGGTCCCAGAGCTGCAGCCACCGGCAAGCGCCAAAAGGACTTTCGTGCCTTAAGGTACGGGTCGGTTTCCGGGTCGAGAGACCGAATTTCGTGTGAACCGCACTGCAGGCAGGCACCATCGAACTCCAGCGGCATCAGGCCGGTGCATTCGTCGCATTGCACCCATCTGTGCGCAAGGTCGATCGTTAGCTTGAGGACGTTTGGGCTCAGAAAGAAGCCTTCCTTGTTAACTGAAAAAATCGATCGGAACGCTTCTTCAACAGTGCTGACGGCTGGCTCGCCCAAACCCAAACTTCCAACGAGAGCGCGCCTGAATTGAACACTAAATTGGCCTCTGCTGCCCCAATGTAGCCTCGAAAAACCGCTCGCCTTCTCCCTTAGAGCATCATTGAATTGTGGCTCGAACGCGAAGTCGTCCAACATCTCATCTATCCAGGCAACTGCGAGCGCTCGAAGTTGAGCATCGCTCAGCCTCACACCCTGGCTCCCGATATGCTCTCTTAGGCGATTCCAAGCAAGCTTGGCTGGCTCAATGAAGCCAATCGTTGTGCCACTCAACGAATAGTAGCTACTACACAGCAACTTAAGTAACGCGAGCCGGTAACGCCAAGGTGGTTCGCCCGCTGGCCAGTGGTCGCTCAACGCTTCTTGGAGACTGCCTCCATAGTCACGACGCAGTGCCGTGATGTGCTGGTCGAGCGTATCAGCATCCACGCCGTCAAACATCGAGACATTGTTTTGTGCCAGTGCAGCCAAAAACGCGATATAGAGCGCCGTCGTTGTAGGCTTCGTCTCAAGCCCTGCGTCGGACAACAATTTCGCCGCTACAGCTACTGCTTGGCGGAACAGATCCAGCTCCATGTCGCGCGGCATATCTCTCGCAAGGCGTGCCGCCTTCTGCCGCCCATCCGAAAAAACGAGTACCTTTCTTCCTTCATTAGGGAATGTTCTCGATTTCTCGCGACTTGGCGGCTGATGGAACATCTGGGCCCGAACCAGCGTTGCGAACGGGGCCTCGCCCTTCGTCACGTGGTCCATTACCTTCGATGAGTCTGTCGAAGTCCTCCTCGTCTTACGACAGCATACGGGGCATTCGTCAAACGTAAGTTCGCCCTTGACGTGTACGTCCTTAGCCGGGATGCGAACGTATCGAAATCCGTGCATGTTTGACGGGGGCGTCCTCACGAGTCGACCGGTTTCGAAATGCAACCACGCATCGGAGTAACGACTGGACGAATGTGCCTTCGCATCCACCGACATTTCGATGGGGAAAAGCTTTCTGTTTCGGTTTTTCGAATCCACCGTCTCTGGCTCGTGCCAGACGAAGTCCACGTCTTCATCGACCCAGCCAGTAATGAATGCAGCGCCACAATCTCGGTGCGTGTAGAAGTCGAAGACACGCGCTTTGCTCTGGCATGTACTCAAGCATCGAATAGTTCGTGACGAGGATATCCGGACACTCTTTCTGCATTTCATGCCGAGTCATTAGCTCTCGGTCATCCTGCTGCGTAATCAAACGGTACTTCCAATTCCGTTCGATATATTCCTTACCTGCCCTCTTGGCACCGCTCTTATAGACCTTCTTCTCTGCGGCCTCGGCGTTATAGAAGCGTGCAAGATCTTTGCTGGGCCATCGTCCAAGGCGTTGCAATTGCGCCTTCAGATCCTGCTTCTGTTCGACCCGGTTATAAAAGTCTTCGAACAGTGGAGCAATGTGGGAACTGTCGCGGCCACTACTGCGCGGTCCGGGATAGGGGGTCCGGCCGGTATAGCTACCAAAGCGAACTGGGCGATCTCTACCCTCGCTGACTATTTTACTGACCCGAGTGTTACCTAGCAGACGGCGTATCCGCGCGACTTGATCGTTTACCAGCGCGTTCATCGGGTAAAGCAAAATCGCTCTGCATCCAGGTAGCGAGCGAGTTGCTATCCGTTCCTCACTTTCTATGGCCAGCGTCGCAACAATAGGCATGAGGAAGCTTTCAGTCTTGCCGGACCCCGTGCCTGTGGCGACCACCAAGTCCTTGCGCTCGTCCCCAAAGAACGACTCGAGTGCGTCAGCTTGATGCTTGTACGGTTTTGGATATAGCCCACTATTATCGGGAACGGATGCTATATCGGTCAGTGCCTTCTTTGCCCGGTGTGGGATAGCGAGCTTTTCATAAGGATGCCAAAACGCGTATACCGGCGTTGCCTCGACAAAAGCCTTCTGGGCGATCACTTGAGGTAATTGGAGCAACGCCTTGCGTTCGGCCACCAATCCTTCATCTCGTATGTGATACTGGGCTTCGATATACAGTTGTAGACCTTCATGCAGGCCCGAAACTGTATCGTGGACACCATAACGTTTGCCATTCTCGTCATTTTTCATCTGTCGCTGCCCCCCCTCTGACCTGTTCAACCAACGTGTAGCCCAATAGTTCGAGTGCATTGCTCAACAATGGCACCAAGCGTCCTGAAAAGACAATGCGCTTCGGCCAATCAGCAGACGTTTGCTCCGCGGACGTCCATCCTAAGCTCAGAAAAGTGCTCTCCGGAGCGGGCAGCGACCTCGGCAAGTGAAGTACCGCCAAATCGGCGATGCGATGAAACTTCACTATCTGTGGGCGACCTTCCGTCAACGTCATGCTGCCACACAGTCGCCTGGCGTCATTCTTGTCTATCGCTAGACTCGCAACGACCCTTAAATGTCCGTCGCTCTTCGTCCGCAAACGACATAGCCCATATTCGCTCGCGTGATTGCCGTAAATCGAGAGCTTGCGTCGATACAGTTGGATGTCCATCCGCTTGTCATTCAGCGCTTGCAGGTGTCGCCATCTCCCGTCAACGAAGACGTCGACGTCTTCAAAATCTTCCACCGGCAACAACTTCGTCGCAGCTCTTTCCACGAACGCTTTTGACCAAACCCGTACGTGTGCATGCGGACATCGCAGCCATTCAGTCGCGCCTTGCAGCGGCGGCAGTGCGGTCGGATCGATCCTCCGTGTATCAATCAGCCTTGCTCGACCAACAACTTGAGAGGCCTTCCGCAAGCGAAACGGCAGTATCGAGAGCGGAGACGAATCGATAAGAATCCGCGTATCGTCGTCGACCTTGATGGTGCGAGCCGGTGCGGGGATCCAATGCGAGGAAGCTACCTTCATGACCTCTCCTAGCTTTGCCAAATGGCGGACTTCTTGCAGAACTAGTTCGCTCGCGAGCTCGCCGTACGCAAGGTCCGGCCAGAGAGGAGAGAGACGCTGCTTAACGGTTCGCGTAATCGTCGAGGTCAAAACGGGAACTGTCTGCTTTTGATCCGCAGGATGACTCTCCAGATAAATTGCCGCTCGAACGTGCTCACTTATCGCACCGAGCCTAGTAGCGTCCTCACCGCTAGCCGACCCAAGCTCCCTCTCTATCAGACCTATGGTGTGGTAGCGAGAAAGCGACTCCAGCATCATGCCAATACCTCGGAGGTCAATTCACTCAGGGCATTCCGAACAGATGGCACTTTCAGTTGTTCAGGTGCATAGCTCTTAATTGCCTCCTCAAGCTTGTCCCTTCCAGCCCCCTTTGCTTTGGCCCAGGGAATGGCCCATGTATTCAGGGCAACGGACACGCTGTTATCGAAAGTGGCATCGGGAAGCGTGAACAGGAATCCGCAAAAACGCGAAAAGGCCATCCGCCATAGACGATTAGAGGGAAGGCCTAACGAGTCCACCAGGTGGTGTATCTCCGCTAGCTCATCTCCAAACGTAGCGCGGACCTCCTTAGTATCGCGCTCGCCTAACATGAGTTGCCCAGGTTTCAATCGGCTTTGGGAAGCAACGCTGCCCCATGCCAAGTTATCGGTATCAACGAGCGGACCAAGTTCAATCAACGCACAACCTCCCGGTAAGGTAGCTGGCCCCTCTGCCCAAGTTGCGACTAGATTCGCACCCTCGGTAATTGGCGCTAGCTGGCGACGCACAATGACATCGCGAATAGCGGCGCCGTATATCTCGAACGCGGATCTGTTTACGCCTTTCAAGACTATCGCTTGCGCCGCCCCTTCCGTTGCCATCTGCAATACCGAGTCGATATCACACCCGTTGCACAACCCAAGCGGCACGTCCCAGGACAGCGTTTTGTCGCCGCCAACACTTACGGCAACTGCCGTACCGAGTACGTCCGCAAGCGAGCCACTGCACTGAAGTAGCTGACCAGCTAATGTCGCTCCAACTATCGCCCGAGCGGCGCCGTCGGCATCCGTCTGACGAACTCCTGAAGCAGTGAGATTCTCGATTGCAAGTTCGAAGAATGCATCGATCTCCTCGACTCGCGTAGGCTCTATATCGCTACGCGTGCCTAGCCATCGCACGAGCCTAGGAAATGCATGACCATTCCCGGTTAGAGAAAACGGCCCCGATTCGACCGGCAACTTCGCGACGCTGTCGATTTTGGATCGTAGAGACCCGACAACTGCCTCGTGTTCTTCACTTGCTCTAGCGACACTCTCCTTCACTGCAGCAAGTTCGTCAGCAAGTTCACTAACGCTTCTGCGCAGTGATTGATACCCAGCGCGCAGATCGCTCTCAGAGGTGCTCCAGGAATCAAAGCGCGCCTTTAGAGCAGTGTTGATCTGTTGAGACTGTGCAGCAATCTTCTCCGAAAGAGTTGATATTTCTTTCTGAAAAGACGCTGCGCGTTTTTCAACTTCCACAAGCTTGTGTTGCGCCTCTTCCGAGGAGTCAAAGGCACGCTGAGCAAGGCGTACAGTACTTACAGAGTCAGCACGGTTGGCGCGAATCTCGCTGCCCAGCGTCGCAACACTCTGCCCAACATCTGCCAAGCGGCTTCGAATTTCCTCCACGTCATCCGGCAATCTTGCGAGAGCACGGTCTCTCTTGATGGTCTCCTTCAATGGCAAGCGACTAATGAAGACGGATAAAGCATCGCTTGTCGGCAAACCGCTAAACAAGACGAGCCGCTCTACGTCTTCACGCGCGCAGCCCGCGGGTTCGTTATCAACGAGCTTCCGTACGAATTCGATGGCGTCGTCTTCCGACGCATCCGCAAAATCAAACGGCCCTTCTGGAAATCCTTGTGGGAATCTTTCATTTCCCCATGAGGCCCATATGGCACCAAATGCCGACCAGTAATTTCGCGTGGCGCGAGAGCTTCCTTCATGTACATGACCCAGCGTGTGAATCAGCCGCTCGCTCTGCTTCTTCAGAAGAGCTGGGCCCTTTCGAAAGCCGGGTATCACGGGCAAAGCGCCGAAAATCTTCTGTCTCGTCGCGCTAGCTACCTCCCCGACAAATGTGTTGATGGAGGTCACGCCTTGCAGAGCCACTCGTTGTTGTGCGCTCTCGCTGTATGTGAACTTCATTGCGTTCTCAACCCCTGTGTCTTGTCAGCGCGACCTACCTCTGTCTCCAGCATTGCTTTCAGGGTTCGCCAAGTCCCCATGTTTGCAGAGCCAGATGTCCCTTTCAGGAAGGCGGAGATTATCTCCGAGTCTCGGCTATTCCGGGCATTCAGCCGCGGTATAAGCCGCTGTTGCGTTTGGAACAGATATGCTAGCAAGCGTGCCCTAAGATCCCCGGAAAGTTTGACAGATCGTGGCTCCGCTTTCGAAAGCACCCCCTCAGAATGAACCCGGCCAAATGCCCCAAAATCCAACAGCACACTGATATGCTTATTGGAAATGATTTTCCTCAGCTTCTCGCTTGACCCTGTGCCCAGCAATCTCGCTCTATTATCATGTGGTGCTGTCGGCCCGGTTCCTCGGAGTTTCAATTGCTCTTCCCACAGTCCATCTTGACCTGTATATAGCACTCCGCTTACATGAGGAGGAAGTGAAAGGTAGGATAGCTCAGCATCTCCTTGACGGATGTCACAAATCCAATCGGTTGCGATTTGATTATGCAGCCCGATAACCTTAACCGCGCCGTGCGCATCCGTGCCGACGATTTCGACCGCGGCTGTTACCGAATATTCATTCCGCAATGTGAAATCAACTACCAACTGAGCTCGCTCAGGATTCTGGCAGGTTAGTTCTACAAATTGATCATCGCTGGAACTTAGACAAAAAAATGGCTCACTGATATTCACCGCACCAGCGCCGACGTCCTCAGCCTTCGATGAGCGCGCAAACAATGCGCCCGCGCCTATCGTTCCAGATGGTAATAAGCGCCCCACAAAAAAACTAATTGCCGAGTTTTGTGTCGCCTCTAAGAAATTTCCGGTGACTTTCCGTAGCAGAGGCGGCCAAACAGGCACGATCTCGGGCAAGGACACAGACAACGTTAATCCCGTGAACCGCTGTATCCACGCCTGGACTTCAGACTGAAGTGGATGAGATAGGGTAACTAACGTCGCATCCCAGCCGGAACGGGACCTCAATGGTACTCGCTCCAATTCCTCGGGAAACGTGGGCGTAATAGTGGAGGGCCAAACGAAAGCGTAGGTGCGACCAATTCTAAGCTCGTTAGCCCGCACTGCAAGCTGACTTCCCGGACGGTCCATTTCACCGAACACAGTAGCCCTGTCAGCAGCTAGGCCCAAGCACGTGCGCCGCAGATGTGTTGCGATGGTTGTATGGTTTGAGGAGACCGATACAATCTCGTAGCTCTTGGACTGTGGTTCGGCAATGACACTTTTAAAGAACTCACTGTCGCTAATGCAACGAACGAGTTCTGTTCTTCCGCCCACGTCTACACCGATTTCCAATCCTGGTAAGCCGGCAGTCGGAACCATCAACTCTAGGCCCCAACCTTGTGACACACGCGTGTCCGCAAGGCGCAAACAGAGCGATATTTCCCAAACCCTATTGCCGTCGCGGAAGTCGACAGCAGTAACGCCTGCTCCATACGCCACGCCTTCAACATATAGATCGCAATCTCTGCCGCTTCTACCAGGCATGTGTGCGAAGTACGGACGCTTTGAGCCACCAGCCCGCAGGGATACTGGCGCCCGGCACTCTGGACAAACAAAGAGCCACGGCGCATCAGACGCGTCCTCCGCATCGACATACCGTCCCGTTGCACGGTTCAGGGCCTCTCGCAAAATCCCCTCCTGGAAAACATCCGTCAAGTTTCCACAGGGCACACCTGACGTCTACTTTGAGCGCCATCGATACAGCAATCACCTACCTTGCGAATACGATGCTTTTATCAACTGCGGAAGCATTTCGACAGACCACTCGCTAAATTCTTGCCGAGTTTCTGCGCGACGTATCATCCAGCGGTCCAGTGCGAGATCCCCGATCTCAGCGACCGACCGCAGCGTTTCCAATTGTGGTCTACCCTTGCCAGTTTGTAAGAGTGTAACCGCATTGTCAGCAAGATATGAAATGAAGACCTCTCTCTGAATACCGTGCCTCAAGACATCCCTCTTGAATCCGAGCTCAGAAAGGGCTGCGCGAATCATCCGAATTCGCCAGTTCGGCCCGTCCCCGTACTCATGCGTATCCGCGTACGGATGCCCCATATCCCTCAAGTACTCTCGCAAATCAACAAACAGGTTATCCGGGACATGGAAATGGCCCCATCCTCCGCTGTATCCGAGGCTTTGAAAATAGGGAACTCCGGCCAGTTTGAGACGATTGTATACGGAGGATCGTCCCATAGAGGATGACGTTGTCACTGCAAGAAGTTTCGGTTTTTTCAACTCATTCGAGATAATACCGCGTGAGTTCCCGTAGACAGCAGCGAACTCCTCATAGACGTCCCTACTACGCACGAGGCACGCTACGAGCTTTCCCCCGAGAACCATGTTGTAGGGTGGCACTGCACCTAGCACGTAGGCGTCCATGATGTTAACAAGGCGATTCACTCGGTCTGCTCCGCCCCACCCGATATGATTGTCCCTGGCAGAAAGGTTGAAAACCGGGTCACCGATTGCGAAGATACCGATCAGCTTTCCGTTGCTGTCATCCCATACAAGGTACCGCAATCTTCGCCCAAAACCACTCGATACGGGCACCGACCAAGTGAGGGAAGCCAATCGGAAGAGATCCGCCTGCCAAGTACCGCTGGCCACACGCTCGATCCTCGGCTCGACGCGGCCTACCGAAACGTCGCCACCTGATGCAAAGTAGTCTTGCAACTTAGGCAGCTTTCTCGCGATGAACTCCTTCTGCCCTTTTAGAATTTCTCGTCTCTGCGGCGCATGCAGTCGGCGGATTACCTCCTTGGTCACTCCCGGAGCGGTCAAATCGCCATTCTGCGCTCGGCTGAACCCAAGGTTAGCAAGATGCCGGCGTAGCCTGCGCTTTAACAGAGACTCTCGTGTGCTGACACGGACAATCTGGCCGGATGACTTGAGATGCATGTGGTGTGTTGCATGAACAGGTGGGCAAAGCTCGATGCCTCGCAGAGGACGAAATTATAAGTCGTCTCTTCCTTCGCTCCATCGACAAGGTCGGTTGCGATCTCCTCACTGCACCGGGAGGTTGGACACCCGCTCGTTGCGGGAGTCCCAATAGGTGGACAAGTACGGCGACCACCTGCCCCTGTATCGCCAGGAACAGATCTTTGGTCGTGCGGGACTGGCCATCCCGAGATCCACGCTGGGTGCCTGGGCGGGCCGGTGTGGCGTGCAGTTGCAGCTGTTGGTCGACGCACTCGGCCAGGCCATCCGGCAACAGGCGGTGTTGCACGACGACGAGACGCCGGTGCAAATGCTCAGTCCCGGCAAGGGCAAAACGCACCGGGCATACCTGTGGGCGTATACGTCGACTCAGTTCAGCGAACTGCGCGCGGTGGTCTACGACTTCGCCGAGAGCCGCGCCGGTGCGCACGCTCGCACGTTCCTGACGGGCTGGCACGGCAAACTGGTATGCGACGACTACAGCGGGTACAAGGCCTCGTTCCAGCACGGCATCACCGAGATCGGATGCGCGGCCCATGCTCGACGCAAGTTCTTTGAATTGCATGCCAACCACAGCAGCCATGTTGCGGGGCAGGCCCTGTCGTTCTTTACCGCGCTCTACGACATCGAACGCGAGGCCGCAGCACTGGATGTCGACGAACGGCAGCGGCTTCGACAGCGTCGGGCCAAGCCGGTGTGCGACGCCCTCTATAAATGGTTGATGGCGCAGCGCAAACTCGTTGCGAAGGGCTCGGCGATTGCGAAGGCGCTGGAACTACAGCCTGAAACGATGGGACGCACTCACGCGCTATCTCGATGACGGGAATGTGCCGATCGACAACAACTGGGTCGAAAACCAGATCCGACCGTGGGCAGTCGGTCGGTCCAATTGGTTGTTCGCCGGATCACTGCGTGCGGGTCAGCGCGCGGCCGCCATCATGAGCTTGATTCGATCGGCGCAACTGAACGGGCTCGATCCACTCGCCTATCTGAAGGACGTCCTCGCACGCTTGCCGACCCACAAGGCCAACGACATCGACGCGCTGCTGCCGCATCGCTGGCAGCCTCTCTCGACCGCCGCCTAAACTCGCTCGTCAAGATGGGTTGGCTGGTCGCTTACCCTGGCTCTGCCTATCAGAGAGGAGGGAGAATCCGGTCCAGATGGATGGGTCCCCTTGGTTCATAGGCGTCACGCTTGCATTCACTCGATATAGGGCATTACGCCGTCTGCGGAAGGGTCCAAATTTCCAGTCCGAGATGGAATCGTAACGCTACAGGCCGTTGAAAGGCCTACCAGTAAGTCCCGGTTTGGGCACTCGCCAGCAGTCTCGAGATCAGATCTATGCCCTCGGGAGTGTGAAGGCAGTCTACTGGGCGCTGGCCGCCGAGAGCTGGAACTGGTGAATGAAGCCAGTCGAATAGCCACGACTGCACGTCGAAACCGTCCGGATTCCCGGATACTTCGACCATGTTCTGTACCTGAGTGGCAAGCATTTCTATGACTGCATGGGAAATGCCTGACGGATATGAACCCAATGGTTGCGAGTCCCTGCTGTCGCCGCTCCTAGTGATGAACATATACACCTCGCATTAGTTTTTGACTCAGGTCGTGCGCCTATGCCCGATCCAAAGCTGAACACTGCGCAGCGTCAATCCCTTCCAAAAAGTCGTTCCTCCGACGTATGCGCCTGAATCCTCGCACGGAGTATGGCCGGTCGACCCAGCATCACCAAATATCACGGGGGATCGGGCAGAGTACGGCGCAGGCGATCCCTCATTGCACAGACCGTTCGACGGCGACCCTTTGCCCCTCGTCTGTTAAGTGAAAAGCGAGCGCGCGACCATTCCCGTCTGTTCCAGGCAGTTTTTCTGACAGCAACCCAACCGAAATGAGGAAGTCCGTATCGCCCTTCTTTGCTCCGAGCCGTTGTCGGGTACAACCAGGTGTGTTGTGTACGCGCCGAAGGATCCCCATGTGCTCATCGCCAAGAGCTTCCTCTGTCTGCCACGCTGACACCCGATGGTGATGACAATACCAAATTCCAGAGGTTGCTTTGGATTCCGCAACTTGCATCTCGCACGGATCGTAGAAGGTCAATGTCCGTGTCTGCCGACAGTTGCGATGATTGCACGGTAGCGATATTACACCGACACCGCCATCGGATTCCTGATCGGCCCACCGCCGAAACGTAGCTTCGCTGATCCGGTAATGCTCGGCCGCGATGGCCGTTGGGTCTCTAAACCATTCAGGAAGCCGATGAAACGGAACAGCAATGTATTCGCCGTGGTACCAAACATCAACTGTACCCCTCAGCATGAGGGTACTAATCAGATCGAGGTAGCCGGGCGAAACCGCCCCCTCCCCTGACTCGAACGAATCGAGCATTTGCTCGAAGCGGACCAGCTCGATTCGCACATCCGCTACAGCAGACCGTACTCTCGAAAATTCATCACCTGCTGCCTGTGCCATCAAATGCCCAACTCCTTGCCTAGCTAGCCAGTTACGCCAAATTGGGTCGTAAATGCCGTGGCCAATCGGGCATGATACCTCGACCATAGTTTGATGGAAAGGGTATCTGGTCGAACCGACACGGAGGCACACCTCGGAGCAGTGGGGAGGTCTATCCGCGCTCGTCGGATCGAACTCGACATCTCACAGGAAGCGCTCGCGAACATCGCCAACATCGACCGAAGCCACATGGGAAAAATTGAACGTGGCGAGCGAAACGTAACTCTTCTGAACTTGGTGAAGATCGCGCGCGCTCTTTCATGCCGCCCATCGGATTTGCTGGTCGCGGCCGGGCTGTGAGTGCTGCCGGAGACAAGCCAGCCCTCTAACTCACGGAACGATCTTCAGCTTCCGTCGTCTCGCGTGCGGCTCGAGAATCGGGCGCAACGGCTCGTTCAACTGGGTCTCACTAATACCGAGCGCAAGAGCATTGGCGACGTACCGGATCAATCGACGATCGTACTCATTTAGGCGTTCACGTAAGCGCGCGTTCTCATCCTTGAGGTTCGCGATTCGACGCTCCACTTCCGTCGTCCTGTTGCGCTTCGGCGTAGCGCCATCCTGTCGGCCAGCGCCCCTCCGCTCCGAAGACAAACGTAGATACGAAAGCTTTATGCATTCGCGTTTCTCGAGAGTCTGACGTGTCCAGCGGACGCCAAGACGCGCCGAAGCAACTTTGACGATCTCGCTCCACGTGAATGGTCGGTCCTTAGGCCATTCGTCGATCAGTAGCGCCACCAGCTTCGCTTGTTCGTCAGTGAGCCGGCGGTACTTTCGCACGTCGTTCAGGTCTCGATTTCTCATTTTGATTGAGCGCCCGCGCCGGGAAGTTGCATCAACGTCCCGTCAGGAATTCCATCATCGCTATGCAAATCCAGGACCGCAGCAGCGCGGCGGACAACCAGTTTGTGGTATTCAACCCAGTTGCTCGCACCATAGCTTTCATCTGCACACTCATCCTCGGCGAGCGCCAGAATCTGCTGCGACTCTCTCAGCAACGACTCAGCTCGCGTCCGCTGCGCCGTGTTTCCTTTTTCAATGAGATGGTCTGTACAAGTCATGCATGACCGATGGTGATCGCACGGAAGCGCTGACAAATCGCGGATACACATCCCGACGTCGGTTACATGAGCAGAAGCGATCATCGATCGAACGAATTCCTCGCGCCTCACGGGTTCGCGTATGCGACGGACCGTCGTTCCAACGGGCCCCTGCACCTCCCCGCTACTCAAGCGACCGCGGATGCGATCCGCCAACTCAAATCCCGTTTGGTGATCGTATGCCGCATTCTCCGCAACGCGGCGGCGCCCCATCCATCGACTAATCTCGATTTGCGACAGACCGCCTTCCTGAGCCAACGTGTTCAACCAATGGCGAAATTGATGAGTCGCAACGCGTAGCTTGCCACCCGCTTGATCTCTGTAACCGAGCCGAGAAAAGATGGATCGCTCACCGCCGCGGTCACACAAATAATCTGCTAGTTGCCCTTGTGTTAGAAGCCCAACTGTTCCATTTAGTAACGAGCGTTGTGTGCCAACAAAATTGACTCCGATCAGGAAAAGTCGATCGTGCAGATAGCACGTTCGTCCGGCACCATACGAAATCGTTGAGGGTAGCGAACGTCTTCGCAGTTGGGCCTCTACGTCTCGCTTACGAACTTTTAGAACCTGCTGCTTCCGATGCTCAACCGTGACTGTAGGAATACGTGCAACCCTGACAAATGAAAGCCCAGACGTTCTGTCACCTCTAGATAGCCCGACAAGTTTGGAAACATCACTCATACTCAATAGCGAGTCACCCTCCACGTCGTGCCATGCATCTGGTAGCAGAGTCCCCTCTGGATTCTGCTTCAGGTAGGCCGCGACCATTGAAAACGGAGCGGTAACTTGCAAAATGTCTTCAACAGCGCGACGAGCGACGTCCACGAGCGCGGACGGCAACCACTTAACTTGCGCTACCGTGTGCCCCCCCTTTTCCGGCATATACCGCAAGCCGCATCTAAGAATTGGCATTCCCTGATCGTTCGTCAGTGGTGTCCCCAACGGATCTACCGCCGGCTCCTCAATCCAAACGTCTCGCGGCAACATGAGCAGTTCGTTGCATCGAAACCCGCCACATATGAGGAGTTCCACGGCTCGTTGTCGCAACAGATCTTGAGGACAAAGGTCCGTGCGATTTGATATCTCCGCCAATGCGTCCAACGCCCCCTCGCTCGGCAACTTACTTGCACGACGCTCAAAAAAATCACTACTGATACGACTGGACTTGCTCCCCCCAGATAGCGCGTCTCGCGGAATAGGGTTCACCCAGTTCAAGCGCGTAGTCGCGAGATATTCCCGATCCATGATGCGTGCGATCTCTTGGAGCCGGCAACCCACTCGGTACGACGAACTTGCCGCTTCACGACGACAAGCGTCCGCCGCAGCATCGAAGTCCAGGCGCTTCAAATCGACGGGATGCTCCGCACGACTTTCGGCCACGTTGTACAGATATCGAAACGCACGAACAGTGACCATGTGATCCGAGACGGCACGCGGGTTCTTCCGTCCAAATTCTCGAATGCAGACGATTGCGCGCAGTAGATCGCCGTATGCATTTCGAAATGGCCTTGCATTGGCTTGCATCGACTTCGCTACGAAGTCGCTCGAAAACCAAATTCGCTCTTCTTTACCCGCCGACGAACGCAGACCTGCCCTCGACCTCCAACAAATATCGCCCCAGTTAGGAATGCCGAATGGATTTAACTGCATCATCCTCGTGACGAAGGTATCAAAGTTTTCTAGCGCCGATCGCTCCGCAGCATGCGCGATCCTCTCGTTTTTCCGCTTACTCACCACGCTTCATCTCCTCGCATCGCCTGATCACGTCTGCGACTGCCGTTATCGTCAAATCTCGCGCCTGCGTCATCTTGGGATCGGCACCTTGCCGCAAATGCGCATCACGGTCAGCGAGCAATGCCTCCAGTACAAGCTCGTGTGGCCCGTCCAGCCACGGTTGAAATTTGGTGCAGGTATAGCAGGCGATGGGTGCGGCGAGCCCGCAGAATCCAAAACTTCCACATGTCCCGACACCATCGAGACGGCCAGTTCTCGAGTCGAAATGTCGAATTCGGCTCGCCGGATCGTGGCCACGGGTTGCGCGTGATTCCGTTCTCACGAGGGTTCCCATAAAGGCTTGAGCCCACGGAGCGAGTTTGATCGCCATTGCACGATCCAACTTGACGACAACGTCAGCACGGGCGTTGTAATAGACCATGACCTGCTGAAGATCCGTATGGTCGAGCGCGTCGGCGAGGAGAACTTGCGATGCACCGTCCTGAACCAAGCGTGTCGCAAATGTGTAGCGGAGCCTGCGAGGCGTCAGATTCAAACGAGAGCCATCGCGGGAACACAGGTCCAATTGACTCGCGACTCGACGTAGCGCCTCGCGAAATGCTTGGACGCTCCAGCGTATCGAATCAGCCACGAGGTCCGGAACATTCGCACTGATTCGCTGTGGTTCGTCTAGGCGGAATAATGCGGGTGCGAACGATACACCACCCAACATGACAACAGACTTAGCGCCTGCATTCTTCTTTACAATACGCTCGAGTAGTTCACCGATCTCTTGTCGTAGAGGACGAGTCCTGAATTGCTCCCGCACTCCAACACCTTGCTTCTTTATCCGTGGAATCCTCAGTTCGTACCTCACTGTTCCATCGGACATCAGTGTTCGTAGCAAGTCCTCATCGTTGAGGAGCTGTAGATTTCTCGGATTACATCCGAACGACATAAAGAGCCACGCGACGGCAAGATCCGCGTCTGGCAACAGCCGATTGATCGTCGCGTCGCGAACAGCAAGGAAAAGTCGATCAAATTCAGTCGGATGCAGTGGGCCCTGAGCGGGATCGTGAGACAGCACCGCCTCACCCTTTCGATTTCCACCAACAACTATTGCATCCAACCCATCGGAAACCGTTGCATTGAACCCTTCGAGACCTGCGTCCGAGCACCATTGATACCATCTCCGATACGCGTGGAGTACCCAGAACACGCTTGCCTCACCGACGTTGTCATTGATATAAAAGCGGAGCCTATCAACAAAGGCGACATCAAAATTTTGGGGAGACGAAACATCGATTCCCAGCGCCATTGCCGCTAGTATGCAATGGCGGAGTCCCGCGAAATAGCTCATAACAGTCTTGGGCGCGAGAGTCCTTACCGACTGCACCAAGAATGAATGCAACGATGAATATAGACTCGTTCCCACTTCGGGAAAGGAGCGCCAGTCCAGGGATATATCCAGTGCGAGTGGCCAAATGTCTTTGCTAACGTCGACACGGACTTTGTTGTAGCTGACAACCACAAAAATGCCATCAGTTGGGCTCGCTTGTTCGCCACGCTCTTGCTTGACCACTGCGCGCCTACTCATTGCTGTTCTCCGAGCGTTGCTGAAGATTGAGAATTCTCCTGTTTGCAGCAGAAGCAATTGCTTGTCGACCATATCGCAAAGGCATATCCGACTGATGCGACCAACCCATCGCATATTTCTGCTCTTGTTGTGCTTTCTCGAAGTCAACGCCATCTTGCTCCGTCGCCGCCACCCAGCGGTCGTTCCAATCGTGCCGCAGAACGTGATGGCACAACGCCCTTAACTCGGGATATCGGCGCCTCAGCGTTTCGATGATTTTTCGATAGCCTCGCCCCTCCATTGCATCGCCATATCTGTTTACGAAGACGTAGGGATTACGATGAGCTCGCGGCCAACGTGCTCTGTTGCTCCTATCACCCAACCAACGCTCTAGGGCATCGGCCAATTCCGCGTCGACGTACAACAAACGTCCCAGAGTTTTCGCTGAAGCGGGATCGCTCCTCTTATCGTCGACGTCGTGATAGCGGGGCAGAATCGTTAGTTCGGTCGGCACACAGTCAAGATTGAGATCGCTTTTCTTCAGGCCGCGAACCTCTCCAGAGCGAGTGCCCAACTTAAACGCAGTCAGCAATAGAGCATAATTTCTCGTTCTAACCTTTAAGCCAAATGGATTTCCCGGATCTTCTGGGCGAATGACTTTGAGGAATAGCTTCCGCTGGTCTTCTCGAAGACCATGGCGTTCTCCGTCAAGATGAGAACCACGGCCGCGCGAACGCGGGGAGACTGAGCGAGAACGAGCAAGGAATCTCTGCAACGCTACGTTCGCTGCGTGTCTGGCTGGCGCATCAGAAATACGAGCTATGACCGGTTCGAACACCCAAAGCATGTAATCAATTGCTGTTGCGTAACGAACTGCGGCATATGCGGAACCGACCACTAGGCTGGCAGCAAGCTTTCCCATGGGTGTTCGGCACCGATCGGCCAGCGCGACCAACTCATTCAAGGACAAGAAAATTTGATCACTCGCTCGAAGGACAAGGTCGATACGATGATCCGAGAGAAATTGCAGCGCTAGGCCGAGCGCTTCGGTCCGGTGACGAATGCTCGCACGTCGAAGCCCACGCGCCCGTAGTTTAGCGAGGGTGTATTCCAGAATCTCCGGCACCGGCAGCCCAACCGGGTCTCCAGACACCAAGAGAGGGAAGCGCTCGCCGTTCTCAAGGCGAACTTCACGAACTGCATATCTGATCACGATGGGCCCCATCCAACGAACGGAACCCATTTTTTACCGTCCGGGCACGTTCCGCCTAGACTGAAAAATGTGTAAACAAAAAAAGACCCGAAGATCCAAGCTAAATCACTGATTTAGCTCGAAAATTCGGGTCTATCCTTACACTAGGCGACAACGTTCCGGCTAGAACGGGATATCGTCGTCCATCTCGTCGAAGCCACCGCCTGCCGGCGCGCTCGGACGGCTCTGCGCGCCGCCACCCGCACCGCCACGCGCTGCGCCGCTGGCACGACCGCCGCCGCCACCGCCGCGCTCCGCCTGCTCGCCGCGACCGCCGCCGCCACCACCGTAGCCGCCGCCATAACCGCCTTCGTCACCGCCGCCACCGCCGCCGCCCGCACCGCCGCGGCCGCCGAGCATCTGCATCTGTTCGGCGACGATTTCGGTCGAGTAACGGTCCTGGCCGTCCTGGCCCTGCCACTTGCGCGTGCGGATGCGGCCTTCGATATAGACCGACGAACCCTTCTTCAGGTATTCGCTGACGATTTCCGCCAGACGGCCGAAGAACGCGACGCGATGCCACTCGGTCATTTCCTTGAAATCGCCGCTTGCCTTGTCCTTGTAGCGGTCGGTCGTCGCGAGACGGATGTTCGCAACCGCGTCGCCGCTCGGCAGGTAACGGACTTCAGGATCGGCGCCGAGGTTGCCGACGAGGATGACCTTGTTGACGGATGCCATGTGTTTCTCCAGTAAATTCGATGCGGGGCCGCCCGCGAAAGCGTCGGCGCGGCCCGCCGGGCGAGCCGGCGAACGCCGCCGGTGCCTGCCCGGCAATCAGGTTCAGGCCTTGCGCGGCGGCGCTTTCATGCTGGCCGCGATTATAAGCCACGCGGCAACGAGCCCAGAACACGTGTAGAACACCGTGTTCGCGCCGCCGTGCTTCAGCAGCCAGCCGCCCACGATGCCGCCGAGCGCAAGCCCGATCGACTGCGTGGTGTTGTAGACGCCCGTGGCCGCGCCCTTGCGCGAACCCGGCGCGAGCTTCGACACGAGCGACGGCTGCGACGCTTCCAGGATGTTGAACCCGAGGAAGTACACGAACAGGATCGCCGCCACAATCAGAATGGTATGCGGTGCGCTGCCGAGCAACAATTGGCCGATCAGGATAGCCAGAATGCCGCCGAGCAGCACCGGCTTCATCTTGCCCCGTTTTTCCGCGACGATGATCGCCGGCACCATCATCACGAACGCGAGCCCCATCACCGGCAAGTAGACCTTCCAGTGCGCGGCGACCGGCAGCCCGCCGTCGACCAAGAGGCGCGGCACGACGAGGAACAGCGCCGTCTGCGTCGCATGCAGCACCAGCACGCCGAAGTTCAGGCGCAGCAGCTCGACGTTGTGCAGCACCTCGGCGAACGGCGCGGGCACGTGCACGGGCTTCGCCGCGTCGGGCACGATCCACAGGACGACGCCGATCGCGAGGATCGACAGCACCCCGACGATCGCGAACAGCCCGTTCATCCCGACCCAGTGGAACACGATCGGCGCGCCGACGATCGCGACCGCGAACGACACGCCGATCGAGCCGCCGACCATCGCCATCGCCTTCGTGCGGTTCTGCTCGGAGGTCAGGTCGGCGATGAACGCGAGCACCGCCGACGACACGGCGCCCATCCCCTGGATCACGCGGCCGACGATGATCCACGTGATGTCGTGCGCGAACGCGGCGACGAAGCTGCCGAGCGCGAAGATCACGAGGCCCGTGGCGATCACCGGCTTGCGGCCGAACTTGTCGGACGCCCAGCCGTAGAAGATATAGAACAGCGACTGCGTGACGCCGTAGGCCCCGAGCGCGACCCCGACGAGCAGCACGTTGTCGCCGCCCGGAATGGTTTTCGCGTAGACCGAGAACACCGGCATGATCATGAACAGGCCGAGCATGCGCAGCGCGAAGATCGCCGCGAGCGACGTGGTCGCGCGCAGTTCGGGCGCAGTCATGCGGGAAGACGTGGCAGACGGATTGGACATCGGGAATGAATTTCGAATGATCGGAATGTCCGCCCGGCAGCGGGCGGCGGAAGATCAGGACCGGCGGCCTGGCGGCCTTTCGGGCGACACGTCGGGGCCGGATGCAGGCGGCCTGCGGGCCGCCCGGAACGCGCGGCGCGACCGCTTTCCCCGGCGCAGGTGTCGCCTTGCTGCCACCTGCTGTAAAGGCTGGGGGCCGTAAACGACGGTCTCGAAAAGCCGTTATAGTAGCAGGTTTGGTTCCCTCCATTTTCGCCAGGTTCATGGAACAGATCCGTATCCGTGGGGCACGCACCCACAACCTGAAAAACGTCAATCTCGACCTGCCGCGCCACAAACTGGTCGTGATTACCGGGTTGTCCGGGTCGGGCAAGTCGTCGCTCGCGTTCGACACCCTTTATGCCGAAGGCCAGCGCCGCTACGTGGAAAGCCTGTCCGCGTACGCCCGCCAGTTCCTGCAGCTGATGGAGAAGCCCGACGTCGACCTGATCGAGGGGCTGTCGCCAGCGATCTCGATCGAGCAGAAGGCAACGTCCCACAACCCGCGTTCGACCGTCGGCACGGTCACGGAAATCCACGACTACCTGCGACTTTTGTACGCACGTGTCGGCACGCCGTACTGCCCCGACCACGACATCCCGCTCGAGGCGCAGAGCGTGTCGCAGATGGTCGACGCGGCGCTCGCGCTGCCCGAGGAAACCAAGCTGATGATCCTCGCGCCCGTCGTCGCGAACCGCAAGGGCGAGCACGCCGAGCTGTTCGAGGAGATGCAGGCGCAGGGCTTCGTGCGCTTTCGCGTGCGCTCGGGCGGCGGCACCGCGAACGAAGGCGTCGCGAAGATCTACGAGGTCGAGTCGCTGCCGAAGCTGAAGAAGAACGACAAGCACACGATCGACGTCGTCGTCGATCGCCTGAAGGTGCGCCCGGACATGAAGCAGCGGCTCGCCGAATCGTTCGAAACCGCGCTGCGCCTCGCCGACGGCCGCGCGATCGCGCTCGAGATGGATACCGACCGCGAGCACCTGTTCAGCTCGAAGTTCGCGTGCCCGATCTGCTCGTACTCGCTGCAGGAGCTCGAGCCGCGCCTGTTCTCGTTCAACAACCCGATGGGCGCGTGCCCGGAATGCGACGGCCTCGGCCAGATCACGTTCTTCGACCCGAAGCGGGTCGTCGCGCACCCGTCGCTGTCGCTTGCCGCCGGCGCGGTGAAGGGCTGGGACCGGCGCAACCAGTTCTATTTCCAGATGCTGCAGAGCCTCGCGGCATTCTACGAATTCGACATCGACGCCGCCTTCGAGGATCTGCCCGAAAAGATCCGCAAGGTGCTGCTGTTCGGCTCGGGCAAGCAGACGATCCCGTTCTCGTACATCAACGAGCGCGGCCGCACGACGATCCGCGAGCACGTGTTCGAAGGGATCATCCCGAACCTCGAACGCCGCTACCGCGAGACCGATTCGGTCGCGGTGCGCGAAGAGCTGTCGAAGTACCAGAACAACCAGCCGTGCCCGTCGTGCGACGGCACGCGCTTGCGCCGCGAGGCGCGCCACGTGCGGATCGGCACCGGCGACCATGCGCGCGGCATCTATGAAATCAGCGGCTGGCCGCTGCGCGACGCGCTCGGCTATTTCGACGGGCTGACGCTCGAAGGCGCGAAGCGCGAGATCGCCGACAAGGTGATCAAGGAAATCGTCGCGCGCCTCACGTTCCTGAACAACGTCGGCCTCGACTACCTGTCGCTCGAGCGCAGCGCCGAGACCTTGTCGGGCGGCGAGGCGCAGCGCATCCGGCTCGCGTCGCAGATCGGCTCGGGCCTCACGGGCGTGATGTACGTGCTCGACGAGCCGTCGATCGGCCTGCACCAGCGCGACAACGACCGCCTGATCGGCACGCTCAAGCACCTGCGCGACCTCGGCAATTCGGTGATCGTCGTCGAGCACGACGAGGACATGATCCGCACGGCCGACTACGTCGTCGACATGGGGCCGGGCGCGGGCGAGCACGGCGGCGTCGTGGTCGCCGAAGGCACGCCGAAGCAGGTGCAGTCGAACCCGCAGTCGCTGACCGGCCAGTACCTGCTCGGCAAGCGCGTCATCGAGTATCCGGACGAGCGGCTCGCGCCCGATCCCGAGCGGATGCTGCGCATCGTCGACGCGCACGGCAACAACCTGAAGCACGTCGATCTGGAGCTGCCGGTCGGCCTCCTGACCTGCATCACCGGCGTGTCGGGCTCCGGCAAGTCGACGCTGATCAACGACACGCTGTATCACGCGGTCGCGCGGCACCTGTACGGCTCATCGGCCGAGCCGGCGCCGCACGAGGCGATCGAGGGCCTCGAGCATTTCGACAAGGTGATCAACGTCGACCAGTCGCCGATCGGCCGCACGCCGCGCTCGAACCCGGCCACGTACACGGGCCTGTTCACGCCGATCCGCGAGCTGTTCTCGGGCGTCCCGGCGTCGAAGGAGCGCGGCTACGATCCGGGCCGCTTCTCGTTCAACGTGAAGGGCGGCCGCTGCGAATCGTGCCAGGGCGACGGCGTGCTGAAGGTCGAGATGCACTTCCTGCCGGACGTCTACGTGCCGTGCGACGTGTGCCACGGCAAGCGCTACAACCGCGAAACGCTCGAAGTGCAGTACAAGGGCAAGAACATCAGCGAAGTGCTCGACATGACGGTCGAGCACGCGTACGAGTTCTTCAGCGCGGTGCCGGTCATCGCGCGCAAGCTGAAGACGCTGCTCGACGTCGGCCTCGGCTACATCCGCCTCGGCCAGTCGGCCACGACGCTGTCGGGCGGCGAGGCGCAGCGCGTGAAGCTGTCGCTGGAGCTGTCGAAGCGCGACACCGGCCGCACGCTGTACATCCTCGACGAGCCGACCACCGGCCTGCACTTCCACGACATCGCGCTGCTGCTGGAAGTGATCCACCGGCTGCGCGACCAGGGCAACACGGTCGTGATCATCGAGCACAACCTCGACGTGATCAAGACGGCCGACTGGGTGATCGACCTCGGCCCCGAAGGCGGCGCCGGCGGCGGCCAGATCATCGCGCAGGGCACGCCCGAGCAGGTCGCGAAGACGAAGGCGAGCTTCACCGGCAAGTACCTCGCGCCGCTGCTCAAGCGTCCGACCCGCAAAGTCGCGGCCGGTTGACGCCCGTCCGCCGGTTCCGCCCTTCCCCGCGCGCGGCCGCCCGGCCGTGCGCGCGTCGAGGGCGGGCCGCGTCCCCTCGTTTTCCCTTCTGCGTTTACACCACGCGCCAAACGGCCCGTTTGCGGACCATAATGGCAGCTATACTTTACGGTCGTAAGGTTCGCCATCCGCACCAATCCGGTGCGGCGCCGGGCGACCGGCGCTCTGCCGCGCGCTGCGCGGCACGACACACGGACGACAGGAATCCACGATGGAGAAGCAACAAGAGTCGCGCGACACGCAGAACCGCGAGCCGCACCTGCGCAGCGTGCGGCTGACGAGCGACTTGAGCCTGCCGAAGCTGTCGGCACTCGAGGTCGGCAGCTATCTCTTCGCGCTCGTCATGATGTGGCTCGTCCTCGAGCTCCGGCTGCTCGGCGGGATGCTGGCCGGCCTGCTCGTCTATCAGCTGATCCACACGATCGCGCCCGTGATCGAACGCCATACCACCAGCATGCGCGCGCGCTGGGTCGCCGTCGTGCTGCTGTCGATCGCGATCGTCGGCGGGCTCACCGGCCTGACGCTCGGCATCATCGAGCATTTCGAGCACACGGTGCCGAACCTGCAGAGCCTGCTCGACCAGTTGATGCAGATCGTCGAGCAGACCCGCGCACGCACGCCGGCCTGGATCGCGAACCTGCTGCCCGTCGACGTCGAACAGATGAAGACGAAGGCGGCCGTGCTGATGCACTCGCACATGGACCAGCTCCAGCAAAGCGGCAAGAGCGTCGCGCGCGGCTTCGGCCACGTGCTGTTCGGGATGATCATCGGCGCGATGATCGCGATCGGCGTCGAGCAGGGCAAGGTGCGCCGGCCGCTGTCGACCGCGCTCGTCACGCGCGTGTCGCGCTTCGCCGACGCGTTCCGCCGCATCGTGTTCGCGCAGATCAAGATCTCGGCGATCAACGCGGCCTTCACCGGCATCTACCTGCTCGTCGCGCTGCCGATCTTCCACCAGCGGCTGCCGCTGTCGAAAACGCTCGTGCTCGTCACGTTCATCGTCGGCCTGCTGCCCGTGATCGGCAACCTGATCTCGAACACGCTGATCGTCGCGGTGTCGCTGTCGGTCAGCATGGGCACCGCGATCGCGTCGCTCGCGTTCCTCGTGGTCATCCACAAGCTCGAATACTTCCTGAACGCGAAGATCATCGGCGGCCAGATCGAGTCGCGCGCGTGGGAGCTGCTGCTCGCGATGCTGATCATGGAAGCCGCGTTCGGGCTGCCGGGCGTGATCGCCGCGCCGATCTTCTATGCGTACCTGAAACGCGAGCTGTACCTGCTGCGGCTGATCTGAAGCCGCCCGCTCGTCAACGGCGATAAAAAACGCCGCGCCCCGTGAAGGGCGCGGCGTTTTTGCTCGTGGAGCCGGCCTTCCGCGGCCGACGGATCAGCGGAACACGACCGTCTTCGTCCCGTTCAGCACGATCCGGTGCTCGACGTGCCACTTCACCGCGCGCGCGAGCGTCACGCACTCGACGTCGCGGCCGATCGCGGTCAGCTGGTCGGGCGTCATGCTGTGATCGACGCGCTCGACTTCCTGCTCGATGATCGGGCCTTCGTCGAGATCGGTCGTCACGTAGTGCGCGGTCGCGCCGATCAGCTTCACGCCGCGGTCGAACGCCTGGTAGTAAGGCTTCGCACCCTTGAAGCTCGGCAGGAACGAATGGTGGATGTTGATCGCGCGCCCGGCGAGCTGCTCGCACATGTTCGGCGACAGGATCTGCATGTAGCGCGCGAGCACGACGAGATCGGCCTGGTGCTCGTCGATCACTTCCAGCACGCGCGCTTCCTGCGCGGCCTTCGCGGCATCGGACGAACCGCCGATCAGCGGGAAGTGATGGAACGGAATGTTGTAGCTCGCGGCAAGCTGGTAGAACTCCTTGTGGTTCGACACGATCGCCGGAATCTCGATCGGCAACTGGCCGGTGCGATAGCGGAACAGCAGGTCGTTCAGGCAGTGGCCGATCTTCGACACCATGATCACGACGCGCGGCTTCACAGCCGCATCGTGCAGCTCCCAGCGCATCGAGAACTGCTCGGCGAGCGGCGCGAATTCGTTGCGAAGCGTGTCGAGCGCCGACGCGGCATCCACGCCGCCGCCGTCCTGCTCGAAGTGCACGCGCATGAAGAACTCGCTGGTGCGGCTGTCGCCGAACTGCGCGGAATCGAGGATGTTGTTGCTGCGCTCGAACAGGAAGCCCGAGACCGCATGGACGATGCCGTGCCGGTCGGGGCACGACAGTTTCAAGATAAAGCTGTGATCGGTCGGCATGACCGCGACTCCCATTGTTTCCGTATTCGTCAAATTGCCCGTTCGCGCCGCGCGGCGCGCGTCACGCGGCCGGCACGAACAGCGCGTCGATACCGGCCGCGTCGGCCGCCGGAATCCAGCGGTGGCGCAGCAGCGTGTCGAGCGTCGCGAGGCTCGCATCCATCGTCGCGCGGCCTTCGCGCAGCCAGCCGATCACCTCGGGCACGCTGGCCAGCAGGTGCTCGGCCACTTCGCCGTCCTGGTTGCGCGGCGCGAAGTCGTGCGGCAGCGGCAGGTCGTACACGAAGATCAGTTCCGACTGCGTGCCTTCCGGCAACGCGTTCAGCACCTGTACCGTGCGGCCCGCGATCGCGCGCGCCGCCAGATCGGCCGGAATGCCGGCTTCTTCCCAGCATTCCTTCGCGAGCGTCTCGTGAACGCCCAGCCCCCAGCCGATCCCGCCGGCGACGACGTTGTCGAGCATGCCGGGGTCGGTGGCCTTGGTCGCGCTGCGGCGGCCGAGCCACATCTTCGGCGCGGCCGCGGCGGGCGGCTCGCCCGGCGTAACCGCGTATTCTACGATGCCGTTCACGTGCACCGCATAGGTCTGCGTGCCGAAGAAGCGCGACGCGGCGCGCTCGATGTAGGCGAGCGGCGGATCGTCGAAGCGGTTGCGGATCGCGTAGATCTCGTCGCGCCAGCCGGGAATCGCGCCTTCGGCCGCGAGCGCGCCGATCGCGCTGGCCAGCGCCATGCTGCGCGCGTCGACCGAATCGTAGCGCGCCGACAGCACGACCCGCTCGCCGGTCAGCTCGAACACGTCGGGCCAGCGCGCGAGCTTCGCGACGTCCTGGCGGCGCACCCAGCCGACCGCCTGGCCGGCGATCTCGAAACGCAGATGCGCGGCCGGATCGAAGCGGCGCGCGGCCGCGATGCACGGAAACGTCATCGCGCTCAGTCCTTCAGCGCGACGCGGATGCCGATCGCGATGAACGTCGCGCCGGCGATCCGGTCGAGCCACACGCCGGCCTTCGGGCGGCGCTTCAGCCATGCGCCGATCATGCCCGCGCCGACGCCGAACAGCGAGAAGACCGCGGCCGTCTGCAGCATGAACAGCGCGCCGAGCTCGAACATCTGCAGCGTCACGCCCTGCGCGCCGTGCGGATCGACGAACTGCGGCAGGAACACGACGAAGAACAGTGTGACCTTCGGGTTCATCAGGTTGCCGATCACGCTCTGCCGGAAGATCGTGCCGAGCGGCTGCGGCGGGCGCGCATGCGCGTTCGCGAGGCCCTGGCTGCGCAGCGCCTTGATGCCGATCCACACGAGGTATGCGGCGCCCGCGAGCTTCAGGATCTGGAACGCGACCGGCGACGAACGCAGCACGGCCGCGACGCCGAGCGCCGCGAGCGTCGTGTGGAACAGGATCCCCGCCGTGAAGCCGAGCGCGGCGACGAAGCCGGCCGCGCGGCCCTGCGAGATGCCGCGGGCGAGCACCTGCAGGTTGTCGGGACCCGGCGCGAACGTGATCGCGATCGACGTGGCGAGAAACAGCATGAAATTGGGCATCGTGACCTCGCTGCGGAATGTGAACCAAGCGTGAACCAGGCGTGAACCCGGCAAGCCGGAGCGGCAACCCCCGGCGGACCGGCGTTCAGTGGCCGGCGAATTCGGTAACGGTATAGACCGGCAGTCCGGCGTTGCGCAGCAGCGCCGAGCCGCCGAGATCGGGCAGGTCGATGATCGCCGCGCCTTCGACGACCACCGCGCCGAGCCGCTGCAGCAGGTTGCGCCCCGCCATCATCGTGCCGCCGGTCGCGATCAGGTCGTCCATGATGATCACGCGGTCGCCGGGCTTGCACGCATCTTCGTGAATCTCGACCGTCGCGCTGCCGTATTCGAGGTCGTACGATTCCGAACGCGTCTTGTACGGCAGCTTGCCGACCTTGCGGATCGGCACGAAGCCGACGCTCAGCTCGTACGCGACGATCGGCGCGATGATGAAGCCGCGCGCGTCGAGGCCCGCGACGTAGTCGAGCTTCGCGTCGACATAACGTTCGACGAACAGGTCGACGAGGATGCGCAGCGCCTTCGGGCTCTGCAGCAGCGTCGTGATGTCGCGGAACTGCACGCCCGGCTGCGGCCAGTCGGGCACCGTGCGGATCTGGCTGTGGAGGAAGGCGACCGGATCGAGCGGTGTGCCCGGCGACGAATGCGGCATGAAACTCTCCGAAAAAAACGGTGCGCGAAGATCGGGCACCGTTTCTGATCAATACGGGTCAGGTTGTGAATCGCGGCTCACGCAGCCGCGGCCGGCGGATCGCGCCGATGGCGCGACAACCGCTCCTCCGCGAGCGCGAGCGCCTCGGGCAGCCCGCGCAGCACCACGATGTCGCTCGCGCGCAGCTTGGTCTGCGGATCGGGTTCGACGCCGCGGATGCCGTGCCGGCGGATCGCCGTGACTTCCAGGCCGAGCGCATACAGCCCCAGTTCTTCCAGCGAACGCCCGACCGCGTCCGCGCGCGCATCGACCGGCACCGATTGTAGCCGCACCTGCTCGTGATCGTCGTCGTCCGCGTCGTCCGCGCCGCGGAAATAGCCGCGCAGCAGGCTGTAGCGCTCGTCGCGCATCTCCTCGACGCGTCGCACGACCTTGCGCATCGGCACGCCGACCAGCACCAGCGTATGCGACGCGAGCATCAGGCTGCCCTCGACGATCTCCGGAATCACCTCGGTCGCGCCGGCCGCGAGCAGCTTCTCGAGATCGGCATCGTCGACGGTGCGCACGATCGCGGGCAGCGTCGGCTCCAGCTCGTGCACGTGGTGCAGCACGCGCAGCGCGGACGGCGTGTTCGCATAGGTGATCGCGACGGCCGCCGCCCGGTGGATACCAGCCGCGACCAGCGACTCGCGGCGCGCCGCGTCGCCGAACACAACCGATTCGCCGGCCGTCGCGGCCGCGCTCACGCGATCGGGGTCGAGATCGAGCGCGACGTACGAAATGCCTTCCTGCTCGAGCATGCGCGCCAGGTTCTGGCCCGCGCGGCCGTAGCCGCAGATGATCACGTGGCCGCGCTGCTTCAGGCTTTGCGTCGCGATCCGCGTCATCTGCAGCGACTGCTGCATCCATTCGGTCGACGACAGCCGCATCACGATGCGGTCGGCGTTCTGGATCAGGAACGGCGCGGCGAGCATCGACAGCAGCATCGACGCGAGGATCGCCTGCAGCAGCGTCGAATCGACGAGATGCCGGTCGAGGATCAGGTTCAGCAGCACGAAGCCGAATTCGCCGGCCTGCGCGAGGCCGATGCCCGTGCGCATCGCGACGCCCGGCGTCGCGCCGAAGAGGCGCGCGAGCCCGGCGATCATGGTCGCCTTGAACAGGATCTGCCCGACGAAGAAGCCGAGCACGAGCAACGGATGCTCCCAGATCACGCGCGGATCGAGCAGCATCCCCGTCGTCACGAAGAACAGGCCGAGCAGCACGTCGCGGAACGGCTTGATGTCCTCCTCCACCTGGTGGCGGAACGGCGTCTCGGAAATGAGCATCCCCGCGATGAACGCGCCGAGCGCGAGCGACAGGCCGAACTTGTCGGTGATGAACGCGGCGCCCAGCGTGACGAGCAGCAGGTTCAGCACGAACAGCTCCTGCGAGCGGCGCCGCGCGACGACGTTGAGCCAGCGCGTCATGAAGCGCTGCCCGATGACCAGCAGCAGCGTAAGCGCGATCACGATCTTGACCGCCGCGACGCCGAGCGTGAGCGCGAGGTCCTTCGACGATTCGGCGCCGAACGCGGCGATCACGATCAGCAGCGGCACGACCGCGAGATCCTGGAACAGCAGCACGCCGAAGATGTTGCGGCCGTGCTCGGTCTCGATCTCGAGCCGCTCGGCGAGCATCTTCGACACGATCGCCGTCGACGACATCGCGAGCGCGCCGCCGAGCGCGATGCTGCCCTGCCATGTGAGGTGCTCCCAGCGCTCGAACAGCGCGCCGAGCGCGAGCGCGAGTACCAGCGTCGCGACGACCTGCAGCAGCCCGAGCCCGAACACGAGCCGCTGCATCGACCTCAGCTTCGCCAGCGAGAATTCGAGGCCGATCGAGAACATCAGGAACACCACGCCGAATTCCGCGAGATGCTCGGCCCGTTCGAGATCCGCCGTGATGCCGAGCGCGTGCGGGCCGACCAGGATGCCGACGGTCAGGTAGCCGAGCATCGGCGGCAGGTTCAACGAGCGGAATACGACGACGCCCACCACCGAGGCCAGCAGCAGCAGCAGGGTCATTTCGAGCGGGGAAATCACAGGCGAAGCGTCCTCGTTCGTCGGGGCCACGGCAATGCGGGCGCGGGGTGGTGGCGGTGGACAGGCTGCTTCGGACGAGTCCGAAGGCCGGCGCGGCGAACAAACGCCTTTGCTATACTCCGCGCATGATAGCGAAAATCAATGATGACCGGGCGCTCGCGCTCGCCCGCGACGTGCTCGACATCGAGGCGGACGCCGTGCGCGCGCTGCGCGACCAGCTCGACGGCGGCTTCGTCGAGGCCGTTGCGCTGCTGCTCGGCTGCCGCGGCCGCGTGGTGGTGTCCGGCATCGGCAAATCGGGGCATATCGCCCGCAAGATCGCAGCCACGCTGGCCAGCACCGGCACCCCGGCCTTCTTCGTCCACCCTGCCGAGGCCAGCCACGGCGACCTCGGGATGGTCACCTCCGACGACGTCTTCATCGGCATCTCCTATTCCGGCGAATCGGCGGAACTCGTCGCGATCCTGCCGCTCGTGAAGCGGATCGGCGCGAAGCTGATCGCGATCACGGGCCGAGTGGGGTCGAGCCTCGGCACGCTCGCCGACGTGAACCTGAACGCCGCGGTGTCGAAGGAAGCGTGCCCGCTGAACCTCGCGCCCACCGCGAGCACGACCGCCGCGCTCGCGCTCGGCGATGCGCTCGCCGTCGCCGTGCTCGACGCGCGCGGCTTCGGCTCGGACGATTTCGCGCGCTCGCATCCGGGCGGCGCGCTCGGCCGGCGCCTGCTCACCTACGTGCGCGACGTGATGCGCTCGGGCGACGACGTCCCGTCCGTCGGGCTGAACGCGACGCTGTCGGACGCGCTGTTCCAGATCACCGCGAAACGCCTCGGCATGACGGCCGTGGTCGACGCCGACGGCAAGGTCGCCGGCATCTTCACGGACGGCGACCTGCGCCGCGTGCTCGCGCGCGACGGCGACTTCCGCACGCTGCCGATCACCGAAGTCATGACGCGCGACCCGCGCACGATTGCGCCGGATCACCTGGCGGTCGAGGCCGTGGAACTGATGGAGCGCCACCGGATCAACCAGATGCTGGTCGTCGATGCCGACGGCGCGCTGATCGGCGCGCTGAACATGCACGACCTGTTTTCGAAGAAGGTGATCTGATGAGCGCAGCGCTGACTGCGGCCGAACGCGCGAGCCGCGTGAAGCTGATGATTTTCGACGTCGACGGCGTACTGACCGACGGCGGCCTGCTGTTTACTGCGGCCGGCGACGCGATGAAGTCGTTCAATTCGCTCGACGGCCACGGCGTGAAGCTGCTCGGCGAAGCCGGCATCGCGACCGCGATCATCACGGGCCGCCGCTCGGACATCGTCGCGGCGCGCGCGAAGGAAATGAAGATCGCGCACCTGTTCCAGGGCGTCGAGAACAAGCTCACCGTGTTCGCCGACCTGATCGCGTCGCTCGGCCTGACGGCCGACGCCTGCGGCTACATGGGCGACGACTGGCCCGACCTGCCGGTGATGCTGCGCTGCGGCTTCGCCACGGCCCCCGCGAACGCGCACCCCGAGGTGATCGCCCGCGCGCACTGGGTCGCCGAGGCCCGCGGCGGCCACGGCGCCGTGCGCGAGGCCTGCGATGCGATCCTGCGTGCGCAGCGCCGCTACGACGCGCTGCTCGCCGCCGCCTGCGGAGCCTGACCGATGAGCACGCATTTCCGCTGGACCCAGATGCTGCCGCTCGCCGCGGTCGCCGCGCTCGCGGGCGTCACCTGGTGGCTGCTGCAGGCCACCCTGCCGCCGCCCGGCGAGGGCACCGTGCAGCCGAAGCGCCACACGCCCGACTATTTCGCGGACAACTTCTCGGTCACCGAGCTCGACCAGTCCGGCACGACCCAGTACCGGCTGACGGCCGCGAAGCTGGTCCATTACGAAGACACCGAAAGCAGCGACCTGACCGATCCGGCCATGCGCGCGTTCCAGCCCGGCAAGCCCGTCGTGACGACCACCGCGAAGCGCGGCACCGTCAACGGCGACGTGTCGATCGTCGATTTGTACGACGATGCGCGCATCCTGCGCGCAGCCGGCGGCGGCGATCCGCAGATGCAGGCCGATTCCCAGCATTTCCGGATCTTCGTCAATGACGATGTGATCCAGACCGAAAAGCCGGTTAAACTTCAGCGCGGCCTGTCGCTCGTCAACGCGACCGACGGCATGAAGTACAACAACGTCACCCGGGTCATCGAGCTTTACGGCAACGTGCGCGGCACGATTGCCGCGGCGGACACGTCCGGCGGCTCGAAAGGTCAACCCAAGTGACGCATCCCTCACGTGACTGCATGAACGAACCGTTCCCTCGACATATTTCCGGCGGCGCTGCGCGCGCCGTCCGCGCCGCGCTCGCCGCGACGCTCGTGGCGCTCCCGCTCATCGGGCTGGCGCCGCTCGCCCATGCCGAGAAGGCCGACCAGAACAAGCCGATCAACGTCGAGGCCGACAACCTGACCTATGACGATCTGAAGCAGGTCACGGTCGCGACCGGCAACGTCGTGATCACGAAGGGCACGATCATCATCAAGGGCGATCGCGTCGAAGTGCGTCAGGACCCGGAAGGCTACCAGTACGCGACGTCGTTCGGCAGCGGCAAGAAGCACGCGACGTTCCGCCAGAAGCGCGAAGGCCTCGACGAATACATCGACGGCGACGCCGAGCGCATCGACTACGACGGCAAGCAGGACCTGACCACGCTGACCACCGCCGCGACCGTGCGCCGCCTGCAGGGCACGTCGACGATCGCCGATACCGTGCACGGCAGCGTGATCACGTACGACGGCCAGCGCGACTTCTACACCGCGAAGGGCGGCAAGGACGTCGCGGCGCCGGGCAACCCGAACGGCCGCGTGCGCGCGATGCTGTCGCCGAAGAACGGCGGCCCCGCGCCGCTGAACGGGGCGCCGGCCAAGCTGTCGCCGTCGACCACGATCCAGGGAGCGCCCGGCCAATGAACGCGCTCCCGAACCGCCAGCCGGCCGGCACCACGAGCTCGCTCGTCGTCCGCAACCTGAAGAAGCGCTACGGCTCGCGCACGGTCGTCAAGGACGTGTCGCTCGACGTGAAGAGCGGCGAAGTCGTCGGCCTGCTCGGCCCGAACGGCGCCGGCAAGACCACGTCGTTCTACATGATCGTCGGCCTCGTGCCGACGGACGCGGGCGAAATCTCGCTGAACGGCAGCTCGATCAGCCTGCTGCCGATCCACAAGCGCGCGTCGCTCGGCCTGTCGTACCTGCCGCAGGAAGCGTCCGTGTTCCGCAAGCTGACCGTCGAGGAAAACATCCGCGCGGTGCTCGAGCTGCAGCACGGCGAAGACGGCAAGCGGCTGTCGAAGGACGCGATCTCGTTGCGCACCGAAGCGCTGCTCGATGAGCTGCAGATCGGCCACCTGCGCGAGAATCCCGCGCTGTCGCTGTCGGGCGGCGAACGGCGCCGCGTCGAAATCGCGCGCGCGCTCGCGACCAACCCGAGCTTCATCCTGCTCGACGAACCGTTCGCCGGCGTCGACCCGATCGCGGTGCTCGAGATCCAGAAGATCGTCAAGTTCCTGAAGCAACGCAACATCGGCGTGCTGATCACGGACCACAACGTCCGCGAAACGCTCGGCATCTGCGACCACGCGTACATCATCAGCGACGGTTCGGTGCTGGCCGCCGGCGCCCCCAGCGAAATCATCGAAAACGAAAGCGTGCGCCGCGTGTACCTCGGCGAACACTTCCGCATGTAACTTCCTCCTCGTGGCTGGCTGCACCCCGCCCGGCATCGCCGCGCGGGGCCGCGCCCCGCTTCGCGGCCATGCCCGCGACCGGGCGGCGCGCCGCGCGTAATCGCGGATGGCTCAACGCGCCTGGGTCGTGGCAAACTGCCGGTATGACTCCCTCCTTGCCATGAAAGCCAGCCTTCAACTCCGCCTGTCGCAACATCTGGCGCTGACGCCGCAGCTGCAGCAGTCGATCCGGCTCCTGCAGTTGTCGACGCTCGAATTGCAGCAGGAAGTCGCGATGGCCGTCGCGCAGAACCCGCTGCTCGAGAACGACGACGAATGGATCGCGAGCCCGCTGCGCGTCGCGTCGGACGGGTCGCTGATCGCGCAGACGCCGCCCGCCCAGAACACCGAGCCCGCCACGTCGAACGGCAGCGGCTCGTCCAGCGATCGCGCGGAGCGCGACGAGCCGGCCGGCGCCGACGAATACGACGGTTACGGGTCCGGCGACGGCAACGACGGCCCGCAGTGGAACCTCGACGAATACGGCCGCTCGAGCGGCGCGTCCGACGACGACGACCTGCCGCCGCTGCAGGTGCAGGAAGCCGCGACGTCGCTGCGCGACCACCTGTCCGCGCAGTTGCGCGTCACGCAGGCCGGCCCGCGCGATCGCGCGCTCGTGATGTTCCTGATCGAATCGCTCGACGACGACGGCTACCTGACCGCCACGCTCGACGAAGTGCTCGCCGACCTGCCGCCCGAACTGGACATCGACTGCGACGAACTGAACGCGGCGCTCGCGCTGCTGCACAGCTTCGACCCGGCCGGCGTCGGCGCGCGCTCGGCCTCCGAATGCCTGAAGCTGCAGCTGCTGCGTCTCGATCCGTCCCCGACGCGCACGCTCGCGCTCGAGATCGTGTCGCAGCATCTCGAACTGCTCGCCGCACGCGACTTCACACGGTTGCGCAAGCACCTGAAGGCGAGCGACGACGCGCTGCGCGACGCGCACGCGCTGATCCGCTCGCTGGAGCCGTTCCCCGGCGCCGCATACGGCAAGGCCGAGGCCGACTACGTCGTGCCCGACATCATCGTGAAGAAGGCCGGCCAGGGATGGCTCGCGGAGCTCAATCCGGAGGTCGTACCGCGCCTGCGGATCAACAACCTGTACGCGAACATCCTGCGCAACAGCCGCGGCGATCCGTCGGCCGGATCGCTGAAGCAGCAGCTTCAGGAAGCGCGCTGGTTGATCAAGAACATCCAGCAGCGTTTCGACACGATCCTGCGCGTCGCGCAGGCTATTGTCGAGCGTCAGAAGAATTTCTTTGCGCACGGTGAAATTGCCATGCGCCCCTTGGTTTTGCGGGAAATAGCTGATACGCTGGGCCTACACGAGTCGACTGTCAGCCGTGTGACAACCGGGAAGTACATGCTGACCCCGTTCGGGACGCTTGAATTTAAGTACTTCTTCGGATCTCACGTCTCGACCGACACCGGTGGCGCCGCGTCGTCGACTGCCATCCGAGCCCTCATCAAGCAACTGATAGGAGCTGAAGACCCAAAATCGCCACTTTCGGACAGCCGCATTGCCGAGCTGCTGGCAGAACAGGGTTTCGTGGTCGCGCGCCGCACGGTTGCGAAATATCGCGAAGCCCTCAAGATCCCGGCAGTAAATCTGCGCAAGTCTCTTTAAGCCTGCTGCCTGCTCGGCGGCAGGCGTGTCCCGGCCACCGCGCACACGGGGAACAGGCCGGACGACCTGTCCGCGATACGCCGCCTCGTGCGGCACGGGCAAGTCGACCGGAGCGCCGCCTCGATGCGGCCGGGTGGCCACTCGCTTGGAGAAGCACTATGAACCTGAAGATCAGTGGACATCATCTCGAAGTCACGCCTGCAATTCGCGAATACGTGATCACCAAGCTGGACAGGGTGCTACGGCATAGCGATCAGGTGATCGATGGCACTGTGATCCTCTCGGTCGACAACCACAAGGAAAAGGACAAGCAGCAGCGCGCGGAAATCAACCTGCACCTGAAGGGCAAGGACATCTTCGTCGAAAGTGCGAACGGCAACCTGTACGCCGCGATCGATCTGCTGATCGACAAGCTGGATCGCCAGGTCGTCAAGCACATGGAGCGCCTGCAAACGCACGCGCACGACCCGATCAAGCTTCAACCGTCGATCGACCAGATCGAACTGCCGCCGCAATAACCGTCACTGCAACACGCACGCCGCCCGGTTCGCCGGGCGTTTTTTTTGCGACTCCGCGCGGAAGTGCAACCGGTCCGTCCGTGCTGCGCCACGCACGCGGCTGTGCTCTATAATGTTCCGGTTATCGCCGGGGGGTGTTGGATGCGGTAGCTGCGTTGCAGGTTGCCATGCCACATGCCTTGATATCGCCGAACATGGAAAATCAGTCCGCCGCCGCAAGGAGACCCCAGGCCGCTCAATCGCCTGCCAACATGAATCGCCTAGCCAAAATCCTGCCCATAGAGAACGTCGTCATCGACCTCTCGGTCACCAGCAAGAAACGCGTCTTCGAACAAGCCGGGCTGATGTTCGAGAATCAGAACGGCATCGGCCGCAGCACCGTCACGGACAACCTGTTCGCGCGCGAGCGCCTCGGTTCGACCGGGCTCGGCGAAGGTGTCGCGATTCCGCACGGCCGCATCAAGGGCCTCAAGCACCCGCTCGCCGCGTTCGTCCGCCTGGCCGATGCGATCCCGTTCGAAGCGCCCGACGGCCAGCCGGTCGGCCTCCTGATCTTCCTGCTCGTCCCCGAGCAAGCCACCCAGCAGCACCTCGAGATCCTGTCGGAAATCGCGCAGCTGCTGTCCGATCGCGACGCACGCGAGCGTCTGCACAACGAAACGGATATCGCCGAGTTGCATCGCCTGCTCACTCAGTGGCAACCTTGAGTTGTTCCGGGCGGAATATTTCCCCGTACGAGGCGGCACACGCCGCCGTCCAGGGCCGCCCGGCGCCGGCCCGGCATGGCGACGTCCGTCGCCGCGCGCCCGCACCGGCCCATTGGAGTGACGAGAGTCATGGATACGTCCAGCATCAACGCCCAGAGCATCTTCGACGACAACGCAGCCACGCTGAAACTGAGCTGGCTGACGGGGCATGAAGGCTGGGAACGCGGCTTTTCGGCCGATACGGTCGGCAACGCAACGTCGAGCGCCGACCTCGTCGGCCACCTGAACCTGATCCACCCGAACCGGATCCAGGTGCTCGGCGAAGCCGAAATCGACTACTACCAGCGGCAGACCGACGAAGACCGCTCGCGCCACATGGCCGAGCTGATCGCGCTCGAGCCGCCGTTCCTCGTCGTTGCCGGCGGCGCCGCGGCCCCGCCCGAACTGGTGCTGCGCTGCACGCGCTCATCCACGCCGCTGTTCACGACGCCGATGTCGGCCGCCGCGGTGATCGACAGCCTGCGGCTCTACATGTCGCGCATCCTCGCACCGCGCGCGACGCTGCACGGCGTGTTCCTCGACATCCTCGGGATGGGCGTGCTGCTGACCGGCGATTCGGGCCTCGGCAAGAGCGAGCTCGGCCTCGAGCTGATCAGCCGCGGCCACGGCCTCGTCGCCGACGACGCGGTCGATTTCGTCCGTCTTGGCCCCGATTTCGTCGAAGGGCGCTGCCCGCCGCTGCTGCAGAACCTGCTCGAAGTGCGCGGCCTCGGCCTGCTCGACATCAAGACGATCTTCGGCGAAACCGCCGTGCGGCGGAAAATGAAGCTGAAGCTGATCGTCCAGCTCGTGCGGCGCCCCGACGGCGAATTCCAGCGCCTGCCGCTCGAAAGCCAGACCGTCGACGTACTCGGTCTGCCGATCAGCAAGGTCACGATCCAGGTCGCGGCCGGCCGCAACCTCGCGGTGCTCGTCGAGGCGGCGGTCCGGAACACGATCCTGCAGTTGCGCGGAATCGACACGTTGCGCGATTTCATGGATCGGCAACGACTCGCGATGCAAGATCCCGACAGTCAGTTCCCCGGCAAGCTGGTGTAACCTGCACGCGCCGGCCGCGCAACGCCGACGCGTCGAGCCGGTGCTATGATGAAACGTCAGGATTCTCCGTTCCCATGCGCATCGTCCTCATTACCGGCATCTCCGGCTCAGGCAAGTCCGTCGCGCTGAACGCGCTCGAAGACGCAGGCTATTACTGCGTCGACAACCTGCCGCCGCACGTGCTGCCCGAACTCGCCCGCTACCTCGCCCAGGACGGCCAGCGCCGGCTCGCGGTCGCGATCGACGCGCGCTCGAGCGCGTCGCTCGATGAAATGCCCGGCCTGATCCGCGAGCTCTCCCGCAAGCACGACGTGCGCGTGCTGTTCCTCAACGCGAGCACCCAGGCGCTGATCCAGCGCTTCTCCGAAACGCGCCGCCGCCATCCGTTGTCCGGCTCGCGGTCGCACGATGCGGACGTCGGCCTGCTGTCGTCGCTCGAGGAAGCGATCGAGCGCGAGCGCGAGCTCGTCGCGCCGCTCGCCGAATTCGGCCACCAGATCGATACCAGCACGCTGCGCGCGAACGCGCTGCGCACCTGGGTCAAGCGCTTCATCGAGCAGAAGAACAACGACCTGATGGTGATGTTCGAATCGTTCGGCTTCAAGCGCGGCGTGCCGCTCGACGCCGACCTGATGTTCGACGTGCGCGCGCTGCCGAACCCGTACTACGACCACGAGTTGCGCCCGCTCACCGGGCTCGACCAGCCGGTCATCGCCTTTCTCGACGCACTGCCGATCGTCCATCAGATGATCGACGACATCCATGCGTTCCTGATGAAATGGCTGCCGCACTTCCGCGATGACAACCGCAGCTACCTGACCGTCGCCATCGGCTGCACGGGCGGCCAGCATCGCTCGGTGTTCATCGCGGAAACGCTCGCCGCGCGCCTGGCGCGCAACGCGAACGTGATCGTGCGGCATCGTGACGCGCCAGTGGATGTCGACGCGTCGTCGCGGCTCGTCTCCGAGGTCGACCGACCCTAGCGACACCCGCCCCCACGCCCGCGCGCCATGTCCTCCCTATCGACCACCCTGATCGACCTGCCGCTGTTTCCGCTGCACACGGTGCTGTTTCCGGGGGGGCTGCTCCCGCTCAAGGTGTTCGAGGCGCGCTATCTCGACATGTCGCGCGCATGCCTGCGCGACGACGCACCGTTCGGCGTGTGCCTGCTCAAGAGCGGGCCCGAAGTCGCGCAGGACGGCGCGGTGTCGGTGCCCGAGACCATCGGCTGCATGGCGCGCATCACCGAGTGCGATACCGGCGAGTTCGGGATGCTGTATCTGCAGGCGGTCGGCACGCAGCGTTTCGAGCTGCTGTCGTATCGCGTCGAAGGCAACGGGCTGCTGGTCGGCATCGCGGAGCCGCTGCCCGACGACATTCCGCTCGAAGGCGAACAGGCGCTCGCGCAGTTCGGCTCGTGCGCCGAGGTGCTCGAGCGCATCATCGACGCACTGAAGAAGTCCGATCCGGAGAAAATGCCGTTCGGCGAACCGTTCCGCCTCGACGATCCGAGCTGGGTATCGAATCGCCTCTCGGAACTGCTGCCGCTCGACCTGCGCGCGCGGCAAAAGCTGATGGAGTTTCCGGACGTCGGCGCGCGCATCGACGCCGTGCACCACGTGCTCGATCGGCACGGCTGGCTGTAACGACCGCCGGCTCTGTCGCGCGTCGCGCGTGCCGCCCGCCTGAAGGGCCCTTCCTGCGCGACGGCCAAGCCGCGGCAGCCCGGCGCCTTCCCGAACGCGGCCCGCGCCGCGCCCTTCCCCGTTCGTTACAGCAGCGGCCCGCTCAGCGCATCGAGCAGCTTGCGCACGGGCGCCGGCACGCCATACGCGTCGAGCCGGCTCAGCGGCACCCATGCGGTGTCCGCGTCCCGCGCCGGCGACGGCAGGCCGCCGCCGTCCGCCAGATCGCTCAGCCGCGGCTCGATCTCGAGCCGGAAATGCGTGAACGTATGCGTAAGCGGCGCGAGCGGCACCGTGCCGCCGCCGCCGAAGCCGCGCGCGAGATCCGCGAGCGCGGCATCGCCGTCCGCTTGCGGCAGGCTCCACAGCCCGCCCCAGATGCCGGTCGGCGGCCGTCGCTCGAGCAGCACCGCGTCGCCGTCGCGCAGCACGAGCATCCAGGTCTTGCGCGTCGGCACGGCCTTCTTCGGCCGCGCGGCCGGCAGTTCGCGCTGGCGGCCGGTGGATTGCGCGACGCAGTCGCCCGCGAACGGGCAGCGCGCGCAGTCGGGCTTGCCGCGCACGCACAGCGTCGCGCCCAGATCCATCAGCCCCTGCGTATACGCGCTCACGTCGGCCGCGTTCGCGGCATCGGGCAGCAGCGACTCGGCGAGCGCCCACATGTCGTTCTCGACGCGCTTCTCGCCCGGAAAGCCCTCGACGCCGAATACCCGCGCGAGCACGCGCTTCACGTTGCCGTCGAGGATCGTTGCGCGCGCACCGTACGCAAACGATGCGATCGCGGCGGCCGTCGAGCGGCCGATGCCCGGCAGTTCGGCCAGCGCGTCGGGCGTCGCCGGAAACACGCCGCCGTGCTCGGCGACGACGACCTGCGCGCAGCGGTGCAGGTTGCGCGCGCGCGAGTAGTAGCCGAGCCCTGCCCACAGCGCCATCACGTCGTCGTTCGGCGCGGCCGCGAGCGCGGCGACGTCGGGGTAGCGGTCGAGAAAACGCGTGTAATACGGAATGACGGTCGATACCTGCGTCTGCTGCAGCATGATTTCCGACAGCCAGATCCGGTACGGATCTCGGGTGTTCTGCCATGGCAGGTCGTGGCGGCCATGCGCGCGCTGCCACGCGACGAGACGCGTGGCGAACGTGCGGTGCAGCGGCGTGACGGGGAACGGAGCGGGGGCGATGCGGGGCGGCTTCAAGTTATCTGATCGTGGAAAAGGGTTTCAACGCTGGCACGTCGGACAGAAATAGGTCGACCGCTGGCCCTGCACGATCTGGCGGATCGGCGTACCGCATACGCGGCACGGCTGGCCGGCGCGATCGTAGACGAAGCAGTCGAGCTGGAAGTAGCCGCTTTCGCCGTTGCTGCCGACGAAATCGCGCAACGTGCTGCCGCCGCGCTCGATCGCGTCGGCGAGCGTCGCGCGTACCGCATCGGCCAGCCGCTCGTAGCGCGGCAGCGAAACCTTGCCGGCGGCGGTGGTCGGCCGGATGCCGGCGCGAAACAGGCTCTCCGACGCATAGATGTTGCCGACGCCGACGACCATGTCGCCCGCGAGCAGCGCCTGCTTGACCGACACCGTGCGGCCGCGCGTACGCGCATGCAGCAGCGCGCCGGTGAACGCCGGCGAGAACGGCTCGACGCCGAGGCTCGCGAGAAGCGGATGCGCATGCACGTCGCCTGCTTCGCGCGGATGCCACAGCACGGCGCCGAAGCGGCGCGGATCGCGGAACCGCAGCACGAATTCGTCGAAGATCCAGTCGATGTGATCGTGCTTCGCGGCGACCGGCACGCCGGCCGCGGGCAGCACGCGCAACGTGCCGGTCATCCCGAGATGGACGATGAACCAGCCGGCATCGACTTCGAACAGCAGGTACTTGCCGCGGCGCTCGACGGCAAGCACCTCGCGCGCGCGCAACTGCTCGGCGAGCCCCGCCGGCACGGGCCAGCGCAGCATCGCGGTACGGACGTCGACACGCTCGACGCGGCGGCCCGCGACAAAGGGCTCGATGCCCCGGCGCGTGACTTCGACTTCTGGCAACTCTGGCATGTTTTGCGGGTCTGAGGCTACGGTCTGCTTACATAGGGAACGCGCATGCGCCGCCACGAGAACGGACGTTCTCGCGGCGATCCCGAATCAAACACGGGAATGCCCGACATCGCCCGCCTGGCAGCACGCGAGGCGGGCGATGTCGGGCATTCGCATGGGGGTTCCACAGGTAAACGGACCCTATCACGATCGTGCGTGTATTGTAGCGAGCGCGTTACAATCGGTTGAAACATCGAACGGATTTCCATGACCCTGCCCTCGAAGCTGCTTCAGAAGCGCCCCGCCGCCGTGCGCGGCGCGCGCGCCTTCCCGGTCCGCCGTGCACTCGGTGCCGCGCTGTTTGCCGCCTGGACCCTCACCGCCTTTCCGGCCCACGCGCAGGCTCCGGCATCGGACGACGCGGAGCCGCAGGGTGCGTTCGAGCATGTGATGCCGGACGAGCAGAAGAATCTCCCCGGCGTGCCGCTGACGAGCCAGATCGTCTACCAGGTGCTCGCCGCCGAGGTCGCGCTCCAGCGCAGCCAGCCGGCGCCGGCCTACCAGACCTACCTCGCGCTTGCCCGCGACACGCGCGATCCGCGCATGGCGCAGCGCGCGACCGAAATCGCGCTCGGCGCGCAAAGCCCGGCCGACGCGCTGTCCGCCGCGAACCTGTGGCGCCAGTACGCACCGGATTCGAACCGGGCGTCGCAGGTCGACGCCGCGCTGCTGGTGCTCGCCGGCAAGCCGGCCGACGCGCAGCCGATGCTCGCGCGCGAGCTGGCCCGCGCGACCGGCGACACGCGCGGCCCGGCGATCCTCGCGTTGCAGGCGCTGCTCGTGCGCGGCTCCGACCGCGTCGGCGGCCTCGCGGTGCTGAAGGACATGCTGAAAAACGACATGAATCGCCCCGAGGCGCAGCTCGCGATCGCGCGGCAGCAGCTCGCGGTCGACGACAAGGACGGCGCCGCGCAGTCGCTGAAGCAGGCGCTGCAGATTCGCCCCGACTACCTGCCGGCGGCGCTGATGCTGTCGCAGATGGGGCCGGCGGAACGCGCGGCGGGCATCGCGTCGTTCGAGAAGTATGTTCAGCAGAATCCGAAGTCGCGCGACGCACGGCTCGCGCTGTCGCAGCTCTATCTGGCCGACGACCGCCTCGACGACGCACAGAAGCAGTTCGAGACGATGCGCAAGCTCGACTCGAAGGATCCGACGCCGCTGATGGCGCTCGCGCTGATCAAGATCCAGCAGAAGAAACTCGACGAGGCGACCGGCTACCTGAAGCAGTACGTGCAGCTCGGCGACAAGCAGCCGAACCTCGACGTCGGCCAGGGCTACATCTACCTCGCGCAGATCGCGATCGACCAGAACAACGACGCGCAGGCGTCGCAATGGCTCGACAAGGTCGACCAGACGAGCCAGCACTACCTGCCCGCGCAGATCACGCGCGCGCAGCTGCTGCAGAAACAGGGCAAGACCGACGAGGCGCGCAAGGTGCTCGACAACCTGCCGATCACGGATCCGCGCGACGCGGCCGTGGTGGCGCGCACCGATGCGTCGATCCTGTTCACGGCGAAGCGCTATCCGGAAGCGGAGGCGCGGCTCGGGCAGGCCGTCCAGGACTTCCCGGACGATCCCGACCTGCGCTACGACTACGCGATGGCGGCCGAAAAGACGGGCCACTACACGACGATGGAAACGCAGTTGCGCGAGCTGATCCGCACGCAGCCCGACAACCCGCAGGCCTACAACGCGCTCGGCTATTCGCTCGCCGACCGCAACCAGCGCCTGCCCGAGGCCAACAAGCTGATCGACAAGGCGATGGCGCTCGCGCCGAACGACGCGTACATCATGGACAGCCTCGGCTGGGTGAAGTACCGGATGGGCGACACGGCCGGCGCGACGAAAGTGCTGCAGCGGGCATACGAACTGCAGCCGAACGCCGAAATCGGCGCGCATCTCGGCGAAGTGCTGTGGAAGAGCGGCGCGCAGGACGACGCGCGCAACGCGTGGCGTGCCGCGCAGAAGCTCGAGCCCGACAACGAAACGCTCGTGCAGACGCTGAAACGCTTGCAGATCAACGGCCTCTGATGCAGATGTTCCCGATGTTTTCCCTGTCCTCCCGCGCGCAGCGCATGCTCGCCGCGGCCGGCGCGGCGCTCGCGCTCGCCGGCTGCGCGAGTACGCCGCCGTCAGCCGGCACGCCGACGGGCGCGGCACTGCAGACGGCGGCGACGCATGCGTACCACGGCCGCTTCGCGGTGCGGTACGACGATCGTCTCGGCAACCCGCAGAACGTGTACGGCAACTTCGACTGGCAGGAACACGGCGACGACGTGTCGCTCGAACTGCGCAGCCCGCTCGGCCAGACGCTCGCGGTCGTGAAATCGACGCCGCACGCGGCGTCGCTCGAATTGCCGAACCGTCCGACCCAATATGCGCCGGACGTCGGCGACCTGATGCAGAAAACGCTCGGCTTCGAGCTGCCGCTCGCGGGCCTGCGCTACTGGCTGCTGCCGACCGCCGCCCCCGCGACGCCCGCGGAAACCGTGCGCGATCCGGCCGACGGCACGCGCCTCAAGCAGCTCCGCCAGGACGGCTGGACGATCGACTACCTTGCCTACGCGGATGCCCCGGCCACGGGCGTCAAACGCGTCAACCTCGTGCGCGCGACGCCGCCGCTCGACATCAAGCTCGTGCTCGATCAGTGAGCACGCGCGCCTAGCCCCGATACCGCATGACCGATTCGACCCGCTCGCTGCGCAACTGCCTGGCGCCCGCGAAACTCAACCTGTTCCTGCACATCACCGGCCGTCGTCCGAACGGCTATCACGATCTGCAGAGCGTATTCCAGCTGCTGAACTGGGGTGACACGCTGCACTTCACGCGGCGCGACGACGGCCGCGTCGCACGCGTGACCGACGTGCCTGGCGTGCCCGAGGAAAGCGATCTCGTCGTGCGCGCGGCCAACCTGCTGAAAGCGCATACGGGCACCGCGCACGGCGTCGACATCGAGATCGACAAGATCCTGCCGATGGGCGCCGGCCTCGGCGGCGGCAGCTCCGACGCGGCGACGACGCTGCTCGCGCTGAACCGCCTGTGGCAACTCGATTTGCCGCGCGCCGAACTCCAGTCGCTCGCGGTCAAACTCGGCGCCGACGTCCCGTTTTTTATTTTTGGAAAAAATGCGTTCGCAGAGGGTATCGGAGAAGAATTAGCTGAGGTAGAATTGCCGACTCGCTGGTTCCTGGTTGTGACGCCACGCGTTCATGTCCCGACCGCTGAAATATTTTCAGATGAGTTGTTGACAAGAGATACGAAGCCCGTCACAATTGCTGACTTTCTTGCACAGCAAACCAGCGATGCGGAATGGCCAGATAGCTTCGGCCGGAACGATATGCAGGAAGTTGTAACAAGGAAGTACGCGGAAGTTGCGCAGGTGGTCAAATGGTTGTATGATGTGACCCCCGCGAGGATGACCGGCTCCGGAGCAAGCGTGTTTGCAGCGTTTCACAGCAAGCACGAGGCAGAAGCGGCGAAAGCCAAACTGCCCGCCAGTTGGAATGGCGCAGTTGCCGAGAGTCTGAACGAGCATCCGCTCTTCGCTTTCGCGTCATGAAGTTTTACTTTGCCGAACGGCCTACACGAGTTCGGTGAAGTTATCAGTTAAGTGTAGGGGAGTCGCCAAGTTGGTCAAGGCACCGGATTTTGATTCCGGCATGCGAGGGTTCGAGTCCTTCCTCCCCTGCCAAAAATTTTCCCGCATTTCCCGCCCAAGCCTGAAGCAGGTGCACGATGAGCAGCCACAGCCATGATGGCCTGATGGTCTTTACTGGCAACGCGAATCCCGCGCTCGCCCAGGAAGTCGTCAATATCCTTGGTATTCCCCTCGGCAAAGCGATGGTCAGCCGTTTCTCCGACGGCGAGATCCAGGTCGAGATCCAGGAAAACGTGCGCGGCAAGGACGTCTTCGTCCTGCAATCCACGTGCGCACCGGCGAACGACAACCTGATGGAACTGATGATCATGGTCGATGCGCTCAAGCGCGCATCCGCCGGCCGGATCACCGCTGCCATCCCCTACTTCGGCTACGCCCGTCAGGATCGCCGCCCGCGTTCGGCGCGCGTCGCGATCTCGGCGAAGGTCGTCGCGAACATGCTGGAAATCGCCGGCGTCGAGCGGATCATCACGATGGATCTGCACGCCGACCAGATTCAGGGCTTCTTCGACATCCCGGTCGACAACATCTACGCCACGCCGATCCTGCTGGGCGACCTGCGCAAGCAGAACTACTCGGATCTGCTCGTCGTGTCGCCGGACGTCGGCGGCGTGGTGCGCGCCCGGGCACTCGCGAAGCAGCTCAACTGCGATCTCGCGATCATCGACAAGCGTCGCCCGAAGGCGAACGTCGCCGAAGTGATGAACATCATCGGTGAAGTCGAAGGCCGCACCTGCGTGATCATGGACGACATGGTCGATACGGCCGGCACGCTCTGCAAGGCCGCGCAAGTGCTGAAGGACCGCGGTGCGAAGCAGGTGTTCGCGTACGCGACGCACCCGGTGCTGTCGGGCGGCGCCGCAGATCGCATCGCCGCATCGGAACTCGACGAGCTGGTCGTCACCGATACGATTCCGCTGTCGGCCGAATCGCTGGCGTGCTCGAAGATCCGCTCGTTGACGAGCGCGAGCCTGCTGGCCGAGACGTTCTCGCGGATTCGCCGCGGCGATTCGGTAATGTCGCTGTTCGCGGAATCCTGATCGCGAATCGACAGAACAAAGCATGCGCAGAAAGCGAAGCGGCAACGCTTCGCTTTTTGCACAATCGGACGGGATAGACGAAACCCCGGCCGTTTCATCGGGGGCCGCTTGATGGCCCCGTTTTACTGCCTGGTCGCGGGCAGCAAATGGAGAATCACATGAAAGTCGTCGCTTTCGAGCGCCAACAGCAAGGTACGGGTGCGAGCCGCCGCCTGCGCAACGCCGGTAAGACCACGGGTATCGTCTACGGTGGCGAAGCAGCCCCGCAAAAGATCGAACTGGATCACAACGCGCTGTGGCATGCACTGAAGAAGGAAGCCTTCCACTCGTCGATCCTCGACCTGGAAGTGGCTGGCCAGTCGCAACAGGTTCTGCTGCGCGACGTGCAATACCACCCGTTCAAGCAACTCGTGCTGCACGTGGACTTCCAGCGCGTCGACGCGAAGAAGAAGCTGCACACGAAGGTGCCGCTGCACTTCCTGAACGCTGAAGTCAGCCCGGCCGTGAAGCTGTCGAGCGCGATCGTTTCGCACGTCGCGACGGAAATCGAAATCGAGTGCCTGCCGGCTGCCCTGCCGGAGTTCCTCGAAGTCGACCTGTCGAAGATCGAAGCCGGTCAGTCGCTGCACGCGAAGGACATCGCGCTGCCGAACGGCGTCGCGCTGGTCGCGCACATCGACGCGGAAAACCCGGTTGTCGCATCGGCGACGGTCCCGGCGGGTGCCGTGTCGGACGCAGCAGAAGGCGAAACGCCGGCTGCCTAAGCGGCTGTCTGCGCGCCCCATCGATCCGTTTCACGAAACGGTCGACGCAACCCGCCGCGGCTTGCCCGGCGGGTTTTTCTTTTTCTGCGCCCAGGCGGCAGCCGCCGCCTTCGAAACGTCATGATCAAACTGATCGTCGGCCTCGGCAATCCCGGGGCGGAATACACCGCGACGCGCCACAACGCCGGTTTCTGGCTGATCGACCAGCTCGCCCGCGAAGCCGGCACGACGCTGCGCGACGAACGCCGCTTCCACGGCTTCTATGCGAAAGCGCGCCTGCACGGCGAGGAAGTCCACCTGCTCGAGCCGCAGACCTACATGAACCGCTCCGGCCAGTCGGTCGTCGCGCTCGCGCAATTCTTCAAGATCCTGCCCGACCAGATCCTCGTCGCGCACGACGAGCTCGACCTGCCGCCCGGCACCGTGAAGCTGAAGCTCGGCGGCGGCAGCGGCGGCCACAACGGCCTGAAGGACATCTCCGCGCACCTGTCGTCGCAGCAATACTGGCGGCTGCGGATCGGCATCGGCCATCCGCGCGACCTGATTCCGGAAAGTGCGCGTGCCGGCGCGAAGCCCGACGTCGCGAACTTCGTGCTGAAACCGCCGCGCCGCGAGGAACAGGACGTGATCGACGCATCGATCGAACGCGCGCTCGCCGTGATGCCGATGGTCGTCAAGGGCGAACTCGATCGCGCGACGATGCAGCTGCATCGCAACTGACCGCCCGTCGCACCGGCCGGGTGCATCGGCCGTCCGGCGCGACCGGGCGGCCTCGCCCGCCCCACCGCGACGCGCACATGCGGTAATCTCGACGTTTTGCCCGACAGGAGTCACGCGGTGAGCCGTTACTGGAGCGACGTCGTTCAGCAACTCGTGCCTTACGTGCCAGGCGAACAGCCCGCGCTCGCACACCCCGTCAAGCTGAACACCAACGAGAATCCCTATCCGCCATCGCCGCGCGTCGTCGCGGCGATCGCACGCGAACTCGGCGACACCGGCGACACGCTGCGCCGCTATCCGGACCCGGTCGCGCGCGCGCTGCGCGAGGCGGTCGCGGCCCATCACCGCATCCAGCCCGAGCAGGTGTTCGTCGGCAACGGCTCCGACGAGGTGCTCGCGCACGCGTTCCAGGCGCTGCTCAAGCACGACCGGCCGCTACGCTTTCCCGACATCACGTACAGCTTCTATCCGACCTACGCGCGCCTGTACGGCGTCGAGACCACGGTCGTGCCGCTCGCGGACGATTTCTCGATCCGCGTCGACGACTATCTCGACGACGCCGGCGGCGTCCTGTTTCCGAACCCGAATGCGCCGACCGGGCGCGCGCTGCCGCTCGCGGACGTCGAGCGGATCGCGGCCGCGAATCCGTCGTCGGTCGTCGTGATCGACGAAGCGTACGTCGATTTCGGCGCGCAGTCGGCCATCACGCTGATCGACCGTCATCCGAACCTGCTCGTCGTGCATACGACGTCGAAGGCGCGCTCGCTCGCGGGCATGCGCGTCGGCTTCGCGTTCGGCGATGCGGCGCTGATCGACGCGCTGAACCGCGTGAAGGACAGCTTCAACTCGTATCCGCTCGACCGGCTCGCGCAGGTCGCCGCGCAGGCCGCGTACGAGGACACCGATTATTTCAACGCCACCTGCCGGCGCGTGATCGACAGCCGGGCGCGGCTCACGCATGCGCTCGACGCACTCGGCTTCGAGATCGTGCCGTCGGCCGCGAATTTCGTGTTCGCGCGCCATCCCGCGCATGATGCGGGCACGATCGCGGCGAAGCTGAAGGAACGGGAAATTTTCGTGCGGCACTTCCGGCTGCCGCGGATCGACCAGCATCTGCGCATCACCGTCGGCACCGATGCCGAATGCGATGCGCTCGTCGCGGCGTTGCGCGAGCTGCTGGCCTGACACGGAACAACCGGCGCCGGGCGGCGCCGATCTGAAAGCCTGACGCGCGCGCGGGTCAATGCGCGCGCGTCAGCGCAGGATCACGATGCGTCGTCGCCTTTCACGGCGATCAACGCATGGTACTTCTCCATCAATTGCGCGTGCGATTCGTCATGCTGCGGATCGCGCGGAATGCATTCGACCGGACACACCTGCTGGCACTGCGGTTCGTCGAAATGGCCGACGCACTCGGTGCACTTGTTCGGGTCGATCACGTAGATGTCCGGGCCCATCGAAATCGCACCGTTCGGGCACTCGGGCTCGCACACGTCGCAATTGATGCACTCGTCGGTAATCATCAAAGCCATACTGATCTCACTTCTTCAGGCCGGCGGCCGGCTTCGCAACGAAACCGGCCGGCGCCGCGTCACGCGGCTGGGCCTCCGATCGCGGCGACTTTCTCGGTCAGCCACTTCTCGACGGACGGGAACACGAATTTGCTGACATCGCCGCCCAACTGCGCGATTTCGCGCACGATCGTCCCCGAGATGAACTGGTACTGGTCGGACGGCGTCATGAACATCGTCTCGACGTCGGGCAGCAGATAGCGGTTCATCCCCGCCATCTGGAACTCGTATTCGAAATCGGACACGGCGCGCAGCCCGCGCACGATCACGCGCGCGTTGTTGGTGCGGACGAAGTCCTTCAGGAGGCCGGTGAAACTCATCACCTTCACGTTCGGATAATGACCGAGCACCTCGTTCGCAATCGTCAGACGTTCTTCGAGCGAGAAAAACGGCTTCTTCGCGCGGCTGTCGGCAACGCCCACCACCAGCGTATCAAAAATGCTCGACGCACGCCGCACGAGGTCTTCGTGCCCGCGCGTCAGCGGATCGAACGTACCGGGATACACGGCGACTACCATGTCGCTCCTCCTGTCATCACGCAAACGGGATGGCAGCCGTGCGATGCACGCGCCGCTGCCGAGATGGGCATGCGTCGCCTTTGCGGCGCGCCGCCTCGTATGGAACGCGCATTATTCATCATTTTCGCGCCGCAGCAAATGATAGTGAACCGCACCGGCCTTGCCGTGCTTCACCACCTGCCAGCCCGCGAGCGCGTCGTGCGCGGCCGGATCGAGTTCCGCCCCCGTTTCGACGTACAGCGCGCCGCCCGCCGCGACGAGCGGCGCCGACAGCGCGATCGCGCGCTCGAGCGCGGCCAGGTCGTCGAACGGCGGATCGAGGAACACGACGTCGAACGCGCCCGGCGTGAGCCCGGCCGCGAGCCGCAGCGCATCGGCTTCGGCGATCTCGACCGAACGGGCGCCGAGCTTGTCCTTGATCGCACGCAGCTGCTGTGCGGCGCGCGGATGGCGCTCGACCATCACGACGCTCGCCGCGCCGCGCGACGCGGCCTCGAAGCCGAGCGCGCCGGTGCCCGCGAACAGGTCGAGGCAGCGCCAACCTTCGAGATCCTGGCCAAGCCAGTTGAACAGCGTCTCGCGTACGCGATCGGGGGTCGGGCGCAGGCCGTCGAGATCGAGCACCGCGAGCGGCGTGCGTTTCCAGTCGCCGCCGATGATGCGGATCGTGTGCGGCTTGCCGCGGCCAGGGGGGGCCGCCGGGCGGCCGGAAGAGGAACGGGACATACGGGATATCGACAACGGTGGGACCGGGCGCGCGCAGGGGGCGCCGCCAAACAGGCGCACGTTACCACAGCGGCGACGCGCACTGACGCGAGCGCCACGCCGCACTGATAAAATGCACGGTTTCGGCCGCCGAGCGCCGCGCCCGCGCGAACGCAGAACGGCCCGTCCGGCGCCCCGCCCTCGGCGGCGGCCCGCCCTCTTCCCGACGCCAGACCATGTTCAGTTTCTTCAAACGATTCAAGAAAACGCAGGAGCCCGATCCGGCGGAATCGCAATCGGCCGACGCGCAGCAAGCGGACGAAGCGTCCGACGCCGACGCGCCCGCGCTCGACGCGCCGCCCGCGGCCGACGTGCCGCAGGCGAGCGCGCAGCCGGCCGCGCCGGCCGTCGTGATGACGGTCACGCCGACCAACGACGGCCGCGACGAAGTCGTCGAGACGGTCGAGATCGTCCCGCCGCCGCTGCAGGACGCGTCCGCGAAGAAGTCGTGGCTCGCGCGCCTGAAAACGGGGCTCGCGAAGACGGGCTCGAACATCACCGGCGTCTTCGTCAACACGAAGATCGACGAGGATTTGTATGAAGAGCTCGAAGCCGCGCTGCTGATGTCCGACGCCGGCGTCGACGCGACCGAGTACCTGCTCGGCGCGCTGCGCGAGAAGGTGCGCGCGGGCCGGCTGACCGATCCGCAGCAGGTGAAGGATGCGCTGCACGACCTGCTCGTCGAGCTGCTGACGCCGCTCGAGAAATCGCTGATGCTCGGCCGTGCGCAGCCGCTCGTGATGATGATCACCGGCGTGAACGGCGCGGGCAAGACGACCAGCATCGGCAAGCTCGCGAAGCATTTGCAGAGCTTCGACCAGTCGGTGCTGCTGGCCGCCGGCGACACGTTCCGCGCGGCCGCGCGCGAACAGCTGGCGGTCTGGGGCGAGCGCAACAACGTGACGGTCGTCCAGCAGGAAAGCGGCGATGCGGCCGCGGTGATCTTCGACGCGGTCAGCGCCGCGCGCGCGCGCAAGATCGACGTGATGATGGCCGACACGGCCGGCCGCCTGCCGACGCAGCTGCACCTGATGGAAGAGCTGAAGAAGGTGAAGCGCGTGATCGCGAAGGCGCACGACGGCGCGCCGCACGAAGTGCTGCTGGTGATCGACGCGAACACCGGCCAGAACGCGCTCACGCAGGTGAAGGCATTCGACGACGCGCTCGGCCTCACCGGCCTGATCGTCACGAAGCTCGACGGCACCGCGAAGGGCGGGATTCTCGCCGCGATCGCGCGGCAACGGCCGGTGCCCGTCTACTTCATCGGCGTCGGCGAGAAGGTCGAGGACCTGCAGCCGTTCAGCGCGGTGGAATTCGCGGACGCGCTGCTCGGCTGAACGCCGCCGGCTCGCGTCGCACAGGGCGCCTTCGGGCGCCATTTTTCATGCGCGCCCGATCATGCCCGCCACGGGCCCGGCGCGCTCATTCTGCGCTCATTCCGCGTCGGGCTGCACGCCCGGCTCGGCGGCCTTGAACGCATCGATCGTCGCCGCATGGTCGACGATCCGCTGGATCGTCGGGAAACGCGTCGTGTCGATCGAGAAACGGTTCGCGTTGAACACCTGCGGCACGAGGCACACGTCGGCGAGCGTCGGCGTGTCGCCGAAGCACAGCTTGCCGGTGCGCGGATCGTTCGCGAGACGCGTCTCGAGCGTCTCGAAGCCCGCCTCGATCCAGTGCCGGTACCACGCGTTCTTTGCCTCCTCGGGCACCTTCAGCGTGTGCTTCAGGTACTTCAGCACGCGCAGGTTGTTGAGCGGGTGGATTTCGCATGCGATCTGCAGCGCAACCGCGCGCACGTACGCGCGATCGACCGGCTGCTTCGGCAGCAGCGCGGGCTCGGGATGAGTTTCGTCGAGATATTCGATGATCGCGAGCGACTGCTGCAGCGTCGCGTCGCCATCGACCAGCGTCGGCACGACCGCATCCGGATTCAGCGCGCGGTACGCGTCCTTCAGTTGCTCGCCGCCGTCGCGCAGCATGTGCACGGGCGCATAGTCGAACGGCAGCTGCTTCAGGTTCAGGGCGATCCGCACGCGGTACGACGCGGAACTGCGGAAATAGCTGTAGAGCTTCATGGGATGTCTCTCTTTTGGTCGTATTCGGCCGGCGGCGGAGGCACGGGCGCGGCGCAGCCGGTGCGCGCGCCGCCGGGAACCAGAGTGTAGCGCGGCGCGATGCGCGGCCGCGCCCATGCGATACTCGGGCATTCCTCACCGCTCACCGCGCGGCCCGATGCCGGCCGCCCGCCCCACGTTCCGATGACCGCCTCCCACGATCCCGCCGCCGCTCCGTTCCCTTGCGCCCGCTTCATCAAGGAAATCGGCCGCGGCCCGAACGGCGCACGCGCCCTGTCCGCCGAGGACACGTTCGAGCTCTATCGCGCGATGCTCGATGCGCGCGTGTCGGACGTCGAACTCGGTGCGATCCTGATCGCCTATCGGCTGAAAGGCGAATCCGCCGACGAACTGGCCGCGATGCTCGCCGCCGCGCAGGCGTCGTTCGAGCCCGTGCACGTGCAGGACGCCGCGTTCCGCCCGGTGTCGATCCCGAGCTACAACGGCGCGCGCAAGCAGCCGAACCTCGTGCCGCTGCTCGCGCTGCTGCTCGCACGTGAAGGCGTGCCGGTGCTGGTGCATGGGGTGGAACGCGATCCGGGCCGCGTGACGAGCGCCGAGATCTTCTCGGCGCTGTCGCTCGCGCCGTCGACGTCGCACGATGCGATCGAGGACACGCTCGCCGAGCGCCGCGTCGCGTTCGCACCGATCGACGTGCTGGCGCCGCGCATCGCGCACCTGCTGTCGATGCGCCGCGTGCTCGGCGTGCGCAATTCGACGCATACGCTCGTGAAGATCCTGCAGCCGTTCGCGCCGGCCGGGCTTCGGCTCGTCAACTACACGCACCCGCCGTACCGCGACAGCCTCGCGCAACTGTTCCGCGACCACCCGGACGCCGCGCTGGGCGGCGCGCTGCTCGCGCGCGGCACCGAAGGCGAAGCGGTGGCCGACACGCGACGCCAGGTGCAGGTCGACTGGCTGCACGACGGCGTGTGCGACACGCTGATCGACGCCGAGCGTTCGTCGACCGACGCGCCGCCCGTCGCGCTGCCCGAGTCGCGCGATGCGGCGACCACGGCCGCGTGGACGGACGCCGTGCTGCGCGGCGAGGTGCCGGCGCCCGACACGGTGGCGCGCCAGGTCGAGACGATCGTGCGGATCGCCCGCGTCGCGCGCTGAGGGCGCCGCGGCGACCCGCCCCTTTATCCCGACATTTGACACGCGAGCGCATCCTGGCATAGAGTGGCCGTCATGCGTTCCTTTCCGAACCCCCTCCGAATTACCTCCGGCCGCCTAGCGCGGCCGCTATCGCTACGACTAGCCTAAGGCTGTCGTAGCGCCGTGTGCTGTCCGCACGGTCCTCCCAGCAGTTCCTCGCCGTACCCCTCTCGCAGTTTTTACAACCCGAAGTCGTCAGCATTCGTCCGTCCATCCGTCGGCCGATTCGCGAAGATCATCCGCATCCGCGGCGCCATCGCGCGCCGGATGCGAGGCAGCGCCAACCGGCGCCCATGCCGCCCGTCTTCGCTCGCGACTTGAGACCCGAGGTCCAGAAGATGATGCGCAATCCGCAAGACAAGTACCGTCCGTTCGAGCCCGTCCGCCTCAATGGCCGCCGCTGGCCGGCCCGCACCATCGAGCGTGCGCCCGTGTGGATGAGCACCGACCTGCGCGACGGCAACCAGTCGCTGATCGAGCCGATGAGCATCGAGCAGAAGCTCGAGTTCTTCGAAATGCTGGTCGCCATCGGGTTCAAGGAGATCGAAGTCGGTTTTCCGTCGGCGTCGCAAACCGACTTCGATTTCGTCCGCAAGCTGATCGACGACAAGCGGATTCCCGACGACGTGACGATCGAGGTGCTCGTGCAGTCGCGCGAAGACCTGATCGCCCGCACGTTCGATGCACTCGAAGGCGTGCCGCGCGCGATCGTGCACCTGTACAACGCGGTCTGCCCGTCGTTCCGCCGCATCGTGTTCGGCATGTCGAAGAACGACGTGAAGGCGCTCGCGATCGACGGCACGCGCATCATCAAGGAACACGCGGCCGCGCGCCCCGATACGCACTGGACCTTCCAGTACTCGCCGGAAACCTTCAGCATGACCGAGCTGACGTTCGCGCGCGAGATCTGCGACGCGGTCGCGCAGACGTGGCGCCCGACCCGCGACCACAAGATGATCGTCAACCTGCCGGCCACCGTCGAAGCCGCGACCCCGAACGTGTTCGCCGACCAGATCGAATGGATGGACCGCAACCTCGCGTATCGCGACAGCATCGTGCTGTCCGTGCATCCGCACAACGATCGCGGCACCGCGGTCGCGGCGGCCGAACTCGCGCTGCTCGCGGGCGCCGACCGCATCGAGGGCTGCCTGTTCGGCAACGGCGAGCGCACCGGCAACGTCGATCTCGTCACGCTCGCGTTGAACCTCTACACGCAAGGTATCGACCCGGGCCTCGATTTCTCCGACATCGACGCCGTGCGCCGCGTCGTCGAGCGCTGCAACCAGATTCCCGTGCATCCGCGCCACCCGTACGCGGGCGACCTCGTGTTCACCGCATTCTCGGGCTCGCACCAGGACGCGATCCGCAAGGGCTTCGCGCAGCAGCGCCCCGACGCGGTGTGGGAGGTGCCGTACCTGCCGATCGACCCGGCCGACCTCGGCCGCAGCTATGACGCGGTGATCCGCGTGAACAGCCAGTCCGGCAAGGGCGGCGCGACGTTCCTGCTCGAACGCGGGATGGGCTTCACGCCGACGCGCCGCGTACAGATCGAGTTCAGCCATGCGGTGCAGACGCTCGCCGACGCATCGGGCGAGGAAGTGACGGGCGACGCGATCTGCGCGCTGTTCGCGCGCGAATTCTTCGAGACCGACGGCCCGGCCGCACGCCACGGCAGCGGCGCGCGCTGGCAAAACCGCGAGATCGCGGCGGCGAGCGCCGCCGACGCGACGCCCGACGACGCCGTGCGACATTTCGCCGCGGCATTTGCGGCAGCCGCCGGCGCCGCGATCGACGTCGCGTCGTGCGAACACACGCGCGCCGCGGACGGCCGGATCGCGGTATCGGTCGGCTGCCGGGTCGGCGACGCGCCGCTGCGGCATGGCGTCGGGCTGCACGCCGATGCGGCGAGCGCGGCGCTCGACGCGGTCGTCAGCGCGATCAACCGCTCGGCCTGGCACTGCGCCGACCGCCGCGCGGCGGCCTGAGCGGCAGGTTTCGATTCACGGTTTGAACGTCAGCGAGCGGGGCGTGACCGCCCGTGCGCCGCGCGATCCGCGCCGCACGGGCCAGTAAAAAGCGGCCCAGAAGGCCGCTCGAATCGGGACATGAAAAGGAGCGCCACGCGCGCTCATGTCTCGGTCGCGCACCGCGTCGCCTGCCACGCAAGCAGGCGCCACTGGCCCTGCTCGTGGGTGTGGACGGCGGTATAGGCGATCGGAAACACCAGCCCGCCGTTGTTCGTTTCCATCTCGACCAGCGCGCGCCCGGTGACGACGCAGGTTGCGTCGCCGACGGGCAGCAGGTCCTGCGACTGGATTTCGATCTGGCGATAGCGGCGGCGGCCGGCGACGATGGCATCGATGAACTGCTGCTTGGTTTCGCGTTTGCCGTTGGTGTGCACGAAGAACACCTTGTCCGACAATTGCGCGTCGAGCGCCTCGCCGTCCCCGTCCACCATCGCCCGGAACCGATCGCGCTCGAGCGCGCGAATCGCATCGACCACCTTCGCCATCGCCTGACTCCTCGGCAACGCGCCCGCCGTGCGCGGGCGTGCGGATCAGAAGTTGTACTGCACGTAGAACTGGTGGAAATTTATACCAGGATTCGGCTCTTTGATACCCGCGTTAGACACATGTTGAAAACGGTAACCGACCTGATATTGTTGCCGTTGTCCGAACTGCGCGCCGACACCGACGACGTCCGCGAACTGGAATGACGTCGACAGCGACAGGTCGTTGGAGATCGTCGGGTGCGTCAGGAACCGGATGCCGGCGCCGGCCTCGATGAACGGCCGAACCTGGCCCGCGCTCTTGATGAAACGGAACATCGGCGTCGCGCCGATCTCGCCGATGTTGCCATGCACGTTGCCGCCCGTGTGCCAGTAGCCGACGTGGCCTTCCAGTACGAACGCGAAGTGCCAGCCGCCGATTTCCCACCAGTTCCAGCCGGGATCCCAAACCACGCCGAGATCGGCCTTGTCGATCCCGTGACGGTCGGAAAACCCGCCGCCCGCCTGGATCCCCCATCGATCCGCGAAAGCCGCACCCGATCCGCCCAGAAGAGACGCTGCCAGCATCGCATGCAGCACCAGCCGGCTGCGAGGCCGACGATTCTTCTTATTGTTCATCTGACACTCCAACTTTGTGGGTTGAATGGAGCCTGCCGCAACGGCCGGGCCCGAGCGAACTGAATGGTATGGTAAAGGACTTTTCGGATCGGCATCACGAAGCGAAATTGTTTGCTTCCAAAACGACAAAAATCGAAATCGTCTACCGATTCCCATCTGAAACAACGGCTTACGGAACTTCATGGCGCGGCCCGTGTCGCAGAATAGACTATCGGCTCGACTGATTCGATAGAAAAATGGGGAACTCGGATGCCCCCGCCCGCTCTAAGGAATTAGCACTCGTCTTGCGGGAGTGCTAAGATGGCCCACGGAATCTCATCCGAGACCGGGGTTTGTCCCTGATTCCAAAGGAGTTTTTAGTGAGCAACGCCCTGACCCTCCCGAACACCCTGAGCCCGACGCCGGCCAAGGCCGAATCGGCAGGCTCGCTGGCGCTCGCAGCCCAATCGATGTTGCCCGGCCAGCTCGGCAACATCGACGCGTACATCCAGGCCGTCAATCGCATTCCGCTGCTGACCGCCGAAGAGGAACGCCGGTACGCAACCGAATTCCGCGAAAACAACGACCTCGACTCGGCGCGCCGCCTCGTGCTGTCGCACCTGCGTCTCGTCGTGTCGATCGCGCGCAACTATCTCGGCTACGGCCTGCCGCACGGCGACCTGATCCAGGAAGGCAACATCGGTCTGATGAAAGCCGTGAAGCGGTTCGACCCGGCGCAAAACGTGCGCCTGGTGTCGTATGCGATTCACTGGATCAAGGCCGAGATCCACGAGTACATCCTGCGCAACTGGCGCATGGTGAAGGTCGCGACGACGAAGGCGCAGCGCAAGCTGTTCTTCAACCTGCGCAGCCACAAGAAGAGCATGCAGGCGATGACGCCCGAGGAAATCGACGGCCTCGCGCAGGCGCTCAACGTCAAGCGCGAAGAAGTGACCGAGATGGAAACGCGCCTGTCGGGCGGCGACATCGCGCTCGAGGGCCAAGTGGAAGACGGCGAGGAGTCGTACGCGCCGATCGCCTACCTGGCCGACTCGCACAACGAGCCGACCGCCGTGCTGGCCGCGCGCCAGCGCGACATGCTGCAGACGGACGGCATCGCGCAGGCGCTCGACGCGCTCGATGCGCGCAGCCGCCGCATCATCGAGGCGCGCTGGCTGCACGTCGACGACGACGGCTCGGGCGGCTCGACGCTGCACGATCTCGCCGCCGAATTCGGCGTGTCGGCGGAACGCATCCGCCAGATCGAAGCAAGCGCGATGAAAAAGATGCGCACCGCCCTCGCCGAATACGCGTAAATCCCCGGCGTTCCAGAGCGCTTCATCGAAAACCGCTGCCCGACCGGCAGCGGTTTTTTTTCGTCCGTTTTTTCCACTGCTTTTCACCCGCTTTTCAGCGCGTTTCACGCGCCGTTTCTGCACCGATTAATTGAACTGATTCATCGGGTATTACGCCATTTGCGGCGCCCTTCCGCATAACCTTGATCTGCCTCAATTTTTGCCCCCTGTTTCGCGACGGTCTGCCGCAGCGCAGCACTCGGCATCGGAAAGCAGTCCTTTTAAAATTGGCATGTCAGGCGCAAAAGGATTAAAACAGCTTCACGGCCGTCATATATCCGACGTAAAGTCGCCCCCAATCCGACCTCAATCGATTCAGGATAATCGCCTTGATCTCGATCAAAAAAGAGCCTGCGCCGCCCTCGCGGCCGGCCGGCACGATCGGCTGGCGGGCGCGCATCGCCGCGTGGGCACGCGGACCGACCCTCGCCCGCGACATCACCCTGGTGCTGATCGTCAAGCTGATCCTCCTGATGTCGCTCAAATACGCATTCTTCAATCATCCGCAGGCCCAGCATATGTCACTGCCGCCTGCTGCCGTCGCCGAGAGGCTGCTCTCGGTGCCGGCGCCCGCCTCTACCGAGGGAGACCACCATGATAAGTAGTGAAGTCGTCGATCTGTCACGTCTGCAGTTCGGCATCACGGCGCTCTACCACTTCCTGTTCGTGCCGCTGACGCTCGGCCTGTCCTGGCTGCTCGTCATCATGGAAGCGGTCTACGTGATGACCGGCAAGCAGGTCTACAAGGACATGACCCAGTTCTGGGGCAAGCTGTTCGGGATCAACTTCGCGATGGGCGTGACGACCGGCATCACGCTCGAATTCCAGTTCGGCACGAACTGGTCGTACTACTCGCACTACGTCGGCGACATCTTCGGCGTGCCGCTCGCGGTCGAAGGCCTGATGGCGTTCTTCCTCGAATCGACGTTCGTCGGCCTGTTCTTCTTCGGCTGGAACCGCCTGTCGAAGGTCAAGCACCTGATGGTCACGTTCCTCGTCGCGCTGGGCTCGAACCTGTCCGCGCTGTGGATCCTCGTCGCGAACGGCTGGATGAACAACCCGGTCGGCGCCGAGTTCAACTACCAGACGATGCGCATGGAGATGACGAGCCTGTTCGACGTGCTGTTCAACCCGGTCGCGCAGGTGAAGTTCGTGCACACGGTATCGGCCGGCTACGTGTCGGCAGCGATGTTCGTGCTCGGCGTGTCGTCGTGGTATCTGCTGAAGAAGCGCGACGTCGACTTCGCGCTGCGCTCGTTCGCGGTCGCGGCCGGCTTCGGCCTCGCGGCCACGCTGTGCGTGATCGTGCTCGGCGACGAATCGGGCTATACGACCGGCGAAGTGCAGAAGATGAAGCTCGCCGCGATCGAATCCGAATGGGAAACCCAGCCGGCGCCCGCGTCGTTCACGCTGATCGGCATCCCGAACCAGGCAGAACAGCGCACCGACTACGCGATCAAGATCCCGTACGCGCTCGGCCTGATCGCGACGCGCTCGATCGACGAACCGGTGATCGGCCTGCGCGATCTCGCGAAGCACAGCGAGGAGCACATCCAGAGCGGGATGATCGCGTACGGCGCGCTGCAGAAGCTCAAGCAGGGCGACACGAGCGACGCGACCCGCGCGCTGTTCGACCAGCACAAGCAGTATCTCGGCTACGGGCTGATGCTCAAGCAGTTCACGCCGAACGTGACCGACGCGACGCCCGAGCAGATCAAGGCCGCCGCGAAGAAGACGATCCCGCCCGTCGCACCGGTGTTCTTCTCGTTCCGGATCATGGTGTTCCTCGGCTTCCTGTTCGTCGCGACGTTCGTTGCCGCGTTCTGGTTCTGCGCGCGCCGCGAACTGCTGCAGGACAACCGCCGCTGGTTCCTGCGCTACGCGGTGTGGGCGATCCCGCTGCCGTGGATCGCGATCGAATTCGGCTGGATCGTCGCCGAGCTCGGCCGCCAGCCGTGGACGATCGCCGGCGTGCTGCCGACGCACCTGTCCGCGTCGAGCCTGCAGCCGAGCGACCTGTACCTGAGTCTCGCCGGCTTCATCCTGTTCTACACCGCGCTGTTCGTCATCGAGATCAAGCTGATGTTCAAGTACGCGCGCCTCGGCCCGTCGTCGCTGCATACCGGCCGCTATCACCACGAACTCGCCGCTGCCGGCGAGCGGGCCGCAGTCTGAGCACGCCCTCGCAACGGAACAAGGAATCGCTATGGACTATGCAACTCTCAAGCTGATCTGGTGGCTGCTCGTCGGCGTGCTGCTGATCGGCTTCGCCGTCACCGACGGCTTCGACATGGGCGCGACCGCGCTGCTGCCGTTCCTCGGCAAGACCGACGAGGAGCGCCGCATCATCGTCAACACCGTCGGCGCGACGTGGGAAGGCAACCAGGTGTGGCTGATCACGGCCGGCGGCGCGATGTTCGCGGCCTGGCCGCTCGTCTACGCGGCGTCGTTCTCCGGCTTCTACTTCGCGATGCTGCTCGTGCTGTTCGCGCTGTTCTTCCGGCCGGTGGGCTTCGACTACCGCAGCAAGCGGCCGGACCCGCGCTGGCGCGCGGGCTGGGACTGGGGCCTGTTCGTCGGCGGCTTCGTGCCGGCGCTGGTGTTCGGCGTCGCGTTCGGCAACCTGCTGCAGGGCGTGCCGTTCCAGTTCGACAGCGACCTGCGCGTGACCTACTACGGCGGCTTCTGGGCGCTCTTGAACCCGTTCGCGCTGCTGTGCGGGCTCGTCAGCCTCACGATGCTCGTCGCGCACGGCGCCGCATTCATCAAGATGAAGACCGACGGCGCGATCGCGCGCCGTGCATCGATCGCGCTGCGCGCCGCGTCGTTCCTCGCGGTCGTGCTGTTCGTGCTGGCCGGCGTGCTGGTCGCGTCGTATATCGGCGGCTTCCACATCACCCACGCCGCGCCGACCGACACCGTCGCGAACCCGCTGCTCAAGGACGTCGCCGCCGGCTCGGGCCTGTGGCTCGCGAACTACGGCGAATATCCGTGGATGATCGCGGCGCCCGTCGTCGGGATCGCGGGCGGCGTGCTCGCGCTGCTGCTCGCCGGCTCGAAGCAGGAGAAGACGGCGTTCTTCTGCACCGGCCTGATGATCGTCGGCGTGATCCTGACCGCGGGCTTCTCGATGTTCCCGTTCATCATGCCGTCGTCGCTCGACCCGCGCAGCAGCCTGACCGTGTGGGATTCGACGTCGAGCCACATGACGCTGCAGGTGATGCTGTTCGCGGTGATCGTGTTCCTGCCGATCGTCCTGCTCTACACGAGCTGGGTGTATCGCGTGATGCGCGGCAAGGTCACGCACCAGTCGCTCGAAGAGAACAAGCACTCGATGTATTGATGCATTGAACCGGGCCGGGCGCGCAGGCGCCCTCGCCCACCGTTTCGCAAGGAGTCGGATCATGTGGTATTTCAGCTGGATTCTCGGTATCGGCGTCGCGCTGTCGTTCGGCATCGTCAACGCGATGTGGCTCGAAGCGCGGCAGAAGACGCAGGAAGCGCCGGTGCAGGCGCGCCGGGACTGACGCACTGACGCGTGACACGCACGCGGCCGATCGCGCGCCGTCGCCGTCCGAAAGGGAAAGAACCTCGCTTCGCGCGAGGTTTTTTTTCGTCCCGGCCGCGCCGGCACGCATCGGACATCGATGCCAATTTAGCGCCAGATTGATACCACTTGAATACCAATAAAAGGTTTCATAAGATCGTTGGACACGGCCGCTGACAGGCCGATTCCTTCTGGGTGGGGGAGACATGCGAATCCCGTGTGTGGCGTGCGCCTGCGCGCCGTGTCGACGTCCGCGTGCCACGGCGCGCGCCGGCGTCGCGCTCGTGCGCGGCCGGACGAATGCCGCCGGCTGCGGCCGCGTCGCCGCCGTGGCGATTGCCGCGTGCCGCCGATGATTCCGCGCACGCCGCCGCGCCGGTCCGATCGGCACGCATGCCCGCCTCCCGTTCCGTAACGCACGCTCCCGCGTGCCGAATGCGCGCGGGGCAGCCGCATCGCCCCGCGTGCTGGTATCTCCCGCAGCTCCACTGAAAGACCCGATCGCAGCGACGTCGCGTCACGACGCCGCCACGCCCTCTTTTTCTCAGGAGTTCGAATTGAAGCGTACCTTGCCCTCCCTCATTGCCGGTCTGCTGCTCGCGGTGCTGTCGCCGGCTGCGATCTCGGCGCTACCGGCGTCGGCCGCCGCTGGCGCGAACGCCGGCACCGCGCAATCGGCCGCCGCCCAGGCGGCCGGTCTCGCGGCGCTGCTGTCGGACGGCCTCGCGTTGCGCGTGGCCGTCGACAACAACCACGCGGCCGCGGCCGGCGTGCCGTGCGCCGATCTCGGCGCCGACGGCGCCGCCTGTGCGACGGGCCGCCTGATCCTGCAGAACCGCGGCCACCAGGCGATCGCCGACGGCGGCTGGAAGCTCTACCTGCACAGCATCCGCCGCCTGCTGCGGATCGACCGTCCGGGCTTCGCGCTGCGGCGGCTCACCGGCGACCTGTACGAACTGACGCCGCAGCCGGGCTCGGTGCGGCTCGCGCCCGGCGAGCGCATCGAGCTGCCGTTCGTCGCCGAATACTGGCTGCTGCGCTACAGCGACGTGATTCCGCGCCCGTATGTCGTCGTCGACGGCGCGCCGCCGGCCGTGCTGCGCTACAACGACACCGACAACGAACTGCGCTACGTCGAATCGCTGCCGGCCGACGCGCAGAACAACTCGACCGGCAACGCGCCGCCGGTGGCCGCACGGCCCGATCCGGGCCGCGCGCTGCCGAGCGTGAAGCGCGAACTGCCGCTGCCCGGCACGCTCGAGCTGCGCGGCGTCGAACTCGCGCTGCCGGACCTGCCGGACGCGCAGGTCGCGGCGCTGCGCGAGCGCGCGACGACCCTCGGGCTCGACGGCGCGCGCGTGCCGGTTCGCGGCTTCGTCGCGCCGCGCCGGCTGCCGGCCGATCTCGCGACACCGGGCGGCTACCGGCTCGCGATCGGGCCGCGCGGCGTGCTGATCGAAGGCTACGATCGCGCGGGCCTGTACTACGGCGTGCAAACGCTCTACTCGCTCGCGCCGGCCGGCGGCGGCCCGATCCCGGCAATGCTCGTCGAGGATGCGCCGCGCTTCCCGCATCGCGGCATGCACGTCGACCTCGCGCGCAACTTCAAGCACCCGGCGACGCTGCGCCGCCTGATCGACCAGATGAGCGCGTACAAGCTCAACCGCCTGCATCTGCATCTGTCCGACGACGAAGGCTGGCGCATCGAGATTCCCGGCCTGCCCGAGCTGACCGAGATCGGCTCACGCCGCTGCCACGACCCGGGCGAGACGCGCTGCCTGCTGCCGCAGCTCGGCTCCGGCCCCGACAACCGCTCGGGCGGCGGCTACCTGACGCGCGACGACTACGTGGCGCTCGTGCGCTACGCGGCCGCGCGCTTCGTGCAGGTGATCCCCGAGATCGACATGCCCGCGCATGCACGGGCGGCCGTCGTGACGATGGAGGCGCGCTACCGGCGGCTGCATGCGGCCGGCCGCGAGCAGGAAGCGAACGCGTATCGGCTGCTCGACCCGCAGGACACGACGAACCTGACGACGGTGCAGTTCTACGACCGGCGCAGCGATCTGAACCCGTGCGTGCCGGGCGCGCTCAACTTCGCGTCGAAGGTGATCCGCGAGATCGCCGCGATGCACGCGGACGCGCAGGCGCCGCTGCAGACCTGGCACTACGGCGGCGACGAAGCGAAGAACATCTTCCTCGGCGGCGGCTTCCAGCCGCTGAACGGCACCGACCCGAACAAGGGGCGCATCGATCTGGCCGCGCAGGACAAGCCGTGGGCGCGTTCGCCCGCGTGCACGGCGCTGCTCCAGCGCGGCGAGATCAAGTCGATCGACGAGCTGCCGACGCGTTTCGCGAAACAGGTGAGCGCGGCGGTCAACGCGAACGGAATCGGCACGATGGCCGCGTGGCAGGACGGCATCAAGCATGCGAACGGGCCGCAGGATTTCAGCACGCGCCGCGTGATGGTGTCGCTGTGGGACACGATCTTCTGGGGCGCGTCGGACAGCGCGCGCGACCTGAGCGGCAAGGGCTACCTGACGGTGCTCGCGCTGCCCGACTACCTGTACTTCGACTTCCCGTACACGCTCAATCCGCGCGAGCGCGGCTACTACTGGGGCTCGCACGCAACCGACGAATACAAGGTGTTCTCGCTCGCGCCGGAGAACCTGCCGCAGAACGCCGAAGTGATGGGCGACCGCGACGGCAACCCGTTCGAGGTGACGGGCACGGGCCCCGGGCCGCGCATCGAAGGCATGCAGGGCCAGGCGTGGGGCGAGGTGATGCGCAACGACACCTTCCTCGAATACATGACCTACCCGCGGCTGCTCGCGCTCGCCGAGCGCGCGTGGCACCGGGCCGACTGGGAGCTGCCGTATGCGGCCGGCGTGCGCTTCAAGCGCGGCGACACGCACCACGTCGACATCGCCGCGCTGCAGCGCGACTGGGCCGGCTTCGCGACGCTGCTCACGCAACGCGAATTGCCGAAGCTCGACCGCGCCGGCGTCGGCTACCGGAAGCCGACCTTCACGCTGACGAATCCGTGAACGGCTGAAGGCATCGGGTAATGCGCGATGCGGGCAAACGCATCGCGCATCGCCCGCCCCAAAGAAAACGGCTTGCGACGCGTATGTCGCAAGCCGTTTTCCTTTGACCGCCGGCCCGAATCCGCCGCGCGGATCGATCAGGCCGGCTTCACCGCATCATGCCGGTTGTGCCGCCGCCCCGCCGCCCGACGGCGGCAGGCGCGCGCCGAGCTGCTCGGCATAGCGTGCCGCCGCGTTGCCGCAGACGATATGGAACGTGTCGAGCGACACCCATGCGACGTCGAGCGTGCCGAGACGCTCGCGATCGACCGCCGACGGATCGCGCACGACCACGCGCAGGCGCGTGGTGGCCACCGCATCGAGCGACGCGACGTTGGTCGCCCCGCCGAACACCGCGAGCCAGCGCGTCGGCTCCGGATCGAGCGGGCCGGCGGCCGCGCCCGTGACGGGCTGCGCGGCAGCGCCGGTTGCGGTCGATGCGGCACCGGTCGCGCCGCCGCCGATCGCGGCACGCATCTCGTCGGCGATGATGTCGGCCTCGGGCCCGATGATCACCTGCACGCTGTTGCCGCCGCGCTTGAGCACGCCGCGTGCGCCGATCGACTTCAGTTCCGGCTCCGAGACCTGCTCCGGATCGACGACGGTCAGGCGCAGGCGCGTCGTGCACGCGTCGACGACCGACAGGTTGGCCGCCCCGCCAAGCGCGGCGATGTAGCGTTGCGCACGCGGTGCGGCAGCCGTTGCAGCCGCGCCCGCGCCCGGCGCGACGAAGCCGCCCGATGCGTACGATTCCGTAGCCGCATCGGTCGATGCCGGCTCACGGCCCGGCGTGGCCATGTTGAACTTGCGGATGAAGAAGCGGAACAGCCCGTAGTACGCGGCGCCGTACGCGATACCGAGCGGGATCGCGAACCAGCCCTTCGTCGACAGCCCGTAGTTCAGCACGTAGTCGATCGCGCCGGCCGAGAACGTGAAGCCGAGCTTCACGCCGAGGATCTGGCAGATCGCGAGCGACAGTCCCGTCAGCACCGCATGGATCACGTACAGCACCGGCGCGAGGAACATGAAGCTGAATTCGATCGGCTCGGTCACGCCGGTCAGGAACGACGTCAGCGCCATCGACAGCAGCAGGCCGCCGACCATCGCGCGGCGCTCCTTCGGCGCTTCGTGCAGCATCGCGAGACACGCCGCCGGCAGGCCGAACATCATGATCGGGAAGAAGCCGGCCATGAAGGTGCCCGCGGTCGGGTCGCCCGCGAAGAAGCGGTGCAGGTCGCCGTGCACGATCTCGCCGCCGGCGGGCGGCGTGAAGTTGCCGAACACGAACCACGCGAGCGAGTTGATGATGTGGTGCAGCCCGGTGACGAGCAGCAGGCGGTTCAGGAAGCCGAACACGAACGCACCGATCGCGCCCGCCGTCGTCAGCCACTGGCCGGCCGCGTCGATCGCATGCTGGATCGGCTGCCACACGTAGCCGAACGCGATGCCCAATATCACGCAGGCCAGCCCCGTGATGATCGGCACGAACCGTTTCCCGCCGAAGAACGCGAGGTAGTCCGGCAGCTTGATGTCCTTGTAGCGGTTGTACAGCAGGCCCGCGACGACCCCCGCGATGATCCCGGACAGCACGCCCATGTTCAGCTTGGGATCGATGTCCTTCATGATCGCGGTTTCGATCAGGTAACCGATCGCGCCCGCGAGCGCCGCCACGCCGTTGTTGTCCTTCGCGAAGCCGACCGCCACGCCGATCGCGAACAGCAGCGGCAGGTTGTCGAAGATCGCGCCGCCGGCGTCGGCGATCATCTTGATGTTGAACACGTCCGGCTGGCCGAGCCGCAGCAGGATGCCGGCGACCGGCAATACCGCGATCGGCAGCATCAGCGCCCGGCCCAGGCCCTGTATTTTCAGAAACGGATTCCCGTTCATTCAGTCCTCCAATCCTTGTCTCGTCATTAATCGTCGTTAATCGTCGTTGACCCAATTGCCTTCGTCGTGAAACCAGTCGCGAACCTGCCGTCGACGCTCAGTCGAGCGGCCAGACCTCGCGGCTTGCTGCCCTTACCGCCTGTGCCGAGTCGAGTGCGAGCAGATCCTGCGCACGCTGGCGACACAGCTGGTAATCGAGACGGCGCACACGCGCCTTGATGCCCGGCACCGACACCGGGTCGACCGACAGTTCGGTCACGCCGAGGCCCACCAGGACCGGCACCGCGAGCGGATCGCCGCCCAGCGCGCCGCATACGCCGACCCACTTGCCGTGCTTCGCGGCGCCGCGCACCGCGATGTCGATCAGGCGCAGCACGGCCGGATGCAGGCCGTCGGACTGCGCGGCGAGATCGGCCTGGCAGCGGTCCATCGCGAGCGTGTACTGGGTCAGGTCGTTGGTGCCGATCGACAGGAAATCCGCGTGCTGCGCGAGCTGGTCGGCCAGCAGCGCGGCCGACGGCACCTCGATCATCACGCCGACCTCGATCGACTCGGTGCGGCCCTGCGCGCGCGCGAATTCGTCGATGCGCTTCCTGAGCCGCACGAGTTCGCCCGCGTCGGTCACCATCGGCAGCAGGATGCGCACCGCGCCGAACGGCTTCACCGCGAGCAGGCCCTGCAATTGATCGTCGAGCAGATCGGGGCGCACCTGCGCGAGACGGATGCCGCGCAGGCCGAGCGCCGGATTCGGTTCCGGCGGCAGCGTCAGGTAGTCGACTTCCTTGTCCGCGCCGACGTCGAGCGTGCGGATGATCGCCGTGCGGCCCTGCAGCGCGTCGACGATCGACTGGTAGCTCTGCTGGTGTTCGACCGCCGTCGGCGCGGCCTGGCGATGGATGAACATCAGTTCGGTGCGCAGCAGGCCGACCGCGTCCGCGCCGTTGTCGACCGCGGTGTTTGCGTCGTCGAGCGTCGCGATGTTCGCGGCCACCTCGATCGCGCGGCCGTCGACCGTCGCGGCTGCCTCACCGGCCTGTTGCCGGTTCGCCTCGCGCACGCCGTCCAGGCGCTGGCGCTCGTGCCGCGCGCGCTCGACGTCGAGTGCGGTCGGCGCGTGTTCGAGCCGGCCCGCGCTCGCATCGACGACGACCTGCGTGCCGTCCGGAATCGCGTACAGCGCATCACCGACCGCCACCAGCGCCGGGATGCCGAGCTGCCGCGCGATGATCGCCGCATGCGACGTCGCGCCGCCGCGCGCCATCACGAGCGCGGTCACGCGCTGGCGATCGAGCGACGACAAGTCGGACGGCGTGAATTCCTCGGCCGCGAGCACGGCTTCGTCGGGCAGCGCACGCGTCGCGCCGCTCGTATGGCCGAGCGCGCGCAGCACGCGCTTCTCGATGTCGCGCAGGTCGGCCGCGCGTTCGGCGAGCAGCGCATCGTCGAGCTTCGACAGCGTGTCGATCTGCGTGCGGATCGTCGCGCGCCACGCGAAGCCCGCGCCCTTGCCGAGGCTGATCAGGTCGCGCGCCGCGTCGACTAGCGTGGGGTCTTCCAGCAGCACGCGATGCACCGCGAAGATGCCCGCTTCGCCGACCGCACCGCGCGCCGATGCGTTGCGCACCGTTTCGTCGAGTTCGGCATCGACCGCCTTCAGCGCCTGGTCGAGCTGGCGGCTTTCCGTGGCGGGCGTGCCGGTCGCCTGTTCGGGCGGCACGATGTCCGCATCGTCGAGACGCACCAGCGTGCCGACCGCGATGCCGGGCGCCGCGCACACGCCCGCGAGCGTGTTCGGATCGATGGGCGCGCCATCGCGCGGCGCGCCGGTGTGGCGCGCAACCATCTGCGGCGCGGGCGAGCGCAGCCGCGCCGGCTTTTCTTCCACTTCGCCGTGCGCTTCGCGCAGCAGCTCGTGCTCGACCGCATCGACGGCCTGCTGCGCGTGCGCGCCGCGGCCGACCAGTTCGACCGTCGCGCCTTCGCCGGCGCCGAGACCGAGCAGGCCGACGACGCTCGCGATCGACGCCTTGCGGCCGTCGAACAGCACGTCGACGGTCGCGTCGAACCCGCGCACGGCTTCACGCGCCCGGGCGGCCGGCCGCGCATGCAGGCCGCCCGGCTGCGCGAGCACGATCTCGCGGCGCACTTCGTTGTGCGCGGCCGCACCGGCCTGCGCCGCCTGCGCGGCGGCTTCGCCCTTGCCGCGCAGTGCGAGCAACGGCGTCTCGCCGGCGGTCGCGAAACCGCTCGCGCGATCGACCACCTCGAACGCGTCGGAATTCGCGATCGCGATCACCGACACGAGCGAATGCGCGTGGCGCGCCACCGCGTCCTGGTCGAACTCGATCAACAGCGCGCCCGCTTCGACGCGCGCGCCGGCTTCGACGTGCGCGATGAAACCCTGCCCGTTCAGCTCGACGGTGTCGATGCCGATGTGCAGCAGCACTTCCGCGCCTTGCGGCGTCGTGATCGTCACCGCGTGGCCGGTGCGCGCGAGATGCGACACGACGCCTGCACACGGCGCGACGAGTTGGCCCGCAAGCGGGTCGATGCCGATGCCATCGCCGAACATCCCGCCGGAGAACACCGGATCGGGCACGTCGGCCAGGGCGACGATCGGCCCGGTCAACGGGCTGAGCAGAACGATCTGATCGTGGGTGGGGCTCTTCAACTGGGACTCCTCGGCGCGTCTCATCGGCTTTCTCGGCTATCAGTGCGTTTCGGTGACTTTGTTCAGGTGGCGCGGCGTGTCGGGATTGCGGCCGCGTGCGACGGCGAGATCCGCCGCCATCACGTAGAACGAAAGAATGGCGGCGATCGGGTCGAGCGCCGAATGGGCGGACTGCGCGAGCGGCAGCACGGTGCCCGATACGCCGGGCGTCGATACGCCGGGCGTGCCGGCGGGCGCCGCGAGCAGCACCGCGGCGCCGCGTGCGCGCATGTCTGCGGCAAGCTGCAGCAGGCCGGCCTGCTCGGGCCCGGGCGGGGCGAACACGAGCAGCGGATAGTCGCGGTCGATCAGCTCCATCGGGCCGTGACGGACTTCGGCGCTCGAGAATGCCTCGGCCTGGATGCCGGACGTTTCCTTCAGCTTCAGCGCGGCTTCCTGCGCGATCGCGAGCCCCAGGCCGCGGCCGATCACGATCATCCGCTCGACGCCCGCGAGCGCCGCGACGGCCTGCGACCAGTCGAGCCGGCCGGCCTGCGCGAGCACGTCGGGCAGGCCGCGCAGCGCGGTGATCAGCGCGGCGTCGCGCTGCCAGTACGCGACGATCTGCGCGGACAGCGACAGCATCGCGATATAGCTCTTGGTCGCGGCGACCGACAGTTCGGGGCCGGCCAGCAGCGGCAACTGGTGCTCGCACGCGTCGGCGAGCGGCGACGGCAGCACGTTCACGGCGGCGACGGTACGCGCGCCGGCTTCGCGCAGCGCGGCCATCGTATTGACGAGATCGGGGCTCTTGCCCGACTGGGAGAACGCGAGCGCGAGCTGGTCCTGCACCTTCAGCGGCGCCTGCTGCAGCGTCGCGACCGACATCGGCAGCGACGCGACCGGCACGCCGAGGCGGCTCATCGTGAGGCTCGCGAAATAGCTGGCGGCGTGATCCGAGCTGCCGCGCGCGACCGTCAGCGCGACGGCCGGCGGGTGATCGAGCAATTGGCCGGCGAGCGCTTCGACGCGCGCGGTGTCGGCGATCTGCGCGGCGACGACCTGGGCGGACTCGCGCGCTTCCTTAAGCATATTCGACAATCGATTCTCCTTCGACGTAGGTCGCGGTGAGGTTCAGGTCGCGATCGAACACCGCGAGGTCGGCCCATGCGCCGCGCTCGAGGCGGCCGCGATCGGTCACGCCGAGGTAGTCGGCCGCGTAGCGCGACATCCGGTTCGACACGTCGGCGATCGGCAGGCCGAGCGACACGAGGTTGCGCAGCGCCTGATCCATCGTCAGCGTGCTGCCGGCGAGCGTGCCGTCGGCGAGCCGCACGCCGCCGAGGCACTTCGTCACGTGCTGGCTGCCGAGCCGGTATTCGCCGTCGGGCATGCCGGTGGCGGACGTGCTGTCGGTCACGACGTACAGGCGCGGGATCGCGCGCAGCGCCGCACGAATCGCGCCCGGGTGCACGTGCAGCAAATCGGGGATGATTTCCGCGTACTCGGCATGCGCGAGCGCCGCGCCGACGAGGCCCGGATTGCGGTGATGCAGCGGCGACATCGCGTTGAACAGGTGCGTGAAACCGCACGCGCCGTGCTTGAGCGCGGCGACCGCGTCGTCGTAGGTCGCGAGCGAGTGGCCGAGCTGCACGCGCACACCGCGTGCGGCCATCTCGCCGATGATCTCGATGTGGCCGGCGATTTCCGGCGCCAGCGTGACGACGCGGATCGGCGCGATCGACAGGTACTTCAGCACCTCGTCGAGCACGGCCGACACGGCCGCGTCGGGCTGCGCGCCGAGCTTGCCGGGGTTGATGTACGGCCCTTCGAGATGCACGCCGAGCACGCGCGCGCCGCCCGGCGTGCGGGTGCGCGCGACGGTGCCGAGGTTCGCGACGACCTCCATCAGCTCGTCGCGCGGCGCGGTCATCGTCGTCGCGAGCAGGCTCGTCGTGCCGAATTGCGCGTGCGTGCGGACGATCGTTTCGATCGCGTCGCCGCCTTCCATCACGTCGGCGCCGCCGCCGCCATGCACGTGCAGGTCGATGAAGCCGGGCAGGATGTACGGCGCGTCGTTCTTCGCGGGATCGACGGGCGTGCCGTCGAGCGTGGTGATGCGGCCGTTCTCGCTATCGAGCGAGCCGTGAATCCAGCCGTCGGGGGTGAGGATGTTGCCAGTCAGCATGACGTTCTCTTGATGATCTGGTGACGCGAGCATCCGCGTCGTGATTTGCCAATGCGTTGCGATTCATTGCGCGCGATTGCGTTCCATCGCGCGGGGTGCGCGGACAGTCTCGCGCGTCAGCGTTTCAGTTCGGCGACGAAGTCGTAGTAGTCGTCGCGGCAATACGTTTCGGTCATTTCGATCGCGCGCTGGTCGGCGCCGTAGCCGATCCGCGTGATCACCAGCAGTGCCGAGCCCGGCTTCACCGCCATCCATTTCGCGATCGCGTGCGTCGCGTTCGCCGCGCGAAAGTGCTGCAGCGCGCGCACGACGGTCATGCCGCGCGCCTCGAGGTATTCGTACAGCGACGCGCCGAGCACCTGCGGATCGGGCACCGCCGCGGCGGGCAGCGTCGAATGCTCGACCGCCATCACGATGCCGTCCGCGCGGCGCAGCCGTTCGAGCCGCGCCACCGTCGCGCCGGGCGCGAGGCCGAGATGCGTGAGCTCGTCGCGGCTCGCGGCGCGCAGCGTGCGCGACAGCCACACCGAATCGGGCACGAAGCCGCGCTGCTGCATCTTCGCGGTGAAGCCGACGAGCCGCGACAGCGGATCGGCGACACGCGGCGTGATGAAGCTGCCCGCGCCACGCGCCCGCTTGATCAGGCCCTGCTCGACCAGCAGCGCGAGCGCGCGACGCGCGGTGATCCGCGACACGCCGACCGACACCGACAGCAGCCGCTCCGACGGCAGCGCCTCGCCGGCCCGCCACGCGCCGGCGTGGATCGCGCTCGCCAGCTTGCGGGCGAGCTGCAGATACAGCGGCGTGTCGTCGAGGGGATCGGGCGCCAGTTCGGACCAGCCGGTTTCCATGTGCCTCCGGGTGTCGGACGACGATCTCGGACCGTCGAAAGTGAACGCATTATATAACCACCATAATACCAGTCAACAAACTGGTATTAGCGCCTCGGAAATCGCCGAAAGCCTTGCACGGCAAGCGTTTTAGTGCCGGCAAATCCTTTGTTTACAACGCGATGAGGGATAGGGATTTACCCGAAGTGGTATGCAAAGGGACGGTTCGAGGGCACGGTTCGGCCGGATTTCGGGCGCGAATATGAGACCGGAATAGAACCAGTTGAGCCAACTGGTATGCACCGGCGAGCGGGCCGGCGCGATGCAGCGTCAGTGGAATTCGCGGCTCGACGTGCGCAGGCCGCCGAGCAGCGGCGTCAGATCCTCGAAATGCTGCGCGACGAGGTGCCGCACGTCGCTCACGACCTGCCACACGCCGGACGCCGCGAGCAGCCGCGAATCAAGGGTTTCGCGACGCTGCCGCGCAAGCAGCTCGGGCCGGACGATCACGTTCACGCAGCCCGTTTCGTCTTCGAGCGTCATGAACATCACGCCTTTCGCGGTGCCCGGCATCTGCCGTGCGATCACGAGCCCGCACGCACGCGCGAGCCGGCCGTCCGGGCGGTCGCGCAGCTCGGCCGCGGACGATAGCCGCCGCGCGCGTAGCTCGGGCCGCAGCAGCGCGACGGGGTGGCGATTCAGCGTGAGGCCGGTGGTGTGATAGTCGGCGAGGATGTCGTCGGCTTCCGACGGCGCGCCGAGCGCGGGCTGTTCCGCCTCGTCGATCGGCGCGGCCGCGAGCAGGTCGCGCTCCGGCGCCGCGGCGACGGCCTGCCACAACGCATCGCGGCGATGGCCGGCAAGCGTCGCGAGCGCGTTCGCGGCGGCCAGCGCTTCGAGATCGCGCCGTTCGAGCTGCGCGCGGCGGGCGAGCGCGTCGACGTTGTCGAACGAGCCGGCGATGCGTGCGGCTTCGATGCGGCGCGCGGCAGCTTCACCCAGGCCGCGCACGAGCGACAGGCCGAGCCGCACGGCCGGCTGGCCGTGTGGAGGCGGCTGATCGGGCAGCGCTTCGAGCGAGGCTTCCCAGTTGCTTTGCGTCACGTCGATCGGCAGCACCTTCACGCGGTGACGCTTCGCGTCCTGCACGAGTTGCGACGGCGGGTAGAAACCCATCGGCTGGCTGTTCAGCAGCGCGGCGAGGAAGATCGCCGGTTCATGGCATTTGAGCCAGCTGCTCGCATAGGCGAGTTTCGCGAAACTGGCGGCATGGCTCTCGGGAAAACCGTATTCGCCGAAGCCCTTGATCTGCTCGAAGATCTGTTCGGCGAATTCGCGTGTGTAGCCGCGTTCGAGCATGCCGTCGACGATCTTGTCGTGGTAAGGGCCAAGATCGCCCCGGCGCTTCCACGCGGCCATCGCACGACGCAGCTTGTCGGCTTCGCCGGGTGTAAAACCGGCCGCAACGATCGCGATCTGCATCACCTGTTCCTGGAAAATCGGGACGCCGAGGGTACGCTCGAGCACCGCCTCCAGCGCTTTGCTCGGATACGTGACCTCGCCCGCCTCTTCGCCGGCCACGATCCTGCGCCGTTTCAGATACGGATGCACCGCGCCGCCTTGAATCGGGCCGGGCCGCACGATCGATACCTGGACCACGAGATCGTAATAGTTGCGCGGCCGCAGGCGCGGCAGCATCGACATCTGCGCACGCGATTCGATCTGGAACACGCCGACCGTATCGGCACGGCAGATCATGTCGTAAGTTGTTTCGTCATCCTGCGGAATGTGTTTCAGCGTGAACGGCTTGCCGTCCTTCGCTGGGCCGCGCCACGCGGTACGCAGGTCGAACGCGCGATGCAGCGCCGACAGCATGCCGAGCGCGAGAACGTCGACTTTCATCAGCCCGAGCGCTTCGAGATCGTCCTTGTCCCACTGGATCACGCGCCGCCCGTCCATCGCCGCATTCTCGACCGGCACGAGCCGCGTGAGCTTGCCGCGGCTGATCACGAAGCCGCCCGAGTGCTGCGACAGGTGGCGCGGGAAGTTGAGCAAGCGCCCCGCCAGTTCGGCCCATGCCTGAATGATCGGCGTCGCCGGATCGAGCCCGGTCGATGCGAATTGCTGCAGCAGATCGCGGCTGCCGTCGAACCAGCGATGCCCCTTCGCGACCCGATCGACCAGCATCGGATCGACGCCGAGCGCCTTGCCGGTTTCGCGCAGCACGCCACGCGGACGATACGTCGAGACGGCGGCCGCGAGCGCGGCGCGGTCGTGCCCGTATTTTTTGTAGATATGCTGAATCACTTCTTCCCGACGCTGATGCTCGAAGTCGACGTCGATATCCGGCGGCTCACCGCGTTCCGCGCTGATGAAGCGCTCGAACAGCATCGTGCTTTGATCCGGATTGACTTCGGTGATGCCGAGGCAGTAACAGACGACCGAGTTCGCAGCCGAGCCACGGCCCTGACACAAGATATTCTGACTGCGCGCGTATTTGACGATGTCGTAGACGGTCAGGAAGAACGGCTCGTATTCCAGTTTCGCGATCAGGGCAAGTTCATACCGGATCTGCTTTGCCACTTTCTCCGGCACACCATTCCAATAGCGTCGAGCTACACCTGCCCACGTCTCCTGCTTCAAGTAACTGGTCGGCGTGTGTCCACGCGGCACGAGTTCGAGTGGATATTCATACTTCAACTCGTCGAGTTCGAAATTGCACGCGTCGAGCATCGCGCACGTCTCCGCGATCTCGCCCGACGAAAACAACTTCGCGATCCGCCCGCGCGTACGCAGATGCTGCTCCGCATTCGGCGCAAGCGCATAGCCGCACTCGGCCACCGGCATGCCGACGCGAATCGCCGTCATCACGTCCTGCAGCGGCTTGCATGAGCGCTTATGCATCGTCACGTCGCCGAGCGCGACGATGCGCACGCCGCGCCGTTTACCGGCCTCACGAATCTCGTCGCGCTGCACGCCGTCGAGCGCACGCTGCAACTGCACGAGCCCGAGCCGCGCACGCTCGCCGAACGTCGCGCGGAACCATGCGACCTGCGCATCGAGTACATCAGCACGCACCGGATACGCAGACACGAGGATCGCGAAGCAATCAGGCATGCCGCGCAAGTGTGCAAACTCCGCCGGCGGCGCCGACAGCATCCGCGGCGTCAGCTTGTAAGTGCCCTTCGGCGATGCCATCCGCCGCCACGAAATCAATTCGGACAGGTTGCCGTAGCCCTCGCGGTTCTGTGCGAGCAATACGAGTCCGAACGCACCGGGGCCCGGGTCGTGGCCGGGCGCGACTTCATCCGGCGTGACCTCGAAATACGACCCGATAACGAGCGGCAGCCCTTTCGCCTTCGCGGCGACATGCATGCGCGGCGCGCCTGCAAGCGAACATTCGTCGGTGATCGCGATCCCGCGATAGCCGAGCTCGAACGCACGCTCGACCAGTTCCTCCGCATGCGATGCGCCATGCAGAAATGAGAAATTCGAGCGGCAGAACAACTCCGCGTAATCGGGCAGCAAACTGAATTCCGCAACCATCTTCGTTCACCCGAACAGGCCGTGCAGGAACCAGCGCGGCTCGGCCTCGCTCCCCGCCCGCTCCCTGAACACCCAATAGCACGCACCGGCTTCGTCCTGCGCGACGCAGTAATCGCGTGCAGCGAGCTGACCATCGAACCACCCTGCTTCGATCCGCTCCGGCGACGACATCATCCTGAGCGGCGTATGAAATACCGGCCGCTCCCCACGCATCAACAGCGGCAGCGGCTCGGCCAGCAACCACGCGGGCCTCGGCGGCACGGCCGGCGGCCCGCCGGCCGGCTTGCCCGTTTGCGCATCGAGCGGCAGCCAGCGGTTCGCCACCTCGGGCCGGTAATCGGCGACAGGCGCCGCGCGCAATACGTTCTCCGCGCCGAGCCGCGCGACCAGCAGTTCGAACAACCGCTCGCGGGTTTCCCGCGTACCGCCCGGCTCAGGAAAAAGATCGTCGGCCGGCGGCGCGACCGATTCGACGCGCGTGGCCTTCAGGCGCACCGCGATCACCGCGGCCGGCAGCTCGACGCGCGCGAGCCGCTCGCCGAGCAGCCGCATGAAATGCCCCTCGTCGCGCACGGGGGCGGCGAACGCAAGCTCGAGCGGGGTCGGCGGCACGGCCTGGCGGCCGCGCTCGTGCTCGAGCTCGAACGTCATCGCGGCCAGCGACAGTTGCCGCGCGGCCAGCCAGCCGCACAGCTGCACGACGAGCCGCCGCGCGGCGAACAGCACGGCTTCCGCGTATTCGACGCGCTCCGGCAATTCGAGCCGCACGTCGAACACGGGCGGCACCGCCATCCACGCGAGCGGCTCGACCGCTTCGCCGTACGCACGATCGAGCGCGGCCAGCAGCGCGGGACCGCAGCGCCGCTGCAGCCCCGCGCGCGGCAGGCGGCGCAGATCGGCGAGCGTGCGGCAGCCGAGGCCGTCGAACCAGCCCGCATACGGACGCGCGTCGGGCAGCAGCACACAGGGCAGCCGGTCGAGCGTGCGGACGAGCGAGGCCTGGCGCGCGACGCGGCGCCGGATGCGTGCCCGGGCCGACGTGCGCGCGAGCAACCACGCGCCGCACCCGGTCGGCGCGGCGGACAGGCGCGCCGCATAGCCGAGCGCCGCGAGCGTCGCGCGCACCTGGCGGCACAGCGACGGCAGGCCGCCGAACAGGCGCAGGCTCGGGCCGACGTCGACGATCAGCGTGGCTTCGTCGTCGAGCGCGACGCACGGCGAGAAACGCAGCAACGCGAGCGCGACCGCGCGCAGCGCATCGGCTTCGCGGGCGGGATCGCGTTCGACGAGCTGCGTGTCGGGCGCGAGCGTGAGCACGCCGCCGCGCTTCATGCCCGCGCGCACGCCCTGCCGGCGCGCGGCCGCATCGGCGATCAGCACGACACCCTGCTCGAGCACCGCACGGCCGGCCTCGCTGGCCTCGCCGGCCGCTGCGTCAGACGGCGGCGGGGCGCACACGTCGAGCGGCAGGCGCGGCAGATGGATGCCGAGCAAGACGCGCATAGCGGCTCTCCACGATGGGCGACGGCAAATCGAGCACGAGCGGCTCGCTGCGCGCAGGCCCGCGACGCTTGACGATGTCGAGCGACACGCCGCCCGGCACCGGATACAGCGCGACGCGCAGCACGGCCGGCGACGGCTGCCGCGCGGCCGACAGCGGACGCAGCATCACGAACAGCGTGTCGCCGGTGCGCGCGGCCGCGAGATGCAGGCGCCGCAGCGCATCGGGCCGCGCGTCCTGCCAGAGCAGCAGCGCGCCGCAACAGCCGGTCTTGAGCGCCTGCTCGGCGGCCCACAGCGCATCGGTGCGGCTACCGGCGCGCAGCCACAGCAGCGTGTCGGCCGGCACGCCGAGACTGGCGAGCGCGGTGGCATGCGGCGACTGCGGCGGCGCGACGAGCGCGAGCGGCCGCCGGGTGCTGACGCTGCGAGCGAGCGCGGGCGCGAGCAGCCGCATCTCGCCGCAGCCCGGCTGCGCGGCCAGCAGTTCGACGAGGCCGCCGACCGGCCAGCCGCCGCCCGGCAGCTCGGCCGACAGCGGCGCGAAGCCCGTCTCGATCGTGCGCGGACCGCCGCGCGCAAACTGCGAGCCGCGCCAAAGGGTTATTCCCCCCGTCGCTGAATACATATTGGTGTCGAGAAGGGCATCGACGGCGCGAGCCCGTTCATCAGGCGCACGTATCTGCTGAGCATCGGCGGCGGTGCGGTTCACGATCCGGCTCCAAAATACTGTATAAATATACAGTTATTCTAGCGCAAGATTTCGCGATTGGCGCGGCCGCGTCATCAACCCGTCGCAGGTCACGCGGCGTCACGCACGTCGCGCGACGCCGGCGATGCAAGTCATCGTGCGAGTGCTTTCACAACCGCGCGCAGTGACTGAGGCCGCCTTGCTTTCCCAGTCGCAGCGGCCGAGTGGACTGGCATCAATGAGCGGGCCTTGGCCGAAAATCGTGGACTTCGATCGCAACGAGAGCCGGAGCTGGCCATGGAGCGTTGCCAACCGGCAACGGCTTCACCGTCCTGCGGGTCGACACCAGGAACCCCTCGAATTCGCGGAAATCCTCGCAGATATGAGCGGCCCGCGCCCAGCGTCCGACCACCATGGCGGTGTAATCGAGCCTGCAAAGCCTGTGCTGACTATCGAAATAGAAGTCCTGGACCCGGCTGTGCGTTGGAACGTCGGGGGGAAAGGTCGCCCGGATTCTCGACCATGTCCCGGCCGAAGTCACCAGTGGCGGAAGTTCCTGGAACGTAAAGCCGCCGCGCAAGAACAGGAAAGGCGCTGTCAGATAGTTCCAGAACGCGTAGGCGCCGAAAAAGACAAAGTCGAGGTCGTCCCAATAGATTTGCCGTCGCCAGCCGCCAAATGCGGTTCGCGGCCCTTCGCGGCGTGCCAGAACCGCCCCGTCTCGGCCGACGATCTGAACACGTTCTTCTCCTTGAAGTTCGCTCGTCTCGCCGACATGCGGAAAATCGTCGAAAGCGAATCGAGGCTCATGTGTCGACGCTCGAACCTGCACCTGTCGCAGTACCGGCCGTCGCTTCGCGGTGAACAGGAAGCCGCGGGCGGATACCGTCGCCTCGATCTCCGCCAGTTCGGCCCACCGCGCTGCACCGCCGTGTGCCTCGATCGCCGCCCGGATGGAATCCGGCAATGCATTGCCATGGTCCATGTCGTTTCCTCACCGCCACGCGCCGCCTACGCGCCTTGCCAGCAAGGGCGCAGCGGCGTTGCACCATCACAAGCAAGCCGCGCTTTGCGCGACCGGCTCTGTCACCCAGCCGAATCGGTGACCGCCACCACGTTCACATGGCGCTCAATTTACCATCCGAAGTGACGGCGCGCCGACCCGCGGCATGGCCGACTCGCGCCCCCCCAACGCTCGCGCACTCCCCGATGCGTCGCGGGCGAACCGGATCGCGCGGCCGGACCGGCACGCTGCAACGCGCAGCACGCCGGTCCGCCTGCCGCACGCCGGTCCCGGCGCAACGCGTCAGCCGCGTTCACAGCTTTACGTTATGCTGTCCGCCGACCCGATCCACACCATCGGAGAGGATATGAAACGAACGATTCGTGCGATCGCATTCGCGGCCGTCGCGCTGGCGGTGCCGGGCGCGGCGTTCGCGCTGACCGACGGCAGCGCGCAATACGACGACTGCATGCTCAATGCGCTGCGCGAAAGTCGCAACGGCGCCGCCGCGCAGCTGATCCAGCGCTCGTGCGACACGCTGTACCGCAACAACGCGATGCTGCTGCCGCGCGAGCGGCGCTTTCACGAGTGCGTCGTGCAATCGCTGCCCGGCGTGCGCGACAACTATGCGATCCAGCAGATCATGTCGATCTGCTCGCGGCGCGGCGAGATGTGAGCCGACGCTGAACGCCGGGCGCCGCGCGCTTGCGTACCGGCCGCGCCAATGAAAAAAGGCCTGCGCGATGCAGGCCCTTTCGTTTCAGCAGTCCGACTGGCGAGCGACGTTCAGAACGACGCGACCATCGAGCCCTTGAACTGCTTCTTGATGAATTCCTTCACTTCCGGCGACTGGTACGCCTTGACCAGCTTCTTCACCCACGGCTGATCCTTGTCCTTCGCGCGCACGGCGATCAGGTTCGCGTACGGGCTCGTCAGCGCTTCGAGCGCGATCGCGTCCTTGGTCGGCTGCAGGTTCGCGGCCAGCGCGTAGTTCGTGTTGATCACGGCCGCGTCGACGTCCGACAGCACGCGCGGCAGTTGCGCGGCGTCGAGTTCGGAGATCTTCAGCTTCTTCGGGTTCTCGGCGATGTCGAGCACCGTCGCGTTGTTGCCGCCCGTGCCGGCGCCCGACTTCAGCTTGATCACGCCTTGCGTCTGCAGCAGCAGCAGCGCGCGGTTTTCGTTCGACGGATCGTTCGGCACCGCGAGCTTCGCGCCCTGCGGCAGATCCTTCAGCGACTTGAACTTCTTCGAGTACACGCCGATCGGCGAGATGTAGGTCAGGCCCGCGCTGACGAGCTTGTAGCCGCGCTGCTTCACCTGGCTGTCGAGGTAGGGCTGGTGCTGGAAGCTGTTCGCGTCGAGGTCGCCCGAATCGAGCGCCGCGTTCGGCTGCACGTAGTCGTTGAACTCGATGACCTTCACGTTCAGGCCTTCCTTCTCTTTCGCGACCTTCTGCACGACTTGCCACACTTCCGAATCCGGGCCGGCGACCGTGCCGACCTTGATCACCTTGTCTTCGGCGTGCGCGCCTGCCGACAGCGTCAGCGCGGCACCGGTGGCCAGCACGGAAAATACCTTCAGGAGACTGCGACGCTTCATCTGTTTCTCGCTTTCTTGCTTACTTGAAATGGGGCGCGATACGGGTATGCCCGGACTCGCAGGAAGGGCCAAATGGTGTCACAGGATCGGCGGGAAGTGAAATACATCCCGCTCATATGGGTATGCACCAGCGCAGTGCTGGCGGCCGCTGCACGGCTCGGCCGTTAGTTGCACTTTCTCCTCGACCGCATCGACCGCATCGACCGCATCGACCGCATCGACCGCATCGACCGCATCGGCCGCATCGACCCATCGGCCCATCGGCCCATCGACGCATCGACCCATCAGCCGCCCCGTGTCACGCCGCCACCGTCCCGTCGACCGCCTTCGCGCTACCGAATCCCGGTTCGACCGCCCGCGCGCCGGTCCCGCGCAGCGACGGGCCGCCGGTATGGCCGACCCGGAACGCGCCGACCGTATCGCGCAGCCGCGCGGCCTGCTCCTGCAGCGACGCGGCCGCCGCGGCGGCTTCCTCGACCAGCGCCGCGTTCTGCTGCGTCACCTGGTCCATCTGCGTGACCGCGCGCCCGACCTGCGTGATGCCGCTCGCCTGTTCCTCGGACGCGGCCGCGATCTCGCCCATGATGTCGGTCACGCGTGCCACCGCCTGCAGGATCTCGCCCATCGTCGTGCCGGCCTGGCCGACCAGCGTCGAGCCGTTGCGCACGCGCTCGACCGAATCGACGATCAGCTCGCGAATCTCCTTTGCGGCCGTCGCGCTGCGCTGCGCGAGCGAGCGCACCTCGCCGGCGACCACCGCGAAGCCGCGGCCCTGCTCGCCCGCGCGCGCGGCCTCGACCGCCGCGTTCAGCGCGAGGATGTTGGTCTGGAACGCGATGCCCTCGATCGTGCCGATGATGTCGGCGATCTTGCGCGAGCTGTCGTCGATCTCGCCCATCGTGCCGATCACGCGGTTCACGACGTCGCTGCCGGTACGCGCGATGTCCGACGCGTTGTTCGCGAGCCCGCTCGCCTGCCGCGCGTTGTCGGCGTTCTGCTTCACCGTCGCGGTCAGCTGCTCCATGCTCGCGGCCGTTTCCTCGAGCGACGCGGCCTGCTCCTCGGTGCGCTGCGACAGGTCGTCGTTGCCGGCCGAGATCTGGCGGCTCGCCGACGCGATCGCTTCGGCCGACTGGCGAATCCCGCCGATCGTCGCCTGCAGCCGCGCCTGCATGTCGTGCATCGCGGCCATCATGCTCGTGCGGTCGCCCGCGCGCACCGGCACCGGCTGCGTGAGGTCGCCCTGCGCGATGCGCGTCGCGAGCGCGGCCGCTTCGTCCGGTTCGCCGCCGAGGCTGCCGCGCACGTTGCGGATGATCACCAGCATCGCCGCGCTGATCACGAAGCCGATCACGAACACCACGGCCAGATGGCCGAGCAGCGTCCGGTAGTAAACGGTGTCGATGTCCTTCAGGAACACGCCGCTCGAGATGTTCCAGTCCCACGGCGCGAACCGCGTGACGTAGCTGATCTTCGGCACGGCCGTCTCGCTGTGCGGCAGCCGCCCCCGATATTCGGCGAACCCGCTGCCGGTCGCCTTCGCGGCGTTCAGGATCGTCACGAACAACGGCTTGCCGTCCGGATCGAGATAGTCGCCGACCTGCGTATTGACGAGCTTCGGCAGCGTCGGGTGCATCAGCACCACCGGCTTCGAATCCATCACGAACACATAGCCCGAATCGCCATAGCGCATCGCGGCGAGGCTCGCGAGCGCGTCGCGCTTCGCGTCGGCCTCGGGCAGCGTGCCGTTCTGCGCAAGCGCGTGATAGGCCTTCACGATGCCCGCCGCCGAGTCGACGAGATTCGCGATGCCGGCCTTGCGTTCGGCGAGCATCGTCGCGCGCGTCTCGTAGGCGCTCCATGCGCCGACGCCCAGGAGACCGATCCATACCAGCGCAAGCGCGAGCCACAGCTTGCGGTTCAAACTCATTCTGCTCATCTGCGTGCCTCTGTCGATGTCGGTGCAGCCGACGCGCGAACGGCCTGCCGCGCGCAAACGGTTGCTCCTTCATTTACGGCAACGAGGCTTACATCTTGAATACGCGCCATCGCGGCGAACCGGCGATCGACAGGCACGCCGCCCGCCGCGAGGCAGCGCCGGCGCGACAGCCCGCATCTGCTGTGCTAAAAAGACCAGCTGGCCGGTGCGCGAAGCGCCGGCATCATTCCAGGGCCATCCATGTACGTCATCGACATCCACTACACCGCGTCGCTCGAGCGCATCGACGACGCGCTCGAACGCCACCGCGCGTACCTGCAGCCGCAGTTCGACAAGGGCATCTTCATCGCGGCGGGGCCGAAAGTGCCGCGCGAAGGCGGCGTGATCCTCGCGGCCCGCATCGATCGCGACGAACTCGACGCGATCCTCGCGACCGACCCGTTCGTCACCGAGGGGCTCGCCACGTATCGCGTGACGGAATTCCGGATCACGCGCGCCGCCTCCGGCTTCAACGTGCCGGCGCTGCCGTAACGCGGCTTCGGCGCGACGCGCGCATGCCGACGCGCCGCCCGGCGGGCAGCGCATGCGCATAACGAGGAAAGAGGGAAAACGTGACGGCGCGAAAACGGCCGTCACGCGAAACGCCGGGCCGGGCGCCCGGCGGCTGCCGGTCAGTCGACCAGCAGCTTCAGGTCGTGGACCCACGGGGCCGGCCCTTGGCCGTCGCGCACGAACAGGCGCAGCTTGCCGTCGCGGTCGAACACGTAGCTCGCGGCCGTGTGATCCATCGTGTAGCTGCCGGGCGTCTTGCCGGGCACCTTCGCGTAGTACACGCGGAAATCCTTCGTGACCTTCTTGAGCTGCGCTTCGTCGGCCGGCCGCAGGCCGATGAACGACGGATCGAACGCGGGCACGTACTGGCCGAGCAGCGCCGGCGTGTCGCGTTCCGGATCGACGGTGACGAACAGCACCTGCACGCGCTTCGCGGCATCCGGCCCGAGCTGCTTCAGCGCTTCGGACAGTTCGGCCATCGTGGTCGGGCACACGTCCGGGCAGTGCGTATAGCCGAAGAACATCACGACCGCACGGCCCTTGAAGTCGGCGAGCGTGCGGACCTTGCCGGTCGTATCGGGCAGCGAGAAGTCGCTGCCGAACTGCGTGTTGCCGGTGATGTCGAGATTCTGGAATTTCGGCGCGTTGTCGCATCCGGCGAGCAGCAGCGCTGCCGTGAATGCGCACGCGAGCATCCAGCCTTGGCGCGCGCGGCGCCCGAACCGTGATGGGAGCATTGCGTTCAAACCGTGCGGTTACACGCCGAGCAGCGGGCGTGCATAGTGATCGACGAGCAGCGCGGCGAACAGCAGCGACAGGTAGACGATCGAGTAGCGGAAGGCCTTGCGGGCGAGTGCGTCCGAATAGTCGCGATGGATCTTCCACGCATACGCGAGGAACACCGCGCCGAGCAGCACCGCGCTCGTCAGGTAGACGGCCCCGCTCATCCCGGAGATGAACGGCATCAACGTGACCGCGAACAGGATCACCGTATACAGCAGGATGTGCAGCCGCGTGAATTTCTCGCCGTGCGTGACGGGCAGCATCGGCAGCCCGGCGTTCTCGTAATCCTTGCGGCGATAGAGCGCGAGCACCCAGAAATGCGGCGGCGTCCACACGAAGATGATCAGCACGAGGATCCACGCGTCGCCGGGCACCGCGCCGGTGACGGCAGCCCAGCCGAGCGCCGGCGGCATCGCGCCCGACGCGCCGCCGATCACGATGTTCTGCGGCGTCATCGGCTTGAGCAGCAGCGTGTAGATCACCGCGTAGCCGACGAACGTCGCGATCGTCAGCCACATCGTCAGCGGGTTCGTGAACGTATAGAGCGTCCACGCGCCGACGCTGCCGAGCACGGCCGAGAACACCAGGATCTGCGGCGTCGTGATCTCGCCGCGCGCGGACGGGCGCCACGCGGTGCGGCGCATCATCGCGTCGATCTTCTGTTCGACGAGGCAGTTGATCGCGAACGCGGCGCCGGCCAGCAGCCAGATGCCGACGGTGCCGCCGATCAGCACATGCCACGGCACCATGCCCGGCGTCGCGAGGAACATGCCGATCACCGCGCAGAACACCGCGAGCTGCGTGACACGCGGCTTCGTCAGCGCCATGTACTGGGAAAAGCGGCTACCGGGCGATTGGGAAAGGGTGCTTTGCATGGGGACGGTCACGCCGGGGCGGCGTCGCGCGCGGGCTGCGCGACAAGGCCGGGGCGGCTTGAAAGGATGCGAAAGTTTAACATGACGACGAGCAGCAGCAGGATCGCGGCCCCGCCGTTGTGCGCGACGGCGACGGGCAGCGGCCACTGCAGCACGATGTTGGTCAGGCCCGTCACGAACTGCAGCAGGACGACCAGCAGCACGCCGTTCGCGGGCCGCCGCAGCGATTCGAAGCGGCGCATCTTCAGCGCGAACGCGACCAGGTACGCGACCACGACGAACGCGAACGTGCGGTGCGTCCAGTGGATCGCGACCAGCGCGTCCTGCGTGATCGCGTCGCCGTCCTTCGTCATCCCGAGCGCGCGCCACAGGTGGAAGCCGTGCTGGAAGTCCATCGGCGGGATCCACTGGCCGTTGCAGGTCGGGAAGTCGGTACACGCGAGCACCGCGTAGTTGGTGCTCACCCAGCCGCCGAGCGCGATCTGCACGACCAGCAGCACGAGCGCCGCGAGCGCGGCCGCACGGTAACGCCCGGCCTCCGGGTCATACGACGGCAGCGGCGTCTGCCGCGCCGCGAGCCAGCCCAGCGTACCGAGCAGCGTGAGGCCGAGCAGCAGGTGGATCGTGACGATCACCGGCTGCAGCTTCATCGTGACCGTCCATGCGCCGAACGCGCCCTGCACGAGAATCAGCAGCAGCAGGCTCGTCGGCCACCACGGCGATACATGCAGCGGGCGGCGGCGCAGCCGCGCGGCCCACGCGATCACCACCTGCGCGATGATCAGCACGCCGATCGCCATCGCGAAATAGCGGTGGATCATCTCGATCCACGCCTTCGTCATGCTGACCGGCCCGGTCGGCATCGCCTGGTGCGCGGCCGTGATCGCCGCGTGCGCGATGAACGGCGACGACGTGCCGTAGCAGCCGGGCCAGTCGGGGCAGCCGAGGCCTGAGTCGGTCAGCCGCGTGAAGCCGCCGAACATCACGAGGTCGAGCGTCAGGAACGTGGTGATCCACACGAGCTTGCGGAACTTGTCGTCGTCGGCCTTCACCCACACGTACGACAGCGGCAGCAGCGCGATGCACAAGCCGATCAGGCCGAGTTGCAGTAGATACGACATCGGAATGGTGCCTCGTTCTCTCGCCTTAACCGATGCTCGACCACTTCAGCAGCTTCGTCACATCCGACTTGATCTTGCTGGGATTCGGGTCTTTCGGGAAACGCATCATCAGGTTGCCGTTCGGGTCGACCATGTAGATGTGGTCGCTGTCCTTCGTGCCGGCGTCGGCCGGCAGCCACGCGGCCACCGCGGCCGGATCGGCGACGAGCCGGCGCGTGTCCGGGTACGCATCCAGCACCTTCTGCGGCGTCGCGCCCGCATCGCTGCGCAGCCACACCATCGTGATCCGGTGCCGCTCGCCCGCCTGCGTGACGCGGATCTGGCGCATGAAATAGAGCTTCTGCGCGCAGGCGTCGTCGCACGCGCTGCGGTCGGTCATCACGAACAGCCAGACACCGCGCAGCGACGACAGCGGCACCGTCTTGCCGGTTTCGTCGGTGACCTGCAGATCCGCCGGGATCGGGCGCTGCGGCTCGATCAGCGTGCCGTAGTTCGTCGACCCGCCCTTCGGCTTGATCACGTAATAGGTGAAGTACGACGCGATCATCGGTGCGGCGCACACGAGACCCAGCAGCACGAGCATCCAGCGGCCGCGCTTGCGGGCCGCGGGGGAGATCGGCGCAGCGGCCGGACCTTGACGGGAAGATTGCATGGACAAATCAGACCTCTCGAAACGAACCCGCGGCGCCAGCGCCGCGTCCTGGCATGACGCTCACGCGCCGGCCGACTTCTTCGCCGCACGCCGCGCGGCGTACAGGCCGAAGCCGAGCGCGGCCGCCGCCATCGCCCACCACTGAAACATATAACCGTAATTGCGCTCGACGCCGGTCGTCGCCGCCGGCCAGTCGCGCACGAGCTTGTCGCCGTCGTCGCTCGTCTGCTGGATCACGAACGGCTGCAGCGGCAGCCCGGTTTCCTTCGCATACGCGGCGACGTCGAGGTTCTGCCGGATCTTCTGGTGCGCGGCCGACCCGCCTTCACCGAGCTCGAACGCGCGCGACGCGTCGGCGCGTGCGATGCCGACGATCTCGACGTCGCCCGCCGGCGTCGCGAACGGCTCGATCGCCGTGCGATCGGCGATGTTGCGCGGCAGCCAGCCGCGGTTCACGAGCACGACGCCGCCGCCCGTGAGTTTAAACGGCATCACGACGTAAAAACCCGGCTGGTCGTTATACGGCCGATTGTCGAGGAACACCGCCTGTTCGGGCATGAAACGGCCTTTTGCCCGCACGCGATGAAACTCGATCGACGCGAGCGGCACCGGCTGCGCGCCGATGTCGACGGGCACCGCCTGCTCGTAGCGCGCGATGCTCGCCTGCAGCGCTTCCTTCTGGTGCGCGCGATCGCGTTGCCAGAAACCGAGACGGATCGTGACGGCGACGACGACGAGGATCAGCAGCGCAGGCAGCCAGCGGATCTTCATCGTGCGGCCCGCCCGGCACATGCGCGAAAGCGAAGTGCGATAATTATCCTCTTCCTTTCGAATTGCCGTCGTCCGGTTCGTGTCATGCACATCCTCGTTCCAATCGCCTTCGTCCTCATCATTGCCAGCATGGGCTCGGCGCTCTACTTCATGATGCACGACCGCGGCCATACGAAGCGCATGGTCTGGTCGCTCGCCACCCGCGTCGGGCTGTCGGTGTCGCTGTTCCTGCTCATCCTGTTCGCGAACTGGATGGGCTGGATCCATTCGACCGGCCTGCCGATCGGGCGTTGATGCCGTTGCCGCGCCGGCCGCTGTGAGCGCTGTGACATTTCGCCGCACGGCCGCGCCACCAAGCAAAAGCGCCGCCTGACTGAGTCGCGGCGGCGCCCGGGTGGTGTCGCCCGCAGCTTCGCTGCCGCGCCCACACACCAATGAAAACGGCCCGCGCATCGCTGCGCGGGCCGTTTGTCCATTTACAGCCAGTAGACGACGACGTACAGGCCGAGCCAGACGACGTCGACGAAGTGCCAGTACCACGCGGCGCCTTCGAACGCGAAGTGATGATCGGGCTTGAAGTGGCCGCGGATCATCCGCACCAGCACCACCGCGAGCATCGTGCCGCCGAGGAACACGTGGAAGCCGTGGAAGCCGGTCAGCAGGAAGAACGTCGAACCGTACACGCCCGAGTTCAGCGTCAGGTTCAGTTCGTTGTACGCGTGGTAGTACTCGAAGCCCTGCAGGAACAGGAAGCAGATCCCGAACGCGAGCGTCGCGGCCAGCCACGCGATCGCCTTCTTGCGATGGTCGTCGCGCAGCGCGTGGTGCGAGATCGTCAGCGTCACGCCCGACGACAGCAGGAACGCGGTGTTCAGCGTCGGGATCGGCCACGGGCCCATCGTCTTGAAGTGACCGGCGAGCGCGGCGGGGCCTTCGTTCGGCCACACGGCGGAGAAGTCCGGCCAGATCAGCTTGTAGTCGAGGCTGCCGAGCTGGTGCAGCGCGATTTCACGCGCATAGAACAGCGCGCCGAAGAACGCGCCGAAGAACATGACTTCCGAGAAGATGAACCAGCTCATGCTCCAGCGGTACGACTTGTCGACGTTCTTGCCGTAATGACCGCCTTCCGATTCGGCGATCGCGTCGCCGAACCAGTGATACAGCGTGAAGAGCAACCACAGCAGGCCGAGCAGCGCCGTAAACGGCGCCCAGTCATGACCGTTGATCCACAGCGCTACCGACCCGAGCATGACCAGCAGGCCGATGGCCGCGCTGATCGGATGCTGCGACGGATGCGGCACGAAATAGTACGGGGTCTGGTTTTGACCGCTCATGCTTGATTCTCCACTTCAGTCCAATTTGTGTACCGGAAACCGCTCCGGCTTTATTTCTTGCGCGGCGAGACCGCCGCCGCTCTTTCCTGCACGCCGCGCCGTGGCGCCGCGCACTGCATTCTTTCGTGGCCGCGGGCCTCAGCCTCAGCCCACGACCGCACGCACGATCAGGATCAGCACGCCGATGAACACGCCGGCCGCGATCAACGCGACGATCAGCACGTGCAGCGGATTGAGTTGCGTCGCATCGGCCTCCAGGTCGCGCCGCTTGCGCACCCCGAAGAACGACCACAGCACCGCTCTCAATGCCTGGCCGAACGACCCGCTCCGCTTCGTCTCCGTCATCGCCCCGTCTCCTTCGTCATGCGTCCGGCTTCGCCGCACCCTGCGCCGCCGCCGTACTGCGCTGCGCCGGTGCCGGCGTGGCCGGGGTATTCAGCTCGAAGAACGTGTACGACAGCGTGATCGTCTTCACGTCCTTCGGCAATTTCGGGTCGATCACGAACACCACCGGCATCTTGCGCGACTCGTTCGCGGTCAGCGTCTGCTGCGTGAAGCAAAAGCACTCGATCTTCTTGAAGAACTCCGTCGCCTGCTTCGGCGCGTAGCTCGGAATCGCCTGCGCCACGACCGGCCGGCCCTGCCCGTTCGTCACGTCGTACACGATCGTCGTCAGTTCGCCCGGATGCACGTCGAGACTGTTGTGCTCCGGCTTGAACCCGAGCGGCCCGCGTGCGTTCGCATCGAACTCGACCGACACCGTGCGGCTGGTGTCGACCTGCGAGTTCTTCACCTCGCGCTCGCTGACATCGCGCTGCACCAGGTTGTTGATGCCGGTGATCTGGCAGATCGCCCGATACATCGGGATCAGCGCGAAGCCGAAACCGAACATCAGCCCGGCCACGACGAAGAGCTTCACCAGCATCGAACGATTGAACGCGCGATCCACGGCGCCCTCTTCCGGCTTCGACATACGACGACTTCCTCGCTACTGCGTCAGTTACTGCATCAGTGGGTGGACAGCCACCACTGCTTGATCACGACACCCACAAAAAAAACGGCGGCGATGACGAGCAGGGTGAGGCCGAGCCGCTTGTTGCCCGCGCGGATCTGCTCGGGCGTTCGTCTTTCTTGTGGATTCCGGGTCATCTGCAACTTCGCTGAAACTTCAGTTCCGCGCCCGCCGCGCCTGCCTGCGCGGCAGGCAGCGGCGGAACGCTCGGTGAAACTTATTCGACGTGCGGCGGTTGCTCGAACGTGTGGAACGGAGCCGGGCTCGGCACCGTCCACTCGAGGCCCGTCGCGCCATCCCACGGCTTGTCCGACGCCTTCTCCAGCTCGCCGCCGCCACGGTAGGCCGGCAGCGCGACCGCGAACAGGAAGTACACCTGTGCGAGGCCGAAGCCGAATGCGCCGATCGTCGCCACCTGGTTGAAGTCCGTGAACTGCGCCGGGTAGTCCGCATAGCGGCGCGGCATGCCCGCGAGACCGACGAAGTGCATCGGGAAGAACGTCAGGTTGAAGAAGATCATCGACGACCAGAAGTGGATCTTGCCGCGCGTCTCGTTGTACATCCAGCCCGTCCACTTCGGCGCCCAGTAGTACCAGCCCGAGAACAGCGCGAACAGCGAACCGGCCACCAGCACGTAGTGGAAGTGCGCGACCACGAAGTAGGTGCCGTGGTACTGGATGTCGAGCGGCGCCATCGCGAGCATCAGGCCCGTCAGGCCGCCGAACGTGAACACGAACAGGAAGCCGATCGCGAACAGCATCGGGGTTTCGAACGTCATCGAGCCGCGCCACATCGTCGCGAGCCAGTTGAACACCTTCACGCCCGTCGGCACCGCGATCAGCATCGTCGCGTACATGAAGAACAGCTGGCCGGTGACCGGCATGCCCGTGGCGAACATGTGGTGCGCCCAGACCATGAACGACAGGATCGCGATCGACGCCGTCGCGTACACCATCGAGCTATAGCCGAACAGCGTCTTGCGCGCGAACGCCGGGATCACCTGCGACACGATCCCGAACGCCGGCAGAATCATGATGTACACCTCGGGGTGGCCGAAGAACCAGAAGATGTGCTGGTACATCACCGGGTCGCCGCCGCCTGCCGCGTTGAAGAACGACGTGCCGAAGTGGCGGTCGAACAGCACCATCGTGATCGCGCCTGCCAGGACCGGCATCACGGCGATCAGCAGGTACGCGGTGATCAGCCAGGTCCACGCGAACATCGGCATCTTCATCAGCGTCATGCCCGGTGCGCGCATGTTCAGGATCGTCACGACGATGTTGATCCCGCCCATGATCGACGACGCGCCCATGATGTGGACCGCGAAGATCGCGAAGTCCATGCCCGGGCCCATCTGCGTCGACAGCGGTGCGTACAGCGTCCAGCCGGCCGCCGTCGCGCCGCCCGGCGCGAAGAACGAACCGACCAGCAGCACGGCCGCGACCGGCAGCAGCCAGAAGCTGAAGTTGTTCATCCGCGCGAATGCCATGTCGGACGCGCCGATCTGCAGCGGAATCATCCAGTTCGCGAAGCCGACGAACGCCGGCATGATCGCGCCGAACACCATGATCAGGCCGTGCATCGTCGTGAGTTCGTTGAAGAACTCCGGACGCATGATCTGCAGGCCCGGCTCGAACAGCTCGGCACGGATGCCGAGCGCCATCACGCCGCCCGACAGGAACATGATGAACGAGAACAGCAGGTACAGCGTACCGATGTCCTTGTGGTTGGTGGCGAACAGCCAGCGACGCCAGCCGTGCGGGGTTTCGTGCGCGTGGTCGTCGTGCGCGTGGCCCGTGTGGTCCGCGGCTACGTCGTGCCCGATGCTAGACATGAGAATCTCCTAATGCGAATACGTCGACTAACTCAGCGACACGTCAAGCCGCCGGGCCGATCTCGACACGCCGGGCTTCCTTCGCGTCAGCCCCGCCCGTGATCGTTTCCGGCTTTTTGAGAATAATGTGGTCTTCCGCCACGCCTGCTGCCTTCAGCGCATCGCGCACGGCCTGGGCCCGATGCTTCGCCAGTTCGGCGTTCGCGTCGGCCGAGCCCGTCTTGTCGGTGAAGCCCGACAGCGCGAGCTTCGCGTCCGGATGCGCCTTCGCATAGTCGGCCGCGGCGGCGATCGCCGCCTTCGCGTCGGCCGGCAGCACGCTCTTGCCCGTCTCGAAGTAGATCGTCGACAGCGCGGCCGATGCCGCTGCCGCCGGCTGCTCGGCGCCCGACGCGGCTTGCGCCGGCGCCGAAGCCGCTTCTGCCGGGGCCGCTGCCGTTGCCGCGCCCGCCGTGTCTTCCGGCATCTTGCCGTTGCGTGCGTCAGCCACTTGCTTCGGCTGCAGCAGGTCGTTCTTGTGGTTGCCCCACGAATTGCGTTCGTACGTGACGACCGCAGCGATGTCGAGGTCCGACAGCGACGCCCACGACGGCATCGCGCCCTTGCCCTGCAGCACGCGCTCGACGTGCGCCGCGATCGGGCCGTTCACGATCGGGCTGCCGTCCATCGCCGGGAACGCGCCGAGGCCCTTGCCGCTCACCTGGTGGCAGGCCGCGCAGTTCGCCTTGTAGACTTCCTCGCCGTGCGCGACGAGTTCGGCCATCGTGTAGACCTTGTTCGGATCGACCGCCGCGCTGGCCAGCTTGGCCTTCTGCGCGGTGACCCACTTCGCGTAGTCGTCGTCCGACAGGACCTCGACGACGACCGGCATGTACGCGTGTTCCTTGCCGCACAGCTCGGTACAGAAACCGCGGAACGTCCCGACCTTGTCGGCCTTGAACCACGTGTCGCGCACGAAGCCGGGGATCGCATCCTGCTTCACGCCGAACGCGGGCACGTACCACGAGTGGACGACGTCGTTCGCGGTCGTGATGATGCGGATCTTCTTGTTGACCGGCACGACGAGCGGATTGTCGACTTCCTGCAGATAGGTGTCGGTGATCGGCTTCTTGCCCATCACTTCGTCGCGCGGGGTGGTCAGCGTCGACAGGAAGCCGATGCCCTCGCCCGGGCCCTTCACGTAGTCGTAGCCCCACTTCCACTGGTAGCCGGTGACCTTGATCGTGAGATCGGCGTTGGTCGTGTCCTTCATCGCGACGACGGCCTTCGTCGCCGGCAGCGCCATCAGCACGACGATGACGAACGGCACGATCGTCCAGATGATCTCGACGGTCGTGCTTTCATGGAAATTGGCGGCCTTGTGGCCCTTGGATTTGCGGTGCGCGAAGATCGAATAGAACATCACGCCGAACACGCCGACGAAGATCACCGTACACAGGATCAGCATCATCGTGTGGAGATCGTAGAGCTCCTCGGCGATTTTCGTGACCGGCGGCTGAAAGTTGATCTCGTTGACACGGGGGCCGCCCGGGCTATCACCGACCGCCAGGGCCGCACCGGCAAAGAGCAATCCGCTGCATGCCAGCACGCCCGCGAGGGCTCGCTTGATTGTTTTCATAGCATCCTTACCCAAAATTTCCATTCAAACCCTCCCCCGTCGCAAGCCGCCGGCCTGTTCCGGCCGGTGACCGCGCCTCGTCAGCCGCAGCGCCTGAGCGACACGCGCAGTTCGTCGGCGAACTGCGCACGCTTGTACTGCGCGAGATGCTGCCCGATTACGACGGTCTGCCCGCGCGATACCAGCCGAATCGGATCGCGTGGCGTCGCACCCGGCTCGACCCGCACCCAGCGCGGGTTGAATTCGATCTGCGTGAGCCGCTCCGCATCCATCCGCTCGATCACGAGCCGGTGCGGAAACAGCCTGATGCGCTCGTAATCGACCGCATGGCGAGCATAGATCGCAAATGCGACACCCACCGCCAGCAACTCGATGCCGGTGAAGGGCATGACGAGCCAGACCCCTCTCCACATCAGCAACGCCGCGATCGCCAGCGAGAAGCCCGCGAGCGACGCGTAAAACAGCACGAACTGGCGTGGCGACACCGAACAGTTGCGTTTCATGAGCCAGTCTTCGAGGACCGGTTCGCTGTCCGCCGTCTCCGCCAAAACCCTCGCTGCTCCCATCGCCGCCTCACGCGAATGGCATGCGATGCATGCCTGCATCGGACTCGCCGCCCCGTATTGCGGGGACCCCGGGACGACAAGCTGACGCATTATAGGCGGGTTCAATGGCATCCACAAGCAAGCGCCTATCGCCCGCCAAGCCAAGCGCGACAAGCTTTCCGGCCGTTTTTGCCGCTAATTCGACCCCGCTTTGCGCCGCTAATTTCGGACATAACAAAACCCCTCTTTACCGCTTTACCGATTCTTCGGGCGCCCCTTGCCGATGTCCTCGATGCGCACGATCCCGTGCCCTTCCGCGGTCGTGCGCGGCACGGCCTTCCACGCGTGGCCGTAGATCACCTCGAAGGTCAGCGGGATCGTGCCGTCCTCGCGCCGGCGCGCGTCCAGCGCATCGCCGAGCGCCGCGCGAAAGCGCCGCGTCGCGTGCTGCGGCGCCGTGCGCTCGAACGGATAGGCGCCCCAGCGGCGCACGTCGGCCAGCAGGGAATCGGGGGATTGGTAGGTGACGGTCAGCACTTCCTGGTCCATCACGGGAATCTCGAAGCCGCTCTCGACGAGCATGTCGCCGAGGTCGTGCATGTCGACGAAATCGATCACGCGCGCGGCGGGCGGCGCGATGCCGAGCGCCGCTTCGGCGTCCGCGCAGGCCGCACGCAGCTCGCGCAGCGTGTCCGGGCCGAGCGTGCTGAACATCAGGAGGCCGTTCACGCGCAGCACGCGCTGCCATTCGGGGAAGACGGTATCGGGACGCGAATGCCAGTGGAGGGCGAGATTCGACCAGATCAGGTCGAACGCGCCGCCGGGAAACGGCAGCGCGGCGAAATCGGCCTGCGCGACGCGCGGGCCGCGCTGGCCCAGCGCCCGGCCGAGCGACGCCGGCAGCCAGCGGCGCCAGGTAGTCTGCTCGACTTCGCGCTGACCGGCCCGCGCGAGCATCGCGCCGGACAGGTCCACGCCGAACACCGGCGCTTCCGGAAAACGCGCGCGCAGCGCCGGAAGGTCGTCGCCCGGGCCGCAGCCCGCATCGAGCACGGCCGCGGGGCTCACCTTGATGTATTCGAGGCGCTCGTTCATCCGCTGCGCGATCTCGCGCGGCAGGAACGCAACCGCATCGAACGTGGCGGCACGGCGGTCGAAGATCCGCCGCAGGCGCCTGGCGTCATTGGCCGGACGGCCGGTTGAAGTCGAAGCTGGGGACATGTCGGGCACACTGGCGAAGAGCCCGAAGTATACTCGCTCGCCTCGCAAGCTTCATTGAGGCGGCGTGCCAGGAGTGTTGCGATGGTCCGCGGTTCTGCCCAGCGCACGATGCGCGTCGTTTTGTCGCAGGTTAGAACGCTGGCCGTGCGCGTTGCCGCGGTCGCGTTGCCGAATCGCTGCGCGTTGTGCGGCAATTTGTCACACGCCGTGATTTGCGGCGCCTGCGATGCCGCGTACTGGAATGAAGCGCGGCTGCGCTGCGACGTCTGCGCGCTGCCGCTCGGCGTCGGGCAGGCGCGATCGCCCGGCGGCAGTCGCACCGGCGCCGGCCGCGTGGCCGCGTACCGGTGCGACGCGTGCCGCACCGCGCCGCCGCCGTTCGACGCGACGCTCGCGCTCGCCGATTACCGCGCGCCGCTCGACGGGCTCGCGCGCGGCCTGAAGTTTCATGCGCGGCTCGCGCTCGGCGGCGAATTCGCGGCCCGGCTCGCACGGCTGGTCGACGATACGCGCGGCGCGGGCGGCTTCGACCTCGTCGCGCCGGTGCCGCTGTCGCACCGGCGGCTCGTCGCGCGCGGCTACAACCAGGCGTGGGCGATCGCGCGTCCGCTCGCGCGCCGGCTCGGCGTGCCGGCGGACGCAGCCTTGCTCGCGCGCGTCGCCGACACCGCGCCGCAGTCGCGGCTCGACCGGCACGCACGGCGCGACAACGTGATGGCGGCTTTCGCGGTGGCAGGCGGCGTCGCCGGCCGCCACATCGCGCTCGTCGACGACGTGATGACGTCCGGCGCGACGCTCGCGGCGGCCGCACACGCGCTGAAGGCGGCGGGCGCCGCGCGCGTGACGAATCTGGTTGCGCTGCGCACCGCCAGGGATTAATTAGATAGAGAGGCCGGCCGCCCGCGTGCGGCCGTCACGAACCGGCCGGCCGGATGCACGCGCCTTGCGCCGCTCCGGCCGCCCCAGCCAAACCGAAACATGTTCAACGTCGTTCTCGTCGCCCCCGAAATTCCGCCGAACACCGGCAACGTGATCCGCCTGTGCGCGAACACCGGCGCGCACCTGCACCTGATCGAGCCGCTCGGCTTTCCGCTCGACGACGCGCGGATGCGCCGCGCCGGCCTCGACTATCACGAGTATGCGCAGATGCGCGTGCACCGCGACTGGGACGCGTTCGTCGACTCCGAAGCACCTGATCCCGCGCGGATGTTCGCGTTCACGACGCGCGGTTCGGGCCGCTTCCACGATCACGCATTCCTGCCCGGCGACTGGTTCGTGTTCGGCTCGGAAACGCGCGGCCTGCCCGCCGAGCTGCTCGAACGCTTCCCGAATGAACAGCGCGTGCGCCTGCCGATGCGGCCGGACAACCGCAGCCTGAACCTGTCGAACACGGTCGCGGTGGTCGTGTTCGAGGCGTGGCGTCAGGCCGGCTTCGAAGGCGGCGCCTGAAACTTGCCGAGCGCAGCCCGCCGCACCGAACGCGTCAGGTTCGCGCGAGCCGCGCGCGGTACAGGTCGTAGATGTCGGGGGAAAAGCACGCGAACACGACGCGTGCAAGGTTCGGCGCCTGCGCCAGCATCTCGGCGACGGTGCCGACCGCGATGTCGACGGCCTCGTCGGCCGGATAACGGTAGACCCCGCAACTGATCGCCGGAAATGCGATCGACGTCGCGGCCACTTCTTCGGCCAGCTCGATCGCGCGCCGGTAACACGACGCGAGCAGGTCGGCCTCGCCGCGCGCGCCGCCGTACCATACCGGCCCGACCGCGTGGATCACGTAGCGCGCCGGCAGCCCGTGGCCGCGTGTGAGCTTCGCGTCGCCGGTGTCGCAGCCGCCGAGCGTGCGGCACTCGGCGAGCAGGCCGGGGCCGGCCGCGCGGTGAATCGCGCCGTCGACGCCGCCCCCGCCGAGCAGCGAGCCGTTCGCGGCGTTGACGATCGCATCGACATCGAGCGTCGTGATGTCGACGACCTGCGCATCGAGCGTGGTGGAATGGATCTGCAACATGACAACCTCGCGGAACGCCGGAGACGGTTCAAGCGTAGTCCGCTTTGGCGCCGCGCGCCCGGCGCAACCGTGCCGGGCGACCCCGGCCCGTGCTACTCGGCGCGCGCGTCGCGGCGCAGCAGGCCGCTGACGGCGTCGCGCGGCGCGATGCCGTCGAACAGCACGCCGCACACGGCTTCCGTGATCGGCATTTCGATCGACTGCGCGCGCGCGAGCGCCAGCACGGCCTGCGCGCAGCGCACGCCTTCGGCCACGTGGCCGAGCGCGCCGAGGATGTCGTTCAGCGTGCGGCCGGCCGCCAGTTGCAGGCCGACCGTGCGGTTGCGCGACAGGTCGCCCGTCGCGGTGAGGATCAGGTCGCCGAGGCCCGTGAGGCCCGTGAAGGTTTCCGCGCGGCCGCCGAGCGCCACGCCGAGCCGCGACATTTCGGCGAGGCCGCGCGTGATCAGCGCGGCGCGCGCGTTCAGCCCGAGGCCGAGGCCGTCGGAAATGCCCGTCGCGATCGCGAGCACATTCTTCACCGCGCCGCCGACCTCGACGCCGACCACGTCGTCGCCCGTATAGATCCGCATCGCGCCATGATGGAACGCGGCGAGCGTGCGCTCGCGGCATTCGGCCGACGTGCTCGCCACCGTCAACGCGACGGGCAGCGACTGTCCGACCTCGCGCGCGAAACTCGGGCCCGACAGCACGCCGTTGCTCTGCTGTTCGGGCAGCTCGGCCGCGATCACCTGATGCGGCAGCAGATGCGTGTCGGCCTCGAAGCCCTTGCAGACCCAGACGACGTGCGCGGGCACGCAGCCCGCGTCGCGCATCGCGTGGCACAGCGTGCGCAGCCCCGCCACCGGCGCGGCGATCACGCACAGCGCGTCGTCCGCGGCGCCATGCGCGAGCGCGGCGCCGAGATCGGCGTCGTAGCGCAGCGCGTCAGGCAGCGCGATGCCGTCCAGATAGCGGGAATTTTCGTGCCGGGCCTGCAGCCCGGCGATGAGCACGGCGTCGCGCGCCCACAGAAGCGTATCGTGCCGCGCGGCCAGATGGCCCGCGAGCGCGGTGCCCCACGCACCGGCGCCGAGAACGGCTACTTTCATACCCAGCACCGGTCCGAGCGAAACGTCAGTTCAGCGTCGTGCCATTCGGCGCGCCGTTCGGCGCACCTGCGGCGCCGCCGGCCTGCTGCTGAAGCTGCGCGAGACGCTGCTCGTACAGCGCCTGGAAGTTGATTTCCGCCAGGTGGATCGGCGGGAAGCCGGCGCGCGTGATCGCGTCGGCGATGTTCGAGCGCAGGTACGGGAACAGAATCGTCGGGCACGCGATGCCGACGAGCGGGTCGAGCTGTTCGTCCGGAATATTGCGGATGTCGAAAATGCCGGCCTGCTTCGCTTCGATCAGGAACGCGACCTTGTCCTTCACCTTCGCGGTGACGGTACCCGACACGACGACTTCGAACACGCTTTCCGCGAGGCGGTCGGCCTTCACGTCGACTTCGACTTCAACCGACGGCATGTCCTGCTCGAGGAAGATCGCCGGCGAATTCGGCTGCTCGAGCGACATATCCTTCAGGTAGACGCGCTGGATGTTGAAGAACGGTTGGTTTTCGACGTCGGACATGGTGTTTCCCTAAAAGTGGTGACGGGGCGGCCCGGCTGTTCGCCGGCCGCCACGGATGAATCCTGCGCGCCCAAGCCGCGGCGCGGCCGGCGGCCATTCTGCCTTAATCAGGCCGCTTGCAGAAGCGGCGCGAGGCCGCCTTCGCGGTCGAGCTTCGACAGATCGTCGTAGCCGCCGACGTGCGTGTCGCCGATATAGATCTGCGGCACCGTGCGGCGCCCCGTGCGCGTCATCATTTCCTCGCGGCGGGCCGGATCGCGATCGATCAGCACCTTTTCGATCTGCTCGACACCGCGCAGCTTCAGCAGGCGCTCGGCCTGCATGCAATAAGGACACACCTGCGTGCTGTACATCAAGACCTTGTTCACTTCGCCACTCCTTGTTTGACGACCGGCATCCCGGCCTGCTGCCAGGCGGCCACGCCGCCCTCGAGCACGTGCACCTCGGCATAACCCGCCGCCTCGACCTCGCGCGCCGCCTTCTGCGACTGCTGGCCGTTCTGGCAGACGAGCAGCACCGGGGTGCTCTTGTTCTTCGCGACCTGCGCAATTTTCGCGCCGATCTCGCCCGCCGCGACCTGACGCGCCGACGGCAGGTGGCCGGCGGCGAAATCGGAGGCCGCACGCACGTCGATCACGACCGCGTTGCGACGATTGATGAGTTGCGTCGCCTCCGCGGCAGACAGGCCGCCGCGGCCGCGGCGCAGGGCCGGCCACGCAAGCAGGCCGCCGGAAACCACCAGGATCGCGATAAGGGCCAGGTTGGTGTAATTGGTAAAGAACGTCACGGAATTCCGCCGGAAGAAGAGAAATCGGATGAGGACAATCCCGCCATTATAAAATAACCGCCTTGCGCGATGGCGGGCCCGGTCCGGGTGCCGCGCGACGCGCCCCGCTTCCCTATCACTACCGACCGCAAGATCCATGTACAAACTCGTTCTCATCCGCCACGGCGAATCGACGTGGAACAAGGAAAACCGCTTCACCGGCTGGGTCGACGTCGACCTGACCGAACAGGGTCGCAACGAGGCCTACCAGGCCGGCGAATTGCTCAAGGAGGCCGGCTACACGTTCGACATCGCGTACACGTCGGTGCTCAAGCGCGCGATCCGCACGCTGTGGCACGTGCAGGACAAGATGGACCTGATGTACCTGCCGGTCGTCCATTCGTGGCGCCTGAACGAGCGCCACTACGGCGCGCTGTCGGGCCTGAACAAGGCGGAAACGGCCGCGAAGTTCGGCGACAAGCAGGTGCTCGTGTGGCGCCGCAGCTACGACACGCCGCCGCCCGCGCTGGAGCCGACCGACGAGCGCGCGCCGTTCAACGACCCGCGCTATGCGAAGGTGCCGCGCGAGCAGCTGCCGCTCACCGAGTGCCTGAAGGACACGGTCGCGCGCGTGCTGCCGCTGTGGAACGAGTCGATCGCGCCGGCGGTGCGCGCCGGCAAGCAGGTGCTGATCGCCGCGCACGGCAACTCGCTGCGCGCGCTGATCAAGTACCTCGACGGCATCTCGGACAGCGACATCGTCGGCCTGAACATCCCGAACGGCGTGCCGCTCGTCTATGAACTCGACGAGAACCTGAAGCCGATCAAGCACTATTACCTCGGCGACGCGGACGCGATCGCGCAGGCGCAAGCCGCCGTCGCGAAGCAGGGCAAGGCGGGCTGACGCCCGGCGCGGCGGACAGGCCGCGTGCCGGCGCGGCGTGCCGCGCCTCGGCCCCGGTCCGCACGCCGCGCGAACCTTCGCGGCCCTGCTACGGTCGAATCCGCTTTCGAACCCCGCAGCACACCCGGCGGTGCCCCGCCGGGCCCTTTGCGGCCTTTTCGACGCTTTTCGCGCCGTTCCACTGAGTTATCGGACGAACAGTTATACTTGTCCGCTACATCCCCGCTACCGCCACGCGCTTCCCGACCGCACCAGACTCTCTATGCGAATGAATTTGAAGAACATCGGCCTGATTGCCGCGGGCCTCGCCACGGGCGTGTTCGCCACGCTGCAGGTTTCCGCATCGGCCGAGCAGACCGCCACGGCGCCGCTTCCCCTCGACCAGCTCCGCCTGTTCGCGGAAGTATTCGGGCAGATCAAGCGCGAGTACGTCGAACCGGTCGACGACAAGAAGCTGCTGACGGCCGCGATCAAGGGCATGGTGTCGAGCCTCGACCCGCACTCGTCGTTCCTCGACAAGACCGACTATGACGAGCTGCAGGAGCAGACGAAGGGCCGCTTCGCGGGCCTCGGCATCGAGATCTCGCAGGAAGACGGCCTCGTCAAGGTGATCTCGCCGATCGAGGACACCCCCGCGTTCCGCGCCGGCATCCGTCCGGGCGACCTGATCACGCGCATCAACGACAAGCCGGTGCGCGGCATGACGCTCGACAAGGCCGTGAAGCAGATGCGCGGCGAGCCGGGCACCAAGGTCACGCTGACGATCTTCCGCAAGAGCGACGACCGCACGTTCCCGATCACCGTCACGCGCGCGATCATCAAGGTCCAGAGCGTGAAGATGAAGATGCTCGATCCGGGCTACGCGTATATCCGCATCACGAGCTTCCAGGAGCGCACGACGCCGGATCTCGCGCAGAAGCTGCAGGACATCGCGCGCCAGCAGCCGAACCTGAAGGGCCTCGTCCTCGACCTGCGCAACAACGGCGGCGGCCTGCTGCAGAGCGCGGTCGGCGTGGCCGGCGCGTTCCTGCCGCCCGACTCGGTCGTCGTGTCGACCAACGGCCAGATCCCCGATTCGAAGCAGGTCTACCGCGATACGTACGACAACTATCGCCTGCCGTCCTTCGACGGCGATCCGCTGAAGAACCTGCCGCCGGTCTTCAAGACCGTGCCGATGATCGTGCTGACGAACGCGTATTCGGCGTCCGCGTCGGAAATCGTCGCCGGTGCGCTGCAGGATTCGAAGCGCGCGCAGATCATGGGCAAGACGACGTTCGGCAAGGGTTCGGTGCAGACGGTCCGCCCGATGACGGCCGACACCGCGCTGCGCCTGACCACCGCGTACTACTACACGCCGAGCGGCCGTTCGATCCAGAACAAGGGCATCACGCCGGACGTGCCGGTCGATCAGTACGCGGACGGCGATCCGGACGACGTGCTCGTGACGCGCGAGGTCGACTACACGAACCACCTCGCGAACACGCAGGACCCGAACGAGAAGAAGGAACAGGAAGAGCGCGAGCAGCGCCGGCTGGATCAGCTGCGCATTCTCGAAGAGCAGAACGACAAGAAGACGCCGGAGCAGCGCCAGAAGGATCGCGATCGCAAGCCGATCGAGTTCGGCAGCGCCGACGACTTCATGATGCAGCAGGCGCTCAACAAGCTCGAAGGCAAGCCGGTCCAGGCATCGAAGTCGCTGCTCGCCGAGAGCACGACGAAGGGCCCGGCCGCCAAGGCTGCCACGGCCGCGAAGGCATCGGGCGCGAGCGCCGCGAAGCCGGCGTCCGCACCGAAGCCTGCGTCGGCGCCGCAGTAAGCGCCGGCCGGCATCCAACGGGCCATCGCGGGAAGACCGCGATGGCCCGTTTTTCATGCGCGCCTAAAATAACGAACCTCCGCCCGCCTCGCTCACGCCTCCCCATGAACGACGATCAACTCCTTCGCTACTCCCGCCACATCCTCGTCGACGAAATCGGCATCGAGGCGCAGCAGCGCTTCCTCGACGCGCATGCGATCGTCGTCGGCGCGGGCGGCCTCGGCTCGCCGGCCGCGATGTACCTCGCGGCCTCGGGAGTCGGCACGCTCACGCTCGTCGACGCCGATACGGTCGACCTCACGAACCTGCAGCGGCAGATCCTGCACGTGACGGCATCGGTCGGCCGCAGCAAGGTCGAATCGGGGCGCGACGCGCTCGCGCAACTGAACCCGGAGGTGACGGTGAACGCGGTCGCCGCGCGCGTCGACGATGCGTGGCTCGACGCGCACGTGCCGCACGCGAGCGTCGTGCTCGACTGCACCGACAACTTCGCGACGCGGCATGCGATCAACCGCGCGTGCGTCGCGCACGGCGTGCCGCTCGTGTCGGGCGCCGCGCTGCGCTTCGACGGCCAGATCAGCACGTTCGACTTCCGCGACCCGGCCGCGCCCTGCTATGCGTGCGTGTTCCCGGAAGACCAGCCGTTCGAGGAAGTCGCGTGCGCGACGATGGGTGTGTTCGCGCCGACCGTCGGGATCATCGGCGCGATGCAGGCGGCCGAGGCGCTGCGCGTGATCGGCGGCATCGGCAAGACGCTCAACGGGCGGCTGATGATGCTCGATTCGCTGCGGATGGAATGGACGACGATGAAAATCGCGCGCCAGGCCGACTGCCCCGTGTGCGGGGGCCGGCACTGACGCGCGACGGGCATGCGCCGGGCCGCGCATGCGTGTGACGCTTCGCCATGGTTTAGTGGCGGCAAGAACGCCTAAGCAGCCGCATCCGCCCGCGGCTCGGCGACCGACAGCCGCTGCAGCGCCGCCTGCACCTCTTCCGGCTCGAACGCCGCCAGCACGTCGGCCGTCGGCTTCTCGAGCGCCTTCAGGTGCGCGCGCAGGATCTCCTGCTTCACGACCAGCAACTGGCTCGGGTGCATCGAGAACTCGGTGAGCCCCATCCCGAGCAACAGGCGCGTGAGCGCCGGATCGCCCGCCATCTCCCCGCATACCGACACCGACACACCCGCGCGCTTCGCTTCCCGCAACGTATAGGAGATCAGGTGCAGCACGGCCGGATGCAGCGGGTCGTACAGGTGCGCGACCGCGTTGTCGGCGCGATCGATCGCGAGCGTGTACTGGATCAGGTCGTTCGTGCCGATCGACAGGAAATCGAAGCGCTTCAGGAACAGCGGCAGCGCGATCGCCGCGGCCGGGATCTCGATCATCGCGCCGAGGCGCACGTTCGGGTCGTACGCGAGCCCCGCGTCGTCGAGCTGGCGCTTCGCCTCGCGGATCAGGTCGAGCGTCTGGTCGATCTCCTGCGCGTGCGCGAGCATCGGGATCAGGATCTTCACCTGGCCGAACGCGGACGCACGCAGGATCGCGCGCAACTGCGTGAGGAACATCTGCGGCTCGGACAGGCTCCAGCGGATCGCGCGCAGGCCGAGCGCCGGGTTCGGCGCCGTTTCGTAGCCTTCGTCGAGCGCCTCGAGCGGCTTGTCCGCGCCGACGTCGATCGTGCGGATCGTCACCGGCATGCCCTTCATCCACTCGACGGCGCGCTTGTACGCGGCGAACTGCTCCTCCTCTTCCGGCATTTCCTTCTGATGCATGAACAGGAACTCGGAGCGGAACAGGCCGACGCCGACCGCGCCGGCCTCGACGGCCGTCTTCGCGTCGTCGGGCAGCTCGATGTTCGCGTACAGGTCGATCTTGGTGCCGCACAACGTTTGCGTCGGCGAGAATTTCAGGCGCTGCAGCTTGCGTTGCTCGAGCAGCTTCTCGGACTGGCGGTACGAATATTCTTCGAGGACGATCGGCGCCGGATCGACGATCACGATGCCCTGGTCGCCGTCGACGATGATCAGGTCGTTCTGGCGGATCAGCGAACTCGCATGCTGCACGCCGACCGCGGCCGGAATCCCGAGGCTGCGCGCGACAATCGCCGTGTGCGACGTGCGGCCGCCGAGATCGGTGACGAACGCCTGGAACGACTGCGTCTTGAACTGCATCATGTCGGCCGGCGCGATGTCGTGCGCGACGACGATCATCTCGTTCGTGCCGTTCCTGGCCGCGCGGTCGAGCGCCTGCGATGCGGACGGCGCACCGGCGAGCGCCTTCAGCACGCGCTCGACCACCTGCTCGATGTCGGCCTTGCGCTCGCGCAGGTATTCGTCCTCGATGTCGTCGAAATGGCGCGTGAGCAGTTCGAGTTGCTCGGTCAGCGCCCATTCGACGTTGTAGCGGCGCGTGCGGATCAGGTCGATGGTTTCCTGCACGAGCATCTCGTCGCTCAGGATCATCATGTGCACGTCGATGAATGCGCCGACTTCACTCGGCGTGTCGTCGGTCAGGTCGGCGCGCAGCGCTTCGAGCTCGCGACGCACGACGTCGAGCGCCGTGCGGAATCGCTCCACTTCGGCGTCGGTCTGGTTGGGCTCGATCAGGTAATGGGCGACGTCGAGCGCCGCCGGCGCGATCAGATACGCTCGCCCGATCGCGATACCCCGTGAGACGGGAATGCCATGCAGCGTGAAGGACACGCGCACCTCCTCTGTACAAGTAAAGCCGCGGCACACTGCTGCGATGCGCTTATGACCCCGGTTAGCGATTATAAATTCCGCGACTCCCTGCTGACTGCATGCACCGCAGCATTGCGCATTTCGCATCAATGCTTCCGACGAAAAAAATGCCGCGACATCCGCGGCATTCCGACTGGAAACGGCAACGATCCGACGGCCTGTTTCCATATGGAAACAGGCCCTGGCTCACTGGCCTTCGCCGAACTTGTCGGCGATCAGCTTCAGCAGCGCGTCCATCGCTTCCCGCTCGTCGGACCCTTCGGTCTCGATCGTCACGGTGCTGCCGATGCCGGCCGCCAGCATCATCACGCCCATGATGCTCTTCGCATTGATCTTGCGCCCGTTGCGTGTCATCCACACTTCCGACTGGAAGTTGCCGGCCAGTTGCGTAAGCTTGGCCGATGCGCGCGCATGGAGCCCCAATTTATTGACGATGGTGGTTTCTTGTTGAAGCATGATTCTCGGTCGGGTCGGTCGGGACCGCCGGCGGCGCGCGCCGGCGGGTCGGTCTAAAACGGAAAACGGGGGCTCAGTGCGATTCGGTGCGCGGCTGCGGTTCGGGCGGAATCGGCGCGCACTGGCCGCAGCCGGTTTCCGTCGGCGGCGGCGGCGTGCCGGACGACACCTCGTGGACGCCCTTCGCGCCGCCGGACAGCGCCTTGTCGACCAGCTTGTCGAGCGGCACGGTGCGGTAGCAGACGGCCCGCACGAGCATCGGCAGGTTCACGCCCGCCAGCACGCGCACGTTGTCGAGCTTCGCGAGCTGGCCCGCGATGTTCGCGGGCGTCGCGCCGTACATGTCGGTCAGCACGACCACGCCGTTCTCTTCCCGCAGCCGCGCGAGTTCCGCGTGCGCAAACGCCATCACCTGGCTCGGATCGCTGTCCGCCGTCACGTCGATGCAGCCGATGCGGGCGGGCACGCCGCCGTAGATGTGCGCGATGCAGTCCCGCAGCGCGGTGGCGAGCGGCGCGTGTGCGATGATCAGAATCCCGGCCATGTCAGATCGCTCCCGGCCGCCCCTGGCGGGCCGATACCCCGCGGCGGGGCAGTGAGCGTAGCGAGTGTAGGGAACGTTTCATGTTCTGCCTTGCAACAGTGTCGGCCCGACCGCCGGGCCTTCGGTGCGCCGATTTCGGCACCGGGCGAGCGGGCATTGTAGCAGGCCGGTCAAGCTGCTCCGGCGACGGGGGACCTGCGCGGCCGCCGCCGGGGTTGCGCGGGAGGCGGCCTACGCGGCCGCACGCTCCAGCGCGTCGATGAACATCGCGGCGACGTCGAAGCCCGTCTGCTCCATGATCTCGCGGAAGCACGTCGGGCTCGTGACGTTCACCTCGGTCAGCCAGTCGCCGATCGCGTCGAGGCCGACCAGCAGCAGCCCGCGCGCCGCGAGCACGGGCCCGAGCGTGGCGGCGATCTCGCGATCGCGGTCCGTCAGCGGCTGCGCGACGCCGAGCCCGCCCGCGGCGAGATTGCCGCGCACCTCGCTGCCCTGCGGAATCCGCGCGAGCGAATACGGCACCGGCTCGCCGCTGATCAGCAGGATGCGCTTGTCGCCGGCCTTGATCTCGGGGATGAACTTCTGCGCCATCACCGAGCGCGTGCCGTCGTGGCTCAGCATCTCGACGATCGAGCCGAGGTTCATGCCGTCCGGCTTCACGCGGAACACGCCCATCCCGCCCATCCCGTCGAGCGGCTTCAGGATCACGTCGCCGTGCTCGGCGTGGAACGCGCGCAGCCGCTTCGCGTCGCGCGTGACGAGCGTCGGCGCGACGAACTGCGGAAACTCGCCGATCGCGAGCTTCTCCGAATGATCGCGGATCGACTGCGCCTTGTTGAACACACGCGCACCCGCGCGCTCGGCCAGCTCGAGCAGCCACGTCGACGTCACGTATTCCATGTCGAACGGCGGATCCTTGCGCATCAGCACCGCGCCGAACGATTCGAGACGGCGCGCGTCGACCGGGCCCGCGTCGAACCAGGTGTCGCGATGCAGGTCGTCCAGTTCGCCGACGAACGTGATGCGCCGCACGTCGGCCTCGACAGCCGAGCCCGTCCACGCGAGGTGGCGCGGTTCGCACGCGTACACCGCATGCCCGCGCCGAGCGGCCTCCGCCATCATCGCGTAGGTCGAATCCTTGTAGATCTTGAAATGCTCGAGCGGGTCGGCGATAAAAAGAATGTCCATGCGGGTCCTGTACGTAGCGAAGGTCCGAAGGTCCGTTACACCTGGATGGCTTCGGGGTCGGTCTTTTCCAGTTCGATCGACGATGCGATCAGCGACAGCCGCGCGACGACGCCGTACATGTAGAAACGGTTCGGCGGCGCGGCGCCCGGCTTAGCGCCTGCATCCGGCAGCGCGGTGTGCTCGAAGCCGAGCGGCACGTAGTGCATGCCGGGCGCGTTCAGGTTCTGGTCGCGCTCGCGGCCGCCGTGCGTGCGGTAGAAACCGCCGACCACGTAGCGGTCGATCATGTACACGACCGGCTCGGCCACTTCGTCGCCGACGCGCTCGAACGTGTAGACGCCTTCCTGCACGATCACGTCGCGCACCGCGAGGCCGGCCTTCGATTCGGCCATCTGCGCGCGCTCGGCCTTCGTCATCCGGCCGATCTCGGCCGCGTCGTGCACGGTCATCACGCCGCGGCCCGCGGTGCCCGCGTCGGCCTTCACGACGACGTACGGTTTCTCGCTGATCCCGTATTCGCGATACTTGCGCGCGATCTTCTTCAGCACGCCGTCGATCGCGTCGGCGAGCGCCTGCTCGCCTTCATGCGCCTGCCAGTCGACGCCTTCCACGTGCGCGAAATACGGATTCACCATCCACGGATCGACGCCGACCATCTTCGCGAACTTCTTCGCGACGTCGTCGTAGCACGCGAAGTGCGTCGACTTGCGGCGCACGGCCCAGCCCGCGTGCAGCGGCGGCAGCAGGTACTGTTCGTGCAGGTTTTCCAGCACGGCCGGGATGCCGGCCGACAGGTCGTTGTTCAGCAGGATCGAGCACGGATCGAAATTCTTCAGGCCGAGGCGGCGCTGCGAACGCTCGAGCGGTTCGAGCACGATCTTCTGGCCGTCGGCCAGCGTGATCGGCGTCATGTCGGTGATGCTGGGGTCGAGCGAGCCGAAACGCACGTTCAGGCCGGCCTGGCGCATGATCGTCGCGAGGCGCGCGACGTTTTCCAGGTAGAACGCGTTGCGGGTCGGCAGCTCGGGAATCACGAGCAAATTCTTCGCGTCCGGGCAGATCTTCTCGATCGCGGCCATCGCGGCCTGCACGGCGAGCGGCAGCACTTCGGACGGCAGATTGTTGAACGCGCCGGGAAACAGGTTCGCGTCGACGGGCGCCAGCTTGAAGCCGGCATTGCGCAGATCCACCGAACAATAGAACGGCGGGGTGTGTTCCTGCCATTCGAGCCTGAACCAGCGTTCGATCGCAGGCGTCGCGTCGAGGATCTTCTGCTCGAGTTCGAGCAGCGGACCGTTCAACGCGGTAACGAGGTGGGGAACCATGAATCACTCGCGAGCGGGAGAATGAAGATTGTAGAGCAATTGCCCTGCCCATTTGGGGATTGTTCCCGGCTTCGCAAGGGTTTCGAGGATATTTTCGGCTATTGACCCGATAGCGCGCAGGGTTATGCGCTACGGCAGTGGATGACAGGAGAAAAAAAGCCCGCCGGGTAGGCGGGCCGAAGTCGCTGCGCTCATTCGGAGCGGGCGCCGTCGTCGCGGCGGCCCGCCGTTGATTCGTATGACTTACTCCACGTGCTCGCCGTGCAGGATCACGTCGAGCCCTTCGCGCTCTTCCTCTTCGGTCACGCGCAGGCCGATCGTCAGGTCGATCAGCTTCAGCAGCACGAAGCTCAGCACGCCGCTGTACACGAGCGTGATCAGCACGCCCTTCGCCTGCAGCAGCAGGCTGCCGTCCATGCCGCCGATGTCCTTGACCGCGAACACGCCGGTCAGCAGTGCGCCGAGAATCCCGCCCACGCCGTGCACGCCGAACGCGTCGAGCGAATCGTCGTAGCCGAGCTTCGACTTGAGCCACGTCGCCGACCAGAAGCAGATCACGCCTGCCGCGATACCGATCACGAGTGCGCCCGCCACGCCGACGAAACCGGCCGCCGGCGTGATCGCCACCAGACCCGCGACCGCGCCCGACACGATGCCGAGCACCGACGGCTTGCCCTTCGCGATCCATTCGGCAAACATCCAGCCGAGCGCCGCGCAGGCCGTCGCGACCTGCGTCGTCAGCATCGCGAAGCCGGCACGGCCGTCGGCCGCGACCGCGGAACCCGCGTTGAAGCCGAACCAGCCGACCCACAGCATCGAGGCGCCGATCATCGTCAGCACGAGGTTGTGCGGCGCCATCGACTCACGGCCGTAGCCGACGCGCTTGCCGAGCACGAGGCACGACACCAGGCCCGCGATACCGGCGTTGATGTGCACCACCGTGCCGCCCGCGAAGTCGAGCACGCCGTCGGCCGACAGCCAGCCGGTCGGCTCCCACACCATGTGCGCGATCGGCACATAGACGATCAGCGACCAGAGCGCCATGAACACGAGCATCGCCGAGAACTTCATCCGGTCGGCGAACGCGCCGCAGATCAGCGCCGGCGTGATGATCGCAAACGTCATCTGGTAGACGAAGTAGACCGATTCCGGAATCGTCGACGCGAGATGGCTGACCGTCAGCGTCGTCGCCTTGTCGCCCTTCACGTAGGCCATGCCGTGCAGGAACACGCGCGACAGGCCGCCGATGAAGCCGTTGCCCGGCGTGAACGCGAGGCTGTAGCCGACCACCGTCCACAGCACCGTGATCAGCGCGGTGATCGCGAAGCTCTGCATCACGGTTGCGAGCACGTTCTTCTTGCGGACCATGCCCGCGTAGAACAGCGCGAGGCCGGGGACCGTCATGAACAGCACGAGCGCGGTGGAGGTCAGCATCCACGCGGTGTCGCCCGCGCTGATCTTCGACGAATCGACCGAGAACGGCGCGGTGGGCGCCGCCGGGGCGGCCGGTGCGGATGCGGCGGCGGTGGCGGATGCGTCGGCGGCCGGCGCCGAAGCGGCCGGTGCGGCGGCAGCCGATGCGTCGGAAGCGGTGGCGGCGGGCGTGGAAGCAGCCGCGGTGGAACCAGCCGCGGCGGACGCCGCGTCGTCCGCGAGCGCGGAGCCGACGCCGGCCGCGATCAGCGAGCCGGCCATCAGCAGGGACATCAGAAGTTTGCGCATCTTGGGTTTCCTCTTGTCGCTTGTATTGTCTGTTCTGTTACAGCGCGTCCGCGCCTGTCTCCCCGGTGCGAATCCGGATCACTTGTTCGATCGCCGTGACGAAGATCTTGCCGTCGCCGATCTTGCCCGTGCGCGCGGCCCGCTCGATCGCTTCCACCGCCTGGTCGACGAGATCGTCGGACACGGCCGCCTCGATCTTCATCTTCGGCAGGAAATCGACCACGTATTCGGCGCCGCGGTACAGCTCGGTGTGCCCCTTCTGGCGCCCGAACCCTTTCACCTCCGTCACCGTGATGCCGGAGACGCCAAGCGCCGACAGCGCCTCGCGCGTCTCATCGAGCTTGAACGGCTTGATGATTGCGGTAATGAGTTTCATGAAGTCCTCTCGCTGGGTTGTCCCGTCGACTGAGTTGGAATGTTGTAACGGACTCTTCTCAGCAACTCGCATGCCATGTTGGTCCGAACACCGTCTCGAATGGCTCCGGAACGGGGTCGCATCCCGCGATGTAAGGCGCGGAAGCCCGGCCGAATGGCCAACATGGCCCGGTTTGCTGGCGCGGCGAAAGGATCGTTGCTAGAGTGCACGCACGTCCCGGATCGCCGGGCCATTCACCCATGCGGGCGCCGTGCCCGGAATTCGCGCCCTGCGCGCACCATTTCCGGTCATGCGTGCATCATGGGCACGTACGCAACTGAAGATGCACATTTTTTGTGCAAGGAAGGGGAATCACATGAAGCAACCCAGCGACGTTTTCAACGATCTGCAGTCGCGCGTCAGCGATTTGCTGAAAAACTCGCCGGCCAAGGACGTCGAGCGCAACGTGAAGGCCATGCTGTCGCAAGGCTTCTCGAAGCTCGATCTCGTCACGCGCGAGGAATTCGATACCCAGGCCCAGGTGCTCGCCCGCACCCGCGTGCGCCTCGAGGAACTCGAAAAGCGCGTCGCGGAACTCGAGCAGAAGCTCGCCGCCCCGCAGGCCTGACGCCCCACCCGGCCGCAAGGTCCGGGCGCGGGCCGCCTCGTGCGGCCCGCGCCCGCCACCCCGAAGCCACGCGTCCGCCCTTCGTCGTCCGTCGTTCTTCGCAGCACCCTCCGCTCTTCGTAGTCCATCGCTCTTCGCAGTTCGTCGTTCCGCAGCACCTCGTTCTTTCCCCGCGCCACGCCGGCAAGCGCGCACCCGATTCCTCCGATTCCCGCGGCATGCGGCCCCGAACGGCCGTCGTCCGCCTGTTTACAGGAGCCTCGCCATGTCGCTCGCCGTGGTGCGCAGTCGCGCGCCCGCCTCCGGCCGCGCGCCGGACGTCACCGTCGAAGTCCATCTCGCCAACGGGTTGCCGTCGTTCTCGATCGTCGGGCTGCCCGATCTCGAAGTCCGCGAAAGCCGCGAGCGCGTGCGCGCCGCGCTGCAGAACTGCGGATTCGAATTTCCGGTGCGCCGCATCACCGTCAATCTCGCGCCGGCCGACCTGCCGAAGGAATCGGGCCGCTTCGACCTGCCGATCGCGCTCGGCATCCTCGCCGCGAACGGCCAGATCCCGGCCGACGCGCTGGCCGGCCGCGAATTCGCGGGCGAGCTGTCGCTGACCGGCGCACTGCGGCCGATGCGCGGCGCGTTCGCGATGGCGTGCGGCGCCGCGCGGGACCGGCGTGCGGAGGAATCCGGTGCGGGCTTCGCCGGTGGCCCTGGCCTGGATTCCGGCGCCCCGCGCGATTCCACCGCGACATCGCGTCCGCCCGAGCTGTACCTGCCGCTCGACAGTGCCGCCGAGGCCGCGCTCGTGCCGGGCGTGACCGTGTTCGGTGCACGCGACCTCCCCGCGCTGTGCGCGCACCTCGCCGATGCGCCGGACGGGCGGCTCACGCCGGTCGCGGCACCCTGTCTCGACGGCCTGCCGGCACCGGCCGCGCCCGACCTCGCGGACGTCGTCGGCCAGCGCGGCGCGCGGCGCGCGCTGGAAGTCGCGGCCGCGGGCGGTCATCACATGCTGATGGTCGGCCCGCCCGGGGCCGGCAAGTCGATGCTGGCAGCACGGCTGGCCGGCCTGCTGCCGCCGCTGACCGACGACGAGGCGCTGACCTCGGCCGCGCTGCTGTCCGCGAGCCGGCTCGGCTTCTCGCCCGCGCAGTGGCGCCGCCGGCCGTTCCGCGCGCCGCACCACTCGTCGAGCGCCGCCGCGCTGGTCGGCGGCCGCAATCCGCCGCAGCCGGGCGAAATCACGCTCGCGCACCTCGGCGTGCTGTTTCTCGACGAACTGCCGGAATTCGACCGGCACGTGCTGGAAATGCTGCGCGAGCCGCTCGAAGCCGGCCGCATCACGATCTCGCGCGCAGCCGAGCAGGCCGACTTCCCCGCCGCGTGCCAGCTGATCGCCGCGATGAACCCGTGCCCGTGCGGCTGGCACGGCGATCCGTCCGGGCGCTGCCGCTGCTCGCCGGACGTGGCCGCCCGCTATCTGCGCAAGCTGTCGGGGCCGCTGCTCGACCGCATCGACATCCAGATCGACCTGCCCGCGCTGTCGCCGGCCGAACTCGCGACCCGCGCGACGGCGCCCGGCGAGCCGAGCGCGGCGGTGGCCGCCCGGGTCGCGCAGGCACGTGCGCTGCAGCTCGATCGGCAGGGCAAGACGAATCACATGCTGAGCGGCCGCGAAACCGACGACCTGTGCCGGCCGACCAACGAAGGCGAACGGCTGCTGCGCGAGGCCGGCGAGCGCTTCGGCTGGTCGGCGCGCGCGTATTTCCGCGTGCTGAAAGTCGCGCGGACGATCGCCGACCTGGCCGGCGACCCGCTGCCGACCGCCGCGCAGATCGCCGAGGCGATCCGCTACCGGCGCGCGCTGACGGCGCTGTGAGCGGCCTGGGAGGACAAAATCAGGCTGTCAAGACTTGACTTATGCACAATTTCACGAATCCGGCCCCGGATTGCGGCTCGCCGCGGCCTTTGCCGGACGGAATCCGTATCCCGTTGTTTTGATTGATTTTTCTCAAAAGGCGTGCGGGCGACCAAACGGACCGGAAGGCCGTCCCGCGCGGCTTTGCGGGAAATACCGGCTACTTTTCAACAAAGTTATCCACATGCGCTGTGGATAGCTGAAAAACCCTCGCAAAATCCGGCGATTAGCGTCGAAAGCTGCGAATGAACTTTCAGTTGTCACAGTGTGTCTGAGCGCCCTCGCCGGCCATCGTCAATCGAGTTTGAACGAGCCGAAAAACTGGTCGAACTGCTCCTGCGCGAGCGGCCCGTCGGCGATCACGACGGCCTGGTACGCGTGCCGGCCGCGCGCGGCCAGCCGCGCGACGATCGTCTTGCGTGCGCGATCGCCGCCGGCAGCGGCACCCGCGATGCGCAGCTCGAGCCCGTTCACCGCGCCGCCGGCCGCGAGCGGCACGGGCACCGACGCGGTCTGCGGCGCGCCTTCGAGGTTGCGCGACAGCCCCGCGCGCAGGAATTCGAGCGCCGCGCGGCGCGTGTCGTCACGGTCGTCGGGCAGCGTCAGCGTGCCGACCGCGAATACCGCGCCGTCGACGTGCGCGGCCTGCATCCGCATCGGCATCGCGGTGCCGCCGAGCGCCACCGGCTGCTCCTCGACGGTCGGCTTCGCCGGCAGGTCGATCGTGTAGCCGGCGTCGTTGTGCAGCGTGCGCCAATCGTACGATGGCGAGCATGCGGCCAGCGCGGCGCTCAGGCAGGCCAGCGCGGCGAAGTGTCGCAGCGGGCGAAAAAGGGGGCGCAACGAATCGATGACTTCCTTCGGCATGGCGTGGATCGCGGCAGGCAAAACGGCCATTATCCGCCGAACCGGAAAACCGGAATGCCTGGCCGCCGCCGGTGCGCGCGCCGCATTCGCGCTAAAATGAGCGCCGAATTTCGACGTCCTTTGCATCGATCAGCGTCATCGACTCCGAGAGCACCAGATGAACACCACGCCTCCCGCCCGCCGCAGTACCGGCCCCGTCCGCTACCTCGTCGCGGCCGCCGTCGTCGCGGCGATCGCCGTCGCCGGCTTCTTTGCGTTCAACGGCAAGTCCAGCGTGCCGGACGCGACCTTCACGCTGCTGTCGGGCCAGAAGGTCTCGACCGCCGGCGACCTGAAGGGCAAGGTCTATCTCGTGAACTTCTGGGCGACGAGCTGCGCGACCTGCATGCAGGAAATGCCGCAGATGGTCGAGACCTACAATCGCTTCAAGGGCCAGGGGCTGGAATTCGTCGCGGTCGCGATGAACTACGATCCGCCGATGTACGTCGCGAACTACGCGCAGACGCGCCAGTTGCCGTTCAAGGTCGCGCTCGACGACGGCAGCGTCGCGAAGCAGTTCGGCAACGTGCAGCTCACGCCGACGACCTTCGTCGTCGACAAGGACGGCAAGATCCTGAAGCGCTACGTCGGCGCGCCGCAGTTCGCGGAACTCGACGCGCTGCTCAAGAAGGCGCTCGACGGCAACGCGGCCTGAGCGCCGCCGGATCCGGCTCGAGGGCACGCGCACCGCGCCCTTCCGGCAAAAGAAACGGACCGCATGACCGGGCACCCCGGTTCCGCGGTCCGTTTGCTTTTCAGCGCTCGGTTTCGCCTTTCGCCGACAGCCCGTAGCGCTTCATCTTCTCGTACAGCGTCGCCTTGCCGACATGCAGCCGGTCGGCCGTCGCCGCGACCGCGCCGCCCGTCTGGTTCAGCGCCTCGGCGATCACCGCGCGCTCGAACTGCTCGATGCGCTCCTTCAGCGTCTGGTCGTTGTCGGCGTCGTCGCCCGCGCCCGTTTCCTGCGGCATGTCGGCCACGCCGAGCACGAAGCGGTCGGCCGCGTTGCGCAGCTCGCGCACGTTGCCCGGCCAGTCGCGCTGCATCAGGCTCGCGCGCTGCCGGTCGGTCAGCACCGGCGCGGGCCGTCCGTAGCGCACGGCCGCATCGAGCATGAAGTGCTCGAACAGCGGCACGATGTCCTCGCGGCGCTCGGCGAGCGGCGGCAGCGCGATCGTCACGACGTTGAGCCGGTACAGCAGGTCGCGCCGGAACGTGCCGGCCGCGACGAGCTCGCTCATGTCGCCCTTCGCGGCCGCGACCACGCGGCAGTTCACGCGGATCGGCTGGTTCGAGCCGAGCCGCTCCAGCACGCCGTCCTGCAGCACGCGCAGCAGCTTCACCTGCAACGCGAGCGGCATGCTTTCGATTTCGTCGAGGAACAGCGTGCCGCCGGACGCGTATTCGAGCTTGCCGACGCGCCGTTTCGCGGCGCCGGTGAACGCACCGGGCTCGTAGCCGAACATCTCCGACTCGAACATCGGCTCGGGCAGCGCGCCGCAATTGACCGCGATGAACGGCTTGTCGCGGCGCGGCGACAGCTCGTGCAGGCTGCGCGCGATCAGCTCCTTGCCGGCGCCCGTGTCGCCGTTGATCAGTACCGACGCGTCGGTCGGCGCGACGTTCGCGATCAGCTTGCGCACCTGCTCGATCGCCGGGCTGCGGCCGATGATGCGCGGCGCGACGACGTTCTGCCCGGCCAGCTCGCGCCGCAACGCGTGGTTCTCGAGCACGAGCTCGCGGCGCTCGAGCGCGCGGCGTACCGTCTCGATCAGGCGCTCGGCCGCGAACGGCTTTTCGATGAAATCGTACGCACCGTCGCGCATCGCCTGCACGGCCATCGAGATGTCGCCGTGCCCGGTGACGAGGATCACCGGCACGTCGGGCACGCGCTCGCGGCACTGCGCGAGCACGTCGAGCCCGCTCGCGCCGGGCAGCCGGATGTCGCTGACGATCGCGCCGGCGGTATCCGCGACGATCGCCTTCTCGGCCGCTTCGGCCGACTCGAAGCCGGTGACGTCGAAGCCCGCCAGTTGAAGGCTCTGCACGCTCGCCCGGCGCACGAGCGCATCGTCTTCGATATAGATCACTTGCAGCCGGTTGGCCATCGTACTCACTTGCTCCTGACAAGCCGCGCGGCGCTATTGCACGCGGCGCTCGTTGATGCCGGTCGTTCGCCGACCGGGCCTGCTCACGCTAATGCGAGCCCGCCGGCTCGGACACGGAGTCCGGATGATGCGTGCGGGCGCGCCGCAGCGTCAAGACGAACAGCGCGCCGCCCGACGGTGCGTTGCGTGCGGTCAGCGCGCCGCCCGCGTCGCTCGCGATCGACGACGAGATCGCAAGGCCGAGGCCGAGCCCGCGCCCCATTTCCTTGGTCGTGAAGAACGGCTCGAACAGGCGCGGCAGCAAATCGGGCGCAATGCCGGAGCCGTTGTCGCGCACCTCGACCGCGAGCGTCGCGGCCGACACCGCGATCGTCACCTCGATGGCCGGCGCCGCGACGCCGGCCACCGCGTCGAGCGCGTTGCCGAGCAGGTTGATCAGCACCTGTTCGAGGCGCAGGTCCTCGCAGCGCGCGACGAGTTCGGGATAGTCGCGCGCCAGGTCGAGCGGCGCGTCGTGCGCGGGCGACACGGTCGCGTCCTGCAGCGTCAGCGTGAGCGCGACGCCGCGCAGGCGCTCGTCGAGCAGCGACAGCACACTGCGCAGCGCGCGCACGACGAGTGCCTGCTCGTTGCGCGGCTTCGCGCGGCCGACGAACAGCTTCAGCTGGTTGGTGATCTTGCCCATCCGCTCGGTGAGCGCGGCGATCGCCTCGAGATTCTCGCGCGCGGCGGCCTGCTCGCCGCGATCGAGCAGCACGCGCGTGTTGTCCGAGAAGCTGCGCAGCGCCGCGAGCGGCTGGTTCAGTTCATGCGTGATGCCGGCCGCCATCTGGCCGAGCGCGGCGAGCTTGCTCGCCTGGATCAGTTCGTCGTGCGCGGCGCGCAGCTCCTGCTCCGCGCGGATGCGGTCGCCGACTTCCTTCTGCAACTGCTCGTTCGCTTCAGACAAATCGGCCGTACGCTCCTCGACGCGCCGGTTCAGCTCCGCGTACGCCTGCTGCAGCAGCGCGCGGCCGCGGATCATCTCGCGCACGCGGGCGCGGCGCATCCGCCAGTAGAACGCGAGCAGCGCGACCGATACGAAGCCGAAGCCGGTGACGATCGTCGCGTTGCGCGCATCGGCGTCGATCGGCGCGAGCGGCGCGAGCGTGACGAGCAGCCAGTCGGGCTCGCCGATCCGCCGCTTGCTGGCGAGGAAGCGCGGCGCGCGCAGGCCGGGCCCGAGGCGCACGATCTCCGCATCGGCGCCGAGCGTCTGCTCGACGCGCAGCGGCAGCGGCGTGACCGGTTGCTGCGCGTACTGGCGCGTTTCGTAGATCGACGCGGCGACGGGCCCCGTGAGCGGGCGCAGCGTGTGGTACTTCCATGCGGGCACCGACGACAGGAACACGACGCCGTGATCGTCCACGACGACGAGCGGCTCGGACGCGTCGGCGCCCTGGAACCATTCGAGGTTGAGCTTCACGACGACGACGCCCGCGATCTTGCCGTCGCGCCACACGGGCTGCGAGATGTAGTAGCCGGGGTCGCGCGAGATCGTGCCGATCCCGAAGAAGCGGCCGACCCGGCCGTTCATCGCATCGAGGAAATACGGGCGGAAACGGTATTCGATCCCGACGAAGCTGTCGGGCGCGCGCCAGTTGCTGGCGGCGACGCATAGGCCGTCCGCGCCGATCACGTAGGTGACGGTCGCGTGCGCGTGTTCGTTGAGATCTTCGAGATAACGGTTGACGCGGGCGGTGTAGTCGCCGCGCTTCGGCTCGGCCAGGAGGTCCTGCACGTACGGATGGCTGCCGAGCAGGTAAGGCAGCGATTCGTAGCGGTCGAGCGTGCTCTTGAGCGCGTTGGTGGTGCGCTCGACGCGCACCGCGGCATTGCGCTGCAGCTCGGCGACGCCGCGCTGCCAGGTGATCGTCCACGTGAGCGCGCACGCCGCCGCGAGCGCGGCGGCAAGCACGACGAAGATGAGCAGGCGGCGCGTCACGGTCGAGGCTTCCTGGCGATGCGGATCGCCTATTGTGTCATAGGCCTGCGCATCGATACCCCGGCCGCCGCGGGCCGCACGGCCGGCGGGCGGTGCCGCCGCCTGCTCGTTCATCGCGTCAGACGCCGGCCGTCTTCTCGGTCGGCGCGACTTCGCCGCCGCCCTTCAGCGCCTGGCGCAGCTTGTTGCGGTCGAGCTCCTTCTCCCACGCGGACACGACGACGGTTGCCACGCCGTTGCCGACGATGTTGGTCAGCGCGCGGCATTCGCTCATGAAGCGGTCGATGCCGAGGATCAGCACCATGCCCGACAGCGGGATCGTCGGCACGACGGCCAGCGTCGCGGCGAGCGTGATGAAGCCCGCACCGGTCACGCCGCTCGCGCCCTTCGACGTCAGCATCGCGACGGCCAGCAGCGTGAGCTGCTGCATCCACGTCAGCTCGATGTTGGTCGCCTGCGCGATGAACAGCACGGCCATCGTCATGTAGATGTTGGTGCCGTCGAGGTTGAACGAATAGCCGGTCGGCACGACGAGGCCGACGACCGAACGCGAGCAGCCGGCCTTCTCGAGCTTTTCCATCAGCTGCGGCAGCGCGGCTTCCGACGAGCTCGTGCCGAGCACGATCAGCAGTTCTTCCTTGATGTACGACACGAAGCGGATGATCGAGAAGCCGGTGAAGCGCGCGATCGTGCCGAGCACGACCAGCACGAACACGATCGACGTCAGGTAGAACGTGCCGATCAGCTTGAGCAGCGGCACCAGCGAGCCGACGCCGTACTTGCCGATCGTGAACGCCATCGCGCCGAACGCGCCGATCGGGGCCAGCTTCGTGACGATGTGCACGATGCCGAACAGCACGCGCGTGAGCCCGTCGATGAAATCGGTGACGACCTTGCCGCGCTCGCCGAGGTGCGCGAGCACGCTGCCGAACAGCAGCGCGATCAGCAGGATCTGCAGGATCTCGCCCTGCGCGAACGCATCGACCATCGTGTTCGGGATGATGTGCAGCAGGAAGTCGACCGTCGACTGCCCGTGCGCCTTCGCCGCGTACGACGCGACGGCCTTGCCGTCGAGCGTCGCCGGATCGATGTTGAAGCCGACGCCCGGACGCAGCAGGTGCGTGGCCGCGAGGCCGAGCAGCAGCGCGAAGGTCGACACGATCTCGAAGTACAGCAGCGCCTTGCCGCCGACGCGGCCGACCTTCTTCATGTCCTCCATGCCGGCGATGCCGGTGACGACCGTACAGAAGATGATCGGGCCGATCACCATCTTGATCAGCTTGATGAAGCCGTCGCCGAGCGGCTTCATGTCGGTGGCGATCGACGGGTAGTAGTGGCCGAGGATCACGCCGACGATGATGGCGAAGATCACCTGCACATAGAGCACTTTGTAGAAAGGTTTCTTCTTCACGATGATTCCTGCTGAAGTAGATGATGAGCCGGTGGAAACGGCGTCACGCGCGCAGGCGAATGTCTCAGGGGAAAGCCAGTCGCCCGCGCGGCTGCCGTGCCGCAACAAGCGATGCCTCAGGACATCCGGAGGGGGAGGAAGGCATTGGTCATCGGTTGTCTCCTTGATTTAATAGTGGGCCGAGGGGGCGGCCGTGCTTTTTATATCGCAAGGTCGATGCCAGGTTGCCGGAACCCCTCAAACCGTTGTTTTCATTGTATTTCTCATAATGCGGCAGGCAAGGAAATCCGGGATTCCGGATTTCCGGAAAATATCCGTCCGGCGATCCGGACGGAACAGGTCATTTCATCGGATGAATCAATGCTGCACGGCCCGGCTCGCCAGCACGCCCGTCTGCGCATAGAACTCCTGCCGCTCGAACGCGTCGCGCTCGCGCCGCGCCCGCTCGCCGCGATCCGCGAGCGAACCGACGACGATCCCGATGAACGCGAGCGGCACCGACACGAGCGCCGGGTTGTCGAGGAATACCGGCGCGTGCGCGTGGTGCAGCACGTCGACCCACACCGACTTCGACAGCACCGTGAGCGCGACCGCCGACACGAGGCCGAGGCCGCCGCCGAGCACCGCGCCGCGCGTCGTCATCCCGCGCCAGAAGATCGACATCGCGAGCACCGGGAAATTCGCGCTCGCGGCCACCGCCGCGACGAGCCCGACCATGAACGCGACGTTCACGTGCTCGAACAGGATCGACAGCGCGATCGCGACGGCCGACAGCACGATCGTCGCCGCGCGCGAGATGCGCATTTCCAGCCGTTCGTCGGGCTTGCCGCGCGCCCACATCTGCGCATACAGGTCGTGCGAGATCGTCGTCGCCCCGGCGAGCGTCAGGCCCGCGACCACCGCGAGGATCGTCGCGAACGTGACGGCCGCGATGAACCCGTAGAACCAGTTGCCGCCGACCGCCTGCGCGAGCTTCACCGCGACCATGTTGGAGCCGCCGAGCAGGTCGTGCGTGAGGTTGAACGTACCGTTGGCGCCGAGCTTGAAGAACTCGGGATGCTGCGCGAGCAGCACGATCGCCGAGAAGCCGATCACGAAGGTCAGCAGGTAGAAGTAGCCGATGAAGCCGGTCGCGTAGAGCACCGACTTGCGCGCCTCCCTCGCGTTCGGCACCGTGAAGAAGCGCATCAGGATGTGCGGGAAGCCGGCCGTGCCGAACATCAGCGCGATGCCGAGCGACAGCGCATTGGCCGGATCGCGGATCAGCTTGCCGGGCCCCATGATCGACAGCGCGCCCGGGTGCACGGCCACCGCGCGGCGGAACATCGCGTCGACGCTGAAGCCGAATTCGGCGAGCGCGAGCAACACGAGCAGCGTCGCGCCGCACAGCAGCAGCACGGCCTTGATCACCTGCACCCAGGTGGTCGCGGTCATCCCGCCGAAGAACACGTAGACGACCATCAGCACGCCGACGATCAGCTCGGCCGTGCCGTATGACAGCCCGAACAGCAGCTGGATCAGCTTGCCCGCGCCGACCATCTGCACGACCAGGTACAGCACGACGATCGTCAGCGCGTTCGCGGAGGTCAGCAGCCGGATCGGCCGCTGCGCGAAGCGGTACGCGACGACGTCGACGAACGTGAACTTGCCGAGGTTGCGCAGCGGTTCGGCGATAAGGAACATCACGAACGGCCAGCCGACCAGGAAGCCGATCGAGTAGATCAGCCCGTCGAAGCCGAACATGAACACCATGCCGGACAGCCCGAGGAACGACGCGGCCGACATGTAGTCGCCGGCGATCGCGAGCCCGTTCTGCAGCCCGGTGATGCCGCCGCCGGCCGTGTAGAAGTCGCGCGTCGAGCGCGTGCGGCGCGCGGCCCAGCGCGTGAGCGCGAGCGTCGCGAACACGAACGCGAAGAACATCCCGATCGCGACCGGGTTCAGCTCGACCTTGTCGGGCATCGGGCCGGCGACGCCGGTCGCATCGGCGGTGGAGGAAACGAGAACGGCCAGCGCGCCGAGCGCGCTCGAAATGAATCGCATGGCGGCCTCCGTTACGAACGCTGCAGGATCGCGTCGACGCGGCGGTCGAACGCACGGTTCGCGCGCAGCACGTAGCACGCGGTCAGGCCGATCGCGACCAGGATGATCGCGACGCCCGCGGCGATCCCGACCGTCGTCGTCGCGCCGCGGTACAGCGGCGCGGCGAGCACGTGCGGCGCGAGCGCGACGAGCAGGATGAAGCCGTAGTACGTGGCGATCATCAGTGCCGTCAGCGTGAAGCTGAAGCGGCGCCGTGCGCGCACGAGTTGCTGGTAGTCACGGCGCGCCGTGACCGATTCGATGACGGAAAGCTCCATGGTGTCTCCTATGTCGACCGGAGTTAGCGCTTTAGCGCTTACTCTGGTCCCATGCTTCGCGGTCGACCGAAGCTGGCGCGCGAGCGCCGACTCCAGTCCCCGCAGGGCGCCTCGTCGTTTCGCGAGGGTCGTCTTGTCGATAGCCGGCGCGTGATCCGATCCGCCCGCGCCGCGGCGGCAAAGATCGATTCAGACCACGCGGTCCGCACGCAGCCGCGCCACCTCGTCGGCCGGCATCCCGAGCCACCCGCCGAGCACCGCATCCGTATCCGCGCCGAGCACCGGCGGCGCGCCGCGCACCGGCAGGCGCGCGCCGTCGAAGCGGTACGGCGGCGCGAGCACGTCGACGCCGCCCGCGACCGGATGCGGCTGCCGCGTGACGAGCCCGGCGCGGGTGGCGCGTTCGGACGTCAGCGCTTCGTGCAGCCCGAGCACTTCGCCGCACGGAATGCCCGCGTCGGCGAGCGCCGCCAGCAGCGTCGCGCGCGACCGGCGCGCAAGTTCGCCACGAATCTCGGGCAGCAGGTCGGCACGATTCTGCGAGCGGCCGAGGTTGGTCTTGTAGCGTTCGTCCGCCGCGAGATCGGACCGCTCGATCGCGTCGCAAAAGCGCGCGAACTGCGTGTTGTTGCCAACCGTGATCACGAGCGGGCCGTCGGCCGCGTCGAACACGCCGTACGGCACGATCGACGGATGCGCGTTGCCGTAGCGCGGCGGGTCCTCGCCCGTCAGCAGCGCGTCGAGCCCGTAGTACGCGGTGATCATCAGCCCGCAGTCGAACAGCGCCATCTCGATGCGCCGTCCGCGCCCCGTCGCATGGCGTTCGTACAACGCGGCGAGGATCGCCTGCGCCGAATACATGCCGGTGAACAGGTCGACCGCCGCGACGCCGAACTTCAGCGGCGGCTGGTCGGCCTCGCCGTTCAGCGCCATCAGCCCGGCCTCGCCCTGCACGACGAGATCGTAGCCGGGCCGCGCGGCCTCGGCGCCCGAGCGGTCGTAGCCCGAGATCGCGCAATGCACGAGCCGCGGATTCAGCTCGGCCAGCGCGTCGTAGCCGAGCCCGAGCTTCTCCGCGCCGCCGCACTTGAAGTTGTGGATCACCACGTCGGCCTGCGCGGCCAGCTCGCGCGCGATGCGCTGGCCGGCTTCCGTCTGCAGGTCGACGCAGATCGACCGCTTGCTGCGGTTCACGCTGTTGAAATACGTGGTTTCGGTGTCGCCGATCCGTAGCCCCCAGTCGCGCGTATCGTCGCCGCGCGCCGGATGCTCGACCTTGATCACTTCCGCGCCGAAATCGGCGAGCACCATCGCGCACCACGGGCCCGCGAGCACGCGCGAGAAATCGAGCACCTTCACGCCGGCCAGCGGCAGCGCGCGCGTGTCGTTCGTCATTCTTGTCTCCTCCGTTCGCGTTTCCGCGCTTATTGTTTCGACAGCGCGATGTAGCGCGCGAGATGGTGATCCTCGTCGCCGAGCTGGTGGTCGATCATCACGAGCCGCTTCGCGTAGTGCGACAGCGGCAGCTCCCACGTCATCCCGATCCCGCCGTGCAGCTGGATGCTTTCCTCGGCGACGAGCGTGCCGATCCGGCCGATGCTGTATTTCGCCGCCGCGAGCGCGCGCTCACGCACCGCGCGCGGCGCATCGAGTTGCGCGGCCGCGTTGATCACGGCCGAGCGCGCCTGCTCGACTTCGAGCAGCAGGTCGGCCATCCGGTGCTGCAGCGCCTGGAAGCTGCCGATCGGCAAACCAAACTGCTTGCGCGTGCGCAGGTAGTCGAGCGTGTGCTCCTTCGCGACGTCCATCGCACCGAGCGCTTCCGCCGACAGCGCGAGCAGCCCGTAGCCGAGCACGCGTTCGAGCAGCTCGGCGCCTGCTTCGCCGTCGAGCGCATCCGGCGCGCCGAGGGCGGCATCGGCCGGCAGCGCGACGCGATCGAAGCGCACCTCGGCCGCGCGGCCGCCGTCGATCTTCTTGTAGTCGCGCAGCGACACGCCCGGTGCATCGGCCGGCACGACGAACAGGCCGATGCCGGCCGCATCGTCGTCGTGGCCGGACACGCGCGCGCTGACGACGAAGAACGCCGCCTGCGCGGCCTGGTCGACGACGCCCTTCGCGCCCGTCAGCACCCAGCCGTCGCCTGCACGTTCGGCGCGCGTACGCACGGTCGTCAGTTCGTAGTGCGAGCCCGGTTCGTCGTGCGCGAACGCGGCGCTCGCGCTGCCGTCGATCAGCGCGGCGAGCCGGTCGCGATGCACATCCCCGCCGGCGAGCGCCAGTGCGCGGCCCGCGAGCAGCGCGCCGAGGAACGGCTCGACGACGAGCCCGCGCCCGAGGCATTCGAACACCACGGCGATGTCGAAGCCCGCGCCGCCGAAGCCGCCGTCGGCTTCGGCGAACAGCGCGCCGACCGTACCGAGCTCGGCGAAGCGCTGCCACATTGCGCGGTCGAATCCTTCGGCCGACCGCGCGATGCGGTCACGCACCGGGAACGCGTACTGTTCGGCGATGAAGCGGTTCAACGTATCCGCCAGCATCCGGCGGTCTTCTGTGTGCTGGAAATCCATCGTCGCGTCCCTAGTTACAGCCCGAGCATCATCTTCGCGATGATGTTCTTCTGGATCTCGTTCGAGCCGCCGAAAATCGACAGCTTCCGGTTGTTGAAATACTGCTGCGCGGCGCTCGCGGCTTCGTCGGGGCCGACCGGTTCGCCGGCGTAGTCGGCGTCGAGCGCATCTTCGATGAACGGCTGCGCATACGGCCCCATCGCGCGCCGCATCAGCGCGGTGATCTCCTGGCGGATCTGCGTGCCGCGAATTTTCAGCATCGAGCTTTCCGCGCCCGGCACGCCGCCGCCCGCGACCGCGGCCAGCACGCGCAGGTTGGTCGTGCGCATGTTTTCCAGTTCGATCTCGACGCGCGCGACGCGTGCCGCGAAGAACGGATCGTCCGCGAGCGGGCGGCCGTTCTTCGTGACCTTCGCGGCGACCGCGCGCAGCCGGTCGAGGGCAGCGGTCGAGAAGCCGATTCCGGCGATGTTGGTGCGCTCGTACGTCAGCAGGTATTTCGCGTAGGTCCAGCCGCGGTTCTCTTCGCCGACCAGGTTTTCCACCGGCACGCGCACGTCGGTGAAGAACACCTCGTTCACCTCGTGCTCGCCGTCGAGCGTGATGATCGGGCGGACCTCGACGCCCGGCGTGTTCATGTCGATCAGCAGAAAGCTGATGCCTTCCTGCTTGCGCACGTCGGTCGCGGTGCGCACGAGGCAGAAGATCATGTTCGCGTAGTGGCCGAGCGTGGTCCACGTCTTCTGGCCGTTCACGACGTAGTGATCACCGTGGCGCACCGCGCTCGTCTTCACCGCCGCGAGATCGGAACCGGCGCCCGGCTCCGAATAGCCCTGGCACCACCAGTCGATGCCGTCGAGAATGCGCGGCAGCCAGTGATGCTTCTGCGCGTCGTTGCCGTACTTGATCAGCACGGGGCCGAGCATGTTCACGCCGAACGGCACGATGCGCGGCGCGCCGGCGAGCGCGCATTCGTTGTCGAACAGGAACTTCTGCGCGACGCTCCAGCCGGGGCCACCGTATTCGCGCGGCCAGTGGCTCGCGAGCCAGCCGCGGGCATTCAGGATCGCGTGCCATTCGCGCATGTCGTCGCGCGTCAGGTGCAGGCCGCCCTTCACCTTGCGCGCGATGCGCGCCGGTAGTTCAGCGGCGAGGAAGCGCTGCACTTCCGTGCGGAAGGCTTCCTCTTCGGGTGTGAAATCGAGGTCCATCTTCGGTCCGTTGAAAATGCGGTGGGCGTTCAGTCGATGCGGTTCAGGCTCGCGAAATCCGCGCCGCGCGCGACGAGATCGACGAGCAGCGGCGACGGCTTCCAGAACAGCGGATCTTCCTTCGCGAACGCGCGGATATCGGCGAGCACGTTCGGCAGGCCGACCGTGTCCGCGTAGTGCATCGGGCCGCCGCGATAGCGCGGGAAGCCGTAGCCGTACAGGAACACCGCGTCGACGTCGAGCGGGCGCAGCGCGATCTTCTCGTGCACGACGTTCGCGCCTTCGTTGATCATCGCGGCAAGGTAGCGGCGCAGGATCTCGTCGTCGGTGAACGTGCGCGGCGTGACGCCCTTCTTCGTGCGTTCTTCCGCGACGATGGCCTCGACTTCCGGGTCGGGCGTGCCGACGCGCGCGCCGTCCGGATACAGGTAGTAGCCGCGCCCGGTCTTCTGCCCGAACCAGCCGCGCTCGCACAGCCGGTCGGAAATCTCCACGTAGCGCGCGTTCGGGTCGCGCGTCGCCGCGCGGCGCTTGCGGGTCGCCCAGCCGATGTCGCCGCCCGCGAGGTCGACCACCTGGAACGGGCCCATCGGGAAACCGAACTCGCGCACCGCGCGATCGATGTGGTACGGCGACGCGCCGTCTTCCATCAGGTAGTCGGCCGCCGTCCGGTAGACGGCGAGGATCCGGTTGCCGATGAAGCCGTCGCATACGCCGGCGCGCACCGGCGTCTTCTTCAATTGCTTCGCGAGCGCGAACGCGGTCGCGACGACGTCCGCGCTCACGTGCGCCGGCACGACGATCTCGAGCAGCTTCATCACGTTGGCCGGCGAGAAGAAATGCAGGCCGATCACGTCGGCCGGCCGGTCGATGCTCGCGGCGAGTGCGTCGATGTCGAGATACGACGTGTTGGTCGCGAGCACCGCGCCCGGCTTGCACACGCGGGCAAGCTCGGCGAACACGGCCTGCTTCACGGCCATGTCCTCGAATACGGCTTCGATCACGACGTCGGCCTGCGCGAGCGCGTCGTACGACGTGCTGCCCTTGAAGCGCGCGAGCCGCGCCGCATGCGCGGCCGGCGTCATCCGCCCTTTCGCGACGAGGCCGTCGTACACCTTCTCGACGTGCGCGCGACCGCGCGCGAGCGACGCTTCGTCGCGCTCGATCATCGTCACCGGCAGCCCGGCGTCGAGCGCCGCGACCGCGATGCCCGCGCCCATCGTGCCGCCGCCGACCACGCCGATCCGCTCGACCGGCCGTGCGCGCCCACGTCGCGCCTCGGGTGCCTTCGCCGCTTCGCGTTCCGCGAAGAACGCATGCACGAGGCCCGCGCGCTGCGGGCTGTCGAGGCACTGCAGGAACAGGCTGCGTTCGAACTTCATCCCCGCGTCGAACGACTGCGTGAGCGCGGCCTCGACCGCGTCGACGATCTTCGCCGGCGAGAAAAGGCCGCGCGACTTCTTCGGCAATTCCGCGCGCGCCGCGTCGATCGCGGCTTGCGCGGCTACGCGGTCGGCCAGCCCCTGCGCGTCGCGCGTGCGGCGCACGGGCGCGCCGAGCGACACGAGTTCCTGCGCGTAGGCGAGCCCTTCGGCGAGCGTGTCGTCGCTGTGCGCGATGCGATCGACGAGGCCGAGCGCGAGCGCTTCCTCGGCACTCGCATGGCGGCCAGTCAGCATCAGGTCGAGTGCGGCCTTCGCGCCGATCAGGCGCGGCGCGCGCTGCGTGCCGCCCGCGCCGGGCAACAGGCCGAGCGTCACTTCGGGCAGCCCGAGCTTCGCGCCGGGCACCACGAGCCGGTAATGCGCGGCCAGCGCGACCTCGAGGCCGCCGCCGAGCGTCGCGCCGTGCAGCGCGACCACGACCGGCTTGGCGCCCGATTCGATCCGTTCGCACACGTCGGGCAGCGACGGCGGCACGGGCGGCTTGCCGAATTCGCGGATGTCGGCGCCCGCGATGAAGTTGCGGCCGGCGCCGACGATCAGCACCGCGCGGATCGCGTCGTCGGCCTGCGCGGCGTCGACCGCGTCGGCGAGGCCGCGCCGCACATCGGCGGACAGCGCGTTGACGGGCGGATGGTCGATCGTGACGACGAGCACCTTGTCGCGCCGTTCGCGCGTGACGGTGCCGGTTTGAAGGGTAGCGGGGGAATTCATGGCGTCTCCTGTCGAAGCTGTCGATGCAGCAGGCATGACCCGATTCTCGATTGATCGAGATTCATTGACAATTCCCTCGCGCCTTTACAAGCTGTCAAGTCTGACTTGACACTGAATGCTTTCGGACCGTTTCGGATCGATAAACGGGACGGATCAGGAGACACCTCGCATGGACCTGAACGCGCTGACGCTGCTCGTCGAGATCCTCGACGCCGGCAATCTCAGCAAGGCCGCGCAGCGGCTCAAGATGAGCCGGGCGAACGTCAGCTACCGGCTGAACCAGCTCGAGCGCTCGATCGGCCAGCAGCTCGTGCGGCGCACGACGCGGCGCATGGAGCCGACCGAGATCGGGCTGAAGCTGTACGAGCACGGCCGGCGCATCCGCAACGAACTGCTCGCCGCACAGGAATCGGTGACCACGCTCGGGCAGGACCTGCAGGGCCGCGTGCGGCTGTCGGTGCCGAGCGGCTACGGGCAGATCGTGATGTCCGAATGGCTGCTCGCGTTCAAGCGGCGGCATCCGGGCATCGTGCTCGACGTGGTGTTCGAGAATCGCGTGGAAGACCTGATGCGCGACGAAGTCGACATCGCGATCCGCGTGATGTCCGAGCCGCCGCAGAACCTCGTCGCGCGCGACATGGGCGCGGTGCGCTACGTCGCGTGCGCGTCGCCCGCGTTCGCGGCCGCGCACGGGATGCCCGCGAGCCTCGGCGCGCTGGCCGCCGCGCCGGTCGTCACCGCAACCGTGATGGGCCGGCAGCTCCGGATCGCCGCGTATCTCGGCGACGAACGCCACGAGGTGCTGCTCGAACCGACGCTGATTTCGGAGAACTTCCTGTTCCTGCGCCAGGCGATCCTCGCGGGGATCGGCGTCGGCATCGTGCCCGACTACGTGATGCAGGACGACCTGCGGCACGGCACCGTCGTCACGTCGCTCGATGCGTACCGGCTCAGCATCTTCGGCACCCACATGTACATGCTCTACATGCCGAACCGCCACCACACGCGCGCGACGTCGACGTTCATAGAGTTCATCCTCGAACAGGCCGGAAAGACCGGCCGGGGCGGGCCCGGCGGGATGCGTCAGGGTTTCCTGTCGGATGACAAGCCGCCGGGCACGCGGCGACAATAGCGCGCCGGGGCGGGCAGCGCCGTTGCGCCCGCGCCAACTTCAACGCCGCCGTCTCCTTCGAATTCACTGCTGCCGAGGGTTCAATGTTCGACCGGATTCGTCCGCATTCGCGTCCCTGGACGCTGCTCGCCGCCGTCGCGCTCGTCGCGTTCAACGCCGGCTGCACGTCCCCGTCCGCGCCGTCGGGCGCCGTCGTCCCGGTCGCCGCCGCGTCGGGCGCGGCCGTCCCGCTGCCCGGCGTTCACGCGCCCGAACTGTCGTCCGGCTGGACCGACAAGTCGGGCTGGACCTCGCAGCACTTCATGATCGCGGCCGCGAACCCGCTCGCGACGCAGGCCGGCTACGACATGCTGAAAGCCGGCGGCACCGCGATCGACGCAGCCATCGCGACGCAGATGGTGCTCGCGCTGGTCGAGCCGCAATCGTCGGGCATCGGCGGCGGCGCGTTCATGCTGTACTTCGACGGCAAGACGACGCAGGCGTACGACGGCCGCGAAACCGCGCCGGCCGCCGCGACCGACCGGCTGTTCTACGGGCCGACCGGCCAGCCGATGCGCTTCTACGAAGGCGTCGTGGGCGGGCGCTCGGTCGGCACGCCGGGCGTGCTGCGCATGCTCGACGCCGCGCACCGCGCGCACGGCAAGCTGCCGTGGCGCCGGCTGTTCCAGCCGGCCATCCGGCTCGCCGAGCGCGGCTTCACGATCAGCCCGCGGCTCGCGATGCTGATTGCAAACGACAAGTACCTGAACAACGACCCGGCCGCCCGCGCGTACTTCTACAACGCGGACGGCACGCCGAAGGCCGCCGGCACGGTGCTGAAGAATCCCGCGCTCGCGACCGTGCTGCGCCAGGTCGCCGACCGCGGCGCGAACGCGTTCTACAGCGACGCGATCGCACGCGACATCGTCACGAAGGTGCGCAAGCACCCGACCAACCCGGGGCTGCTGTCGCTGCAGGATCTCGCGCGCTACAAGGCGAAGGTGCGTGCGCCGCTGTGCGCCGACTACCGGCGCTCGGTGGTGTGCGGGATGCCACCGCCGTCGTCGGGCGGCCTCGCGATCGCGCAGATGCTCGGCATTCTCGAGGCGATGCCCGACTGGCAGCAGATCGGCGCGCAGAAGCCGGTGCGCAACGAGGTCGGCTACGAGCCGACGCCATTCGCCGCACACCTGTTCAGCGAAGCCGGGCGCCTCGCGTATGCGGACCGTGCGCGCTACGTCGCCGATCCCGATTTCGTGCCGCTGCCCGGCGGCACCTGGGCGAGCCTCACCGACAAGACCTATCTCGCGCAGCGCGCACGGCTGATCGGCGACAACAGCATGGGCATCGCGCAGGCCGGCACGCCGCAAGGCGCGACGCTCGCGATGGCCGACGACCGCAGCCCCGAATTGCCGTCGACGTCCGACATCGCGATCGTCGACCGCTACGGCCAGGCGCTGTCGATGACGACCAGCATCGAGGATGCGTTCGGCTCGCGGCTGATGGTGCGCGGCTTCATGCTGAACAACCAGCTCACCGATTTCTCGTTCGTGTCGAACGACAACGGCCGGCCGGTCGCGAACCGCGTGCAGCCCGGCAAGCGGCCGCGCTCGGCGATGTCGCCGGAACTCGTGTTCGACAAGCAGACGAAGCAGGTGACGATGATCGTCGGCTCGGCCGGCGGCCCCGCGATCATCAACCACGTCGCGAAGACGCTGATCGGCGTGCTCGACTGGGGGATGACGATGCAGCAGGCGATCGCGTTGCCGAACTTCGGGTCGATGAACGGGCCGACGCTGTTGGAACGCGGCCGCGTGTCGGACGCGCTCGCCGACGGGCTGAAGGGCCGCGGGCACGACGTGCAGGTCGTCGAGATGAACTCGGGGCTGCAGGGGATCCAGCGGCTGAACGTGCAGGGGCAGACGGTGTGGTTCGGCGGGGCGGATCCGCGGCGGGAAGGGGTGGCGATGGGGGATTGAGCACGATGAGCAGCCACTTCACCTATCTGGTCGATCCGGCGATTTCGCTCAATGCTGCGCCCGCCGAGGCGCAACGGATGATTGCGTGGCTGCAAGCGCGCGGGATTGTGGGGGCAGCGACGCGCGTCGGCGACCTGTATCGCGACTGGTACCGAACCTACGGACTCGAAGAAGGCAGCCTCACGGAAAGCAACGAGACCGGCTATCCGCTCGGGCCGAGTTATACCGACGCGTGCGATCCCCGTGCGCATATGCCGCCGCAAATTCCGAATTGGCTGACCCTGATCGTCAAGCGCCGCGTGTTCGATGCCGGCGGGAACGGTCTCGAGATTTTCTGTCCAGCCTGCGACGCGGAGCAAACGGCATTCGGCCAGGCATGGAGCGATGCGTTCACGCAGTGGTTCCACGGCCACGACGACGCGCCGCTGGAATGCGGTGCATGCGGGCATCGGCAACCCGTCACGCAGTGGCGCTACGACCCGCCGTGGGCATTCGGTCATCTCGGCTTCTGCTTCCCCAACTGGTTGCTGAGCGACGCCTTCATCGACGAATTCGGTGCGGCATACGGCCGGCCGCTCACCGTCGTGTATCAGCGCATCTGAATACGCGGCCGATACGACCGGTCGCGCAACGCCCCGCTCACCCTCTTCCCTTCCACGGCACCACCCGCCGCTCGACCCACCGCATCGCAAGATCGAACAGCCACGCGATCGCACCGATGATCAGGATGCCCATCACGACGATGTCGGTGCGCAGGAAGCTCGATGCGTTGAGCACCATCTGCCCGAGCCCGGCCGTCGCGGCGACCATCTCGGCCGCAACGAGCGTCGTCCAGCCGAACCCGATCGCGATCCGCAGCCCCGTGAGGATTTCCGGCAGCGCGGCCGGCAGCACCACGTGGCGCACGATCTGCGCGAAGCTGCCGCCGAGCGAATACGCGGCGTTGATCTGCTCGACCGTCGCCGCACGCACGCCGGCGCGCGCGGCCATCGCGATCGGCGCGAAGCATGCGAGAAAGATCACGACCAGCTTCGCCGTCTCGTCGATGCCGAACCAGATCACCACGAGCGGCAGATACGCGAGCGGCGGCAGCGGCCGATAGAACTCCAGCAGTGGGTCGAGCACGCCGCGTGCGATGCGGCTCACGCCCATCAGGATGCCGGCCGGCACGCCGATCGCGGTCGCGAGCGCAAACGCACCGAACACGCGCGCGGCGCTCCACAGCAGATGTTCGGACAGCGGCAGGCCGCCCTGGATGCGGCCGTGCCACGCGTCGACGAACGCCGCCCACACGGCTTCCGGCGCGGGCAGGAACAGCGGCGGCAGCCACTGCAGATGCGTCGCGACCCACCACAGCACGGCCAGCGCCAAGATCGTCGCGGCGCTCAGCGCGGCCGTCTTCCCCTGCCCCGGCAACCGGTAGCGATGCGATATGCGTGCGGGACGCGCGGCGCGATGCCGTTGCGTCGCGCGTTGATCCTGCCCGAACTCCGCGGCCGTTCGATCGGCCGCCCACGAATCCTGCGTGCTCATGTCGTCCTGCCTGTGCAATGTACTGATCCGGCCACGCCCGACGGACGCACCCTGCCTCGCGAACTCGTGCATCACGCGGTCTCGGCGACGACCGACTCGTCGCGATGCAGATACGCGATCAGCCGCTCGCGCCATGCGATGAAATCGGGCGACGACTTCACCGCACGCGCATCGCGCGATTCGACGTAGCGGCGCGCGAACGGCAGCTCGAAGGTTTCGGCAATGCGGCCGGGGCCCGGCGTCATCACGACCAGGCGCGTCGCGAGAAAGAGCGCCTCCTCGACGTCGTGCGTGATGAAGAACACCGTCTTGCCGGTGCGCGCCCACACGTCGAGCACGAGCGCCTGCATCGTGCCGCGCGTCATCGCGTCGAGCGCGCCCATCGGCTCGTCCATCAGCAGCACGCGCGGGTCGCTCGCGAGCGCACGCGCGATGCCGACCCGCTGCTGCATCCCGCCCGACAGTTCGTACACGCGTGCATGTGCATGACGTTCGAGGCCGACGAGCGCGAGCATCTCCGTCGCCCGCGCTTCGCGCTCGGCCTTCGACACGCGCGCGAAGCGCAGCCCGAGCGCGACGTTGTCGAGCACGTCGAGCCACGGCAGCAACGCGTATTTCTGGAACACGACGCCGCGATCGGCGCCGGGGCCCGTGACCGGCACGCCGTCCACGCACACGTCGCCGGTCGTCGGCGCGACGAAGCCGGCCATGCAGTTCAGCAGCGTCGTCTTGCCGCATCCGGATGCGCCGAGCGCGACGACGAATTCACCGGCATCGATGCGCAGGTCGACGCGCGCGAGCGCCTGCGTCGTCGGCCTGCCGCGCTCGCCCGGATAGGCAACCGATACCTGACGGACTTCCAGCGTGCTCATGATCGACGGACTCCGCAACGAGTGGGCTGAGTGGCCGCGCTCAGCGCGCGGCCTTCTGCACGAACTGCGGATCGACGCCGGCCGAATAGTCGGCGAGCACCGTCTGGATCGTGCCTTGCGATTTGAGGAACGCGGCCGTGGCCGCGAGCGACTTCGCGGCGCCCGATTGCGCGCCGCCGCCGAGCCACGTCGGCGAAGCCTGCTCCGCCGCCGTCGGGAATGCGTACAGCGCGAGGCTCGCCGGCACGTCCTGCGCGTTCGCGCCGGACACCTTCGCGACCGCTGCGACCTGCGGCGTGCCGACCTTCCACGCCGCCGCATGTGCGCGGTAGTCGGCATCGGCGGCCGCGAGCACCTTCACGAAGCGCGTGACGAACTCGGGGTTCTCGCGCGCGAACTTGCGGCTCACGACGAAGCCGTCGAAGGTCGACTTGCCACTTTCCTTCGCAACCTGGCCGGACGTCGTCAGCACGGTGCCCGACTGCTTGACCTTCGCGAGCACCGGGTCCCAGATATAGGTCGCGTCGATGTCGCCGCGCGCCCACGCCGCCGCGACTTCCGGCGGACGCAGGTTGACGATCTTCACGTCGTTCGGATTGACGCCCGCGGCCTGCAACGCGACGAGCGTATGGAAGTGCGACGTCGACACGAACGGCACGCCGATCTTCTTGCCCTTGAGCGCGGCGACGCTGGTCACGCCCGAGCCGTTGCGCGCAACGAGCGCCTCGGCGTCGTTGATGTTGTCGAGCACCCAGAACAGCGAGATGTCGAGCCCCTGCGACAGGCCGGCCGCGATCGGGCTCGACCCGGCTTCGCCGAGCTGGACGGAGCCCGACGCGAGCGCGCGGATCACGTCGGCGCCGCTGTCGAGCTTGCGGAACCTGACCTTGTAGCCGGTCGCCTTTTCGACTTCACCGCTCGCCTGCGCGTAGCGCCACGGCACGACCATGTCCTGGTACGCGATCACGACTTCGCGCGATTCGGCGTGCGCCGCGCCGAGCGCGGCAAAGGCGGTCAGCGCGACGACGGCGCGGCGGATGAAGCTGAAACGGGACATGCGGCTCTCCTTCGGAATGCGGGCATTGCTGCGGGAGAGCCGACTTTACGAGCTTTGCGCGCGGCGGGAGCGAACTTATCCTGCGAAGCTATCGATGCCGTTTCAGCTTTGCTTTTCATGCTGAACCGGATCGGGCGTCCGGTCGGGTGACGATTGTCGTGCGGGGGCGCGGATCGCGCCTTTCATCGAACGCACACGGCGTAAGCCGCTCCTAACCTCCGTGTGCAATGCGACGCGCTGGCCTGCCGAGAAGCGCGCGAACCCGCTCGGTCTGAGCATGCTCGAACGCATCCTCCAGATCGTCGAGCTCGCGGACTGAGGTTCGATGCAATTTAACGGCTCCCAATAGAACCGCAAACTAATTTAAAGGATCTCTTCAGACACTTTACTGCGACGTATGATCGGCGACACGGCGTGCGTCCAACCCGAATACCCATTGGCATCTCTCGGCATTTCGCCCGACCTTGGCGGCGGCGTCGCATTCATCATCGACCGCAACCGGCCGGGCGATCAACTCGGCCGTTTGGCCATGTTCCGCATCGCGCCAACGAAAAAGCCCGCATCGCTGCGGGCTTTCGGGACTGCGAAACTTCTGCAGATGGAGGCGAACGCGACGCTCAGACCACCCCTGCCCCATGCGCCTGCAGATCGGCGTGATAGCTCGACCGCACCATTGCGCCGACGGCCGCGTGCGTGAAGCCCATCTTGTACGCCTCTTCCTCGTACATCTTGAACGTGTCCGGATGCACGTACGCACGCACCGGCAGGTGGTGCTCGGACGGCTGCAGGTACTGGCCGATCGTCAGCATGTCGACGTCGTGCGCGCGCAGGTCGCGCATCACTTGCAGGATTTCTTCTTCCGTCTCGCCGAGGCCGACCATCAGGCCCGACTTCGTCGCGACGTCCGGATGCAGCGCCTTGAAGTCCTTCAGGAGCTTCAGCGAGTGCGCGTAGTCCGAACCCGGGCGCGCTTCCTTGTACAGGCGCGGCACCGTTTCGAGGTTGTGGTTCATCACGTCGGGCGGCGCGGCGTTCAGGATCGAGATCGCGCGGTCAAGACGGCCGCGGAAGTCCGGCGTCAGGATCTCGATGCGCGTGTCCGGCGACTGCGCACGCGTTTCGCGGATGCACTCGACGAAGTGGGCGGCGCCGCCGTCGCGCAGGTCGTCGCGGTCGACGCTCGTGATCACCACGTACTTGAGCTTCAGCGCAGCGATCGTGCGCGCGAGGTTCTTCGGTTCATCCGCGTCGAGCGGATCGGGACGGCCGTGGCCGACGTCGCAGAACGGGCAGCGGCGCGTGCACTTGTCGCCCATGATCATGAACGTCGCGGTGCCCTTGCCGAAGCATTCGCCGATGTTCGGGCAGCTCGCTTCCTCGCACACGGTATGCAGGTTGTGCTCGCGCAGGATCGTCTTGATCTCGTTGAAACGCGAGCTGCCGGTGGCCGCCTTCACGCGGATCCACTCGGGCTTCTTCAGCTTTTCGATCGGAATGACCTTGATCGGGATGCGCGCCGTCTTCGCCTGCGCCTTCTGCTTGGCGGTCGGATCGTAGGCAGGGGTCGCGGCCGTATCGGCCGGTGCGGGAGAAGCGGTAACGTCAGTCATTCGATTGTTCCAGTGCCTGCGGCTTGTCGGCGGCCGCGGATGCGCCGTCGAGGTTGGCGATCAGACGGCCCACCAGCGTGTGGGCGACGTCGTTCCAGTCGGCGGCAACCTCGAGGCTCGCCATGTCGACGGTTTCCAGTCCGGCATAGCCGCACGGGTTGATCGCAAGAAACGGGCGCAGATCCATCTTCACGTTCAGGCTCAGCCCGTGATAGCTGCAGCCGTTGCGGATCTTCAGGCCGAGGGCCGCGATTTTCGCGCCCTCGTGCACGCCGGACGCCACGTAGATCCCGGGCGCGCCCGCCTTGCGGACCGAAGCGAGATTATACGCCGCGAGGGTTTCGATCACGGCCTCCTCGATCTTCGTCACGAGCGTGCGCACCATCAGCTTGCGCCGGCGCAGGTCCAGCAGCAGGTAGACGACGATCTGGCCGGGGCCGTGGTAGGTGATTTGTCCGCCGCGGTCGACCTTCACGAGCGGCACGCCGCTGTCGGCCACCAGCAGGTGCGCCGGGTCGCCGGCCTGGCCGAGCGTGTAGACGGGCGGATGCTCGACCACCCAGATCTCGTCGCCGGTGTCGGCCGTGCGCGTGTCGGTGAACGCGCGCATCGCGTCGAAGCTCGTCTCGTACGCCTCGCGGCCCCGCCACCGCACGGTGACCGGCTGGACCGGCTGATCCGGGGCTCCGGCGGGCGATGCGGAAACGGCGACAGGCGTGGACACGATGGAAACCGGCGAAACGGACATGGGCGGTAGTTTACCGAAAACCCGTGGGTCTCGCCGGCCTGGGGAGGGGGACGGATCGCCGGTATCCGTCGGATGAAATGATGGTCAGACGGTGCGCCAGCCGTCGTGGAACAGCGCGCTCACGCGTTCGCGCAGCCGGGACAGCCCGCCGAGCGCGACTTCCCGAGGCGGCCGCGACACCGAGAACGCGACGCGTGCGCCCTCGCGGCCTTCCGCGCTGAGCCACAGCCGCTCGCCGCGGCGCAGCTTGAGCGTCTCGCCGTCGACCAGGAAGTAATCGTCGACGTCGTTGCTGCGCGTCGCCCAGACCGGCCCGCACTGGACGATCAGCCGCGTGCTGCGTTGCACCTTCATCGGCACGGTTTCGCCCACGGGAATTTCAAAGGTGATGCTTGAAGAGATTTCTTGCATGATCGACTCCGCCAATAAGTGCTTCGATGGCTACAATCGTAGTCATTCAAAGGCGTCCGACCAAACGACCAATTTTCACGTCGATGTGAGGAAAATTAGCAAATGGACCTCCGCCAGCTCCCGGCGCTGAACGCGATTCGCGCGTTCGAAGCCGCCGCCCGCCACGAGAACTTCTCGCGCGCCGCCGACGAGCTGTTCGTCACGCACGGCGCGGTCAGCCATCAGGTGCGCGCGCTCGAGGAAGAGCTCGGCGTGCAGCTGTTCACGCGCAACGGCAAGCGGCTGTGCCTGACCGACGCCGGCATGCGCTACGCGCAGCAGATCCGCACCGCGCTGATGGTGATCGCCGACGCGACGCGCGACGTGCGCGCGAGCGACCGCGACCGGCGGCTGGTGGTGTCGATGCTGTCGTCGTTCGCCGCGCGCTTCATCACGCCGCGCATCGGCACGTTCATCGAGCGGCATCCGGAAATCGACGTCGAGCTGCAGTCGACCAACTCGCTCACCGATTTCGCGCGCGACGACGTCGACCTCGCGATCCGCTTCGGCTTCGGCAGCTATCCGGGGCTGCACGTGGAGCCGCTGTTCGAGGAGGTGTTCTTTCCGGCGTGCGCGCCGACGCTGAACGGCGGCAAGCTGCCGCAGACGCCCGCCGATCTCGTGCACTACCCGCTGCTGCGCTCGGACGACGAGCTGTGGCGGCCGTGGTTCGACGCGGCCGGGCTCGATACGCTGACCGAGCCGAAACGGGGGATTCTGTACCAGGATTCGTCGAACCTGCTGCTGGCCGCGATCGAGGGCCAGGGCATCGCGCTGGTGCGCCGCTCGCTCGCGGTGCACGACCTGCTCGACGGGCGCATCGTGCGCCTGTTCGACATCGACGGGCCGAGCCCGTGGCACTATTTTTTCGTGTGCCCGCCGCCGCTGCTGAACACGCCGCGCGTGCAGGCGTTCCGGACCTGGCTGTTCGAGGAGGTGGCCGAATACAAGCGGCTGTGCGACGAGCTGGACGCGCGGCGCGCGGCGGGGAAATGCCCCGCCGAGTGCGCGCTGGAGGGAGGATGGAAGGGGATCAGCGGCCGTTTGCGCTGATCCCGGCCCTTCCTTAGAGCACGACCTTGACCATCGGATGGCCGGTCAGTGCGCGGTAGATGTTGTCGAGCTGTTCCTGGCTCGTCGCGCGCACGGTAATCGTGAGGCCGGTGTAGTTGCCGCCGCTCGATTCACGCTCTTCGATTTTCTCGACGTCGATCTCGTTGTCGTGGACGGCCACGACCTTGAAGATCGTGTCCTTGAATTCCGGGTGCGCCTTGCCCATGATCTTGATCGGGAAATCGCACGGAAACTCCAGCAGCGACTCCTTCCGGGTTTCGATCGCGCCTGTGACCTCGACGGTTTTGGTCGGTTCGCTCATCATTTTCTCCGGGTTAGGTCAAACTGTTCAAATTCGCGTGCCTTCGCACGCTGGTACGCGTCATACAGCGCCGCGAACACGGGGCCCGGCTTGCCGCCCTGCACGGGCAGATCGTCGAGCGACGTAACAGGCAGGATTTCCTTGGTGGCCGACGTCAGCATGATCTCGTCGGCCGTGCGCAGCTCGACCTCGCTGATCTCGCGCGCGACGAACCGGATCCCGCATTCGTCGGCGAGCTGCTCGACCAGCGCGTAGCGGATCCCTTCGAGGATCTTGTTGCTGCGCGGCGGCGCGAACAGTTCGCCGTTCTTCACGATCCACACGTTCGACGACGAGCCTTCCGTCACGTTTTCGTCGCGCAGCTGGATCGTCTCGAACGCGTCGCGTTCGGCCGCATGCTGCGCCATCAATACGTTGCCGAGCAGCGAGATCGACTTGATGTCGCAATGCAGCCAGCGGCGATCCTCGGCCGTCACGCAGCGCACGCCGCGTGCGCGCTCCTCTTCCGACGGCAGGCGCAGCGGGCTCGCCATCGCGAACACCGTCGGCACCGCGTTCGCCGGGAACGCGTGGCCGCGCTTCGCGACGCCGCGCGTCACCTGCAGGTAGACGAGCGCGTTGCCGTTGGCGAGGCCCTCGGCGTTCGCCGCGACGACCCGCTCGATCAGCGCGCGCCAGCCGGCCGCATCGTGCGGATTGTCGATGCCGATCTTCTTCAGGCTGCGCGCGAGCCGGTCCAGATGCTGTTCGATCCGGAACGGCACGTGCGCGCCGTCGTGCGCATAAACGGGGACGACTTCATACACGCCGTCGCCGAAGATGAACCCGCGGTCGAGCACCGGCACGCGGGCTTCGGACAGCGGCACCAGTTCCTCCTGCGCCGAGACGCTGAGGTAGACGATCGGTTCGAATTCGGCTTGGCTCATGGCGATGACAGATGGGGATGAAGTCGTGAAAACAAAGGCCCGTCGTGCTTACTTCTTCTTGCTGAACATCAGCAGGATCGAGTCCCAGATACGTCCGAAGATACCCGCTTCCGGCACGGCCTGCAGCGCGACGACCGGGAATTCGGACAGCGTCTTGCCGTCGGCGACGATCTTCACGGTGCCGACCTGCTGGCCTTGCGCGAGCGGCGCGATCAGCGGCGCGTTGACGTCGACTTCGGTCTTGACCTTGTCGCCGAGGCCGCGCGGCACGGTCGCCCACTGGTCGACCTTCACGCCGACCTGCACGGTGTTGTCCTTGCCCTTGTAGAGGCGCGGCGTCGCGATCGCCTGGCCGCCCTTGAACAGGCGCACCGAATCGAACGCGCTGTAGCCGTAGTTCAGCATCTTCATGCTGTCCTGCGTACGGTCGCTTTCCTTCTGCTCGCCCATCATCACCGACACCAGGCGGCGCTGGCCGTCGACACCCGGGATCGCGCGCTTGGCCGACGCGATCAGGCAGTAACCGGCCGCCTGCGTGTGGCCGGTCTTCAGGCCGTCGACCGTCGGGTCGAGCCACAGCAGCCGGTTGCGGTTGCCCTGGCGGATGTTGTTGTACTTGAATTCCTTCTCCGAGAAGATGCCGTAGTACTGCGGAAAATCGCGGATCAGGTGCGCGGACAGCTTCGCGAGGTCGCCGGCCGTCGTGTAGTGGTTCGGGTCGGGCATGCCGTTCACGTCGGCGAAGTGCGTGCCCTTCATGCCGAGGCGCGTCGCCTCGTCGTTCATCAGCGTGACGAACTGCCCTTCGCTGCCGCCGACGAGTTCGGCCAGCGCGATCGCGGCATCGTTGCCCGACTGGATGATCATCCCGTACACGAGGTCATGCACGGACACCGGCTTGTTCGCCTCGATGAACATGCGCGACTCGTCGCGGCCGACGCGGCGCACTGCGTCGCTCGGTGTGACGATCTGCTCCATCGAAATCTTCTTCTTGTCGAGCGCCTCGAACACGAGGTAGGCGGTCATCAGCTTCGTCAGCGACGCCGGCTCGACGCGTTCGTCCGCATTGCCCGAGGCGAGCACCGTGTTGCTCGTCGCGTCGACGAGCACCCACGAGCGCGCGTTCACGCCCGGCGGCGGCACCGCGCCCGGCATGTAGGTCGCGGGTGCGCCGGTGGACTGCTCGGCGGCCGGCGCCGCATGCGCGGCCTTGGCCTTGGCGGCCGGCTTCGCCTCGGCGACGACGATCGTCGATGCGAGCGCGACAGGCAGCATCACGCCGAGCGCGACGTTGCGCGCGGCGGTGCCGAAGGCGATGGAGGAAGCGAGGGACTTGAGGCCTTGGGAAGACAGACGCATGATCGATTCAGGCTGATGGCAGAAAGTGCGGTGCGAAACGCGCAGGGTTGAACGGCAAGGCGGCGGGCGTGTCGGGCACTCGCCCGACACCGTCGGGCGACGAGAAACGCGCCGGTTGGACTCGTGCGGACGCGTTCGGTTCGCGGCCGTCGCGAGCGGGCGGACAGGCGGCGAAACGAGCGCCGCATGGGCCCAGCCGGGCCGCGGGCAACGCGAAAGCGGCCATTATACGTGGCCGCGAACGGCGTTTTCGCGAACCTGGCAGCGGACGCCCGCATACCGGCTGCGAGAGCATGGCACGGGAATGCAGCGGGCACGCGTGCTCGAAGCCGCGCGAAAGGTGTGCGCAGGCGGCGTGCAAGTCGGGTTGCGCCGCCGTGCGGCAGGCGGCGCGCGGTGCGGTGCTGCACGAAGTGTCGGGAAGGGTCGCGCATCATCCGGCCGGGCGCCGGTGCGCGGTACGGGCCGCCGGCGCTTACGCCGGCGCCCGCATGCAGGCTAGCGCCTGTTCACGCTAACAACGGGCTTGCGCTGGCCTCAGCGCCACGCGTCGACGATGATGCGCTTCAGCACGTGCAGCTTGCGATGGAGGAAATGCTCGGCGCCGGGGATCACGACGACCGGCAGCTCCTGCGGCCGCGCCCAGTCGTACACCGACGCGATCGGCACCGTGTCGTCGGTTTCGCCGTGGATCACGAGCGTGTTCTCGGGCACGTCGGCCACCTGCCAGCGGCTCGCGGCCGTGCCGACGAACACCATCCGCTCGATCGTCTCGCCCGCGTCGCGCAGCCGCTTCGCGACGTGCGACAGCACGAAGGTGCCGAACGAGAAGCCCGCGAGCACGAGCGGCAGGTCCGCATACGCGGGCTGCGCGCGCATGTGCGCGAGCACCGCGAGCAGGTCGTCGGCCTCGCCCGTGCCGTTGTCGTGCACGCCTTCGGTCGCGCCGACGCCGCGGAAGTTCGACCGGTAGACGACATAGTTCAGCTGTACGAGCGTGCGCGCGAGCGTCTGCGCGACCTTGTTGTCCATCGTGCCGCCGAACAGCGGATGCGGATGCGCGACGAGCGCGATGCCGCGCGGCGCGGCGCCGCCTTCGCGCACGGCGTCGGGCAGGTCGACCGCGATTTCGATCTGGCCGATCGGGCCCGCGATCAGCGATTTCTGCGTATGAACGTTCATTCGGCCGGCCCGCTCAGATCTTCAGGCGGTCGACGACCTTGCCGTCGCGCAGGTGCGATTCGACGATCTCGTCGATGTCGGCCTGGTCGACGTACGTGTACCACGTGCCTTCCGGATACACGACCATCACCGGCCCTTCCTCGCAGCGGTCGAGGCAGCCGGCCTTGTTGATGCGGACCTTGCCGGGCCCCGCGAGACCGAGTTCCTTCACGCGCTTTTTCGCGTATTCCTGCATGGTCTGCGCATCGCATTGCGCGCAGCTCGGACGCTCGGCGCCCGGTTCGCGCTGGTTCAGGCAGAAGAAGACGTGGTGCTGGTAGTAGGAATCCATGATGGTGACGAGCGGCCCGGCGCAAGGCCGTGCGGAAAGAGGGGCGATGAATTGCCGTTGCGCGAGGCGGCAACGGAGGATGCGGACGATTATAGCGACCGGCGCACGCCGCTGCCCGCGGCACGGCCGCCGCCGCACGGTCCGGGCTGCCGCGTCAGCGGCGCAGCGCGGCCGGCAGCCACGCGTGCTCGACGCGCTGGCCGAGCCAGATCAGCGCCGCGTAAGGCCAGATCCATGCGAGCCAGCGCGCGATGCTGTTGAAGTGCACGTAGCGGCCCTGCCGCCACCCCGACAGCGTGAAGTCGAAGAACGGGTTGACCGGCAGCAGGTTCACGAGCGCGACACCGGCCAGCAGCGCGAGCGCCGCGAGCATCGCGCGCCACGTCGCCGGCACGCGCAAGGCGACGAGCGCCGCCGCGAAACCGAGCTCGATGCCGAGCCGCGCGCCGGGCGTCGCCCACACGACGACGAGGCCGGTGGCCGACTGCATGAACGTCGCGGCCGCCTTCAGCACGAGCGTAGCGACCACCAGCGCGATCAGCAGCCGGATGCGCGGCGCGCGCGGGCGCATCGCGAGCGACGCGATCGCCAGCGCCGCGAACAGCATCAGCGCGCCGAGCACGGCTTCCCACGCGGAATCCGACAACCAGCCGTCGACCCGCTCGGGCCATTCGCTGACGCGCCACGCGGCCGGCAGCCACGCGAGCAGCGCGTCCTGCATCGACGCGTCGGCGCGCTCCCACAGCGCGGCCGGCCAGTCGCCGATGCCGAACAGGAACGGCGACGGAAACACGATCGCGAACGGCCACAGCGCGGCGAGCAGCAGCGGCGTCGACCCATCGGCCTCCAGCCACGCGAAGCGCAGCCGGCGCAGCGCGCCGCGGTCGAGCAGCGCGCCGGTGGCCGGCGCAGCGAGCGCCGCGCCCAGCAGCGCGCCGAGCGCGTTGGCGCCGAGGTCGAGATTCGATGCGACGCGCGTCGGCAGGTAGGTCTGCAGCGCTTCCATCGTCCCCGACAGCAGCACGCCGAGCCCGCCCGCGATCAGCGTCGCGGCCACGCCGCGCCAGCGCGGGTGCAGCGCGAGCACGCCGAGCGCGCCGAACGGCAGATAGCCGAGCACGTTCGTGACCACGTCGAACGCCGTCACGTAGCGCTGCATCGGCGCGAACAGGTAATCGAACGGACCGATGCCGAGCGACACCCAGCCTTCGAACGGATACAGCGACGCATAGACGATCAGCGCCGCGTAAGCGGCAAACGCCTGCCGCGCGAGCGGTGACGCGCGATGCGTGCCGGGCACGCTCACCGCGGCTGCACGTCGGGCGTCACGGCGTGCCCGCGTACGCCTGCACGCCGACCCACGCGGCGATCTGCGACACGAGTTCGTCGCTGGCTGCCGCGAGCGCACGCGCGCCGCCGGCCGCGTCGGGCGTACTCGACGGCGCGCGCGCGACGAACGTGCGCTGGCCGAGCACCTTGCCGTCCTGCATCAGCGTCGCGCGCGCGGTCACCGCGCCGTGGCTTTGCGACTGCCCGTCGAAGACCTGTTCGAATTCGCTCAGGTCGACCTTGAGGGTCGGCGCGCGCACGCCGTCGGTGCCTTCGAGCACCGTGCCGCGCGACGACAGCGCGCCGCGCAGCCGTTGCGTGAGCAACTGCGCGGGCGGCGCGGTCCAGCGGCTGTCGCGATAGACGGCCACGTGCTGCGCATCGGCGTATGCGAGGCGGTAGGCGAACTTGTCCGAATCGAGCGCGTCGGGTGCGGCGACGTCGAGCACCTTCAGCGCGGGGCCCGACCCGGTGGTCGCCACCGACGACGCGGGCCCGAGGTCGTAGCGGATGTTCGACAGCACCGCGCTGTTGCCGGCGCAGCCGGCCGCCAGCGCGAGCGTCAGCACGGCAAGCGCGGCCGCGGCCGGGCGCAGCGCGCGGTCAAGGATTCGTGGCATGGCGTATTCCTGCATGAGGTTTCCGGTTTCGAGGCGCGTCATGGTCCGGCCGCTTGCGGGCGGACGATCGATGGGTTTCCGCTTCACTTCCCGGCCGCCGCATCCGCACCCGGCCAGACGAAGCCCGCTTCGCCGGGCCCCGGCGCCGCGCCGGGCGACCCGAACAACAGACTGCGCGGGTTGCGGCCGAGTTCACCGGCGACGTCCTTCAATTGCCGCGACGCGTCGCCGACGCTGCCGGCCAGCGCATTGAAGCGCGGCAGCGTGTCGTACTGCACGCGCGCGTTGAGCCCGTTCAGCGCGACGCCGACCTGCTCGGCGGCCGTGCCGGCCTTGTTCAGGTTCGACACGAGCGGCCCGTTCGGCTGCAGCAGCGTGTTCGCCGACGCCATCGCGCGGTTCACCTCGTGCATCGTTTCCGGCAGCGCGGTGACCGCCGGGCCGAGCTGCTTCGTCAGCGTCGCGGCGTTGTCGGCCGCGTGCTGCAGGCTCTCGGCGGTCGCGCGCAACTGCTCGCGCATCTCGGGCGACATCAGCGCGTTCGCGCTCTTCGCGGCCAGTTCGAACTGCCGCAGCAGCACGTCGCCGCGCTCCTGGATCTGGTCGAACAGGCTCGGCCGCATCGGGATCTGCGCGATCGACTTCGCGGACGACGGCAGCGGCGCCAGATCGCGCCCCGTATCCTCGAGCTGCACGAACGCGATACCCGTCACGCCCTGGAAGCCGAGGCTGCCGTAGGTCGACTGCGTGATCGGCGCGTCGTGATCGACGAGAATCCGGATCCGAATCTGGCCCGGATGCGTGCGATCGAAGCCGATCGACTGCACCTTGCCGACGTCGAGGCCGCGAAAGCGCACCGCCGCGTCCGGGAACAGCCCCGTCACGTTGGTGCGCGCCAGCAGGTCGTACGGCACGCGCACGGTGCGGTCGACGTTGAACCAGAACACGGTGCCCGCGATCGCGAGCGTCAGCGCGATCGTGAACAGGCCGGCCCAGAACGCATGTGATTTGTTTTCCATTCGCGGGTTCCTTGCTTCTACAGCTCGACGCTCGACAGCGCCGGTTCGAGGGCCGCCTTCGGCAGCTTCGCGCGCCGCTCGGGCGGCAGCGCCTGCAGTGCGCGGCGCCCGCGCAGCCCCAGGAAATATTCGTGGATGAACGGATGGTCGACGTTCGCGACCTCCTCGACGGGGGCGGAGACCAGCACCTTGCGGTCGGCCAGCACCGCGACGCGCGTCGACAGCGCGACCATCGTGTCGAGGTCGTGCGTCACCATCACGACGGTCAGCCCGAGCGTGCGGTGCAGCGTCGCGATCAGCTCGACGAATTCGTCGGACGCCTGCGGATCGAGGCCGGCCGTCGGCTCGTCGAGGAACAGCAGCTCGGGCTCGAGCGCGATCGCGCGCGCGATGCCGACCCGCTTGACCATCCCGCCCGACAGCGCGGCCGGCATCTTCGACGCGTGCTTGCACGGCAGCCCGACCATCTCGAGCTTCAGCATCACGATGTCGTGCAGCAGGTCGGGCGGCACGCGGCCGAGTTCGCGCAGCGGCTGCGCGACGTTGTCGAACACCGTCATCGACGAGAACAGCGCACCCTGCTGGAACAGCATCCCCGAGCGCGTGCGCATCATCCGCGCGCTCGCGTCGTCGATCTTCGACGTGTCCTCGCCGAACACCTTGATCGTGCCCGACGTCGGCCGCTCGAGACCGAGGATCTGCCGCACGAGCGTCGTCTTGCCCGAGCCGGAGCCGCCGACGACCGACACGATCTCGCCGCGCCGCACGTCGAAATCGAGCTTCTGGTGGATGATGTTGCGCCCGTAGCGCTTGGTCAGGTTGTGCACCTCGATCACGAGGTCGCCGGCATCGGCGGCCGCGTCCGGCCGGGGGTCGACCGTCCCGGCGCCGATGGCCGCGGCATGCGTGGTCGTTTCGTTCGATGCGTTCATCCGAGCCCCACGTTCTGGAACAGGATCGCGAACACCGCGTCGGCGAGGATCACGACCGTGATCGACGACACCACCGACGTGGTCGTGCCTTCGCCGAGGCTCTGCGAGTTCGCCTTGATCCGGAAACCGAAATGGCACGCGACCAGCGCGATCAGCATGCCGAACACGACGCCCTTGCCGACACCGATGTACAGGTTCGCGATCGGCACGACGCCCGGCAGCGAGCGCACGAAATAGTTGACGTCGATCCCGAGCACCAGCTTCGCAGCGAGCGCGCCGCCCGTCAACGCGATGATGTTGGTCCACATCACGAGCAGCGGCATCGCGACGCCGAGCGCGAGCACGCGCGGCAGGACCAGCCGCAGCCCGTGCGGGATGCCCATCACGCGCATCGCGTCGAGCTCCTCGGTCACGCGCATCACGCCGATCTGCGCGGTGATCGCCGAGCCCGAGCGGCCCGCGACGAGAATCGCCGACAGCACGGGCCCGAGCTCGCGGATCACCGACAGCCCGAGGATGTTCACGATGTAGCGGTTCGCGCCGAACGTCTGCAACTGCTGCGCGGACAGGTAGCTGAGCACGATGCCGATCAGGAACGCGACCAGCGCGGTGATCGGCAGCGCCTGCGCGCCGGCGCTGTAGATGTTCGCCGAGGTTTCCTTCCATGGCATCGTCTTCGGACGGCGCAGCACCGACAGCGCATCGAGGATCACGAGGCCGAACATCGCGATGCCGCCCTGCAGGTGTTCGCCGAACGCGAAGATCGCCAGGCCGAGGCGCGTGACGGGACCGAACCGCACGATGCGCTCGGGCGCCTCGCGCTGGCTGTCGAGCCGCTCGATGCGCTCGAAGATCGTGCGCTGCGTGGCGCTCAGCGCGACGCCGGGCGGCAGCTTGCGGCCCCATACGCGCCACAGCGCCTGGCCGCCGACGTGGTCGAGCCGCTCGATGCCGGACAGATCCCATTCGCTCACGCGCCCGGCGGCGATGCTCGCGACGCGGCGCGCCACGGCGCCTCGGTTGCGCGCGAGCGCGAGCGCGGTCCACTGGCCGGTCAGGCGCACCGTCTGGCCCTGGCCGCCGGCGTCGACCGACAGGCCGGGAGGAGTCTCGAAGTCCAAGGGCAGGTTGTTTGCAAAAGGATGACAGCGGCCATTGTAGCGAACCGCCCGGCGCCGCGACGTGAGGATTTCCGGCGGAGCGTCGGGCTCGCGGCGCGCAGCCGGGAGCGCCGGGCTCGGGGCGCCGGCCGGGAGCGCCGGGCCGGGGCGCCAGCCGGGACCGGCCCGAAGCCGCCGCCTGGCTACGGCCCGCTGCCAGCATCGCGACCTTTCATTGTTCCGTCATGTTTCCTTTCGATACTCTCACGCGCCGCACATCAGGCCGTCGGCGCGCCGCGCCGCCATTCGTGCGTACCTCGCGTTTCATAAAACAGAACACCGAACAGGACAACCGATGCGTCTCCCCCCGCTTTCCCGCCGCCACGTACCGGCCGCCGCCGCGCTCGCCAGCCTCGCCTTCGTCCTCGCCGGCTGCGGCGGCGACGACGTCACCGCCACGCCGCCGTCGCAGCCCGAGGCCCAGGCGCCCGTCGGCACGACGGCCACGCTCGCGCTGCTCGAGACGACCGACCTGCACACCAACGTGCTGTCGTATGACTATTTCAAGCTCGCCGCCGACAATTCGCTCGGCTTCGAGCGCGTGTCGACGCTGATCGCGCAGGCGCGCAAGCAGTACCCGAACACGCTGCTGCTCGACAACGGCGACACGATCCAGGGCACCGCGCTGTCGGACTACCAGGCGCTCGTGAAGCCGGTCGGCTGCGACCAGACGCTCGCGATCTACAAGGTGATGAACGCCGCGAAATTCGACGGCGGCGGGATCGGCAACCACGAGTTCAACTACGGGCTGCCGTACCTGTCGCAGGTGACCGGCAACACGTTCGAGGTCGACGGCCTGCCGGCGCCGGCCCAGCAGAAGAAGTGCGCGGGCCCGAACTTCCCGCAGGTGCTCGCGAACGTGATCAGCGCGAAGACCAACGCACCGCTGTTCACGCCGTACACGATCCTGACGCGCACGGTGACGGCCACGACGCCGGACGGCAAGACGGTCAGCGCGCCCGTGAAGATCGGCATCATCGGCTTCACGCCGCCCGCGATCATGAACTGGGACAAGCGCTGGCTCGACGGCAAGGTCTACACGACCGGACTGAAGGAAGCGGCCGAGAAGTACATTCCGGAGATGCGCGCGAAGGGCGCCGATCTCGTCGTCGCGATCTCGCACGGCGGCCTCGACAATGCCGCGTACTCGCCGACGATGGAAAACGGCAGCTGGTGGCTGTCGAAGGTATCCGGCATCGACGCGATGCTGATCGGCCACTCGCACCAGGTATTCCCGGACGCGAACAGCACCGTGTCGCAGTTCAACCTGCCGGGCGTCGACAAGGTCAAGGGCACCGTCAACGGCGTGCCGACCGTGATGGCCAACTACTGGGGCAAGCACCTCGGCGTGATCAAGCTCGGCCTGAAGTTCGACGGCAAGACGTGGGCCGTCGACAAGTCGCAGACGACCGTCGAGGCGCGGCCGATCCAGAACGCCGACAAGAGCTACGTCGCCGCCGACCCGTCGGTCTCGGCCGCGATCGCGGCCGAGCACCAGGCGACGATCGACTACGTGAAGACGCCGATCGGCTCGACCGACTACCGGATGAACTCGTACTTCGCGGACGTCGGCGATCCGGGCGCGATCCAGATCGTCAACGAGGCGCAGGCCGACTACGTGAAGACCTACGTGCAGGCGAACCTGCCGCAATATGCGTCGCTGCCGGTGCTGTCGGTCAGCGCGCCGTTCAAGAGCGGCTTCGGCGGCGGCACCGACTACACCGACGTCGCGCCGGGCGCGCTCGCGATCAACAACGCGGCCGACCTCTACCTGTATCCGAACACCGTGTACGCGGTGAAGGTGAGCGGCGCCGACGTGAAGAACTGGCTCGAAACGGCCGCGAAGCGCTTCAATACGATCGACCCGGCCAAGGCGACCGTACAGCCGCTCGTCAGCACCTTCCCCGGCTACAACTTCGACATGTTCACGTCCGCCGATCTCGCGTATGAAATCGACGTCACGCAGCCGGTCGGCAGCCGGATCCGGAACCTGACGTACAAGGGCGCGCCGATCGACCCGAATGCGCAGTTCATCGTCGCGACCAACAACTACCGCGCGAGCGGCGGCGGCAACTTCCCGGGCCTCGACGGCAGCAAGACGATCTTCGCGTCGCCCGATGCGAACCGCGACGTGCTGATCGCGTTCATCAAGAAGCACGGCGCGATCACGCGCGCGGCCGACGGCGCGCAGCGCAGCTGGCGCTTCACGAAGCTCGCGAGCTCGGTCGCGCACGTGCAGTTCACGTCCGCGCCGAACCGCCTCGGCGACGCGGCGGCGGCCGGCCTGACCGGCATCACGCAGGTCGCGGCCGACGACGGCTCGGGCAAGAACCTCGCGACCTACGAGATCGACCTCACACAATGAGACACGCGATGCAACCAATCCGGACGATGCGGCCCGCCGAAACCGGCTTCGCCGCTGCCGCGCGGCGCGTGCTGCGCGTGAAACTCCCGCCGGCCGTGCTGCTCGCGGCGGCGGCCGTGACCGTCGCGGCCGTCGTCGCGGCGACCGGCCTGCGCGGCGCCGGCCCCGCGCCGAGCGCCGCGCAGCTCGACGAATGGCAGGCGATGGTCACGCAGGCGACCGAGCCGCATGCGCTGGCCCAGTTGCGCACGCTCGCGCGCCGCGGCTCGGGCGCTGCGCAGGCGGCGCTCGGCATCGCGCTCGTCGATGCGCATGAACCGGGGCTGCGCGACGAGGGGCGCGGCTGGCTGGAAACGGCCGCGGCGGCGGACAACAAGGCCGACGCGCCGGCTGCGCGGCGCGCGCAGCTCGCACTCGGCAAGGCGTTGCTGCTCGGCAGCGGCGATCTCCCGAAAGACTATGCACGCGCTCGTGCGCTGCTCGGCGCCGCGGCCGAACAGGGCGACCCGGCCGCCGCGTATTACCTCGGGCTGATCTACCGCAGCGGCTACGGCATCGCCGCCGACCCGGTGCAGGCCGCGCACTGGTTCGACATCGCGTCGCGCGCGGACATCCCGGCCGCCGACTTCATGCTCGCGAACGCGTATCGCGACGGCAGCGGCGTGCCGCGTGACGACGCGCGCGCGCTCGCGCTATATCGCCGGGCCGCCGAACATGAGTTGCCAGAAGCCGTGCAGACGCTCGCGATGGCCTATCGCAACGGCGAACTCGGGCTTCGGCCCGACGCGGACGAATTCCACGCGCAGTGGATCGAGACCGCGCATGCGCTGAAGCACCCCGTCGTCGCGCCGTGACGGCCGTTCGGCCGGGGGGCGCGCGAGCGTGACCTGGCCGAACGGTGGTCGCGTCGCATGCAAGATGACGTCCGAAGAAGACATCAAGGCGCTGGAGCGAATAGAGATGCAGCGCTAGGCAGATGAAACGCTGGCGCGACGCAATGCCACTTCGGGATCTCGCATGCGGATACCGTCCGTCGTTACTTCTGCTCCGGCAAAACCGTACCGCACGGACTCTCGCAAGCTTCCGATGAGCACGCTGGAATGAACTCTATCTCTAGCTGATTGCGTTCAGTCGAGGGGACAGCGGAGTTGCTTCGCCAGATTTTAGGCTCCATATGAATTCGGTCTTTTGATACGCCGAGATCGAGCAGATATGCTCGGACAGCATGCGCCCGAGTACGGGCGATCGCAATTGCGTCACGTTCGCGCTCATCTGCATATCCGTAGATCACGACGGGACCATTGTTGGCCGCACTGTTCCGAACAGTCACCAACAAGCTGGCGAGCGCGATCCGGTCAGAATTCGAAATGGCCATGACGCCGTGGTCGAGCTTACTTGCGTATTGCAAGGAAAAGCTGCATGCAAACACGACGCCTGAAGCACAAAGCCCCGCAAGGCTAATCGATGCACAAGATATACCACGCAATATTGTCCGCATTCCTGATCGCCATTGCCGGGGCCTCTTTGGCGAGCCGCCTGCTGAGAAATTGTCCATAGGTGTTCTTGTAGTCAACCGCTCCGAATGTATCCCGAAAATGCACGCACTCGTGAACAATGGTCAGTTGCATCGAGGAAAACGTACCTGCACTCGTATCCGGAAGCTCACAGAACTTCGGGGAAATCGATATCGTGTGCGTGGCGGTATCAGGGCCGCAAACGTGCGCAACTTCGCCGTCTAGATTTTTGGTATTTGGCATACAGCCGAGAGCCCGATCAAGGTCGGGATCGGAGCGAACGAAATTCCTTGCCGCCAATCCATTCATGACTGATATCAAGGCCACCAATCCATTCGTCAGCGCACCGCGAGTGGGCTCGTCGGCGATCCCGAACCACTCTCTGACTCTTGCCCGCGCAGGCTCTCTCCAGACATCGAGTTCGTCAATTCGCTGCGTGATTATTTTTACGGCCTCGTCGCGCAACGACCGGTGAAAGATCGTCCATTCATCACATACGCCACTTAAGCAGACGGGAAACATAGGGCTCAAGGTAGAACAGGCCCGCGAGTAGGGTTCCAGCGCCGAGCATGGCACTCCACCTCTTGCATGACCAGCGCCTATAAGCCAGTACATTGACGATGCAGAAAAACAAGGCAGGCCCCAGCAAGTACGCAAAAAACAATACTCCCTGCCACCATGAGGTCGGGCACTTGTCGATCTCGTAACAACCGCGAGCCGGTGTGCCTGCAAGTTTCGGCCAACTGATATGGCTGTATACGAAGAGGTAAAACCAAGTTAACAGCAAACCGCCAAGCGCCCCCGAGAGCGCAATCGCAAACCGCTTCACTTGATCTCCCAAAACAAGACTGAATTCGATCTTCCGAGATCGGAATAGCTGAGACTTGGGAGGACATTCGCACCTTGCCGAAACGACACCATCCCGATATATCGCCCTATCGTCGACGCGGCGCCCCAGAAGCCATTCATCGTCATTCGAGAGCCATTCCAGAGATCAATGTGCCCACCGCTCGCATTCAATTCCGACTCGCCGGCACGCGCCCAGTAACCATCGAACATCACAATACCTGTACGCCCCTTTATTTTCGCCTCCCAGTCCGCTCCGGTAATCACCTCCGCCTTTCCGATACCGGCAAATGGCTGCAGGTTGAGCCACGAGCCGAGTTCATTGGCACGCGTGGCCGTTGCCTTTCCATTCAGCAGAATTCGCCCAATACTACGTTGACCGCCGAGCGGCCTGACGAGCCTCGACGAGAATGACTTCATGTCGACACCAACGCGGTGCAAGGCGACACTTATACGAATAGCGCACTGATTCGTATAAGCCGGATCGTCGTGTGGATTCCCGGATGGATGAGCATCCCACAACGATTTGAACGTCACCGCCTGAAGCTGTACTACCTTGGTGGATCGAGGGATCGTATTCGCTCTCACCGTTATCGGTCTGTTGGGCATGGCGTCCAGTCCGGATGAGCAAGCGCATCTTCGCCCCAATAGATCGTGTAACTGCCAGCGGGCTCGGTACCGATGCGTGGCAGTTGGTCATTCGTACCGACACGCCCTGCATACGTGCGTCCGTCGGTCATTTCGATCAAATAGGGATAGCTCTGCGGCAACGTCGTGCCGATGCCAACACGTACCTGTTCGTCGTAATCGAGCGTGATATCCGCTCGCGCCGTGGCAACCGGCGCTTCGTCCTCAGGCGTTGGAGTGCGTCTATTCTCCATAAGCTCAGTCGCCTCATGCGAAGTCAGGATCATCCGCATGCCCCGCTCGGCATGGAACACAGGCGGCGGACTGCACCCGCATGCATTGATATCCCCACTCAACGCCCATCCCTGACCATTCGGCCCCCTGCCGGGCAAGCGCGGCCCCTTCGGCGCGACAAACCCCACCTGCTCGCAAGCCGTACAGTAGGTTTTCATGTAGAGCGTGGCGATCTGCACACGCGGCGGCGGATCGGAACACGTGACGCATTCCAGTCCCTCGGTGATCGTCGCGCTACCGCCCCGATCGCCCTTGGCGAGGAAATAGCGGATCATGCGGCGTCACCTCGGCTCATCGCGCCCGAGCAACGCTCATCCGCGAAAGTACCGGGCGCCGCCCATCCGACGGCGGTCGACCTGCCAGCGGCATACCGGCCGCCGCTAGCCATCAACCGGCCGACAACAGCCAACGAAGACGCGAGTAACCATTGCTTGCCACCATTCATCCGGATTCCCTCTCGTCGCGCTCAGCGCAAATCTCGTCGCACCAAAATGCACGATCGGCACAAGGAAATCCATCATACGAATTCGAAATCCCGATCAATCGATATCGGTCGACGATGTTTCGTCAATCGATCAACCGGAATGTCGGAACGGTATTTCTTCCTGCTCGCGTGCCCATGACTACCTGAATGCAACTTCTCTCGATTCACCACGAGCACATTCGCGCGAAGCGTCGCACATCAATCGGCCCCTGCCGCCCGAGGAAATGACCGCCGCCCCGCTTGCCGACGCGCCAACGCCCCCTGTCGCTACAATAGGCGCCATGAACGCCCCCACCTCCTCCGACACGCCCGAATCCGGCGACGCGCACATCGCGCGCAACCGGCTCGAGGCGCACCTGGACGCCGCGCCGCGCGCGTGGCCGCTCGACATCGTCGCCGCCACCGGCTCGACCAACGCCGACGTCGCAACGCGGCTCAAGGCGCTGCCGCGCAGCGCGAACGCGTTGCCCGCGCCGCTCGTGCGCGTCGCGTTCGAGCAGACGGCCGGCCGCGGCCGGCAGGGCCGCCCCTGGTTCGCACAACCCGGCAATGCGCTGCTGTGCTCGGTCGGCTGCATCGTGCCGCGCGCCATCGATGCGCTCGGCGGCCTCAGCATCGCGATCGGCGTCGCGCTCGCCGAAGGGCTGGCCACGCTGCCGCTCGACGCCCGCATGCGCGTCGCGCTCAAATGGCCGAACGACCTGCTGCTGACGACCGACGACGACGGCACGCCGCGCATCGTCGGCAAGCTCGCCGGGATCCTGATCGAAACCGTCTGGACCACCGCCGACGCCACCGCCGTCGTGATCGGCTTCGGCATCAACGTGCGCGGCGCGGAAGCCGTCGCCGCGCAGGTCGACGCGCTGCGCGCGCGCGAAGCGACGCTCGCGAGCGGGCTGCCGCCCGCCGCGCTGTCGATCGCGTGCGCGTCGGCGAACCTCACCGATACGCTCGCCGCGTCGCTGAACGCGCTCACGCCCGCGCTCGCGCAATTCGGCGCCGACGGCCTCGCGCCGTTCCTGCCGCGCTGGCACGCGCTGCACGCGTACGCGGGCCGCGAAGTCGTGCTGCTCGAACAGGGCGTCGAACGCGTGCGCGGCATCGCGACGGGCATCGATGCGACCGGCCAGTTGCTGCTCGATACACCGAACGGCGTGCAGACGATCGCGGCCGGCGACGTGTCGCTGCGCGAAGCGCAATGAACGAGCCGCACCTGCTGATCGACGCCGGCAACAGCCGGATCAAGTGGGCGCTCGCCGACGCGCGGCGCACGCTCGTCGACACGGGCGCGTTCGGCCACACGCGCGACGGCGGCGCCGATCCCGACTGGTCGCATCTGCCGCGTCCGCGCGGCGCGTGGATCTCGAACGTCGCGGGCGCCGACGTGGCCGCACGGATCGACGCGCTGCTCGACGCGCGCTGGCCGGGCCTGCCGCGCACGACGATCCGCTCGCGGCCCGCGCAATGCGGTGTGACGAACGGCTATACGACGCCCGAACAACTCGGCAGCGACCGCTGGGCCGGCCTGATCGGCGCGCACGCGGCGTTTCCGGGCGAGCATCTGCTGATCGCGACGTTCGGCACCGCGACGACGCTCGAGGCACTGCGCGCGGACGGCCGCTTCACGGGCGGGCTGATCGCGCCTGGCTGGGCGCTGATGATGCGCGCACTCGGCACGCACACCGCGCAGTTGCCGACGCTGACCACCGATATCGCCAGCGGCCTGCTCGCGGGCGCACAGGCCGAACCGTTCCAGATCGATACGCCGCGCTCGCTGTCGGCCGGCTGCCTGTACGCACAGGCTGGCCTGATCGAACGCGCGTGGCGCGATCTCGTCGAAGCGTGGCAGGCGCCCGTGCGGCTCGTGCTGGCAGGCGGCGCGGCGGACGACGTCGCGCGTGCGCTGACGGTCGCGCATACGCGGCACGACGCGCTGATCCTGTCCGGGCTCGCGCTGATCGCAGCGGACCCGGCCGGCCCGGCAACGGCGCCGGATTGACGCAAAGGCGCCGGCATCGCGCCGGCGCGTGGCGATGCCGGCCGGAGCGGGCCCAAGCGGGCCCGCATCACGCCGACGATGCAATACGCGCGGTGCCGCGCCAGCGGCCCGCACGAACGGTCGACGGAAGCCATGAAAAAAGCCGGCCATGCGGCCGGCTCGAGTGAATGACGTGAATCACGTCGATGACGACAAGGAGTTTCGACGATGCTGCGCTGGCTGATCGCTGTTCTCTTTCTCGCCAACATGCTCGCGTTCGTGGTGGCGCGCGGCGTGTTCGGGCCGCTGCCGGCGGCCGGCCCGCGCGAACCCGGCGTGCTGTCGCGGCAGGTACGGCCCGACGCGCTGCGCGTGACACCGCTCATGCGGGCGACCGACCAGCCCGTCGTCGGCGGCCCGATCGCGGCGCCGGCCGTCACGACCGCACCGCTCGCGGCGTCCGCCCCGTGACGGCGCCGCGTCGCGCTCAGGACTGTTGCGCGCGCACCTTCTTCAGCAACGCAGTGGTCGAGCGGTCGTGCTCGAACGGAATCGCCAGCGCCCGGCCGCCCCAGCCGCGCACGAGCGCCGATTCCGGCAGCGCGTCCATGTCGTAATCGCCGCCCTTCACGAGGATGTCCGGACGGACGGCCTCGATCAGCGACACGGGCGTCTTTTCCCCGAACGTCACGACCCAGTCGACGCTTTCCAGCGCCGCCAGCAGTGCCGCGCGATCCTCTTCGCGGTTGATCGGCCGGTCGTCGCCCTTGCCGAGCATGCGCACCGACGCATCGCTGTTCACGCCGACGATCAGGCAGGCGCCGAGCGCTTTCGCATCGGCGAGATACGTGACGTGACCGCGATGCAGGATGTCGAACACGCCGTTGGTGAACACGACGGGCGACGGCAGCGACGCGCGCAGCGCGACGAGGGCATCACGGGTGATCAGCTTGCGTTCGAAGGTGGCGGACATGATGGAGATCGGACGGAATGAACAGCGGCGCGCGCGACGGCGGCACCCGATAAAAAGCCCGCCGGACCGGCCGGGCGGGCTTCATGCAACGAACGCGACACGGTGCCGCGGGCCGGGCGCGACTCGCGCCGCCGCCGGCACCTGCCGGCCTCAGGCCGGCTGCGCGGCCGACGACGGGCCGCTTTCGGCCTGCAGGCGGCCGGTGACTTCCTTGCGGTAGCGGTTCAGCTCCTGCGCGGTCGCGAACGTGCGCTCGAACAGGATCGACAGGTTGTGCAGGATTCGCTCGACGACCTTCTTCTCCCACTCGCCGTCGAAACGGATCTGCTCGTCGAGCCAGCGCTCGAGCCATTCCGGATCGGGCAGGCGCGACTGCACGGTGTCGCGCGGGAACAGCGCCTGGTTCACATGCAGGTTGGTCGGGTGCAGCGGCTTCTCGGTACGGCGCGCCGACGCCATCAGCACGCCGATCTTCGCGAATGCGGCGCGTGCGACGTCGCC
>NZ_CADESR010000006.1:0-339841 GCF_902830285.1 Burkholderia sp. BCC0419
GATTCCCACACCTGGCGATGCACGTCCGCATCGGAGAATGTTCAACGCAGCGTTGGTATCTCGATCATGCTCGACACCACAGTCACTGCAGGCCCACTCTCTTACTCGCAGTCCCGCGATACCTTTCGGCCGCGTCGTGCTGTCTTTCGACCCGCACGACGAACAGGACTGGGTGGAACCCCTTTCGTCGACTTCCTCGAACGTGGCTCCGTGCGCCATCGCTTTGTAGCGGAGCTTGTTTCGGAAGGACGACCAGGATGCGTCGTAGACGCTTTTCGCCATTCTGGTTCTGGCGAGCTTCGCGGCCGACACGTTGCCGACCGCGATGTAATCGAACCGCCGCACCAGATCGAGCGCGAGCTTATGCTGGAAGTCGGCACGGGCATTCGCGATCTTTGCGTGCAGCTTCGCGATATGTCGCTTGTGCTTTCGCGCCCGTTGCGCTTTCGCCAGCTTTTCCGCCGCGCGTCGACCGAACTGGTCATTGGGCAGCTTTTCTCCGGTCGAAAGTGTGGCGAAGTCTTTCAGGCCGAGATCGATGCCGACGCCGGAACGGACCGGGCGGGCCGGCACATCCGGCATCTCGATCACGATGTTGAGAAACCAGTCGCCGCGTGCATCCTGCGCAAAGTTGGTCCCGTCCTTGATCTTGCCTTCGGGAAGCGGTCGGCTGTTGAACACGCGAAACGTGTTGCCGGCGAAACGGAACGCGTCACCCTCGCGCTTCAGGTCGCGCCCCTTCAGCGGCACCCAGCCCAGAGATTTCCTGCCGCGATAGCGCAAGTAGGGCCGACGGTGCTGACTGCGCGACTTCGCGTATTGCTCGCACGTCGCGTTGATCGTGCCGGAGTGGATGCCGAGCACCTTGCTGCTGCCGGTCGTGAGCACATTCAAGTCGAAACCGGTCGGCCACTTCTTGCTCCACTTGAGCGCATGCTTCTGCGTGTCATTGCAGAAGTTCCAGACGTAGTTCACCGCGCGGCTCTGCTTGTTGAGCAGTCCGTTGAGCGACTTCACCCGGTAGCGGTAGACAAGGATCATGCCGGTGATCCTAACCCGTGGAAGAAGCTGCCTGTCAACTGCGCTCCTTTCCTTCCCGCCATCAATGGCGGGGTTTCTCGGAGCAGATTCTGATGACCTCACCCTCACCGAATCCTTCTTCCACTACGCCGGCTGCTTCGCCGGCGCCGCCTGCCGCGCCCGCACGCTCGCACCGGCCGGCCATCGTCGCGATCGCCGCGATCGCGCTGCTGCTCGTCGCCTTGCTCGTGTACGAGTTCGATGCACGCGATCGCGGCACCGACGACGCGTACGTGACCGGCCACCTGCACGTGATCTCGCCGCGCGTCGCCGGCACGGTCGAGCGTGTGCTCGTCGACGACAACCGGTTCGTCCATGCCGGCGACGCACTCGTGCAGATCGACCGGCGCGATTTCGACGTGCGCGTCGCGGCGCAACGCGCACGCGTCGCGCAGGCGCACGCCGATGCGAGCCGCGCACACGCGCTGATCGAGCAGGCGGACGCGGCGCTCGTGTCGGCCCACGCTGATGCCGACAAGGCCGAGCTCGATTACGCCCGCGCCCGCGAACTGACCCGCGAGACGCCGCGCGGCTTGTCGAAGCAGGAATTCGATGCGGCCGATGCCGCCCGCAAGTCCGCCCGCGCACGCGTCGCGGCGGCCGATGCGCAACGGCGCAGCGCACTCGCCGCCGCTCAGGCCGCCGACGCCGCGTCGAGCCAGAACGATGCCGAATTGCACGACGCGCTGCTGCAACTCGGCTACACGGCGGTCGTCGCGCCGTCGGACGGCTACGTCGGCAAGAAAACCGTCGAGACCGGCGAGCACATCGCGCCCGGCCAGGCGCTGCTCACGCTGGTCGAGCCGCATCCGTGGGTCGTCGCCAATTTCCGCGAGACGCAGCTTCGGCACGTGCGCACCGGCGACGTCGTGCAATTGCGCTTCGATGCGCTGCCGCAGCGGGTGTTCACCGGCCACATCGACAGCCTGTCGCCCGCGACGGGCGGGCAGTTCGCGCTGCTGCCGCCGGACAACGCGACCGGCAATTTCACGAAGGTCACGCAACGCGTGCCCGTCAAGATCCTGCTCGATGGCCCGGCCGTATCGGAGCCGCGCATCCGGCCCGGGCTGTCGGTCGTCGTCACGCTGCAGCGCAGCCGCGAATCGCGATGACGCGCGCGCTCGCCCTGCTCGCCGCGAGCCTGCTGGCCGCGTGCTCGATCGCACCGCAGCCGCTCGCGCCCGTTCCGGTCGAATCCGACCGGTTTCGCCATGCCGATCCGTCGGCCGAGCGCGCGGCGTCGCTTGCCGCGTGGCCCGCGTGGTTCGGCGATCCGCAACTCGGCACGCTCGTCGACGCCGCGCTCGCGCGCAACCTCGATATTCGCGCGGCGGCCGCGCGCGTCGACCAGGCGCAGGCGCTGCTCGGCGTGCGCGATGCCGCACTGGCGCCGAGCGTCCGTGTCGATCCGTCGTTCAGCCGCACGCGCGTGTCCGGCACGGTCGACAATGCGCTGCCGAAGCGCACGATGCACAACTGGTCAGTGCCCGTCACCGCAAGCTACGAAGTGGACCTGTGGGGCCGGCTGCGCGGCGATGTAGACATCGGCGCGCAGAACGTGCTGCAGGCCGCAGCCGATCGCGATGCCGTTCGCCTGCGGGTCGCGACCGAAGTGGCGGTCGACTACCTGACGCTGCGCTACGTCGACGACGATCTCGCGACACTCGCCAGAGCGATCGGGCTGCGGCGCACCGCGCTGGACGTGATCGCCGCACGTGTGCGGGCCGGCGCGGCGAGCGACCTCGACGCGCTGCGCGCATCGGCCGATCTCGATACCGCGCGTGCGGATCTCGCCGACAGCCAGCGGCTGCGCGAGGACCTCGTCGACGCCATGGCGGTGCTGACCGGCGTGTCGCCGACCGCGTTCGACATCGGCACGAGCGCAGTGCCCGTGTGCATGCCGGACGTGCCGCCCGGGCTGCCGTCCACGCTGCTCGCGCAGCGCCCGGACGTATTCGCGGCCGCGCGGCGCGCCGATGCGGCGTCGCTCGAGCTCGGCATCGCGCGCACCGCGTGGTTGCCGACACTGACGCTGACCGCCGACGGCGGCTTCGCGACCCGCGACCTGCGCTCGTTTCTCGACCGGAACAGTTCGCTGTGGAGCCTCGGCGCGAACGTCGCGCTGACGCTGTTCGACGGCGGCAAGCGCGATGCCGCGGTGGCCGCCGCGCGGGCCGGCATGGACCTCGCCGATGCGAACTATCGCGCGGCCGCGATCGCCGCATTGCGCGACGTGCAGGATGCGCTCAACGACATCGCCGCGCAAAAGGAGCGGATCGTGCGCTACGACAACGCGGCGCGCGCGACCGACGCGGCGGCGCGACTGTCGCTGAGCCGCTACGCGCACGGTTATGTCAGCTACCTCGAAGTCATCGATGCCGATCGCGATGCGCTGAATGCGCGACGTCAGCTGATTCACAGCCGGCAAGCGCTCGCGATCGCGACGGTGAGTCTCGTGCGCGCATTGGGCGGCGGGTGGACGCCGCCGGAATCGACCGCGGTGCGCGATGCGAATCGCGCCGAGCGCCGCTGAAAAGTGCGCCGCGCACGCCTGATAGAGGCGCAAGGATATTCAGGCGCCGCTTAAGCTTAACTCACGTTTTTTGCGTTGCCCGGCGCGCCCGCCACGCATAAATTGAATGCTGTCAGCATTCACGAAGCGGGACCCGATATGGATCGCCTGAAAACGCTCGAGATTCTCAAGACCGTCGCCGAACAAGGCAGCTTCACGAAGGCCGCCGAAGCGCATCAGCTCGGCGTTCCGCACATCAGCCGCGCGATCCGGTGTCTCGAGACGTCGCTCGGCGTGCTGCTCCTGCATCGCACGACGCGCAAGGTCACGCTGACCCGGGTCGGCCAGGACGTGCTCGAGCAAGCGAATGCGCTGCTGCAGCAATACGAGCGTTTCTCCGCGTGCTGCCGCTTCAACGCGAACGAGATGCAAGGCGGCGTATCGATCGCGGTGTCGAACCTGTTCGGCGCCGATCGTCTGGTGCCCGTGCTCGCCGACTTCAATCGGCAACATCCACTGGTGCAGATTCGTATCGACTGGGTCGATCACGCGAACGCGACGCTCAGCGGCGACGCGGACCTGTCGATCGTCACCGGTCCCACGTCGAGCCTGACGTGCGTCGAACGGCGCCTCGGCCGCGTGCCGATGGGCCTGTATGCGAGCCCGCGTCATCACGCGGAGTGCGGCAGGCCGGATTCGCCGCAGGCACTCGAACGCGTGGGTGCGCGCGGCGCGCGGCCGGCCGGCGACGTGTCGGCCTGGCCGCTGCGGCATCGCGGCACCGGTGCGAGCGCCGAGATCCGGCTGGCCGGCGCGATCCGGTCGAATTGCGCGGCCACGCTGATGCTCGCGACGGTACGGGGCGCCGGCTTTGCGGTGTTGCCCGAGCCGCTCGCGCGGCCGCTCGAGCGCACCGGCGAACTCGTGCGCGTTTTGCCTGACTGGCAGATCGCCGATCTCGACGCGTCGCTGCTCTATCATTCGCGCCGCAATCTGCCCGCCCGCATCCGGACGCTCGCCGAGCATCTCGTCGCGGCATTCGCCGACACCCCCGACATACGGAATGCGCAACCGCGCGGCGACGTGCCGCCGCGCATCGCACACGCGCGCGCGCGTGAAGCCGCCAACCCGATGGCCGCGTGAGCGCGACGCTTGGGCTCGCTCGCCGGCGCCTGCCCGCGGCCTCAGTCGCGACCGCCGACGGGCTGAATACCCAGGGCTTCGGCCTTGCGCACGAGATCGGGCAGCGTGCGCGCGAGCATCTTCTTCATGACCTGCGCGCGATGGACCTTGACCGTGATTTCCTGAAGGCCGAGATTCGCGGCGACCTGCTTGTTCATCAGCCCCGCGATCACCTGGCTCATGACCTCGCGCTCGCGCGGCGTCAGCGTCGCGTATGCATCGCGGATGGAATCCAGCGCGCGGTCCTGCGCGCGGCGCTCGCCGTCGCGCGCGAGTGCGCGGCCGACCGCATCGAGCATCTCGTCGTCATCGAACGGCTTCGTCATGAAATCGAGCGCGCCGCCCTTCATCGCCTTGACGGTGGTGGCCACGTCACCGTAGCCGGTCATGAACAGGATCGGCAGGTGCAGTCCCGCGCGCGCCGCTTCTTCCTGCACGGCGAGCCCGCTCTCTTCGTCGAGATGCACGTCGAGGATCAGGCAGCTCGGGACGTCGGGCCGGCTGAACGCGAGAAACGCGCGAGACGATCCGAACGTTTCGACGCGAAACCCGGCCGAGCGCAGCAGCGCGCTCAGCGCGCGTCGCAGCGTGTCGTCGTCGTCGACCACGTAGACGATCGACGCGGCATCGCCCGCGCCGTGCCGACCGATCGATGGAGTATCCGGCGTGCTCGCCATCGCGTTTCCTGCCCAGCGCTGAATTGATGTGATCGGATGATAAACGAAGCGGCTGCGCGGTGAAATACACGCAGCGAAGCTGCATCGTGGCGGGTTTCCGCGGCTCACGCGCCGCGCGCGCCCGACGCGATGTCGTCGATCAGATCGAGGATATCGTCGGACGAAAACGGCTTGCGCATGAACGCGACGGCGCCCTGCGCGAGCGCGCGCCGGACCGACTCGTCGTCGCCGTGAGCGGACATCATGATCACCGGCATCGTCGAGCCGCGCTGAATCAGCAGCCGGTGCACCTCGAGGCCGCTGATTCCCTTCATCTTCAGATCCACGAGCGCGCAGGCCGCGGTGTCCCGCGGCCCGGCCGCGAGGAATTCCTCGCCCGATGCATACGTCAAGGCGGTATGCCCCGCCGACTTCAGCAAGTTGCCCAGACTCTTACGGACCGACGCATCGTCATCGATGATGCAAACAATCGCCATGAAATGAAAACCTGAAATGGATGTCAATGCGCCGCATCGCGGCACGCGAACGCGTCACGCGCACTGCATGTCGGCGCGCGCCGACTGCCGCGCGTGCGCGAGCGCCGGCACGCCGACGCCGAACGACGCGCAGCGCGCCTGCACGCGGCCTGCTTCGCCGGATTCGGCCAGCTTCTCGAGCGCATAAGCGCGAACCAGCTCGAGCAGCGAATAGCGCTTCGAAAGCCCCAGCGGATGGACGACCAGCAGCGATTTCGACGCGAGACTGACGAGGCAGTCGAGCACCTGCTCGGCGCTCAACTCGTCGCATGCGGCGAGCGCGCACGCCGCGTCGAGCTGGAACGCGTCCGGAAACGCCGCGAGCCGGCACAGCACGGTGCGCTCGGCATCGTCGAGCAGCCGGTAGCTCCATTCGATCGTCGCCCGCAGCGTCTGCTGGCGCGGATGCGCGGTGCGCAACCCGCCGGACAGCGACAGCAGCGACTTGTCGAGATCGGTGGCCAGCCCCTGGATCCCCAGCGACGCGACGCGGGAGGCGCCGAGTTCGAGCGCCAGCGGCAGACCGCTCAGGCGCCGGCACACGGTCGCGATCGCATTCAGCGTATGCGTGTCCGCGGCGATGTCGGTACCCATCGCCCGCGCACGCGCGACGAACATGCGCACGGCGCAGCATGCGACGATCTCGGCATCGCTCGCGCCGGCCGGCGGCACGGCGAGCGGGCCGAGCCGGTACACGCGCTCGACGCCGACGCGCACCGGTTCGCGGCTCGTCGCGACGAGCATCGCCCCCGGGTTCGATTCGACGATCGCGTCGCACAGGTCCGCCAGCGCGTCGACGTGCTGTTCGGCGTTGTCGAGCACGAGCATCACGCGCCGCTCGCCGATCGCGCGCACGACGTCGGCCGGCTCGGCGTTGTGCTCGTCCGGCTTGCCAAGCGCCGCGAGCACCGCGCATTCCGGCGCGGTGCCGCGCGGCCAGCACGCCAGATCGATCCGATACAGGTCGATGCCGAGCGACGCCGCGCGCGCGGCGGCCACCTCGAGGGCCAGATGGGTCTTGCCGACCCCGCCCGGGCCGACGAGCGTGACGAAGGCCTCGCGCTCGAGGAGCGCGTGCAGTTCAGCGGCCTCCCGTTCGCGGCCGATCAGCGGGCATTTGCGCGGCGATGACCATCCGCGCGCGGCCATCGCGCGCGGTGTGCCGTCGAACGGACGTTCGGTTCCGGCCAGATCCAGCGGCGGAGCGAGACGGTATCCGCGGCCCGACTCGGTGCGGATCCAGCCGTGCTTGCCGCCGAACAGCTTGCGCAGCGTCGAGATATGCACCTGGATGTTGTTTTCTACCACGACCGTGTTCGGCCAGACCGCATCCATGATCGCCTCCTTCGACACGAGCCTGCCGGCCGCCCTCACCAGCAGCTCGAGGATCTCGAAGGCGCGCGCACCGACATAGTGCGGCTGCCCGTCGACGCAGACTTCCCGGCATTCCAGGGAAACCGTGACCCGCCCGAACGTATACATGATGCTCATCCGCTTGACCGTCGCTGAAGTGTTGCGCGTCGCGCCGTGTGGCGGGCGTCGCGCGCTGTCGCCGGCTCCGGCGCGTCGGCGCGGGTGGAAAGCAGGCTTGACCGTATGCTAGGGCGTGCCGCCGACCTCGACCACTATCCATAGGTTTAACGTCTGCGGCGGTGCCGCGCTGGCAGGAGGGGCTGCAAATTCTCTCCGGCTGTCGGACAATGCACGCGCCGGCCCCTGACGCGGGCGGCACGACCGGCTGCGCGGCATGATGTGCTGCCGGCCCTGCGCCATTCCACCTTACCGCACCACGAACGTGAACATTCCCTTGCGCGCCGCCGAAGGCGCTACCCGGATGGACCCCGACTGGCTGGCCCGTGCGACGCCGACGAATGTCGCGCGCGCCGAGGACATGCTGACGTTCGACCTCACGGACCCGGCGACGGGCATCGTGTGGTCCGCGCGCGAGACCCGCTGGGAGTTCGATCTGCGCTGCCGGCAGTTCGAGCGTGAATACGCATTGGGCACGGCGCTCGATCCGGCGCGGGCGATCGCACCGGTCGCGCTGATCCGGGCCGGCGGCGGCCCGGTGCTCGTCTATCCGGGCGTCGAGGGCCGCACGTTCGACACGCTCGCCAACGAGCGCATGGCGCTCGACACGTTTCTCGATCTCGCACTCGGTGCCGTGCGCGCGCTTCACGAACTGCATTGCCGCGGCTGGCTGCATGGCGACGTGCGGCCGGCCAGCTTCGTCGTCACGCAACCGGGCGCCGTCAAGCTGGGCGCGTTCGCCCATGCGCGCAAGCGGCACGCCGACCCGGCGGAACCCCCTGCGCGGCATACGCCGCGCGCGGATTTCGCCCCGTACGCGGCGCCCGAACTCGCGCACGACGCGAACGTCGACGAACGCGCCGATCTCTACGCGCTGGGCATCACGCTGTTTCGGCTGCTCACGGGCGCGCTGCCTTATAACGCCGCGTCGACGTCCGAATGGGTACACGCGCACGTCGCCATGCAGCCGTGTCTGCCGGCGGCGTTGCGCGACGACACGCCGGCCGTGCTGAACGATCTCGTGCTGAAGCTGATTGCCAAGGAGCCGGCCGATCGCTACGCGTCGTGCGAAGCGCTGCGCGACGATCTCGAACGGCTGCGCCGCGACTGGCACGCGCTCGGCCGCGTCGCACCGTTCGCGCTGGGCGGCGGCAATGCGCTCGCCCGCGTGCATACGCCCGACCTGCTGGTGGGCCGCGACGCCGACGCCCGAAGGCTCGCCGACACGCTGGCGGGCGTGGCCCGCACCGGCGAAACGGCGCTCGTGCTGATCGACGGACCGGCAGGCGTGGGCAAGACGGCACTCGCCGAACACTTTGCGCGCCATGCGCGCAGTACCGCGCCGGCGTCGTGGCGGACCTCGGCGAAAGTCGACCCGTTCCGGCCCGCCGCGCCGTACGCGCCCGTCGTGCGGGCGTTGCGCTCGCTGTTCGGCAGCGTGCTGGCCCGGCCCGACGACGAGATCGCCGCGGTCGCGGCACGGCTGCGCGACTGCATCGGCGCGCATGCGAACCTGCTGTCGGGCATCTTTCCGGAACTCGCGTGGCTGCTCGATGTGGACCCGGTTGCGCTCGGCCGTACGGATCCGGTCCCGGAATTTCACCTGTGCCAGACCGTCGTCAACGCATGCCGTGCGTTCGCGGCGCCCGCGGCCCCGCTCGTCATGTTGCTGGACGACATCCATGGGGCCGACGACGCCACGCTCGCGTTTCTGGCGTCGATCGCCGCCGATCCGCCGGCGAACGTCTGTATCGTCGCCGGCTATCGCAGCGAGGCCGAGCATTCGCCGGCATTTCGCCGCTTCCTGCGCGACCTCGAGCGCACCCGCGTGTCGACCGTCACGCTGGCGCCGCTCGAACCGCACGACGTCACGACCCTGCTCGCCGGCATGCTCAGCGATACGTCCGGCGATCTTCCCGCGCTCGCGCGCATCGTGCACGGCAAGACAGGCGGCAATCCGTTCTACATTCAGCAGATGCTGCGCTCGCTGATCGAGGAGCGGCTGCTCGCGTATGACAGCGCCGCGCACGCATGGCAGTGGCGTGCGGACGAAATCGTCGCGTACCGCGCGGCGGAGAACGTCGTGGATCTGGTCGCGCTGCGGATGCAGCGGTTGCCGGCCCAGTCGCGAACGCTGCTGTCGCTGCTCGCATGCATCGGCAGCGAAGCCGAAGAAGCGCTGCTCGGCACGACCTCCGGCAACACGCGCAACGAACTGCGGTTCTGGCTGGACCCGGCCCGGCAGGCCGGCCTCGTATCGCTGCACGGCGACCGTTGGCGCTTCACGCACGACCGCGTGCTCGAGTCCGTCTACGCGGCGAGCGCGCCCACGGAGCAGGCGGCGCGGCATGCGGCCGTCGCGACCGCGATGCTCGCGTGCGCGGAGCCGCAGCATACCGACACGCTGCTCGCGCTCGCGACGCAGATCGAGCGTGGGATCGCCGCACCGCTCGACGACGGCCTTGCGCTCGCATTCGCGGATGCGCTCGTGCGGGCCGCGCAGGCCGCCGCCGCGATCGCGGCGCGCGAGCGCGCACTGTCGTTTCTCGCGTCGGCGCAAACGCTGCTCGGACCGCACGCGTGGTCGCAACACTACGACGTGATGAGCCGGATCGGCAGGCTGCGCGGCGGCCTGCTCCTCGCGAGCGGCGAAACGGCGCAGGCGGCCGACACGATCGACGAACTGCTCGCGCGTGCCGGCACGCCGGCCGATCGCGCGGAGGCACACCGGCTCAAGGCAGCGCAGCTCACGGTCGAATCGAACTACCGCGAGGCGGTCCGCGTCGCGCTGGCCGGTCTTGCGGTGCTCGGGGTTCATCTACCGGAGCGCCCATCCGACGCCGACCTCGAAGCAGCGCGCGACGCGGTGCGCGACGCCCTCGCCGGCCGCGCGATTGGCGAACTGGTCGACCTGCCCGTGACGACCGACGCGCGCGTCGAAGCGACGATGGCGCTGCTGACCGCGCTCGAGGCCGCGATGTTCTATCCGAGCAACGGGCTGATGCTGCTGCACTTCGCGACGATGGTGCAGCTCACGCTGCGCCACGGCGTCACGGCCGCGTCGGTGCAGGGGCTCGCGTGGTACGGCGTGAGCATCGCCGAACACGACGCCGCGTACGAAGCCGGCTTCGAATTCGCGAAGGTGGCGCTCGCGCTGGTGGAGCGCCACGGGTTCGAGCGCTACCGCTCCGCGGCGCTGATCGCGCTCGACCAGGTAAGCGTCTGGTCCCAGCCGCTGTCATACGCGCTCGAGCGGGCCCGCGACGCGAAGGCAGCGGGCAACGCGAGCGCCGAGCTGCGCTGGATGTGCTACAGCTGCAACCACATCGTGAGCGACCTGCTCGCGATGGGCGAAGCGTTGCCGGTCATCCGCGACGAAATCGATCCGCTGCTGGCGATCGCGCGCGGCGCGCGCTACGACGACATCGTCGATCTCGTGTCCACCCAGTCGGAATTCGTCGATGCGCTGCAGCGCGGATACGACCGGCCGGTCGGCACGTGGCGCACGCGCGCGGCAACGAAAACGCCGATGTCCGTGTTGCAGTTCTGGACCTGCGTGCTCGACGGCCAGGCCGCGTTCCTGTTCGGCGATGCCGACGCCGCACGCGCGGCACTCGACGCGGCCGCGTCGTTCGCGTGGTCGACACCCGCGCACATCATGCTGTCCGACTTCCACCTGTTCACCGTGCTGGCGGGCATCGCGAGCGAGCGCGGCACGACGCCGCCCGAGCAGCTGCTCGAACGCTACGCGCCGCAGCGCGCGCGTTTCGCCGCGTGGAGCGCGCTCAATCCACGAACGTTTCGCAACAAGCTCGCGCTGATCGACGCCGAATTCGCGCGCGTGCGCGGCGAGCACGTCGTCGCGATGCAGCAGTACGAAGCGGCGGCCGGGCTCGCGGCGGAAGGCGGCTTCGTGCACGAACAGGCGCTCGCGCATGAACTGGCTGGACACCACGCCGCGTCGCTCGAGCTGACCGGGCGCGCGCGCCACCAGTTTCAGCTCGCGCACGCGTGCTACCGGCGCTGGGGCGCGCTCGGCAAGACGGGGGCGATGGAAAGCCGGCATCCGTTCCTGATCATGGCCCCGGGCGCCGGCGGCACGGCCGCGCCCGCTCACGAGGACCCGGAGTTCGCGCTCGCGATGCGCGCCGCCCATTCGCTGTCCGAAGAGATCGTGCTGGAGCGCCTGATCCAGACGCTGATGCGCAACATGCTCGTCCACGCGGGCGCCCGCTCCGGCCTGCTGCTGCTCGCGCGTCACGACCGGCTCACGATCGAGGCGGCCGCGCGCGTCGTCGACAGCGACGTGATCGTCGATATCGCGCGCAGCGAACCGACCGGCGACGACGTGCCGCTGTCGATCCTGAACGCGGTGGCGCGCACCCGCAAGCCGATCGTCCTCGCCGACGCGCAGCGCGAAGGCATGCCGGACCACGTGGAGAGCCTGCGCACGCACCCCACGCGTTCGCTGTTCTGCCTGCCGCTGCTGAAACAGGGCACGCTGATCGGTATCCTGTATCTCGAGAACGCGCTGGCCAACGGCGTGTTTTCGGCACGGCGCATCGCGATGCTGGAAATGCTCGCGCCGCAGGCCGCCAATGCGCTGGAATCCGCACGGCTTTACGCGGAGCTGGTCGACGAGAGCGCGCGGCGGCTCGAGACGGAGGCCGCGTTGCAGCACGCGCGCACCGAGCTCGCGCGCACCGCGCACACGACGGTGATGGGCGAACTCGCCGCATCGATCGCACACGAGATCAACCAGCCGCTCACGAGCATCATGTCGAGCGCAGGCGCATGCCTGCGCTGGCTGCGCGGCGAGCAGCCCGATATCGGCGAAGCGCTCGCGAGCCTGGACGACATCCGCACCTCCGGCGTGCGGGCGGCCGACATCGTGCGCGCCTTGCGCGCGCTGGCGCGGCAGGCGCCGCCGGCGATGGCGCCGCTCGCGCTCGACGCGCTGATCCGCGACATGCTGCGCCTGACCGCGACCGAGATCGACGCGCAACGCGTCGCGTTGCACGTCGACCTGCGCTGCGACGACGTGCGCGTCATGGCCGATCGCACGCAGATCCAGCAGGTCGTCCTGAACCTGATCACCAACGCGCTCGATGCGATGGGCGGCCTCGGGACGCCACGCGAACTCGAGATCACGTCATCCCGCGACGGCGATCGCGTCGTCGTGACCGTCGCCGATCGCGGAACCGGTATCGATGCGGAGATTGCCGGCCGCATCTTCGATCCGTTTTTCACGACCAAATCGGACGGCATGGGCATGGGCCTCGCCATCTGCCGATCGATCACCGAGGCGCACGGCGGCTCGCTCGAGGCCGTGCCGCGCGATGCGGGCGGCACCGCGCTGACGTTCCGCCTGCCGGTGGCGGCCGCCCGCTGACCGGGCGTGCATGGCGCGGGCGGGGCGAACCGCGCCCGCGCCCCGCGTCACGCAGCCGCGAGCCGGTGCGCGTCCTCGCCGAGAAACCGGTGCACGAAGGTCACGGCCATCGCGCCTTCGCCGACCGCCGACGCGACGCGCTTGACCGACCCCGATCGCACGTCGCCGGCCGCGAACGATCCCGGCACGCTGGTTTCCAGATGGTACGGCCGACGCTCGAGCGGCCACACGTGCTCGAACGCCGGGCAGTCGTACAGGTCGCCGCCGGTCACGAGATAGCCGCCCGGATTGCGGATGATGTCGGTGTCCTTCGCCCAGTCGGTGTTCGGTGCGCCGCCGATGCACACGAACAGGCGCGTGGCCGGCAGCCGTTCGCGCGTGCCGTCCGCCGAGCAAAGCTCGATCGCGTCGAGCCAGCCGTCGCCGTGCAGGGCGGCGACGCTGGACCGGTAGCGGACCTCGATGTTCGGCGTCCGCTCGATCCGGTCGATCAGGTAGCGCGACAGCGTGTCGGCGAGCGACGCGCCGCGCACGAGCATCGTCACCTGACGCGCATGCCGCGAGAAATTCATCGCGGCCTGGCCGGCCGAATTGCCGCCGCCGACGATGAAGACCTGCTCGCCCGCGCACATCGGCGCTTCGCTCGACCCGGCGCCGTAGAACAGCCCAGCGTTGAGAAACGCCGGTTCCTCCGGCAGCCCGAGACTGCGATATTCGATGCCGGTCGCGCAGATGTTCGCGCGCGCGACCAGGATCGACCCGTCGGCGAGTTCGACGCGGATCTTGCCGTCGACGAACGTCGCATGCACGCCCTCGCGCATCGTCAGCAGTTCGACGCCGAACTTCACCGCCTGCTCGCGCGCGCGTTCCGCGAGCTCCGCGCCCGGGATGCCGTCGGGAAACCCCATGTAGTTCTCGATCAGCGAACTCGTGCCGGCCTGCCCGCCTACCGCGCCGCGCTCGATCACGACCGCGCGCAGCCCTTCGGACGCCGCGTAGACCGCCGCCGACAATCCGGCCGGCCCCGCGCCGTAGATCGACACGTCGTATTCGACGAAACGCGGGCGCGCAATCCAGCCGAGCCGCGCGGCGATCTCGGCCAGGGTCGGCTGGTACAGGCGCGAACCGTCCGGAAAGATCACGACCGGCAGCCGGATGTCGCGCAGCGGCGCGATACCGAGCGCCTGCGCGCAGTCGGCGTCGGATGTCAGCTCGCACCAGTCGTACGCAATCATGCGCCGCTGCAGGAAATCGCGGATCGCGTACGCGTCCCGGCTGCGCGGCAGGCCGACGATCCGCACGTGTTGCGGTTGATCCATGAGCGCCTCCCGATGATGTCGATGTCGAATGCGGCCCGGCCGGTGCTGCGGCCGGACGCATCGCGACTGTACGCCGCCGACGCGCGCCGCGCGGGCCGCTTCATGACAATTAAGGTCCGACCGCGACGCAACGCTGCACAATGCCGCGTATCCGTCCCGCTTGCGGCCTCGCGCCGGCCCCGCCGCAAGCATCACCCCCGCGCCGGCATCGGAGCGCAAGATGGCCAACGCCTGTACGCATCTCGACGAAGCACGCGTGTTCGACACCGACAAGGACTACTGCGAGGAATGCGTCAAATCGGGCAGCCGCTGGGTGCATTTGCGGATGTGCCTGGTCTGCGGGCACGTCGGCTGCTGCGACTCGTCGCCGAATCGCCACGCGAGCCGGCATTTCCGCGAAACCGGCCACCGGCTCGTCCGCTCGATCGAGCCCGGCGAGCGCTGGATCTGGTGCTACGCGGACGAAGTCGTCGCCGGCGAGATTCCGTCGTGACGCGACGCGCGGGGCGGCCGCGACGGTGCGCGTCCGTCATCCGTCTGCGGCGCCGAACCCCGGCCGATCCGGCGCCGGACACCGTTCAGAACGTTTCAGCGCCGCTTCAGGCAATGATCGCGGCCGCTGCGTAGACTGCGTTCATGAGCTGCCGCGCAGGACCGCGCTTGCACTCGTTATCGACTGCTGGAGTGACAAAATGATCCCCGTCGCCAATCACCGCCGCGCGGCAAGACGGTCGCGGCCGCATCGGACGACCACGCACGGCCGACACGCATCGTCCGGTGTTGCCACGCATCGCATGACTTGCGGCGCACCGCGTCGCGTGGAGCGCGCATGAAGCACAAACGACTCTGGTTCGGCGCGGCCGGCATCGCGGTCGTCGGCATCGCGGTCGCGATCGGCATCATGGTGCGGCCGTCGATCGCGCCGATCGATCCGCCCGCTCCTGCTTCGTTCGATCCGCAACTGGTGCGCGCCGGCGCGCGCGTCGTCGCACTCGGCGACTGCATCGTGTGTCACACCGCGAAGGACGGCAAGCCGTTCGCGGGCGGGCTGCCGCTCGCGACGCCGTTCGGCACGATCTATGCGACCAACATCACGCCGGACGCCGAAACGGGCATCGGCCGCTGGTCGCGCGACGCATTCGCCCGTGCGCTGCGCACCGGTATCGGACGCAACGGGCAGCCGCTCTACCCGGCGTTTCCGTACATTCATTTCACGCGGATGTCGGACGACGACATCGCCGCCGCCTACGCGTACCTGATGACCCGCGAGCCGGTACACGCGACGTCGCCCGCCAACGACCTGATATTTCCGCTGAACTTCCGGCCGCTGGTGGCGTTCTGGAACGTGCTGTTCCTGCGCGAAGGCGCGTACCAAGCCGACCCCGCGCAGTCCGCGCAATGGAACCGCGGCAGGATGCTCGTCGACGGGCTCGGCCACTGCGCGTCGTGCCATTCGCCGCTGAACGCGATCGGCGGCGAGCAACGCGGCCGCGCGTTCGACGGCGGCATCGTCGACGGCTGGGAAGCGCCGCCGCTCAATACGCTCGCCGGTGCCGCGCGGCCATGGACGCAGGCGCAGCTCGTCACCTACCTGCGCACAGGCCGTGCGAGCGAGCACGGCGCGGCGGCCGGCCCGATGCTGCCGGTCACGCGAGACCTCGCGACAGTGCCGGTCGAGGACGTCGAAGCGATCGCCGCGTACATCCTGTCGATCCAGAAGCCGGCGAACGCGCGTGCGGCTGCGAATCCGGTCGAACGCGCCGCGACGACGCCGGCCGCGCAGCGCGGCGCGACGCTGTTCCAGGCGTCGTGCGCACAGTGCCACGGGCCGGCCGCGCCGATGCAGTCGATCGGCGAACGGCCGACGCTTTCGTTCAGCACGGCGGTCAATGCCGATACGCCGCGCAACGCGATCCAGATGATGTTCAACGGGATCGGCTGGCACGGCGAGGACACGCTGAACTACATGCCTTCATTCATCGACCAGTACGACGACGCGCAGATCGCCGATCTCGCCGCGTACGTGCGCGAGACCTATACCGATCGTCCCGCCTGGTCGGGCGTCGACGCGATGGCCGCGAAGCTCAGAAAAGAGGACACCGTACGATGATCACCCTCACCGTCAACGGCGTGCGGCACACGCTGGACATCGATCCGTCCACGCCGCTGCTGTACGCGCTGCGCAACGACCTGCACCTGCATGGCGCGAAGTTCGGCTGCGGCCTCGGACAATGCGGCGCCTGCACCGTGATCGTCGACGGCAAGCCGACCTTCTCGTGCCTGATGCCGGTGGCCGCGGTCGGCGCGCGCAGCGTGCGCACCATCGAGAGCCTCGGCACCGCCGAGCATCCGGGCCCGCTGCAACGCGCGTTCATCGAGCATCAGGCGGCGCAGTGCGGCTACTGCATCGCCGGGATGATCATGCGCGCGCAGGCGCTGCTCGAACGCAACCCGAAGCCGACCGAACAGGAACTGCGCACGCACATGGAACCGAACCTGTGCCGTTGCGGCACGCACATGCGGATTCTCGCGGCGGTGCGCTCGGTCGCGGGGCTGCCGGCCCCCGAACCCGCTTCCGCTCCCGTCACGATCAGCAAGGGGCTGTGATGAATTCCCACGACGACATCGACGAAGGCCGCCGGCACTTCATCGTCTCCGGCGCGCTGTTCGTCGCGTTCAGTCTCGCGCCTGCGTCGCGCGCGGCCGCGCAGCTGGTGATCGCCGACGAAGGCGCGGCCGTGCACGTGGCGAAAGCCACGCAGACGCTGGCCGGCAGCCTGAAGACCAATCCGCTGCTCGATGCATGGGTCAAGATCGCGCCCGACGGCAAGGTCACCGTGTTCACCGGCAAGGTCGAGCTCGGCACCGGTGTGCGCACCGCGCTGCTGCAGGTGGCCGCCGAGGAACTCGACATGAAGCCGTCGCTGATCACGTTCCTGACCGCCGACACCGGCGCGTCGCCGGACGAAGGGCTGACCGCCGGCAGCCATACGATGGCGGACAGCGGCTCCGCACTGCTGAACGCGACCGCGCAGGTGCGCGCGCTGCTGGTGGAAGGCGCGGCGAAACGCTTCGGCGTCGACCCGCGCACGCTGACGACCGCCGACGCGGTGATCACGGCGCCCGACGGCCGCACGATGACCTACGGCGACGCGATCCGCACGGTCGACCTGCACCGCAATGCGGCGCCCACGTCGCCGCTGAAGAACCCGGCCACGTTCGCCGTGATCGGCACGTCGCTGCCGCGCGTCGACATCCCGAACAAGGTCACGGGCGGCGTCAGCTACGTGCAGGACATGCAGCTGCCCGGCATGCTGCACGCGCGCGTCGTGATGCCGCCGGTGTACGACGCGAAGCTGCTGTCGTTCGACGAAGCCGCGATCCTGAAGCTGCCGGGCGTCGTGCGGATCGTGCGCAACGGCAGCATGCTCGCGGTGGTCGCGCAGGGCGAGTGGCAAGCGGTGGTCGCGCAGCGCGCGCTCGCGGCCGGCTGCCGCTGGTCGCCGGGCCGCAAGCTGCCCGAGCGCAGCACCGTGCACGCGGACCTGAAGCGGATCTCGACGCAGCGCATCGAGATCGCGAACACGCATGCGGCCACCGCGCCGGCCACGAAGACGCTGAACGCGACGTTCCTGAAGAATTACCTGCTGCACGGGTCGATCGGACCGTCGTGTTCGGTTGCGCATCTCGAGAACGGGACGATGACGGTGTGGACCCACTCGCAGGGCGTCTACCCGCTGCGCGACGCGCTCGCCGAGATGCTGTCGATGCCGAAGACGAGCGTGCGCTGCATTCACACCGAAGGGTCGGGCTGCTACGGACACAACGCGGCGGACGACGCGGCCGCGCACGCGGCGCTGATCGCGGCCGCGATGCCCGGCAAGCCGATTCGCGTGCAATGGATGCGCGAACAGGAACACACGTGGGATCACTTCACGCCGGCGATGGTGACCGAGGTCAGCGCATCGCTCGATGCGAGCGGCCGCATCGTCGACTGGAACTATGCGCTGTGGAGCAGCTCGCACAACGAGCGGATCGTCAACGCCGGCCGGCTGCTGCCCGCGCGCATGCTGGAGCCGCCGTTCGTGCCCGCACCGTCGACGCCGATGCTGCAGCCCGAGGGCGGCGGCGACCGCAACGCGATCCCGCTGTATGCGCTGCCGAACCAGCACATCGTCAACAACTTCTCGCCGACGATGCCGCTGCAGACGTCCGCGATGCGCTCGCTCGGCGCGCACACCAACGTCTGGGCGATCGAAAGCTTCATGGACGAGCTCGCGCATGCGGCCGGCATCGATCCGGTCGAATTCCGGCTGCGTCACATGGAAGACCATCGCGCGCGCCAGGTGATCAAGCTCGCCGCGACGCACTTCGGCTGGCCGCGGTCGCCGCGTGCGCGCAACCGCGGCGTGGGCTTTGCGTTCGGCAAGTACAAGAACCTGATGGCCTACGTCGCGATCGCGGTCGAGGTGTCGGTCGTGCCGGAAACCGGCCAGGTGACGCTCGAACACGCGGAAGCCGCCGTCGACGCGGGCCAGATCGTGTCGCCGGACGGGATCCGCAACCAGATCGAGGGCGGCATCGTGCAGGCCGCGAGCTGGACGCTGTACGAGGCGCTGAAGTACGACACCGAGCGGATTCGCAGCTTCGACTGGAGCAGCTACCCGATCCTGCGCTTCTCGGCCGTGCCGCAGAACGTGAAGGTCCATCTGGTCAATCGCCCCGGCGCGCCGTTTCTCGGCGCGGCCGAGGCGTCGATGGGCCCGACCGCCGGCGCGCTGGCCAACGCGATCTTCGACGCGACCGGCCAGCGCATGCGCGAAATGCCGTTTGCCGGCGACGCGCTGAGAAAGCGCATCGACGCTTAGCGGTTCGCCCGGCGGGCGATACCCGATATTGGACAAGACAGCGCCGATACGTACCGGCGCGGCGAGCCGACAGGCTGGAGAACTTCCGACGATGGATACCTTGCTTTCGATGCGCGTGTTCACGCGCATCGTCGAAACCGGCAGCTTCACGCGTGCATCCGACACGACCGGCCTCACCACGCCGCGCGTGTCCGCGCTGCTGAGCGCACTCGAGCAGCATCTCGGCTGCCGGCTGCTGAATCGCACCACGCGCCGGATCTCGCTGACCGAGGACGGTCAGGCCTACTACGAACGTTCCGTCGCGGTGCTGCGCGAGATCGACGACATGGAGGCGTCGGTGTCGCAGGCCCGCAACGTGCCGCGCGGCCGGCTGAAGGTGAACCTGCCGCCGGCAATGGCGAAGCAGGTCGTGGTGCCCGCGCTGCCGGCGTTTCTCGACGCCCATCCGGGCATCATGATCGAACTCGGCGTGACCGACCGGCAGATCGACCTCGTCGGCGAAGGCGTCGACTGCGTGGTGCGCATCGGCGCGCTCGACGATTCGGGGATGATCGCGCGGCGGATCGGCAGCCTGACCACCTGCACCTGCGGCTCGCCCGCGTATTTGGCGCGGTGCGGCGAGCCCGCGACCGTCGACGATCTCGCGCAGCACCTGGCGGTCAGCCACATCTCGGCCGACACCGGGCGGCCGCGCGTGTGGGACTACGTCGTCGACGGCGAGCCGCGCATCGTGCAGATGTGCGGCACGGTGGCCGTCAACGACGCGGACAACTACATCGAGTGCGGCGTCGCCGGCATCGGCCTGATCAAGACGTCGCTGTACCTCGTCGAGCCGTACCTGAAGTCGGGCCGGCTGCGCGAGGTACTGACCGGTTTCAACGCGCCGCCCAAGCCGATCTCGGTGCTGTATCCGCCCAATCGCCACATCCCGGTCAAGCTGAAGGTGTTCGTCGACTGGCTCGCGGGCCTGTTCGAACAGATTCCGACGCTGCAGGGCAAGCGCGGCTGAACCCCACACGGCGCGGCACCTTTGCGTGCCGCGCAACGCTCGATTGCGCGGCGTCTCGCTTCCGGCTTTATCGATTGATCAATAGTATTGGCGGCAATGCGATGCACCGTAGCGCGGCCGGGCGAGTTCAATGCCGGCGCGACGCTTCGGTGTCCGGCCTTTCTCTTTTCCAGGAGTCGACCATGTCAACGGATTCAACACCGCTCGCGCCGCCCGCGCACGGCGTCAAACTCACGCAGGGGCTGATCCTGCTGTTCGCCTTCAGCTGCGGCGCGATCGTCGCGAACCTGTACTACGCGCAGCCGATCACCGAGCTCATCGCGCCGGGCCTGCACATGTCCGGCAACACGGCGAGCCTGATCGTGTCGCTGACGCAGATCGGCTACGCGCTCGGCCTGTTCTTCATCGTGCCGCTCGGTGACCTGCTCGAAAACCGCAAGCTGATGATCGTGACGGCCGTCGTGTCGATCGCGAGCCTCGCGGCGGCGGCGCTCGTGCGCACGCCCGGGCTCTTTCTCGCGATTTCGCTGCTGATCGGCTTCAGCTCGGTGGCCGTGCAGATCCTCGTGCCGCTCGCCGCGCACCTCGCGCCGGACCATTCGCGCGGCCGGGTGGTCGGCACGATCATGAGCGGGCTGCTGCTCGGCATCCTGCTGGCGCGGCCGCTGTCGAGCGTCGTGGCCGACGCGTTCGGCTGGCGCTTCGTGTTCGCGGCGGCGGCCGTGCTGATGACGCTCGTCACGGTCGTGCTCGCGTTGACGATTCCGTCGCGCCAGCCCGATCACCGCGCGACCTATTTCGAACTGATCGGCTCGCTGCTGCACCTCGTTCGCACGATGCCGGTCCTGCGCCACCGCGCGCTCTACCAGGGCCTGATGTTCGCGTCGTTCAGCCTGTTCTGGACCGCCGTGCCCGTCGAGCTGACCCGTCACTACGGGTTGTCGCAATCGGCGATCGGCCTGTTCGCGCTGGTCGGCGCGATCGGCGCGACGTCGGCGCCGGTGGCCGGGCGCCTCGCGGACGCCGGCCATACGGTGCGCGCGACGCTGATCGCGCTCGTCGCCGGCGCGCTGGCGTATGCGGTCGGGTTCGTGCACGGCACCGGCCTGTACGGGCTCGTCGTCACCGGCATCGTGCTCGACTTCGCGGTGCAGATGAACATGGTGCTCGGCCAGCGCGAGATCTACGCGTTGCATGCGGCCAGCCGCAACCGGCTGAACGCGCTGTACATGACGAGCATCTTCGTCGGCGGCGCCGTCGGCTCTGCGCTCGCGAGCCCGCTGTACGCGCATGGCGGCTGGCCGCTCGTCGCGGCGGTGGCCGGCGCATTCCCGATCGTCGCGCTCGCGCACTACCTGCTCGTCGGGCGGCCGCACGCGCAACGTCACGCCGCGGGTTGACCCGCCGCCCCTTCGTCAAACCGATCCGTTCGCGGGGCGCGTCGTTGCCCCGCCCTTCTTCAAAGGAAAGGAGTCCATCATGTCTTCCCTGCTCAGTGCCTACGATCTGCGCGGCCTCGCGCTGCCGAACCGCGTCGTGATGGGGCCGATGACGCGCTCGCGCGCGCCGTTGCGCGGCCTGCCCACCGAACTGATGGCCGAGTACTACGCGCAGCGCGCGTCGGCCGGCCTGATCGTGACCGAAGCTACCAACGTCAGCCGAGCCTCCGCGGCATTCGAGCTAACGCCGGGGCTGGTCGACGATGCCCAGGCCGCCGGCTGGAAGATCGTCACCGATGCCGTCCACGCGAACGGCGGGCGCATCTTCGCGCAGCTGTGGCATGGCGGCCGCGTCAGCTCGCTGACGCTGCTCGGCGGCGCCGCGCCGCTGTCGCCGTCCGGCGTGAACGACGACCTCGAACAGTTGCAGGTGTGGGCGCAGCTGCAGAACGGCTACTACACGAAGATTCACGCGACGCCGTCGCGCGCGATGACGACCGATGAAGTCGTCGCGACCGTCGACGAATTCCGGCAGGCGGCCGCGCGCGCGATGGCCGCGGGCTTCGACGGCGTCGAGATCCACGCCGCCAACGGCTACCTGCCGCACCAGTTCCTGTCGTCGACGCTGAACCGCCGCGACGATCGCTACGGCGGCTCGGTCGCGAACCGCGCGCGCTTTCTCGAGGAAATCGTCGATGCGGTGGGCGGCGTGATGCCGTTGAGCCGCGTCGGCGTGCGCATCTCGCCGTACGCGAAATACAACAACGTGCGCGACGCCGATCCGGACGCGACACTCGCGTACGTCGGCCGGATGCTCGACGCAGCGGGCGTCGCCTATCTGCACGCGGCCGATACCAACGGCTGGAGCGGCGAACCCGATCTGCCGCGCATCGTCGATCACGCGCGCCGGTCGTTCCACGGCACGCTGATCGTCAACGGCGGCATCTCACCCGATGCGGCGAACGCGCTGATCGACGCGGGCGACGCCGATCTGGTCGCGTTTGCGCGCGCGTATATCGCGAACCCGGATCTCGTCGAGCGCATCGCGGCCCGCGCGCCGCTCGCGGAACCGAAGGCCGCCGGCTGGTACGGCGGCGACCGCGCCGGCTACGTCGACTATGCGCGGCACGACGCGGCGCAATCGCACGCGTGACCCACGCATGCGGCGTGCAAGGTTCGCGTGCCGGGCTCGGTGTCGCGACGCAGCCGGTCGTACGTCCGGCTGCCGCACGCCGGACCGGCGCCGTCACGTGTCGTTCCACCGCGCGCCCAGCACGCGCCCGCAGAAATTCGGCCGATGAAAATCCGGATCCGCGCGTTCGAGCACGTCCGCGCTCCACGTGCCGAACGTCGACTGCGGCCGATGCGCGACGCCGCGCGCGACCATGTCGAGAAACGCTTCGCTAAAACCGCTGCCGCGCGGGTAAGTCGCGAGCAGCGCCGTGCGCTCGTCGGCGGTATAGGCGTCGAAGTCGGTCGCCATCAGGTCCGTCGACACCGCACCTGCCAACGCGCGCGCGAGCGGCGACGCGCGGGCGGCCACCGCCGGCGTCGTATGCAGTGCGATCGCATGCCACACGTCGTCGCGCATGCGCCGCGACCGGCGATGCCGCAGCAGCAACGCATGCGCGGCATCCGCCCCGTCGAGCTCGTAGCGTTCGGTCGAACGGCAGTACGCCGGGCTCAACCCCATGTTCGCGTACATCGCGGCGACGTACAGTGCGTCGGCGTCGCACGCGTCGCCTGCACGCCGCGCGGCGAGCGACGCGAACACGAACACGCGCGCCGCATGATCGGCGAGCGCGGCGGGCAACGACGCGCGGGCCGCGTCGGCTGCCTCGACCGCAACGGGCGTGCGCGGAATGCGAACGCCGGCCACTTCGTCGCCGGTGGCCGATGTGCGCGGGTGCGCAACATTCATTCTGTCTCCTTCATGCCCCGTAGCCGGGGCGGAAAATCGTTCAATGCCCGGCGGCGCCCGACGTGCAGCGCGGCGCGCACCGGCACGCACCGCTCAAAACGCGACGCAGCAACGGCCGAAGGCTTCGCAGCGTTCGGCGGCCGCACTTGCGGTCGGATAGCGCGGCCGCGCGAAGCGGCGTCCGTGACCGCGCGCACGGCACGCATCGATGCTCGCCGCGTCGGCGCCCGCCGCATCGTCGACGCCACCTGCGGCGACCGGCGACCATGCGGGGCTGACGGGCGGCGGCGGCGGCGCAAGCGGCGCGAATTCCTGTTCCGCGTGCACGACCTTGCCGTCGACGACCGTCAGCACCGACGACAACGCCGGGATGCGCCGCGCGTCGACCGTGAAGTAGTCGTCGCTCAGCACCGCGAAATCGGCGTACCGGCCGGGCACCAGCGCGCCCTTGCGATGCTCGTCCGCGGAGAACCACGCGCTGCCGACCGTGTAGCGGCGCAGCGCCTCCATCCGGCCGAGCCGGTTGCGCGCCGGATACAGCGCGGTGCCGCCGACGGAGCGCCCCGACACCATCCAGTACAGCGCGACGAACGGGTTGTAGCTCGCCGCGCCCGTCGCACCGGAACCCGCGCCGACCGGTAGCCCGGCCGCGAGCATCGCGCGGATCGGCGGCGCGCGCGTGGCCGCCGTCGCACCATGGCGCGCGATGAAGGCTTCGCCCTGGAACGCCATGCGCGGCTGCACGGTGATGCCGCCGCCCAGCGCCGCGACCCGCGCGATATTGGCATCCGAAATCGTCTCGCAGCGGTCGAAGCACCAGCGCAGCCCGCCGAACGGCGTGTCGCGATCCACCGCTTCGAACACGTCGAGGAAGCGGCCGATCGATTCGTCGTAGGTCGCATGCAACCGGAACGGCCAGCGGTGGTGCACGAGCAGCCGGACGATGGCCGCCAGTTCCGCCTCGATCGACGCGGGCAGGTCGACGCGCGGTTCGAGAAAATTCCCGAGATCGACCGCCGAGCACAGCAGCCGCGCGCCCGCGCCGCTCGCGCGCAGGAACGCGTCGCCGTCGCCGGGCGCCGTCAGCTCGATCCATTTCGCGAAGTCGTCGAGCTCCCGGCCGGCGTGCCGCGCGCCCAGCGCATAGGCGATGCGCGTCGTCAATTCGCCGCGCCGCGCGAGCGTCGCGACCGCCGCATAGTCGTCCGGATATGCGAGGCCGTCGCCGCCGGCGTCGATCGCGCTCGTCACGCCGACGCGGTTCAGCGCGCGCATGAACTGCCGCGTCGAGTTGACCCGGTCGGCCGCATCGAGCATCGGCGCGCGTGCGAGCGCCGCGAACAGCACCGCCGGGTCCGCTCGCGCGAGCAGCAGCCCGGTCGGCCGCCCATGGCGGTCGCGCCGCAGTTCGCCGCCGGGCGGATCGGGCGTGTCGCGCCCGTAGCCGAGCGCGCGCAGCGCGGCCGCATTCAGCCACGCGCAGTCGCCCAGATGCTGGATGAATACCGGCGTGTCGGGCGCGATCTCGTTGAGTTCGGCCGCCGTCGGGCCGCGCTTTTCCGCGAACTGCAGCGCGGTCCAGCCGCCCGCCACGCGCGCCCAGTGCGGCGCGGGCGTTCGTCGCACTTGCCGGCGCAGCAGGTCGAGCGCGTCGGCCAGCGACGGCACGCCGTCCCAGCGCACCTCGAGGTTGAAATTCATTCCGCCGCGGATCGCCTGCAGGTGCGCGTCGATCAGGCCCGGAATCACGGTGCGGCCGTTCAGGTCGATGCAGGTCGTGCCGTCGTGCGCATGGCGCAGCACGTCGCGATCGTCGCCGGTCGCGACGATGGTCCCGTCCTTCACGGCGAGCGCACGGACGAACGAGCGCTGTTCGTCCTGGGTCGCGATCTTGCCGTTGAACACGACGAGGTCCGCCGAACGCGCGGGTTCCGTCGCTCTAAGCACCGTCGGGCCTCCCGTGCGCGCCTGCGCGCGACGCCGCGCGGCGCGCCCTGCGTCTCGCCGCTGCCTGGAAAGCGGCCGCGCCGCGCGCATCGGCACGCAGGCTGCGATCGCGCGGCCGCGCGGCTGCACCCGACGCGCGCATCGTTATGCCGCCTGCTGCGCCGCGTCGGCGGCATCGCGTCGCGTGCGCGTCAGGCATGGCGCGAGCGGCGCATCCTGACGAACGAAGTTCTGCACGCGCAGCAAGCGGCGCACGTCGTGCGCGCGCGAATGCGGATCGAAGTGCCGCGCGACCCCGGCGACCAGCGCCGACGCTTGCGCGGTGTGCCCGCGCTCGATCAGGTGATCGGCGAGATCGAGCGAGCCGCGCAGCGCCCACATCGCGGCGCCCTGCGCGTTCGCGGTCTGGATCGCCATCTGCAGATGACGATGTCCGTCCGCCTCGTACGCGACGGCGAGATCCGCGCCGACGGTGCGCGCCTGCTCGAGCATCGCGACGCCTCTTACGCGCAGCAGTTCGGGGACGAACAGGTGCTCGCCGTGCGCGCGGCAGCGGGCGAGCGTCGCATCGAGCCGGGTGCACGCTTCATCCGCGCGGCCGGTCCGCACGAGGCCTTCCGCGTACGCGACGGTCAACGGCGCGAGCACGCGCCGGAATCCGCTCGCCTCGACGCGCCGCAGCGCCGGTTCGAGCCGGGCGAGGCCGGCGCCGGGATGGCCGGCCTGGATGTCGAACTGGCCGGTCAGGCATTCCGCGTGACTGCGCCAGATGTCGAAACCGTGCGCGTCGGCGGTCGCGCGCAGCGTCGCGAGATAGTCGGAGGTGATGTCGTGATCGCCGTAGCGCAGCGCGATCGGCACGGCGGCCGCACCGAGCACGATGCACAGCGTGAGCGGCGACGGGCTGCGATGCGCATGCTCGACCGCTTGCGCGGCGACGCGCATCGCGTGCTCGGGCTCGCCTTGCATCCACAGAAGACGAATCAGCATCGTGCGCCCGAGCGTCGCCATGTCGACGCCCAGCGCGGCCTGCGCGCACGGCGGCTCGCCCGCGTCGGCGAGCTCGGCCGTCGCCGCTTCCAGCCGCTCGCGCGCCTGCGCGTGCTCGCCGAAGTAATGCAGCGACGTCGCGACCATCGTGTTCGCCAGCAACCGCTGCGAGCGGTCGCCGCGCCGCTCGGCCGCCCGCTCGAAGCGCGTCGCGTAGCGCAGCGATTCGTGAATGTCCGACAGCGTCAGCATCGTGTTCCACAGCCCGACCAGCGCGCGCGCGTCGAACGCATCGTCGCCGATGTGCGTGGCGAGACCGAGCGTGCGGTCCCACATCGCGGCCGCGGCCAGTGCGTCGCCGTCGGTATGCAGCAGCGCCGACGCGCAGGCCGCCCGCAGCCGCATCTCGCGCGCGGCGTCGACCGGGCCCGCGGCGCCGGTGTCGAGTTCATCGAGCACCTCGCGCGCACGCGCCGTGCATGCGCGCATCCGCGACGGCTCCAGCAGCGCGCGCGCCAGCCGGTCGGGCTCGGGCACGCCTGCAGCCTCGGCGGCGTCCGCCGGTTCGTCCACGGCCGGCGCGGGCGCATCGGCGGGCGGCGCGTCGGCAAGCGCCGCGGGCGCCACGAGACGCACGGGCGCACGCTCGCGCTCGTACTCCGCGTGGCGCGCGACGATGCGCTCGAACTCGCCTTCGTTGTGCAGTTTTTCGAGCGCGTACGCGCGCGTCGATTCGGTCAGCCGGTAGCGCGCATACGCACCATGAAACTCGACGGTCACCAGCGATTTCGCCACCAGCTCGCCGAGCACCGCGATCATGTCCGCGGCCGACGTGCCCGGCTCGGTGGCGACCGCGTACGCGGCGTCGAACGAAAACGGCCCGATGAAGCACCCCATCCGTCGAAACAGCGCGCGCGCGGGCCGATCGAGCAGCACGTAGCTCCAGTCGAACGTCGCTCGCAGCGTCTGATGACGCGGCAGCGCCGAGCGCAGCCCGCCCGTCAGCAGGTTCAGCCGGTCGTCGAGGCGCGATGCGACGACCGCGAGCCCGAGCGTCGCCACGCGCGCCGCGGCCAGCTCGATCGCGAGCGGCAGCCCGTCCAGGCGCCGGCAGATGTCGCCGATCAGCCGCACGCCGGCTTCGTCGATCGCGCAATCCGGCGCGGCCGCGCGCACGCGCTCCAGGAACAGCTCGACGGCCGAACAGCGGACGATTTCGTCGACGGACGCGTTGCCGTCCGGCACAGCGAGCGGGCTCATGCGCAGCACCGCTTCGGCCGAGATGTGCAGCGGCTCGCGGCTCGTCACGAGCACGCGCAGCGAGCCGGCGCTCGACGTCAGCGTTTCGACGAGGCTCGCCACCAGATCGACGATGTGCTCCGCGTTGTCGAGCACGAGCAGGCAGCGCGACGTCGCGAACGCGTCGCCGATGCGCTCGATGGCCGGCACGCCCTGCGTATCGAGGCCGAGCTCGGTGGCGAGTGCGATCAGCATGTCGTCGCGCGTCGACGCGCGCGCCAGCTCCACGAACAGCACGCGCTCGAGCGAACGGCTGCGCACGCCGTGCGCGACGCGCACGGCAAGACTCGTCTTGCCGATGCCGCCCGCGCCGACGAGCGTGACGACCGGCGTGCGTTCGAGCATGTCGACGATCTGCGCGAGTTCGGCGTCGCGCCCGACGAGCGGCGCGAGCAGCGACGACACGGAGGCATCGGGCGGTGCGTCGACGGCCGGCGGTGGCTCGACGGCCGGCGCCTCGGCCGCGGACACGAGGTCCGGGCCGGACGACGCGCTCGCCACCAGCAGGTAGCCGCGGCCGGGCACCGTCTTGATCAGATCGCGGCTCGCGCCGAGCGCCTTGCGCAGCGTCGCCACATGCACCTGAAGCCGGTTTTCCTCGACGATCAGGCCCGGCCAGACCGCATCCATGATGTCGTCTTTCGACACGACCGACCCGCTCGCGCGGTGCAGGACTTCGAGAATGTCGAGCGCGCGCGCGCCGATGCGCAGCGACGCGCCGTGACGGCGAATGTCGCGTTGCTCGAAATCCACCGACAAAGTTCCGATCTGGATCATGGCCGCCTCCGGTCCCTCGGGATGACTGCCGGATGAACGCGGCAGTTCACCCGGCAGGAAGTCCACGTCCGGCGCACCGTTGCACCGGACGGAAAATATCGAATTCCGGACCGAGTGTAGACGGACAGTCGCAGAAAATCTTGAAGGAAAATGCGCTGCCCGCGCATTCCGGGCGAACGCGACCGGCACGATCACTTGCGTGTAAAAGTGGGGCGCTATACTCTGCCGGGCCGCTCGCGCAGGCGTTGCGCCGGGACACGCAGTCACCGCACGCACGCATTGAAAGCAATTTGTCAGGATGACGAGCGGACGTTTATGCAAATTCATTTTGAACGTTCGCGTGCGCATCTAAACTGGACTCGTCGTTTCACGCTCCGAGTCCCTCGCTGGGGAATTCCATGTCAGACTCCGTCATCGCCGCGCCGGTGGCATCGCCTCCACGGCGGCCGAAAGACACGCTCGGCTGCGTGTCGAGCCTGCTGGCGAAGGATGTCGAAACGACATCCGGCGGCCTGAAGCTGCACCGCAAATGCATGCGCGAAGCGCACGTCGAACGCATCGAGATGCCCGCGTGCGATCGCGGCTTCCTGGTCGGCGTGTCGCTGAACGGCGGCCACCGCCGCACGCTCTATGGGCGCGCCGGCGCGAGCGAGCGCCGGTTCCAGCATCACTCGATCTACATTCGCGACTTCTCGCGCCATTTCCACGCGGACCTGTACGGCAACTTCGACTTCGTGCTGGTCGAGCTGCCGCATGCGTATCTCGAACGCGTCGGCCCCGAGCACGGCGGCCAGGCGATCGGCGGCCTCACGTGCCGCCCCGACGTACGCGATCCGGTCCTCGGCCATCTCGCGCACGCGGTAGCCGACAGTCTCGACGCGGGCGGCCCGCTGAACGCGCTGTTCATCGAGCAGATCGGGCTCGCGATGGGCACGCATCTGGTGCGCCGCTACGGCAACGCGCGCACGCGCGAACTCGAGCGCAAGGGCGTGCTGTCTCCCGCGAAGGTGGCGCTCGCCCAGGAACTGTTGATGGAAAAGGCGGACCTCGGCGTATCGATCGAGGAAGTGGCGAACGAATGCGATCTGTCGCGCGGTTATTTCATCCGCGCGTTCTCGCGCACCACCGGCCGCACGCCGCACCAGTGGCTGCTCGAACAGCGCGTGATGCGCGCGCGCGACCTGATCGAGACGTCCGACATGACGCTGGCCGACATCGCGGTCGCGTGCGGCTTCGCCGACCAGAGCCATCTGAACCGCGTCTTCGCGCGGATCGTCGGTCATCCGCCCGGCGCGTGGCGGCGCGCACGGTCGCGCTGATCGGCGGCAGGGGCGCACGCCGGGCCGTCACCGCACCGGCGTCGCGTCATAGTTCACCGGCACCCAGTCGTATTGCGCGCCGTCCCGGCGCAAGTGGCCGAGCCCGGGAAACGCGATATGCGCGGCACCGACGAGATAGCGTCGATCGGCGACGCGCTTCAGCGTGTCCCGCCGCGTGCGGCGGGCGGTGCCGGCATCGCTGTCGTACTGCACCGTCGCGTTCACGTCGCGCAACTGGATCGCCGCCACGTGCACGATGTCGCCCCACGCGAGCAGGCCCGCATGGCCGCTCTCGATCAGATAGGCCGTATGGCCCGGCGTATGGCCGGGCATCGGCACTGCGCGAATGCCGGGCGCGAGCGTCGCTTCGCCGCGAAACGTCTTGAAGCGGCCGGCCGCGACGTAAGGCGCAACCGCCGCGGCGGCCGCATCGAAGAACGACGCAAGGAACGCCGGCGCTTGCGCCTTGTTGGCGGGATCGAGCCAATACGCGGCCTCGACGGCGTTCACCCGCACGACGGCATTCGGAAACGTCATCGCGCCGTTCGACGCAATGCCGCCGACATGGTCCTTGTGCAGGTGCGTGAGCAGCACTTCGTCGATCTGCCCGGGTGCGTAGCCGGCCGCGCGCAGGTCGTCGAGCAGCTTGCCGCAGCAGTCGCCGTACAGCGTGCCGGCACCCGCATCGACGAGAATCCGCTTCGATCCGGTATCGACCAGGAATGCGTTGATCGACCCTTGCACCGGCGGCTCCAGGAACGCGCGGTCGAGGTCGCGCCGGATCTCGTCCTTCGAGATGTCGCGAAACACCGTGTCGACCGGAAACGGATGGGTGCCGTCGGACAGCGCGATCACCGTGAAGTCGCCGATCTTCTGTCGATAGAAGCCGGGGGGCTGCTGGCCCGCGGCAGGGGCTGGCGCCGTGGATTGCGCTTCGGGCTGCGCATTGGCGTGGGCGTCGGGCTGCACGCCGGCCTGCGCAAACGCCGCGGGCGCCAACAGGCCCGCGCACCCGGCCACGATCAGCAAACGGGCCGCATGCGCAACGCACGCGTGCCGGGACATGTTCTTCATTAGTTCTCCGTGATGAACCGTGCGCGCGCCCGGCCACGAACGGAACGGCCCGCGCGACACGCGATGTCACCCAGCGTATCGGGCGCCGCGGCGAAAATCCTGCGCGGCGCCTGAATTGTCCTGAAGACCCGGCACGCGCGCGCGGCCGCCGCGCCGGCCGGCGCTAGAATGCGAACCGCATGCAACGCGACGTTGCGACACGCATCGAGGCAACCCCATGGACAAATTCTCCGCGCTGCGCGCATTCGTCGAAGTAGCGGAAGCCGGCGGTTTCTCGAGCGCGGGACGCCGGCTCGATCTCGCCGCTTCGTCGGTCGTGCGCGCGGTGGACGCGCTCGAGGCGTCGCTCGGCACCGTGCTGCTGAACCGCACGACGCGGCAGGTCACGCTGTCCGACGCGGGCGCCGTCTACTATGCACGGGCGAAACGCGTGCTCGGGGAGCTCGCCGATGCCGACGCGCTGGTGGCCGACCGCGGCGACGAGCCGTCCGGCCCGCTGCGCGTGTCGGTCCCGGTCGCCTACGGGCTGCGCCGCATCGCGCCGCACGTCGCCGCGTTCGTCGCGCGCCATCCGAAGCTCGATCTCGACCTGCAGCTCACCGACGAACGCGTCGATCTCGTGTCCGCCCGGATCGACGTCGCGATCCGGCTCGGCGACGCAGCCCCGACCGCGGAAGTCGTCGCGCGGCCGCTCGGCACGTTCCGGCGCTACGTGGTCGCGAGCCGCGCTTACCTCGACGCGCACGGCACGCCCGCGACCCCGGGCGAGCTGGTCGATCACGCGTGCCTGCGCTTTCATTTCGGCGTCGACCAGCAGGCGTGGACGTTCGCCGGCGCGCAACGCACGACGCAGGTCGTCGTCACCGGGCGGCTGAAATCGAATCACAGCGAGGTGCTGCGCGAGGCCGCGCTCGACGGCGCCGGCATCGCGCTGCTGCCCGACTGGCTGGTCGACGCGGACATCGAAGCGGGCCGCCTGCAGCGGCTGTTCGACCCGTACGACGTGACGCCGGGCTCGGCGCGCGCGGTGATCACCGCGCTGTACCTGCCGAACCAGCGCGGCTCGAAACGCGTGACCGCGTTCATCGATTTCGTCGAATCGCTCGCCCGCGCGCAGCCCTGAAACGTGCGGCGCGGGGCGACGCGTCACCAGCCGAACTTCGCTTCCATCCCGACATAGTCGGCATTGCGCGCGCCGAGTGCGCGAATCGACGAGCCGAGCTGGAAGTGCACGGCTTCGAGCGCGAGCGCGAGGTTCGCGTTCACGAGCCAGTCGACGCGCGCCTGCGCGTACATCCCCGTCCACGCGCTACCCTTGCCCGCCGTGCCCGGCACTGCCGACATCCCCTGCCCATAGATCGAGTCGGCCGTGGTCTGGCGCCACTGGAAGCCAAGCGCGGTCAGTACCGTCACGGTGCTGGTCGGCTTGAACGTCAGCGACGGCTTCACGTGGATCAAGTTGCTGTACCCGGTATAACCGGCGAGCGTGAAGTAATAGCCGTTCGGAAACATCGGGTTGAACGTGCCGACGCGCCGGTCGCCCGGATGCGCGTCGCCCGACGCACCGTCGACCTGGATGCCGATGCGCGGCGTGCCGGGCGTCTTCGCGAACGTGTAGCCGCCCAGCGCGCCGAACGCCCATGCGCCGACCGTGTCCTGCCCGACGTGGCCGGTCTGCAGCATCCCCTCGACGTCCCAGTCGAACCCGTCGGCCTTGCCCGCGTAACGCATGTCGAACACGTCGCGCCGTTCGGTGCCGGACGCATCCGGATAGCGCGCGTTGTCGCGCGTATAGCGCGACCAGTACGCGGACAGATCGCCGGGCCCCGTGCCGGTGCGCTCGACGCGCACGCCGTCGAATCGCAGGTGCCGGTTCGACACGTCGTCGAACACGGCCGCATTGCGATACTGCACCGGGCGCGTCACATAGCCGATCAAGCGCCATTTGCCGATTTCGTAATCGGTCCACAGTCCATCGTATGCCTGCCGCACGTTCGGGCCGTCGCGCACCGACACGAAACGCTGCAAGTCGAACGCCATCTCCTGCCGGCCGATCCGCGTCTTGAACGTGCCGGGCCCCAGTTGATCGACGTACGCGACGAACGCCTGCTCGAGGTCGAGCTGATCCTTGTCGACCGGGCCGACCGTGTCCTTGCCGAACGGCCGCGCATCGACGAACTGCACGAACGCCTGGAAGTGCCCGCGATAGCGCAGGTCCGCATGCACGTTCGCGCGCTGGATCACGTAATTGTCGTCATGCGCGGCGCCGAGGCCGAACAGCGGCGCGTTGTTCAGTTCGAAGCGCTCGCGCAGGTTCGCGCCGAGCGACAGGTAGGTCGACGGATCGTCGCCGAGCGGTATGTATTTCAGCGCGTCGAACGGCTTGCGCGGCACGCACGGATTCGCGAGCACCGACCAGTCTTCCTGCCAGCGGTTGAACGACACCGTCGGGCGTTTCGCGGTGCACGACGCCGTGGCGGCGGCAGCCGGCGACGCGGCCGCGCCGGCCGACGCTACATTGGCATCGGCAGCGGCATCGGCGCCGACGGCCGACCCCGCATGCAACGCGGCGCCGCCCGCCAGCACGACGCACGGCAGCGCGCCGCGCCACGATCGCTTCATCGGCCGGCGCACCGTCATTTCGACCGCGCGTGGATTTCGGCGACGTAGCCGCCCGGGAACTGCACGAGCGCCGCGTCGCGGCCGTCCGACTTGAACGGCGGCACGAGCACGGTCACGCCCGCGGCTTCGGCCTGCTTCAGCGTCGCGGCGAGATCGGCCACTTCGTAGCCGGTCATCTCGCGCCCGAACGGGTAGGGCAGCTGGCCGTCCGTCGCGAGCACGGTCATCTTGCCGAAGCCCGACTCGATGCGAATGCGGCGGTAGGTATCGTTCGGCCGGCCGATCTCGATGCCCGGCGCATGGCGCACGTCGGACACGATCTTGCCGTGCGAGAACGCGACGAAGTTGCGCGCCAGCTTGCTCGCGCTTTCCGGCGACACGTAGACGCGGTTCTCCGGCACCGTCTGCAGCGCGTCGTAGTTCGGCGCCTGCGTATGCCAGTACAGCTGCATGTTCACGCCGCCCGGCCAGCGGACGATCGCATCCCGGCCGATCGGGTCGGGGAACGTCGTCACGACGATGTCCGCGCCATGCGCGCGCGCCGACTTCACCGCGACGTCCATGTCGGTGACGAGATAGCCGGTGCGCTCCTCGCAGAACGGATACGGGATCGGCGTCTTGAAACCGAACACCGAGATCGTGCCGACCGGCGTCAGCACGAGCTGCGACATCGTCTGGCTCGGCGTCGGCGTGACCTGGAACACGCCCTGCTTCGACTTCTTGCCGCCGAACGTCGCGACGAAGCTGTCGGTGAAGCGGTCGAAGTCTTCGGGTGCGACGCACACGTGGGTCGTGTCGTATTGCGGGCCGACCGCGATCGCAGGGAAGCGCGCCGCGGCGGCCGGCGACGCGATGTCGTCGAGGTGGGTTTCGTCGGCGAGTGCCGGCGCGCCGACCAGCAGCGCGGCGAGCACGGCCGACGATGCGGCGGTGATGCGCAGCAGGTTGCGCAGGTTCAATGAACTCATTGGTTTTCTCCTTGATGGTGACGCGCGCGGCCCGGCGCCGCGCGCGGATTCGGATTCAGCTGGATGCAGGCCGCTCATCCGGGCGGCCTGGACGACACGCGAGAAACACGCGCGCCGCGAGCGGCGGCGTGCGCAGCAACCGGACGGGCGCAGCTTCCCGCTCGTCGAGAGATGGAGCAGACTCGTCGTTTCAGCGCGGTCGTCGCAACGTCACCCAATTGCGGGAACGCTGCCAGCCTGGTTTCGCATATCGTTGAGCACGGTGACGAGGACGAGCCCACCGATTAGTCCCAGATGTTCGAAAAATGCGTTGAGGGCCATGAAGCGCGCAGTGCCCGTCATGTTCCAGAAGTCGGCGGCCACCAGCATCGCGACGAGTGTCAGCACACCGAGGCCACCTGCGCCGAGCCACGTGAAACGCCGGGACAACACGCACAGTGGCCCGCCGATCTCGACCACGATCGCCATCGCCGCCCATACCGACCCGGGGTGCAGGCCGAAGTGCGCCTGCTCCGCGGCGGCCGCATTGAAATCCAGCAGCTTGTACACGCCCGCGATCAGATACGCGGACACCAGGATCAGACGCGCGACCGGCAGCACCCATGGCTGCGACAGCAGCGCGCGGATCCACGCCGGGGAGTCGTAAGTCGTATGCGTCGCCATATCAGACTGCCCAGCACGAGCACCCGAACGCGCCCCAGAAGCCCTTCGCGTCAGCCGTCGGCAACGCGCTGCCCCATGCGCTCGCGTGCGCATGCTGGTGAACGTTGCATTCATTCGCGCAGCCGCACATCGCGGCGGCCGCCGCGCGTTGCAGCGGCGCGCCGTTGCGCTGCGTCGCGCCCCAGCCGCCATAGCCCCCGAACTCGCGCACCGGCGACCAGTCCGGCATCGCCGGCGGAATCGGCGCATCGTGCGACGCGAACGGCCCCGCGCCCCACACGATCTTGCCGTCGACCACCGTCAGCAACGCGGTCGTGCCGGCGATATCGTCCTCCGCGCACGCGAAGAAATCGCGATCCGGGACCACCAGGTCGGCAAGCTGCCCCACCGCGACGCGTCCTTTCTTGCCGTCCTCGTTCGAGAACCACGTCACGTACTCGGTCCACATCCGCAGCGCGGTTTCGCGATCGAGCAGGTTGCGCTGCGGATACATGCGCATGCCGCCGACCGTCTTGCCCGTCACGAGCCATGCAAGCGACACCCACGGGTTGTACGATGCGACGCGGGTCGCGTCGGTGCCGGCCGACACCTTGAGCCCCTTGGCGAGCATCTTCGCGACAGGCGGCGTCGCCTCGGCGGCTTGCGCGCCGTAGCGCTCGACGAAGTATTCGCCCTGGTACGCCATCCGGTGCTGCACCGCGATACCGCCGCCGAGCGCGGCGATTCGGTCCATCGATTTCTCGGTGATCGTTTCCGCGTGATCGAAGAACCAGTTCAGCCCTTCGAGCGGGATGTCTTCGTTGACCTTCTCGAATACGTCCAGCGCGCGGCTGATGGTTTCGTCATAGGTCGCGTGCATGCGCCACGGCCAACGGTTTTCCGCGAGCACGCGCACGACGCCTTCGAGATCGTCTTCCATCTGCGCGGGCAGGTCCGGACGCGCCACGCGGAAGTCTTCGAAGTCGGCCGCCGAGAACGCCAGCATCTCGCCGGCGCCGTTATTGCGGAAGTAGTCGGTTCCATCGTGGTACTTGACGCTCTTCGTCCAGTTCACGAAGTCTTCCTTCTCCGCGTTCGGCTTCTGCGTGAACAGGTTGTACGCGATCCGGATCGTCATCTCGCCCGCGTCGTGCAGCTTGCGGATCACTTCGTAATCGTCCGGATAATTCTGCGAACCGCCGCCCGCGTCGATCACGCCCGTCACGCCCAGCCGGTTCAGCTCGCGCATGAAATGGCGCGTCGAGTTGTACTGATACTCGAACGGCAGCTTCGGCCCCTTCGCGAGCGTCGCGTAGAGGATCGTCGCGTTCGGGTTCGCAAGCAGCAGGCCGGTCGGGTTGCCTGCGGCATCGCGCAGGATCGTGCCGCCCGGCGGCTCCGGCGTGTCCTTCGTATAGCCGACGACACGCAGCGCCGCCGCATTCAGCAACGCGCGATCGTACAGGTGCAGGATGAACACCGGCGTATCGGGCGCGACTGCATTGAGTTCGGCGATCGTCGGCAGCCGTTTCTCCACGAACTGATGTTCGGTGAAGCCGCCGACCACGCGCACCCACTGTGGCGCCGGCGTGATCGCGACCTGCTGCTTGAGCATCTCCATCGCGAGCGCAAGCGACGGCACGCCGTCCCAGCGCAGTTCCATGTTGTAGTTCAGTCCGCCACGAATCACGTGGCAGTGGTTGTCGATCAGACCCGGCAGCACGCCGCGGCCGCCGAGATCGACCACCTTTGTCGCGCGGCCCGCGAGCGGCATCACGTCCGCTTCGCTGCCGACGGCGACGAAGCGCCCGGCGGCAATCGCGACGGCCGTCGCGACGGGGTTCGCGCGGTCGAGCGTCGTGAATCGTCCGTTATGCAGGATCAGATCCGGTTGGGTCACGGTTGCGGTCATATGCATCACCTCTTGTTGATCAGAAGCCAAAGAGTTGTTTGACGGTGGGTAAGGCTTGCACGCCGATCAGCATGCCGAGCAACCCGACCAGCGCAATCAGCGGCGGTGCGGGAGAGCGAACCTTGATGACGCTGTAAATCACACCGATCAGCACGCCCGCACCAAGGGAAACCAGATAAGGTTCCATGCAATAAATCTCCCGGACAATTTCAAATGCAGGGGCAGTGTTCCGGCCAGCATGCCGCGGGCGGCATTCGTGTTTCGGTCACGTCCGCCGCCCGCGGCAATGGCGCCAATGCGGCGCGTTCGCATCGAACCCGCCGCGCCGGCATCAGCCGTTACAGGCCGTCTGCGCTTACTTCGCCGGAACGGCCGGAATCGACTCGTGCGGCGTCGCGGTGCGCTGCGGTGCCTTGTGGAGCATCGTGTACGCGTAGTCCACGCCCATCCCGTATGCGCCCGAATGCTCCTTCGCGATCGCCATCACCGCGTCGTACGTCTCGCGGTGCGCCCAGTCGCGCTGCCATTCGAGCAGGACCTGCTGCCACGTGACCGGCACCACGCCGGCCTGCACCATGCGCTGCATCGCGAAGTCGTGCGCAGCCTGGGTCGTGCCGCCCGATGCGTCGGCGACCATGTAGATCTCGTAGTCGCCTTCCAGCATCGCGCACAGCGCGAACGTCGTGTTGCAGACTTCGGTCCACAGGCCCGCCACGACCACCTTCTTGCGGCCGTTCGCGGCCAGCGCGTCGCGCACCTTCTGGTCGTCCCACGAGTTCATCGACGTGCGTTCGAGCGTCTTCTGGTTCGGGAACACGTCGAGCAGTTCGGGATAGGTGTGGCCCGAGAAGCTCTCGCTTTCGACCGTCGTGATCGTGGTGGGGATGTTGAAGACCTTCGCGGCCTTCGCGAGCCCGACGACGTTGTTCTTCAGCGTCTGGCGATCGATCGACTGCACACCGAACGCCATCTGCGGCTGCTGGTCGATGAAGATCAGCTGGCTGTTGTGCGGAGTAAGTACTTCAAGCTTCGGATTGCTCATGATGGTGATGTCCTTTGACGCGGAGAAAAATGAGGCTCGCCTGGCCGACGAATCCGCGAGGCGTCCAATGCGCTGTGTCGGATGCGTCGACAGTCGGCCTGCATCATTCAATACGCGAACTTGCGACCGCACCAATTAATTGTTCTGATTCTCACCACCGTCGAAATTCAGGCTGAAAAGATCTGAATTTCATTGAATGCGCTAACGACGAACACGCAGACCTGATAGGCTGGCCCAAGACTTTCGGATCGACGCCAGCCCGGTATTTATCCGTATTTTTAACGGCCGTCATTCCATTCCACATCTATGAAACCGTACATTGCTTCGCTTCTCGCCGGCATCCTCGCCGGCGTCGTTTACGCGCTGATCGGCGTGCAATCGCCGGCGCCGCCCGCCGTCGCCCTGGCCGGCCTGCTTGGCATTCTGGCCGGCGAACAGATTCTTCCCGTGGTGCGCCGGATGTTCGACGGCATCCGACTGGGAACCGCGTGGCGCGACGCGAAGTGCAGCCAGCACATGTTCGGCGCGCTGCCCGGCGCACACGCCGACGCTGCCGTGAAGCGCCGCGAATCGACACCGACGTGACAGGCAGATGTCGAGCGAATGCGGCGGCGGCCCGACCGTCGGCGCGCATGCGTGCGTGTCTCGGCACGTCGGATGACGGTCATACGTCCACGCGTTCTACGAACTTGAAATGGACACGCGACTGCGACTCTCCACCGACGTGCTCGGCGGCACCTGGGATGCGCTGATTTCGCGGCGGGCCGATCTGATCGTCGGCGCGGCCGGCGAGCCGCCGGAACTGCCGGACATCGTGGCGCAGCCCATTGGCATGCTCCGGCACGTGTTCGCGGTCGCCCCTACCCATCCGCTCGCTGCGCTGCCCGAACCGCTGTCGATGGCGTCGATCGTCGAGTATCGCGGCGCGGTGATCTCCGACACGTCCCGTGAACTTCCGCCGCAGTCGGTCGCGGTTGACGCTGGCCAACCGTATCTCGCGGTGCCGACGCTCGCTGCGAAACTGGCCGCGCAATACGAAGGACTCGCGGTGGGTACGCTCCCGGACTGCATCGCGGCGCCCGCGATCGCGCAAGGCAGGCTTGTCGCGCGGGAAGTCGCCGGCATGCGCGACACGACCCATTGCTATATCGCGTGGCGTGCCGACGAAGCCGGGCGCGCATTACGCTGGTGGGTCGAACAGCTCGGTCACCACGACCTCGTCGACCGGTTCACCGCGCTCGTGTGACGCTGCTCTTTCTGCGAACGGTCGAGCGGTCTCGCGCTTACCGACCTGCATCAAGCCGTTCTCGAAATCGGCGTTGAAGGAATTGACGTCCTCCTCTCCCTAAAGGGAGAGGATTCCCACACCTGGCGATGCACGTCCGCATCGGAGAATGTTCAACGCAGCGTTGGTATCTCGATCATGCTCGACACCACAGTCACTGCAGGCCCACTCTCTTACTCGCAGTCCCGCGATACCTTTCGGCCGCGTCGTGCTGTCTTTCGACCCGCACGACGAACAGGACTGGGTGGAACCCCTTTCGTCGACTTCCTCGAACGTGGCTCCGTGCGCGATCGCTTTGTAGCGGAGCTTGTTTCGGAAGGACGACCAGGATGCGTCGTAGACGCTCTTCGCCATTCTGGTTCTGGCGAGCTTCGCGGCCGACACGTTGCCGACCGCGATGTAATCGAAACGCCGCACCAGATCGAGCGCGAGCTTGTGTTGGAAATCGGCACGGACATTCGCGACCTTCGCGTGCAGCTTCGCGATATGCCGCTTGTGCTTTCGCGCCCGTTGCGCTTTCGCCAGCTTTTCCGCCGCTCGTCGACCGAACTGGTCATTGGGCAGCTTCTCGCCGGTCGAAAGTGTGGCGAAGTCTTTCAGGCCGAGATCGATGCCGACGCCGGAACGGACCGAGCGAGCCTGAACATCCGGCATCTCTATCACGATGTTGAGAAACCAGTTGCCGCGTGCATCCTGCGCAAAGTTGGTGCCGTCCTTGATCTTGCCTTCGGGAAGCGATCGGCTGTTGAACACGCGAGACGTGTTGCCGGCGAAACGAAACGCGTCACCCTCGCGCTTCAGGTCACGGCCCTTCAGCGGCACCCAGCCCAGCGATTTCCTGCCGCGATAGCGCAGGTAGGGCCGACGGTGCTGACTGCGCGACTTCGCATATTGCTCGCACGTCGCGTTGATCGTGCCGGAGTGGATGCCAAGCGCCTTGCTGCTCCCTGTCGTCAACACGTTCAGATCGAATCCCGTCGGCCACTTCCTGCCCCACTTGAGCGCGTGCTTCTGCGTGTCGTTGCAGAAGTTCCAGACGTAGTTCACCGCGCGGCCCTGCTTGTTAAGCAGTCCGTTGAGCGATTTCACCCGGTAGCGGTAGACAAGGATCATGCAGGCGATCCTAACCCGTGGAAGAAGCTGCCTGTCAACTGCACTCCTTTCCTTCCCGCCATCAATGGCGGGGTCTCTCGGAGAAAATTCTGATGAAGAAACGCGGGGCGGCTTCGCCGCCGCCCCGGTCGCGCGCGCAGCCGACGCCACGCGGGGAATCGGCGTTCAGCGCGACGCGGAAGGCTCGCCGGTCCGGCCGGATCGCCAGGTGAGGAAACCGAGCGCCGCGAGCGGCAGCGCCAGTGCCCAGAACCCGGCGTACAGGTAGGCGCTCGCCCCGGCGCCCGCGCCGAGCGCGAAACCGACAACCGGCGGCAGCGTGCGTCGCAGCCGCGCGCGTGCGGCTTCCCGTTCGGCCGGCGCGGCGATCGGCACGAGCCAGTCGAATGCATCGATGACCGCCTGCGTGACGTTGCCGGTCATCACGGTGTTCGCGACGACGGTGCGCGCGGTCAGCCGGCCGTGCGCGTTCTGCACGCCCATTGCTGCCGCACCCAGCAGCCCGCAGACGATCGTCGCGGGCGCATCGGCGTTGCCGATCGGCGACGCCGCGACGCCCGCGAGCATGAATCCGGCCAGCAGGATCGTCTGCAGCGCGTACAGCGAGCGCGCCCGCGGACCATGCCCGCGCACGCGCATCCGGTGATCGAGCAGGCGGGCGGCCACGATTCCCGCGATGAATGCCGGAAACGCGAGCCACTTGATCATGAGGCCCTGGCCGACACCGGCGAGGCCCGAGCCGATCAGGATGAAGTTGCCGGTGACGTGCGCGGTAAAGAGCCCGAACAGCGCGACGAAGCCGAGCGTGTCGACGTAGCCGGCGATCGATGCGAGGAACACATCCTCGCCGCGCAGGTGATCGGGGGCCGCCGCGCCCGCTGCCGTTACTTGCGCGGGCTGCATGTCGTGGCTTCCGCGGTTGTGTCGGCGGTGTCCGCATCGTGGAACTGCGCGGCGCGCGGGACCGCCTGCTCGTCGGCGACGATGCCGAGCAGGCGCGCGAGCGCGATCAGCGGCGCGGCGGGCGATTGCACGCGCCCGAGGGGGTGCAGGAAGCCGACTGCGATGCTGGCTCCCGGCGAGATCAGATGAGGCATGGTCCGTTCCGGTTGCGCCGCCGGCCGGGACGACAGGATGGCGCCCGGCCCGTGCGGCGGTTCTGAAGCAAGACTAGGGAACGCCGGCCCGAAAGTCATGGCGGCAAGCTGAATTTTTCTGAAAGCGCCGAACGGCGCACGACTCGGCACGGCGCCCACCTGCATGGCCGGCCGCGCCGGGGCGCGCGTTGCCATCTTTCGATCGACAAGGGCAGAATGGCCGCATTCAGGAGCCGATGCATGACCGAAGCCAAGCGCAATGCCGCGCCCCGCACGCGCGGGACGACCGTGGACGCCACCGCCAGCCCATCGGGCCGCCGCCTCACGCCGGAAGCACGCGAGCGCCAGATCGTCGAAAAGGCGGTCGAGCACTTCGCGACGCATGGGTTTTCCGGCAGCACGCGCGAGCTCGCGCGACAGATCGGCGTCACGCAACCCCTGCTCTACCGGTATTTTCCGAGCAAGGAGGCGCTGATCGATCGCGTGTACGACGAGGTCTACACGTGGAATCCCGACTGGGAAAAACTGATCGCCGATCGCGCGATCCCGCTGCAGCAACGGCTCGTCATGTTCTACCGCTCGTATGCGCAGACGATCCTGCGGCGCGAGTGGATCCGCACGTTCATCTTCGCGGGGCTCAGCCGCGAAGGCTTCAATACGCGCTACCTGTCGCGGCTGCGCGAACGCGTGTTCCTGCCGGTGCTGCGCGAGCTGCGGCATGAATACGATATCGCGACACCGGCGTCCGACGCGCAGCGCAACGCGGAAATCGAACTGGTGTGGAGTTTGCACGCGAGCATCTTCTATCTCGGCGTGCGCAAGTGGGTATACGGGCTGCCGGTGCCCGACGATCTCGACGCGGAAATCGAACGGCAGATCGATGCGTTCCTCAACGGCACGCCGGCCGCGCTGAAGCGTGTCGCGTCCGGTGCATCAGCGAAGCGCCCGCGCCGCAGGTGATGCAGCGGCGCCGCGCTCGGGCCGATTCAGAACGATTCAGCCGCGACGCTCGTTTCGTGGCCTATGCTCGGACAGCATCGGACGCGTGCCGTCTCGCGCACCGCCCGCAGAACCGGGATCCCCACATGACGACCGACACGCTTGCCCTCACCCATCACACCGTTACGGCGAACGGTATCCGCCAGCACCTCATCGATGCCGGCGCGGGGCCCGTCGTCGTGCTGCTGCACGGCTTCCCCGAAACCAGCTTCGCATGGCGCTTCCAGATTCCGGCGCTCGCGCGGCACTACCGCGTGATCGTGCCCGACCTGCGCGGCTACGGCGAAACCGACAAGCCCGCGGCCGGCTACGACAAGCGCAACATGGCGCGCGATCTCGCCGCGCTGCTCGACGCGCTCGGCATCGAGCGCATCGCGCTCGTCGGGCACGATCGCGGCGCACGCGTCGCGACGCGTTTCACGAAGGACTTCCCCGAACGCGTCGAGCGGCTCGTCGTGATGGACAACGTGCCGACCCGCATCGTCGCGCAGAACATGACCGCGCAAACCGCGCGCGCGTACTGGTTCTTCCTGTTCCACCAGGTGCCCGACCTGCCGGAGGCGCTGATCGCCGGCAAGGAAGCCGAATGGCTCAGCTATTTTTTCGCCGACTGGTGCTACAACCCGCACGCGATCTCGGGCGACGCGTTCGACACGTACGTGCGTGCGTATCGGCGGCCGGGGGCCGTGCGCGGCGCGCTGGCCGACTATCGCGCGAACGCGGAAGACGTGCAGCAGGACCTCGTCGATGCGGACGTCAGGATCGCGTGCCCGACCATGGCGATCTGGGGCGAGGATTTCTACGCGGTCGGCAAGATGTTCGACATGAAGGCCATATGGGAAGGCATGGCGGCGAACCTGCGTGCCGAGCCGATCGCGCAGTGCGGGCATCTGCCGCACGAGGAGCAGCCCGAGCGCGTGAACGCGCTGCTGCTCGATTTCCTGCGCGGCTGGGCCGGCTGACGCAACGCCCGCTGCACGCCGATCATCGGGAGAACGTCTGATGGAACACGGATCGGGCCGCAAGGCCGTCATCGCCGGCGGATCGGTCGGCGGGCTGTTCGCGGCGACCGCGCTGCGCGCGGTCGGCTGGGACGTCCGCGTATTCGAGCAATCGCCGCACGAACTCGACAGCCGCGGCGGCGGCATCGTGCTGCAGCCGCCGATCGAGCGCGCGTTCGCGTTCGGCGGCGTTGCGCTGCCGCGCGAAGCAGGCGTCGATTCGATCGACCGGATCTACGTCGATGCGCAGGACCGCATCGTGCAACGCTTCGCAATGCCGCAAACGCAGACCGCGTGGAACGTGATCTACACGGCGCTCAAGCGTGCGCTGCCGGCCGGGATCATCCACGCCGGCGACGCGTTCGAGCGGTTCGAGCAGGACGGCGAGCGGATCGTCGCGCACTTCGCGAGCGGCCGCGCCGAGACGGCCGACCTGCTGATCGGCGCGGACGGCGGCCGCTCGACCGTGCGCGCGCAGTTGCTGCCGGACGTGCGGCCGACGTATGCGGGCTATGTCGCGTGGCGCGGGCTCGTCGACGAACGCGCGCTGCCCGAGCAGGTGCTGGTTCTGCTGCGCGAACGCTTCACGTTCCAGCAAGGCGACCGGCACCTGTTCCTGACGTATCTGGTGCCCGGCGCCGACGGCGCGATCGAACCGGGCAAACGGCGCGTGAACTGGGTGTGGTACCGGCGTCTGGCGTCCGACCGGCTGCCGTCGCTGTTCGTTGCGCGCGACGGCACGCAGCGCGACGGGTCGCTGCCGCCCGGCGCGATGCGCGACGACAACCGCGCAGAGCTCGTCGACGCCGCCGACCGGATGCTCGCGCCGACGCTCGCCGCGCTGGTCGATGCGACACCCGCGCCGTTCGCACAGGCGATCGTCGATCTCGCAGCCGAGCGGATGGCTTTCGGCCGCGCGGTGCTGCTCGGCGACGCCGCCTGCATCGCGCGCCCGCACACGGCGGCGGGCGTCGCGAAGGCCGCGGACAACGCGGTCGATCTCGCCGAAGCATTGCGCGACGTCACACGCGGCGCCGCGTTCGACGCCGCGCTGGCAGGCTGGGACGCCCGTCAGCGCGCGGCTAGCGCGCTGCTGTCCGCGCGCGGGATCGCGCTCGGCGCACGGCTGATGGGCGCGGCGTGACGGTTCGCCGGTCGGATGTCGACTGCCGCGCGGTGCGGATCGAACCCGGGATCCAGCGCACGCAGCACGCTCGCGCGCCCGCCGTCGTCGTCGGGCAGTTGCGGCTGCCCGCGCGCGAAAGCCGGCACCGCGGCCGCCGCAAGCCATGCGGCGATCGCCAGCCCCGTCACGCGTGTCGATACGGCGCCCCGCTTCATTGCGCGCTCGCCGTCGATACGGCGGCCGACGTCGCGGCCATTGCCGTGTGCCGGTCGCCATGCGCGATCGCATACAGTTCGCGATTGCGCGCGATCGTCTGCGTGCTCGGCGGATAGTCCCAATTCGACGTCGGCAGCGTGCCGTCACGCTCCGCCTGAATCAGGTCGGCGCGCACGTCGGCGCGCGTGACCGTATGGTCGGCGGTTTGCGCAAATGCGACGATCGGTGCGCTCAGCGCACAGGACAGCAGGACTGCACGAATCAGGTCGTTCATGATGTTCACCTCTCGAGATGGCGTGTTCGCGTCCGCAGATCAGGCCGGACATCCGCTCCGCATCGATGCGATGAGGAGTGGTATCCATTCTGCGATTCACGCGCTTTCCGGAAGGTGAGGCTTTGATTACGGTCTTGTCATCTGATCGCGGGCCGGCCGCACGGCAGTGTCAGTCAGCGCGGAACGGTTTCCGTGTTCCGGACGCTGCCCAGAAACCGCGTCAACTCCACCGTCTGCGGCCGCTCGAAGATCTCGTCGGCCGTCCCGCTCTCCCACACGCGCCCCTGGTGCATGAACACGATCCTGTCGCTCACCGCCCGCGCGAAGTTCATCTCGTGGGTCACCATGATCAGCGTCATGTCCTCGCGCGCGAGTTGCTCGATGACGCCCAGCACCTCGCCGACGAGCTCGGGATCGAGCGCGGACGTGATCTCGTCGCACAGCAGCACGCTCGGCTTCATCGCGAGCGCACGCGCGATCGCGACGCGCTGCTGCTGGCCGCCCGACAGGTGTTCCGGAAACGCGTCGAACTTGTCGCCGAGGCCGACGCGCTCGAGCATCAGTTCCGCGATCGCGCGCGCCTGCTGGCGGTGCGACTTCTTCACCACCGACTGCGCGAGCATCACGTTCTGCCCGGCGCTCAGGTGCGGAAACAGGTTGTATTGCTGGAACACCATGCCAACCTTCAGCCGCAGCGCACGCAGGTCCGCGTGCCGTGCATCGACGCGTTCGCCGTCGACCGAAATCGTGCCCGCGTCGATACTCTCGAGCCCGTTGAGCGTGCGCAGCAGCGTGCTCTTGCCCGAGCCGCTGCGGCCGATGATCGAGACGACCTGCCCGCGCTCGACGGACAGGTCGATGCCCTTGAGCACATGATGGGTGCCGAAGTTCTTTTCGAGACCCCGGGTTTCAACGAGCGGCATGCCATCTCCTTTGCAACGTGCGCGCATAACGGGTAAGCGGATAGCAGAGCGCGAAATAGATCAGCGCGACGAGGCCATACACGACGAACGGCCGGAACGTCGCGTTCGAGATCGCGATGCCGACCTTCGTCAGCTCGGTGAAGCCGATGATCGACACCAGCGCCGTATCCTTCACGGCCTGCACGCCGAAGCCGACCGTCGGCGCGATCGCGATGCGCGCGGCCTGCGGCAGAATCACGTGACGCAACTGCTCGACGTAACTCATCGCCAGGCTCGCCGACGCCTCCCATTGCCCTTTCGGCACCGCCTCGACGCAGCCGCGCCAGATCTCGGCCAGATACGCGCTGGTGAAGAACGTGAGCCCCGCCGTGGCCGCGACCCACGGCGGAACGTCGAGCCCGACGAGCGGCAGGCCGAAGAACACGATGAACAGCTGCATCAGCAACGGCGTGCCCTGAAACACCTCGATATAGAGCTTCGCGACGCCGCGCAGCAGCGTCGAACCCGACACGCGCATCACGAGCAGCCCGAGGCCGACGAGGCCGCCGGACACGAACGACACGATCGACAGCACGATCGTCCAGCGCGCGGCCAGCAGCAGGTTCGCGAGAATCTGCCCGAACGTGAAATCGGTCATCGCGCACCTCGCACGCGGCGGGAGAACAGGCGGCGGCCCATCGCGCCGAGCGTGGCGCGCAGCAGCAGCGCCATCGCCAGATACGCGAGCGTGATCACGAAGTACGTCTCGAATGCGCGGAAGTTGCGCGACTGGATGTAGCTGGCCGCATAGGTCAGGTCGGCCACCGAGATCTGCGACACGACCGCCGAACCGAGCATCGTGATCACGATCTGGCTCGACAGCGCGGGAAACACCTTGGCGAGCGCCTGCGGCAGCACGACGTGGCGCAGCATCTGCGCGCGCGACATCGCCAGCGCGGACGCTGCCTCCAGATGCCCTTTCGGCACGGCGGCCACGCCCGCGCGCACGATCTCGACCGAGTACGCGCCGAGATTGAGCGTCATCGCAAGGATCGCGGCCGTGTATTCGTCGATGTGCACGCCGAGTGCCGGCAAGCCGAAGAAGATGAAGAACAGCTGGACGACGAACGGCGTATTGCGGATCGCCTCGACGTACGCGCCGATCAGCGGGCGCAATCGCACGGCCGCGCGCGCGTCGGCGCTGTACGCGGCCGCGCCGAGCACGCCGACCGCCACGCCGAGCACGGTCGCGACCGCGGTCAGCGCGAGCGTGATCGCCGCGCCGCTCGCGAACACGCCGGCGTACTCGGCGAGTTCGCCGAATTGAAGCTGGTAGCTCATGGGGAGGGGGTCAATTCGGGTTCGGACAACGACACGCGCCGCGCCGGCCATGCCGACCGCGGCGCCGTGTCAGGCGACACGGCGATTCGTCACAGTCCGGCCGGCAACGGCTGGCCGAGCCACTTCCGCGACATCTCGCCCAGCGTGCCGTCCTGCTTCGCATGCGCGATCGCATCGTCGATCTTTGCGAGCAGGCGCGGTTCGTTCTTGTTGACGCCGACGAAGCACGGCGAATTCTTGATCACGAACTTGACCTCGGGGCGGCGCGGCGGATTCTTCGCGAGAATCGCCGCCGCGACGATGTTGCCGGCCGCGATCAGTTGGACTTGCCCCGACAGGAACGCCTGGATCGTCGCGTTGTTGTCCTCGAAGCGCTTGATCGTCGCGCCCGGCGCGAGCTGCGACAGCGCGATCTCCTCGAGCGCGCCGCGCGTGGCGCCGACCGTCTTGCCGGACAGGTCGGCAGGCGCGCTCACCTTCACGTCGGACGGCCCGAACACGCCCTGGAAATACGGGGCGTACGCACTCGAGAAATCGATGACCTTCTCGCGCTCCGGGGTCTTGCCGAGCGACGAGATCACCATGTCGACCTTGTTGGTCGTCAGGTACGGAATCCGGTTCGCACTGTTCACGGGCACCAGCTTCAGCTTGACGCCGAGCGCCTTGGCGAGGAGTCCTGCCATGTCGATGTCGTAGCCCTGCGGCTGCATGTCCGTGCCGACCGAACCGAACGGCGGATAGTCCTCGGGCACCGCGACGCGCAGCGCGCCGTTTTTCGCGATGGTGTCGAGCGCGTCGGCATGGGCCGGCGCGGCGGCGAACAGCGCCATCACGGGCGCGGCGAGCAGCGCAGCCAGCCAGGTGCGTCGGGGGAACGGTCGGGTCGTCGGGCTCACGGTGAATCTTCCTTGTCTGGTATGTCGTCGGGCAGCGCGCAACCGTTGCGCGGCCAACACCACTCCAGCAAAAACCGGGCCATTGCCGTGAAACGCCTGCCGCACCGGCATGAGGCGGAAATTTTGGTGAACTGGATTCCTCATTTCGGTGCATGAGCCGGCACCGTCGGTAACGGTTGCCCCCGCAGAGCGCGCCGGCGCACCAAATTACCTATCTGGTTCACCCGTCGCCGAGGCCCTATGCACGGATTCGAACAGGCTCAGTCCAAATTTGCATTCTGTTTGTGACGGGAATTACGGCTGAATACGTTCGCGACGTACCGTGCCGTTCGCCACGCCCGGCGAATCGCAAGCAGGAGGCGCGCGCTCGATTCCGCGCGCGGCTCCTCCGGTACCGGTGGTCCCGATCGTCCCGCGATCGGGATGATTCCAATCCCATCCGTGCGCGAGGATACCGTCATGGCATCGATTCCCGAACCGTCGACAACCGGCGAAACCGACAAACGCAGCTGGCTCGAATCGCACGAAGCCGGCTATCACAAGACCCTCGGCAATCGACAGGTGCAGATGATCGCGATTGGCGGGGCCATCGGCACCGGGCTGTTTCTCGGGGCCGGCGCCCGGCTGCAGGCCGCCGGCCCGGCGCTCGCGATCGTCTATCTGGTGTGCGGCGCGTTTTCGTTCCTGATCCTGCGCGCGCTCGGCGAGCTCGTGATGCATCGCCCCAGCAGCGGCAGCTTCGTGTCGTACGCGCGCGAATTCCTCGGCGAGAAGGCGTCGTTCGTCGCCGGCTGGATGTACTTCCTGAACTGGGCGATGACCGGCATCGTCGACATCACCGCCGTCGCGCTCTACATGCATTACTGGGCGCCGTTCGCGGCCGTGCCGCAGTGGATCTTCGCGCTCGTCGCGCTCTGCATCGTCGCGACGATGAACCTGATCGGCGTGAAGTGGTTCGCCGAGATGGAGTTCTGGTTCGCGCTGATCAAGGTCGCCGCGATCGTGCTGTTTCTCGTGATCGGTGCGGCGATCCTCGGCACGGGCATGCCGGTCGCCGGCCATGGCACCGGCATGCATCTGATCACCGACAACGGCGGGTTCTTTCCGCACGGACTGATGCCGGCGCTGGTGCTGGTGCAGGGCGTGGTGTTCGCGTTCGCGGGCGTCGAACTGGTGGGCACGGCCGCCGGCGAATGCAAGGATGCGCGCAAGGTGCTGCCGCGCGCGATCAACAACGTGATCTGGCGCATCGCGATTTTCTACGTCGCGTCGGTCGTTCTGCTGGTCTGCCTGCTGCCGTGGAGTGCGTACAAGGCGGGCCAGAGCCCGTTCGTCACGTTCTTCGGCGCGCTCGGCGTGCCGGGCATCGGCTCGGTGATGAACCTGGTGGTGCTGACGGCCGCGCTGTCGAGCCTCAATTCCGGCCTGTATTCGACCGGGCGCGTGTTGCGTTCGCTGTCGATGGGCGGCTCGGCCCCCGCTTTCCTCGCGCGGATGAGCGGGCAATCCGTCCCGTACGCGGGCATTCTGGTGACCGTCGCGATCTATGTGGTCGGCGTACTGCTCAACTATCTCGTGCCGTCGAGCGTGTTCGAGATCGTGCTGAACATCGCGTCGCTCGGCATCATCAGCACCTGGGGCTTCATCGTCGTGTGCCAGATGAAGTTCCGCGCGGCGGTCAGGCGCGGCGAGGTGGACGACGTGTCGTTCCGGATGCCGGGCGCGCCCGTGACGTCGTGGCTCACGCTGCTGTTCCTGCTCGGCGTGCTGGTGCTGATGGCATTCGACTACCCGAACGGGACGTGGACGATTGCATCGATCCCGCTGGTCGCGCTGCTGCTCGTGGCCGGCTGGAAGTGGCTGAGCCGTCGCGCGCGCCGCACGTTGCTCAAGCCGACGATTCCGTCGGTCACCCTCACGCAGAACGTGCTCGAGAAGGGTGAGCACTGACGCACGGCGGCATGCGCGCCGTTGAGCGCTCCGCCGCCGGGCCACCGGCGGCGGTCGGCAACCGCATTCAGTGATGCTCGTACAACGGCTGCGGGTCGAGCGATGCGAGCGATGACGTAGCCGTCTTTGCAGCGTCGGTCGGCCGTGCGGCGGCCGATTGCGCTTGCTGCGCGGCGACCTTCGCCTCGGCGGCCTGGATGTCCTCGGGATAGTACGGATCGGTGCCGACCGGCCGATAACCGGCCTGTTCGACCCTGACGAGATCGGCGCGCACGTCGGCGCGTGAGACCGTATGGTCGGTGGTTTGCGCAAATGCGACGATCGGTGCGCTCAGCGCACAGGAAAGCAGGACTGCACGAATCAGGTTGTTCATGATGTTCACCTCTCAAAGATGGCATATTCGCGTCCGCAGATCAGGCCGGACATCCGCTCCCCATCGATGTGATGAAGAGTTGGATTCATTCTGCGATTCGCGCGCTTTCCTGAAGGTGAGGCTTCGATTACGGTTTTGTTATCTGATCGCCCGCGCCTGTCGTGGGTGGGCGACTCCGGTTCGCCGGACACGGCGCGGGCCCGCAACGCGGTCCGTATGCCGGTTGATCGTCGAGTTCATGCGGAATCCAGTCCGATCATCACGCGGACGCTCCCTGTTCGGCGATGGCCCGACTCATGTCCTCGATTGACACCGGCTTCTTGGGCTTCTTCACGACGCCCTTCAGCGATGCGAGCGAGTGCGTGGCCGGGTAGATCTCATACCGGCCCGTTACCTCGTTGAAGCTGAATTCGATCCGGTCTCCCGACTCCAGGCCAAGTTGTTTGCGTACGTCCGTCGGGATCGTGACCCGGCCCTTTGAAGTGATAGTGGCTGCTGTCATTGGGACACCTCCAATATTCCTTGCTTTATGGTAAGGCATATGAAAAAGCAAGGGTGGGCCGCCGGCGACCAAACGCCGCCGATGCCACCGCCCGCACAGATAACGGTTTCGTAATCCTCGAGTCAGGGTCGGGTCAACGCCGCGCCGGCAGACTGCACGCTCATCGCATCGAATGCGCATCCGAGCCCTGCTTCGAGGAGCACCATCATGTGGATCGTCCGGCTGGCGTTACGCAGGCCCTACACGTTCGTCGTACTCGCACTGCTGATCTTTATCGCGGGACCGCTCGCGCTGCTGCGCACGCCGACCGACATTTTCCCGAGCATCGACATTCCGGTCGTCAGCATCGTCTGGTCGTACAACGGCTTCTCCGCGGAGGACATGGCCAAGCGGATCACGTCGAACTACGAACGCGCGCTCACGTCCGACGTCGACGACATCGAGCACATCGAGTCGCAGTCGCTGAACGGCGTGTCGGTCGTGAAGATCTTCTTCCACCCGGGCGCCGACATCAATCGCGCGATCGCGGAAGCCGCGAGCAACGCCGCATCGATCCTGCGCATCCTGCCGCCCGGCACGCTGCCGCCGAACATCATCACGTACAACGCGTCGACCGTGCCGATCCTGCAGCTCGGGCTGTCGAGCGACACGCTCGCCGAGCAGCAGCTGTACGACCTCGGCAACAGCTTCATCCGCACGCAGCTCGCGACCGTCCAGGGCGCGGCCGTGCCGCTGCCGTTCGGCGGCAAGATCCGCCAGATCGTCGTCGATCTCGATACGCGCGCGCTGCAGGCGAAAGGGCTCGCGCCGATCGACGTCGTCAACGCGATCAATGCGCAGAACCTGATCCTGCCGGGCGGCACCGCGAAGATCGGCACGCACGAATACAACGTGCAGATGAACGGCAGCACGCAGACGGTCGCCGCGCTGAACGACCTGCCGGTGAAGACGATCGGCGGCAATGTCGTGTACGTGCGCGACGTCGCGCACGTTCGTGACGGCTACGCGCCGCAGACCAACATCGTGCGGGCGGACGGCAAGCGCGCAGCGCTGCTGACGGTCGAGAAGACCGGCAGCACGTCGACGCTGACGATCATCGACCAGGTGAAGGCGATGCTGCCGAAGATCGCGGCCGGGTTGCCGAACGCGCTGCACATCGCGCCGCTCGACGATCAGTCGGTGTTCGTGAAGGCGGCCGTCCAGGGCGTCGTGCGCGAAGCGCTGATCGCCGCGTGCCTGACCGCGCTGATGATCCTGCTGTTTCTCGGCAGTTGGCGCGCGACGCTGATCATCGCGATCACGATCCCGCTCGCGGTGCTCACGTCGCTGCTCGCGCTGTCCGCGCTCGGCCAGACCATCAACATCATGACGCTCGGCGGGCTCGCGCTCGCGGTCGGGATCCTCGTCGACGACGCGACCGTCGCGATCGAGAACATCACGCATCATCTCGAGCTCGGCGCGCCGCTCGAGGAGGCCATTCTGACCGGCGCGGGCGAAATCGCGGTGCCGACCTTCGTGTCGACGCTGTCGATCTGCATCGTATTCGTACCGATGTTCCTGCTGACGGGCGTCGCGCGCTATCTGTTCGTGCCGCTGGCCGAGGCCGTGATCTTCGCGATGATCGCGTCGTACTTCTTCTCGCGCACGCTGGTGCCGACGCTCGCGATGGCGCTGATGCGCGCCAAAGGGAGCGGCCGGCCGCCGCGCGGCGTATTCGCGCGCATCGCGCGTTTCCAGGCCACGTTCGAGCATCGCTTCGAGGCCGTGCGGCTGCGCTATCGCGCGCTGCTGTCCGCGGCGATCGCGCGGCGCCGCCGCTTCGCGGCCGCGTTCCTGCTCGCCTGCGTCGCATCGACGGGCCTCTACGCGTTCGCCGGGCAGGACTTCTTCCCGTCGGTCGATACCGGCGAGATCCGCCTGCATCTGCGCGCGCCGACCGGCACGCGGATCGAGGAAACCGCGCGGCTGACCGACGAAGTCGAAGCGAAGATCCGCGGCGTGATTCCGGCCAACCAGCTCGCGGGCGTACTCGACAACATCGGCGTGCCGGTGAGCGGGATCAACCTCACGTACGACTCGTCGGATCCGATCGGCACCGAGGACGCCGACGTGCTCGTCACGCTGAAGCCGAATCATGCGTCGACCGCCGCGTATGTCGCGAAGCTGCGCAACGTGCTCGCGCAGTCGTTCCCCGGCGTGACGTTCGCGTTCCTGCCGGCCGACATCGTCAGCCAGATCCTCAATTTCGGGCTGCCCGCGCCGATCGACATCCAGATCGTCGGCAACAAGCTCGACCAGAACCGCGCGGTCGCGAATGCGCTGCTCGCGAAGCTGCGCGGCGTGCGCGGCCTCGTCGACGCGCGCATCCAGCAGCCCGGCGACGAACCGGCGATCAACGTGAACGTCGACCGCACGAAGGCGATCCAGGCCGGCCTCGAGCAGCGCGACGTCGCGCAGAACCTGCTGATCGCGCTGTCCGGCAGCTCGCAGACGACGCCGAACTTCTGGCTCGATCCGCGCAACGGCGTCAGCTACCCGGTGCTCGTGCAGACGCCGCAATACACGGTGAATTCGCTGCAGTCGCTCGCGAACGTGCCGCTGCCCGCCGGCACCGCGCGCGCGCCGCAGACGCCGGCCGGCGGCCCGGCCGCAGGTGCGCCCGCGCAGAACCTGCTCGGTGCGCTCGGCACGTTCTCGCGCGCGACGCAGCAGGCCGTGGTGTCGCACTACAACGTGCAGCCGGTGCTCGACATCTTCGCGTCGGTGCAGGGGCGCGACCTCGGCGGCGTCACGGCCGACGTGACGAAGCTCGTCGACGCCGCGCGCGCGCAACTGCCGCCCGGCTCGTCGATCGTGCTGCGCGGCCAGGTACAGGCGATGCACGAATCGTTCACGGGCCTGCTCGGCGGCCTCGCGCTCGCGATCTCGCTGGTCTACCTGCTGATGGTCGTGAACTTCCAGTCGTGGCTCGATCCGCTCGTGATCGTCGGCGGGCTGCCGGCATCGCTCGCCGGCATCGCGTGGATGCTGTTCGTCACGCGCACCACGCTGTCGGTGCCCGCGTTGACCGGCACGATCCTGTGCATCGGCATCGCGACCGCGAACAGCATCCTCGTCGTGAACGCGGCGCGCGAACTGCTCGCGGCCGGCGAGCCGCCGTGGCAGGCCGCGCTCGACGCAGGCTTCAGCCGCTTCCGGCCCGTCGTGATGACCGCGCTCGCGATGCTGATCGGCGTGTTGCCGATGGCGCTCGGCCTCGGCGACGGCGGCGAGCAGAACGCGCCGCTCGGCCGCGCGGTGATCGGCGGCCTCGCATTCGGCACGTTCTCGACGCTGCTGTTCGTGCCGGTGCTATTCGGCTTCGTCCACGCGTGGCTCGCGCGGCGTCGCGACGCCGCAGCCGCCCGGCGCACGCAGCACGCGCCCGATACGCCGGCGCTGCGTTGAGCGCGGACGCCCACCCTTTCTCATCCTTCGACTCGCCCGACCCCGGACCCAATCATGAACGACTCGATCGAACCCGTCGCTCCGCCGCCCGCCGCCGAAGCGGCCACCGCGGCCACCGCAGCCGCAGCCGTGCCGCCCGCCGCGCGCGGCGCCGCCCCCGACAACCCGCCGGCCCGCGGCAGCCGCAAGCTCGCCGTGCCGCTCGCGGCCGTCGCGCTCGCCGCCGCGCTGCTCGCGCTCGGCATCGTGCCGCGTATCGATGCCCGCGCCGCGCAGCGGGCGCAGGTGGCCGCGCAGCAGGCGCTGCCGGTGTCGGTCGTCGTGCCCGGCGCGGCGCCGGCCGACCAGACGCTGACGTTGCCCGGCTCGGTCGCGCCGTATGCGGACGCGTCGATCTATGCGCGCACGAGCGGCTATATCGCGCACTGGAGCGCCGATCTCGGCACGCACGTGAAGGCCGGCCAGACGCTCGCGCAGATCTCGGCGCCCGATCTCGACGCGCAGTTGCGCCAGGCGCGCGCCGACGCAGCGAGCGCGCAGGCGAACTACGACTACGCGAAATCGACCGCACAGCGCTGGCAGGACATGCTGAAAACGCAGTCGGTCTCGCAGCAGGACACCGACACGAAGGTCGCGGACATGAACGCGAAGCGCGCGATGCTTGCCTCCGCGCAGGCGAACGTCGCGCATCTTGCGGAACTCGTGTCGTACGAGTCCGTCACCGCGCCGTTCGACGGCGTGATCACCGCGCGCAACGTCGACGTCGGCACGCTGGTCACGGCGGGCGGCACGCCGGGCAGCCCGGGCTTGTCCGGGGAGCTGTTCCATCTCGAACAGACGGACACGCTGCGCGTGTTCGTCGACGTGCCGCAGGACAGCGCGACCGGCGTGTCGGCCGGCACGTCCGTCTACCTGACGACGCCGCAGTATCCGGGGCGGCGCTTTGCCGCGCATGTGGCCCGCAGCGCGGGCGCGATCGATCCCGTCACGCGCACGCTGCGCGTCGAGATCGACGTCGACAACCGCGACGGCGCGCTGATGCCCGGTGCGTATGCGCAGGCGCATCTCGTCGTGCCGAGCGCGACGCCGGCGCTCGACCTGCCGGTCAGCGCGCTGCTGTTCCGCCCGAACGGCGTGACGGTCGCCACCGTCGGCGCGAATGGCCGCACCGCGCTGAAGACCGTGCAGATCGGGCGGGATTTCGGCACGCGCGTCGAGATCGTCGCGGGGCTCGCAGCGGCCGATCGCGTGATCGATAACCCGGGCGATGCGATCACGGCCGGAGAGGCCGTGAAGATCGTGGCGACGGCGCGCGATGCGGCGCCGGTGGCTGCTTCGTCCGCGCAGGCCGCACAGGCCATGCAACCGGCGTCCGCGATCGGTGCGCGCGACGTGCCGCCGGTGCGCGCGGCCGGCGTCGCACCCGCTGCGTCAACGCCCGCTCCGGCGCCTGCCCGCGGCTAACCCATCGACGACCACCCACGAGATGCCTGCCATGCGCCTTCTTCATCCGCTCCCGTTCGCTCGCCGCATCGTCGCGCTCGGCACCGTCGCCGCACTGACTGCCTGCTCGACGCTGCCGCCCTATTCGCCGCCTGCTGTCGCGGTGCCCGCGCACTACACTGGCGCGCCGGCCGCACAGGCCGGCTGGCGCGCCGCAATGCCAGCCGACGCCGCCTCGCGCGGCGCCTGGTGGACCGTCTTCGACGACGCCGGCCTGAACGCGCTCGAAGCGCGCATCGACGTGTCGAACCAGACGGTGAAGAAGGCCGTCGCCGAGTTGCAGCAGGCACGCGCGATGGTCGACTATCAGCACGCCGGGTTCCTGCCGACGATCACGGCGGGCGTCGCTCAAAGCCGCGCGCGCGTGTCGCAAAACCGGCTCGGTTCGTCGCTCGCCGGCAAGACGACGCCCGACTACCAGGCCGGCGTGGCCGCGAGCTGGGAACCCGACGTGTTCGGCCGCGTGCGCGACGCGGTGACGGGCGCGCAGGCGAACGCCGCCGCGAGTGCGGCCGACCTGCAGGCCGTGAAACTGTCGGTCACGGCCGAACTCGCGACCGACTATTTCGCGCTGCGCTCGCTCGATACGCAGAAGCAACTGCTCGACGACTCGGTGCGCGCGTACGCGGACGCGCTGACGCTGCTCAAGCAGCAGCTCGCGGCCGGCGCGATCGACGCGTCGGCGGTTGCGCAAGCCGAGACGCAACTCGAATCGACGCGCACGCAGGACACGGACATCGACGCGTCGCGTGCGCAGTTGCAGCACGCGATCGCGACGCTCGTCGGCGAGAGCGCATCGACCTTCGCGCTGCCGCCGCGCGTGCAGGCGTTCCACGTGCCGGCCATTCCGGCCGGCGTGCCGTCGCAACTGCTGGAGCGGCGGCCCGACATCGCGGCGGCCGAGCGCCGTGTCGCGGCCGCGAACGCGCAGATCGGCGAGGCGCGCGCCGCGTTCTTCCCGGATCTGGTGCTGTCGGCGAGCGCCGGCCTCGAGAGTTCGTTCTTCGCGCCGTGGCTCGCCGCGCCGAGCCTGTTCTGGTCGCTCGGCCCGCAACTCGCCGGCACGCTGTTCGACGGTGGCCGCCGCAGCGCGTCGCTGCGCGGCGCGCATGCGCAATACGACGGCGCGGTCGCCGATTACCGGCAAACCGTGCTCGTCGCGTTCCAGCAGGTCGAGGATCAGTTGTCCGCGATCGATGCGCTCGCGTCCGAAGCCGGCAGCCAGCAGCGCGCGACCGACGCGGCCGACCTGTCGCTGCGGCTGACGACGAATCGCTTCAACGCCGGCGCCGTCAGCTATCTGGACGTGGTGACCGCGCAGACGATCGCGTTGACGAACCGGCGCACGGCCGATCAGATCGACGCGCGCCGGATCGAGGCCGAAGTCGGGTTGCTGAAAGCGCTGGGCGGCGGCTGGGAGGCGAACGCGAACGCAGGCTCAGGCGCGGAATCGACAACCGCCGCGAAGGAACACGCAGCGGCCGCGCGGCCCGAACCCTCCGTCACGCTGCCGGCGGCCGGTTGAACCTGCAAGGAACGCGTGCCGCGCGCTGCGCCCGCAAAAATCTTTTCGCGCCGCACTTACGATGCTGTCTTTCCGCGTCGGCGTAGGCCGTCTCTGCCGTTGCCAGCCGAAATCGAGTGGTTGAACGACAACGGTTCCGGCTACACGGCCGACGAAACACGCAGGTTCGCCGTGGATATCGGTCTGAAGCCATTGACCACGCCCGTGTACAGCCTGCAAAGTAACGGTATGGCCGAGAGCTTCGTGAAAACAATGAAGCGCGATTACATGGGTTTTATGCCCAAGCCAGATGCCGCGAGCGCAGCGCGCAATCTCGCTATCGCGTTCGAGCATTACAACGAGGAGCATCCGCATAGCGGGTTGAAGTATCGCTCTCCACGTGAGTTCAGGCGAACCTTGGCACTGCGCAGCGGCAGGCCGTTGCCAAGGTGTTTCCACGCGGTGCGCCGAACGCCAAACGATGGTGTTGAAGCGCGGCATGGGCGTGCGCCAAAGCTCAATGTGGGCAGCCTCCAACACCCTGGAAAACAAGTACTAGAGTCGCCCCACCGGGCTTCGGATGATGATTATATTGTTGTGCACGCACCCACTTTGTTGATCATCTGTTACGTGCACGCTATGCTCTTGTCACGAGTAGCTTTCCTCATTACGCCGCTCATGAGCCAAATCTGACATTGCAAGCTCTTGAAGGCGCATTAGCAAAATCCTCGCGTATACGTCACCCATTTTTTTGCATGAGCGCAACGCGTGCAGACACGAAAAGAACGTCGTTCTCAGCCTTTTCTGACGGCACTACCACAAGTTTTCCCATTAGCCGTATCTGTGGTGACTGTTAGCAGAAACTTCGAACAGCAACAGCGATGGACCACGCTGTTGCTCGCCCCTGTTCAACTGGGCGTGACCGTCTGATGTGCGGCTTGGCTGGGCTAATTCGCTATGACGGCCAGGCACCCGCACAGGTCGAGCGGGTGCTCGCCATGCGCGAACGACAACGGCATCGTGGGCCAGACGGTCGGGGCTTATGGCATGACCAACACGCCGTGCTTGCTCACGACCGTTTGGCTCTGCTCGACGCTGAGCATGGCGCGCAGCCGATGCGCAGTGCCGACCATCGTTACGTGCTGGTCTACAACGGTGAGATCTACAACTACGCGGAGCTTCGCCACGAACTGAGCGCGCACTGGTCGTTCCGCACGAACACCGACACCGAGGTGGTGCTCGCCGCGTATGCGGTTTGGGGCGAAGTGTGTCTTCGGCGCTTCAACGGCATGTTCGCGTTCCTGGTGTGGGACACCCATCGTCAACGAGCCTTTGCCGCGCGCGACCGGCTGGGCGTCAAGCCGTTCGTTTACCTGCAACAGGGGGCGGAATTCCTGTTTGCGTCGGAGGCCAAAGGACTGCTGCCTGCGATGCGAGCGCCGCGTGCGAATATCGATGCCGTGCTGGAATACCTGGTGGCGCCGTTCTTCAGCGGCGTGGCGCAACCCATGTTCGAAGGCATGGCGTACCTGCCGCCGGGGCATCTGCTGCGCCTGGATCGCGATGGCTTGCAGCTATCGCGCTGGGCGCCGGAGATTGCCGAAAACCCGGCCACCAGGGCTGACGATATCGCTCCCGCGCTGCGCGAGCGGCTGGCCACAGCCGTCCAACGTAGCTTGATCGCCGATACACCGGTCGGCCTATTTTTCAGCGGTGGCCTCGACTCTACGCTGATAGGCGGCCTGGCGCGCGCGGCAGGTGCGACACCGCCCTGCTTCACCATTCGCTTTGAAGATCACCATCGCTACGACTACGCGCGTTCGCTGATCGTGGCTTCCGATGATCAGCCTTTCGCCGAACAGGCTGCAAACGAATTGGGCCTGCCACGCGAAGACGTCGCACCGACGCGCTCCGCACTGGCCCAGGATCTGCTGCAATTGGCCACGCAAAACGATGCACTGCCCGCGTGGGAACAGGAGCTTGCGCAACATTACCTGGCGCGAGCCGCCAGCACGCGCCTCAAGGCGGTATTGGTGGGCGATGCCGCCGATGAAACGCACTACGGTTATCACTTTCTGCTCGACCCGCACGCCACCCGTGATCCGACCCATATCCTGCAACGCTTGACCGCCGATCCCTATCTACGGCCCGGCCTGCTGGAGCAACCGTTGCAACACTACGGCGAGGTCTATCGCCAACTGGCGATCGCCGCCGGACACGATTGGCATACGCCCGCCTCACGTTTGCGCGCCACGCAATGGCTGGTGCGCCATCGTTGGTTGCAGCGGCTGTTGCATAACGGCGATATCCATGGCATGGCACATGGACTGGAAGCGCGCGTACCCTTCAGCGATACCGAAGTTTTGGACCTGGCTGCCACCATTCCGGCCGAGCTGGCGCTACGTGATGGCGTGGAAAAGGCCATGTTGCGTGAAGCGTCGCGCGGTGCGTTGCCGGAAGCCGTGCGCCTGCGCAGGAAATCGGCCTTACCCAAGGATCAAGGTAACGGCGAGTCATTGCGCCAGCACACCCGCGAAATACTGGCTACGGACGCCGACCGCATCGCCGGCTTGTTCGACGTACCCCGGCTGCAGCGCCGCTGCGCCGATCCATCCCCGCTGAATGAGCAAGAGCGCGCCGTAATGTTTCGGGCGTGCTCGTTGGCTCACTGGTCGCGGGTTCACGGCGTGAGCATGCCATGAGGCGAGCGTTGTTTTGCGTGGTGCCCGGGAAGGAGCATCTCAATCTTTGTGTCGAACCCGACCAGCGCTTGCGAACCGGTAGGCTTCGAAGTGGCGTTCTACGCGCCCCCCATCCCAGCCTGGTCGGATTGCGGAAGGCTGAGCGGCGGCTGGCAGGCGAGCGCGAGCGCAGGCGCGGAGTCGAACACCGGCGCGAAGGCACCCGCAGTGGCCGCGCGGCCCGAACCCGCCGTCACACAGCCGGCAGCCGGTTGAACGTGAGCACGAAACGCGTGCCGCGCGCGTCGCTTTCGACCTGCGCGGTGCCGCCGTGCAGTTCCATCACCGAGCGCACGATCGCGAGGCCGAGCCCGGCCGTGCCGCCCGGCGCGCCGCCGCTGCGCGCGGGGTCGCCGCGCACGAACCGGTCGAAGATCCGCGGCAGAAGCGCGGGATCGATCGGCTCGCCCGGATTCGCGACGACGACGCGTACCGCATCGGCCGTTTCGTCGACACTCAGCGTGATGACACCGCCGGCAGGCGTGTAACGCAGCGCGTTCGCGAGCAGGTTGCCGACCGCGCGGCGGAACAGCTCGACATCGGCGGTCAGCTGCCCGTGCCCGTCGACGCGCAACGTCGAGCCCGCTTCGTCGGCGAGCCCTTCGAAATACTCCGCGATGCGCTCGAGTTCGTCGCGCACGTCGAACGCGCGCTGCCGCGTGACGAAGCTCGGATGCTCGGCACGTGCGAGAAACAGCACGTTCTCGATCATCCGCGCGAGACGGTCGTATTCCTCGAGATTCGATTCGAGCAACGCCTGGTACTCGTCGGCCGAACGCGGCCGCGCGAGCGCGACTTCGGTGGCGCCGCGCATGTTGTTCAGCGGCGTGCGCAGGTCGTGCGCGAGATCGGCGCTGAATTGCGACAGATGCGCGAATGCCTGCTGCAGGCGGCCGAGCATCGCATTCTGCGCATCGACGAGCGTGCGCAGCTCGGGCGGGGCGCGCGACGCATCGAGCCGCGTGTCGAGCTTGTCGACCGTGATCCGGCCGGTATTGTCGACGATCTCGCGCAGCGGCGCGAGCGCCGTGCGGATCAGCCAGTAGCCGAGCAGCAGCGCGAATAGCGCGCCGAGCCCGCCGGCGATCTCGAGCCGGTCGCGGTAGCCGTCGAGCAGATCGGCGCGGTCGCGCATGTTGCGCGCGATCGCGATACGGATCGGCGTGCGGTCGCCGAGCGCGGCCTCGATCACGACGCCGCGCATCGGCGTGCCGCCGCCGGTGCGCCACGTGACGAGCCGGTCGGCCGTGATCCGGTCGTTCGCGGGAACCGGCACCGCGTGCGGCGCGAACAACTGCGCGTCGGCCAGCGGAACCGAGGCGGCCGCCGGCGCGTCGTCGAGCGCGGCGAGCCGGACGTTGTGGCGCGCGAGCACGTCGCCGCGCGCATCGATGGCGGCCATCGACAGCGCCTCGTTGCCCAGCACCTGGCTCGTCAGCCGCTCCGCGTGTGCGCGAACCGCATCGAGCGACTCGAGCTCGCCCGCGAGCCGGCGCGTGTGGCGCGCGGCCAGCACGATGTCGAGATCGTCCTGCGTGTTCACCTGCCGCTCGAGGCCCGCATACACATACGTGCCGACGAGCGCGAACGCGGCCAGCGTGGTCGCGGCGAAGGCCAGCGCGAGCGTCGCGGCCAGCGAGCGCGGGCGCGTCATGCGTCGTCCTTCGGTTCGAGCACGTAGCCGACGCCGCGCACGGTATGGATCAGCTTGACCGGAAACGCGTCGTCGATCTTCGCGCGCAGGCGCCGGATCGCGACCTCGACCACGTTGGTATCGCTGTCGAAATTCATGTCCCACACGTACGATGCGATCTGCGTGCGGCTCAGCACCTCGCCCTGCCGGCGCGCGAGCAGTTGCAGCAGCGAGAATTCGCGCGGCGTGAGGTCGATCCGCGTGGCGCCGCGCTTCACGCGGCGCCGCACCACGTCGATTTCCAGATCGCCGACTGCCAGATGCTCGGTCTCGCGCGGCGGCCCGCGACGCGCGAGCGTGCGGATGCGGGCGAGCAGTTCGACGAACGCGAACGGCTTCACGAGGTAATCGTCGGCGCCGAGTTCGAGGCCGTGCACGCGGTCCTGCACGTCGTCGCGCGCGGTCAGGAACAGCACCGGCGTCGTGTGCGTGTCGCGCAGCCGCTTGAGCACGCCCCAGCCGTCGAGCACGGGCAGCATCACGTCGAGCACGATCACGTCGTAACGCTCTTCCTGCGCGAGCGTCAGCCCTTCGCCGCCGTCCTTCGCGAGATCGACGCTGAAGCCCGATTCCTCGAGCCCCTTCTTCAGGTACGCGCCCGTCTTCGGTTCGTCTTCGACTATCAGGATGCGCATGGCCGGCTCCGTCGCTTTCGTGGGGACATCCGGCGATGTTACCCGGAAACGGCGACACGGCTTCGCTGCGTGCAGGCGCGAACGGCGTAGATGACAAAACGGTAATCGGCCTGTCAGCGTGGCGTGCGGTTGCGGAGCCAGCCAACGAATTCCCGTCCCGTCAGCCCTGATGCGCGCGCGCCTGACGAGCAGCCGGATGCGTCATCGTCATTTGGCCTTTCATGCGCCAGAAATTTCCATCCGGCAACGCGACGAACGAGTGGAAGATGCCGAGGTCGTAATTCTGGATGTTCACGACCGCCGCACCGTTCGACTCCTTCCAGCTCACCGCGAAGGTGCCGTTGCCCAGCGGCGCGACCTCGATGTCGACGGTTTCGACTGAAGCGTACGGCCCTTCCTTGATCTTGAAGGTCATTCGTTCGGTGGAGTGCAGCGTCAGGTGCACGATGAATACCGGATAGACCACCTGCATCTGCTGTCCGACCGGGAAGTGATAGAGCGACATTGTGCTGCTCCTCTTGTTGGATCGATCGACGCCGTCAACCGCCGGCCAGCGGACGGCCTGGAAGCCGGCGGGACGGCAAGCGTGCGCGGCCGGGTTCGTGTCAGGCGATTGCGCCGCCGTCCGCGGTCAGGATCGCGCCGGTGATCAAGCTCGCTGCGGGACTTGCCAGGAAAACCACGGCGTTCGCGATTTCTCGCGGTTCGCCGAAGCGCCCCAGCGACGTCAGGCTCCGCTGGAAGTCGGCAGCCGCACCGTCCGCCGGATTGGCGTCGGTATTCACCGATCCGGGCTGCACGAGGTTGACCGTAATGCCGTTCGGACCGAGTTCGCGCGACAGTCCGCGGGTAAATGCGGTCAGTGCCGCCTTCGACATCGCATAAGGGGTCATGCCGGGGAACGGGACCCGCTCCCCAAGCCCCGATCCGATCGAGACGATGCGTCCCCCTGCGGAAAGATGCGGAATGACGGCCTTCGCGAACAGTACCGGCGCTCGGACGTTCACGTCCATCAACGTTTGATAGTCGCGCACATCGAGGTCGGCGATCGTTCCGACGTGGCCGATCGCCGCGCTGTTGACGAGAATATCGAGGCCGCCAAGCGCCGCGACGGCATCGCTGACGGCACGCGTGATCGCTTCCGGATCGGCACTATCGGCTAGGATGGCGGCTACGCGACGCCCGGTGTTCTCGATGGATTTGGCCACCGCGTCGGCTTTGTCGGTTGAGCGTTGGTACGTAAACGCGACATCGGCGCCGTTCTCGGCCAGCGCCAACGCGATCGCGGCGCCTATGCCTCGAGATGCGCCAGTCACCAATGCACGCTTGCCATTCAGATCGATCATTCAATTGTCCTTTCTACCCGGCCGAGACTGGAAAGGCCGCCATGGCCGTTATGGCAGAGCAAGCGCAAGGAAGCTCGCAGCCTGCTCGATAGAGGTCGGCGACAACGGCGAACACGGCAACTCAGCGGTCGATGTGCGAGATCATTCCGTGGCGCATGGCGAACGGAGATGATGGGGCCAGCAGCGTATCTGCTCGATAGCAGTCCATCGCGCGGCCCCCTTCATCCGTCAGGATCAGCCAGCCACCGGCGTGTTGAGAAGCTGCTGCTCCCAGAAATAGGCGATGCCGCTGCCGGCCGAATGCGGCCCGATCACCTTATTGAGCTTCTCGGCCGTCTCGGCGCGGGCCCAGTCGCGTTGCCACTCGGCCGCCACCGCCACCCAGGTCATCACGTTCGCGCCGGCAGCGATCATGCGCTGGATGGCGACCTGGTGCGCCTCGAGCGAGGTGCCGCCCGACGCATCGGTAACCACGGTCACGTCCCAGCCCTCGCCCAACGCCTGAATGACCGGCATCGCGACGCAGATCTCGGTCCAGAGGCCCGCGATGATCAGTTGCTTGCGGCCGGTCGCCTTGACCGCGTCCACGACCTTCCTGTCCTCCCAGGTGTTGATGAAGGTACGGTCGATCACCTCCTGATCCGGGAACACTTCGGTGATCTGCGGGAACAGCAGGCCGCCGCGCGCCGCGATCACGCTGGTCAGAACGGTGGGGACACCGAACACCTTGGCCGCCTTGGCGAGGCCGGTCGTATTGTTGACGACCATCTGCGGGTCGTGGCTGTTGAGGTTGGCAAGCTGGTAAGGCTGGTGATCGATCAGAACGAGTACGGAATCTTCGGGACGAAGAAGCGAATCGACGCCATTTCGAAAAGTCATGCACATTTCCTTGGTTGCCGGTTGGAAGAAGGACGCGTTTTCAGGAAACGAGCGCTTGTCACGTTCATCCCCTGAACCCGCATTGTGCTGTCCGCCTCTTCGGTTCGATAGTGCCGTTTCTCGATGAGCTGTGTCGCGGAAACTGGAACGCCGACAGCGAACGTCAACGAACCGTCTTCTGTTTCTGCTCGATACGGCTGTACCATTCCGGGACCCTCAACGTTGCGGAGAAAGGAACACCGAATGGATATCGAAGCGCTACGGACATTCGTGGAAGTTGCCGATGCGGGAGGCGTTTCGCCTGCCGCGCTTCGACAGGGCCTGTCCAAGTCGATCGTCAGTCGACGGCTCGCCGGGCTCGAAGCGGAACTCGGCGTGCAGTTGATTGCGCGCTCCACTCGCAGGGTTGCGTTGACGGAGGCCGGCGCCACGTTCCGGGACTATGCGGCCAGGGCATGCGCCGAAATCGACCTGGCCAAGGAGACGATCCTGCCCGCCGGCGACCTGTGCGGCCGCTTGCGGGTTGCCGCACCGATGTCCCTCGGCCCGACTCACTTCGCGCCGATACTCGCGGAGTTGGCACGACGCCACCCGCGGCTTCATATTCACGCCTCCTACAGCGATCGCTTCGTCGATCTGATCGCCGAGGGGTTCGATTGCGCGATCAGGGTGGGCACGCTGCAGGACTCGAACCTGGTCGCAAGGCGTGTGGGGCCGCTGTTCGGCAAGTTCGTCGCCAGTCCGAACTATGTCAGCACGCATGGATCGCCGGAAACACCCCAGGAACTGCTCACCCATCAGGCCCTCATGCAGGGCAACGAATCCTGGCAACTTCTGGATGGCGACAAAGTCGTCACCGTCCGTCCACAGGGGCGCTTCAAGGCCGACAGCGGCGTGGCGCTCGTCGGCGCCGCGGTAGCCGGCCTCGGGGTGGCGGTGCTCCCCGAGTACCTTGTCGACGAGCACATCGCGTCCGGCGCGCTCGTGCCTGTCATGAAGCGCCATCCGCCTCCCCCGGCAGGTATCTATGTCGTTCGCCCGTCTGGCCAGCATCCGGCGCGAAAAGTGCGGGCGCTGACCGAACTGCTGGTCGAATGCCTGGGGCAGGATGCAAACTCCGCTGGAACTACCGCTGCCTAGCGCGTGCATCGAGCCTGCTTGAGCCCCACGTCAAAACGCGCCGGGGTGGAACTTTCACGCTCGCGGCGTGACGGTGCGGGCGCGGGGCCGCATTGTTTTTATTGATCGCGCACCGCGCGCAAACCGGATCGCATCCGCCAAGCAACGTGCGACGTACTCAACACGGCCCTTCCCGTATCCGCCGGTATCGAGGGAGGGCTCTGACGGGCTGGCGCGTCGCATTCCGCGCCGCCGGCGAGTGCGCCGGAACATGCCGGTGGATTCCTCGCTTGCGCGTTTCCTTCTTACCCGGGCAGCGGCATCAAGCGCGACATTCCGGAAGCGGAAACGCCGCTGATCCTGAGCGCACTCTCTGCTGCTTCCACCGCCGAAGCACGCCCATTTTTTGGGTATTAATAGATCAATATGTTCTCGGCGATCGCGTGCTTCAACTCCTTCAGAACAAGCGTGAGAAGACGAGGTACCTGCATTTCGACCTCGTCGCCCTCGAAGCTAACGAGGGCACTCACCCTGTTCCCTTCGATGCTGCCGAGCCAGTCGAGGTCTTGCGGGCGTGTCGACCACAATAGCAACGGCACGCCTCTCGGCAATTGACTCAATCGGCAATCCGCGCCCGTCTTCGACGCATCGGGAAGGTTATCCGGCATGAGCGACTCGCTCCATGCACGGTGCGCATCGCCGGGATCGTCAATCTGGAGAAGCGCGACTTCCGGCACCGCCGTGAAGCTGGCTACGGTCGCTGAAACCGCGGCCACGCCAGGGCTTCGATCAACGACGACACACACGCGGGCCCGCTCCGAAGGCGGTAATAGCCAATTCCACATCGAGGCTCCCGACGATACCGCGTCCAATTTCCTTGCACTCATTCCGACCTCGCCTCGTATTTCGTCGAAACAGTCTCGGGCCGCACCCGGCGAAGCAATCGCTCGCTGATGCGACATTCTCTCGATGCGCTGTCCTATCGGAGATTCAACAATGATCGACATCCCCGCAATGCAATCAAACTCAGCACGCCGAGCAGCATCAGGTAAAGCGCCGGCGATGCCAAATTGCCTGTCTGATGGATCAATGATGCGACGATCAGCGGCGCGAAACCGCCGAAAAGCGTGACGCCGATGTTGTAGCTGATAGCCATACCGGTCGCTCTGGTTTCTGTCGGGAAGACTTCCGCCATCAGCGCCGGCAGTGCGCCAAAATAGACCGCCTTCAGCGTCCCGATCCAGGCCATCATCACAATGAGCCTTCCCAGATCGGGATGCGCCCCAAGCAATTTGAAAACCGGATAAATGGTCAGAATGAATGCTATCCCGGCCCAGCTCATGAGCCTAATGCGGCCGATCTTGTCCGAGAGATAGCCAACGAACGGCGTAACGAACGTCAGGATGGCGCCGGTCAGCATCGTTGCAATGAAGCCGAAACTGGCAGGCAGATGAAGCTCACGTACCGCGTAGGTCGGAATATAAAGAATGACGTAACTGGCGCCGGTAGAAAGGACGAGCGTACCGATCGCCAACAACATTCTGGTTTTCTGATTGCCGAACACCTCCCTTACCGGGAACGATTCGCGCCGTTCATGCGTTGCGCCGTCGGCTTCATGCACGTGCTTTCGCAAGTACAGGCCGACGGGACCGATCAACACACCAAAGAGAAACGGCACGCGCCAACCCCATGAGTCGATGGCATCTCCATCGAGGGTCAAGGTGAGGAGAACACCAAAACCGGCCGCGAGCATATAGCTCAATCCCTGACTCGCGAACTGGAAGCTGGCGAACAATCCCTTGCGTTCGGGACACTGTTCCACCAGAAAGGCAGTCGTACTGCCGAACTCGCCGCCCGCGGAAAAGCCCTGAAGCAGTCGAGCGCAGATGACCAGAATCGGCGCGGTTACGCCGATCGACTCGTAACTCGGCGTCAGTGCGATCGTCGTCGTGCCGACCATCATCGTGACAATCGAAACCATCATCGATGCCTTGCGACCGCGACGATCAGCATACGAACCGAGCACGAGCGCTCCGATCGGTCTGGCCAAATACGAGATCGCGAACGTCCCGAAGGTCAGAAGAAGGGATACCCCACTACTCGACGCCGGAAAGAAAGCCTTTGAAATCGAGATTGCGAAGAATCCGTAAATCAGTATGTCGAACCACTCCAAAGCATTGCCGACGGTTGCGGCGGACACCAATCGCAAAACGTTTGGAGCTCGTTCCCTTGTCGGCGCGGCATCCACCATTTCCATAGTACGCATCTCATTCTCCGTTAACTTACGATAACAAGTGCACTAAAAACGGGCGTCTTATGCTCGGACGACAAGCGCTCCTTCCTTGCGTCGATCCCGGACGGCGGATGCCGACTCCCCGAGATCCCAAAATATGCCGGCCATGATCTGCAGCGCCTCACGCGCGACACTTCCAAGCAGGTGTTCGTTCGGCGCATGCTGGGAGCAGGCTCCGTATGAGTGCGGAATCCAGATCGTCGGAAGGCCCAGAACCTCGGAAAAGACGTCGTTTGGCAGCGACCCGCCAAGGTTGGGAAGCAAATCCGGATGCTTTCCGGTCGTCTGCTCGATTGAATCGAGCGCCCATGCGACCCACGGATCTTCCGGCGGCAGGCGCGTAGCACCCATCCGCTCGCCGATTGCAACCTCGACCATATCGAACCCGCATGCGTCGAGGCGATGCCGTAGAACTTCCTCGATACGCTCGCAATCCGTACCGACGACGTATCTGAGTTGGCAATGCGCGTGCGCAACGGGAGGAATCGCCCCGATCGGGCTGCTCGGGTTACCGGTGGTAAAGGCCAGTACTTCCAGCGCGTTCCATGCATAGACACGCTCTTGGGCCGTTAAGCCAGGTTCGCCCCAATTGCCATCGACGTGAGGATCGTTGGGACCGCCACCGACGGCAATATTCTTCAGCGCCGTTCGTACCGCAGCCGGAATATGCGTCGGTAACAGCGCGTCGACGAGGATCCGCCCACGCCCGTCAACAAGCGATGAAATCGCGTTGGCGAGTACGGTTCCGGCATTGCTGAGCGCCCCTCCCCAATTTCCGGAATGATGTGCGCCCGACCGGAGCCGAACAGAAAGCGTGAAGTTGACGAATCCGCGAGACCCAAGAAAAACACAGGGGACATGCGATCTGGCCCGCGGGCCATCCGAAGCGATCAGAATGTCGGCGGCGAGAAGGGCCTTGTTCTGCCCGCAGACCGTGCGTAGCCCGGGCGATCCTGTCTCTTCCCCCATCTCGAGCAGCAGCGTCGCATTGAAACCCAGACGTCGATTCCTGGCCTCGATGACTTGCTCCAACGCGGCCAGGTTGATGGTGTGTTGCCCTTTGTTATCCGCGGTGCCCCGCCCAAACCATCGGTCTCCTTCGACCGTAATGTTCCATGGCGACATCTGGTCCTTCCACTGTCCGTCATAGCCACGGACGACATCACCGTGCCCGTACATCAGGATCGTCGGAAGCGAGGGATCCTCGATACGCGTCGCAATCAAAAACGGCGCGCTCCCCTCAACGGGGTTCTCGACAAGACGAGACTCAAAACCGATACGGTCAATCGACGGGGCGATCTCGTCGACGAGGTATTCTCGAAGCTCGCTTGCTCGTCCGGAATCCTGACTTTCCGTCATCATTTGAACGCGTCGCGCGAGATCTTTCAGAAATCCACCCGAGTCAAAATAGTTTGTGGCAGAGTCGATCGCATGGTGGCGCGTCATGGTGATCCTCGCGTGTATCGTGGAAGAGCGGTTTGTTCAACCCTGATGGATCAAGCGTACGGAGCCAAAACGCGCACTACAATTGACTTTTTTGCGTGCCCTGCTTTCCAATAACGCAAACTTGGCGGCCCGTCATGCACAACGCTGCACTCCGATACTTCCTTGCCGTTGCCAACACCGGTTCGTTGAGCGAGGCGTCCGAGAAGCTGCACGTTTCGATCTCCGCGATCAGCCGTCAGATTACGAAGCTCGAGGAGGAGATCGGCTGCCCGCTTTTCGAGCGTCAGGCACGCGGCATGGTCCCCAACAAGGCCGGGGAGCTGTTGGCTGCGCATGTCCGGAGAACCCTGCTCGAAGGTCAGCAGGTGATCGAGGAGATCAAGGCGCTGAACTCATTCGATCGAAGCACTATCCGCGTCTCGACGTCGGAAGCGTTTGCCCGGGATGTTCTCCCTCGCGCCATCACGCAATTTCTGGAAAAGTCGCCCGGTACCTGTTTCGAGGTGGCAGTGACTGCGCCTGGAGAGGTGACGGCACACGTACGGAGTGGCGAAGCGGATATCGGCCTGACCTTCGGCGTCGTACGAGCGCCGGAGATCAACGTCGAGTACACGCAAAGCGCGCCCATTTGCGCCGTCATGCCCCGCTCTCACGCGCTGGCCGGGCACGCGACGGTGTCGATGGCCGAGTTGCGGAATTTCCCGATTGCCCTGCTTGATCGCGGCACGACGATCCGCCAACTTTTCGATACGACGGCCAGCCTCGAGAATCTTCTCTTCGAACCCGTTCTGACCTGCAACAACTCGAGCACACTGTATGCATTCACTCAAATGTCGGGGGTAGTGTCCCTGACTAGCCGCCTGACGGTGCAGGCGCGTCTGGCGACGGACGGCCTGGTAGCAATACCGATCGATCATCCGGGCATGTCGTTACGCGCGATCCAGATCCAGACCCTGTCCGGCCGAGTGTTGTCCACCGTATTGGTCGACTTCGTTGCCGAATTGGTCAAGCAGTTGCATACGGCCGAGTAGATGCACGGCGGCTTCGTCCCTGTTGTCACCACCCAGTCCCGACATACCACGACCTGCGGCAGCAACGAGACCACGAACCTGAGCAGAACCTCCTTTGCCGTCCGCCCAAGGACGCGCCTTTCTTTTGGTTACTTTTCTTTGGAAGACAAAGAAAAGTGACCGCCGCCCCGCGCAGGGGCGACGCTAATAGACCGTTGGCACAACAGGTTCAACGACAAGCGCGTGGAGAACCACCCAAAACAATGGCCCAGCACCCTATTCAACCGGATGATCCACGTTAGCGCGCCACCAACCCGATGACATTGAACGCCCCCGACTGTCCGCGGGCCTCCTCAACCGTCTCCTGCCCCTCGAGGGCCCGCAAGCCTGCCTGCACAATGGCTTGGGAATCCACCTCAAAGTATCGCCGCAACTGCGCCCGCGAATCGCTTCGACCAAAGCCGTCGGTCCCAAGCGTGATATACCGCCGTCCTTCCGGAATATATGCACGAACCATTTCCGGAAGCGCCTTCACATAGTCCGACGCAGCGACAATCGGGCCAACCGTCGTGCGCAGCTGGGTAGAAATCCACGATTCCCCGATGTCCCCGGAACCAAGCCGCCATTCCCGCTCGCATCGCGCGCCATCCCGGCCCAGCTCGACGTAGCTGGTAATACTCCAGACGTCCGCAGACACCTCATGTAACCGCTCGAGTTCGTCCGCCGCCTTGAGAACCTCCCCCATGATCGCGCCGCTGCCGAACAACTGAATCCGCCGCCGAAAGCGGCCGCCTTGTCGGAACAGATACATGCCTTTCACGATACCTTCATGCGACGCGTCGGCGATACTCGGTTGCGCGACGTTCTCATTGGTCACGGTAACGTAATAGAACTCGTCGTGCGCGTCGCTCAGCATGCGCCGCAGCCCGTAGTCGACCAGGACCGCCAGTTCGCCAGCAAAGGAGGGATCGTACGCTCGACACGTCGGTATCGTCGACGCGAGAAGATGACTCGAGCCATCCTGATGCTGCAATCCTTCTCCTCCCAGCGTCGTGCGACCCGACGTGGCGCCGACGAGGAAACCTCTGGCTCGCTGATCTGCAGCCGCCCAGATCAAGTCGCCGATACGCTGAAAGCCGAACATGCTGTAGTAAATATAGAACGGCATCATCGGAATACCGTGCACTGCGTAACTCGTCGCAGCGGCCGTCCACGACGAGATCGCCCCCGCCTCCGTGATACCTTCCTCGAGAATTTGACCATCGGACGCTTCACGATACGAGAGCATCGATGAATTGTCTTCCGGATCGTACAACTGCCCGAACGGCGCATAGATTCCGACCTGGCGGAAAAGATTCGCCATGCCGAACGTCCTGGCCTCGTCTGCAACGATCGGAACCAATCGCGGGCCGAGGTTGGCGTCCTTGAGCAGTGCACCGAGCTGCCTGACGAAGGCGGTCGTCGAACTCATGACCTTTCCGTCCGCATTCAGGGAGAAGCTCGCGACGCGCGCCAGTTCGGGCACCACCAGTCGCTCGGATGCCGCACGTCGCTGAGGGAGATAGCCGCCGAGCGCCTCGCGACGCTTGCGCAAGTACCGCAGTTCATCGCTATCGTGCGGCGGCCGATAAAACCGCGCTTCCGATGCCTCTTCATCAGAAAGCGGGAGCGCGAATCGATCCCGAAATGCAATCAGGTCGTCCCTCTCCAGCTTTTTCTGCTGATGCGTCGTCATGCGCCCTTGCGCGATCGTGCCCATGCCATAGCCTTTCATGGTCTTGGCAAGCACCACCGATGGTCGACCATTCCTGGCCGTCGCCGCGGCAAAGGCGGCATGGATTTTCACGGGATCGTGCCCGCCGCGCCGAAGCATCGCGATGTCGTCGTCGGACAACGAATCCACCAGCGCTCGCAGTTCCGGCGTCCGACTGAAGAACGTCTCACGATTGAATGCGCCGTCATTGGCCGACAATGTCTGAAAATCGCCATCGACGGTGTTCGCGAAAGCGCGCTCGAGCACACCCTCATGATCGCGTCCGAGCAACGCATCCCACTCGGAGCCCCAGATGCATTTGATGATGTTCCATCCGGCGCCGGCGAACAACGCCTCGAGTTCGTCGATGACCCGGCCGTTGCCGCGGACGGGGCCATCCAGTCGCTGGAGATTGCAGTTGATGACGAATATGCAATTGTCGAGCCGCTCGCGAGCCGCAAGCGTCAACGCAGCGATCGACTCGGGCTCGTCCATTTCTCCATCGCCGAAAAACCCCCAAACGCGACGGTCGCCGTGCTCCTTCAAGCCACGATTTTCCATGTACCGCATGAACCGCGCCTGATAAATGGCGTTGAGCGGCCCCAGCCCCATCGATCCGGTCGGAAACTGCCAAAAGTCCGGCATCAAAAAGGGATGAGGATATGAACTCAATCCCCGGATGCCGCCAGCCTCCGCCACAATCTCCTGACGATAATGGGACAGCGATTCTTCCGACAGTCGTCCCTCGAGAAACGCCCGAGCGTAGACGCCCGGCGCGGAATGCGCCTGGAAAAACACCAGATCGCCGCCGTGCACCGCATCCGGGCCGCGAAAAAAATGCTGGAAACCGACCTCGAACAGGTCCGCGGCGGAAGCATAGCTTGCAATGTGTCCGCCCAGTTCACCCTGCGCACGGTTGGCGCGGACCACCATCGCGAGGGCGTTCCACCGTATCAACGCCGCGATCCGTCGCTCGATTTGCAGATCGCCCGGATAGGCCGGCTGCTCCTCGGGCGCCACGGTATTGACGTACGGCGTGACCAAGGGCGGCCTCCACGCGATGCGACGGGCCTGTGCATGCGCCAGCAACGAGTCGAGAAGACGGCGTGCACGTGCCTTGCCTTGATCGCCGCCCCACGCATGCAACAGGCCATCGAGCGCGTCGCACCACTCCCAGAGCTCCTCCGGGTCGGGATCCGTCATCGTGCTGATCGGAAGTCGATTCGGCATTTCCATTCTTTGCACTCCGAATTGGCCACGTGCCCCGCCGGTTCCGACTCCACCTTGCAGTCGGAACGCGGCCGGGCCTTAACCGTTCTTGAACAAGAAGCTGTATGCATTCAATGCGGGGACACCGCCCAGGTGCGCATACAAAACCCGGGACCCTTCCGGAAACTCGCCCCGGCGCACCATATCGATCATTCCGTGCATCGACTTGCCTTCATAAACCGGGTCGGTCAGCATTCCCTCAGTCTTCGCGCTCAGTCGAATCGCTTCGAGCGTACCTTCCGACGGAAGGCCGTATTCAGGGCCCCCGTAATGCGTGTCCAGCACCACATCCGCGTCCTCGATCGGCCGATCGAGTTCCACGAGGTCGGCGGTTTGGCGTGCGATGCGGAGAATCTGCTCACGCGTCTGCTCGGGCTTGGCCGACGCATCGATACCGATCACGCGATCCGCGCGGCCGTCCGCCGCGAACCCGACGACCATGCCGGCCTGCGTGCTTCCGGTCACCGAACAAACAACGATGTAGTCGAACTTGAATCCGAGTTCAGCTTCCTGGGCGCGCACTTCCTCCGCGAAACCGACGAACCCCAGGCCGCCAAGCCGATGCTCGGAACAACCGGCCGGGATCGGATACGGCGTCCCTCCCGCGTTGCGAACACTCTCCATTGCCTGTTCCCAGCTCGGACGAATGCCGATGTCGAAGCCGTCGCTGACCAGCCGAACGTCGGCGCCCATCATGCGGGACATCTGAATGTTGCCGACGCGGTCATACACTGCGTCCGAGTAGTTGACCCAATTTTCTTGAACCAGCACGCATTTCAGGCCAAGATGAGCCGCGACTGCTGCGACCTGACGCGTCTGGTTCGACTGGATGCCGCCAATCGATACCAGCGTGTCGGCTCCGCTCGCCAGAACGTCCGGAACGATGTACTCGAGCTTCCGGGTCTTGTTGCCGCCGAACGCCAGGCCGCTGTTGCAGTCTTCTCGTTTCGCATAGAGGTGAACTTTGCCGCCCAGCTCCTTGCTGAGGCGGGACAACTCATGGATGGGGGTGGGTCCGAAGGTCAGCTTGTGGCGAGGAAAGCGATCGAGGTTCACGGAAGTTCTCCGAAAGGTGGGCGGCAGGTTCGGACGCCTGATGTCGTCAGGGCGACCGGGTACGAAGAAATTCTAGTTAAATACCCACGAAACGTGGTTGCAAACATCTGTGCATCGCCGCGCTTTGAAATACAATTTTCACCATCCCCACGAATGTATATTTTTTAGAATCGATGAAATCGACAACAAAATTTCTCGGCAAATCGCGCCCGGATGACGCGAGCCACGTCGAACTTGACCGTACGGACAAAGCGATCCTGCGCGCCCTTCAGAAGGACGCATCGATCTCGAACGTCGCGCTGGCGGCGAAGGTGAATTTGAGTGCGCCGGCCTGTTTGCGCCGCGTCGAACGGCTCAAGAGCCTGGGTTTGATCCGAGGAATCGTCGCGTTGCTCAACGCGCCTGCCCTCGACGCGGGCATGGTCGTGATCATCGGGGTCGTGCTGGATCGATCGACCCCCGAATCCTTTGCCGCGTTTGAAAAAGCGGCCCAGAACGTATCCGGATGCATGGAATGCCACGTGGTGACCGGCGAGTTCGACTACTTCATGATGCTGCGCACCCGCGATAGCGAAAGCTTCAACCGACTCCATGCCGAACAACTGCTTTATCTGCCCGGCGTGCGTCAGATTCGGACTTTCATGGTGCTCAAACAGGTTTTTTCTTCGACGCAGATCGCCATATAGCGGCTGAGCCAGGCGGCCGTTTCCTGCGCATGCTGGAACTCACCGGCGACAATCGCGCGGAAGCAGCGAAGCGGCCCGGCATCAGCCGCCAGTCCCTGTACACGCGCATGGCGAACCTCGACATCGGCCAGCGTCGGATTTCCGGACACGCGTGTCCCGGCGCGTTGACACTCTCGCTGCCGCGCTGCCGGCAATCTGTAGAAGACTTGCGTCAACAGTCATCCGCGCCTGAAGAGCGGCGAAAGCATCGCCGCGCGAGCGGCCCGGCGCCCGCTCGCGTCGGCTTCCGGCGAAGCACCGAGGCCGCGCCCGTCAGTGCGCGAGCGCGCGACCGATCCTGAATACCCCGACTGCCTCGCGCAGCGTGGTTGCCTGCTACGCCATCGCCTGCGGGAAACGGGAAACGAGAACCGGCAACGACGTTACGATCGAGCTCCCCGGGCCGTTCGATTCGATCATTGCGGCAATCGACGCGCGGTCTCGGCCATGGCGACCGGTGGATAGACGGACAACGCGATCGGCCATCCGATTCCACTCCAGGCGACATGGCCGACGCTGCCAATCAAGCAAGCAATAGCCCGGCTGGTCCGGCCCACCCGCAGCACGCGAAAGTGACACGCGGTTGCTCGGTGCGCCGCGAGCGCCGGACGAAACGACGCGGCCGACACCGAGCCGGCCAGGGCTGCCGACTCACGCGTTACCGCTCGCTCGAGCCGACGCGGTCGACCCAGCCGCGGTAAAACGCGCGGTACTTGAGCACGAGCTTGTCGTACTTGCTGTACGCGCCGCCGCCGTCCGGCTTCATCCCGTTCCAGATCTTGACGTCGTACCCCGCGGCCTGCCGGGTCTGAAGCCCGAACAGCACGTAGTCGGTCGCGCGGCGCAGGACGCCGCCCACCTTCTTGATCGAGATGAGCATGTGCATGACGTTCTTGCCGTCGCTCACCGGCGTCACGCACTGGAGCAGCTTGTATTTGACGTCTCCGTCCAGGGCGACGGTCATCACGCACCCGCCGGGGTAGCCGTCGAAGTGCAGGTTCATCTGCGACATGTTCAGGCCCAGCGCGCGCGACAGCATGCCGAGGGGTCCGAAGTACCGGTTCACGGTGAAGTCGATCCCCGCACCGAACCACGCGCCCGCCCGTGCCAGCGACTCGACCTCCGGCCACTCGCGCCAATCGTCGAAGAGCTTGAGCTCGAAGGCCGATATCGGGAGCGCGTGGACCGGGGTCGCGTGCTGCGCGTCGTAGAAGTTCTCGACGATCCGCAAGACCGCCGTCGTCGTCTCGAACGCGAAGTGCAGGTGCATGAAGTCGCCGTTGTCGACGTCGGCCGCGGCGATTTCAGGCAGCGGGTGCAGTGGCTGCGGGGAGCCGTACCAGACCCACACGTAGCCGTACCGCTCGGCGGCGACCCACGTCGGCTGGCGCGCCCCGCGCGGGACGGGCTCGAGCCGGCACACCGCCTGGCTGTGGCCGGGGATATGCACGCACTGGCCGTGCTCGTCGTACCGCCAGTGGTGAAACGGGCACTGGATGCACCCGTCCTCGACCTTGCCGTCGGCCAGGTTCGCGCCGAGGTGCGCGCAGTGGCGGTCCATCACCACGGCCCGCCCCGTCGCGCCGCGCCACGCGACGCACGGCCGGCCGAAGAGCGTCAACGCGGCCGGCTTGTCCTTGAGGGCGTCCGAGCGCATCGCGACGTACCAGCTCGCGGCCACGCGCGTGGTCGCGTCGTACGCCCCCGACGGATGCTCGTTGGCACGCACTTGATTCAATTGAACGTCTTCTATCATTTTCATTCCGGAGGTCGGTCGACTACTTCAGCGCCAGGCCGATGCGGGTCGTGACGTACGCCCTGAGCAGCGCGAACATCGGGTTGTAGTCGAAGTACCTTTTCACCTCCGCCGGCGCGCTGGTCTGCGTCCAGTGCAGCAGCTTCATCGCCGGCAGCAGGCTGTACTTCGAGTTGTTGAGCTCCGGTCTGGCGCCGGTGATGCAGTACCCGAAGCCGAACATCGGCTTGGCGAATTCCCGTTCGTTGATGAGGACGTGAATCCGCGCCGCGGCCTCCTCGGCCGACTTGTGCCCGGCGCTCACGGCCTCGACCTCGGCTTTGGCATCGTTGAACAACTGGTAGTACCCCTCCATGTCCGCGCACAGGAATCCGAGGTACGGGGCGTTGTCGTCGAGGTGATCGAGGTCGCGCTCGTTGCGCGATGCGCGGAACCGCGCGTGTGCTTGCACGAGCCGGAACTGCCCGAGGATCGTGCCGACCGCCCACAGCCGGTGGAACGCATCCCACAGGCGGAAGTCCGAGAACGCCGTGTAGCAGCAGCTGACGAAGTCGTCGTTGTGGTCCAGAAGCTTCTGCTGCAAGCGCTCGATGTACTCGAAGCGCTCGGGGGAAAAGTCGTCGTCGCGCAGCGCCTTGATCAGGCGCGCCGCGAGTGCGTGGATGGTCACCGCGGTGTTCTCGAGCCCGCGGGAGAAAAGCGGATCGATGAACCCGTTCGCGTGCAGCATCAGGCAGTAACGGTCGCCGACGCACGCGCTCGACGAGAACTGCAGGCGGTCGGTCTTGACCCAGTCGCGCACCGGCACGGCGTCCCGGAACTGCGCCGCGATGCTCGGGAACCGCGCGAGGAATTCGTCGAATTCCTGCTGCGCGGAGATGTCCGTTTTCGGGTAGACACGCGGGTCGAGCTGCAGGCCGACGCTCACCAGGTTGTTGGTCGACCGCGGGTGGTTGTTGAACGGAATCACCCAGAGCCAGCCGCCCTCGAACATATGGTGCAAGGTCCCCTCGTGCCAACGCCAGCGCTGCCCCTTGACCTTGAAGATGTCGTCGAACGGCTTGACCCCGAGCATGTGCGTGTAGAGGCTGCGCGAGTGCGTCTTGAAACGGCACGGCTCTTCGCGCAGCCCGAACTTGGTCGCGAGCGGCGCACGCGGGCCTCCGCAGTCGATCATGTAGCGGCCGGTGAAGCGTTCGCCCTGGGCGGTGGCCACCGCGACGCCGTCCTTGTCGGCGTGGTATTCGGTCACGCTCGTCTTCTGGCGGACCATGCAGCCGTATTTGATGGCGGCTTGCAACAGGTACGCGTCGACGTCCTGCCGGTAATAATGGCTCTCCGGCCCCCACGGCAGCTCGGGAATGACGCACTGCGTGAACTCCTTCGGGTCGTGCTCCTCGCCGGGCTTGTGGAACACGAAGCCGAAGTTGCGCTTGATGCCCGTGCTCGACGCGACGTAACGCTGCGTCGCATAGAACGACGTGATGTGGTCGAGCTCCGGAATGCCGTAGCGATCGGCGATGATGCGGTTCATCAGGGACGTCTCGGGGATCGACGATTCGCCGATCGTGAAGCGTGGGTGCGACGACTCCTCGATGATCAGTACGCGAAACCGTTGCTTGGCCAGGATGGCCCCCATCTGGGTGCCCGACATGCCCGAGCCGAGGATGATCACATCGAAGTGGTTGCTGTCGCGCCCGTTCGCGGGGTTCTGCTGAGTCATGGGGGCACACTCTCCTGGTGAGATGGAACACATGGCCGCGCGCATCAGGCGTCAGCGCGCGTCGAGCGCGGCGCGAACGCGGAACCGTGCCGCACGCGTGAGCGTGAGCAGATCGCCGAGCATGCTGGGCGCGTAGCCGCCGCTGCCGATCGTGGGGCCGCTTCGCCCGACTTCGTACGCCCGCTCCGCCAATTTGACGTGAGGCGCCCGGAAGCGCAGCAGGACCTCGAATACCCGGTCGAGGGCCGCCAGCCCGGCCGCGACGGGCTCGCCCCGCGCGCGGGCCGCTTGCGCCTCGCCGAGCGCGCGGTCGACGAGCGCCGGCCGCCCGGCGAACCGGTCGTAGACCGCCCTGAACACGGGAAGCACGTAGGGCAGGTACGTCTCCTTGAATTCCCGATAACCCTGGTGGCCCGATTGCGCGCCCCACAGCACGTGCTCCAGCACGAAGAGGGGCATTTCCACGGCACCGGGGCCGAGGTAGCTCCGGCCCCCGACTCGAATCGGTTCGTAGAAGGGGCGAAGCTCGTCGTAGAAGACCTGCAGCGAGATGAAGCGGTACGCGTACACGATCGAGTCGACCATTTTCTGCAGATTGGCGGCCATCTCGTCGCACCCCTGCGCGAACGCGGGCGACCGCAGCGGCACGTCGGACAGCTCGACGGTCAACGCGATGGCCGCCTCGAGGGCCGCCATCGAGATGCGCACGCTCTCGAGCAGATGCGCTTCGTCGCGCAGCCCGGTGTAGCTGCGCTGCGCGTCGGCCGCCGCGGGGTTCCAGACCGTCACATGCAGGAGCGTCTCTCGCGGTGGCAGGTCGGTCGCGCGTGCCAGGTCGAGCAGCACCGGCTCGAGCCCGGGCACCGCGTCCACGGGCTCGTGTCCGTGCCGCTTGAGCGACCCCAGGAAGAACCCGATGTCCCGCATCGCGGCTGCGGCTTCGACGAAGCCCCAGCCCGAGGGCACACCGTGCACCGGGAGGAACGCGCGCAACAGGCCGACGATGCCGGGCACATCCTTCTTATGGTTCAGGCCCGGAAGCTGCAGAACGTGCGTGCGCGCCTGCAGCGGATCGCAGGCCGCCACTGCAGCGTGCTTGGCCGCGATGGCGCGCACCCGGCCCAGGGCGCGCTCCACTACAGGATCTCCGGCGTCGCAAGCGTCGGCCCGGGCTGGCTGCGGGACAGCCCCGCGTCGCACTCACGCAGCGAACGCAGGTAATCGTAGTTCGTCGGCAGGCTCGTCCGCAGACGGTCGGCCTCGCGCCGGATCCGGGCGAACATCGCCTCGGCCTTGTCGATCGACTCCGGCCGGTGCCGCAAGAGCGGCAGCGACCGGTCGGGCAGCAGCCCCAGGCCGGCAAAAATGCAGTAGTAGTTTCCGTTCAACCAGAAGTTCTTGAACTCGTAGTCGAAGGTTTCGTAGTACGTAGAATCGTCGAACGACGCGGTGGTCAGCGGCAGCCCCGCCTTGTAGCGTTCGACCTTCTCCTTGATGGCGTCCGACAGCCGCAGGTCGTGCCGGTTCGCGCGCCAGAACGGTGTGTCGTCGCGCGACGTGGTGAAATAATGCGCCTGCACGAAATCCCGGCAGTCGTCGAACATGTAGACGATTTCGGCGTTGAATGCGTCGGTCAACCGCGGGTCGAACGACGTGTCGGGGAAGTGCTTCACGAGCTGGTAGAGCGCCGCGTAGATGAAGTAGATCCCCGTCGATTCCAGCGGCTCCAGAAAGCACGACGACAGCCCGATGGAGACACAGTTGTTGACCCACGCGCGCCTGTTGCGCCCGACCCGGAACTTGATCTGGTTGAGCGGCTGCTTGTCCGAGAGCCCCCAGAGGCGAAGGAAGTCGGCGGTGGCCTGGTCGCGCGACGTGAACTTGCTCGAGAACACATAGCCGCTGCCGAACCGGCCCAGCATCGGAATCTTCCAGGTCCACCCGGAGTTCATCGCGATCGCCGAGGTGTACGGCTCGATCCCTACGCGCGCGTCGTCGGTGGGCACGGCGCTGGCGACCGCGCTGTCGCACAGCAGGTAGTCGGACATGTCGATGAACGGCTCCTTCAGCGCCTGGTTGATCAGGAGCCCCCGCATGCCGGAGCAGTCGATGAACAGGTCCGCTTCGAGCGTGCGCCCCTCCTTGGTGGACAGGCGGGAGATGTAGCCGCGGTCGTTCAGGTGAACCTGCTCGACCTCGTCGACCACGCGGGTCACGCCGCGTTCGGTGGCCCAGCGCTTCAGGAAATCGGCCACCAGGTGCGCGTCGAAGTGCCACGCATGGGACATCTGGCGGGTGCCGTCGGGCAGGCACGGCGCCAGCTTGGCGTCGAGCGCCTCGGTCTGCGGATAGCACGCGTACTCCATCGGCTGCTGGAAGCCCTGTTCGCGCTTGCGCAGCCAGTAGTGGGTCAGCGGCACGCCGTCGCAGTTCGGCACGTTGCCGAACAAATGGTAGAAGTGATCGCCGTGCGAGCGGTCGGGAGACTTCCGCCAGTTCACGAATCGGATGGCGGACTTGAACGCGCCGTTCACCTGGGGCATCCATTCCCGCTCTGGTATCCCGAGGAAGTCGAAGAACACCTTCTGCAAACTCGGGATGGTCGCCTCGCCCACGCCGATCCGCGGGATCGCCGCGGATTCGATGAGGGTAATGTTCGCCTGCTGCTGGAGCGCCCGGACGAGGTACGAGGCGGACATCCAGCCCGCCGTGCCGCCGCCCACGATGACGATATTCTTGATCGGATTAGTCATGAAACGCTTCCCATAGGATTTAAAACCTGAATGGATAGTGCCGCCTTGGCGAGTTGAACGGGTAACTCGTCCGGTAACGCGTCATGACGTTTTTATCTCGTCACGTAAAATGACACCGGGAAGGCGTAATGAATAGCAGCTCAGTTAAGCAAAAACGCGAATCCCAATCGCACGCGGCGGCACGCCACGCAAGGGATTCCGCGTCGACAGATTGAATTGCCGACGCATCGCTCGCATTAGTTCATTGAAGTGCTCAGTTTACCTAATTGTTACCACGATTGTCATACCAGGCACCTGACATCTCCGACACACCATAGCAGCGTTCACGATGGCACACCTAGAAAAATTTCATATCAATCTCATGCGATTCAGAGAAATTCTAAATCCCGGAGAATATCGACGAAATATCCCACAACGAACGATTTAATTTTTTCGAAACAACAAAATTCATTTTTTCACTTAAAGCACATACACCAACCATCGTCCAGTCAAAAAAATGCGAAATGTCCGACTGAATTCACATAAAAGAAATAACGAATTCACCATTTGCAAAACAAAGATGTCGACCTTTTCTGATTTCGATGATCTTGATCTCGACCCGAAAATAATCCGACTCGTCAGTGGAGAAATTCGTCATGATGTGCCGGGGCCGACACGAAGATCATGTGATGAAGACGGGCAAGTTCACGGAAGAGAGCAGATCGAACGACAGCGCGTAACGGGCAATCGCTATTCCAACGGCGTGCCGGCTTCGGCCGGACGCGAACCGCGACACGGACGAATCGAGGAGGCCGCGTGCCCATCCAGGAAGCCTTGCTGAAGATGTCGATGTATGTCTCGCTGGTGCTGATCGTGCCGGGGCCGACCAATACGCTGCTGCTGTCGTCCGGGTTGAAGGTCGGCCTGCGCGGCACCTGGCCGCTTGTCGTCGCCGAGGCGCTCGGCTACGCGATCGCGATTTCCGTATGGGGATTCTTCCTGTCCGCGTTCGCTGCCGGCCGGCCCTGGCTTTATGACGTGGTCAAGCTCGCGAGTTCCGTCTACATCTTTTTCCTCGCGCTCAAGATGTGGACGCATAGCCGCGTGCTGCAGGACGTATCGATCGCGCCGGTGCGCTTTCGCGATGTGTTCGTCGCGACGATGATGAATCCGAAAGCGCTGCTGTTCTCGAGCACGCTGTTTCCGTTGGAGGCGTTCAGGTCGGCGCACTATTTCGCATGGGCGCTTCTCGTCTTTCTGGTCGTGCTCGCGCCGATCGGTGTGGGCTGGTCGTCCCTCGGCGGGCTCCTCACTTCGCAACGCGCGTGGGCCGCCCGCACGTCGACGCTGCTGCGCGGCGCGTCGCTCGTGCTGTTGATGTTCTCCGGCACGCTCGTGTACTCGGTCGTGAATCGCTGATCGACGCGGCGCGCGGCGCCGCCCGCAACCGCATCCAGCAGGGGCGGTGCCATTGTGAGGCCGAGCCCGTGATCTTGAGCACGTAGATCGCCCGCACGATGGTAATTCCTCGAATTGGTGTCGGAGATCGTCTTGAACGACAAGCAAACGCCAACAAAGAGAAAGCACCCTTTTCCAGAACTAGCTCGAATTTCATGGCAGGGTATCTCGGTGGAGAAACGGAAATCGGCGGCGTGCCCCGGCATACGGATGGGTCCGGCGTGGCCCGCTGAACGAGGTTGACGTTCGCTCGAAAGCGTAGCGCGATTCCCAATCGCGCGTGCGCTGAATATTCCGCAATAGTTGTACCTGCAACGATAAGCTGGAATGCGGTTTTGCCAGGTACACGCACCGATTGGCTTCCAGCCACTTACGAGGCAATGAAATGCGGGATCTGGCCCGCGACGGCGCCTCGAGCAGTGGTTCAGATGCTCACAGTCGGTATCGGTGTGTCAGCCGTTGCTGCGGCCGATGTCGTGAACAAACGCTCGACGAACAGGTCGCCAGCCAGTCGGCGGTGCAAAGAGGCCGCGCATTCGTGGGCAAATCGGGCCCAGACGCCACAGTTCAAAACGCTCTCCCGCACGTACCATTCAGGATGCCATTGCACACCGAAGATCGGCACCCTGACATGCGATACCGCCTCAATCGTACCGTCGTCGGCATAGGCGTCGACACGCAGTCCGTCTGCCAGCAACGCGATACCCTGTCCGTGCAACGAATTCACACGCGCGTGCAGGTGATCGTGACGATCGAGCGCCATCGTCCGGATCGCGTCGTCAAGCCAGCCACCGCGCACCAGCTCGACCGCGTGAGCATCCCGATAGCGTGCCTCGAAAGCCAGCGCACGGTTCGCCCGGTGATCCCGCCTCCCCGGCTCGTCGTGAAGTGCCGCGTACAAGGTCCCGCCCAACGCGACATTGATCTCCTGCATGCCACGGCATATTCCGAGCACCGGACGCCCTGACGCTACCGCGTCGCGGACAATCCGGACCGCCATCCGGTCACGCGTGCGGTCGAGCGATCCCACCTGCGGCTGCGTACCACCGTAAAGCGCAACATCGACGTTGCTGGCTCCCCCCGGCAGGACGAACCCATCGAGACGATCGAGCAGCGTGTCGAGACCTGGATCGGACGCGAGTTCGTCCGTCGCCCCGATTAAGAGCGGCAAGACCCCGCCAAACTCCGACGTGGCCCGCAGATATCGATCAAACACGGCTTGATGGGAAAGGCACCCCCATCCCGGGATCTCAATATCCTCCGCCGAGCACAACACGCCGACGACTGGCTTCATGTGCGCAAGTTGTCGCATCGCGGCCGCTTCACTGCGGAAAGGACTGGATGTTGTCTTCCCAGTTCCGGCCATCGAACGGCACCACATCGAACACGCCGGCCTCGGCCAGCTCCAGACAGCGCAAATTGACACTGTAGTCTTGCGGATGAGAGCGCGGGCGATAGAACGGCTTGACGCCGCAAACCCGACAGAACGTGTGCTCCGCAATCCCGGTATTGAAGCGGTACAACGTCAGATGCTCCCTCCCTCCGAGCAGCTCGAAATCTTCGTGTTCGACGGGAACGTGCAGGAAGCCCGACGCAAAGCAGATCGAGCAATTGCAGTCGATCACCTTGCGAGATGCTGTCGATCGAATGCGAAAACGTATCGCACCGCAGTGGCATTTCCCGTAGATGTATTGCGTTGCGTCCGTCATTGATAGCCCCTCGTTTCGGAAAAGTGAACCTCGATTTCGGTCAGCACCCCGTGCGCAGCGCGGCATCCAGATCCTGCCGAAGCATGTCCGGGTCTTCGAGCCCGATGCTCAACCGCATACCGATCCGCTCGCCATCGTGTCGGGACACCGTCGCTGGACAGGCTATCGACTCGTAACCACCCCAGCCCCAGCCTCGTCCGATCAACGAAAGCCCGTCGATCGCGTTCCTGACCGCCTGTTTGCGGCCGTCCTTGAGCACGCAGGCGAATACGCCGCCCGCACCCGAATACTGGGTCCGCCATGCGGCGTGCCCGCTGTCGTCGGCCAGCGGCGGGTAGTGAACGCTTTCGATCAGCGGATGATCGCGCAACCAGGACGCGACATCGCACGCCGACTGAAAATGCCGATCCATCCGAACCGCCAGCGTTCGCAATCCTCGCAACGCCAAGTTCGCGTCGTCTGCGCCGACCGCCTGCCCTGTCAGACGACTCATGTTCTGCACGCGCTCGTACATGTCGCGGCTCGCAAACACCGCTGCACCGACCATCGAATCGGCATGGCCACCGATGTACTTCGACATGCTGTGGATGACGACGCTCGCACCGTGATCAAGCGGGTTGAAGAAATACGGCGTGGCCCAGGTGTTGTCGACCACGACCGGAACGGACCCGGCAATCTCGACGATATCCCGAAGCACGCACATGTCGAAGCTCGACGAACCCGGCAGGTCGAGATAAACCGCACACGTCCGTTCACCGAGTTTCGCCGCCAGTTCGGCCGGATCGTCCAGCGAGAATTCGTCGATCGATACGCGCTGTCGATGCAGCACCTCGTTGCAGAATTTGCGTGCGGCCGGATACGACGAACGCGAGATCAACACCTGCCCTCCGGAAGCAGCAAGCGTCTGCAACACGGTCGCGATGGCGGCCAGCCCCGAACACATCACCAGTGCGGCAACGCCATGCTCGATTTCCGCCATCGCGCCGCACAGCGCGTCCGTCGTCGGTGTCCCCCAGCGCCCGTAGTGATACGGCGCCGCGCCAGGCGCCATGTCATCGACGGATTCGAAAAGGACAGTCGACCCGCGATAGACGGGTGGATTGACGAAGCCGAAATGCGTGGCAGGCGCGCGGCTCACCGTCGTCAGTACCGTGCCTGTCGTGCCCTTCCTTCCGGCAGGTTCGCGAATCATCGATGTCCTCCCCCGAACGCCAGCAGACCGATCAGGGCAATCCCCATGAACATGATCCATCCCGGCGTGAGCACGGCCCAGCCCGCGGCAGCACTGCCGATGAAGTTGCCCAGCATCCCGCCGATCGCCCACGAGATCGCAGACGCACCAAAATAGCTGCCGGCGCTCCCGTCGGGCGTCAGATCGGCGAGCGCGATATTCGATGCCGGAAGAATCAGGCTCTCGCCGAACGTGAAGACGATCGCAACGGTAATCAGGATGATGAGCGACGCGCCGGCGCCCCAGCCGTGACCGAACAGCAGCGCAGCAATCGCGAAGCAGCAACACATTGCCGTGTGCCCGATCGTCATCATGGATCGCCAAGTCGCGCGCTGAAACCAGCCCATGCCGAGCGACGCCGTGGCGATACCGATAAGGGCATTCGTGATGTAGAACGGCCTGACGCCGTTGTAGCCGCTCGCGCCATGCGAAAACGTCAGCGGGATGAAGACGTAAATCTGCGTGTACACGGTCCAGAACGGAACGAGCGCCCAGCACAGTCGACGGAACCGCCTGTCGCCGAATGCGATCAGCAAGCCCCGCAGCGGATGGACCGCGACTGCGTTGCGTGCCCGCCGCCCGGAGATCCAGGGCGCCACGAACGCGAGTGCCACGAAGATCACGCCGCTCACCATAAACGGCAACGTCCGGTCGACGGTCGGCACGACGATGAGCAGCGCCGGACCGACCAGCGCGCCGAGATTGAGCGCCAGGTTGTTCAGCGCAAATACCCGGGGGCGCACGGCGGCATCGAGCGAACCGAAGATCGAATATGCGGTGGTCTCGTAAAGGGCAGCCCCGAGTCCGGACAGGAAGGCCCACATCAGCAGGCCCGGAAACGACCGTGCCACCGCGAATCCGGCGAAACCCGCCGCACGACAGATCAAACCGAGCGTAGTCAGCACGCGGCTGCTGAAACGATCCGTCGACGCACCCAGCACCAGCGGCAACAGCCGGCTCGCCAGCAGATTCACCGTCAGTACGCTGGCAACGCTGCCCGCGTCGAGATGGCGCTCCAGGTCGAGGAACGCCGCGAGCAACGGTAGCGACCCGAACACGGACAGATTCACGAGGAACTGGAAAATCAGCAGGATTCGCGTCGAAACCGACACCCCGTCGGCCATTCCGGCCAGCCATGCCGACGGGCGCGTGAACTTGATTGCATGCATCGTCTCACCCCGGTAGTGCGACCGACTCTTGAGCCAGCTCGAACTCGCGCAGGAACGTGCGCTCGAGCGCAAGCGCGCCGGACCAATCCCGCGCATACACCATGTACTCAAACGTGCCGGTACCCGCGGTATCTTCCGTAAGCACGACGACGCCGGCTTCGCCGCGCTGCGGCGTGAGCCTGCGTGACACGGTCAGCGCCGCGTGGAGGTCGCGAACGGGCACTCTGTTGCGCGTCACGACGGCATGCGTGGACAGATAGTCCGGCCCCGCCAGTTCGCACAGGATCGCGTCGAGATGGCTGCAGCCGCCGATGCGTCCGTTGATCTCGGTAAAGACGATTTCGCCGTCATCGGTCACGATGGCATCGAAGTTCGCGCGCCCCACGAACCCGAGACGCTGGGCAATCGCCGCAAGCACATCGCCTTGCGCCAGAAATGCGTCGATCAGGGCGGAAGGCAGCTGGCTCGGTATCTGGAACCCAGTCCACATGATCATGCCGTTACCACGCTTGTCGCCCGAAGCGTCCATCCGCAGATCACCGTAGCTCACGAGCCGAAATGCATCGGCGCCGATCTCGTATTCCGCATACAGGACGTCCGAGCCTTCGTGGAACCGCTCGACGATCACCTGGCAGTTGCCCGCGGTGTCGGTCTGAGTCGCCCACAGCTCCCGTGCGAATACGGTATCAACGTCCGACTGGTGCGTCAGCGCATACACCTTGCGGACGCCCGGATAACTATCCCGCCGTTCGAGCGTGACCGCGATGTTTCCGTCTCCTCCGGCATTGACGTCCTGCTTGACGATCACGCTCGCATGTCTCGCCAGCATGTCGCGCAGCGTCAGGTAAAACTCGCCGAGCGAACGGCACACGCGCCCGTCCGCACACCCGACGCGACCGGATGCAAGCGCACGAAATACGGCCTTTCGATTCAGCAGTTCGGCGCCGGCCTGTTCCATGAAGTTCGATCCGTTCGACACAGGTTGCACAATGCCGAGCTGGTCGCACAGCAACCCGACCGATGACGTATGAAAGTACGGATAGACCGTCCATCCGGCCCCACCGACGCGCAGGTCCCGCAATGCCACCAGCGTGGCTTCCTCGAGCAGGCGATCAGAGGTCAGGACCACCGGATCGGAGATATCGGAGGACGGCGACACGATCTGCGCAGCGCAAAGTCGGCGCCCCATCACGTCCGATACGTACTCGATCATGTCGACCGATACCGGCGACGGCAGGATCGCCACGTCGTCGCTCGTCATCTGCCAGACGAGGCGCCTTGCTGCAATCGCTGACACCTGCCGAAGCGGCAGCGACGCGCGCTTCGTGTCGCCGATCATTGCTTCGTTATCGACATTGCCCACAATGAGTTTAGCCATGAGTTGCCCCGTGCTCCCGACGTTGGAGAAGTTCCCGGCAAACGCGCCAGTGCCATTTCAGATAAGACGATTCCCGATGCATGCCGACATCCGCACGCGCGGCGATTTGGGCCAGTAGCGGTGCCGGCGCGCCCGGATACCGATGATGTTCGGTATGAAAATTTGCATTCCACATGAAGAACCTGACGATGGCGTTGCTTGTCGTCGTCCGAGATGCCAAGTAGCGCGGCTGAACCGGTTCGCAGCCATAATGCTCCGGCAGTCCGAAGAACATCAACCAGAAGTATGCAAAAAACACCGGGCCGATATAGGCCGTGAACAGTGCCGACGGCCAGGCCGCGGCGGCAGCAACGACGACGAGCAGCCATGCGGCAATGCACTGCGCTTCGCCGCGCGCTCGCGATTTCCGGCGCGTGGTCGCGAGATAGGGCGGCGCGTCTCCGCCGATCAGCCGCGCGTTCAGGCGCAGGTTAGCAACGAGAAAGCCGATACCGGTCATCGCGCCGGTATAGGCGCGCAAGGTGTCGAATCGGGCGGCCGATTCGGTGTCCTCGTCCGTCGCCACGCACCGGTGATGTTTCAGATGCTTGTCGGTATACGCCGTGTAGTTCACGAATAGGACATTCGCGGCGAGATTTCCGACAATCGCGTTGACGACTTTCGCACGCACTAGGCTGCGATGCAGGCATTCGTGTGCGAGGTTCAGGAACCCGCTCAACACGAAACCAGCGGCACCCATCAGGGCGACCCGGACAATCGCGTGGCCGGACCGGCACGCGAGCCATGCCAGCACACCGAACACCGCCGTCGCACCGATGACCTTCGCGACCGCAGCCGCGTCGCGGCGTCCGCGATGCTGCGAACGATATGCGTCGATCTCAAGCACTACGGGATCCGAACAGAATTCGGCGCTCATGTTCAGCCAGCCAGCGACACAAGCGTCGCACACCAGGACACGTTATCGGACACGGCCTGTGCAACGCGCTCCGCGAATCTCGGGATGTCCTCGTCGCCGACGATGAGTTGAATCATCCGCCTCGTCATCTCGACGTGATACGCCTCGGCAGGATCGTCGCCGCCAACGTGGCATTGAAAATAGACGAGCCCTTGTCGGCCGACGCCATAAGAGCGGCTTGTCGATTCCCAAAGCGCGTCGATCATCGCATTCGCGTGCAGTTCGAACGCCACCATGTTCGCGCACCGATCGAGCGCGGATGACGCACCCAGCCCGGCAAGCAGTTTCGTTAGATACGGACCTGTGGGTGCGCTGAAATCCGGGACTGCGATGCGTCCGGTCAACGTCTCGATATCCTTTTTCAGCAGGCTGGCGTGAAACCATTTTTCGGTATCCAGAATGCGCTGCAATCCCTGCTTGCCGTATCGTTCGATCACGTATGCGCCGCCGGTCTCGTCCCAGCAAAGGAAATTGCCCACCACGCTCGTGATTTCGACGTCCCGCGCCACCGGCCGATTCGATTGAATGGCCTCCAGCACGGCGTTGACTTGTGCGCCGGCCTGCAGGTACGGAAACGCCTGCGACATCGCGAGGTAGTGCGGAAAGATTTTTTCCAGCGCCGCACGCGACGACACGTGTCGAAACGGATGATCGTCGAGCCCGGCCTCCAGGTCGATCAACAGCGCATCGATTTCCCCGTCGACGACCGGGCCCAGGAATGCTTCACAGACATCAGCCATGCGTTCACCTCATCTACCGTCGCGATTGTGATTGGCCGGCACCACACGCCCGTGCCGACCGCCGAGTGTGACGATCAGGATTCGATCGGTCGCTTGCATCGGTAGCACTTTGCCGATTTTCGATGCGGTCTCACACTACAAAGGCTTGTAGTGCCCGTGCCGACGTGGCGCGACTTGACGGATCGACACGCGCACGGCACGAACCCGCTCACGATCCGCTTCGCGTCTCGCGTCACCCACGCGTTACAGCAAACCGAATCGGGACGCCATCAGCACGGCTTGCCGGCGTGTCGGCACGTCGAACTTCTTCATGATGTTGCGAATGTGATGGAGCACGCCATGCTCGGTCAGCGACACGATGCGCGAGATGTCCCAACTGGACTTTCCTTCGGCGACCCATTTCAGGATTTCGAGTTCGCGCGCACTGAGGCACGGTGCATCGGATTGCATCGCCTCCAGCCTGCGGCACGCATCGAGCATCAGATTCGCCACGAGGGCGCCCCATGTCGGGACGTCGCAACGCGTGTCGACGTGGTCCGACACCGGCGCCTGTCGAACGAAGCTCACGCAGGCCATGTCGCCATGCCGATTGTGCGCGGGAAACGATACGCCGTCGCTCAGCCCGTAATGACGGCCCTCGTCTCGAAGCTGGCGCTGTTCGGCCGTCGAGAAGATGCGGTCGCACCAGATCAGCGGCATCAAGGACGACAACGCGTGCTGCACGACCGGATCGATCGACAGATAATCCCGTTCTCGATAACGGGACAGCCATGCGTCCGGATAGTTCGACAGCGTGCGGCCGTTCTTCAGCGTACCGCCGGTCATTCGATAGCCCTGGTAGCAGACATGGTCGAAGCCAGCAAGACGGCTGATGTCGATCAGCATCCGGCCCAGTTCTTCCATGCATGTGCAACCACCGATCTCGAACACCATCTCGAGTATTCGCTCGCTGCGCCGACACGGCCCAGACTCGCACCAATCTTCGGCCCATTGAATTGCTCGTTCTCTGGCTTCTCTCATGATTTTTTAGAATTACTTATTAAAATATGGTTACGAATCGATTCGATCTATCTGCACAACGCCCTCTATCCGCCCGTGATAGCCGGAAGCGGTCCTGCCGTCGGATCAGAACACCAGGGTCGCGGACGGGACGCGTGCATGCTGCTTCAGGTACGCGAGCGCGTCGTTGACCGTCAGCACGTGCTGCTCTCCGTCCCGCATGCGCAACGACACCTCGCCGGCCAGCGCCTCCTTCCGTCCGGCCACCGCGACGATCGGCGCGGCCAGTTCCCTCGCATCGAAGATCTTGCGCGGCAGACGCTCGGCACGGAAATCCCGCAGCACCCGGCAGCCGATGTCTTCGAAGGCGAACGCCGTGTCGTCGGCAAATGCGCGCTCTTCCTGCCCGATGTTCGCAACGACGACCTGGTCCGGCGCGAGCCACGTCGGCAACCATCCCTGATAGTGCTCGAGAAGAATGCCGATGAACCGTTCGAGGCTCCCCAACACCGCGTGATGCAACATGACTGGCGTCGCCTTCGCGCCGTCCTCCCCGACATACGCGGCGCCGAGCCGCTCGGGCAATACGAAGTCGAGCTGGATCGTCCCGCATTGCCACTTCCGCCCCTGACGGTCGAGCAGATGAAATTCGAGCTTCGGGCCGTAGAAGGCGCCCTCTCCGCTCTGGATCGTGAAATCCAGGCCGGCCGCTCGTGCAGCGGACGCGAGCATCGCCTCCGCACGATCCCACACCGCATCGTCACCGGCCCGAACCGCTGGCCGCGTCGATAACGCCACATCGAATTCAGCAAACCCGAAGTCCGCGTAGATCGCCTTCAGCAATACGCAGAATCGTGCAACTTCGACCTCGATCTGGTCCGGCATGCAAAGCACGTGGGCGTCGTCCTGCGTGAACGCGCGGGCGCGCATGAGGCCATGCAGCGCGCCGGACGGCTCGGCCCGATGGACCGCCCCGAACTCCGAATATCGAAGCGGGAGATCACGGTACGAGCGCGAGCCTTTTTTAAAGATCTGCACATGACACGGGCAGCTCATTGGTTTGAGACAGTACGGGTTGCCGTCGCTCTCGAGCGAAAACATGTTTGGCCCGAATTTCTCCCAATGACCGCTCTGTTCCCAAAGGCCGCGGGAAGCGATTTGGGGCGTGCGCACTTCGGCAAAGCCGGCCTGACGCATGCGGACGCGAATATATTCCTCGACGACCCGATAAAGAACCATGCCGCGCGGATGCCAGAAGATGGCGCCCGGGCTTTCATCCTGCTGGTGAAACAGATCGAGTTTGCTACCAAGCACTCGGTGGTCGGAATCGTCCATCGTGTTCTCCGTTGACGTTGGGCGCCGGTCGACGGAGCATTAAAAAAGCCCCGTCCGTTTCCGGCGGGGCTTGGGGATCGTTTGAGGCACCGACCTACGACGTGCAACCTCCCCCCGGCCCGCCGTTGGCGGTCATGGTGGTGGTCGTGGTCGTCGTGGCGAAAAGTGTGCTCATGTGACGAATCTAGTCACTTCGTTAACGTCTGTCAATAAGACATTTGAATATAACCCGGCGTCCTCGATCTCTTCACAATCCCTTCTTAATAAGAAAAGCGAATGCAATAATTATGTAATAAATTGCTGAAAATCGAGTATCGCAATCCATACAATTCTTTCACGGAGAGCCGACAAGTCGCGCCTCGCCATCAGCCGGCACCGGGCAAGCCCTTCCCGCGCTTTGAAATCCGCCTGGGTGCCAATCACATCGCGACTTGGCTGCCTGTTAGAAACGTATCCGCCTAACCTCCGGTGCTGGCGAACTTTTCAAACTGCAGCTTGCAGTCCTAAAGGCCTGCGCCGATACGTGTGCAAGTCACAACCGCGGGGCCATCGCAGGCCTTTCGGTCTCAGGCGGATAGACACGCCACGATCTGTCGTCGTGTCTGAAGAAGAAAAGTGCGAGCGTTCCCATTGGCCCCGACGCCTCGACGCAGACATAGCGTTGGCGATGCCGGGAGCGCCGACTGAACTGGATCACGCGCGTGCGCATTGCGTTCGTCGGTGCGAGCCATTTATCGACTCCGTGGCGGGCGTCGATCACAGTGCGCGCGCCATACCGCGCACGACGTGCAGTCTCGGCTTGAAGGTCTGGAACAACAGGGTCGTGACGGCACGCAGCGCCAGCATGGGATGAGCGAAACAGGCTTCCACCTGTTCACTGCGGCTTTCCCCATACAAGCACCAGTTGCAGAAGTGCTCGCAGTTGTTGCTCAGCAGCCGGTAGCGGTTTTCGCCCAGTCGCGAGCGGGCGCGGCGAACGACATCGGCGCCGGCGTATCTCGCCATAGGGTTCGGCATGACGGCGACCTCATGGCCCGAGGCAAAGCACTCGATCGTGGTTTCCTCCACGGGACCTCGGTGCAGAGATCTGCAGAGACCGGCGTAGTGCACCACCCGCCCATTTCCCACATAGATGCCGTGATGGTCGTACGTGGAACGGCGAGCAACAATGTGGCTGCCCTCATCCGGTTCAACGCCGGTCGGCAGCGTGCATGACCGCGCGCGTTCAGATCCGACCCGCACGACGGTCCTGTCGACTCGCCCATTGAACTGCTCGGATGCCATGGCACACCTCCGTAGGCGCCGGGGCCATGATCAAAGCATGCGGCGGCGGCTCCAGCCGATCTATCCGCCGAATCCGATCGATGTCCGGGGAGTCCAGGAATTGTCTTCATCCGGGCCAGGCATTCGTGCACCCTTGTCCCGGGTATTTGCCGATGTGAAGCGCCCGGGATTTACCTAGGATCAAAGCGAAATGGCCCGTTTATTGCCAGCGGGACAGGCGGACGTATTGCAGCGCACAAGTGCATGCGTGCTGGGTGGAGAAACTCATGGAGCACTGGTCGGCGTTCGGCGTCGATGGCCAGCGACTGGCAACCGCGCCCTGTTTCAATCGCGATAACCTTCTGGTGCAGTCAAACGATCTGGAGGAAGTTCGCGCGAGCGTTGGACGCGTCTTCAAGCCGCACGGACTCGAGTTGGCGGGCGGGTCTCATCGCCTGTTTGGACGCATGCACCACGCGCGGTATGGCGATCTATCGCTGAATCTGCTGGATTATGGGAGTGAGGTGACCATCGATTCTGGACACCTGGAGCGTTTTTTTCCTTCTCCAGATTCCGGTTCATGGCAATGCTGAAATCGAATGCGGCAACAAGCGGTTCGTTTCGTCCGCGCTCGTGGCATCACTCCTTTCTCCGTCGCTACCCTTACGCATGCACTGGAGCGACGCGTGTCCCCAAGTTCTGCTCAAAATCGAGCGCGGGACCATGGAGCGTCACTGCGAGCAACATCTGGGGGAGGCGTTCAGGCGACCGGTCGAATTCGATCCGGAGCTGCAGCTGGGATCTCCCGGCGGCATTTGTTCGAAGCGCAATCGGTCAGCACGCACCTACCCGGAATTCTTACGGTGGCGCCCCTAGAATCATCTCCCAACTATCTTGAAATGTTATCCTTCCCGTCATAAAGAAGAAGCCGAGCAAGAAAAAAGCCACTTCGCCCAAGCCACACGCGGCACCCGAATCGCCCCTCCCCACATCCGTTCCCGTTGCCCGGCAAGCTGAGTATTCGCACGTCAGCCAGCCGATTCTCCACCGATTGCGCCGGCCGTACGTTGCACCGTTACTTTCCTGCGGAGACGCGATGACCACTCGAATCGACCGACGAGCCTTCCTGATGTACGGCGCATGCAGTGCCGTGCTACCGCTTCTCGCTGCGTGCGGCGGCGACGACGGCACGCCACCGGCCCGCTCACGCACCATCGCATCGGGTCTCGGGGGAAATGCCGGCCTGCCCGTTCATGCCTTCGACGAAAACGACTTGCTGGTTCCCGGTTTCAAAATGAAGCTCGGCGAAATCAGGACGCAAATCGAGCAATACCAGCCGGCGGCCATCGCGATTGCGGATGTCGTCAATGCGGCGTTGTCGGCCGATACGCTGCCGGGACTCATCGCATTCGGCGAAGTCACGATCAAGGCACTCGCCTCGTTCATTCCGGCCGCCGGGCCGCTCGTCGGCGAAGTAGTGAATCTGTTGTTCAACCATCTGAATACGCTGTTCGAGCGCGGGCCGGATGAAGAAACGATGATCCGTCGCATTGCGACGGACGAGATTTCGAAAAACAATGTCGAGATCATGCGTCAAACGCTCGCGGGCATCAACGACGACTTGCACTTCCTCGTCGAATTCGTGCAAAGGAACGCGCCGCCCTACTCGGCGTCGATGGCGGATGCCATCGCCGCGAAGTTCGTGGCGTTCTGGAGCGGTTGCACGATGCTCACGCCGATGTTCCTGATCAAGGGTTCCGAATATCAGGGGCTGACAATGCACGCGCTCGCCTGCGGCGCTCAGGTGTCGATGTATGGCGTGTATCTGTCGATGCGCGACGAACTCGCTCTTGCGCCCGACACGGTCGCCGCGACACTGGGCGAGATGCGCGAGAAGATCTACCGGTACCAGAACGCCATGCAGAAAGTGCTCGCCGAGCGCTTGAACTCGCTTTCCGATCCGTCCAAAAGGAACGAGTACGTCCGCAACTTCTATACGCTTGGTTATGCGAAGTTTCTCGAATCGGTGAAGAGCTACTTCACGGCTTTGCACCAGACGAAGATCGACTTCCGCAACTCGATGGAGATCTACACGCACGACGTCGTACGCAGCACGGCCGACGCCACGCTCCCGTCTCGCACGTCATACGTGACGGACCTGCTCGCAATCTGCCATTGCGGTTACGGCGGCGATCCGCGTGTCGTCCGCATGAATCAGACCTTCGTCGACGGCGCAGGCCGATCGACACACATCGACGCGCAAGGTTGCACCGGCGACTTCGACGGCGTGTCGGACAGCCTGCTCGCGATTCAGCACTCGTTCGCCGCGAATCAGTCGGCAGGCGAGTTGACGGATGGCCTCGGCTGCATCTGGAAGGCGGCCGTCCGGGGAGCGATCGTCAGCCGTAACGCAAACCAGATTCTCTATGCGCTGCAGATGCAGGACGGCACCGGAACACGCTATTCGGCGGCAACCGACGGATACGGCAACGTCCTCGATCTGGTCGACAATCCGGATTACATCCAGTCGTATACGCCCGGCAACGCGGCGAAGCTCGAGCCGGGGTATTTCGTCTCGGCATTCCTGACCGACCCGGGCACCTATTCCGACAAGACGTGCCGCGAGGATTCGAGCCGCAGCGTTCCGTACGCCGGCATGGCACTGCGACACTACTCGTCTGCATCGCAACTCGCGGAATTGCACGGCGCCGACGTCGGCCTCGAACTCGACCTGACCTGCGGTTTCAGCCTTGCGGATTCGTCGACGCTCGGCGCACCGACCGCCTATCCGGACGTGATGATCGGCAAGTCGATCCTGATCGGCAAGCACCTGACCTTCGTCGTGACGAACCGAACCGCGGCACCTGTCGCCTGCCGCCTTATCCCGCTTCTGGCAGACGTCCGGACGACCGCAGACACGTTCGTCAATCTGACGCTCGTGACGCCTGACACGCAGCGCACGCTCGCGTCGGCCACGCTTGCCGCGCACGGAAGCGGACCCGCGCTGCTTGGCGAGGACGGTCGGGAATTCTTCCATTACGAAACGAATGACGTCTTCCCGTTCGCGCCCGGCGTGAACCATGTGCACATCGCACGCGGCTCGGATCTCGGCGACAACGCATTTCGCTTCGCGAGCTTGCTCGTCGTGCCGATGCGAACATGAACCGGCAATGCGCATGATCGGGAACCCCGGCGCGCACGCCTGCATGCGTTGCGCGGGCCCGATCGCGTCGCGCCAACCCAGTTTGCCAGCCTCACCCAGCCCCCGCGACGGCTCAGAGATCCAGCACCAGCCGTTCGCCGCAGCATCGCGACACGCACGGCATCATGCAATCGTTGCGGGCCTTTTCCGCCGCACTCAGGAACGCGTCCCGATGATCGGGCGTGCCCTCGAGCACGGTCGTCCGGCATGCGCCGCACACGCCCGCCTCGCACGACGTGGCGACCGCGATGCCGTGCTCGTACAGCACATCGGTGATCGACTGCCCCGGCGGCACGAGCAGCGTGCGCTGCGAGCGCACGAGCTCGATCCGGAACGCGTCTGCCTCGCCGTCGGCAGGCTGCGCGGCTGGCGCGGAAAAATACTCGTGATGAAGCCGCGCATCGCCGAGCGCCGGGCGCGCGATCGCGTCGACGGCCGCCATGAACGGCGCCGGTCCGCAGAAATACAGGTGCGAGCGCGAATCCATCGCGCCGACGATCGTCGTGATCGCGTCGCGGGTCGCGTCGGGCGTCAGCCCCGTGTGCACCGTCGCGACGTCCGCGAGCCGCGACGCGAGCGTCGCCCCGTACGCGGCCGCGTCGGCCGAACGCACGAAGTAGTGGAACGCGAGCGGCCGCCCCGCGCGCACCAGGCTATGCGCCATCGCGAGCAACGGCGTCACGCCGATCCCGGCGGCAAGCAGCACGGCCGGGCTGTCGTCCGGCGCGAGCGGGAAGTAATTCAGCGGCGCGCCGATCCGCAGCACGTCGCCGACCCGGATCGCATCGTGCACGTGCGCGGAGCCGCCGCTCGACGCCGGCTCGCGCTTGACCGCGATCTCGTACACGCCGCGCTCGACCGGATCGTTGCACAGCGAATACTTGCGCGTGAGCCCGTCGCGCAGATGCAGGTCGATATGCGCGCCGGCTTCGAACGCCGGGAGGGCGATACCCGGCGCGTCGCTGACGAGCCGCAGCGAAATCACGTCGCACGCGACGCGCTCGCGCGCAATCACGCGCGCGGCAAGCAGATCGTTTTCGATCATTGGATTCACCGTTCAGGAAAACTCACAGCAGCCCGATCAGCCGCCACCACAACGCATTGACCGGGATCACGAACACCACGCCCAGCAGCGCCGTCGCGATGCAGTACCGGAGCACCGCACCCCGGTCCAGCTGCGCGAGCGCGTTGCCGAACACGATCGGCGGCGACTGGTACGGCAGGACCGTGGTCGCATAGCCCATCACCTGCGCGAGCAGGCCGGCCTTCAGGTGCAGCCCCTGCGCGAGCAGGCGCGACACGATCGGCACGTATAGCGCCGGTTCCGCATTCGACGTGACCGCGAAGCAGACGACGATCGACAGCGCGGTCAGCGCGAAGTACATGAGCATCGGGCTGTCGCGCAGCGCATCGAGCGCGAGCGTGTCCGGCACGCGCATGTCGAGATGGTTGACGAGCGCGGTCAGCCCGATGATCGCCGCGATGAACCACAGCAGGTCCATCTTCAGCGTCGCGGTGAAGCGCTCGAGCTGCGCGGGCGGCGACGTGCCGAAGTAGACGAGCGCGAAGCCGAGCCCGACCCAGCCGGGCGCGATGCGATGCACGGCGTCGGTGAACCAGAGCGCGAGCGTGATCGCCAGCAGCACGATCGCGTGCCATTCGCGGCGGCCGAGCGCGACGCGCGCCGCCGGTATCTCGACTTCGCCGACCGTATCCGCGAACAGCCACCAGGACGCGAGCACCAGCACCGCGCCGCGCACGATCACGCCGGCCGGAAAGAACAGCAGCAGATACTCGGAGAAGCGCAGATGCATCCCGTGCGACTGCTCGAGAATCCCCGCCATGATCACGTTCGGCAGGTTCGCGGGCAGCACCGCGGCAGCCAGCTCGTACGAGCCGACGATCACGAGCAGCAGGATGCCGCGCCGCCCGTTCGCGTGCGCGCCGAGCTTCACGACGTCGCAGTAGCCGATCGCGATCGGAATCAGGATCGCGATCCGCCCGAACGTCGACGGCATCACGAGCGACAGCAGGAAGCTCAGGGTCGCGAACGCGAGCAGCGCCTTCAGATACGAGCCGCCGATCCGGCGCGCGAGCGCGATGCCGATCCGTTCGCTCAGGCCGCTCTCCTTCAGCGCGAAGCCGATCGCCGCGCCGCTGAATACGAGCCAGAACGCGCTCGACCCGAAGCCGGAAAAGATCTCGGCGGTGGGCACCGGCGTGCAGGTCGCCGCGAGGAAGAAAAACAGCAGCGACACCCACAGGCTCGCGACCGTGCCCGTCGCCCACAGCACGATGCAGGTGAACACGATCGCGACGATGCGTGCGTCGCCGGCCGACAGCGTGCCGCGCGCGCCGAGCGCGGCGACGCTCGCGAGCCCGGCCGCGAGCAGCGCGGCCGTGACGCGGCCGGCCGTCAGCATGCCGGCGCCGCGGCCCGGCCCGCCGAGCGCACCGCCGCTCAAGCGCGCATCACCGGCGAGTTCGCCGGGATCTCGTATTCGACGTGCGACTCGTCGAAGATGTCGCCGAATTCGCGCTGCTGGCGGAACGTCGGGTCCGGCGCGCAGCTCATCGGCAGATAGCCGCCCATCCACGCGCGCAGGTCGGTCACGTCCGGCGCGCCGCCGTACACGTTCGCGACCGGCCGCTCGCCGCGCGCGACCGCGTCGATCTGCTCCTGCAGCATCTGGCGGAACATCACGATCCCGCGATCGGACGCGCCGAGGTTCTCGCGCGAACGATCGAAGATCGGCCCCTGCGTCTCGACCGCCATCGCATCCTGGCTCATGAACGTGTTCATCAGGTAGCGGCCCGCCGCGTCGGTGCGCGCGGGCTGCCGGACGATCTTCGGCGCCTCATCGGCGGGCGGCTGCGCGCCGTCCGCGTTCGGCGTGAACGACACCCAGACGATCCGCGTCGTCGTATCGTCGACCGGCACGCGCCAGTGCATCTCGGTCATGATCCGCAGCATGTTCGGGAACACCATCAGGTTGCCCCAGCCACGGCCCTCGCCTTCGTATTCCCAGCTCTTCACGATGCCCCAGTCGAAGCGCTGGAAGCCGAACCTCTTGAACGGCTTGCCGAACCCGGACGCGTCGCGCATGCCGAGGTGCTCGAAGTATTTCGAGTGCGTATAGAAGGTGTGCGTGACGTCGACGGCGTTCTCCTGCACCTGGAACCAGTTGCACGCGAGATCGTCCTGCACCTCGAAATGGCGGACGCCGTCGTGGCGCACGAGGATGTCCCAGTTCGGAAACGCGGGCTTCTGCTCCGCCGGCCCCATGTAGGCGAAGATCAGCCCGCCGCATTCGTGCGTCGCATAGCTGTCGATCAGCTTCTTGCACACGCGGCTCGCCTTCGCCGATTCGAACGGCCGCTCCACGCATTCGCCGGCCGCGTTGTACTGCCAGCCGTGATACGCGCAGCGGATCGTGGCTTCCTCGACGAAGCCGTACAGCAGCGATGCACCGCGATGCGGGCAACGCTCCTGCACGAGCAGCACGCCGCCGTTGCCGGTGCGCGCGAGCACCAGATCCTCGCCGAGAATCCGCACGCGTTTCGTCTGGCCGGCTTCGGCCAGCTCCGACGAATAACCGACCGGATGCCAGTAGCGACGCAGCAATTCGCCGCACGGCGTGCCGGGCCCCACGCGGGTCAGCAATTCGTTGGTGGCGTGGTCAAGCATGAATACACCTCTCTCTCAGGTTGTAGCGGGCTGTATCGCCCCGGAGACGTCTGCGTACCGGCGAACCCTCGAGTCGCGATACGTCCGTCGATAAATCTATTTTTTTAGACTAAATAAAGTGAAGGAAAAATGCAAGGCGGGAAAATCCATAATTTTCAGCCCGTCATCGCCGTCACATCACCAGAAATCGGTCGATGTGTATAATTAAAAAGACGAACAGTACGCGCGATCGCCGAGATCGACGCGCCGCGCGTCGGCCAACCAGGAGGACAAGATGGCGATCATTGGCGTGATGGGCTCGGGCAAGAACGAATGGCCGGAGTGGGCGACGCCGCTCGGAACGTGGATCGCCGCGCAAGGATTCGACCTGCTGACCGGTGCCGGCCGCGGCGTGATGCTGTCGGTCGCGCGCGCCTACGCGACGACGCCGGGGCGCCGCGGCCGCTCGATCGGCATCGTGCCGAGCGAAGCGCACCCGTTGTTCGGCTTCGTGCCGATCGCCGGCTATCCGAATCCGTTCATCGACCTGCCTATCGTCACGCCACTGCCGCGCAAGGAAGCGGACGCGCCGGACGATGCATTGAGCCGCAACTACGTGAACGTGCTGACGAGCGATGTCGTCGTCGCGCTGCCGGGGAGCAAGGGCACGCTCGACGAGATCCGCCTCGCGGCGCGCTTCGCGAAGCCGTTGATCTGCGCCGGGCCCGCGAGCGCGTTCGATGGCGTCGCGGCCGGCACGCGCATCGTGTCGGCGCTCGATGACGTCTATGCCTTCGTGCTCGCGCAGGTGAACCGCGCGGAAGGCGGCGCGGGCGCACACGTTCCGTCGGCGTGAGCCGCACGCCTTCCGGATCCACGGCGCGTCGGCCGCCATCGCTCCCCGTGTCGCCGGTCACAGCCGCGCAATCGTGTCGGCGAGCACGCGCACGCCCAGCATGAAATCATCGATCGACATCGCCTCGTGCGGGTTGTGCGACCCGTGATCGTTGCGCACGAACAGCATCCCGCTTGGCACGCCCGCGTTCGCGAACAGCGCCGCGTCGTGGCCCGCGCCGCTCGGCAGCGTCGCATACGGCACGTCGAGCCGCGTGCACGCGTCGGCAAGCGCGGCGCGCAGCGTGGCATCCATCCGCGCCGGCGCGCTCGCCAACCGCCGGTCGAAATCGAATCGCACGCCACGCTCGCGCGCGATCGAATTGCATTCGGCGATCAGCAGCTCATGGAAGACATCGAGCGTCTCCGTGCTCTCGCTGCGCGCCTCGAAGCTGAAATGCACCTGGCCGGGAATCCGCGAAATCGAATGCTCGTCCTGGTCGGTCGACACGATGCCGGTCGTCACGACGAGATCGATGTTGCGTTCGAGCAGCCGGCGCCAGTGCTCGTCGAGCCGCGTGATCAGCTCGGCGACCGCGAAGATCGCGTCGTGCCGCAGGTCGCGCGGCACCGCGCCGGAGTGGCCGGCCTCGCCGATGCAGCTGATGGAGTTGTGCCGCACGTTGCCGCGAATGCCGGACACGACCGCGACCGGCAGCCCGCGCGCGACCATCACGGGCCCCTGCTCGATGTGGAGCTCCAGATACGCATGCGCGCGCCGCACGTCGAACAGCGGCTTGCGCGCCCGCACCGCGTCGATGTCGACGCCCGCCGCCGCCATGCAATCGGCCAGCGGGCGGCCGGTGCTGCGATGCTTCATCGCGAGATCGTCCGGCGTCAGCCGGCCGAACAGCGCGCTCGATCCCATGTAGGCCTTGCCGAACCAGGCGCTCTCTTCGCCGCGCAGCGCGATCACGTTCAACGGGTGCGGCGACGCGCAGCCGCTGCGCCGTTGCGCGACGAGGCACAGCAGCCCCGCGACGATGCCCGCGAGCCCGTCGTAGTTGCCGCCATGCGGCACCGAGTCGAGATGCGAGCCGACCCAGATCGCACGCGCCTGCGGGTCCGCATCGGGCAGGCTGAAGACCAGGTTGGCCGCGCGGTCGGCGCGCACCGCGATGCCCTCGCGTTCTGCGTGCGCCGCCAGCCGCTGCGCGGCCGCCGTTTCGCTGTCGCCGTAGCTCTCGCGCGTGACGCCCACGCCGTCGGCCGACAGCACGCGGATCTCGTCGAACCACTGCTCGGCGAGCGCCGTCAGTTCGGCAAGCGGCAGCGCCGCCGCGTCGTGCACGTCGATGTCCGCCGGCGCGTCCGGCCTGTCGGTATGCGCGTTCATCATGCCCCCGCCGTCGTGCCGCCCGCGCGCGCCGGCGCCGCGCAAAAGCGCCGCCAGCGCTCGCTCAGCTCCGCGTCGAGCCTGACCTGCCCGGTCAGCGACGCGATCGCGCCGATGCCCTCGTCCGCGCAAAACTGCTCGAGCCCGTCGATGATCGTGCGCATCACGCCCGGATCGCGGAACGATGCCGTGCCCACCTGCACCGCGCTCGCGCCGGCGAGCAGGAACTCGATGGCGTCGGCGGCGCTCCGGATGCCGCCGCAGCCGATCACCGGAATCGACACGGCGCGGTAGCACTGGTGGACGAGCCGCAGCGCGATCGGCTTGATCGACGGCCCGGACAGGCCGCCCATCACGTTGCCGAGCGACGGCCGGCGCGTGCGCACGTCGATCGACATGCCGAGCACCGTGTTGCCCATCACGATCGCATCGGCGCCCGCGTCCTGCGCCGCTTGCGCGATCTTCGCGATGTTGCCCGCGTTCGGCGTCAGCTTCACCCATAGCGGATGCCCGGTGCGCGTGCGGATCGCGTCGACGACCTGCCGGGTCATGCCCGCGTCCATCCCGAACGCCATGCCGTCCGCCTCGAGATTCGGGCACGAGATGTTCGCCTCGATCGCCGCGACGTCCGGCCGCGACAGCGCCTCGCACGCGTGCGCGAACGCGTCCGCCGTATCGGCGGACACCGACGCGACGACCGGCGTGCCGTGGCCCGTGTACGCGGGCAGCACGTGTTCGAGATAGTCGTCGATGCCGCGGCTCGGAATGCCGATCGAATTCAGCATGCCGTCACCCGCGTCGGCGACACGCGGCGTCGGGTTGCCCGGGCGGCTGACGGGCGACACGCTCTTGATCACGAGCGCGCCGAGCCCGGTCAGGTCGAGCGCATCGCGATACTCGATCGCGAAACAGCCGGATGCCGGCATCACGGGATTGCGCAGGCGCAGTTCGCCCACGCGTACGCTCAGGTCAGCCAACTTCCACCTCCCCCTCCGTCACCACGTCGCGAATCGCGAACACCGGGCCCTCGCGGCACACGCGCCGGAATGCGCGGGTCGCGCCGTCGTCGAACATCCGCACGCACGACAGGCAGACGCCCATCCCGCATGCCATCCGCTGCTCGAGCGCGACCTCGCCGCGCATCGACGGATGGCTGGCGAGCACGCGCTGCAGCAGCGCGAGCAACCGTTGCGAGCCGCACGTGTAGACCGCGTCCGGCCGATCGCGCGCGATTCTCGCGCGCAGCAGCGCGTCCACGTTCGCGACCGCCGACGAGCCGTCGCTGTCGAACACCGCATGCACGTCGGCCGGCGCGCCGCGCAGGAATTCCGCGGTCATCAGGTCGTCCGGCGTGCGCGCCGACATCACGACCGTCAGCGCGATGCCCGCCCGCGCCGCGCGCTGCACGAGCGGCGCCATCGTCGCGAGACCGACGCCGCGCGCGACGAGCAGCAGCCGTCGCGCACCGGCGTCGAGCGTGAACGGGCGGCCGAGCGGCCCGACGATCGACAGCCGCGCGCCGACGCCGAGCTGCGCGAGCGCACGCGTGCCTTCGCCGGTCACGTTGTACAGGAACTCGATTTCGCCGGCGCCGGGGCCGACGCCGTACACGCTCATCGGGCGCGGCAGGAATGGCCGGTGCAGATCGCTGACGGGGCAGACGAGCTGATAGAACTGGCCGGCCTGCGTGACGCTCGCGAGCGGCGCGTCGGCGCGCACGCGCAGATAGCGATAGCGCCGGTTCACCGCGCGATGCGCGACCACGTCGCACGCGTGCGTGGCCACCGTGGCCGCCCACGGCTGCGCGCAGGCGCGCGCCCCGTCGATCACGTCCATCGTTCTCTCCTCGTTACGGTTGGGCGGGAGGCACGCGCGTCAGTCGAGCGCGCGGTCCTTCAGTTCCGGAATCAGCGTGACCGTGACGATCATGTCGAGCACGTACAGCGCGGCCAGCATCGCGATCGCGATCTGAAACGAATAGCGCGCGGCGAGCGCGCCGACGACGAGCGGCCCGAGGCCGCCGATCGCACGGCCGACGTTCCACAGCACGTTCTGCGCGGTCGCGCGCACCGCGGTCGGGTACGCTTCGGACATCAGCGTGCCGTAGCCGCCGACCATGCCGTTCACGAACATGCCCATCAGCGCGCCGGCCCACAGCATCGTGGCCGGGTCCGTCAGCCGCGAATACACGCACACCATCGCCACCGCGCCGAGCTGGTACAGCAGGAACGTCGGCTTGCGGCCGATCCGGTCGGCCAGGTGTCCGAACAGCCAGACGCCGGCCATCATCCCGAGCACGGTCACGGCGGTCCACAATCCGGATTTCGTCAGCGAGAAGCCGAGCTGCTTCGACAGGAACGTCGGCATCCAGATCATGATCCCGTAGTAGCCGAAGTTCTGCACCGCGCACAGCACGACGATGCCGATGCTCGTGCGGGTCGTGCGCGCATCGGCGAACAGCAGCCGGAAACGCGCGCCCGTGCGCGCCGGCTGCCGGCTCCGGACGAACACTTCCGGCTCGTGCAGCTTGTTGCGCAGCACCCAGGCGACGATCGCGGGCAGCACGCCGATCGCGAACATGCCGCGCCAGCCGACGCTCTGCAGCAGCAGCGGCGTCAGCAGCGACGCCGCGAGCACGCCGCTCTGCCAGCCGAGCGCCACGTACGACGACACGCGGGCGCGCTTGGCTGCAGGCCACGCTTCGGCCGCGAGCGCCATGCCGATGCCGAATTCGCCGCCGAGGCCGATGCCGGCGATGGTCCGGTACGCGAGCAGATCCCAGAAGCCCTGTGCGAACGCGCACAGCCCGGTGAACACCGCGAAAAGCAGGATCGTCCAGGTCAGCACGCGCACGCGGCCGTAGCGATCGCTGAGCGCGCCGAAAATCACGCCGCCCGCGACCGCGCCGACCAGCGTCCACGTGACGAGCGCCCCCGCCTGCTGCGCGCCGAGCTGCAGCGACGCCGAAATGGCCGGCAGCATGAAGCCGAGGATCAGCAGGTCGAAGCCGTCCATCGCATAGCCGATGGCCGAGCCGGCCAGCACTTTCCACGCGTAGCGCGACACCCGTTCGGGCGGTGCGCCGGCGGGCGCGGCGGCGGAGGATCGAAGGTTCGCTTCCATGATTGTCCGTATCGTGAGGAGGGAATATCGATGCCGGCGGTCCGCCTGGCGGCCGTTTGTCGTTTTTTTTAGACAGACTGGCCGCAACCCGATCGTCGGCATCGCACAGCTTAAGGGCGTGGCCCGGGCAGATTCGCGCCGGCGTCGCGCATCAGACGACCAGTTCCTTCGACACCTGCGCGGCGAAGCCGTTGAGCGCCGCGAGCAGCGCGTCGTCCGAGCCCGCGCTCGCATCGCTCAGTCGCCGCGCGTGCTCGCGCAGTTCGGCGAGAAACGCCTGCACCGTCTCCGTGCAGACCGCCACGCCCTCCTGCCGTTCGGCGAACGTCGCGGCCGCCTGTGCGAGCAGCACCAGCGCCGCCGATTCCCGCCCGTGCGGCGCCGCCGCGTCGCGGCAGCGCGTCGCGAACCGGTGAATGTCGGAAAAGCCGACGACGTCCTGTGCCAGCCACTGCGTGGCGTCCATAAGGTTCATGCTCTCCTCCTCGTCTAAATATTTAGACTACCCGTATCAAAAACGGAATGCAAGCGTCCGATGCGTCGGGGTAAACCGGGAAGCCTCGCATCGCGATGCCTGCGTCAGAAACGCGTGCGCAGACCCGCGCCGTACGTGATGCCGGTCGACAGCCCGCCGACGTGATCGACCTTGATCGCCGAATAGAGGTCGGTGCGCTTCGACAGCAGATAGTCGTAGCCGAGCGCGCCGGTGCTGCGATGCGCGCCGTCGGCGAGCGCCCCGCTCGAATGCGTATACGCGTAGCTCGCCAGCAGCGAACCCACGCCGATCGGCACGCTGACGCCGGCCTGCAGCGTATCGCCGTGGAAGTTGCCGCGCTGCGCGCGGTTCGCGACGTTCATGTACTGCGCGAACAGTTTCACGACACGCCAGTCGTACGACGCGCCGACCTGCACCGTGCGCTGGCTCGACAGGCCCGGCGCCGCGGCGAGCGCGCCGTCGAGATCGCCAGGCGTCGCGCTGAAATTCACGTACTGGAAGATCGCGGCGGCCGCGAACGCGCCGCGCGCGTAGTTCGCGTTGACGCTCCATTTCTTCGCGCCGTTCCGGCCGGCCGTATTGCCGAGTGCATACAGCAGCCCCGCATTGAACCCGCCGAACGTCGGGCTCGTATAGGCGAGCGCGTTGTTCCACGCCGAATCGCCGACCACGCCCTCGGCGCCCACGCCCTTGAACGTGTGGAAGATCATCGGCGAGAACGTGTACGAATTGACCAGCGGGTTGAACTGGATCGTCGCGAGATACAGCGGCGTCGTGATCCGGCCAAGACGAAGCTGGCCGAACCGCGTCTGCAATCCCGCGTACGCATTGCGCGAAAACAGGCTGTCCCCGGCGTAGCGGCCGTACGCGCCGCTTTGCGGTTGAAAGTAGCTTTCGAGCACGAAGAACGCCTTGTTGCCGTTGCCGAGATCCTCGCTGCCGCCGAGCCCCCAGAACGACGTCGTCATCCCGCCGCCCGACTGCACGAGCGCCGTGCGCCCGCCGGGTTGCTTCACCGAACCGACGAAAGCGTCAGCGACGCCGTACAGCGTCACGCTCGACTGCGCGTGCGCGAGCGGCGCGATGCCAAGGGCGCCTGCCGCGCCAGCCATCAGGAATCCTGCCCGAAATCGGGCGCGCGGGGTGCGCAACGTCATGCTTTTCTCCTCCCGGCGCAATGGGCCGGCACGTGGGAATGTCTGGAAGATGCGATGCCTCTATCGCCGACAGCGTCTGCGCGCTCGCCGTTCGTCCAAATATTTAGACGACGCGCACGCGCACGCGCACGCGCACGGACACGGACACGGACACGGTCCGGTCGCGGGCCGTTACCGCGCACAAGACGAGCGCAAGCCGCGGGGTGTGCGAGCATCCGCTGTCGGCTACGTTAAAATACCCGATACAAAAAAATAGACAAGCATCGATCTTCGCGATGCCGTCCGCAGGATGGCGGCGCGGCGCGGTCGCGCAACCCGGTGTCTGTCGATTTTTCACCCGCCACCTAGAGGTACTTCATGTCCACCGCCGGTTCCCGAAAAACGCGTCTGCGCGGCGCGCGCTTCGACTTCGACAGCATTGGCGAGCGCTTGCGCGCGTACCGGATGGCTGCCGAGTTGCGCAGCGAGGATGTCGCCGAGCGCCTGAACATCTCGCGCGCGGCGGTCTACAAGCTCGAACGCGGCGAGATTGTCAAGATCGATACGCTCGAGCGGCTCGCCGCGCTGTTCGGCGTGTCGCTCGCGAACCTGATGGGCGTCGAGGTCGAGTATCACGATTCGGCGATCAGCTATTTCGAGCGCATGCGGCAGATCGAGAGCCGCTCGCAGCGGATCTTCGCGCATTTCGACCCGTTCTCGTTCCTGCTGACCTCCGACGATTACGAAGGCTGGCTGCGCCAGATGCTCGAGGAAAGCATCCCGCCGTCGCTGACCGATGCCGCGTGGCGGCAGACGCTGTCGAAAGTGATGGCGATCCTCGCGGACCGGAAAGCCGCGTTCCGGCGCGCACCGCTGAACGTGACGAGCCTGATCGGGCTGCGCCAGATCGAGCAGTTCCTGCACCACGGCCTGGTCGGCCGCCTCGGGCTGCCGCCGGGCGTGCAGCTCGAGCGCAAACTCGCCGCGCGCCGGGAAGTGATGCGGATCGTCGGGATGCTCGAGGACGATGCGAAAGGCGTGCGTATCGGCATCGTCAGCGACAACCTGCCGAACGAGACCTTCCAGATCTTCGAGGACGACGACAGCGCGCATATCGCGGTATCGCCGTTCCGGCTCGGCGAGCTGCCGAACATTCGTACCGGCATCGCGACGATCACCACGTCGGCGGATGCCGTCGCGATGTACCGGAAGATGATCGACCGGCTGTGGACCGATTCCACGAAGGGGGCCGACGGGGCCAGGCTGCTCGTCGACCTGCTCGACCGGGCGTAGTGCGGCGTCGCATCGACCACGCGCGATCCCGGTTGACCCGCATCGCGCGCGTTCCCGCACTGCGCTTTCTTTTGCGCCTGTGATCGGTAACGACGCTCAGTGATCCAGTCCGAAGGCGTCTGTATGCAATCGAACCTGTCATCATCAAGACGGGCGAGTGCTGCGAATCGTTGCAGCACCCTATCGGAAACCGGTGGGAACAGCATCCATCCCGCCGTTCCAAGTGCCGGCAACGTATTTCCCACAGCATCGGAACGCTGACCTGATACCGTGTCGCAACACGGCCCAACCAACCTCCAAACGCTTCCTCGTAGAAGGGTCTGGGAGCGATCGGCCATGGGACGACGCTACTCGGAAAGTCGGCAGACATGCTCGAGGTGCGCGATACCGACAAATTCGTCGCCCCTGCGAATCGCCAGTTCGGCCGCGTTGTGCAGTAACGAAGGCTCAGGCCATCGAGGCGCTATGACTGCCCGGCCGGTCGCATGATAAAGAGGCGTTCGTCCCACACCACGGGTTGAGGATCTGTCACGACGATTCGCGCCGCGTCAGGATGCGCCGGATTCACCAGCACGTTGAACTCTGCCCGGACGACAACGGAAGGGATGATCAGGAGCGCTGTCCTCGATTCGGTCAGCCATGCGTCGCCGAACTGCCGTGCTACCTGCAGTGCTGCCGCATCCCATTCTCTCGGCAACGTTTCTGCCGTGTGATGCTCGACGCTAAGATCGTCGGGAACGGTTGCTTCGACCCAACCGTGCGTTCTCGGTACCTTGCCGATTCGCGCATGCACGAGTACCTCCAGCATTGCACCTGCGAAGGTCGAAGCCGCGTAGATGACGGGCCGCCCCGGACTATTAAAGCGGCCACCGACAAGCATCGCGCCGGTGCCGCTCCAGATCGTGTGTCGCGTATCAGCAATGCGAAACAACTTCATGCCGGCAGCCCGTAGAACAGCCTCCAGAGCAATTCTTCGACCCGGCGCGCACCGAGTTCGGTCAGCGCGACATCGAGCGGTGCCCGTCCCTCCAGTTCAGGGTGGGGCGTCGACAGAAATTCCCGTGCATCGTCTTCGTCGCTCCAGACGTAGGTGGTCGTGGCCACGATGCGGGCGAGGCGCTCGGTCTTCTCTGATTCGTCTTGCGTCAGCCGGTCTCGGCGTCGTTTATAGGTTGCCTCAGGGATGATGCGGGCGAGCAGCGCGCGGCGGGCATCGGCACCTCGCGCCGCATGTTCGACGCCAGCCCGCAGCGCAGACTTCGGCAGACCGTCGCGCACTAGTGCCTCCAACTCAGCCAGCGTGTGCGGGACCGGTCGCAGTCCCATGACCGCGGCTACCGCTTCGGGGGTAACGAGTGACATGTCGGCTCCCAGCCTGGTATCAGATGATACTCGATTGTAGGGCATTTGATCCGACATTGGAAAAAGCGCTTTCGCTCCCCCAATTCTCTCCGCACCGCAGCCGCTCGCACGTCGTGATAACGCCAGAAAATCAGGGACCACCAGTGCAATCTTTTTGTATGCCGACAGCGGCATGGGGCGTCTCGTCCGCCTCCCCGCCAGCCATAAGGTGACCCTCATAACATCACAGGATTGCATTTTCACATCCTATGTGATTTTATTATCACCTGTCGCGACCCGCCGCCACCCGCGCGCGCCGCCGCCCCCCATACCAAGGAAGAGACGCAGATGGAGACAATCGCCGTCATCGGCAGCAACATGGTCGACCTCGTGACCTATGTCGCGCGCATGCCCGCCCGGGGCGAAACGCTCGAGGCGCCGAACTTCGAGCTCGGCTGCGGCGGCAAGGGCGCGAACCAGGCCGTCGCGGCCGCACGCCTCGGCGCGCGCGTCGTAATGGTCACGAAGGTCGGCGACGACGTGTTCGCCGACAACACGATCCGCAACTTCCAGCGCGAAGGCATCGACACCACGCACGTGCGCAAGGTCGCCGGCGTGCCGAGCGGCGTCGCGCCGATCTTCGTCGAACCCGATTCGAGCAACAGCATCCTGATCGTCAAGGGCGCGAACCGCCATCTGCAGCCGGCCGACATCGACGCGGCCGCGCCGATGCTCGCCGAATGCGCGCTGATCGTGCTGCAGCTCGAGATCGAGCTCGACACCGTCTATCACGCGATCGAATTCGGCGAGCGGCACGGCATTCCCGTGTTGCTGAACCCGGCCCCCGCCGTCGCCGACCTCGATTTCGAGCGCATCCGTTCCGTCGAATTCTTCGTGCCGAACGAAACCGAGCTCGCGATCGTGTCGGGCATGCCGGTCGATTCGCGCGAGAGCGCGACCCGCGCCGCCGAAGCGCTGGTCGCGCGCGGGCTCAAGCACGTGCTCGTCACGCTCGGCAGCGCGGGTTCGCTGCTGGTGTCGCGCGAGGGCGCGCGGCACGTGCCGGGCGTGCCGGTCGATGCGCGCGACACGACGGGCGCCGGCGACGCGTATATCGGCTGCTTCGCGCACTGCTATGCCGCGTCGCGCGACGCCGCCGACGCGATGCGTTACGCGTCCGCATACGCCGCGCATTCGGTCACGGGCCTCGGCACGCAGAAGTCGTACGCCGACGCCGCGACGTTCGAACGCTTCCTCCACGACGCCGGCTTCTGACCGGCGCCTTCATCGACGAGACATTGGGAAGGAGACACCCATGAGCCGAACCCGGATCGAACACGCCCCCGACGGCTATTACCTGAATCGCACGCCGCTCTTCGCATTCACGCTGCTGTGCTGCCTGTTCGCGCTGTGGGGCACTGCCGCGAACCTGAACGACGTGCTGATCGCGCAGTTCAAGAAATCGTTCTTCCTGTCCGATTTCGAATCGGCGTTCGTGCAGTCCGCGTTCTATCTCGGCTACTTCTTCCTCGCGATTCCGGCCGCGACCGTCGTGAAGAAGTTCAGCTACAAGACGACGATCCTCGTCGGCCTGCTGCTCTACACGACCGGCTGCCTGCTGTTCTTCCCGGCCGCGTCGATGGCGAAGTACGGGATGTTCCTCGTCGCGCTGTTCGTGATCGCCGCGGGCCTGTCGTTCCTCGAAACGGCGTCGAACTCGTATTCGACGCTGATGGGCCCGCGCAACACCAGCACGCGGCGGCTGAACATCTCGCAGACGTTCTATCCGTTCGGCGCGATGGCCGGCGTCTACATGGGCAGCTTCCTGATCTTCAAGGAAGGCGACGCGTCGCATGCGCAGCTCGCGGCGATGTCGGCCGCCGACGCCCACACGCACCAGCTCGCGATGATCCAGGCCACGCTCGAGCCGTACAAGTGGCTGATCGTCGTGCTCGTCGCCGTGTTCATCGTGTTCGCGCTCACGCCGTACCCGGCATGCAAGGGCAACGGCGCGGGCGAGGTCACGCACCGGATCGACGCGCGCGGCACGCTCGCGCGCCTGTTCGGCAACCGGCGCTTCGTCGCGGGCGTGGTCGCGCAATTCCTGTATGTCGGCGCGCAGGTCGGCGTGTGGAGCTTCACGATCCGGCTCGCGATGCAGATCGGCGGCCTCACCGAGCGCGGCGCATCGCGCTACCTGCTCGCGACCTTCTTCGCGTTCTTCGTCGGCAAGCTGGTCGCGACGCTCGTGATGAAACGCGTCGGGCCGGCCAAGGTGCTGATCGTCTACGGCATCCTGTGCATCGCGCTGCTCGCGTACACGATCAGCGTGCACAACATCACCGCCGTGTATGCCGCCGTGTGCGTGAGCATCTTCCTCGGCCCGTGCTGGCCGACGATCTACGGGCTGACGATCGACGGTCTCGGCAAGGACACCGAATACGGCGGCTCGATCCTCGTGATGAGCATCGTCGGCGGCGCGGTCGTGCCGCTGATCCAGGGGCTGATCTCCGATCACACGGGCGGCAACATGCAGCTCGCGTTCGTCGTGCCGCTCCTGTGCTTCGTCGTGATCGTCTACTACGGCTTCTACTGCCTGCGTCACCTGCCGGCGGCCACGCCCGACGCGGCGGCCGACGGCCATGCGTCCGCGCGCTACGCCGCGACGCGCCACACGTCGGGAGCCTGACCATGCGCGGCGAGATCGAACTGCGGCGCGACGACTTCCGCGAAGCGCCGCGCACGCTGTACCGCACCGACGGCCTCACCGTCACCGCGTTCGCGTATCCGTCCGGCGTCGAGGCGCTGAAGCTGGAAAACCGCCGCGGTCATCTCGTCGTGCTGCCATATCTTGGCCAGATGATCTGGGCCGCCGAATTCGACGGCCACGACCTGACGATGAAGCACATGTTCCGGCAGCCGAAGCGCGCGACGTCGATCATCGATACCTACGGCTGCTTCATGTTCCACAGCGGGCTGCTGCGCAACGGCTGCCCGGGGCCGGACGACACGCACGCGCTGCATGGCGAGATGCCGTGCGCGCCGATGGATCGCGCAAGCCTCGTCGTCGGCACGGATGCGCGCGGCGCAACGGTCGAAGTGACCGGCGAATACGAATACGTGCAGGGCTTCGGCAGCCACTACGTCGCGCGTCCGTCGGTGCGGCTGGCGGAGCACGACGCGCGGATGACGATCGCGATGGACGTGACGAACCTCGGCGGCGCGCCGATGGACCTGATGTACATGGCCCACCTGAACTACGCGTACGTGCCGGGCGGCCGCTTCGTGCAGTCGCTGCCGCGCGGCGGCATGCGGCTGCGCGACAGCGTGCCCGCGCACGTGAAGCCGACCACCGTGTGGCGCGACTACACGGCCACGCTCGCGCGCGAACCGGCGCGGCTCGCGACGCTCGATGCGCCCGCGCTGTACGACCCGGAGATCGTGTTCTTCATGAACGACGTGGAAACGGATGCCAACGGCGTCGCGCATTTCCGGCTCGCGCATCCGGACGGCGGCGCGTTCCACACCGCGTACCGCCCCGCGCAATTCCCGCATGCGACGCGCTGGATCCTGCACAATGCGGACCAGCAGGTCGCCGCGTTCGCGCTGCCGTCGACCTGCGAGCCGGAGGGTTACGAAGCCGAGCGCCGCAAGGGCCACGTCGCGGCGCTGGCGCCGGGCGAGTCGCGCCGCTTCGAGGTCGTCACCGGCTACCTCAGCACGGCGGAAGCGCGCGATGCGTGATGCGATGAGAAGCGCGATGAAAAGCGCGCTGCACGCCCGCGCCGCATCAGGTCACGAGCGCGATCCCGTGCTCGCGGATCGCCGTTTCGTAGCGGCGGCTCAGTTGCCCGTCGGAGATCACGTAATTGAAATCGGTCAGTTCGGCGAAATAGGCCGCGCGCACTTCGTCGAACTTCGTGTGATCGACCAGCAGGAAGCGGTTCTGCGCGCGCGCCATCACCTTCTTCTTCGCATCGACTTCGTGGAAGTTGAAGCACGTGACGCCGCAGCGCTCGCTCACGCCGGCCGCCGAGATGAACGCCTTCGATACGCGCACCGAATCGAGGATGCCCGTTTCGGCGACCGATTCGAACACCATGTTCTGGCGGTGATACGCGCCGCCGCACAGGATCACGTTGCAATGCGGCTTCTGCTGCAGCTTCGCGAACACGTTCAGCGAATTGCAGACCGCCGTGAATTCGAGGTCGTCCGGAATGAAGTCGACGATGAACGGCGTGGTCGACCCGCAGTCGACGAAGATCGTGTCGCCGGTCGTCACGAATTGCGCGGCCAGCTTGCCGATGCGGCGCTTTTCCTCGGTCTGCCGGTTGTTCTCGGCGCTGATCAGGTACTCGCCGATGTCGCTGCGCTGCGCGGCGAAATGGCGCGTCACGTAGCCGCCGATCAGGCTGAGGCCATGCGGATTGTCCGCGAGATCGCGGCGGATCGTCATTTCGGACACGCCGAACAGCTCGGCGACTTCCCTCAGATGAATCGCGTTCTGCCCTTGCAGCACGTTCATCAAGGTCTTGATCCGTTCGCCCTTCTTTGTTTCCATGCCTGTATCCTGCGTGCCCGCCGCGTGAGTCGCTCGTCGTGCCGGGCACGCAGGCCCGGCCGGAATGTCGTATTTGTAACAAACCGATGTGAAAACATCAACTTTCCGTGTGCCCTTTCCGCACACGATCCGTGGAGTCCTGACACATGCCGCTTTCCAACGCCCAACTCGCCCAAACCATCGATCACACGCTGCTCGCGCCCGACGCGAACGACGCGCAGATCCGCGAACTCTGCCGCCAGGCGGCCGAGCATCGCTTTTACTCGGTCTGCGTGAATTCGGCGAACGTGCCGCTCGCCGCGCGCGAGCTGGCCGATACCGGCGTGCTCGTCTGTGCCGTGGTCGGCTTTCCGCTCGGCGCGGGGCTGTCCGCCGCGAAGGCATTCGAAGCCACCGCCGCGATCGCGGCGGGCGCCGGCGAGATCGACATGGTGATCAACATCGGCGCGCTGAAAAGCGACCGCGCCGACGACGTGAAGGCCGACATCGACGCCGTGCATCGCGCCTGCGGCACGGTGCCGCTCAAGGTGATCCTCGAGACGGGGTTGCTGACCGACGACGAGAAGGTGCGCGTGTGCGAGATGTGCCGCGATCTCGGCGTCGCGTTCGTGAAGACGTCGACCGGGTTCGGCCACGGCGGCGCGACGCTCGCGGATGTCGCGCTGATGCGGCGTACGGTCGGGCCGACGCTCGGCGTGAAGGCGTCGGGCGGCGTGCGCGACCGCGCAGCCGCGCTCGCGATGCTCGAAGCCGGCGCAACGCGGCTCGGGACCAGTTCGGGGGTCGCGATCGTCACCGATCAGGGTGGCGGCGGGTCGGGGTACTGAGCCGGCGCCGCCGTCAGCGGGTGAAGACGTTCAGCCCGCCGTCGCTGAACAGTTCGGCCGTCACGCGCGTCGGCGGCGTGCCGGCGAACGTGAGCGGATATTTCGAACCGGGCGGCGCCATTTCACCCGACGGGCTGATCGCGAACGTATCGCCGTCCCAATGCGTGCATGCGAACGATACGTTGCCGGGGCCGATCGTCAGCACCAGCGCGTCGTCGACGACGGTCACCGTCATCGGCCCGTAATAGTCGTTGCCGTAAGTGCCCGCATAGGCGGTCAACGCTTGCGGCGGCGCGGGCGACACGGGCGCGGCGGCACCGGCCAGCGTCCCGGCCGGCGCGGTCAGCCCGGCCGTCTGCTCCTTCGCGAAGGCCGGCCAGTCCCGCTGCTGCGCGCCGTACTGGACCAGGTCGAGGAACGCGAAACCGATCGCCTCGGCCACGCCGACCGGCCAGATATTGGTCAGCACGGCGATGCCGATGTCGAGCGATGGCACGAGCACGAAGAAGGTACCGGCGCCTAGCAGGAAGCCGCCGGAATGGCTGACCATCGGCCGCCCGCCGTCGGCGGTCGTGCCGACGTTGAAGCCGAAGCCGTAGTATGCGGCGGCGCCCTCGGCGCTCGCCGGGCGGATCAGGATCTGCTGCGACAGGGCGGGCGACAGCGCGGCGGCCGGGATCAGTTGCGTCGCGCCAGCGCGACCGTTGGCCAGCACCATCGCCATCCATCGCGCGAGATCGTTCACCGACGAGCTCACGCCGCCCGCCGGCGATTGCAGGTCGGCATCGCGTGGGGCCGCAACCGGCACGAACACGCCCTTGACGGGGACATGCCCCACCGCATGGTTCGCGCTCGCCAGGTAGTCCGCGTATCGCGAGCTCGTGCGCGTCATGCCGAGCGGCGCATAAACGGCCTGTTCCGACAGCGTCGCCCAGTCGATGCCCGCCGCACTCGCGACCCCGATCGCCGCGGCCGTCAAGCCGATATTCGTATATGCGTAATGGCTTCGGTAGCCGGTGAGCGGGATCTCGCGCAGCCGGTTGAACACGGTCGCCTGGTCGAATCCCAGTTCCTCGAGCTGATCGCCGACATGCTCCGGCAGCCCGGAACGGTGCGCATACAGGTCGGCGACCGTCAGTGATTGCGTGACGGACGCATCGGACAGCGCGAACGACGGCATCAGTTGCTGCATCCGAGTGTCCCAGCTCACGACACCCTTGCCGACCTGCGACGCAACGACCGTCGCACCGATCGACTTCGAAACCGACGCGAGCTGAAAGATCGTGTCGGCGTCGACCGGCTGGCCGGTAGCCGTGCTGCCCACCCCGTAACCCTTCGCGAACAGCGTCTTCCCGCCGTGCACGACGGCCACCGCGATACCCGGCACGCCCGAGCTGCCGAGCAGCGCGCTCACGAGCGGATCGAGCTGGGCGACGGCCGCCGCGATCCGTGCATCGGGCACCGGCGCGAGCGGATCCGACGATACCGAATCGCCACCGCAGGCCTGCAGCATGCCGAGACCGCCGATGCCGAGTGCCGAGCCGAATACCGTCTTGAGGAAGCGCCTGCGATCGAGAGAGTCGGTCATGATGCAAACCCCATGGATTGGTGCGTGCGTGTTGTGTTTTTGATTCCCGACGCGAACCGGCACATCCCGGCGCCGATCGCCCGGACAATATGCCTGCACGGCACGAATCCCACAATACCCGGGTGGCGCGCCGATCGCCGTCGCGCACCGTCTTCCGCCCGTGCCACAACCCCGGCACAATGCCGCCCATGCGCTACGACAACGCCTTCGTTTACCCCTCCACCGGCCTCGTCGGCCGGCTCGCCAACCGGATCGTCGCGAGCGGCCCGCTGCTGCGCGCACGCCGCGCGTTGCTGTCGCGGCTGCCGTTCCTGCAGCTCGCGAGCGACGTCGAGCATGTCGTGTATTGCACGTGGGTCGTCGACGTCGCGGCCGCCGCGCACCTCGTGCCGCACGGCGTCACGCTCGCGAGCCGCGGCGGCCGCACGCTGTTCACGACGCTCACCTACCGGCACCGGCACTTCGGCCCGCGGCTCGCCGGCCCGCTGCGGCGCGTGTTTCCGTCGCCGTTGCAGAGCAACTGGCGCCTCTACGTCGACGCGCTGCCGGACGGGAAGCCGGCCGAGCGCACCGTGTTGTTCGTGAAGAACGTGTTCGATCACCCGCTCTATGCGCTCGGCAGCCGGCTGTTCAGCGACGCGCTGCCGTCGCATCTCGCGCGGCCCTTTACACATGCGGCGCGCGACGGACGCTACGACACGCGGCTGGCGGGGAGCGGCGGCAGCGCGCCCGACTTCCGCTGCACGGCCGAAACGTCGCACGACCGGACGCTGCCCGATGCATTCGCGCCGTTCTTCGACGGCTGGCGCGCGGCCGTCGCCGCGCTGTCGCTGCAGCACGCGGCCGTCGCCCATGTCGAGGACTGCGACCGCCTCGCGTATGCGTCGATCGACCTGCCGATCGACGTCGACGCGGTGCGGCCACTGAAGACGGTCGGGCCCGCAGGCGGCGGCGACTTCCTCGCCCGCATCGGCGCGACCGGCGAACCGCTGTGCTTCGTCGTGCCCGACGTCGCATTCCGCGTACTGTCCGAGCGGTTGCTGTAGCGTGATGCTCGGGTGGTCCGCCGCTGGCGCGAGCTAGCGGGCGCGGCGGCTGCTCGCGCTCAAGCATCTTGCACACGGCGAGAAGATCGCCACCGTCGCGATGAATCACTGCTACAGCAGCCAGAGCTTCGCGGCGGCAGGACTGTTCTCGGAATACTCTCGGGCTCGTTACGTTGGCGAGCGTGGCTATTTGTGTCGTGCCGACCTTCGCGGCGCATGCAAACGGGTGACGACACCGCTTGCGGCGCTTCATTGCGCGGCGCTGTGCTTCGGAAACCTCATCGCTATGACAAGCCCGCCGTCGGCCGCGTTGGAAATCTGCAGCGTGCCGCCGTTATGGCGAACGAGGCGGTGAACGATGGCCAGGCCCAAGCCGCTGTGCGAGGTGCCACCGCGAGCGGGATCGAGCCGGACAAACGGACGCAGCACACGGTCGAGATCGAGCTCGGATACGCCGGGCCCGTGGTCTCGCACCACGAGTTCGTAGTGCTCGCCATGCGCTCGCGTGGCGATCTCCACGGGCGGCTCACCATAGGTCAGCGCATTTTCGACGAGGTTCGAGAGCGTGCGGTCGATATCGACCGTGGGCAGCATGAAGCCGGGCCCCGCGTGAAGATCGAGCGTGACGAGCGCATCCAGGTGCGCTTCGCCGCTCGGACCCGGCGCGCCGGTGTAATCGCGACGACAATACGTGTCCACGCTGATCTGCGGCGAACCTTCGGGGATCTCGCGCGCGAAGTCGAGAAACTGCGTGATGACACGCGACATCGACTCGGTATCGCGCAAAAAACCCTCGCGATCGCCACGGTCGGTCAGCAGGTCAGCCCGCACCTGCATGCGTGTGATCGGTGTGCGCAGGTCGTGCGCGATACTCGCCAGCATCACGGCGCGCTCGCGCTCGGCCACGGCCAGCTCGCCCGTCATGTCGTTAAAGTCGCCGATCAGCTCGCGCAATTCGCGCGGCCCGCGCTTGCGCACGATGTTCAGATGGCGACCGATGCGATATTCGCGCGCGGCTGCGGCAAGATCGCGAATGGGGCGATTCAGTTGCCAGGCAAGCACGACGGCAACCGCGATGGCGAACACCAGCGTCAACGCCAGCATCCCGGTGAAACGGCTCAGCGGCACCTCGGCTCGCGGCAGCACGATGCCACGCGTGCTGCCCGCCCGAAGCACGCGCAGCGTGCCGCCGCCGTCCATTGCCACGTGGGTGCCCGGCGGCAGCACGTGCCGCAATTGCCGTTCGACGGGCCCGTTCGTGTCGCCGCGAAAGCGCTGCGCATCGGCGGCCGGCAGTTGCTTCAGGTCCACGAACGAAATACCGAGGATATCCGCCACGGACCGCTCACCGCCGCTGTCCTGGCCGCCCATGCTGGCGGCAGCCTCCACTACGCGCGAAATATGGAAGGCGGCGAGGCTCGCGCGGGTCCGCTCGATCAACAGCAGCGACGTGAGGTGAACCAGCACGAGCAGGCCCACCGTGGTGACGACGAGCCGGCCGAACATCGTATCAAGTGGATTCTTCATCGGCCGGGTTGTCGGGAATGAACATGTAGCCGATCCCGCGCACAGTTTGCAGCCGTCGGGGATTGGATGGATCGTCCTCGATCAGGCGGCGCAGGCGCCATACCGGCACGTCGATGCCGCGCTCAGTCACTTCGGCATCCGGACCGTGGAGCAGTTCGATGAGCCGCGTGCGCGATAGCGTTTCCATGGGGTGCGAGGCCAGCACCTCGAGCAGCGCATACTCGCCGCCAGTGAGCTTCACGGGTGTGCCTTCGCACAGCAGCGTGCGCGTCGAGAAATCCAGTTCGAAACGGCCGAACCGGCAAGGTGCACGCTTCTCCCGCACCGCCGTGGTTCGCGGTGGCCCCTGGCGGCGCAGCACTGCATGGATGCGCGCGAGCAGTTCCTGCGGCATGAACGGCTTGCCCAGATAGTCGTCCGCCCCGAGTTCGAGCCCCAGCACGCGGTCCGCGCCTTCGGCGCGCGCGGTCAGCATGATGACGGGAATCGTGTCGCCGCTCGCGCGCAGTTGCTTGAGTGCGGTAAGGCCATCCCCGCCCGGCATCATGAGGTCCAGCACGATGATGGCCGGCCGCTCGCGCTCCAGCCGCCGTACGAGATTCGTTGCATCGTGAAGAACGGAGAACTCGATGCCGCGCTGCTGGAAGAACTTGCGCAGCAGGTCGCGCAGTTCCGCATCGTCGTCGACGAGCAGGACTTGCGGGGCGGTGTCGGGGATGGAAGGTGGGTGCATTTCGGGTACTCAGGGCGGCGTGAGGACCAAATGATGGTAGCCCGGATGCGATCTGAATGGCTTTCGGAATATTACTGTGATTTGCGATCGCTAACGGAACCGGCACAAGCGCCGGGCCGCGACGGTATTTCGTACGCCGAACGCCCGATTCTCTTTTCCCTGTCCGGTCGCGTCACCGGACAGTAAGTTTCCGTAAGCACAAAAAAATGCGCCATCGGTAGCGTTACGCCTTGTCCAGCACCGGTACCGCTGAGGTACCCCTGAAGCGTCCGGTGCCGTCCCGTTCTCGCATCGCGCGACATCGCGATGTCCAAACAGGTCAAAGTTGACGTCCTCCACCGCCTAAAAGCGGAGGATTCCCACACCTGGCGATGCACGTCCGCATCGGAGAATGTTCAGCGCAGCGTTGATATCGCGATCATGCACGACACCACATCCACTGCAGGCCCATTCTCTTACTCGCAGTCCCGCAATACCTTTCGGCCGCGTCGTGCTGTCTTTCGACCCGCACGCCGAACAGGACTGGGTCGAACCGCTTTCGTCGACTTCCTCGAACGTGACTCCGTGCGCGATCGCTTTGTAGCGGAGCTTGTTTCGGAAGGACGACCAGGATGCGTCGTAGACGCTCTTCGCCATCCTGGTTCTGGCGAGCTTCGCGGCCGACACGTTGCCGACCGCGATGTAATCGAACCGCCGCACCAGATCGAGCGCGAGCTTGTGTTGGAAGTCGGCTCGGGCATTCGCGATCTTGGCGTGCAGCTTCGCGATATGCCTTTTGTGCTTTCGCGCCCGCTGCGCTTTCGCGAGCTTCTCCGCCGCGCGTCGGCCGAACCGGTCATTCGGCAGTTTTTCTCCGGTCGAAAGTGTGGCGAAGTCTTTCAGGCCGAGGTCGATGCCCACACCGGAACGGATAGGTCGGGCCTGCACATCCGGCATCTCGATCACGATGTTGAGAAACCAATTGCCGCGCGCATCCTGCGCAAAGTTGGTGCCGTCCTTGATCTTGCCGTCGGGAAGCGGTCGGCTGTTGAACACGCGGAAGGTGTTGCCGGCGAAACGGAACGCGTCACCCTCGCGCTTCAGGTCACGCCCCTTCAGCGGCACCCAGCCCAGCGATTTCCTGCCGCGATAGCGCAGGTAGGGGCGACGGTTCCGACTGCGCGACTTCGCGTACTGCTCGCACGTCGCGTTGATCGTGCCGGAGTGGATGTCGAGTTCCTTGCTGCTGCCGGTCGTGAGCACATTCAAGTCGAAACCGGTCGGCCACTTCTTGTTCCACTTGAGCGCGTGCTTCTGCGTGTCATTGCAGAAGTTCCAGACGTAGTTCACCGCACGGCTCTGCTTGTTGAGCAGTCCGTTGAGCGATTTCACCCGGTAGCGGTAGACAAGGATCATGCCGGTGATCCTAACCCGTGGAAGAAGCTGTCTGTCAACAGCACTCCTTTCCTTCCCGCCATCAATGGCGGGGTCTCTCGGAGCAAATTCTGATGAAGACGCCCATTCTCCCGAACCACGCGCACCGCCACATGACGTGCAGGCCGCGCCAGCTGTTTGCCGCACTCTCGATACTTGCGATAGTCGGAACCGCCGGCTGCAACAGGCAGAGCGGCGCACCGCCCGGCGGCTCCGCCGCGCAGACAGCACAGGTGGGCGTGCTCTCCCTCGCGCCGCAGCACATCGTCGAAACCACCGAACTCTCCGGCCGCCTTTCCTCGCAGAAGGTCTCCGACGTGCGACCGCAGGTGAGCGGCATCATCCTCAAGCGCTTGTTCGTGGAAGGCGGCGACGTGAAGGCGGGCCAGGTGCTCTACCAGATCGATCCGGCCACCTACCAGGCTGCCTACGACCAGGCGCGTGGCACGCTCGAAAACGCCCGCGCCACGCTGGCCTCGGCGAAGACGAAAGCGGACCGCTACACCGAACTCGTGAAGATCAACGCCGTGAGCAAGCAGGACTACGACGATGCCGTCGCTGCGGTTCGCGAAGACGCCGCGAGCGCCACGGCCGACGAGGCAGCGCTCGAATCCGCGCGCGTGAACCTCGAATACACGCGCGTGCGTGCGCCCATTTCGGGGCGCATCGGCGCATCGACCGTGACAGAAGGCGCGCTCGTCACCTCGAACCAGACCACCGCGCTCGCCACCATCCAGGCGTTCGACCAGATGTACCTCGACGTCACGCGCCCGAGCACGGAATGGTTGAGGCTTCGCAAGGCCTTCGCTTCCGGGCGCCTGAAGAAGACGGGCAGCGACAGCGCCGCCGTCACGCTCGTGATGGAAGACGGCACCGAATACGCCCACCCCGGCGCGCTGCAGTTCTCCGGCGTCACGGTGGACGCCACCACGGGTTCGGTCACGCTGCGCAGCACGTTCCCGAACCCCGAACGCGAATTGCTGCCGGGCATGTTCGTGCGCGCGCGCCTGGAAGAAGGCGAGAACGACAACGCGATACTCGTGCCGCAGATGGCCGTGACGCGCGCGTCGGACGGCAAGGCGAGCGTCTACGTCGTGGATGCGGCGGGCAACGCGCAGCAGGTGCAAGTAACGGCCGACAACGCTTTCCGCGACCAATGGATCGTGACGTCCGGTCTGCACGCCGGCGACCGCGTGATCGTGAGCGGCCTGCAGAGCGTGCATGCGGGCGCGCCGGTCAAGGTGGCGGCCGATACGCCGCAGACGCAGGCGGACGCGGCATCCGCGACACCCGCGACGGACACGGCCTCGACCGTGTCGGCACAACGCTAAGCGGAGAACGGCATGGCAGAGTTCTTCATCAAGCGTCCCATTCTCGCGTGGGTCATGGCCATCGTCATCATGCTGGTGGGCGCGGCGGCGGTCACGAGTCTTCCCGTCGCGCAGTACCCCACCATCGCGCCACCCTCGGTGCAGGTGACGGCCACTTACCCCGGCGCCTCCGCAGACACCGTCGCTGCAACCGTGACGCAGGTGATCGAGCAGAAGCTGAGCGGCATCGACAACGTGCTGTACATGTCGTCCACGAGCAGTTCCGCCGGGCAGGCCACCATCACGCTGACGTTCAATCCCGGAACGAATCCCGACATCGCGCAGGTGCAGGTGCAGAACAAGGTGACGCAGGCCACGCCTACCCTGCCCCAAACGGTGCAGGAGCAAGGGGTGCAGGTAGCGAAGGCGTCGACGAGCTTCCTCATGATCGTCGCGCTCTCGTCGCCGGGCGGCACCTGGAATTCGGTGGATCTCGGCAACATCATCGCGACCCGGATCGAAGATCCGCTCGCGCAGTTGAACGGCGTGGGCGACGTGACGCTGTTCGGCGCGCAGCACGCCATGCGCATCTGGCTCAACCCGGTGAAGCTGCACAGCGTCGGACTCACGCCCTCCGACGTGACCACGGCCATCACCAACCAGAACGTCGAGCTCTCCACGGGGCAGGTAGGCGGCTCGCCGGCAACGGATTCGCAGGCCATCAACGCGACCATCCGCTCGTCGAGTCTGCTTACGACCGCCGACCAGTTCGCCAGCATCCTGCTGCGCGTGAACAGCGACGGCTCGCGCGTGCTGCTGAAGGACGTTGCGCGCGTGGAGGTGGGCGGCGACAGCTACGACACCTCGTCGCGTCTGAACGGCAAGCCGGCATCCGCGCTCGCCATCAAGCTCGCCACTGGCGCCAACGCGCTGGACGCAGCCAACGCGGTGCGCGCGAAGCTCGCCGAAATCCAGCTGCAATTGCCGAAGGACGTCGCGATCAGTTACCCGTACGACACCACGCCGTTCGTTCGCATCTCGATCGAAGAGGTCGTGAAAACGCTGTTCGAAGCGGTCGTACTGGTCTTCCTCGTGATGTACCTGTTCCTGCAGAACGTGCGCGCCACGCTGATTCCCACCATCGTGGTGCCCGTCGCGCTGCTCGGCACGTTCGGTGTGATGTCGATGATCGGTTTTTCGATCAACGTGCTCTCGATGTTCGCGATGGTGCTCGCCATCGGCCTGCTCGTGGACGACGCCATCGTGGTGGTGGAAAACGTCGAGCGCATCATGAGCGAGGAGAAGCTCGGCCCGAAGGAAGCCACGCACAAGGCGATGGGGCAGATTACCGGCGCCCTGGTCGGCGTGACCACCGTGCTCACCGCCGTCTTCATTCCGATGGCGTTCTTCGCGGGCTCCACGGGCGCGATCTACCGGCAGTTCTCCATCACCATCGTCTCGGCGATGCTGCTGTCGGTCATGCTCGCGCTCACGCTCACGCCGGCGCTGTGCGCCACGCTGCTCAAGCGCGCCGACGTGGAGCACCACGAAAAGCGCGGCTTCTTCGGCTGGTTCAACCGGTGGTTCGCCAAGAGCAATGCGGGCTACAGTTCCTCGCTCGCACGCGTGGTCGCACGGCCCGCGCGTTACATGCTTCTCTACGGTGTGATCGCCGGCGTCGTGGCGTTGCTCTACGTCACGTTGCCCTCCTCGTTCCTGCCTGACGAAGACCAGGGCTACTTCATCGTGTCGATCAGCGCGCCCGCGGGCACGCCAGCCTCGCGTACGCTGAAGACGGTGGAGGCCGTGGAGCAGTACGTGCTGAAAAACGAGCCGGGCGTCAAGCAGGTCATCGCCATCAACGGCTTCAGCTTCAACGGCCAGGGGCAGAACAACGCCATCGCGTTCGTGACGCTCAAGGACTGGAGCCTGCGCGGTTCGCGCGACAGCGCGCCTGCCATCATCGCGCGCGCCAACCAGCATTTCGCCGGGAATCGCGACGCGCGCATCTTCGTGCTGAATCCGCCCGCCATTCAGGAACTGGGTACGCAAAGCGGTCTCGACTTCGAGATAGAAGACCGCGGCGGCGCAGGCCACGACAAGCTGCTCGCGGTGCGCAACCAGTTTCTCGGCATGGCGTCGAAGGAACCGACGCTCGCGATGGTGCGCCCGTCCGGCCTTGAAGACACGCCGCAGTTGCAGGTGGACATCGACCGCGAAAAAGCCAACGCGCTGGGGCTTTCCATCTCCGACGTCAACGACACGCTGCAGACCGCGTTCGGTTCGTCCTACGTGAACAACTACATCGACACGGGGCGCGTGCAGAAAGTCTACGTGCAGTCGGACGCGCCGTATCGCATGATGCCTGCCGACCTTGGCGACTGGTATGTGAAGGCAAGCAGCAACGCATCGAGTTCGTCGTCTTCATCGTCTTCGAGCACCACCACGAGTACGACAGGCTACGACTCCACGATGGTGCCCTTCTCGTCGTTCGCAAAGAGCCACTGGACGTTCGGGCCGCCGCAGATCGAGCGCTACAACCGGCAGCTCGCCATGGGCGTTTCGGCCGCCACGCGGCCCGGCGTGAGCACCGGCGATGCCATGAACGCGGTCGAGCAGCTCGCGCACAAACTGCCGCCCGGCTTCGCTCTGGAATGGACAGGACAATCCTATCAAGAGAAGCAGGCCGGCTCCCAGGCCACGACGCTCTACGCGATCTCGCTCGTCGTCGTGTTCCTGTGCCTTGCGGGTCTCTACGAAAGCTGGTCGATTCCGCTTGCGGTGCTGCTCGTCGTGCCGCTCGGTGTGCTGGGCGCGTTACTTGCCGCTCATGGGCGCGGACTTTCGAACGACATCTACTTCAAGGTGGGGCTGCTGGCCACCATCGGGCTTTCCACGAAGAACGCCATTTTGATCGTCGAGTTCGCGAAGGATCTGCAGGCGCAGGGGCACAGCCTCGTGGACGCCGTACTCGAAGCCGCCCACATGCGGTTGCGCCCCATTCTCATGACCTCGCTCGCGTTCGTGTTCGGCGTGCTGCCGCTCGTCATCAGTACGGGTGCCGGCGCCGGCGCACGCCATGCCATCGGCACGGGCGTGACGGGCGGCATGATCGCGGCCACGGTGCTCGCCATCTTCTTCGTACCGGTCTTCTTCGTCGTGGTGCGCAGGCTGTTCAAGGAACACGGTCACACCACGGACTCCGCCGACATCATCGAGGGCAACGCATGAAACGCACATTGATCGCCCTTCTTTGCGCGGGCGCGCTGGCAGGCTGCACGCTGGACCCGATGTACCAAAGGCCGGCCGCACCGGTCGATAACACCTGGTCCACCGTGCCCGCGCAGGCGCAGCCGAAGGCCGCTCAGAGCACCGCCGCGGTGCCGCTGGGGGCCGATCTCGGCTGGCGCGACTTCTTCAAGGATCCGCGACTGCAAAAGCTGATCGAACTCGCGCTCGCGAACAACCGCGATATGCGCGTGGCCGCGCTCAACGTGGCGCAGTACGAAGCGCAGTACCGCATTGCGCGCGCCAACGTCGGACCGACCATCAACGCATCCGGCTCGGTCACGCGCGAACGCGTGGCAGGCTCCACGAGCGCATACAGTTCGAGCAGCGCGAGCGTGGGCCTCACGTCGTGGGAAATCGACTTCTTCGGCCGCCTGCGCAGCCTGAAGCGCCAGGCGCTCGAGCAGTACCTCGCCACGGACGCCGCGCGCACCAGCACGCAGATCAGCCTGATCGCGACCGTCGCCACCGACTATCTGCAACTGCTTTCCGACGAGGCTTCGTTGCAGATCACGCAGAACACCGCGGATGCGGACCAGCACACCTACGACCTCACGGTGAACAAGATGAAGATGGGCAGCGCGTCGCTGCAGGACGTGCGCCAGGCCGAAAACTCGCTGGCGAGCGCGCGGTCGAGTCTCGCCTCGTACACGCGTGCGGTCGCACAGGACCGCAACAACCTGGTGGCCGAAATCGGCGCGCCGCTGCCCGACGATCTGCCGCAAGGCCCTTCGCTGATGGAAAGCGAGAACACGTTCGCGGACATCGGCGAAGGCGTGCCGTCGGATCTGCTCGCGCGCCGGCCCGACATCGTCGAAGCCGAGCACACGCTGAAGGCCGCCAACGCCAACATCGGCGCGGCGCGCGCCGCGTTCTTTCCGAAGATCGAGCTGACGGCTTCCGCGGGCACCACGAGCGGCAGCCTCTCGAACCTCTTCAAGGCGGGCACGGGCGCGTGGACATTTGCGCCGTCCATCTCGGTACCTCTCTTCGACTTCGGCTACAACCGCGCCACGCTGGACGTGGCGAAAGTCGAAAAGGACATCGACATCGCCAACTACGAAAAGGCCATCCAGACGGCGTTCAAGGAAGTGTCGAATGCGCTCGCCGGACGCACCACGTATGTCACCCAGGTGGCTGCGGACCGTGACTACGTGAACTCGGCGCAGCAGTACTACGATCTCGCGCGGGCACGCTACCGCAGCGGTACCGACAGCTTCCTGACCCTGCTCGACGCGCAGCGGACGCTCTACGCCGCGCAGCAGCAACTGGTCACGGACATGCTCGCCAAGCAGTCCAACCTCATCACGCTGTACAAGGTGCTGGGCGGCGGCTGGTGGGAGACGGGCATGGTGGCGCAGCGGTAACCGCTGTACGCCCGTGAACGACGTGTATTCACCAATCGCGGGTGTCTTGCTATCGATGAGCGGCACTTCGTCGTAGCGACGGCGCTACCGCGCCGCGATCCCCGCAATGAAGCACACGCTTGCAGCCGCCGACGCCACCGTGCGCACGTGATTCCACCTCGTCCAGTCGTGCACGTAGCGCGCCCACAGTGCCGCGCCTTGCACGCTCGCCGGATCGGCCGCGGCAAGCGCATCGTTGAGCGGCACGTTGACGGCCATCGTCACGGCGAACATGCCGAACACATAAAGCACGCCGCCCGCGACCGCCGCCATCGCGCCCGGCTGGTCGCGATTGAACAATGCGATCACGACAAGCGCAAGCGCCGTCAGCGTCGTGCCGAGAAACAGCGGCATGAACGGCGAACGCACGATGTCGACGTTGATCGCGTTCATCGCGGCCGCGCCGGCTGGCGGCGCGAGCCGGCCGAGCGACGTCATCACGAACGTCGAGAACGCGAAGTACACGCCGGCCATCAGCCCGCAGCCGATGGCCGAGCTCCACAGCAACGCGGCAGTCACGAACGCGATCATGGTCGGGCGCTCCACACGCCGGTCGCAGCGGCCGCGCGCGCATAGTCGACGAAATCGCGCGCAGGGCGACCGAGCGTGTCCTCGACTCCGTGCGCCACTGCGCTGTTGCGCCCGTCCAGCACTACGTCGAACAGGTCGTCGAGCAGCGCGACGACCGGCTCCGGCACGCCGACCTCGCGCAGCCCGGCGACGAACGCATCGCGCGGAATCTCGCGATAGGCGACCGGCCGCCCGGCGGCCCGTGCGATTGCGTCGACCGCTTCCGCGAACGTCAGCGCGCGCGGGCCCGTCACCTCGATCACGCGGTCCGCGAACCGCGCATCGGTGAGCGCGGCCACGGCCACGTCCGCGATGTCGTCCGCATCGACGAACGGCTCGGGCACCGCACCCGCCGGCAGCGCGACTTCGCTGGCCAGCACGCCGTCGAGCAGATAGCCTTCGGAGAAATTCTGGTTGAACCAGCTTGCCCGCACGACACCCCAGCCCACGCCCGACGCCTGCAACGCGGCCTCGGCCGCCTGCGCACGCGGCTCGCCGCGCCCGGACAGCAGCACCACGCGCTCGACGCCGCGCTCCCGCGCGAGCCGGGCGAATCCGGCAATCGCGTCCACCGCGCCTTCGACGGCCAGATCGGGCTGGTAGGTCACGTAAGCGGCCGACACGCCGTCGAGCGCGGCGGGCCAGGTCTCGGGCACGGTCCAGTCGAAGCGGGCGGCCGACGTGCGCGACACCGGCCGCGTCGCGAGGCCGCGAGCACGCAGCCGGGCATCGACGCGGGCGCCCGTCTTGCCCGAACCGCCGACGATGAGGATGGGAAGTGCCGACATGAGCGTCTCCTTTGAGCAAAACACGAGAATGTCTCGTTTTTCAAAAACACGATAAACTCTCGCATTAGCAACGTCAAGTTTTTCGGGAGGCGGCATGGGCCGGCAAAAATCGGGGCAGAACGACGTGCCCGACGCGGCGGCAGCGGACACGCCGGCGCGCTCGCGGCTGGTACCGACGCAGCAGCGCAGCCGCGAGCGGTTCGAGCGCATCCTCGCGTGCGCGTCGGACGTGATGGTCGAGAAAGGCTGCGATGCGTTCCGGATGAGCGACATCGTCGAACGCACGGGCATCTCGTTCGGTTCGCTGTACCAGTACTTTCCGGACAAGGCGGCCGTGATCGGCACGCTCGCGGAGCGCTACAACGCAGCCGGCCACGACTGCGTGCGGCGCGACCTCGCCGCGATGAAGACGCTCGACGACCTGCACGGCACGCTCGCGCGCATCACCGACAGCTACTACCGGATGTTCGTCGACGAGCCGCTGATGCGCGACATCTGGCGCGCGACGCAGGCCGATCGCGCGCTGCAGGAGCTGGATCGCGCGGACGGCGCGTTCCTGGCCGGGATGTTCGCGGATGCATTGGCAGAAGTCGCGCCCGGCACGACCCGCGCGCAGCGCAGCGCATTCGCCGAGCTGATGATGATCCAGATTGCGGCGGCCGTGCGCCATGCAATCACGCTGCCGCCGAAGGCGGCGCGGCAGATTCTCGCGATGTTCAAGCGCGCGCTGCCGCGCGATCTGTCGGTGCTTGACGCATAATCGCGCCGCACAAAGCACGCGGCCGCCCGAAGGCGGCCGCGCGAAGTGGCATGATGTGCCGCTTACTTGCCGTAGTCGTACACCCCGCGCCCGGTCTTGCGCCCCAGCCGCCCCGCCGACACCATCTCGCGCAGCAGCGGGCACGCACGATACTTCGGATCGCCGAAGTCCTTCACGAACACATCCATTACCGCGAGGCACACGTCGAGGCCCACGAGGTCGGCCAGCGCGAGCGGCCCGATCGGGTGGTTCGCGCCGAGCTTCATCCCCGCGTCGATCTCCTCGGCCGACGCGATGCCTTCGGCCAGCACGAAGAACGCTTCGTTGATCATCGGCACCAGGATCCGGTTTACGACGAAGCCCGGCGAATTGCGCACGCCGATCGGCGATTTGTCGAAACGCTCGGTCAGCGCGCGCACGGCCGACGCGGTCGCGTCGCTCGTCTGCAGCCCGCGGATGATCTCGACGAGCGGCATCAGCGGCACCGGGTTGAAGAAATGCATGCCGAGGAAACGCGACGGATCGGCAAGCGGCGCCGCGAGCGCGGTGATCGAGATCGACGACGTGTTGGTCGCGATGATCGCGTCCGGGCGCGCGACGGCCTCGATCTGCTTCAGGATGCGGCCCTTCAGCTCGACGTTCTCGGTCGCGGCTTCGATCACGATGTCGGCCGACGCGAGCTTCGCGTAGTCGGTCGACGTCGTGATGCGCGCGAGCGCCGCATCGCGTGCGGCCGCGTCGAGCTTGTCCTTCGACACGAGCCGCTCGAGGCTGCCCTTCAGCGTCGCGAGACCCTTGTCGAGCGCGGCGTCGCTGACGTCGATCATCACGACGTTCAGTCCTGCAACGGCAGCGGTTTGCGCAATGCCGTTACCCATGGTTCCGGCGCCCACGACGCCGACGATTTCGATGGCCATGAAATGTCCTGTGTATTCGGATGCTGAGCGGTCGATTATCAGATGTTCTCGAAGATCGCGGCAATCCCCTGGCCGCCGCCGATACACATCGTCACGAGCGCGTAACGTCCGCCGATGCGCTTCAGCTCGTACAGCGCCTTCACCGTGATCAGCGCGCCGGTCGCACCGATCGGGTGACCGAGCGAGATGCCCGAGCCGTTCGGGTTGACCTTCGCGGGATCGAGGCCGAGCTCCTGCGTGACCGCGCACGCCTGGGCGGCGAACGCCTCGTTGGCTTCGATCACGTCGAGATCGGTGATCTTCAGGCCGGCGCGTTCGAGCGCCTTCTGCGTGGCCGGCACCGGGCCGATGCCCATGTACGCCGGATCGACGCCCGCGTGCGCATACGCGACGAGGCGGGCGAGCGGCTTCACGCCCTGCGCGCGCGCGGCGTCCGCGCTCATCATCAGCACGGCGGCCGCGGCGTCGTTGATGCCCGATGCGTTGCCGGCCGTCACGGTGCCGTTCTCCTTCGCGAACACCGGCTTCAGCTTCGAGAAATCGTCCGGGCCGGCGTCGTGGCGCACGTGCTCGTCGGTGTCGAATGCGACTTCGCCCTTCTTCGTGCGGATCGAGATCGGCAGGATCTGGTCCTTGAAGCGCCCTTCCGCGATCGCGCGCGCCGCGCGACGATGCGATTCGAGCGCCAGCGCATCCTGCGCTTCACGCGAGATGTCGTACTTGCGTGCGACGTTCTCGGCCGTCACGCCCATGTGGATCGTCTGGAACGGGTCGTGCAGCGCGCCGAGCATCATGTCGACGAGCTTGCCGTCGCCCATGCGCTGACCGAAGCGCGCGGCCGGCACGGTGTACGGCGCGCGGCTCATGTTCTCCGAACCGCCGCCGATCGCGACGTCGGCATCGCCGAGCATGATCGTCTGCGCGGCCGACACGATCGCCTGCAGGCCCGAGCCGCACAGGCGGTTCACGGTCAGCGCCGGCGTGTGCTGCGCGACGCCGCCATTGATCGCCGCGACGCGCGCGAGATACATGTCCTTCGGCTCGGTGTTCACGACGTGGCCGAACACGACATGGCCGACCGCATCGCCCGGCACGTTCGCGCGCGCCAGCACTTCGGCGACCACCTTCGCACCGAGATCGGTCGGCGAGAAATCCTTCAGGCTCCCGCCGAAATCGCCGATCGCGGTACGGACACCGCTCACCACCACGACTTCCTTCGCTGCATTGCTCATCGTCTCACTCCGGTTCGTTCGCGCCCGCGGGCGCGGGGATGCGTTGCGTTACATGTTCGGGTAATTCGGCCCGCCGCCGCCTTCGGGCGTGACCCACACGATGTTCTGCGTCGGGTCCTTGATGTCGCAGGTCTTGCAGTGCACGCAGTTCTGCGCGTTGATCACCAGCCGATCGCTGCCGTCGTCGTTCTTCATGAACTCGTACACCGCCGCCGGGCAGAAGCGCGCCTCCGGCCCCGCGTAGGTGCGCAGGTTCACGTTCACCGGCACGCTCGCGTCCTTCAGCGTCAGGTGCGCCGGCTGGTTCTCCTCGTGGTTCGTGTTCGAGATGAACACCGACGACAGCCGGTCGAACGTCAGCTTGCCGTCCGGCTTCGGGTACTCGATCGGCTCGCACTGCGATGCCGGCTTCAGCATTTCATGGTCCGCGTGCTGGTGATGCAGCGTCCACGGCACGTTGCCGCCCATCACCTTCTGCTCGAGCCCCACCATCAGCGTGCCCAGGTACAGGCCCTTGGCCATCCACTGCTTGAAGTTGCGCGCGCGGTACAGCTCCGTGTACAGCCACGATTGCTTGAACGCGTCCGGATATGCGTTCAGCACGTCCGACTGGCGGCCCGCCTGTACCGCGTCGAATGCGGCGTCGGCCGCCAGCATGCCGGTCTTGATCGCCGCGTGGCTGCCCTTGATCCGCGACGCGTTCAGGAAGCCCGCGTCGTCGCCGATCAGCGCGCCGCCCGGGAACACCGTCTTCGGCAGCGACAGCAGGCCGCCGGCCGTGATCGCCCGCGCGCCGTACGACACGCGCTTGCCGCCTTCGAGGAACGCGCGGATCGACGGATGCGTCTTGTAGCGCTGGAATTCCTCGAACGGCGACAGGTACGGGTTCGTGTAGCCCAGTCCCACCACGAAGCCGACCACGACCTGGTTGTTGTCCATGTGATACAGGAACGAGCCGCCGTAGGTGTCCGACTTCAGCGGCCAGCCGGCCGTGTGGATCACGAGGCCCGGCTTGTGCTTCGCGGGATCGATTTCCCACAGTTCCTTGATGCCGATCCCGTACGCCTGCGGATCGGCGTTCGCGTCGAGCTTGAACTTCGAGATCAGCTGACGGCCGAGATGGCCGCGGCAGCCTTCGGCGAACAGCGTGTACTTCGCGTGCAATTCCATGCCGAGCTGGAAGTTCTCGGTCGGCTCGCCGTCCTTGCCCACGCCCATGTTGCCGGTCGCGACGCCTTTGACCGAGCCGTCGTCGTTGTAGAGGATCTCGGCGGCCGGGAAGCCCGGGAAGATCTCGACGCCCAGCGCTTCGGCCTGTGCCCCAAGCCAGCGCGTGACGTTGCCCAGCGAAATCACGTAGTTGCCGTGATTCTTGAAATTGTCGGGCAGCGCCCAGTTCGGCGTCGTGACCGCGCTCTTCTCGGACAGGAACAGGAAGCGGTCTTCCGTCACCTCGACGTCGAGCGGTGCGCCGCGCTCCTTCCAGTCGGGAAACAGCTCGGTGATCGCGCGCGGGTCCATCACCGCGCCCGACAGGATGTGCGCGCCGATCTCGGAACCCTTCTCGAGCACGCATACGCCGATCTCGGTGCCTTTCTCGGCAGCCAGCTGCTTGAGCCGGATCGCCGCCGACAGCCCGGCAGGGCCGCCGCCGACGATCACGACGTCGTATTCCATCGATTCGCGCGGGCCGTATTGCGCGAGCAAGTCCTGTGTGGTCAAAATCCTGTCTCCTGCTGCGTTCCGACCGTCAGCCGGTCAGAACTGGTCTTCCGTCAACGCGAGCACGCTCTCGTTGCCTTTCGCGCCGACGATCGACGCTTCGAGCGCACTCGCCTGCACCAGCACGTGCTCCGCATAGCATTGCGCGATCGCGATCTTCGCGTCGAAGAACGCCGTGTCGCTCGCGCGGTTCGCGTGCGCGGCCAACAGCGCGCGCGCCATCTGCCATCCGCACAGCACCACGCCCGCCAGCTTCAGGTACGGCACGCTGCCCGCGAACACCGCGTTCGGGTCCTGCTTCGCGTTCGCCAGCACGTAGTCCACCACCGACGACAGCGAGCGCGCGCCCTTCTCCAGCTGCGCCTTCATCGACGCGGCTGCCGCGCCGTCCAGCTTGCCGAGCGCCGCGACAGTCTCGCCGATCTCCGCAATCAGTGCCTTGGCGACCGCGCCGCCGTCGCGCATCGTCTTGCGGCCGACCAGGTCGTTCGCCTGAATCGCGGTCGTCCCTTCGTAGATCGCCAGGATCCGCGCGTCGCGGTAGTACTGCGCCGCGCCGGTCTCCTCGATGAAGCCCATCCCGCCGTGTACCTGCACGCCCAGGCTCGCCACGTCGTTCACCATCTCCGTGCTCCAGCCCTTCACCACCGGCACCAGATATTCGTAGATGGCCTGATGACGCGCGCGCGTCGCCTCGTCCGAATGGCGGTGCGCAATGTCGCTGTGCGCCGCGGCCACATATGCCAGCGCCCGCGCGCCTTCGGTCAGCGCACGCATCGTGCCCAGCATCCGGCGCACGTCCGGGTGATGGATGATCGTCACCGACTGCTTGGCCGAGCCATCCACCGGACGGCTCTGCACGCGTTCCTTCGCGAATTCGGCCGCCTTCTGGTACGCGCGGTCGGCCACGCCGATCCCCTGCATCCCGACCCCGAAGCGCGCCGCGTTCATCATGATGAACATGTATTCGAGGCCGCGGTTCTCTTCGCCGATCAGGTAGCCGATCGCGCCGCCGTGATCGCCATATTGCAGCACCGCCGTCGGGCTCGCCTTGATCCCGAGCTTGTGTTCGATCGACACGCAGTGCACGTCGTTGCGCGCACCGAGCGAGCCGTCTTCATTGACCATGAACTTCGGCACGATGAACAGCGAAATGCCCTTCACGCCTTCCGGCGCGTTCGGCGTGCGCGCCAGCACCAGGTGGACGATGTTGTCCGCCATGTCGTGCTCGCCCCACGTGATGAAGATCTTGGTGCCGAACACCTTGTAGGTGCCGTCGCCCTGCGGCTCCGCGCGCGAGCGCACCAGCGCGAGGTCCGAACCGGCTTGCGGCTCGGTCAGGTTCATCGTGCCGGTCCATTCGCCCGAGATCAGCTTCGGCACGTAGCGCTGCTTCTGCTCGTCGGTGCCGGCCGTCAGCAGCGCCTCGATCGCACCGTCGGTCAGCAGCGGGCACAGCGCGAACGACAGGTTCGACGCGTTCAGCATCTCGATGCACGGCGTCGCGATCAGCTTCGGCAGCCCCTGGCCGTCGTATTCGGCCGGATGCTGCAGCCCCTGCCAGCCGCCTTCGACGAACTGTCGGAACGCTTCGCCGAAGCCTGGCGTCGCGGTCACGACGCCATCCTTCCAGCTGCTCGGGTTGCGGTCGCCTTCGACGTTCAGCGGCGCCAGCACCTCGCCGCAGAATTTCGCGGACTCGTCGAGCACGGCCTGCGCCGTGTCGTAACCCGCATCCTCGAAGCCCGGCAACTGCGCAACGGCGTCGATGCCCGCGAGTTCCTTCAGCACGAACAGCATGTCCTTGACGGGGGCGTTATAGCTCATGGTCGATGTTCCAATCAGGCGGTGAATAGGAGCGCCACGGGGTCCGATACGGCAAAACCGGCCAGAACCGGGCGACGGGATGGGCCATCCTAACGCCGGGAACCCGGATTCCCATTGTCATATCCGGCCCACATGGTGACAAAACCGGCCACGGCGCGCGCGGGCGGCTGCCCTCGCGCCGAACGGCGAAAGCCCGTCGGGCGGCCATCAGCGCTCGTCCGACGGCCGTTCCGGCCGGGTGGCGAAATAGCGCGCGGGCGAATCCCCGAACGCCTTGCGGAACATCGCGATGAAGTTGCTGGGCGACGCGTAACCCAGCGCGTCCGACACCTCGGCCACCGGTCGGCCGCGCGCGAGCAGATCGAGGCCATGCGCGAGACGTGCCTGCTGGCGCCATTGCGAGAAGCTCATCCCGGTTTCGGCCGACATGAGCCGCCGCAACGTACGAGGCGACATCGCACCGAACGCCGCCCACGCGTCGAGCGTGCGCGGGTTGCCGGGATCGTCGAGGAGCGCCCGTGCCACGCGCGCGAGCCGCGGATCGACGGGCATCGGCACGTGCAACGCCTCGTGCGGCGTGCGCCGGATTTCGTCGTGGATGACCGCGGCCATCCGCGCGTGCTCGGGCGCCAGCGGCGCGTGCCGGCACCATCCGATCGCCCGGTGCACGAGCGAGCGCAGCACCGCGCTGATGCCGATCACGCACGGCTCGTCCGGCAGGCCCGCGCAGAACGGCGGCGCGGCCAGCAGCACCCAGCCGGCCGGCGCACCGCTCACCCGCACCTTGTGCGGCATGCCGGGCGGCACCCAGCCCGCACGATGCGGCGGGAGCAGCCACGCGCCGCGCGGCGTATGAACGTGGATCAGCCCCGCCTCGACACACAGCACCTGGCCGCGCGCATGCGCATGCCAGTCGTATTCGCGTGTGCCGAGCCGATACACGCTGGCCGGATCGTCATTGCCGCGCAGCGCGATCAGCGCGGGACCGTCCAGCCATTCGCTGTAGTCGGGGGGCGTCACGTCGGTGGCGGGTGCGTCGTCCATGTTGGCCAGTTTACGGCATCGAGCGGCCGGATGCCGTTATCCGACCGCCCGTCCCGCGCGGAACAATGCATGCCGGACCGCGCGCCCCGCGCGGCTAGCGGAGATCGTCCCATGCAAAACATTCATGTCGCCATCGTCGGCGCGGGCCTCGGCGGTCTGTGCCTCGCCCAGGCGCTGAAACAGGCCGGCATCGCGTTCGATGTCTACGAGCGCGACCCCGCCATCGACAGCCGGATGCAGGGCTACCGCATCCGGATCGACACGGCCGGGCAGCGCGCGTTGGCGGCCTGCCTGCCGGCCGGGCTGGCGGCATTGTTCCGGGCGTCGGCGTCGCAGGGCGCCGGCGGCACGCGGCTCGCGACGCCCCGGCTCGCGCCGGCCGACGGACACGCGTCCCCCGGCTGGCACACTGCACCGGACACGCCGGACCTAAGCGTGAACCGGCTGACCCTGCGGGAGATCCTGATGGCCGGCATCGAGGATCGTGTGCATTTCGCGCACGCGGTCGACCACTATCGCCTGCTGCCCGACGGCCGCGCGCAGGTGATGTTCGCGAGCGGCACGTCCGGGGCCGTCACGTGCGACGTGCTGGTCGGCGCGGACGGCGTCCATTCGACCGTCCGGGCGCAGCTCGTCCCCGCCGCCGCGCCGGTCCGGACCGGCAGCCTGTGCCTCTACGGCAGGACCCGGCTACCGACCGACGGCCCCGCCTTCGCCGACACCGCCGTGTTGCGCGACGCCACCACGGTGATCCTGGCCGACGGCTGCGCGGCGATCCTCGAGGACATGCGGTTCCGCACCGACTTGCGCGCGCTCGCCGCCCGTGCGCTGCCGCGCAGCCGGTTCACGCCGCCGGGCGACTATTTCTATTGGGCCGCGATCGGGCCGTCAGGCCGCCTCGGGCTGGACGGCGCCGACACGACGGCTGCGCTGGCGGCCCGGATCCCGGCCGCGCTGCGGCACGTCGCGCGAGACTGGCACCCGGTGCTGCGACGCCTGCTGCTCGATACGCCGGCCAACGCCGTCGCCGCGCTGCCCGTGCGCCGCGGATGCCCCGACGTCGCGCTGCCGGCCGGCCCGGTCACGCTGCTCGGCGACGCGATCCATGCGATGAGTCCCGCCGGCGGCGCGGGCGCCAATACCGCGCTCACGGATGCCGCTGCGCTCGCAACGCTGCTGGCCGGGCAGACCGGCAGCGACGGTGACATCCGGCACGCGCTGACGCGATATGCCGAACACATGCGTGTGTGGGCGACCGACGCGGTGGCCGCGTCCGATCGTGCAGCCGCGTGGCTGTTTGCCGCGGGCGAACCGGAAGCGCCCGTTAATCCGGAGTCCATATCGATGATAGCGGTCACGCGCGCCAAAGGAAACGGCTAGCCGCAATCGTGCCCGCACGGCGCGAGCGGCGAAGGGAGCCGGTTATGGGAGCGTCCGCTCAAAACCGGCCATGAAAACCGCAAAGGAGCCGGTTATGGGATTCACTCCGCGTACCCGCGAATCAGCGACGCACGGCCCCGCGCCCGCATCACGCGCGGCGCCGATACGTCCCCGGCGTACTCCCCGTCCAGTGCCGGAACGCGCGATGAAACGCGCTCGGGTCGTCGAAGCCGATATCGGCGCCGATCGCCGCGATCGTGTCGGGCGTATCGGTCAGCCGCTGGATCGCGATATCGCGCCGCAGCTCGTCCTTCAGCACCTGGAACGTCGTCCCTTCGGCGGCCAGGTGGCGGCTCAGCGTACGCACCGAACAATGCAGGTGCTCGGCCGCCTGGTCGATCACGGGCAGGTCGGGCAGCGCCGCCGACAGGTACTGCCGCACCCGGTGGCACACGAGCTGTTCGCTGAACGATTCGAAGATCCAGTCGCCGGGCGCACGCGCGAGGAATTTACCCAGGTTGCGCTTGCTCTGCCGGATCGGCGCGTCGAGGTAATCGGCGCTGAAGCGCATCAGCGTGCGCTCGCAGTCGAACTGCACGGCGCCGGTGAAGAAGTACAGGTGGTCGACCGCATGGCGCGGCCGCGGGCACGCGAACTCGATCTGCAGCAGCGGAATCTTCTGCCCGATCAGCCAGGAGCACACGCCGTGCACGAGCTTGAGCATCAGCTCCTGGCCGAGCGCGCCGATCGGGCCGATGGCGTCGTTCGGGCGCAGCAGCACCTGCGCGACGAGCTCGTCGCGCTTCGATTCGACGAAGAAGTCGTCGAGCAGGATATGGAAGAATTGTCCGAAACGATGCAGCGCCGTTTCGAGGTTGCGCGCATCGAGCAGGCTCAGGCACAGATACTTCAGCGTGCCGCCGCGCAGCGGGCGCGAGAAGATGCCGGGCATCTCGTCGTCGAGGTCGATCGCGAGCGTGCGGTACAGCGTCGAGAACTGCTCCTCCGTCACGCGCGCGTGCGGCTCGCCGAGCAGCTCGATCGGAATGCCGGCGCCGCGCAGGTAACGTTCGACCCCGTCGCGCTGCATGCCCGCGCTCGCGAGAAAGCCGTTGACGAGCGAGATCGGCACCGTCGCGCTCGGCGACGGCTGCGTACGCCCGGGCCGGGCGGAAAGTGAATCTGAGCCGGTCATCGCGTCCCCGTCGATCGAACCGACCGCATTGTACTTGAGCGGCCCGAGCGCCACTGTCGGGGTTATCGGCGCACCGGACCGCGCAGCCGCGGCCGCGGCGCCCTCGTCAGTCGGTGCGGCTGAGCTCCCGGCGCAGGATCTTGCCGACCGTCGACTTCGGCAGCCGGTCGACGAAGCGAACCAGCTTCGGCACCTTGTACGCCGCCAGGCTTGCGCGGCAATGCGCGACGAGCTGCGCTTCCGTCACGTCGGCGTCCGGCGCACGCACCACGAACAGCTTGACGGCCTCGCCCGTACGCGGGTCCGGCACGCCAATGCACGCGCATTCGGCGACGCCCGGCAGCGCGGTCGCCACCGCTTCCACCTCGTTCGGGTACACGTTGAAGCCGGACACGATGATCATGTCCTTCTTGCGGTCGACGATCCGCAGGAAGCCGGCCGCGTCGAATACGCCGACGTCGCCGGTGCGGAAATAGCCGTCCGCCGTGAACGCGGCCGCATTCGCATCCGGCTTCTGCCAGTAGCCGCTCATCACCTGCGGCCCCTTCACGCAGATCTCGCCCGCTTCGCCGAGCGCCACCTCGCGATCCTGCTCGTCGAGCAGCTTCACGTCGGTCGACGGCAGCGGCAGGCCCGTGGTGCCCGTGAACCGGTCGATCGACTGCGGGTTGAACGACACGACCGGCGACGTTTCCGACAGCCCGTAGCCTTCGCGGATGAAATTGCCCGTCACCGCCTTCCAGCGCGACGAGATCACGTCGATCACCGCCGCCCCGCCGCCGGCCGACAGCTTCAGCCGCGACCAGTCGACCTCCTTCAGCCGTGGATGGCCGGCGAGCCCCGCGTACAGCGTGTTCACGCCGACGAACACCGTCGGCCGCGCGGCCTTCAGCACGTCGACGAACCCGTCCATGTCGCGGGGATTCGCGACGAGCCAGTTCTGCGCGCCGATCGCGAAGTAGGACAGGAAGTTCACCGTCAGCGCGAAGATGTGATACAGCGGGATCGCCGTGACCACGACCTCTTCGCCCGGCTGGCGCGCATCCGGCACGATCGCCGCGAACTGCGCGACGTTCGCGACGAGGTTGCGATGCGACAGCGCCGCGCCCTTCGACAAGCCGGTCGTGCCGCCGGTGTATTGCAGCAGCAACAGGTCCGCGCCGCTCAGCGCAACCGGCTCGCACGCGAGCGATTCGCCGGCGGCGATGGCTTGCGCGAGCGCGGTCGAACCGGGCGGCAGTGCGTCGCACGTGCCGGCCGGCGCATCGACGACGCCGAGATCCTCGCGCCCCACGCTCAGCACGGTGCGCACGCGCGTGCCGCCGACCACCTCCGCGAACGTGCCCATCGAGCCGCCGCAGACGACCGCCACCTCGACCCCCGCGTCGTTGAGCTGATGCTCGAGTTCGCGCGCGGTGTAGTGCGGATTCACGTTGACCTGGATCGCGCCGATCTTCGCGACGGCGACGAACACGACCGGAAACGCGAGCACGTTGGGCAGCATCACGGCCACGCGATCGCCCTTGCGCACGCCGACGACCTGCTGCAGATACGCGGCCAGCGCGGTCGACAGGCGCTCGACGTCGGCATAGGCGAGCGTGCGGCCGAATGCATGAAACGCCGGACGGTCGGCGAAGCGGCGCATCGCGTCGTCCAGCAGCGCGCTGACGGAAGGATGGCGATCGGCGTCGATCTCGGCGGGGATCGAGCCATACGACCCGGTCCAGTGTCTCTTCGTCATGTCTCACTCCTCTGGGACGGCACGCCAGCCTGCGCGCCGTTCGCACGGCGGCCTGCACGCCGGAAGGACGCGGGCCGCCGCCTGATCGGCGACTATCGCCCGCGCGACGCGCTTTGCAAATGATCCGGGCGGCCGAAAACATGATCGAAACGGACACGCGCGCACGCCGGCTTGTCCGGGCGACTCCGTCGGACGCCGCCGCCACGCACATATTCCCGCGCGCGAATTGCAAAGCAGCAAGCGGCATGGCGCGGCGTGTCGCCGTTCTTCATAATCGACGACCGCCCCTCATTCGCCGAGACCATGCAGCCGCTCGCCCTGGCCCCCGCCGACACCTTCTCGTCCGTTCGATTCCTGCTGACCGACATGGACGAGACCCTGACCCATCGCGGTCGCCTGGCCGCGCAGACTTATGCGGCGCTCGAGCGGCTGCAAACGCGCGGCATCCGCGTGATCCCGGTCACCGCCGCGCCGGCCGGCTGGTGCGACCAGATGGCGCGGATGTGGCCGGTCGACGGCGTGATTGCAGAGAACGGCGGGCTCTTCATCCGGCGCGGCGCGGACGGGCACGGCGCCGAACGCCGTTACTGGCACGCGGACGATGCGCTCGACGGCGCGCGCGACGCGCTCCGGCGCATCGCGCAGCATGTCGGGAAGGCCGTCCCCGCCGCCCGCCACGCGGACGACCAGGACTTCAGGCTGACGTCGCTCGCGTACGCCCGCAGCGGCGGCGACCAGGACAACCGGATACTCGACGCGCTGATCGAGGCCGGCGCGGACGCGACCATCAACAACCTGTGGGTGATCGGCTGGGTCGGCGGATACGACAAGCTGTCGATGTCGCTGCGCGTGCTGGCGGATACGTTCGGCGTCGATGCCAATGCGGCGCCCGGTTGCGTCGCCTATTCGGGCGATTCGACCAACGACGCGCCGATGTTCGGCTATTTCGCGCATACGGCCGGCATGAGCACCGTGGTCGAGTATCTGCCGCAGTTGCCCGCGCTGCCGCGATGGATCACGCAAGGCCCGGGCGGCAGCGGCTTCGTCGAATTCGCCGACGCGATCCTGCGCGCGCATCCGGGTGATCGGGGCTGACCGCTCGCGCGTATCAGGGTGAACCCTGTGGCGGATGGAACCGTTCCCGCGCAGAATTGCGTGCCGTCAACGATATCGATTCGGACGCAGGATCCCGCCATGCCGCGCAGTGCGCTGTTGAAACCGACCGACGCCCGTCACACCCGGCTGCCGGACGCCGCCTCCACCCACGCGTTGCGCGAGCAGCGCTTCACGCCGGCCAAGCTAGCCGTGCTGGTCGACGTGGCCGCGCAAGCCGGCCTCGACCCGGCGACGGTGCTCGCCGGCACCGGCCTCGCGCCGGCCGACGTCGCGGACCCGTTCACGCTCACGTCGCCGCTGCAGTTCCTGACGGCCGCGCGCAACGCGGTCGGCCGGTACGACGGCACCGACCTCGGCGTGCGCGTCGGCCGCCTGCTGCGCGCGTCGAGCTACGGCATGTACGGCTACGCGATGCTGTGCTCGGAATCGCTCGCGCGCGCATTCGATTCGGCCGTCAACTATCACCGGCTCGCGAACGGCATGCTGCCGATCCGCTGGGTCGAACAGGGCGACACCGCGTCGTGGCTGTTTCCGGACCGCCACGAAGTCGCGCTGCCCGATCTCGACGAGCCGCTGTACCGTTTCCTGATCGACATGCAGTTCGCGCTGCACGTGACGATCATCAAGGACGTGATGGGCGGATGGTGCATGCCGGCGCGCGCGCAGTTCGCGCAGCCGCGGCCGCCGCACGGGGCGCTGCTGGCCGACGCGCTCGAATGCCCGATCGCGTTCGACCAGCCGCATCACGTGCTCAGCTATCCGGCGGCATGGCTCGCGCGCGCGCCGCAGCTCGCGAATCCGATCACCGCCGCGCAGGTGTCGTCGCACTGCGCGCAGTTGCTCGACGAATTGCGCAGCCAGTCGGGTATCACGCGACGCGTCTACGAGGAGCTCACCCGCACGCCGGGACAATTCCCGGACATCGACGCGATCGCCGAGATGCTGTGCATGACCTCGCGCACGCTGCGCCGCAAGCTCGAAGCCGAAGGCACGTCGTACAGCGAACTGCTGACGAGCGTGCGCAAGGCGCTCGCGATCGACTATCTCGGCACGACCACGCTCAGCACCGAGGACATCGCGCTGACGCTCGGCTTCAGCGATGCCGTGGGATTCCGCCACGCGTTCAAGCGCTGGACCGGCACGACGCCGAGTGACGTGCGGCGCAAGCGCGGCGGATGACGCCGCCGACCGCGATCAGCGCGCGTCGCCCGCCGCCGGCGACGCGACCGCCAGCGCAAACTCGAACACCGCGCCGCGCCCGGGCCGGTCGACGAGCCGGATGCCGCTGCCGTTGAGCGCCAGCATCCGGTGCACGATCAACAGGCCGAGCCCGCCGCTCGTCGCCGTGCCGCCGCTCATCGGCCGCTGCGGCCGCTGGAACAGCCCTTCGCGCCGCGCGGGCGGAATCCCCGCGCCGGTATCCGACACGGTCACGACCACGCAATCGTCCTGCGGCGTCAGCGCGACCTCGACTTCGCCGTGCTGCGGCGTGTGTCGCAACGCGTTGTCGAGCAGGTTGGTCAGCACGCGCTCGATCATCCCGAGATCGGCCGACACGACCGGCACGCGCGGCGGAATCCGCGCATGCAGCGCGACACCGCGCGATTGCGCGGTCAGCTCGAATTTCTGGAACACGTCCTGCACGAGATCGACGAGCGAGAACGGCTCACGCTCGGCCTGCACGCCGCCCGATTCGAGCCGCGCGAGCTCGAACAGCGCCTGCGCGAGCCGCCCGACCTTCGCGCTCTGCGTGAGCGCGATCGACAGGTAGCGCCGCCGTTCGGGCTCGGCCAGCGTGTCGGCCTTCAGCGACAGCGTCTCCAGATAACCGTGCAGCGACGTGAGCGGCGTGCGCAGGTCGTGCGAGATGTTCGTGATCAGTTCGCGCCGCTGCTGGTCCTGGCGCGTCAATGCGCGCCACTGGTCGCCGATCCGGTCGGCCATCTGCGCGTACGCGGATTCGAGCACCGCGATGTCGTCGCCGCGGCGGCCGGGCGGCAAGCGCAGCACCGGCGGCGGCGCATCAGACGCAGCATCAGGCGCATCAGGTGTGTCAGGCGCACCCGGCGCGCCGGGCACACCGTTCGCGTCGAAGCCGCGCATCGCGGCCGTCAGCCGGCGCAGCGGGCGCGTGATGAAGCTGAATGCGGTGAGGCCCGCGAGCAGGCCGAGCAGCGCGACGATCGCCATCGACCACAGCGTCGTGCGCAGCACGTTCCCGGCGTCGACGCGCGCGGCGAGCCGGTCATGCGCCTCGCCGAGCAGCACCACGTAGATGTAGCCCGACGGCGGCTGCCCCGCGCGCTGCAGCGGCGCGGCACTGAACACCTTGCGCGCGTCCGGGCTGCGCGGATCGTCGCCGAGGATCGGCAGCGGCTGGCCCGCGATGAAGCGCTGCACGGGCGCGAGATCGACGCGGTCGCGCTTCACGTGGCCCGGCGGCGCATCGTCGCCCTTGATGCGGCCCGCGTTGTCGAGCAGGTACACCTCGACGCTCGGGTTCACGCCCATCAACTGCCCGAACAGCGTGCGCACGGCGTCGGGGCGCAGCCCGTTCGCGTCCATCAGCGGCGCGCTGCCGGCGATGTTCGCGGCCAGGTCGCGCGACAGCGCCTGCACGACTTCCTTCTCGCGCATGTCGTTCGCGCGGATCTGCAGCCACGCCGACGCGCCCGAGCACGCGAGCAGCAGGATCGAGAACACGAGCGACAGCCGCTGGGTGAGCGTGAGCTTCATCATGCGTCCCGCTGGCCCGGCGCGGCGAGCTTGTAGCCACGCCCCCACACGGTGAGGATCCGCACGGGCTCGGCCGGATCGGCCTCGATCTTCGCGCGCAGCCGGTTGATGTGGGTGTTGACCGTATGTTCGTAGCCTTCGTGCTGGTAGCCCCACACCGCGTTCAGCAGATCCATCCGCGAGAACACCTTGCCCGGATGCCGCGCGAAGAAATACAGCAGGTCGAATTCGCGCGGCGTGAGGTCGATGCGTGCGCCGTCGACGCTCGCCTCGCGCGCGATCGGGTCGATCGCCAGCCCGGCGACATCGAGCGTGCCCGCGTCGATCCGCGAATCGCGCGCGAGCGCATCGACGCGCCGCAGCAGCGCCTTCACGCGCGCGACGAGTTCGAGCACCGAGAACGGCTTCGCGAGGTAGTCGTCGGCGCCGAGCTCGAGGCCGAGGATCCGGTGCACCTCGCTCGACCGCGCGCTCGTGATGATGATCGGCGTGTAGCGCGTCATCGCCCGCGCGCGCCGGCAGATTTCGAGGCCGTCGACGCCCGGCAGCATCAGGTCGAGGATCAGCGCGTCCCAGTTGCCCTGTTCGAGCAGGCGCAAGCCTTCGGCGCCGTCCGCGCTGTGCACGACCTCGTAGCGCTCGTCGCGCAGGTGCAGGCTCAGCACGTCGGCGATGTCGGCGTCGTCCTCGACGATCAGGATACGTTTCGGATGGTCCATGGCGGTGGGCGGCGGCACGTCGGAGCGAGGCTCGGTCACGGTTGTCGGGCGGCGATCGGGGCCGGCGCGAAGCGCGGCGGAAGGCCGCGCTGCCGTCATTGTGCAAAATTTTGCGGCGGATAGTGATCACATTTCGTTTATCTTTGGATCACGCTCGCACCGCGGGCCAATACCCGCAAGGCCTTCCGTTCCGTCCCTCTAAAACGAAACTCGACTCGCCCGAACACTGAATAGACACTCAGACCTTATCCGTGCCGCGCACGATTGACGGCACAGGTGTGCCCGCATCACCGACTCCAAATGGGCGAGAACCGGACCTGGGGCTCGTCGGCAATCTGAACGGTGCGCAAGGACAACCGAAAGCAAACCGCGACAGCTTCGTTCATGATCGATTCGCTTCGCAGGCTTGACGACGTCACGAATGCAGCTACTTGTTCCGCATCGCCTTGACAATCGCGCTCCATTACATGCGCGACACACCGCACGATCGAATCGTGTGGGAATTGTTTTATGTCGACTGCGCTGAAGCGCTGATGAACCGCGCGTCGTAGACCGGTATCGACAACGCGTTGCGGAAATCATTCGATGCACGACGATCCGCGCGAACGCGGGCGGATTTATTGCGTGTGCGTCGACGCGCTACCACGATCGAGCGACGCCGCACGCAGTGCCTCACCAGGCTCCGTAAAGTAGCGCTGCCGCAACTGCGCGACCTGCGCATCGCGATCCTGTGTCGACACGTTCTGCGCATCGATCTGCGCGCGCTGAACCGCATATTCGTTGTACTTAGCATGCCATGCATTGTCCGCCTGCTGCATCTTCACGACCCGCTCGGCAGCCTCCGGCCCGAGCGTTTGCACGAGCTGCGCGCGCATTTCGTCGGGCGTCGCGTTCGATTTCCACACTTTGTCTATCTGCGCGATCGCGTTGTTCTGCTCCTTCTGGCGTTCCAGCTCGGCGCGCTGATCGGCCGGCAGTTGCTGCTCGAGCGCGGCAAGATATGCCGCCTTCTGGGCTTCGGTCAGCGACGGATCGCGGATGATCTTCAATCGCGCGAGATCGCCACGCTGCAGCGCCTGCTCGGCGCCGAAGAACGGCTCGCTCCAGTCGCCCAGTGCGCGGCTCGCGATCGTTGCGCGTCGGTCGAGCGCGAGCTGCAGTGCCGGAAGGTCGAGCTTGTTGTCCACCGCACCGCCGCCCGGCAGCTTCGCGAGTTCGGCGAAATACGCGCGGTAGCGCTGCCAGACGTCGAGCGCCTCGCGTTGCGCAACCGTCCCGTCGAGCTGCGCGGCAATCGCGCGCGCGACGAGTGCATCGAGTTCCACGGGGCGCAACTGGTTTTGCGCGGTCAGGAAATAGTCGAAGAAGCCGCGCACCGCACCCACCTTTGCGAGATGGCCGTGCGCATCGAGCGGCAGGCGCGGCGCAGTCGAGCCAGCGAGTGCCGGGGGGAACCCGCTTGCGCCGAAACCGGGCATGGTGCTCGCCGCCGTGCCGCCCGCCGACGCCGACGCCGACGCGGACGACACGGCCCCGGCACGCGCGACGCCGGACATGCCGGCGTCGCGCGTCTTCAGAGCGTCGGCCCCATACCAGGCTGCGCCAGCCGCAACGACGCCCGCTACCCCGTAAAGCGCGACGCGACGCGCGATGCCGCTCTTGCGACCTGTCATCGATTACACGCCTTGCGTTTTCAGCCGGTTCGCGTGCGTGCGGATCGCCGCTACCGGATCCTCCACATTCGCGCCGAGCACGCCGAGAATCTGGTTGATCGCATCGGTGTGATTCCGGTGATATGTGCCAAGCACCTGGCCAAACAGCGCGCTGCATTGCGACACGACGCCGTCGTTCGGCCCGGAGCCGCGATTGATCATCACCGTGCCGCTGCCGAGGAACGCCAGCGTTGCTGGATTGAGCACGTTCGCCGGATCGGTGGCCCCGCTCACGCTCGTATCGACGGCACCCGTCACGCCGGCCACCGTCGTCGTCGGCTGGATCGCCGTGCCGCCCCACGAATAAAGCAGGTGCGTATTGCCGTTGACCGTCTCGGTTGACGCACCCGTCTGGCACGAGCCCGGCGCACCGAGACCTGCGCTCGGAAATTTCTGGTTATATGCGGCAGCCTTCGCTGTCGTCAGCACCGACAATGCCTGAATCGCATCCTGGTTCGTATTGAAGGTGCTGCTCGTCAAGGTGCCGAGCGCATTCGCGAACGCGCTGAACACGGCCGACGACAGGCCGGTCGGATCCGTCTGCAACAGTTGCTGGACGAAGTCCGCGAATTGCGAACCCCAGTGCGGCGTGCTGATCGTCGTCACCGACGCGACCAGCTCCGGCGCGACGGACGCAACATAACGCGATGACAGACCGCCCTGGCTGTGGCCGATCAGATTCACTTTCTGCGCGCCCGTCGCCGCGAGCACCTGCTTCACGTAGGCAAGCAACTGCTCGCCGCGCCCGTTCGGGCCATCGTCGCCTTGAAAGCCGGACAGATTGGCAACGTAGACCTTCGCGCCGTGCGCCTGCAGATCCGCCGGAATGTGATACCAGTACTCGACGACGCCGCCATACTTGTCGGTGCCGGTCAACCCGTGCACGAGAATGATCGGGTACTTGGTCGCCGCATAATCGTCGACGGTGGTCGTCGCGGCGGAGGCGGCGTGCGTGCCGGCCAGCGACAGAAAGGTTCCAACACTCGCGGCAGGCGCCGCGTTCATTGCGAATGCGACCACGGCCGCCGCTGTCTTCGCTCGTATCGATCTGCTCATCTTGCTCTCCATTTTTTACGTGCGTATCAATTGCTTGAGGATGAGGACGCGAGAATCGCTGATGCAGCGACGCTTCCGGCACTGAAGCGTCGCCCGCGCGGTGTCGGCCATACCGGCCTCGACGGCTTGGGCGCACACCGATGCCCGAAAACGAATAAAAACGAACACAAACGAACGTTTTCGCACCAGCAGGCGAAGTGAATCACGTTCGACAAGATTGCGGAGACGGTTAGACAGGGCCCTCCAGTCAGTTGACAACGGGGGCATCAATCACTAGACGTTGCATCGAGAATGATGTTGCTCCCGGACAGGCTTGAATGGATTGGCCTGCCCGAGCGGTCAATCGTGTGAATGTCCGGATTCGATCGCATCGCCCCCGCGTCGCGTCGAGAAGACTTGCGCTGGCGCGCATCTGCACCCTGCTTCGCATCCGGTGGATTGACGTCCTCCTCCGCCTGCCTAAAGGCGGAGGATTCCCACAGCTGGCGATGCACGTCCGCATCGGAGAATGTTCGGCGCAGCGTTGGTATCTCGATCATGCTCGACACCACAGTCACTACAGGTCCACTCTCTTACTCGCAGTCCCGCGATACCTTTCGGCCGCGTCGTGCTATCTTTCGATCCGCACGACGAACAGGACTGGGTCGAACCGCTTTCGTCGACTTCCTCGAACGTGGCCCCGTGCGCGATCGCTTTGTAGCGGAGCTTGTTTCGGAAGGACGACCAGGACGCGTCGTAGACGCTCTTCGCCATCCTGGTTCTGGCGAGTTTGACGGCAGATACGTTGCCAACCGCGATGTAATCGAAACGCCGCACCAGATCGAGCGCGAGCTTGTGCTGGAAATCGGCACGGGCATTCGCCACCTTGGCGTGCAGCTTCGCGATATGCCGCCTGTGCTTTCGCGCCCGTTGCGCTTGCGCCAGCTTTTCCGCCGCTCGTCGACCGAACTGGTCATTGGGCAGCTTCTCGCCGGTCGAAAGTGTGGCGAAGTCTTTCAGGCCGAGATCGATGCCGACACCGGAATGGATAGGTCGGGCCGGAACATCCGGCATCTCGATCACGATGTTGAGAAGCCAGTTGCCGCGTGCATCCTGCGCAAAGTTGGTCCCGTCCTTGATCTTGCCTTCGGGAAGCGGTCGACTGTTGAACACGCGGAAGGTGTTGCCGGCAAAGCGGAATGCTTCGCCTTCGCGTTTCAGGTCGCGGCCCTTCAGCGGCACCCAGCCCAGCGATTTCCTGCCGCGATATCGCAGGTACGGGCGTCGATGCAGGCTGCGCGACTTCGCGTATTGTTCGCACGTTGCGTTGACCGTGCCGGAGTGAATGCCGGGTTCCTTACTGCTACCAGTGGTAAGCACATTCAAGTCGAATCCCGTCGGCCACTTCCTGCTCCACTTGAGCGCGTGCCTCTGCGTGTCGTTGCAGAAGTTCCAGACGTAGTTCACCGCACGGCTCTGCTTGTTGAGCAGTCCGTTGAGCGACTTCACCCGGTAGCGGTAGACAAGGATCATGCAGGTGATCCTAACCCGTGGAAGAAGCTGCCTGTCAACTTCGCTCCTTTCCTTCCCGCCATCAATGGCGGGGTTTCTCGGAACAACTGATGAAATCGATCGTCATGGCCGCATGAACGTCCGCATCACGCCGACCCGCGCTGCGAACCGGCTCGCGATCGTCGCGCGCCGCGTGCCTGTCCGATGTCGACCGGACCGCTCGCGATGTCCGGCCGCCCCTTCCACGGCCGACCGCGACGCGTTCCGAAACAGGATCAGATATTTCTGATCGCAGTACCTTGCGCGGTCATTTCGACGAAGTGATCCGCCGGCATCGGACGTCCGAGCAGGAAGCCCTGCAGCGAGTTGCAGCCGAGTTGGGTCAGGAACTGCTGCTGCGCGGTCGTTTCAACGCCCTCCGCGACGATCTTCAGGTCGAGTGCCCGGCCGAGCGCGACGATCGCGGAAATGATCGCGGCATCTTCGGTATCGTGTTCGAGATCCCGGATGAATCCCCGGTCGATCTTGAGCTCGCTGGCCGGCAAGCGCTTGAGATACAACAAGCTTGAATAACCCGTTCCGAAGTCGTCGATGGAAATGCGCACACCCATGTCGTGCAACTGCTGCAGGATTCTCAAGCTGGCGTCGGCATCGCGCATCGCGGTCGATTCGGTGATCTCCAGCGTCAGGCAGTGCGGTTCCAGCGCGTGCCGCTGCAATGTGGCCTCCACGACCCGGATCAGGCTCGCGTGGCCGAATTGCAGCGGTGACAGGTTGACGGCCATCGTCCAGTCGGTTCGACCTGCATCGCGCCACTCGCGCATCTGCCGGCAGGCCTCGTCCAGGACCCATTCGCCGATCGGCACGATCAATCCGGTCTTTTCCGCGATGGCGATGAACTGGTCGGGCGCAATGAGGCCGCGCGTCGGGTGCAGCCATCGCAAAAGCGCCTCGACGCCGATGATCGGCCCGTCAGGAACGTCGAACTTCGGCTGGTAATGCAGGATCAGTTCACGCCGCTCCAGCGCCAAACGGAGTTCCTGCACGATTTTCAAGTGCTCGCGGACATTCGCGTTCATCGATGCCTCGAAGTAACAGTACGCGTTACGGCCGAGCGCCTTGGCGTGATACATCGCTGCATCGGCATTGGTCATCAGCTCCCGGAAATCGCCGCCATTGCCGGGATAGAGCGCGATACCGATGCTGGCCGACACGCGCAATTCGTGTTCGGACACGTGGAATGGCGCCCGGATCACCGCCAATACCTTGTCCGCCACGTCGGCCGCGTCGGCGGGCTCGTTCACGGCCACGACCAGCACGAACTCGTCGCCACCCAGACGGGCAATCGTGTCCTGCGAGCGCAGGTTCGCGCCGATGCGCCGCGCCACGTCGACCAGCAGCAGATCGCCGACATGATGACCATAGGCGTCGTTGACGGCCTTGAATCCATCGAGGTCCATGAACATCAGCGCGAAACTCCCGTGCTCGCGGTCGGCGCTCTGGATCGCCTGATCGATCCGGTCTTCGAGCAGCACGCGGTTGGGGAGCTTGGTGAGGGTGTCGTGCAGCGCCAGATACGTCAGTTCCTGGTTGGCTTCCGCCAGCGACGTCGCGAGTACCGACGTGCGGGACTCCAGACGCAGGTCGAGGACGGAAACGATCAGCGCGATGGCGAGTATCGCCAACGTGGCCACGACAATGACGAGCGCAAGCCCGCCGGCATCCATGCTGGAGCCGGCTGCCCCGCAGATGCTGCCCAACGGGAACCGGGCGGCCGCCATCCCCGTATAGTGCATGCCGGCGATGGCGGCGCCCATCAGGACCGCGGCGCCCAGATTGAGCAGACGCACGCGAGACGAACCGCTACGCCGAATGAATACGATCCATAGCACGGCGCCCGATGCGACCACGGCAATCGCGACCGACAGGCAAACGAGCAACGGGTCGTACTGGATGCCCGGTGACATGCGCATCGAGGCCATGCCCGTGTAATGCATTCCCGAGACGCCGGCCCCCATCAACATCGCTCCGCCGCCAAGCCGGTGCCACTTCAGCGTGCCCCGACAGACGAGCCACAGCGCAACCGTGGAGCAGCCAATGGCAATCAGCAACGAAAGCACCGTAATGGCCGGATCGTATCCCAGGGGAATCGGCAACGCGAAGGCAAGCATGCCGACGAAATGCATCGACCAGATGCCCGCACCCATCACGCTGGCCCCGCCTACCAGCCACCAATGTGCGGCGCGCCCCTCGGCCGTCTTGATACGCCCGGCCATGTCCAGCACGGTGTAGGACGCCAATATGGCAATCAGGAGCGAAAGAAGAACGAGCAACGCGTTATAACTTGTCGGCAGCATTGTTATTTACAGATCGCTTTCGATTCGGCAGTCACGAGACCACCGGTTAGCCGGGGCCTCGCGGATTCGCGTGAAAGTTGGGCACAAAGGGAAAGCGGCGTCCGAAAGCATGGACCAGTCGTGTGACGCGTCAGACGATTCGGACGACTACCGCTTGCAGCGGCGGATCATAAACGCGACTTGCCGTTCAGGGAAGGATTTACCGCTGCGGGGGCGTTGGAGGGTGCGGCCGGGAATCAGAACGTGTGGCGAATGCCGGCCGCAAACGTGTTGCCGATGGGGTGCGCGCTCAGCTTGTCGTAAGCGTAAATCGCGTAGATGTCCGTCCGTTTCGACAGAAGGTGGTTGTAGCCGACAGACATGGTGTTCCGCAAGCTGCCGGCCGCTTGGGTAGCGCCGGACCGCTTCGTGCGCGCCCACTCTGCAAGCAGGAAGTCGGCCGGTGAGAACGGAATCGACAAACCCGCCTCGTAGGTGTGGCTGCCGGTCGGCGCACTCACGTCGCTCGTCATCGCCCAGGCGCCGTACAGTGTGAAGAGCTTGAAATCGTATGCCGCGCCGGCCAGATAGGCGTACTGCGCGCGGACCGGCCCTGCCGCGGTGTACCGCACGCGCTGGCCGGACAGCACGGCCGTGAGACCGTGCCCTTGATAATTCAGGTGAACGCCGAGGTTACCGACGCCAGGCGAACCCGCCACGCCGCCAAGACCATAGATGACGGTCGCGCCGAAACCCTTGAAGGTCGGCGTCGTGTACTTGACGGTGTTGTTCCACACCGTATCGCCGATGATCGTCCCGCCATAGCTGGTCACGAACGTCTGCAGGACGAGCGGAGAGAAGACGGTCGAGGATCCGAACGGATTGACGAGGGATTCTGCCGTATAGGCCGGGTTTCTTTGTCGCCCGAAGGTCAACTGGCCGAAGTCGCCTTGAAAGCCCACGTAGGCATTGCGTGACCAGAACGGGTCCGCCGCACTACGCCCCTGCGCGCCGTTTGCGGGTTGAAAGAAGCTTTCGAGGACAAAAATGGCGCCGACGCCGCCGCCAAGGTCTTCCTTGCCGCGGATTCCCCAGAACGATGTGGTCAGCCCGCCGCTTCCCGTCAGTACTGCAGACTGCGGCGTGTCGCTACGTTTGATACTGCCGACGTAGGTGCCGATGAGGCCATAAAGCTGGACCTGGGATCCGCTATCTGCGTGTGCTCCGACGGAAGTCAATGCCAGACCGGCACTGAATATCGCCGTCACGCCGAGCGTACCGACAACGCGCCGGGCGGCAACGCGCACCACGACCTGTCGTGCCTTTTTCATTTCGGTTGTCTCCATTCATGTTTTTGTGAGCGACCTTTTCCGTGACGATCCTCTCAGTAGTACTGATTGACTACCCGGTAACGGCGGCGCTTGTTGCGAGCATGTCGCGGTAGCCAATGGCGCGACGAGCGAGGAAACGCCTTCCCCGAGGCTTCTCGGGGGAAGGCGCAGTCAGGCATCCGAGTGACTACGGGGAAATTTCTTCGAGCGAACGATTGGTCGTCTCCACCATTCGCGCGGCGACGAAGAAGCCCACCGCACTGACCACGGCAAACATGCCGAATACCGCGGCGATACCTTTCCCGGTCAATACGATGCCGACGATCGCCGGCGCGGCGGCAGACGCCGCGCGCAGCCAGGAGGTCGCGAGACCGGTGCCGATGGCGCGCATCCGGGTCGGGTAGATTTCAGGGGTGTACAGGTACAGAAGGACCGTGGTCGTTGCCATCACCGCGTAGGCCGACGATCCGAGGACCATCACGGACCACGCACTGCCTGCGCCATGAATGCCCAGTACGGCGAGCAGGACTGCGCTGATGATGAAGCACGCCATTGCCCACCGGCGGCGCCCGACCCGATCGATCAGCAGCGCACAAGCAAGCACTCCGCACGTACTCAGGACGTTCGAGATCGACGCCATCTGAAGCGACGTTTGCAGCGGCAGATGGTAGACCGTCTTGTAGAGGCTCGGCAGCCAGTTGTTGATGCCATTGGCCACGAAATAAGCGCTCGCCCAGAGCAACCACACGACAACGGTGCGGCCTCGGTAGAACGGCGAGAAGAGTTCCTTCCACGTTCCCTTCTGCTTCGACTGCAGTCCGGTCAGAAGGCCCGCCACGCGCTCATCCACCTCGGCCCTTTGAGCCTGCGTGTCGAGGTTGCGCTTCGTCGTGCTTGCCTCCAGCTGCTCGACGATGCGTTCGGCCTTATCGAAACGCCCGCGTGAAACGAGCCAGCGCGGCGATTCCGGAAGGCGTGCGATCAGGACCGCGACGACCATGCCGGGAATGCCTCCGATCAGGAACATAGTTTCCCAGCCGAAGCGCGGGACGACGAATGCACCGAGCTGCGCGGCCGCGAGCAGACCCAACGGGAAGATGAGCTCGTACAGGATGAAGAAACGTCCGCGGCCGTGCGCTTGGGACAGCTCGTTGATGTACGTGGCGGCCACGGGCACTTCTCCTCCCACGCCGATGCCTTGCAGGAAACGCATCAGAAACAGCATGTGAAAGCTGCCGGTGAACGCGCATACGACGCTCATGGCCGACATGACGCCCACCGCGACGGTGGCGCTCGGCACCCGCCCCAGGCGCTCGGCCAGCCAGCCGAAGACCAACGCGCCGACGACCTGGCCAAGATAGCCGGCAGCGATCAGCACGCCGATCTGACCAGGAGAAAGATGCCAGAGCCCCACCAGTACCGGTAAGACGAAAGCAAGCGACAGTGCGTCGAATGCATCGAAGAGGGTCGCGCTGCCCATGACGATCCGTGCCTTGGTGTGCCACTTGCAAAACGGCACGTTCTCGATGCGGAACAGCAGGTTCGCCGCCCGCAATTGCTCGCTCATGGGACGCGTTTCGCTCGCGGATCGACCAAGGTCGACGCCGCAGGCGGTCGAAGGGGTGTTCATGCTGTCTCCTGAAAAGCTGCATTTTATGAACCTTCGGCTTGCTTCTTGTTTTGAAGCACCGGTCGCGTTTCTTTATTGTTTGCCGCGACATCGGCGCCTTTTTTGATCGTTTGCCGAGCGTGTCGGCGGCGGCGCGCTCAACGAGGTTGCGCGCGTCGCCCCTACTGCTCGATGCCGATGGCAAGCGGGCGGCGCTTCGCCGTCGTCATCCAGCTATGAACGTGCCGCGCCGGAGTCAGTCGACGAGGCCGGCCGAACGAAGCGCGTCCGCAATTTCAACGTCCGCGCCTTGCGCGAGCGGCAGCAACGGCGAGCGCACGGTGGCGTGCTCGAGGATGCCGCGGGCCACCAGCCCGTGCTTGAGCGCGACGGTGCCTTCCATGTGCGACCCACGGTGATACACGGTGCGCGTCACCGGCAGCAGGCGATCGTGAATCGCGCGCGCGGCCGGGTAGTCTTTCGCCTTGCCGGCCTTGATCAGTTCGATCAGCGGCTCGGGAGCCAGGCCGCCGTAGCCGACGAGCGCCCCGTCGACGTCGAACATCGTGTGGAGCAGATACTCGTCGTGGCAGGTGAGGATTTGCAGTTCCGGACGCTCGCGTCGGATGACGGGAATCTCGACGTCCCAGCGACGCATGTTGCGCACGCCGTTTTTCATCGCAAAGACGCCCGGTTGCGCGGCGATTTCCAGCTGCGTGTCGAGGTTGTAGGTCGCCTTGGTGGCGTCCGGGTACTGGAACAGGATGAGCGGCAGGCCGCTGCCCTCGTGGATGGCGCGGTAGCGATCTTGCGGCGCGCCTTTCTGATAGCCGAAGCGCAGCCAACCGTGCGACGGATACACCAGACCGGCCGACGCGCCGGCCTCGACCGCGCGCTTCGCCTCTTCCACCGCCACTTCGGTGCCTTCGAGCGTGATACCGGCGATGACCGGAATCTTGCCGTCGACGGACTTCACGAAGCTTTCGATCACTTGAGCCTGTTCTTTCTGTGAGAGGAACGTGCCTTCGCCGGCGTGTCCGAGAACCGTCAGACCTTTGACGCCTTCGATGCCGCCAAGCCATGCGCCCAGCCGTTGGATTGCTGCATGGTCCACCGCGCCCTCGCGGGTGAAAGGGGTAACGGGTGCCGGGACCAAACCGCGCAGATCGATCGCTTTCATGACGTCTCCAAATGTGAGCTTTTCCGCTCCTCTTTGCAGGAGGAGAGCCCGCCGCCCGTTTCGCATCGCGCCGGAACAACGGTGCATGCGTTGCAGTGTAGGGACGCACAACCCATGCGAGAACGGCCAAATTGCACATTTCAGCTATACTGATTTGACATATCTACGGGGAGGCTTCGCGGTGGACTATGCGGCCTGGAAGCTCTTCATCGACGCGGCGGAACTCGGAAGCTTGAGCAAGACGGCCGTTGCTTACGGCACCAGTCAGCCTCACATCAGCCGTCAAATCGTCGAGCTCGAGCAGTACTGCGGCGGCCGTCTGTTTCAACGGACAGGGCGGGGCGTGGTATTGACCGAGTTGGGAGCGCGTATCGCGCCGCGCGTCAGGGCGTGGCTCGCCAGCACGGAGCAGTTGTCCAACGACATCCGCAGCACGGCGGGCGAGCCCATCGGCGTGGTCAGGCTCGGGATCTTGCCCTCCACCGCCCATCCCCTTGTCAGCACCGTTTACCATCGCCTTCGAGAGCGCTATCCGCTGGTGCAGTTACAGGTGCGCGAGGGTCAAGGGGCGTTGCTGGAAACCTGGCTGGAGAACGGCAGCGTCGATCTCGCCATCCTGTTTCGAAATAGTCCGACGCCGAGAAACGGTGACGAATATCTGGTCGAGGCCGCGACCTACCTGGTGGGTGCGGAAGGCGATCCCTTGACCAGTCAGCCCACGATCGCTTTTTCCCGGCTCGATGGCATTCCGCTGGTCTTTTTCTGCCGTCCCAATAGCTGGCGCGAGCGGCTCGAACAAATCGCGGGCGAACATCAGGTATCGCTGAATTTCGCGGCGGAAGCCGACTCCCTGAGCCTGCAGGGACACATCGTCGCCGACGGCGGCATCTATGCGTTGCTCGGCCCTTACGCGATTGCCAATCTGGAACGGGAATGCCGGTTGCAGGCGTCGATGGTGGTCGATCCGTCCGTGCCGCGTTTCATTGCACTCGCCATGTCGCCTCACGGCGAACTGACGCTGGCGTGCCGCACGGTCATGCAGCTTACGAAGGAAATCGCACGGTCGCGCAATCTCTCGTCGGACCTTCGATTGGGCGTGTCCGCCGCGTTCCTGCGCTCGATTTGAAGGGCTGGGGCACGGTGTGTTCGCAGTCCTGATCGAATGTTGCCGGGCTTCGACTTGCGCGGCGAACGGCGCGACGGGATGGCGCAACCTCTCCATCCGCTGCGCGCGTCTAGCGTTGACCTCTAGTACGACTTTCCGCCCACCGTCGCCGATTCCAGTTCGCGCGTGATGATCTGCGTGCCGCCCACGTCGGCGACCGACTTGACCAGGCCGACGCCCGGCGCGAGCCAGTCGTCCGCGATCGTCTTGCTCGTCAACGCCGGGTTGGTGGCGGTCTCCGTGGTGTGATAGTGGCAGGCGTTCGCGAAGACCTTGCCGTTCCGGAGGCTGACCGTTTCGCGCGCGACGTAGGTCCGCTGGATCGAGACGGACGTTTGCGCGCCGCCTGACGGAAAAACGGGCGTATCCACGTAATTCACCGACTCGCTTCCCGCGAGCCCGATCGTCTCGACATCGGGCGGCGAGTTCACGTCCCGCAACGCGAGCGTGCCGCCGCTGTAGACCTCGCTGCCGTAGTTCGTGCGCACGCCGTTGCCGACGAGGTAGTAGTGATTGGTCTGGATCGGCGAGCCTGTCGTGGTTTCGGCTTGCTGCGTGAGCGCCATGCCCTCGAACGTCGCCGGCGCGTAAGTCCGCGTGTACACGCCGTTGTCGACCGACGGGCTCTGCGACGTCGCTTGCGTATACATGCGCAGTTGCACGGTATCGCCCTGCTGGTAAACCGGGTCGCACTCGACGTTCGAGGCGGTCGGTGAACCCGAATTGCCGTCGGGTGTGCCCGTGGTCGGCGTCCCGCCGCTTCCGCCGTTGTTCGTCGTGCCTGAACCGCTGGACGCCGCGGGCGAGGAATTGTCGTCACCGCCGCCGCAAGCGGTCAGCGCGAGGCAGGTCAATGCAATCAGTGCAGCGGCTCTCATCGGGATCACCTTTCAAACGAACAGGACGAACGCAGCCGGTACGCGCGGATCACGCCGCACGCACCGACCATCACGAATCAGCAATCGGCAATCGGCCGGCGGCATCCCGCCGGCCCGGCGACGTCAGTTGACCTGCAGCTGGCCACCACGACCCAGCCCGCCCTTCACGTCCTGCGCCTTGTAGCTGCGCAGCGCGACGACCATCTTGTTGTACGCATCGATGAACGCGACGACCGTCGCCTTGCCTTCCGGCGTCGACGAGAAGCCCGCGAGCGCGCCGCCCACGCCGCCGCCGAAGCCGCCCAGCGCCGCGCCGTAGTTGGTCGCCGTCGAGCTGCCTTCCGACGCCGCGATCTGCACCGCCGAGCGCACGTCGAACAGCGTCAGCGTCACGACCGACGCCTTCGTCTGCAAGTGGCCCGCCACCGCCGCCACCGCGCTGTTGCCGATCAGCCCGCCGATCATGCTGCCGATCCCGTCGATCGGCGAATCGTTGATCACGATCTGCGGCTCCATGTAGTAGTCGGCCGCGACCCGCTGCCCCTTCTGCTGCTTCGAGCCCGCCCGGTATTCGCCCGAGTTGCGCTGCAACTGCGTGATGCGCGACAGGCGCGCGTCGCTCTTCTGGTTGCCGATCGACGTGATCACGAAGCAGTTCGACTGCTGCACCGCCAGGCGCAGCAGCGGATCGATCGTCGTCATCTTGGTCGCGCTGCCGAACGGGCCCCACCAGTCGGCATTGCGGCCGTCGTCGACCGCGATCGTGCCCAGCGGCGACGTGCAGCGCTGCAGTTGCGAATCGGCGCCGGCGCTCGCGCCGCCTGCCGCCGCACCCGTCACGCCGGCGTTCTGCCCGCCGGGCGTCACCACGCCGCCGCACCCCGCGACGGACGCGCCAAGCGCTGCGACCAGCGCACCTTGAATGAGACGTTGGGAAAGGTTGGTCTTCATGTCGTTGTCGATCGATTAGAGTCGTTGTTCGGCTTATGTGTCCGTGCGAACTTCGATAAGCCCCCCGGCGTGGCGCGCGATGGTGGTCTCCCCGCGGCTGCCCCCGTTGCTCGATGCCCGGTCAGTAGTACCAGTACGTCTGCTGCCAGACGCCGTAGTACGGATAGCCCGAGTACCAGTAGCCGTAATAGGTGTCACGCCATTGCGTGCGCCATTTCCAGTCTTCTTCGTCTTCTTTCTTCGCCTTGCGCGCGAGTTCGAGCAGCTTTTTCGATTCCTTGTCGCCGCGGCCGGCCGCGATCGACAGCCACTTCTCCGCTTCGCGCGAATCCGAGCCCATTTCCTCGAGGCCGAACAGGTAGAAACTGCCGAGCGCCTTCTGCGCGTTCAGGTCGCCGCGCTCGGCGGCCTCGCGCATCCACTTGAGCGCCTGGTAGCTGTCCTGGCGCACGCCGTCGCCGCGGAAATAACGCAGGCCGAGGTCGTAGGCGGCCTTCGGCTGGGTCTTCGCGGTTTGCTTGAGCGCGGCGATGCGCGGATCGTCCCGGTCTTCCGCATCGTCCCTTTTTTGATAGGAGACCTGATCTTTAGGGCGATCGGAACAACCTGTGTCGTCGCAGATCCGTACCGTGCTGGCGGTAACCGACGGATCCTGCGCGCACGCGGCCAACAGCAACAGCAGCCCCGGTGCGAGTAAACGGCGATACATGGGTACTTTCCTCAAGTTTTATTGGCGCCGCAATTCTTCGAGCTATCCCACCCCCGCGAGCTCGTACCTGGTTGCGCGCGGCGCAGCGGATACAATTCCATCCGCCAACGCCGACACGCAGTCCTAGGCTCTCTCAGGCTCTCTCTTCGAATCGTTCCGTCACTACTTCATTGCTGCCGCTTTTCGCCGACCCGACTGTGCCGGCATCGACCCCCAAACATGACGCGACAAACAATAGTGACGTGGTGAGCAATAATAATGGAGAAAAATGGCATGTCAAGGTCCTTCGCGCATTTAAAGTTTGCATGACGCGTCAGCTTTGATATGCTCTTCCTCGCCAAAACCCCTGGAGACCCCATCGAGATGTCCACCACCGAGCAGGCCAACGTCGATCTCATCACCGCCAACAAGGTGCGCGATCTCCTGAACCGGAACGGCATTCCGCCGCGAAGTCACAACACGACGATCGCGAACGTGCTCGGCCTGAGCTTCTCGGTCGTCACGCGCAAGATGAAAGGCCTGATCCCGTGGAACCTGTCGCAGTTGCAGGACATCGCGACGCACTTCGGCGTGCCGCCGGCGATCCTGCTCGACGACAAGGGCACGCAGCCGGCCGCGGCCGAGATGATCGACGCGACGTTCGTGATCGAATCGAAGCGCTTCCGCTGCCGCGCCGCGATCTCGACGAAGGCCACCAGCCAGATCGAAACGGATTTCGTCGCGCTGCAGTGGCAGGGCGAATGGATCGTCACCGAACGCCAGCACGCGCGCGAGGGCCGCACGTATCCGGTCGACGTGATCGAGCTGCGCTCGGCGCAGCCGAACGTGTATGCGGCGCGGATCGCCGTGGTCGACGATTCGCACGACGTCGCCGAAACAGTCTGTGAATATTTCATCGAAAAAGGCGTGAACGCGATTCCGTTCTTCGACGGCGCGAGCTTCCGCAAGGCGCTGGAAGTCGAGGATTTCGACGGCTACATCCTCGACTGGATGCTCGGCGACCAGACGGCCGCCGAACTCGTGCGCGGCATCCGCTCGAGCGAGAACAGCGGCGCGCCGATCTTCCTGCTGACCGGCAAGATCTCGACCGGCGAAGCGAGCGAGGACGAAATCGCGCACATCGTGTCGCACTACAACGCGCGCTGCGAAGAAAAGCCGGTGCGCCTGCCGATCCTGTTCGCGGAAGTGGCCCGCGAACTGAAGCTCACGCTGTCGGCGGCGGCCGCGGCGACGAACTGAGCACCGGGCACCGGGAACGGAAACCGGAACGACAACCCGCCACACGCACCACCAGACCGAGGGAAAGACATGCGCGTTTCAACCATCTGGACCAAAAGCCTGCTGACGGCCTGCCTGCTCGGGATGGCCGCCGCGGCATGGGCCGCGTCGTCGTTCACGTTCACCGTCGACGGCAAGATCAGCAAGAGCAACCAGCAGGGAAAGATGACTTACATCTTTTCCGAGCAGGCGCTGATGGCGCTGCCGCAGCATACGATCGTCACGTCGACCAGCTGGACGCCGAAGGCGACCTTCACCGGCCCGCGCCTGTCCGACGTGCTGAAGACGGTCGGCGCGCACGGCACGCAGATCGAATTCCGCTGCATCGACGAATACACGTTCACGATTCCCGTGTCCGATGCCGACAAGTACGGCGTGATCCTCGCGCGGACGATGAACGGCAAGGTGCTCGGCAACGACAACTACGGCCCGCTGTGGATCATGTATCCGCGCGACCAGTATCCCGACGAGCTGAAGACGCCGCTCGGCGAAGCCAAGTTCGCGTGGCAGATCATCGGTCTGACCGTGAAGTGACATGACGCGGCGGCGATGGAAAAATAGAAAAATCATCCTGGTCCTCGGCTCGCTGTGGATCATGGGGTTCGCCGCGTGGGCGTTCCTGCTGTGGGATCTCCTCGCCACCTCGGTCAACGAGGGCGTGCTCGAGGGGCCGCGCGAAGGCGTGTTCTGGACCGCCGCGCAATATCGCAACGTCTACACGCGCTTCGACCGGCAGCTGATTCTCTACGCGACGCACGAGGACGACGATTTCGATCACGTGCAGATGCAGCTCGACAGCCTGTCGGTGTCGTTCGGGTTCCTGCAGCGGCCGTCGGAAGTGTCCCAATACTGGCTGCGCATCCCGCGCGCGCGCAACGAGATCGACGCGCTCGGCGAATTCATGACGCGCCTGAAGCGCGAGGTGCCGCTGTTGCGCGACGCGCCGAAGCAGGCGCGGCAGGTGATCGACGAAGTCAATGCGTACTGGCCGAAGGTCAACGGCCTCGCGAACTATTTCCGCGCGATCGAAATGGCGCAGCGCGATTTCACGTTCCATCAATTGAAGGACAAGCAGCGCGCGCTCCTGATCCTCGGCATCGTGCTCGGCGTGATTTTGTGCGCGCTGTTCCTGCTGCTGTTCTATACGATGCGCACGCGCGACGACCTGCTCGAACGGCAAAACGCGGCGCTCGATGCGGAACGCAAGGCATCCGACCGCGCGTTCGAGATGATCGAGGCGAAGAACGCGTTCCTCGGGATGGTCAGCCACGAACTGCGCACGCCGCTGCAGGCGATCTGCGGATCGATCGAGATCCTGCTTGCACGCCCGCAGTCCGACGCGAACCTGAAGACGATCCGGCGGCTGCAGAATTCCGCGCTGGCGCTGGAAGCGCTCGTCAAGGACCTCACCGACTATATCAAGCTGCGCTCGACGAAACGCGTCGCCGAACTGGATACCGTCGGCATCGCGCCGCTGCTCGCCGAAGTGCTCGAACCGCTGCGCGGGAAGATCGTGGCCAGGCGGATCGCGGTCACGCAGCTCGTCGAGCCGCCCGGCCTCGCGATCCGCTCCGATCGCAAGCTGCTGCGGCAGGTGCTGTCGAACCTGATCGAGAACTCGGTCAAGTACACGGCCGACGGCTCGATCACGGTGGCGATCACGCTCGCCGACGCGCCGGCCGGCCAGCAGGTGAAGATCGCCGTGCGCGACACCGGCGCGGGCATCGCGAAGCAGCATCTGTCGAAGATCTTCGAGCCGTTCTATCGCGCGAACGACGCGGTCGGCCTGCACGTGGACGGGATCGGCATGGGGCTCGCGGTCGTGCGCGAAATCGTGACGACGCTGCGCGGGCACGTGGACGTGCGCAGTGTGGTCGGCGAAGGCAGCGAGTTCGTCGTGACGCTGCCGGTCGAAGTGCCCGGCGTCGACACGGCCGGCACCGCGGCCGTCGACGTGCCCGCGTTGCCGCCCGTGCTCGCGCACCGCGGCCGGCGCGCGCTGGTGGTCGACGACAACGACAACGCACGCGAAACGCTCGGTGCGATGCTGTCGGCGCTCGGCGTCGACGCCGATCTGTGCGGCACCGGGCAGGAAGGCGTCGCGCGCTTCGGTACGGGCCGCTACGACCTCGTCGTGCTCGACCTCGAACTGCCGGACCTGAGCGGATTCGACGTGGCGCGGCGCATTCGCGCGGTGGCGGAACCCGACGACGACGGCCGGCATCCGGCGATCCTCGGCGTCAGCGCGTATGAATCGGCGGCGTTGCGCGAGAACCAGCGGGTGTTCGACGCGTTCCTGCCGAAGCCGGTTCACCTGCGCGAACTCGGCGCGCTCGTCGAGAAGCTGCTCGCCTGAGCCGCGCGCCGGCGCGGCGTCACGCGTTCCCGTCTGCTTGCCTGCTCGCCTGCTTGCCTACTCGCCGATCAGATGCAGCACGAGGTCGCGCCGGTGCGCCGCGCGACGATGCTCGAACAGATAGATCCCCTGCCACGTGCCGAGCACCATGCGTCCGTGCTCGACCGGAATCGACAACTGCACCTGCGTGAGCGCCGTGCGCAGATGCGCGGGCATGTCGTCGGCGCCTTCGGTGTCGTGCTCGTAGCGCGTGTCGTCCTCGGGCGCGAGCGTCGCGAAATAGCGTTCGATATCGCGCTGCACCGACGGATCCGCGTTCTCCTGGATCAGCAGCGACGCCGACGTATGGCGGCAGAACACGGTGAGCAGGCCGGTGCGGATCGCCTGCTGGTCGACGAACGCACGCACCTGCGGCGTGACTTCGACGAGGCCGCTGCCGCGCGTATCGACGCCGACGTGCGTGATGGCCTGTTGCATCGCCATGATCTCAGGCCAGCGCCGCGAAGCCGTCGGCTTCGATCTGTTTCGCGTCGGCGGGGCGCACGACGCGCGCGACTTCGACCCCATCGCGCAGGAACACCAGCGTCGGCCACAGCTTCACGCCGAACGAGCGGCCGAGCGGACGGCCGGGGCCGTCCTCGATCTTCAGGTGCCGCACGGCAGGATGCGCGGAGAACGACGCCGTGATCGCGGGCTGCGCGCCTGCGCAGATCCCGCACCAGTTCGCGCCGAATTCGATGACGGTTGCGCCGCCCAGTGCGTCGACTTCCGCGCGGGTCGGCGCGTTGGCGGTGTAGCGTTGCTCGGGTTGCTCGGTGTCCATCAGGCCCTCGTGTGCGTTGGCGGAACGTGACCGCACGCGCCGGCGTGATGCAGGCGGGCGCGGCCTTCGATTTCTTACTGTAGCGGAAAAGCCCGCACGCTGCCGATGCGGTCCGGCGCGGCGCCGACGCCTCTTTGCGCACCGTTCGGAATGACACGACAAGATTCGGAGCGCCGCGCCGCCGCGACGGGATCAGCATGAGAACCGATCCCGTCAACGAAGGACTCGACATGAATGCGCCACATTGCGTCACCGAACCGAACATCCTCTACTTCGGCACGCCCGTCGTGCTGATCAGCACGCTGAACGAAAACGGCACGGCCAATCTCGCGCCGATCTCGTCCGCGTTCTGGCTCGGCTGGCGCGGCGTGATCGGCATCGCCGCCAGCTCGCAGACCACCCGCAACCTGCTGCGCACCGGCGAATGCGTGCTGAACCTGCCGTCGTCGGCGCAGGCGGACGCGGTCGACCGCATCGCGCGCACGACCGGCACGTACCCGGTGCCCGACGGCAAGCGCGCGAAAGGCTACGTATTCGAACCCGACAAGTTCGGCACGGCCGGGTTCACCGAGGCCGCGTCGCAAACGGTCGCGCCGCCGCGCGCGCTCGAATGCCCGGTGCACATGGAGGCGGTCGTCGCGGCCACGCACGGGATCGGCGACGACATGCCCGACCTGCGCGGCCGCATCCGCGTGTTCGAGGTGCGTATCCAGCGCGTGCACGCGCACCCCGACCTGCTGATGGACGGTCATCCGGACCGCATCGATCCGGACAAGTGGTCGCCGCTGATCATGAGCTTCCAGAAGTTCTACGGGCTGGCGCCGCGACAGGTGCATGCGTCGCGGCTCGCCGAGATTCCCGAGCACGCGTATCGCAGCCCCGATATCGAGCGCTCGCGCGATGCGGGCGTGCTGACCGGTACGGGACGGTCATGAAGCGCGCGGGAGAACGCCAGTGAATCCGACACGCCGCCCCGCTTCCACCGACGCGGCCGATGCCGCTGCACCGGCCCGGCACCGCCTCGTGCTGCCGGCCCTGTGCATCGCCGTGCTGATCGCGCAGATCGACACGGCGATCGTCAATCTCGCGACCGAACCGATCGGCACCGCGTTCGGCGCCCGCGTCGGCGCGCTGCAATGGGTGATCGACGCGTACAACCTCGCGTATGCGGTGCTGCTGCTCACGGGCGGCCTGATCGGCGACCTGTACGGCCGGCGGCGCGCGTTCTTGCTCGGCGCGGCGGTGCTGAGCGGCGCGTCGGTCGTGTGCGCGCTCGCGCCGACGCTCGGCGTGCTGATCGCGGGCCGTGCGCTCGCCGGCGCGGGCGCCGCGCTGCTGATCCCCGCTTCGCTCGCGATCGTTCGCGTGATCTGGCGCGATCCGGCCGAACGCGCACGCGCGCTCGGCATCTGGGCCGCGTGCGGCGGCATCGCGATGATCGTCGGCCCGACGCTCGGCGGCGTGCTGATCCACGCGTTCGGCTGGCGCAGCATCTTCGGCGTCGTGATTCCGTTCGGCGTCGCCGCGATCGGGCTCGCCAGCGCCGTCGTGCCGGAATCGGCCGATCCGCAGGGCCGACGCTTCGATCCAGCCGCGCAGGTGCTCGGCGCGATCGCGATCGGCTGCGTCGTATTCGCGACGATCGACGCGCGCCACGACCCGCTGCGCGCGGCGCTGCTGGTCGCGACCGGCGCGGCCGCCATCGCGCTGTTCGTGCGGATCGAACGGCGGCTCGGCACGGCCGCGCTCGTGCCGCTCGACCTGTTCGCGAATCGCGCGTTCCGCGGGATGCTCGTCGGCAACGGCGCGATGACCTTCGGCGGTTACGGGATGCTGTTCGTGCTGCCGCTCGCATGGCAGAGCCACCACGTGCTCGACGCCACCGGCGCGGGCCTCGCACTGCTGCCGATGTCGGTGCCGTTCGCGCTCGTGTCGTTCGGCTCCGGCGCGGTCGCGGCCCGCGTCGGCGGGCGCACGGCCGGCGCGGGCGGCGTCGCGCTGATGGGGCTCGGGCTCGCCGCGATCGGCATCGGCGCGGCCGGTTCGACGGATCCGCATGCGCCGATGCTCGCGTGGGCCGAGGCCGGGCTCGCGCTGACCGGCACGGGGCTCGGCCTCGCGGTCGGGTCGCTGGCCGCGACGGCCGTCGGCGCGGTCGACGCCGCACGCGCCGGCACGACGGCATCGCTGATGAACGTGACGCGGATGATCGGCGCGGTATTCGGCGTCGCGATGCTGGGCACGCTGTACGACGCGTGCGGCGGCGGTGCGACCGGGCTCCGGGTCGCGATGCTGACCGGCAGCGCGCTGCAGCTCGCGGGCGCGGCGCTCGCGTGGCGCACGGCCGGCACCGGCACGCGGGCCGGCGCGCCGAATCCGATCGGATAAGATACGGCCGGCCACGCACCTTGGCCGATGACCGAACCGACGGAGTGTTTTCAGTGATTCAACCGACCCAAGTATTCAAGGACAACCTCGCGCAACTGCCGGCCATCGACGGCATCGCGCGCATCGATCTCGTCGGCGCGAACGGCGACGTGGTCGCGACCATCGAGAACCAGCCGGGCAAGCAGGGCTCGCTCGCGGTGTACCACTATCTGAAGCAGGCGTTCGGCACGCTCGACGCGAAAGCGGCCGAACACGGCCTCGCGGTGTTCGCCGAGCATACGGCCGACGCACGCAATCGTCCGGGCGCGCACCCGAATGTCGATCGCCTGCTGGCGATCGTCGCCGGCGGCGACGCGCTGCGCATCGACGTCGTCGCGAACGGCTGAGAGTCGGCGGCGGCACGTGGGCGTGCCGCCGGGCGGTGCGCGCGACCGTGACATACGGGCGAAGAAGCGCGATTGCCGCGCCCGTTCCATTTTCCCCGGAGACAGCCTGCGTGTTTCTTTCCGTTGCCTCACCGCTCACCCGCCGTCTTGCTTCGATCGTTTCGATCGCGGTATTTGCCGGTGCCGCGTTCGGCGGCACGGCATCGGCCTCGCCCGATACGCTGCGGACGGCCTCCGAGATCGCCGGGGCGTCGCTCGTGCCGCTCGGCGTGCTGCCGCGCTCACCTGAAAGCGGTTCGCTCGATTCATTCTGCACGCAATATCGCGCGAAAACGACCACGGCGGCCGGCCGCGAAGTCGCGCAGCGCAACTGGATCGTGACGTCCGAGGCACCGCTCGGGCGCTACACGGTCGTGACCTTCGCGAGCGGATTCAACGCCGGCACGAGCGCGATGTGTTTCGCGCGCAACGGCAATATCGGCGTATTCGACGGCACCACACTCGTCGCACTCGGCTATACGGCACGCAAGGCCGGCTGGCAGCTCGGCCCGGTCGATCGTCTGGAAAACGGCGCGCTGCTCGTCTGGGGCGGCAACGGCCCCGGCGCGCCCGTCGGCGAGCTGCACGAAGAAAGCGGCGGCCTGCGGTTGACCCGCGTCGTCGCCGAGCGTACGTTCTGCGACGGCCGCGCGGTCGTGCCGAACGTGTATGGCAAGCCGCTAGACGTGGCACGGAGGATCCTGATCGCGCATGGCTGGCAACCGCTGCGACCGCGCGAGAAGCCGGATGCAATGGACGGGGCTGCAACGCTCGCAAAGCACGGCATCGTCGAAGCTGAAGCGTGTTCGGGCACCGGCGTCGGGTATTGCGCGCTGCGCTACCGGAACGCGGCCGGCGTACTCGGCGTGACGACGGTGGGCGGCGAGCCGGACCGGCCGTCGGCAAACACCGTGATCGATTATCAGGTTGGCTGTCGCAAATAGTGAGGGGCGCAGGCCGCGCATGCGCAATGCATGCGTCCCGCGATCCGTGCCGTCCGGCCATCGTCCGTTCGCTCGATTGACCGGCCTCGCGCGCCCTCCTAAACTGACCTCCCTTTTACGCCGCACCAGCACAAGGGACTGCCATGATCGACTTCTCCACGCTCGCACTGTTCTCCGGCGCGTGTCTCGCGCTGACCGTTACGCCCGGCCCGGACATGTTGCTGATCGCGTCCCGCAGCGTGAGCCAGGGGCGACGCGCCGGCTTCGCGACGCTCGCGGGCATTCAGGCCGGCACCTACTGCCACGCGCTCGCGGCCGCGCTCGGTCTGTCGCAGCTCTTCGTCGCGGTGCCGCTCGCGTACGACGCGGTGCGTTTCGCAGGCGCCGCGTATCTGCTGTATCTCGCATGGAAAACGTTCCGTTCGGATGCGACCGCGCTGTCGCCCGTCGCGTCGCAACGCCGCCATTCAACCGCGACGATCTTTCGCCAAGGGCTGACGACGAACCTGCTGAACCCGAAGATGGCGCTGTTCGTGCTCGCGCTGTTCCCGCAGTTCGTGCGGCCCGAGCACGGCTCGATCGCCGTGCAGATTCTCGTGCTCGCGACGGTGCTGAACCTCATCGGGATCGTCGTGAACGGTGCGGTGATTCTGTCCGCGAGCCGGCTGAGCCAACGGATCGGCGCGCGCCGCCGGCCGTCGAAGGTGCCGCAGTATCTGCTCGGGTCGGTGTTCGTGGGGCTGGCGGCGCGGCTCGCGGTGGCGGGGCGGAACTAACCCCGTCGCGAATCCGTCGTGCCCGCTCCACGCTGACACCGAATCGCGCTGCTTGCCGGACCCGAATTTCCCGAGCGTGCTCGGGTCCGTACATCGTCACCGATATCTCCGATCGAAGAAATACGGTCGCCAACTCCCCTCACGTCTGACCAACCGCCCGTGTCCGCAGCTGCGGTCGGTCGCCGTTCTTGCATCGACATAACATATTTGTTACTATGCCGACTCATGGTTACGAGATCCAGTTCTTCAATGAGTGTGTAGCGGTGGGCGTAGCGTCGTTGCCGACGACCTTGCTTGCCCGATACTTTGCACTCGCTGACCGCATGGAACGGTACGGCCCGAATCTCGGGGAGCCCCACTCCCAATCGATGGGAAACGGCCTGTACGAAATGCGCTTGAAAGGCGCAGAAGGTATTGCCCGAGTGTTTTACTGCGCGATCGTCGAGCGGCGTATCGTCATGCTCCACTGCTTCGTGAAGAAGACGCCAAGGACGCCTCTGAAGGAACTGGACATCGCGCGTCGTCGATTGAAGGAGGTTCGAGATGGCAACGTATAAGGAACTACGCGAGCGGGCATTGGCCGACCCCGCGGTGCGCACGGAATACGAACGATTGAATCGCGAGGAATTCGCGCTGCTCGACGCGATGCTGGCTGCACGGCGAGAGGCGGGCTTGTCGCAAGCCGATGTGGCGGAGCGGATGGGCACGAAAGCGCCCGCCATCACTCGACTCGAGCGCGCGCTCGCCACCGGGCAGCATTCCCCGTCCATCGATACGCTACGCAAGTACGCGGCGGCTTGCGGCAAGACGCTCATGATCTCGTTCGCCTGAATCACGCGCCCCCAAAGCGGTCGGCTTCTACACACGCGCAATCAAGCGAACGTACAGCCGGCTCCTGATCGCGCTTGTTCACCCATCCGCCTTGCGCTCGCGCGTATCCACCACGACCCGCAACTCGCCACTACCAAGCAAACTCGCCGGCGTCACCATGCGGCGACGCCACTGAATCCGCCCGAAGTACCAGATCTTCCAGAAGCCGAGCGGATGATCGGGATTCCGGCGCAGCAGCATGTCGAAGGTCTCGACGTCGCCGAGCACGATCCGCGTTGCATCGCGCACGATCTCGCGCACGAAACGCGAGCAAAACTGCCGGCGCGACGCGAGATTGAAACCCGTGTCGTACACCACGCCGATCCTGCGCATCGCCGCGTCGACGAGCCGGTGTCGCTGCGCGGCATCAAGCGGCTGCTTCAGCCGCGCGATCACGCATGCGCCGCGATCGGAGCGCGCGAGAAACCGCGACATCGTCGTGACGCGCGACAGCGGAAACGTGCTCTCCGCGATCAGCGCCTCGCCACCGCGCTCGCCGACGACGATTCCAACGTGATTCGTCCATGAGCGCGTCGCGCTCGCCACTTCGAGAAACGGCCGCACGGTGACGCGGATGAAGACGATGTCGCCGATTTCCGGTTCGATCGGCAACGGCATCGCATGCGATTCGGGCGAAGGCGCCTGCGGCGTGCGCCGGGCGAGCGGACCAGGGACGGCTGGCGGCCGGTGTCGACGACCATACGAGCCTCGTGCAAGTGGACATGGAGCGAGCATGGCAAGCGTTGCCGCGCGCCGCATCCGGTTCATGCGCGAGGGTGCGAATCCGTGCTGCCGGGTGGCGGATTTCGATACCGGCATGACGCGCGAGGCGCCCGAGCGCAGACGCCGAAGCCCTCAGCGCGTCGCCCCCAGCGCCACGCGCAGCCGCTCCATCAATTGCGTGTAGTGCCGCAGCACGTCGTCCTTCGACACGACATTCGCGGTCGCGAAACGCTCGGACCACGCCGGCTTCCACTCATACGAACCGTGCACGCTGCGGTCGCCGTCGGGCGCCTGGATCAGCGAGCGGATCCGCGCGTCGCGGCCCGGCCCCGTATGCATCTCGAACAGCGCGTGGATGAACGTGTGATACGCGTCGTACACGTCGTCGTCGAACAGGTAGCGGTAGATGTGGAACGTGCGGTCGAGGTCGCGCTTCGCGCGGATCACGTCGTCCGGCGAGATGTCCTTCCAGTAGCCGATCCACGTGTAGAAGCACAGCAGCGCATTGAGCTGCGGCGCGACCGCGTCGTACAGCGCGAGCCGCTTCTCGATCAGCCGCTGGTTGGTCCACTGCACGAGCTCGAGCCGCTTCAGCCGGCGCGCGACCAGCCAGCAGAGACAGGCGACCGACAACGGCGTCAGCACGCCGAGCGTGAGCTTGACGATTTCCAGCGAATTCCACGGCGTATTGAATGGCTGCATGTAGGGCTCGACAGGAAGAAACGCATTCGCGCCGACGCACGACCCCGGCGCGCCACGCAGCGCCGCTCGGCCGATCGCGTCGGCATTGACCGTTAGTTGCTTGCACATCGAACAGTGTGCGACCGCACCGGCAATACGTGCGATGCGACTCACCCCATCAGTTTATCGGGCGATTGTCACCGCGCGATGACCGCTCGTCGACGCGTCGCCGCGCGCCCGCCCCGCTTCAGGTCGGCAGCGCCGACGTGAGCTTGACCTTCTGCATCGGAATGTCGGTCTTCACGCTGAGCACGCCGGGAATACGCGTCAGGTATTCCATCTGGAAGCGCCGGTAATCGTCGATGTCGGCCGCGACGACGCGCAGCAGGAAATCGCAGTCGCCGGCCATCAGGTGGCATTCGACGACTTCCGGCATCTGCTGGACGGCCTCGGCGAAACGGTTCACCGATTCCGCGTCCTGCCCCTTCAGCCACACGCGCGTGAAGATCGTCAGCCCCTTGCCGACCTTCGCCGGATTCAGCACGGCCACGTATTTCTCGATCACGCCGGCTTCCTCGAGGAGCCGCACGCGCCGCAGGCACGGCGACGGCGACAGCCCGACCTCGTGCGCAAGCTCCACGTTCTGCATGCGGCCGTCGCGCTGCAGCGCGCTCAGGATCCGGCGGTCGATAGCGTCAAGTTTCATTGGCATCCGATTCCAAAAAATTCGCGTATCACGCGTTCAATGCCAAATTCTGAGAAAAATCTGGCGACAACGCAACCCGATTCGAGTCAAAAAAGCAGACAATCCCTCCCCCGAAGGAGGAGTAATGAGCAGTAGCGTTTCAACGTCGTCCGGGCTTCGCGACAAGCCCGCCTATGTCGCCGAGATGGGTCGCGGTTTGCGCGCGGCGCTGCCCGTCATGCTGGGTTTCGTGCCGTTCGCGCTGGTGCTGGGCGCGCAGGCCGCGCAGAAAGGGCTGAGCCTGTTCGAGGTGCCGATGATGACGGGCCTGAACTTCGGCGGGGGCTCCGAATTCGCGGCGATCCACCTGTGGACGTCGCCGCCGCACATCGCGCTGATCGTCGCGATGTCGTTCCTCGTGAATTCGCGCCACATCCTGATGGGCGCGGCGTTCGAGCCGTATATCCGGCGCCTGCCGCGCCGCCGCGCGTTCGTCGCGCTGTTCTTCATGTGCGACGAGAGCTGGGCGATGTCGCTCGCCGACGCGCGCGAGCGCTCGGCCACGCACATCAGCGTGCCCTATTACGCGGGCATCTGCGTGGGGCTCTACCTGACGTGGATCTCGATGACGACGCTCGGCGCGGCGGTCGGCCCGACGATCGGCAACGTCGAACAGTACGGCTTCGACATGGCGTTCACGGCCGTGTTTCTGGTGCTGCTGCGCGGCATGTGGAAAGGGGTGCGCGCGAGCCGCCCGTGGTTCGTGAGCCTCGTCGTCGCGGCGGCCACGCATCTCGCGCTTCCCGGCGCGTGGTATGTCGCGGCCGGCGCCTGCGCGGGGCTGATCGCCGCGCTGCTGTGGGAGCCGCGCGATGCCTGAGCTGCCGGATTTCAGCACGGTCGCGACGATCGTGCTGATGGCGTCGACCACCTACCTGTCGCGCATCCTCGGCTACGTGCTGCTGCGCAATCGCACGCTGAGCCCGCGGATGGCGTCGGTGATGGAGAACGTGCCGGGCTGCGTGCTGATCTCGGTGATCGCGCCGGCCTTCGTGTCGACGCGCCCCGCCGATCTGTTCGCGCTCGCGATCACGCTGCTCGCGGCGACGCGCCTGTCGATCCTGCCGACCGTCATCGTCGGCGTCGTGTCGGCCGGCCTGCTGCGCTACCTGCTCGGTTGAGCGGTTCCGGCCGCCACACCGGCAGGCACATGCCGCGACACGGCAAACGGGCGCACGATGCGCCCGTTTTCACGTCCGCGCGGACCGGCGCTACCGGCGCGACACGACGATCCTCACGCCGGAGTGCTAGCCTTGTGGCTTGCGCCACGCCGCACTTCCCCTCTCATTGCCCTTCACGAGGATCGTCCCGATGCAAGCAACCCGCCCGCTGTTCGACCGTGTCCTGCTCACCAACGACGACGGATTCGACGCTCCCGGCCTTGACATACTCGAACAGGTCGCCACGCAACTCGCGCGCGAAGTGTGGATCGTCGCGCCGGCCGAGGACCAGAGCGGCACGTCGCATTCGCTGAGCCTGCACGAACCGCTGCGCGTGCATCGCAAGGGCGAGCGCCGCTTCGCGGTGCGCGGCACGCCGGGCGACTGCGTCGCGATCGCGGTCAGCCACCTGATGAAGGGCGCGCGGCCCGACGTCGTGCTGTCCGGCGTGAATCGCGGCGCGAACCTCGGCACCGAAACGGTATTTTCCGGCACGGTCGGCGCGGCGATGACGAGCATGCTGGTCGGCGTGCCGGCCATCGCGCTGAGCCAGGCGTTCGTCGATCGCAACGCGGTGCCGTGGAACACGGCGCTCGCGCATGCGCCGGACGTCATCCGCCGGCTCGTCGCCGCCGGCTGGGACAGCGACGCGTGCCTCAACGTGAATTTCCCGCCGCGGCCGGCCGAGGACGTGCGCGGCCTGAAGGTGACGAACCAGGGCGCCGGCACGCTGCAGGGTGTCGAGATCGTGTCGGGACGCGATCCGCGCGAGATCGACTATCACTGGCTGAAGCTCGCGCGCGCACCGCGCGACGACGATGCGGATTCGGAAACGGTCGCATTGGGCGAAGGGTATATCGCGGTCACGCCGCTGAAGTTCGAGCGCACGCACGATCAGGCGCTCGCGCGGCTGCGGTCGAATCTCGGCTGATCGCAAGCACCTTCGAACGGCCGCGGCGGTTGCGCAACATGCGATGCCTGCGCGCCGCCGCATCACCGCATCACGTCAGGTTCAACCCGCCGTCGAGCATCACGATCTCGCCCGTCACGTAATCGGATGCGACGAGCATCGCGACCGTTTGCGCGATATCGTCCGGCGTCGCCGCGCGGCACATCGGCGCGCGCTCGCGCCAGAGCTGCTGCGCTTCCGTCCAGTCGGCGGTCAGCGGCGTATCGACGAGCCCCGGCGCGACCGCATTGACGCGAATCGCCGGCGCAAGCGTACGTGCGAGCAGCCGCGTCGTGTGATTGAGCGCGGCCTTCGCGGCCGCATACGGAATCGACGCGCCCTTCGGCCGCACGCCCGCATGCGAGCTGACGTTCACGACGCACCCGGCTCGCCCGTGCGACGCCGACTCGCGCAGCGCGGCCTCCGCTTCGGCGACCAGCCGGAATGGCGCGATCACGTTGATTTCATGCATCTCGCGCCAGACGTCGGGCGTGGCCGCCGCGAGGTCGTCATGCGGAATCACGCGGCTGGCGCCCGCATTGTTGACGAGCACGTCGAGCCGCCCGTGCACGGCGAGGGCGTCGCGGATCAGCCGCACGCGTTCGGCATCGTCAGCGAGATCGGCTTGCACGTAAGCCGCGCCAAGCTCGCGCGCCATCGCACGCCCGGTGTCGGCCGAGCTGCGCGAATGCAGGATCACCGCGTAACCGTCGGCCGCCAGGCGACGCGCGACGGCCGCCCCGATCCCCGACGTCGAGCCGGTGACGAGCGCGACCGGCCGGTGCAGGCGCGACGCGCGCGGCTCGCCGGCGGCTTCGGTTTCTGGTGCGGTTTCGGCTTCAGGTGCCGTTTCGGTTTCAGATGCCGTTTCGGCAAGCGGGGCAGACATCGGCGGGAGCGGCGCATCCATGGCGTGGAACCCTGTCAGTGGCGTTCCCGCATCATAAGCGCGGCGGGGCACAGGATCGAAGCGCAATCGATCCGGCCCCCGTGCATGCAGCGGCGCCGCCCGGTAGGCCAGGCAGCGCGACGGCTGCTCCCTGCGATGGCTTCGCCCCCCGTTCGCGATAAGCGAACTCATCCTCTGGATTGCTGCCAACGATGCATCAGCCAGAACACCAAGCCCGCCACTGCCCCCAGGCCCAGGAACGCAAGGAACCCCAAAACGACCGACAAGCCGGCCTTGAAAACATCGTCATCCCAGATGGCGGTGTAAATCAAATAAGTGGCAATCCATGTCAACAACCCCGTGATGCTGCCGCACAGGCACGATGAAATCATCGAAACGCGCCAGTATTTCGTGACCAGCAGATATTGCGGAATCGCAAACGCTGCCGTGCCGAAGTATGCGATTGGAACGGAATATGTGAGCGAGCCGGGATCGTCGGCCAAATACGACCACACCAGGCCGGGCACGAGGGCCGAGAGCGCAAAAGCAATAAAAGGTATCTGACGCATCGATGTAGGCAGCCGCCGGCTGCAGCCATTCTATTTATTGAAATCAAGCGCGTTCGACGCATGAATCGCTCATCTCGCGTGGCCACGTTGCGACCCTCGCCGCTTCGCGATGCCCGCGCCGACGACAGGCGTCGTTCAAGTCGCCCGAAACCGGGACGTCATCGCGTGTTTGACGTGCATGCACAATCCCGCGGCAGTCTCGCGCGCGCACATTGAACGAACGGCCTCCTCCTGAGATGACGTGCAATCGGCCGTCTCGGCTGTTTCGGCAGCTCGACGTACCCCTCGAGCTCGCCGGCGATATACAGCCGCTTGCCAACGCGCGGGTATTCGCACACGTCGTGCTCGAGCCGCTGCCCGCCGACGAGCAGCTCCAGCGGCGCCTCGCCGGTGTTCTGCACCGTATGCGCTTCTCCGCCGCGCGGAAAACCCAGAAAATCGCCAGGCCCGATTTCACTGACGTGCTCGCCGATCGTCACCGCGCCGCTACCGGACAGCACGTACACGAATTCTTCTTCGTACAGGTGGCGGTGATATTCGGCCGATTCGTGACCGGGCATCAGCGTGAGCAGGTGAACGCCGAATTGCGTCAGGCCCGTCAGGTCGCTGAGCTGACGCTTGAGACGAACGGCATTGGGATTGAGCGAATGCACCTCGCGCGTCGGTTCCATCTTCGCGATATCGGCGGCCTTCAGCAGTTCCCGGGGAAAGGGAGTCGACATGGGGATCTCGCAAGCGTGAATGCTTCGGTTGGACGCGGTGCCGGCGCGGCCCGCGCGATGGCTATTGTCCGATATTTTCGCGCTTGCAGACGGGTCGCAAGCCCCCGCAGGCCACGCTGCCCTTCATCGAATTCCTTAAAGTTGCGCCCACAACCATTTGGACTGCGTACGACGCGTGACGCTCAACCCACGTGTACGCCGCGCAGCTTCGTCAGCAACGCGACGAGACGATCGATGTGCGCATCCTCGGTGCGCCACGACGACACGCTGATCCGGAACGCCGGCCGCCCCTGCCACACGGTCGCGCCGAACCACACGTCGCCCGACGCCTGCGCGGCTTCGAGGATCGCCGCCGTTTCCTCGTCGGTGCCGGCGCGCACGAGCACCTGGTTCAGCACGACGCGGTTCAGCACGTCGTAGCCGGCCGCACGCAGGCCGTCCGCGACCCGCGCCGCCTGCGCGCAATGCCGCTCGATCATCGTCGCGACGCCGGCGCGACCCAGCGAGCGCAGCGCGGCCCACACGGGAATGCCGCGCGCGCGCCGCGAGAATTCGAGGTTCAGGTTCTTCTGCGCATCCTGCGCGCCGCTCAGGTAGACGGCGTCGCTGTTCATCGCGGTGGCGAGCGCGGCCGCGTCGCGGCAGATCACCATCGCGCCGTCGTACGGCGTGTTGAGCCATTTGTGGCCATCGGTCGTCCAGCTGTCCGCGCCGTCGATGCCGTCCGTCAGCGCGCGCTTCGACGACGCCCGCGCCCACAGGCCGAACGCGCCGTCCACGTGCACCCACGCACCGGCCGCCTTCGCGGGCGGAATCAATGCCGCGAACGGATCGAATTCGCCGGTGTTCACTTCGCCGGCCTGCACACAGAAGATCGTCATGTCGTCGAGCGGCGGCAACTGCGCCGGGTCGATCCGGCCGTGCGTATCGACCGGCGCGACGACGATGCGCTTCATCCCGAAGCCGAGCACGCGCAACGCCTTCTTCACCGTGATGTGCGCGAGCGCGGAGATCACGACTTTCACCTCGGGTGCGCCGATCAGGCCATCCTCGTCGATATCCCAGCCCTTGCGCGCGAGCAGCGCGCGCCGCGCGGCTACCAGCGCGACGAGCGTGCAGGCCGTCGCGCTCGTGCCGAAGCCGACCGCGCTGCCTTCGGGCAGCCCGAGCGCCTCCACGACCCAACGCGCGGCCTGGCGCTCGAGCGTCGCGGCCACCGGCGAATTCGCGTACGACGACGCGCACTGGTCCCATGCGAGCATCAGCCGCTCGGCCGCCGCCGCGGCCGGCAGCGTCGCGCCGATCACGAAGCCGAAGTAGTTCGGCCCGTTCGATGCGACCGTCGCGGGCGTGCCGTGCTCGTCGAGCAGGCGCAGCACGTCGTCGGCCGGGCGGCCCGTATCGGGCAGCGGCTCGTCGAACGCGGCGAGGCCGGCGAGTGCCGCCGCATCGGGAAACGCGCGCCGGTCGTTCGTCGCAGCCAGATACGCGTGCGCGCGCCGGTCGGCGTCGGCCAGCAGTGCAAGTTCGTCCATGTCGGTTGCCTCGGTCAGAGTCAGAGTTGCGAGAGATCGCGGCCGAGCTGTTGCAGCGCGCCGTCGATCCGCTTGTAGTACGTGAACTTGCCGACGCGGGTCGCCTGCACGAGCCCGGCATCCGCGAGGATGCGCATGTGGCGCGTGGTCGTGGCCGGCGCGATGCCGAGCTTCTCGGTGATGTACGTGCAGCACACGCCGAGTTCGTCGACATCGCCATGCGGCTGCGGCGGGAAATGCTTGCGCGGCTGCTTGAGCCAGCGCAGCACGGCGAGACGGCTTTCGTTGGCCAAGGCGCTGATGCGGGTGACGTCGTCCATGGGGGTTCGGCTTCGTTTGACGTTTTGAATATTAGCTAAATGACGAAATGTGGGCAATGGGTTTGAACGGTGGTTTCAGCCTGCGATGCCGCGCGCCGGTACGCACCATCGCGCATTCGATGCGATCGCAGCGGGACCGGCGTCGCAACGTCTCGCAGGCCGCGCGCGGGCAACGTGCTTTTACTACGCCAGCGCCTGCGCCAGCCTGTCGATCAACGCCCGCACGCGCCGCGGCTGCGCGACGCTACCCGGATAGACGATCTGCAGATCCACATCGCCCGGCGAGAACTCACCGAGCACCTCGACGAGCGCGCCCGACGCCAGATCCCGCTCGACGTCGACCAGCGACTTCAGCGCGACGCCGTGCCCCGCGATGCACCACGCGCGCACGAGCGCCCCGTCGTTGGCGACGCGCCGGCCGCGCACCACCACGCGCTTCAATGTGCCATCGATGCTGAACGGCCATTCGGCATACAGCTCCTGGCCGAAGCGCATCACGATGCAGTCGTGCGCGGCGAGTTCGTCCGGATGCCGTGGCGTGCCATGTGCGGCGAGATACGCGGGCGACGCGCATACCACGCGCCGCGCACGGCCGAGCGAGCGGCTGCGCAGCGAACTGTCGGCCAGCGTGCCGCGGCGGATCGCGAAATCCAGCCCCTGCCCGACGAGATCGACATAGCCGTCGCCGAGATGCAGGTCGACCGTGACGCCCGGATGGTCGGCCAGGAACGCGTCGACGACAGGCACGACGCGCTCGCGCCCGAGATCGGCCGGCGCGCTCAGCCGCACCGGCCCCGACAGCGTCTGCACGCCCAGCCGCACACGGCTTTCGAGTTCGTCGGCCTCGGCCAGCAGGCGTCGCGCGCCGTCCACCAGCGTGCGCCCCTCGTCGGTCAGGCTGATCGCACGCGTCGTGCGCGTGAGCAGCGCCGCGCCGTAGTGGCGCTCGAGCGCCGTCAGCCGCTCGGACACCGTGGCCGGCGACAGGCCGACCTCGCGGCCCGCCGCGGCCAGCCCGCCCTTCTCCACGATGCGCAGGAACAGCGCGAGGTTGTCGAGCAGCATTGTTCGCTCCTTCCGAAGGATATTTTCGTCATCTTCTGGATTATCAGGAAAAGTCGCAAACGGTACATTGATCGCCTGACGATCGACGCGCGGCCGCGCCGCGCCCACACGACGAGAGGAAATGCCCATGGAATACCGTACGCTCGGCCGCTCCGGCCTCAAGGTCCCCGTCCTGAGCTTCGGCGCCGGCACCTTCGGCGGCACCGGCCCGCTGTTCAGTGCATGGGGCAATACCGGCGTCGACGAAGCGCGCCGCCTGATCGACATCTGCCTCGAAGCCGGCGTCAACCTGTTCGACACGGCCGACGTGTATTCCGACGGCGCGTCCGAACGCGTGCTCGGCGCCGCGCTCAAGGGGCGCCGCGACCAGGTGCTGATCTCGACCAAGACCGGCCTGCCGACCGGCGACGGCCCGAACGACGCGGGCACGTCGCGCGCACGGCTGGTACGCGCCGTCGACGACGCGCTGCGCCGCCTCGACACCGACTACATCGACCTGCTGCAACTGCACGCGTTCGACGCCGGCACGCCGGTCGAGGAAGTGATGTCGACGCTCGACGAGCTCGTGCGCGCGGGCAAGCTCCGCTACATCGGCGTGTCGAACTTCGCCGGCTGGCAGATCATGAAGTCGCTCGCGGCGGCCGACCGGCACGGCTGGTCACGCTACGTGGCGAACCAGGTGTACTACTCGCTCGTCGGCCGCGACTACGAGTGGGACCTGATGCCGCTCGGCGCCGACCAGGGCCTCGGCGCGCTGGTGTGGAGCCCGCTCGGCTGGGGCCGGCTCACCGGCAAGATCCGGCGCAATGCGCCGCTGCCCGAAGGCAGCCGCCTGCATGAAACGGCCAGCTACGGGCCGCCGGTCGACGACGAGCGCCTATACGACGTGGTCGATGCGCTCGACGCGATCGCGGAAGAAACCGGCAAGACGGTGCCGCAGATCGCGCTGAACTGGCTGCTGCAGCGGCCGACCGTGTCGTCGGTGATCGTCGGCGCGCGCAACGAGGAACAGTTGCGGCAGAACCTCGGCGCGGTCGGCTGGGCGCTGACCGACGCGCAAGTCGCGAAGCTGGACGCGGCGAGCGCGGTGGAAGCGCCGTATCCGTACTTCCCGTATCGCCGGCAGGCGGCGTTCGCGCGGCTCAATCCGCCGATGCGCGGGTGAGCCGCCACGCAACGCATCGGCATCAGGCCGACACGCGCGCCTCGCCGAGCCGCACGACCTTGTCGGTCGGCCCGATGACCGAGCGCCGGTAGCCCTCAGGACACAAAACCAGCCCGTCAGCCATAATTTGTAGCCCTCGGGATACAATTTCCCTATGCCGATTTGTAGCAGAAGGGCTACAATATTAGCCAATTTGGCAATTTCTGACGCCCTGAGGCTACAAATGACAACCTTGGCCGATATTGGAGAGATGCTGAGAGAGGTTCGCCATTCCGCCGGACTTTCACAAAAAGAACTGGCCGAGCACGCCGGTGTCGCACGTACAACGCTTGCACGCATGGAGACGCTCGCGCGAGGCGACATGAGCGTATCTGCACTCGTTCGCCTTCTCGAGGCTGCTGGCTATGACCTGCGCGTGGTGAAGCGCGGACACGGGCGCACGCTGGACGACGTGCTAGCCGAACAGCGCACGATGGGAGACGCGTGATCATGCGGCTTCACGTGTACGTCAAGGGCAAACTCGTTGCTCATCTCTATCGCCAGGCGGACGACTATGCATTGCGCTACACCGCAGACGCCCTCGACGCCGATTTTGCCAGCCTGACCATGCCCGTTCGCGAAGATGCCTGGATTTGGCCGCGCGACCTGCATCCCTTCTTCCGGCAGAATCTACCGGAAGGATTTCTCTTTCAAGTGATTCGCGAAGAGTTCGGCCCTTATCTCGATGGAACCGATCTTTCGCTCCTGGCCATCATCGGCGGCTCCGGAATCGGTCGGATAACCGTCACACCCGAAGGCGGTACGCCAGGCGGCGAACTCGACCCGCTTGACCTGAAAAGCTTGCTGCACGAAGACATCACAACCGCCCGCTTCGCGGAACTTGTTCGGTACTACGCGCGTGCGGCAATTTCCGGCGCCGTGCCCAAATTCCTCGCGCCTGAATCCCCGTCAGTCCAGGCAACGCCAGGCAAGCAAACACTACGCACGAGCCGACACATCATCAAGGGATCCGACGAGCAAACGCCCTATCTCGGTTTCAACGAGCATTACTCGATGCAGGTGCTGGCAAGACTCGGCGTCGCACGAGTAGCGAAGACCACGATGTCGGACGACGGCCGCGTGCTCGTCGTCGACCGGTTCGACATCGACGAACAAGGCAAACCGGCGTTTGGCCTCGAAGACGCTTGTAGCCTGCTTGGCCTGCCTCCGCATGAGAAGTACCGCCCGTCGACCGAACAGGTTCTCAACGCGACAAAGCCCTACATCGGTCCTGCCAATTGGCGAAGAGAGGCAGAGCAGCTCGGCTGGCAACTCATCACCAACTACGTCGTGCGCAACGCGGACTGTCACGCAAAGAACATCGCACTCCTCTACTCAAACATCGACGACGTCATCTACACACCCGCCTATGACATTGTCACCACGGAGGCTTATCCGCGCTTTGCAAACAATCCGCCGGGGCTGAGCATCGACGGTCGAAAAACGTGGGCCCCCGGGAAGACGCTGGAGCGTTTTTTCAACACGCGTCTCGGCATCCCACCGAAGCAATACCGCGAGATGGTCGAAGCACTGTGCGACTCCGCCGTATCGACAGGAAAAGATATCGTCGAAGCAGCAAAAAACGAGACGCGCTGGCATTGGATCGCCAAGCAGATGCTGCACGCATGGAATGAAGGAATGGGATCGCTCCGCAGCGCCAAACCGCAGGTCGCACTCAAAGCGCTCACGCCAGTCATCGAGGCCGCCGGTTTTTCAGACGCCGATCAAGCCGATAACGCGAAAGCGATCATCGGTCGCTCGGAATTGCTGGCAAATCACGACAAGAAACACTGACGTTTGAAAATTTGGACTTGATTGGACAGACGATGTCAGCTCGTGTCCGGCTCAGTTCGGCCATGAGCCGACTACCATCTACGCGATCCGCGCGTCCGCAAGGCGAAGACAAACGGACGCACAGTGCCTCACGCTTGAAGAAATAAATACCCCGAAGCAACTGCGCCCCGACAAGATTCGCTATACCGTCACTCAATCGCCGCGAAAAACGGCCCGTTCGGAGAGAACGATGCGACAGTGACATTGAAGGCTCAAACGGCGAGTGAGCCACCGTCAACGTAGAGTTCGACGCCTGCGATATAGCTGCTTTCGGTCGACGCCAGGAAGAGCACGGCGCGCGCGATCTCATCCGGCCGGCCCAGGCGCCCCATCGGCACGAGTTGCTTCAACATATCTTCGACGCCCGGCCGCGCATCGAGGTAGCTCCGCATCGGGCGTGTCTCGGTCCCGCTCGGGGAGACCACGTTCACGCGGATGCCTCGCTCCTTCAGGTCGGTCGTCCAGCTTCGCGCGAACGACCGCACAGCCGCCTTGCTTGCGTTGTAAAGCGACTGGCCAGGAAAGCCTTTGCTGCCGGCCACCGAGCCATTGAGGACGACAACGCCACCTGACGAAAGTAGCGGCAAAGCCTTCTGCACAGTGAAGAGCATGCCACGCACATTGAGGCCGAAAAGTCGGTCGAAACCCGCCTCGTCGATGGTGCCCAGCGGTCGCGGCTCGACTTCGGCCACGCCTGCATTGGCGAAAACGACGTCGAGTCTGCCGTGGTCGCGCCGGATGCGCTCATAGAGTCGATCAAGGTCGGCGAGGTTACTTGCGTCCCCCTGAACGCCGACGGCACCGTTGCCGATTTCTCGTATCGCCTCGTCTAGTCGACTTTGCCTGCGGCCCGTGATGTAGACCCGGGCTCCTTCGTCCGCGAACAGCCTGGCGCTCGCAAGGCCGATGCCCTCGCTGCCGCCGGTGATCGCCACAACCTTGCCCTCGAATCGCTTTGTCATATGGACCCCTGGGTTAAGTGGAGAATTGCTCCACTTAGTATATGGAGGCATCATCCACTTATCAAGAGAAATCAAGGCAAGGATGAAAAGCAAGCATTCCACGACCGACGAAGCACCGCTGCGTGCCGACGCGGCTCGCAACCGGGAACGCATTCTCGAAGCGGCGGAAGCGCTGTTTCTCGAACGCGGCGCCGAGGCCTCGCTCGACGATATCGCGAAGCGTGCCAACGTGGGTATCGGCACGCTCTATCGTCGCTTCCCGACGCGCGACGCGCTCCTCGCCGCGACGAGCGACGAGCGCCTCCTGTCGCTCGCCGAAGCAAGCCGCGCTCGCGATGACAAGCTGGAACCAAACGCTTCCGTACGCGCCTTCGTCAAGGAGCTCGTGAACCACGCGACCCACTATCGCGGGTTGGCTGCGTTGCTGGGAACGGTCCTGCAGGAAGGTACCGCTGGCTGTCACGCCGGGCGCGAAGAGGGGCGCCGGCTGCTCCAGCGTGCCCAGATGGCAGGGACGGTTCGCAAGGACGTCTCGGTCGACGATCTCGTGTGCGTGGTCACGGCGATCGCTCTCGCCGTCGAGCAAGGCGGCGCAACGAAATCGCGCGTTGCCCATCTGGTGGACCTCTTCCTCGACGGCATAGGCAATACCCAGGCGGCGTGAAGACATCAACTGCTTTTCGCTTCAAACAGGCAGCACGGGCAGCGATTGGATCTGAAGCGGACATTGGCTGGAGGACAGTGAAGGTCCGCTCGGGGTCACTTGCCGCCCTTTGCCTCGAAAAGGGTGAGGCCCCTTGCGCCCTGATCTGACTGTGTCTGTCAGATCGCGTCGTCTCGACTTGTACAACTGACGTCCACCCAATTCAATCCGCGGAACCAGCCCCGGCCGCACTCACCCCAGCGGCCGCGCCTTGATCCACAGAAACAGCGGCACGCGCGCCCACTGCTTCAGTTGATCCGTATCGGCATGATCGGGCGGCGGCTCGCGCAGCGACACGATCGCGAACCCGGCCGCTTCCAGCGCTTCCATATACGCCTGCAGCGGTAGCGACCAGCCCGCGAAATGCATCGACAGCCCATCGCGCGTTTCCACGCCGTCGAAATGCTCGCGCCCGAAATAGCTGCCCGTCAGCACGAACGGCGCATCGGGTTGCGGCCCGGCAAAGCCGCCGCGATCGCGGAACGGATGCACGAGCGAGATGAACAGCGTGCCGTCCGGCTTCAGCACGCGGCGCGCCTCGTTCAACGCGCGCTGCATGTCGTCGAGATCCATCAGCACGTTGTACGCCATCACGAGATCGAAGCTGGCCGCGTCGAACGGCAGCGCCGCCGCGTCCGCCAGTTGATAGCGATGCGCGGAATCGGCGTGGCGCGCGGCGTCGAGCATCGCGGGCACCGCGTCGCTCGCGGTCACGTCGTAACCGAGCGCCTTCAACTCACGGCTCACGCGACCTTCGCCGCAGCCGATCTCCAGCGCGGCGCCCGTGCCGCGACCGATGTAGGCCGCGAGCCCCGCGCGATATTTCCAGAACGCATCGTGGCCCGGCTTGCCGGCCCAGTCGATCCATTGGTCGGCGACCCGCGTCCAGTGTTCGGTGATGGCTTTCGTGTCGGTCATGCGTGCTCCCGCCCGGTATGCGTCGTTGGCTCAGGATGCGCATGGTAAGCCGAAGCGGATCGACGCGATTGCGTGCAAGCAGCATCCGATTTCCCTCGGGAGCAAGTCGATTGATTCGCTCAATCCCACGGATTCAGAATCGCGACACCGGTTTCAACAAAATCGGCAACGTTGCGCGTCACGACCGTCATGCCATGCACGATCGCCGTCGCTGCCATGAGGGCATCCCGCTCGGATCGCCGGTCCGGCACATGGAGCCGTGCGCATCGTTGGGCGACGGCGGTATCGACCGGTAACACGCGCCCAGCGAACTCGGGCAGAACGTGCCCGTCAAGCCATGCCCTGAGAAGCGCCCCCTGTTCCGCGTCTCTGCGCTCGACCTGCAAGACTTCTGTCTCCAGCTCCATGATCGTGATGGCCGAGACAAACAACACCGACGCATCGACGGTCGAACACCAGGCCACCACGTTCCTGTCCGCCTTGCCCGCCCGCACTTTCCGGAGTTCCGAAACCACATGGGTATCGAGAACGAACATCATCAGAAATCGACCTCTTTGATCTTGACGTTTGCGCGCGGCGGGTCGAACTCGATGTCCTCGACACCCGGCATAGCGAGCGAGTCGGCAATGTTGCGCCGCTGCCGGGTGAGGCGCTGGTATTCCTCAAAACTCAGCAGCACATGGGCCGGCCTGCCGCGATCGGTGATGAACACGGGGCCGTCCTTTGTCGCCTTCTTTGCTTTGGTCACGTCCTGATTGAGTTCACGACTCGAAAGCGTGGTGATGGTCACGATGAACTCCTGGAAACCATATATGTAGGTATGTTACTACAATACATGACTCCGTGCCATTCCTCGCCCTGTACGGCGGGTTCCTCGCGATGCCTGTAGCAACGTCCTACAGTTACGAGAAACAACCCGCACCGCCGCGCATCGCCCCGCTCGACGACGCGCACCCGATTCCGAGGAAAGCCCATGCCGAGTATCTTCGCCGCACCCGCCGACGCCCCGCCAAGCCCCGTCGCCGCGGAAACGCGCATGGTGCACGACGTGGCGACGCTGAAGCTGTCCGACTACCGCTCGGCGGACGGCGCGTCGTGGGTCATCTCGACCATCACGCCTGCCGCGGACAGCGGCGAGAACGTCACCGGCACGACGTATTTCGACACCGCGAAAGGCAGGACCGTCCCGGTGCCCGACGCGCGCCGCCGCTATGCGAATCGCGGTACGTGGCAGGTCGTCGCGAGTTCGAGCCCTGCCGTGCCCGCGACGGGCCGCTACGACTGGCTCACGCTCGCGTGGCTGCCGATCAACCGGCGGCCGCTGCCGCAAACGCCCGAGCACCTGTATTCGCCGTTCATTCGCGGCGGCACGATCGTCTATCGGTGGCATCCGGCTGCGGAAGGCGGCGAGCAGTTCGGCAACGTGCGGATGATCTTTCCGGAGTGGGCGCAGCAGGTGGCCGATGCGTTGCGGTCCGTACCGAACGGCGCATCAAGCACGCCGCCTGCGCTCGAACGCCTGAAAACGGACAGCAACCCGATGACCGCCGTGCTCGACTTCGGCGATGCGCTGCGCGAGGAACCGGTGGAACGGATCATTGCACGGCTGCCTGCGCTGCTGCGGGTGAAGGACCGTCATGAACTATCGGCGATCGTATTCCTGTGCCTGTCCGCGGCGCGCGATGAAGACCGGCCACGCTTCGTCGAAACGATCGACGCAACGATCGCGGCAACCGACGACCGCGCCCGCCTGCTGGCGATCGCGTATGGCGCGTTCGCCGCGGGGCGGACGCAACCGGTTCCATTCCGCGACAGGTCGCTGAATGCGCTCATCAACGATGTATTCGGCGCGCTGAAACAGCGGACGGCGGCACTCGGCGTGCCGGTCGGCGAAGGGACGCAGTGGTACGAGTTCTTTACCGCATATCGGCTTGGCGAAGCGGGGCCGGACAACGGCTCGTGACGCTGACGGCACGGCACATCCCCCTTGCCGTACGCCAGCGCGCAACGTAAAAATCCGCCGCTGCATGCAGCAGCAACGGCGTCCAGCGCTTGCTGCTCGTTTCGCTCCCGCCTGTCTCCCTGCGCTCGATAAGACCAGTCCTACGAGAATTCCCTCCTGAATCAGCCGGAACCGAATGATCGGTGCGCGCCTGTTTTTTACTCTTGTATGACGCACTGACGAACAGACAACGATCCGTCGTTCGCACAACGCCTCGCCCGACAGCGGTCCCGCGCGATTCGTTCGCCATCTGCACAGGTGATGTTTCCTCGACGGTGGCGCGGTTTCGCCTCGATGTCCCTATAGTTCGAATCACTCGATATTTCCACAGGAGCGTTCTCATGTTTGCATTCTCGATCCGAAACCTCGCCCGCTACGCCGTCATCGCGTCGGCCGCCACCATGCTGCCGACCGCCGAGGCCGCATCCAGCCTGGCCGCCACGCCGACGATCCGTGCGATGGCCGGCGCGCAACCGATCGACCATCTCGATCCGAAGACGACCGCGCTCGTCGTCATCGATTTCCAGAACGAATACCTGAACGGCAGGATGCCGATCGCCGACGTTCAACAGGCGATGGCCAACGCGAAGCGCTTGATCGACTTCGCGGATCGCAACGGCATGCGCGTCTACCAGGTCCAGCACATCGCGCCGGCCGGCTCGGCGGTGTTCGCACTCGGCGGCAAGACCGTCGAGTTCATTCCGGAGATGAAGCCGCGTGCGAAGGACACCGTCGTGCAAAAGGAAACGGTCAGCGTGTTCGCGAGCACCGATATCGACAAGCGCCTGAAGGCGGACGGCATCAAGACGCTGGTGATCGCGGGCCTGATGACGCATGCGTGTGTCGCCGGCGCCGCACGCGATGCCGCGCCGCTCGGCTACAACGTCGTGGTAGCATCCGACGCCTCTGCGACGCGCGCCATCGCACGCGCGAACGGCCAGTCGATCGACAAGGACACGCTGCACCGCGCTGCGCTCGCCGAGATCGAAGACACGTTCGGCGACGTGAAGACGACGGCCGACATCCTCGCACTGCCGCTACGCTGATCGGTCGCTACATCGCGCCCGCCGAAGCGGGTGCGGCAGCCCCGATCACCGCTTCTTCCGCGCACCGGAGCCCGACATGGATCAACTGCTTGCGATGCGCGTCTATCGAAGTCTCGTCGAAGCGAAAGGATTCTCGACCGCGGCCGATCGGCTCGACACGACCCATTCGACCGTATCGCGCCAGTTGAAACTGCTCGAAGCCAGCCTCGGTGTTCAACTCGTCAACCGCAATACGCGTCACTTCTCGCTGACGCCTGCGGGCGAGCGCTACTACGATGCGTGCGTCGAGATCCTCGAACGCGTCGCCGCGGCGGCGGAAGACGTCACCGACACGCCTGGCCGGCCGTCAGGTGTGTTACGCGTCAGCATGCCGTTGTCGGTCGGCACACTGGAAATGCCTGCGTGGTTGCCCGCGTTCCGCAATGCCTACCCTGACATTCGCCTCGACGTGTCGTGCAGCGACCGCTTCGTCAATCTGATCGGCGAAGGCTTCGACGTCGCGCTACGCATCACCAGCGAACTGCCGGACTCCGATCTCGTCGCGAAAACCCTCGCGATCTCCGACGAAATTCTCGTCGCGTCGCCGGACTATGTCGCGCGTCGAGGCCTGCCGCGCACAGCTGCCGAACTGGCAAAACACGATCTGCTCGCCTACAGCGGCGGCGACCGCACCAACTGGCGCGTCACGCCGCCGAACGGCGCCGTCGTCATGGTCCCGCTCGACAGCCCGCTGCGCATCGACGCAATCACCGCGCTGCATGCGGCGACGATCGGCGGGCTCGGCATCGGCGCATTCACGTACCACACGGTGTGCAACGACATCGCGCACGGGCGGCTCGCCCCGATCCTGCCCGGCCATACGCTGGCGAAGCGCCGCTACTACGTGCTGTATCCGAAATCCCGGCATGTGCCGCCGAAGGTGCGTGCATTCGTCGATTTCGTGTCGACGTTGTATGACGGGCAGACTATTGCGTGACGCTCGTACAACCAATAGATTCGGTGTCGCCACGAAGCGTAGCCTCAATTGCCGCGTCAGGACGGGTATGGACCTCACCGGTTGCGAACCGGCGTCAGGCAATGCGCGAGTGAATGCCCTGTGCTCGCATCTGGCAGCGTTCCTATTCCGTTAAATCAGCCGATATGCACCGGAGTGCGGCCGCGCCCACCGACCGCCACAAGGCATTCACGCGCGCGCGCATGACGATGAAAAAGCGGCCGCTCGCGAGCGGAGCGGCCGTCAAGGAGAGATCCCTATGCGGGATACCGGCGGACACCACACCAGACCGGCCTGCGTATTGTTGATGAACGATCTGCCGCTGACCATCAGACCGGTCTGATTCGCTGCATGGTGGCGTGAACATCGTGCAGTCCTCAGCTACCCGCGCGTGCATCACGATCCGCAACACGCCGTTACGTTCTCGAAGGGAACCCCCATACGCGGCAACCGGTCGAAACGCCGCACGACCGTCGACGGCTTCGTCGCCGCGGCGGACAATCCCGTCTCCTGCCCCGCTCGATCACGTCCATTCTTCCTATCACATGCTGAGCATCGGTCCCTTCTCGATCCGCGTCGTCGCGGTAGCCGTCGCCGCGCTGCTGGCGTGGCTCGTCGCGCGCTTCATCCAGCGCCGTCCGCCCGACGGGCATCACAAGACCGCGTCGAGCCTGATCCTCGACGCGCTGCTGCTCGGGTTGATTGCCGCGCGGGCCGGTTATGTCGCGCAATGGTGGCCGGACTATGCGGCGTCGCCGCGCGCGATCGTCGCGCTCGGCGATGGCGGCTTCGATGCGCGCATCGGTATCGCGGCCGCACTGGTGTTCGCCGGCTGGCGCTTGCGCCGCTTGCCCGCGCTGCGTCGGCCGGTGCTGGCCGGCATCGTCGCGGGCCTCGGTGCGTGGGGCATCGCGCAAGGCACGCTGGCGACGTTGCAGCGCAGCGCGCCGCCGCTTGCCGCGATGCCGCTCCAGGCGCTCGATTCGACGCCCATGTTGCCGGCGGGCTTCGTCGGCAAGCCGGTCGTCGTGCACCTGTGGGCGACGTGGTGCGCGCCGTGCCGCCGCGAGATGCCGATCCTCGAACAGGCGCAGCGCGACCATCCGGGCCTCACGGTGCTGATGCTCAACCAGGGGGAAAACGCGCAAGTCGTGCGCGCGTTCCTCGAACAGCAGGGCCTGCGCTTCGATCACGTGCTGCTCGATCCTTCGCTGCACGCGATGCACGCGTACGGCTCGCGCGGGCTGCCGACCACGTTATTCTTCAACGCGAAAGGCGAACTCGTTGAATCGCACATGGGCGAGCTGACCACCGCGCGGCTGAAGGACACCGTCACGCAACGGTTCGGGCAGTAACGCCCGCCACGCCGGAATCAGACCCGTCCGATAGGACCTGCGATACGCGGTCCGTACACTCGGGCGCATGATTTCGCTGATCCAGTCCTCCTTCGATACGGCGCGCGATGCCGTCACGCATGTCGCGCGCCGCCCTTCGTTCCTGCGCAAGCTCGACATCGCGGTGCTCGCGCTCATCGTCGCGAGCGTGCTCGTCGTGATGGCCGACAGCGTTCAGGAGCTGCACCAGCAATACGGCCACGCGCTCTACGCGGCCGAATGGGCGTTCACGCTGCTGTTTTCCGCCGAGTACCTGCTGCGCCTGTGCACCGCGAAGAAGCCGGTCGCGTATGCGCGCAGCTTCTTCGGCATCGTCGATCTCGTCTCGGTGCTGCCGACCTATCTCGCGTTCTTCTTCCCCGGCCTGCACGCGCTGATCGACGTGCGGCTGCTGCGTCTGCTGCGCGTGTTCCGCATCCTCGGACTATCGATCTATCTCGAGGAAGGGCAGATGCTGATCCGGGCGCTCACGCGCGCGCGGCGCAAGATCTTCGTGTTCATCGGCGGGATGTTCGTGCTCGTCGTGATTCTCGGCACCGTGATCTTTCTCGTCGAAGGGCCGGAGCACGGGATCACGAGCATTCCGGTCGGCGTCTACTGGGCGGCGGTGACGATGAGCACGACCGGCTACGGCGACCTGACGCCCGTCACGCCGCTCGGCCGCTTGATCACGTCGTGCGCGATCCTGCTCGGCTACGGGATCATCGCGTTTCCGACCGGGATCATGGGCGCGGAGCTGGTTACATCGGCGCTGGAGCGCACCCGGGCGAACGCGCGGCCGGCCGATGGCGCCGGGCCGTGCTGCCCGCATTGCGGCGGCGCGCTCCCGGTGCAGGGCGCGCCGGATACCAACGCGCACGGCGGCGTGCCCGCCAAGGGGCGCGACGCGCGATAGCCGCCGCAAGAATAAGCCCCGTCCTATTTAGCTTCCCTCCCCGCTGGCCGACACTGCACGCATCGAGCGGTTCGGCCGCGACCGATCGTCCGGGCCGTAACGGCCTGCGCATCGGTCGCGATCGCCGCGGTTGTCATGAAAGTTCGCATGAAGCCGCGCACGCAACGCCCCGCTCGCATCCCGTCATTTCATTGAGGAATTCATATGATCATTCGCGCTACCCTGGCGACGCTCGTCGCCGCCACGCTGACGACCGCCGCTTCCGCACAGGTGCTTCAGGAGAAAAACCTGCCGTTGAATCTCGCCGCCGACATCGCGCAGCAGACGATCCAGGCCTGCTCGGCCAGCGGCTACAACGTGACGGTCACGGTGGTCGACCGCAGCGGTATCGAGCGCGTCGTGCTGCGCGGCGACAGCGCGGGGCTGCATACGGTGGATGCGTCGAAGCGCAAGGCCTATACCGCGCTGTCGACGAAAACGCCGACCGCCACGCTGGCCACGAACCTGCAGAAGAACCCGGCCGCCGCGCAGATGACCGCCATCGACGGCTTCCTGGTGCTCGGCGGCGGCGTGCCGATCAAGGCCGGCGATGAGGTGATCGGCGCCGTGGGTGTCGGCGGGGCGCCGGGCGGGCATCTCGACGAAGCCTGTGCACTGCAGGGGATTGCGCGGGTGCAGGCGAAGCTGCTGTAATGATTCGGTTCGCCTCCATGCGAAGCGAATCGATCATGACGATGCCGGCCCCTGCCGGCGTCGTGGAATATCAACCATATCGGGCATGGTTCCGCCGAGCGCCGCCAGGCGTCGAGCACCCCGAACACGCACGAACGTCGCGAGAGCCGCCCGGAGCAACGCCGAGTCGTCCGTACCCGGCTCGGCGAATTGCAGTGCCATCCTATAGAGATCGTCATCGATCGTGATCGTGATTCGCATTGTCCGTTCGTCCTCGATGTCCCCCCTCACCCCGCCTGCCCGCCCAGCATCTGCACGAACGCGGCCAATCCCGTCAGCATGATCTGCACGCCCACGCACAGCAGCAGGAACGCGGACACGCGCATCGCGACCTTCGTCCCTTCGCTGCCGAGATAACGCGCGAGCGTCGTCGCGCGGCTGTAGATCTGCCAGATCGCGAACGCGACCAGCGCCGCGACCGCCACCGACACGACACCCGACAACAGGTAATCGCTCGCCGTATGCGCACGATTGGCATGCAGCGCGATGCCGGCCGCGATCGAGCCGGGGCCGATCGTCAGCGGCACCGTCAGCGGAAAGAACGCGCGCGACATCAGCTTCTGCAGATCGTCGCCATGCATGGCGACGTCGCCGCCGGCCGGTACGTCCGGCGCATTCAGCATCGACCAGCCGGCCACCGCCACCGCGAAGCCGCCGCCGATCCGCAGCGCCTCCATCGAGATCCCGAAGAAGTTCAGCACCGGCGCGCCGACGAAGAAGATCACGAGCAGCGTGAAGAACACGTTCGTCGCGAGCTGTTTCGACAGGATCGCGCGCTCGGCCTCGGTCAGCGATTGCGTGCGTTCGAGAAACACGAACGCCATGCCGAACGGGTTGATGATGCCGATCAGGCCCGTGAAGCCGAACAGGATTTCAGGGATCAGGCGGTCGATCTGCATCGCGGTCGTGCGCTCCGGTAACGAACGGGAATAAAAAAGCGGCCAGTCGAGAAGACCGGCCGCGAAAAGGAGATATCTCCATGATCCGGCACGCGTTCACGTGCCAGGCCGCAGAAATCCGATTGTCACGAAAACGAACGGCGCTGAAAATCAGTCGCGTCCGATTCTGCATGCAGGGTGTACGTGGCGTGCGGCGAGAACCGTCGACGCTGCCGGGCGACCTGGCGCGCCGTCACGATTGCGTGCCGTCGGCCACACGATGCAGGCAAAAAAATGCGGCCGGTCGGAAGGAGCGGCCGCTCAAGAGAGGAGAACTTTCCGCGCATCGATTCGGCGCTGCCGCGCGCATGCGCGGCCTGCCGGGAATCGACGCGTCACTGCCCGATCAACCGCGTATGACTCGGCAGCTCGACCGAGAGATCGGTGCCGCCCGCGGCCGACCGCGACGTATCGCGCGTCGCGGCGAGCCATTGCGTGAACTCGGCGGCCGTCATGCCGACGGCCTGGGCCGAACTCGATACCGGCGCGGCCGCCGGCGTATCGGCCACTCGGGCGGCCGGCTGCGCATGCGGCGTCGCACCGCGCGCCGCAGTCGCCGCATGTTGCGCGGCTGGCGCGTTCGATCCAGCCTGACGCGCCGCCGCCTTGCCGCGCGACGTCCCGGCGGATTTCGCTGCCGGCCGCGCCGCTGCCTCCACAACCGGCTTGCGCGCCGACGCTCCACGATCGGCACGCGGCGCCGCGGCTTCCGCGACGACGGCATTCGATGCGACAGCCATCGCAACCGCCACCGGCTCCCCCGCCGACCCGCTACCCGCGACGTGCAACGCACGCGCTTCCGCGGACGCGGTTTCCGCCACCACCGTCGCGGCAGCCTTCATCTGCGCATCCGTGGGCGCCGCACGGTCCGCCCGCACGATCGCGACTTCCGCCGCGTGGCCCGTCGCCCGCGCCACTTCCGTCGCCGCGACGGCGGCCGTCGGCCCAGCCGCAATCGCAGCCGAATAAGCCACGTCATGCTCCGCCGCATGCTGGCGCTCGTCGACCAGATGCGTCGCGAGGATGCACGTCGCGCCGAACAGCGCGCACGCCATCAGCGTGAGCCGCCAGCGGCGGCGCAGCGGGTGCGGGCGCACCCATGCGCGGTTGTCGGAACCGAAGTCGGCCGCGCGAACGACCTTGACGGGCCGTGCGGCCCCGGCGACGTTGCCGCCGTCCGCCGCAGGCGTTGGCACGCGATGCGCGCCGTAGATATCGAATACGTGTTGCCGCGCCCGTCGGCTCGCCACGAACGGCCGGCGTCGCCGGCCGTACGGCGGCGGCACATCCGAGAACGGATGCGCGAGCGGAATCGCGTAATGCCCGGTGATGTCCTGCATGCTCATGATGTCGACGACGCATTGCGCGACATCCGCCGCAGCAATCCGTGCTCCCGTAGTTGAACGAATGGCTCCGAGTATCGCCGCCGCACCGGTTCCGGTAAATCGGACGGCGTCACCTTCAGTCCGATCCGGCGGTCAGCCTGGTCCTACCGCTGCCCGGGCGGTCGAACGGACGGCGCCTCCCCGCGCGAGCCCTGCGTCGAACCCGCGCGCCCTCGCGCCGTCCGCCGACCGTTCAACTGCCGCGATACGTCGACACGTACCACGGCGAACACAGCAGCGGCACGTGATAGTGCTGCGCAGGGTCGGTCACCGTGAAGCGCACCGGCACGACGTCCAGCAACGCATCCGCCTGCATGAAATACTCGCCGAGGTGAAACCGCAGCTCGAAATCGCCGCTGCGCGCGAGGTCGCCGTCGAGCATCGGCGCGTCGTTGCGGCCGTCCGCGTTGCTGGCCGCGCGTGCGACGAGCAGCGGCGGCGTCTCGCCCATGTCGTAGAGCTCGATGCGCACGCCGACCAACGGCTTGCCGCTCGCGATATCGAGCACGTGTGTGCTGATGCCTGTCATGTCGTGTCCTTTCGCGATGGCGTGATCGCGTGCGTGACGTACGTCACGTGCCGCGATACACCGTGTAACTCCACGGCCCGAACTGCACCGGAAGATGCAGCCGTTCGTCGCCGCTTGCGATCCGGAACCGGATCGGCACGACGGTCAGGAACGGCGACTGCACATTGCGTGTGCGGAAGTACTCGCCGACATGCAGCATCAGCGTGTACGTCCCCGCGCGATACGCGTCGCCGGCCAGCAGCGGCGCGCCGGTGCCGCCGCGCGCATCGACGGCGGCGGTGCGCAGCGGCACGTCGTGCGCGCCGTCGACACGCGACAGCTCGACGCGCATACCTTCGGCCGCGACGCCGTGCAGCATGTCGACGATCCGCACCGTCAGGTCGGGCGACGCGTCGCGCCGCACACCGCGCGCATTGCCCGGCGCAGGCTGCGCGTCAGCCGCCCACGCGGGCACGGCGGCCAGCGCGGCCGTCGCCAGCACGAGCCTGCGCCGCCCCGAATCGATCACGTCCTTCATGCGATGCGCCTCCTCGCGCGGGTACATCGACGGCCTGCCCGTTCGCTCATTCATCAGAACCGGCCGCGCAGGCCGATGAACACTTCGTTCGACGACAGCTTCGACTTCAACTGTTCGTCGCGCGCGTTGATGCGGTTCGCGAACGTGTTGAAGCCGGTCTCGACGTTGCCCATGTCGACATAGCGATACCCGAGATCGATCGAGAAGCGCTTGTTGATCGCGTAGCTCACACCCGCGCCGGCCGAGTACGCGAGGTTGGTCTGCGTCTTCGACGCGAAGCGGCGCGTATCGTTGGTCTGCCAGCCGTCGGCCGACACGATCGCGACACCGATGCCCAGCGTGCCGTACACGGAGAAGCCGCGGCCGAGGTCGAAATCCTTGTAGCCGTTCAGCATCAGGCGCTGCGCCGACACGTGGAATTCGTTCGCGTTCGCGTCGAACGGCGCCCAGTAGCTGGTGAAGTTGTTGGTGCGCTTGAACACGTATTCGCCTTCCGCGCGCCAGCCGTTGCCGAACTGGTAGCCGAGGCCGAGCGAGCCGGTGACGTTCGAGCCCGTCTCCGGGCCGCCGACGCGGCTCGCGACGCGCGGGCTCGTCAGCTCCATGTTCACCGCGTTGTCGAACGCGCCGATGACGCGGCCCGTCGCGTAGTAGCCGGCGTCGCTCGCGTCGGCGGCTTTCTTCGTCTCCGGTGCGGCGACGGCATCGGCAAAGGCAGCGCCCGAGAACAGCAGGACGAGCGTGGACGGCAGGGCAAAGCGCTTGATCATGATGAATCGAATCCTTGACGATGAATGACTGGTCGGAGAAGCCGTCATCGTAGGAATCGCGCCGCGATCGTTGAACCCGTTCGGCTACGGGTTGCGCCTCCGTAGCGCTACGGAGGCGAGCCGCCCGCGAGCGCCGCATAGTCGCGCACGAGCTCGACCAGCGACGCGGCCTGCAGCTTGTCGAACACGTTCGCGCGATAGGTCTCGACGGTGCGCGGCGACAGCCCGAGTTCGCGGGCGATCTCCTTGTTGCTCCCGCCGCGCACGATTCCGTCCAGCACCTCGCGTTCGCGCGCGCTGAGCGTCGCGAGGCGGGCCGCGCGGGTCTGGTCGGCGTCGTCCTGGCCGCGCTGCGCGGCCTGCCGGCGCAGCGCCTGCTGCACCGTGTCGATCAGCTCGTCGTCGTCCACCGGCTTGCGCAGGAAATCGAGCGCGCCGCGCTTGAACGCGCGCCGGCATGCGTCGACGTTGCCGTGGCCCGTCATCACGATCACCGGCAGGTCGCGGCGCGCGCGCAACGCGTCGAGCGCATCGAGGCCGCTCATCCCCGGCATCCGGATGTCGAGCAGCACGCAGCCGAGCGCCGCGTCGTCCGCATCGGCGAGAAAGGCCGATGCGTCCGCGTAGCAGCGCGTCGCCACGCCCACCGTGCGCAGCAGCAACGCGAGGCCGTCGCGCACGGCTTCGTCGTCGTCGACGATCGCGACCACCGACGCGTCGCGCGCCGCATGCAGTTGAAGCGAATCGTTCATGCGCCCTCCCCGGCCAGCGGCAGCAGCAACGCGGCCTCGACCCCGCCCGACGGCAGATTGCGCACCGTCAGCGTGCCGTCCTGCCGCTGCGCGAGCGTGTCGCACAGCGGCAGCCCGAGACCGAGCCCGCGCGCGCGCGTCGTGAAGAACGGTTCGAACAGGCGCGGCAGCACGTCGTCCGGCACGCCGGGGCCGTTGTCGGTCACGCTGAAACGGTAATGCCGGCCGACGCGCGCGCCGCTGATGCGGATCTCGCCGCGCGACGCGCCAACCCCGGCGCCGGCCAGCGCGTCGCGCGCGTTCTGGATCAGGTTGTGCAGGATCTGCTCGACCGCGATCGGCTCGGCGAACGGCCGCTCGCGCGCCGCCGCGTTGTGCCAGCCGAGCGCGATGTGCTCGCGCGCGCATTCGTCGCGGTACAGGAACAGCAGCGTGTTCATGATCGCATCGGGATCGAGCGGGCGGCGCTCGCCGCCATGCGCGGTGGTTACCGCTTCGCGCATGCGCTCCAGGATCGCCGCCGCGCGCTTCGCCTGCGCGACGCTCGTCTGCAGCGCGCGGCGCACGCTGTCGCGCTCGGCCGGTTGATCGAGCATGCGTTCGGCCGCACGCGTATGGCTGACGATCGCGGCCAGCGGCTGATTCAGCTCGTGCGCGAGGCCGGCCGCCATTTCGCCGAAGGTGTCGAGCCGGCCGAAGCGGTCGAGGCGCGCACGCGCATCCTCGCGCCGCCGCGCCTCGCGCAGCCGCCACGCGCCGAGCGCACCCGCCGCGAGCAGCGCCGCCACCGCGTTCCACAGCGCGATCGGCAGCCACGGCAAATCGGCGGCCGTCAGCGTGCGCGTGGTGCGCAGCACGAACGCCTGCGGCTGCGCGGGCAGATGTTTCTCGAGATGCATCGTCCACAACGGCGTCGCGTCGCCGCTCACGCGCTGCAGCAGCTCGACGCGGCGGTCGCGTAACTCGAGCGCCGCCGATGAAATCGCCGTCGACCAATCACCCGGCTGCAACATCTGGCCCGGATCGACGCGCACGGCCCAGCCGGTTCCGGCGATGAGCCAGTACGCGGCGGGGCCGTCGAACGCGAGCATGAACGGCTTGCCGGGCCGCTGCTGCGGCAACGCGTCGGGAACCGGCCCGCGGTCGGTCTGCCACCCTGCGCCGGGCCGCCAGTAGGCGAGCCCGTCGAGCTGCGGCATCCGCTCGCGCAGGTTGTCGAGCATGTGCGCGGGCGGCGCGTCCAGCGACGACGCGCCGAGCGTCGCGAGGATCGCCTCGTGCTGCGCGGCCTTCTGCGCGAGCAGGCGGATCGTGATGCTCGAATCCTGGAAGAAGCGGCCGTACGCGTCGGACACGGCGCGCGAGATGACGAACGCGGTGCCGGCGAGGCTCAGTGCGAGCCACGCGGCCAGTGCGGCGATTCGGAAAGACGGTTTCATGTTCGATGGCAAGCCGGAAAGCGCGCCGGTGCGCAACACGAAACGATTGCCGCACCCAGCGCCGGGTTGCCGTCATTGTCGGCAAATCGACACGGCCCGTGGTCCGAATCCGGTTATGCCGGATGTCAGCCCAGTCCCAAACCGCCGCGGCACCGATTGCACGGCGTGAATTTCAGACTGGGCTGATGTTCTTCACACGCCGAACCGACCAGAATCGGCTTGCTTGTTCTCCGTTGCCTCCTGGAGTACAGGCTCCATAGTCGATACTTTTCCCGCCGCCCCCGGCGGGACTTTTTTTGGACGGCGTCACGCCGCTACCTGCCCGGAACCTGTCCGGCCATGATCGCGCTCTCCTCTCCTCATTCGCGCACGCACGGTGCGACCGCATCGTGACCGACGCCCCTTCCACCGCCGTCGCGATCCTGACGATCGACCATCCGAGCCGCGGCACGTTCGACGATCGGCTGCGTCGCGCCGGGTACGGCTACGACCGCCTGCGCATCGACGACATCCTGCGCCGCGCCGGCTACCGGCCGTCGCGCTTCGAGTACCTGCCCGACCTGCTCGCGAGCTGCGACACGCGTGCGTTCGATCTCTTCATCATCCAATGCGAAACGGCCTGCCGGCGCACGACGGACGCGATCCGTGCGCTGCGCGCGCGTTTCGCCGGCACCGTGGCGATCGTATCGATCAGCCAGCGCGACGCGGATCTCGCGCGCTCCGCGTGCTTCATCGCCGGCGCGAACGAGCATCTGCCGTACACCGTGCCGCCGGACACGCTGATCGCCAGCATCGCGACGTGGCTGCGCTGGTCCCATCATCGTGCGATCCATCATCGCCATTGGCGGATCGGCCAGTTCGAATTCGATACGGCCACGCGCAGCGTGAACGTGGCCGGCCGCGAGCACGTGCTGACCGAGAAGCACTTCCAGATCGCGACCGCGTTCTTCCTGAACATGGGCCGCGCGCTCGACCGCGCGCACGTGAGCCAGCTCGTGTGGGGCTCGCTCGTCGCGGCCTCCAGCCGGCGGCTCGACACGCACGTCGCGTACCTGCGCGACCGGCTCGAACTCGACGGGCGGCACGGCGTGCGGATGATGACGATGTACGGATTCGGCTATCGGCTCGTCACGTGCGAGCCGGATGCGGAGCCTGCGGCGGACGAAGCGGTGCAGCAATAGCCGGCCGCGCAGCGGAATCCTGCGGGCCTCGCGCGGTCGCCAGTCGCAGGTCGTTCGGCGCACGACCGTCGCCGGGTCGACTCGCCGGCCCCTCGCAACCCTGACAGCTCCCATTGCGCGCTGATCGGACTCCATTATCATGGGGGCACCCTGGCCGACCGCCCCGCTCCCGATGGACCACCGCGCCGCACCCGATCACTCCCGCTCCGCCGCCGCGCACGCGTCCGCCGCGCCGACCCGCGTCGGCCGTCGCCAGCGCGCGCTGCTGTATGCCGGCGGCGCGGCCGTGACGGTCGCGATCCTGCTCGCGAGCGGCCTGATGCTGTATACGATGGCGCGCGAAGCGATCCAGGCGCGCTATACAACCTTCGCGGTACGCCAGTTCCTCGTCCAGATCGAATTCAAGATGCGCACGACGGGCATGGACACGCTCGTCACGCACGACGAAGCCGTGTGGAACGCGCGCGCGACCGATCCGGCGCGCGTCGCCGCGCTCGCGGCCGGCCGCGGCCGGCTGGTCATCCAGGGCAGCCCGGCCTTCCCGCCGACGCTCGTGCTGGCCGACCTGTCGCCCGCGCACCCGGCCGACAGCTACGCGCACGATCTGGCGATGGCGAGCGACATGAGCTATCGCGTCGGCGCGTACGTCGCGAAGCACGATGCCGATCGCTCGATCGCGGGCTACGTGTATCGCCCCGACCGCAGCTTCGCGGTCGTCATCCCCGAACCGGTGCCCCCCGATCCGCTCACCGCGTCGCCCGCGACCGATGCGGCCACGCTCGTCGCCCAGGTCGCCGCCGGCATCGCGACGCCGCCGCCCGGGCAATACGAATGGCATCCGCCCGTCTACGACCCCGTGCAGCGGCGCGACGTGTTCCGCGTCGCCGGCGCCGTCTACGACCTGCAGGTGCCGCGCGCGGTGTTCCTGTCGACGCTGCCCGTCGACGTGCTGCGCACGCGTCTGTCGACGGGCGACACGTCCGACGCCTCGATCGTCGTCGATGCGCACGGGCGCACGCTGCTGCGCGCCGGCACCGCGGCCGACGACGATGCCACGCGCGCGGCCATCGAACGGCTCGGCGCACGCGCGCGTGATGCGGCCAGCCGCGGCGGGCCGCGCACCGCGTTCGGCGACGGGCTGTTCACGCTGAGCCAGCCGATCGCCGAAACCGACTGGACGCTCGTGCAGGCGTTCACGCTGCGCTCGCTGCTCGCGACGATCGGCCTGCGCGCGGGCTGGTACGTCGCGATCATGTTTGCGGTGATCGCGCTCGTCTGGTGGCTGCTCGTACGATTCGACCGCCGCGTGCTGAAACCCGACGACGCGCGCACGCGGCGCGTGATCGACAGCGAGAACCTGAACCGGACGATCGTCGAAGCAGCGCCGTCCGGCATCGCGCTGCTGTCGCTCGCGGACGGCGCGGTGCTGCTGCAGAACGACACGATGCGCGACTACGACGCGCGCCGCGCGGGCGAACCTTCATTACCGGCGAGACTGCTCGAACGCTTCGACCGCTCGCCTGCCGCCGCCGCGTGGCAGCCCGATCTGCACGTGACGCTGCCCATCGCCGGCGGCGAGACCGTCGACCTGCTCGTCAATCTCGTGCGCACGCGCTTCCACGACATGGACGTCGTGCTGTGCAACTTCTCCGACATCACGTCGCAGAAGAACGTCGAGCGCCGGCTCGACGAAGCGGCGCGCGCCGCCGACGCCGCGAACAACGCGAAATCCGCGTTCCTCGCCACGATGAGCCACGAGATCCGCACGCCGCTGAACGCGATCCTCGGCAATCTCGAACTGATCGGCCGCGAGCCGCTCGCCACGACACAGCGCGAGCGGCTGCAGACGGTCGAAGGCGCGTCGTCGGTGCTGCTCGACCTGATCAACGACATCCTCGACCTGTCGAAGATCGAGGCCGGCCAGATGACGATCGAGGCGATTCCGTTCGATCTCGCCGAGACGATCCGGCAGACCGGCGCGATGTTCGAGCCGCTCGCGGCAGCGAAGGGCTTGCAGTTCGACGTGTTCGTCGACGATGCGCTGGCGTCGCGCTATCTCGGCGATCCGACGCGCATCCGGCAGATCGCCGCGAACCTGCTCGGCAACGCGATCAAGTTCACCAACCACGGCGAAGTCACGCTCGAGATCTATCTGCGCGACGACACGAACCCCGCTTCGCCGATCGCGATCGGCGTCAGCGATACGGGCATCGGGATGACCGACACGCAGCGCGCGGCGCTGTTCCGCCCGTTCACGCAGGCCGACACGTCGATCACGCGGCGTTACGGCGGCACGGGCCTCGGGCTCGCGCTGACGAAGCAGCTGGCGCAGATGATGCACGGCGCGGTCGACGTGAAGAGCGAGCCGGGCAAGGGCAGCACCTTCGTCGTCACGCTGCCGCTGCCGGCAGCCACCGACGCGCAGGTGGCCGAACACGCCGCCGCGCAGGCCGACGATGCCGCGCTGCTGCCGGCCGTCACCGCGCGCGTGCTGGTGGTCGACGATCATCCGGTGAACCGCACGTTGCTGCAGGGGCAGCTCGTCACGCTCGGCTATGCGGCGGATGCGGCCGAGGAAGGGGCGGCGGCGCTGCGGCGCTGCACGGACACGCGCTACGACCTCGTGATGACCGACCTGAACATGCCGGGCATGGACGGCTACACGCTCGCGCGCGTGCTGCGTGCGCAGTATCCGGCGCTGCCGGTGGTCGCCGTCACCGCGCATGCGAGCGCGGCCGAGCATGCGCGCTGTGCGGAAGCGGGGATCGTCGCGGTGCTGGTGAAGCCGGTGCTGCTCGACACGATCGACCGGACCGTGCGGCGGTATGCACATGCCGTCGCCGGGCGGGCGCCGGCGCGGCGCGCTCTCGTCGATCTCGCGGAAGGGCCGCTGCCGCCGGACGTGCATGCGCTGCTCGAAGCGAGCCTGACGAAAGCGCTTGCCGCGATTCGCGATGCGCTCGCACGCGACGACATCGGCGTGCTGCGACATGAACTGCATGCGTTGCGCGGCGCGTTCGCGACGATCCACGAGCACGCGGTGGCCGACGCGATCGGCGACCTGCAAGCCATCGTGCACGGCGCCGACCTGACGGCGTTCGATGCGCGGCTGGCGGAGGCAGAAGGCCTCGCACGCGACGCGCTGCAACGGCGCACGACGCAGGCCCCGCCGGCCTGAATACGGCTCGGCCGGCGCTCGCCGGCCTGTCTCTGCCCCCCTTCTCCCATGGTCTTGCGGCGTTCGCCCGCAAGGCCGCTTCACGCGTGTAGGACTGGGCCTACACAGCCGCTATCTCGAATCAGCCAGGGACGACTGATTAGGACGAGGCTGATCCCTACCATCGGTTTGTGACCTGACAAACTGAAAGGAGTAGGGCAATGAACAAGACTTATCGCAACGTATGGAACGCTGCAACCCAGACCTGGACGGCGGCGGCCGAAACGGCGACGAGGAAGCGCAAGGGCTCGTGCCGTGTATCGGTCGCTGTCTGCGTACTCGCAGGCGCAATGATCGGCAGCGTCTCTGCCAGCGCGATCGCCGACGATCAGATCAGCTCCGACGCGACGCCCACCTGCGAGGCAGGCTATGTCGCAGACGGCGCAACGTGCGTTGCCACGCGCACTTCCGGGCCGGCCGAAGCGAAAAGCATGAGCACGACCAGCAGCGGCATCGGCATCATGCTTGGCACGAACGCGTATCAAGCCGGCCCCGGCGCAACGGCGGACGGCCCGCAATCCGTCGCAATCGGCAATAACACGGCGACGGCCGCCACCGCCGGTGCTTCAACTGCACTTGGCGCCAACTCCACAGCGTCGGCGAGTTACGGCGTCGCGATTGGCGGCGCCACGCAAGCCGGTCGAGGTGCGATCGTAACGAGCGGAGCAACAGGTTCGATCGCGATCGGCACGATCTCCAGTGCCAGTGCCCGAAACTCCGTCGCCTTGGGAATGGGGTCCGTGGCCGATCGCGAGAACACTGTGTCCGTGGGCGCCGGTGTACCCAATATCGACGGGAACACATTTACCCGCCAGATCGTGAACGTGGCCGCCGGCACGCAAGACACTGACGCCGTGAACGTCGGCCAGATGAACGCCGGCCTGTCGACCACGAACGCATCGATTGCAGCCACGAATTCGGCATTGTCGACGACCAATGCGTCGCTTTCGACGACGAATGCCACCCTTTCGACGACCAACACCACGCTTGCCGCGACCAACACGGCCCTGTCGACGACGAACTCGCACGTCGCGTCGCTCCAAAGCGGCCTGTCGACCGCGAACACGAATATCGCGACGCACACCAGCGAGATCACGACGCTCAACGACAAGCTGAACGAACTGTCGAGCGGTACCGTCGGCCTCGTCCAGCAGGCGAACGCGGGCGACGACCTCACGGTCGGCGCGAACACCGACGGCGGCGCGGTCAACTTCGCCGGCACGGCCGGCTCGCGCAAGCTGTCGGGCATCGCAGACGGCACCGCGGACACGGACGCCGTCAACGTCGGCCAGATGAATACCGGCCTGTCGACCACGAACGCCGCGATCGCCGCGACGAACGCCGAACTGTCGACCACCAACACGACGCTCGCCACGACCAACACGGCGCTGTCGACGACGAACTCGCAAGTCGCATCGCTTCAAAGCGGCCTGTCGACCGCGAACACGAATATCGCGACGCACACCACCGAGATCTCGACGATCAACGGCAAGCTGGGCGAACTGTCGAGCGGCACGCTCGGCCTCGTCCAGCAGGCGGCCGCGGGCGCAGACCTCACGGTCGGCGCGAACACCGACGGCGGCGCGGTCAACTTCACCGGCACGGCCGGCGCTCGCAAGCTGACGGGCGTCGCGGCGGGCGACATTTCTGCTGCCAGTGCCGACGCCGTCAACGGCGCGCAACTGCACGGCGTGTCGAACAGCGTCGCGTCGGCAATCGGCGGCGGCGCATCCGTGAACCCGGACGGCTCGATCTCCGCGCCGAGCTTCACCGTCGGCGACGGCAGCGGCGGCACGAAGGTCGTCAACTCGGTCGGCGATGTCGTGACCAATCTCGACGGCCGTGTGACGAGCAACGAAGGCGACATCAAGAAGCTCGCCGACGACCTCGGCAGCGGCACGCTCGGCCTCGTCCAGCAGGCCGGCGCAGGCGCAGACATCACCGTCGGCGCGAACACCGACGGCAACGCCGTGAACTTCGCCGGCACGGCCGGCGCTCGCAAGCTCACGGGCGTCGCGGCGGGTGACGTGTCGGCATCCAGCACCGAAGCCGTCAACGGCGCGCAACTGCACGGCGTGTCGGACAGCGTCGCGTCGGCGATCGGCGGCGGCGCGATCGTGAACCCGGACGGTTCGATCTCCGCACCGTCCTTCACCGTCGGCGACGGCAGCGGCGGCACGAAGGTCGTCAACTCGGTCGGCGACGTCGTGACCAACCTCGACGGCCGTACGACGACCAACGAAGGCGACATCAAGAAGCTGGCCGACGACATCGGCAGCGGCACGCTCGGCCTCGTCCAGCAGGCGAACCCGGGCGACGACATCACGGTCGGCGCAAACACCGACGGCAACGCCGTGAACTTCAGCAGCAAGACCGGCGCACGCAAGCTCACGGGCATCGCTGCGGGCGACGTGTCGGCCGCGAGCAACGAAGCCGTCAACGGTTCGCAACTGCACGGCGTGTCGAACAGCGTCGCGGCGGCCATCGGCGGCGGTGCATCGGTGAACCCGGACGGTTCGATCTCCGCGCCGAGCTTCACCGTCGGCGACGGCAGCGGCGGCACGAAGATCGTCAACTCGGTCGGCGACGTCGTGACCAACCTCGACGGTCGCGTGACGAACAACGAAGGCAACATCAAGGACCTGAGCGAGCAACTCGGCAGCGGCACGGTCGGTCTCGTCCAGCAAGCCGCCAAGGGTGACGACATCACCGTCGGCGCGAACACCGACGGCCGCGCGGTCGACTTCACCGGCACGGCCGGCGCACGCAAGCTCACGGGCATCGCTGCGGGCGACGTATCGGCCGCGAGCAACGAAGCCGTGAACGGTTCGCAACTGCACGGCGTGTCCAACAGCGTTGCATCGGCGATCGGCGGCGGCGCATCGGTGAACCCGGACGGTTCGATCTCCGCACCGAGCTTCACGGTCGGCGACGGCAGCGGCGGCACGAAGATCGTCAACTCGGTCGGCGACGTCGTGACCAATATCGACGGCCGCGTGACGAACAACGAAGGCGACATCAAGAAGCTCGCCGACGATCTCGGCAGCGGTACGGTCGGCCTCGTCCAGCAGGCCAATCCGACCGACGACATCACGGTCGGCGCGAACACCGGCGGCAACGCCGTGAACTTCAGCAGCAAGACCGGCGCGCGCACGCTCACGGGCGTCGCCGCAGGCGACGTGTCGGCAACCAGCACCGAAGCCGTCAACGGTTCGCAGCTGCATGGCGTGTCGGACAGCGTCGCATCGGCCATCGGCGGCGGCGCAACGGTGAACCCGGACGGGTCGATCTCCGCGCCGAGCTTCACGGTCGGCGACGGTAGCGGCGGCACCCGGATCGTCAACTCGGTCGGCGACGTCGTGACCAACCTCGACGGGCGCGTGACGAGCAACGAAGGCGGGATCAAGAAGCTCTCCGAGCAGCTCGAAAGCGGCGAACTCGGCCTCGTTCAGCAGAACCCGTCGACCGGCATGATCACGGTCGGCGCAACGACCGGCGGCACGTCGGTGAACTTCGCCGGCACGGGTGGCGCACGCGTGTTGTCCGGCGTCGCAAACGGCGTGGGCGACGACGATGTCGTGACGGTATCGCAGCTCCGCGCGACCGGCCTGATCGACTACACCGGCAAGGAAGTCGGCGCGGTCACCTACGACTCGGGCCTCAATTTCGACACCGTGACGTTCGCCGGCACCTTCGGCACGAAGCTGCAACGCGTGGCGGCCGGCGAGATCAGCGCGACGAGCATGGACGCCGTCAACGGCAGCCAGCTGTTCGACCTGCAGGAGCAGTTCGCGAAGCAGTACGGCGACCTGAGCGGCCAGCTCGGCGACCTGTCGAGCCGCTTCGGCGATCTGTCCGACCGCCTCGGCGATCTCGAAGCCAACCCGGGCACGGGCGGCCCGGGAACGGGCGACGGCTCGACGGTCGTCGGCGAAGGCGCGGTCGCGTCGGGCGAGAACAGCTCTGCAATCGGCCAGGGCTCGCTGGCATCGGGCGAGAACGCGTCGGCGGTCGGCCAGGGCGCGGTCGCATCGGGCAACAACGGCTCGGCGATCGGTCAAGGCTCGGTGGCTTCGGGCGAGAACGGCTCGGCACTCGGCCAGGGCGCATCGGCCACCGGCAGCGGCTCGGTCGCGATCGGTCAAGGCTCGGTCGCAACGGAAGCCAACACGGTGTCGTTCGGCAACGGCACGGAAGAAGGCAACCGCCGGCTCGTCAACATCGCGGACGGCATCAACGCATCCGACGCGGCGACGAAGGGTCAGCTCGATCGTGCGATGGAATCGGTCGACGCACGCTTCAACGACACGAACCGCGCGATCAACGACGTCGCGAAGAACGCGTACGCCGGTATCGCGGCCGCGATGGCGATGCCGAACATGACGCCGTCGCAGCCGGGCAAGACGGTGGTGGCAGTCGGCGCCGCGAACTTCAAGAGCGGCTCGGCGATCGCTGCCGGCGCCACCTACCGGTCGCGCAACGGCAACTGGCTCGTGAACGGCGCGACGTCGATCACGTCGGTCGGTGATGTGGGTGTACGCGCCCAGGTCGGCTACGAGTTCTGACCGGACGGCCCCGCGCAAGCGGAGCGTCGACCCGAAGCGGAAGGGAGCGATCCCTTCCGCTTTTCGGCCGACGGCCAGTGGCGATTCATCGGAGTCGCCACCGGCCGTCGGCGCGACGGGATCGCGTCCGGCCAGCTGTTTCGCCGCGACCGATCGCACCCCGTGCCGGCCCCACCCCGCATCAACGACGCCGAGCGCGTGCCGCCAGGCACGACGCAACGCGTAAGAAACCATGAACAGAACCTTTCCCATCCGCATCGTGATCGCCGACGACCATCCGGCGGTCGTCATCGGCGCCCGCTACGAACTGTCCGCGACGAACACCATCTCGGTCGTCGCGACCGCGCACAACTCGACGGAACTGATGGAAGCGCTCGCGAAATATCCGTGCGACGTGCTCGTATCGGACTACGCGATGCCGGGCAGCGATTACGGCGACGGCCTCGCGCTGTTCACGACGATCTTCAAGCGCCACCCCGGCCTGAAGATCGTCGTGATGACGATGATGGAGAACACGGTGGCGCTGCGCGCGCTGATCGATCTCGGCATCGCCTGCATCGTCAGCAAGTCGGACTTGCCGAACCACCTGACGATGGCGATCCACGCGGCCTATACGAGCGGACGCTATCTGTCGCCTTCGATGGACCGGATCCTGCGCCATGCGGGGAGCCTGAGCGGCAAGGCGCCCGCGTTGTCCGTGCGCGAGGTGGAAGTGATCCGGCTGTTTGCGTCCGGATTGTCGGTGAACGAGATTGCCGAAAAACTGAGCCGCAGCAAGAAGACGATCAGCACGCAAAAGAGTTCGGCGATGCAGAAGCTCGGCATCGAGCGCGACGTCGATCTCGTCCGTTATGCGATTTCGTGCGGGCTGGTGACCGACTACGGTTATGCGCCGGCGCATGCGGCCGGCGAGGCGAAATGAAACGCCGAAGACATGAATCGATGAATTGAACCGGCCGGCGCCCGCGAGGCGCCGGCGCGAGGTAGCTCACACGCCCCGCTCCCCCATCCGCCATCCGGTTCGCCGCATGGCGGCGGCTGCGCACGCCCGTACGCAGCCGGCGTCGTCAAACCGGCGCAGCCCCGCCTTCTTCCTCTTCCCCGCCCCGCCCTTCGCTGCCCGATGCGGCGACGATCCCGTGCTCGATCGCATAGCGCAGCAGGTCGATGTCCTTCTCGATCCCGAGCTTTTCCATCGCGCGCGCCTTCTGCGTGCTGATGGTCTTCTTGCTGCGGCTCAGTTTGTCGGCGATTTCGTTGACGGTCAGGCCCGACGCGTAGTGCCGCACGACCTCGAGCTCGCGCTCGCTCAAATCGCGCTTCTGGTCGGCCGCCCGCGCGCTCGAATGCGACGTGAGGGTGCGCACGACCTTCTCGACCGACGGCGAGTAATAGGTGCCGCCGGTGGCGGCCGCGTGAATCGCGGGGATCAGGTGATCGACCGTGTCGGACTTGCTGACGATGCAGGTAATGCCGAGGCGTGTCAGCGACCCGACCACGGCCGGGTTGTCGAGCATGGTCAGGACGACCAGCTTGACCGCCGGATAGTGCCGCTGCAGGTAGGAGAACAGCGTGATGCCGTCGCCGTGCGCGCTGCCCGGCATCGCATAGTCGGACACCGCGACATCGCACGCGCCGGCATCGAGCAGCTTGATCAGCTCGGTCGAATTGACGGCCTTGCCGGTCAACTGGATCGTCGGCACCGACGACAGGCCGTGCTCGACACCGGCGAGCATCGCCGGATGATCGTCGGCCAGTACCACACGTATCTGATAGCTTCCCATAGTCGTCCAGATTTGCGCGGCAATCGTCGCGGCCGGATCGCCGCGCGGCTGGCGGCTAACGGCGCGCATCGCGGCGTCGTGGATCGTAATTGGGCGCTATCTTCGCATGAAACCGGGGGCATCAGCCATCGCCCCGGCCGGTGGCGGCCTCCGGATGGTGCGGCGCGATAAAAAAACCGCCGGCTCGTGACGAGCGGGCGGTTTCGGGTGCATGGCGGGACGGGCGCAGCTTTCATCGGCTCAGGGCCGATCGCCGCCCCGCGCGCATCGGTGGAACAGCGTTCGTTACGCGTTACTGCGCATCGATCCGGACCTCGACACGGCGGTTCTGCGCGCGGCCTTCCGCCGTCGCGTTGGACGCGACCGGCTCGGCCGCACCCTGGCCCTGCGACACGAACGACTGCGCTTTCAGGCCGTTGGCGCTCAGGTAGTTCATCGCGTTGCGCGCGCGCGAAGCCGACAGCGCGAGGTTGTGCGTCGCGCTGCCCGTCGAATCGGTGAAGCCGGTGACGGTCACGCGGCGGAATTCGACGCCGCGGTTGATCTCGATGAAACGGTCGAGATTGTCGCGCGCCTGCGGCGTGAGCACCGCGCTGTCGAGCGCGAAGTTCGCGTCGCCCTGCAGCAGCACCTGGCGCTGCGGGATCTGGGCCGGCCGCGGTTGCGGCTGCGGTTGTGCGACCGGCTGCGGGGCCTGAACGACCGGCTGCGGCTTGCCGCACAGGAAGGTGATCTCGCGCGGATCCTTCTTCGGCGCACGGCTGTACACGCGGTCGATCATTTCGAGCGGCGTGAAGCCTTGCCCCTGGCAGAACTCCTCCGCCGCACGGGCGCACGCGTTCGCGCTGCCCAGCAGCCCGTCGCAGCTCACGCGGAACACGTTGTCCGGCTTGCCGGGAATCGACACCGCGTGGATGTCGTAGGTGAGGCCCGATTGCGTCGTACACGCACCGAGCGCCATCGCGATCGCGCCGATCGACGCGGCGCGCAACAACAAGGTTTTCATGGTCATGATGAAACGTCCGCCTGGAGGCGGACGCGTAAAAAGTTGAATGAGGAAGGTCAGGGCGGGCGGGGCAAACTGCCCCGCCCTGCGTGTTACCACTGATACGAAGCGCCCACGCCGACCGTATTGCCGCCGCTCGACATACCCACGCCGGCCTTCATCTTCAGGTTCTGCGTGATGCGGGCTTCGCCGCCGAACGCCACGGCCTGATAGCCCTTGTAGGTCGCGCCGCCGATACCGAACGAGATCGTCTTGCCCGGATCGACGCCCGGAATCATCGTCAGCGCGGTGGCCGCGGCGATACCCGAGTACGCGTTACGCGACAGGTCGTTGACCTGGCCCTGCATGCCGCCCATGGCCCGGTCGAGCTGCCCCTTCGTCGCGACGTCGGTCGCGTTCACACCATCCGACACGTTCGAGATCGTGCGGGTCCGGTCGATCGAGCCGACCGACACCGTGTCGTCGCTGTACGCCGTCGAGCCGGCGCCCAGCGCAACCGAGTTCGAACCCGACGCGTTCGCGCCCGAGCCGATCGCGACCGACTGATTGCCCGATGCGTTCGAGCCGCTGCCGATCGCCGTGGCGCCTTCGGCCGCGCTCTTCGCGCCGGAGCCGATCGCGACACCGTTGCTCTGCGACGCGCCCGCGTTCGAACCGATCACCGTGGCGTTGTTCGCGCCCGTGCCGATCGTCGCACCCGAGCCGGCGGCCGTGTTGCCCGTGCCGCTGCCCGCGTTGGCCGGCGTCGTGCTGCCGGTGCCAACATCGGTGCCGGCGAAGTACTCGTTACCCGAGCCACCGTCGCCCGGACCACCGCTGCCCGGGGGCTGCTGCTCGAGCGCGCCGACACGGCCGTCGAGACCGCCGATACGGTCGCTCAGCTCGCTCAACTGGCCGAAGTTCACCGCGTCGTACTGGCTCGCGCCGTCCGCCACGTTCGTCAGTCGCACCGGCGCCGCGCCCGTGCCGCCCAGCGTCACCGAACCGTAGTTCGGCGTGCCGTCGCCGTTCAGGTCGTAACGCACCGCGAGCGAATCGGTCGCACCGTACGCGGCTGCGGCCTGCACTGCTTCGGCCACGGTCTTGTACTTGCTGCCGTTCACCTCGATCGACGTATCCGCGAGCTTGCCGTCGGTATCGACCGTCGTGCCGCCGCCGATCACGTCCGCCACGCTTTGCGCGGTGCCGTGCAGTTGCGAGCCGTTGATCGCGTCGACGCTCGTCGCGTTCACCGCACCCGCTGCCACGCCGGTCAGCACGCGGTTGCCCGCCGTGCCCGCGAAGTTCACGGTCGTGCCGTCCGTATCCTTCGCGACCGTGATGTCGCGCGTCGTATCGTCCTGCTGGACCAGGCCGATCGAGCCGTGGACGAGGCTGTTCGAGATGTTCTCGATCGCATCGCCGACGTTGTCGAACGTCTTGTCGCTGACCTTGTACGACGGGTTCGTCACGTTGCCGTCCGCGTCGACAGCCGCACCGCCGCCGAGCGACTTCGCGACGCTCTGCGACACGCCGTGCAGTTGCGAACCGTTGATCGCGTCCGTGCTGGTGGCCGATACCGCGCCTGCCTTCACGTTCGTGATTGTCGTGCCGTTCGCGCCGGCGAGCGTGACCTTGTCGAAGTTCGCCGAACCGTCGGCGTTCTTGCCATACGTCACCGCAAGCGAAGCCAGACCCGCACCCGGGTTGGTCGGATCGACCGGCGCCACCAGGCCTGCGTCCTGCAGCTGACCCAGGTTGATCGCGTCGTGACGATCCGTACCGTCCGCGACGTTCTTCAGTGCGACCGGAGCCGTTGCGCCCGCGCCGCCCAGCGTCACCGAACCGCGGTTCGGCGTGCCGTCGGCATTGCGGTCGTACGTCACCGCCGCGATCGACTGGCCCGTCACCGGATCGACCAGACCGGAGTCGCCCAGTTGTTTGCTGATCACGGTGATGTTTTCCGTGTTCGTCGTCGTGCGGCCATCGAGGTTCGACAGTGCGTCACCCACGTTGTTGTACGCGACCGACTTCGATGCATCCGCCGGATCGGCCAGCGAGTACGTCGGGTTCGTCACCTTGCCGTCCGCGCCGACCGTCGAGCCGCCGCCCAGCGAATCGGCGACGCTCTGCGCCGTGCCGTGCAGCTGCGCACCGTTGATCGCGTCCGTGCTGGTGGCCGTGACCGCGCCCGCCTTCACGTTCGTCAGCGTCGTGCCGTCCGTGCCCTTCAGCGTGACGACATCCTGCGTCGCGCTGTCGTATGCCACCGCGAGCGACGTCAGCCCCTTGCCCGGGTTCGTCGGATCGACCGGCGCCACCAGGCCCGCGTCCTGCAACTGGCCGAGGTTGATCGCGTCGTTGCGATCCGTGCCGTCGGCGACGTTCTTCAGTGCGACCGGCGTCGTTGCGCCCGCGCCGCCCAGCGTCACCGAACCGCGGTTCGGCGTGCCGTCGGCATTACGGTCGTACGTCACCGCCGCGATCGACTGGCCCGTCACCGGATCGACCAGACCCGAGTCGCCCAGTTGCTTGCTGATCACGGTGATGTTTTCCGTGTTCGTCGACGTACGGCCGTCGAGGTTCGACAGCGCATCACCCACGTTGCTGTATTCCTTCGACTTCGACGCATCCGTCGGGTCGGCCAGCGAGTACGTCGGGTTCGTCACCTTGCCGTCCGCGCCCACCGTCGAGCCACCACCCAGCGAATCGGCGACGCTCTGCGCCATGCCGTGCAGCTGCGCACCGTTGATCGCGTCCGTGCTGGTGGCCGTCACCGCGCCTGCCTTCACGTTCGTCAGCGTCGTGCCATCCGCGCCCTTCAGCGTGATCTGGTCGAAGTTGGCCGAACCGTCGGCGGCCTTGTCGTACGTGACCGCCGTCGAGGTCAGGCCCGCACCCGGGTTGGTCGGATCGACCGGCGCAACCAGGCCCGCATCCTGCAACTGGCCGAGGTTGATCGCATCGTGACGGTCCGTACCGTCGGCGACGTTCTTCAGCGCCACCGGAGCCGTTGCGCCCGCGCCGCCCAGCGTCACCGAACCCATGTTCGGCGTGCCGTCCGCGTTGCGGTCGTACGTCACCGCGGCAATCGCCTTGCCGTCATCGCCGATGAGACCCGAGCCCTTCAGCTGGCTCACGTTCACCGCGTCCATGTCGGCCACACCGGCCTTCACGTTCGCCAGCGTCGTGCCGTTCGTGCCGGCCAGCGTCACCGTGTCGCGTGCCGCGCCGTCGTACGTCACCGCCATCGACGTCAGGTTGCCCGCGCCATCGTCACCCACCAGGCCGGCGTTCTTCAACTGACCGAGGTTCAATGCGTCACCGTTGTCGGTCGCATCGGCGACGTTCTTCAGCTGCGTCGGACCCGTGCCGTTGCCCAGCGTCACCGAACCGTAGTTCGGCGTGCCGTCCGCGAGGCGGTCGTACGTCACCGCGGCAATCGCCTTGCCGTCGTCGCCGATCAGACCCGAGCCCTTCAGCTGGCTCACGTTCACCGCGTCCATGTCGGCCACGCCCGCCTTCAGGTTCGACAACGTCGTGCCGTCCACGCCGGCCAGCGTCACCTTGTCGCGTGCCGCGCCGTCGTACGTCACCGCCATCGACGTCAGGTTACCCGCGCCGTCGTCGCCGACCAGGCCCGCGTTCTTCAGCTGGCCGAGGTTCAGCGCGTCGCCGTCGTCCTTCGCATCCGCGACGTTCTTCAGCGCCACCGGCGTCGTTGCACCCGCGCCGCCCAGCGTCACGGCGTCCTTCGCCGCGCTGTCGTACGTCACAGCCGAGATCGCCTTGCCGTCGTCGCCGATCAGGCCCGAGTCCTTCAACTGGCTCACGTTCACCGCGTCCATGTCGGCCACACCCGCCTTCACGTTCGACAGCGTCGTGCCATCCGCGCCCTTCAGCGTGACGACATCCTTCGCCACGTCGTCGTACGCGACGGCCAGCGACGTCAGGCCCGCACCCGGGTTGGTCGGATCGACCGGCGCAACCAGGCCCGCGTCCTGCAACTGGCCGAGGTTGATCGCATCGTGACGGTCCGCACCGTCAGCAACGTTCTTCAGCGCCACCGGAGCCGTCGCGCCCGCGCCGCCCAGCGTCACCGAACCGAGGTTCGGCGTGCCGTCAGCATTGCGGTCGTACGTCACCGCCGCTATCGACTGACCCGTCACCGGATCGACCAGACCCGAGTCGCCCAGTTGCTTGCTGATCACGGTGATGTTTTCCGTGTTCGTCACAGTACGGCCGTCGAGGTTCGACAGCGCGTCACCCACGTTGCTGTAGTCCTTCGACTTCGACGCATCCGTCGGGTCGGCCAGCGAGTACGTCGGGTTCGTCACCTTGCCGTCCGCGCCCACCGTCGAGCCGCCGCCCAGCGAATCGGCGACGCTCTGCGCCGTGCCGTGCAGCTGCGCACCGTTGATCGCGTCCATGCTGGTGGCCGTCACCGCGCCCGCCTTCACGTTCGTCAGCGTCGTGCCGTCCACGCCGGCCAGCGTCACCGTGTCACGTACCGCGCCGTCGTACGTCACCGCCATCGACGTCAGGTTGCCCGCGCCGTCGTCACCCACCAGGCCGGCGTTCTTCAACTGGCCGAGGTTCAGCGCGTCGCCGTCGTCCTTCGCGTCCGCGACGTTCTTCAGCGCGACCGGCGTCGTTGCGCCCGCGCCGCCCAGCGTCACCGTGTCCTTCGCCGCGCTGTCGTATGCCACGGCCAACGGATTGCCGGCGCTGTTCTTGTCGAGCGCACCGAGGGCGTCGCCCACGCTGTGGTAGTCCTGGCCGCCGACCGAGTACGTCGGGTCGGTGAGCGAACCATCCGCGCCGACGCCCGCGCCGCCGCCGATCTTGTCCGCGACGCTCTTCGACACCGTGAACAGCTGCGAGCCGTTGACCGCATCGTTGCTCGTTGCGTTCACCGCACCGGCTGCGACGTTGTGGATCGCGACCGGCACGCCGGCGTTGCCCAGCGTCACGCTGTTCTTCGTCGCGTTGTCGTACACCACGGCCAGCGATTCGCCCGTCGTCGGGTCGATCACGCCGCCCTTCTCCAGCGAATCCTTCAGGTCGCCGAGGTTCTGGTTCGTCGTGAACAATTGCGAGCCGTTCACCGCGTCCTTGCTGTCTGCCGCGAGCACGCCGTCCGCCACGTTGTGCAGCGCCACCGGCGTGGTCGCACCCGCGCCACCCAGCGTCACGCTGTCCTTCGCCGCGCCGTCGTACGTCACTGCCATCGACGTCAGGTTGCCCGCGCCGTCGTCGCCGACCAGCCCTGCATCCTTCAACTGGCCGAGGTTCAGCGCGTCGCCGTCGTCCGTCGCGTCGGCGACGTTCTTGAGTTGCGTCGGACCCGTGCCGTTGCCCAGCGTCACCGAGCCATAGTTCGGCGTGCCGTCCGCGTTACGGTCGTACGTCACCGCCGCGATCGGCTTGCCCGTCGACGGATCGATCAGGCCCGCGTCCTTCAGCTGCGAAACGTTCACCGCGTCCATGTCCGCCACACCGGCCTTCACGTTCGACAGCGTCGTGCCGTCGACACCCGCCAGCGTGACCTTGTCGCGTGCCGTGCCGTCGTACGTCACCGCCATCGACGTCAGGTTGCCCGAGCCGTCGTCACCAACCAGGCCCGCGTTCTTCAACTGGCCCAGGTTCAGCGCATCGCCGTCGTCCTTCGCGTCCGCGACGTTCTTCAGCGCCACCGGCGTCGTTGCGCCCGCGCCGCCCAGCGTGACCGTGTCCTTCGCCGCGCCGTCATACACCACCGCCAGCGATTCGCCCGTGGTCGGGTCGATCACGCCGCCCTTCTCCAGCGAATCCTTCAGGTCGCCGAGGTTCTGGTTCGTCGTGAACAGTTGCGAACCGTTCACCGCGTCCTTGCTCGTCGCCGACAGAACGCCGTCCGCCACGTTGTGCAGCGCCACTGGCGTGGTCGCGCCCGCACCACCCAGCGTCACGCTGTCCTTCGCCGCATCGTCGTACGTCACGGCCAGCGACGTCAGGTTGCCCGAACCGTTGTCGCCGACCAGGCCTGCATCCTTCAACTGACCGAGGTTCAGTGCGTCATGATCGTCCTTCGCGTCAGCGACGTTCTTCAGCGCGACAGGCGCGGTCGCCCCCGTGCCGCCCAGCGTCACGGCGCCCTTCGTTGCATCGTCGTACGTCACCGCATTCGGATCGCCGATGCCACTTGCCGCGAGCGCATCCAGTGCGTCGCCGACATTGTGGTAATCGTTGCCGCCCACGCTATAGGTCGGATTCGTGATGCTGCCGTTCGCACCAACCGCCGCGCCGCCACCGAGCGCATTCGTCACGCCCGTCAGCTGGCTCACGTTCACCGCATCGGTCGCTTGCGTGCCAGCCGCGACGTTGACGATCTGGCGTTCCGCGCCTGCGCGGCCGATCGACAGTGCATTCGCGCGATTCGCGAGCGCGTTCTCGCCGAGCGCGATACCGCCCGCCGCCGTAGCCGTCGTACCCGCGCCGAGCGCGATCGCGCCCTGGATGCTGCGAGCGACGTTCGCACCGGTACCGACCGCGATCGCATTCGTCGATCCCGCCCGCACGTTCGCACCGCTACCGAGCGCGACCGAACCCGTGCCGATCGCCTGCGCACCGTTGTTGCCGATCGCAACCGCGTAGTCCGCGTTCGCCTCGGTATTCGCGCCCATCGCGACGGCTTGCGTGCCGTTCGTCTGCACGTTCGAACCCATCGCGACCGAATACGCCTGGCCAGCGCCCGTTTGCGCAAAGCTGCCGATCGCAACCGAATTGTCGGAACCCGCGACGTTTTGCAGACCGACCGCGACTGCGTTGGCACCGCTCGCGGCCGTCGACGAACCGATCGCCGCCGCCGTTGCCGTAGCGGGATCCGCGCCGTTCAGCGAGGCCAGGTTGTCGCCGCGCACACCCTCGACCGCGACCAGCGGATCGGTGACGTCCATCGGCTGAATCGCATGCGTATTCATCTCGTTGATCGCGGCCTTCGTCTTCTCGTCGAGCGCCGACGAGAAGCTGTCGATGGCCTGCTGCGTCTTCGAACTGACGGACGTCGACAGATCGTTCAGCGCCGCGTACAGCTGGCCGCCGTTGACCGCATCCGTGCTCTGGAATGCAACGTCGCCGTCCGCCACGTTGACGATTCGGCGCTCGTTACCCACGCTGCCGACCGACACGACGTTGTTCTGGTTCGCGACCGAGTTGTAGCCGATCGCGACCGAACCGGCGCCGGACACGCGTGCGCCGCTGCCGAGCGCGAGCGAGTTCGCGCCTGCGCCCTGTGCGCCAGCGCCGATGGCGACCGCCAGCGCGCCGGTTGCCAGCGCGGGCGTGCCCGCGACCGGGTCGGCGTTGACCTTGACGAAGCGCAGATCGGCGCCGACGATTCGATCTTCCAGATCCGACAGACCGGTGTTCAGCTGCTTGACGTTGACTGCGTCCGCGTCGTCGACACCCGTCGCGACGTTCTTGATCTGCGTCGGGCCTGCGCCGTTGCCAAGCGTTACCGTGCCGTAGTTCGCCGTGCCGTCCGTGTTACGGTCGTACGTCACCGCGGCGATCGACTTGCCGTCGTCTCCGATCAGGCCCGAGCCCTTCAGTTGCGAGACGTTCACGGCGTCCATGTCGGCCACGCCGGCCTTCACGTTCGACAGCGTCGTACCGTCCGTGCCCTTCAGCGTAACGGTGTCCTTCGCGTTGCTGTCGTAAACCACGGCCAGCGACTCGCCCGTGACCGGATCGATCACGCCGCCCTTCGCCAGCGAATCTTCGAGGTCGCCTACGCGGGTGTTCGTTGCGAACAACTGCGAGCCGTTCACAGCATCCTTGCTGTCGGCTGCAAGCACGCCATCCGCTACGTTATGGATAGCAACCGGTGCGGTTGCGCCCGCACCGCCCAGCGTCACGCTGTCCTTCGCTGCACCGTCATACGTCACCGCGAGCGACGTGAGATTGCCCGAACCGTCGTCGCCGACCAGACCTGTGTCCTTCAGCTGACCGAGGTTCAGTGCGTCGTGATCGTCCGTCGCATCCGCGACGTTCTTGAGTTGCGTCGGACCGGCGCCGTTGCCCAGCGTTACCGTGCCGTAGTTCGGCGTGCCGTCTGCGTTGCGGTCGTACGTGACCGCGGCAATTGCCTTGCCGTCGTCGCCGATCAGGCCCGAGCCCTTCAGTTGCGAGACGTTCACCGCGTCCATATCGGCCACGCCAGCCTTCACGTTCGACAGCGTCGTGCCATCGACACCCGCCAGCGTGACCTTGTCGCGTGCCGTGCCGTCATACGTCACCGCCATCGACGTCAGGTTGCCTGCGCCGTCGTCGCCGACCAGGCCCGCGTCCTTCAGCTGACCGAGGTTAAGGGCGTCGTGATCGTCCGTCGCATCCGCGACGTTCTTGACTTGCGTCGGACCTGCACCGTTGCCCAGCGTCACCGAACCGTAGTTCGGCGTGCCATCTGCATTGCGGTCGTACGTGACCGCGGCGATCGACTTGCCGTCGTCGCCGATCAGACCCGAGCCCTTCAGTTGCGAGACGTTTACGGCGTCCATGTCGGCGACACCCGCCTTCACGTTCGACAGCGTCGTGCCGTCCACGCCGGCCAGCGTGACCTTGTCACGTGCTGCGCCGTCGTACGTCACCGCCATCGACGTCAGGTTGCCCGAGCCGTCATCGCCCACCAGACCTGTGTCCTTCAACTGACCGAGGTTCAGTGCATCGTGATCATCCGTCGCATCCGCGACGTTCTTCAGTTGCGTCGGGCCTGCGCCGTTGCCGAGCGTTACCGTGCCGTAGTTCGGCGTGCCGTCCGCGTTGCGGTCGTACGTGACCGCGGCAATTGCCTTGCCGTCGTCGCCGATCAGGCCCGAGCCCTTCAGTTGCGAGACGTTCACCGCGTCCATATCGGCCACGCCAGCCTTCACGTTCGACAGCGTCGTGCCGCCCGTGCCCGCCAGCGTCACGGTGTCCTTTGCGTTGCTGTCGTACACCACGGCCAGCGACTCGCCGGTTACCGGATCGATTACACCGCCCTTCGCCAGCGAATCTTCGAGGTCGCCCACGCGCGTGTTCGTCGCGAACAGTTGCGAGCCATTCACAGCATCCTTGCTGTCGGCTGCAAGCACGCCATCCGCTACGTTATGGATAGCAACCGGCGTAGTCGCGCCTGCGCCGCCCAGCGTCACGCTGTCCTTCGTCGCGCCGTCGTACGTCACCGCGAGCGACGTCAGGTTGCCAGCGCCGTCGTCGCCGACCAGACCCGTGTCCTTCAGCTGACCGAGATTCAACGCATCGTGATCGTCCTTCGCGTCGGCGACGTTCTTCAGCGCGACAGGCGCCGCCGCACCCGTGCCGCCCAGCGTCACGGTGCTCTTGGTCGCATCGTCGTAGATAACCGCATTGGGATTGCCGATACCGCTCGACGCAAGCGCATCGAGCGCGTCGCCGACGTTGTGATAATCGGTTCCGCCAACGTTGTAGGTCGGGTTCGTAATGCCACCGTCCGCCCCCACCGCTGCGCCGCCGCCGAGCGCCTTCGTCACACCCGTCAGCTGGCTCACGTTGACCGCGTCGGTCGCGCCCGTACCGGCGGCCAGGTTCACGATGCGCCGCTGTACCGCCGTCGAGCCGACGGATACGGTATCTTCAGCGTCGGCAATGCTGCCGGTCCCCAAGGCGACGGAATTTCGACCGCTCGCGAGCGTGCCCGCACCCAACGCCATACTCGAATATCCGGCAGCCGAGCTGTTCGCCCCGAATGCCGTACCAGCTCCTCCGCCCATCGCACTGGCATTTCCGCCGACGACCGTCGCACCCGACCCGGAATGGCGAGCATTCGTGCCGATCATGATCGAGTCGGTCCCACCAGCCGCCGCGCCATTACCGATCGCGATCGAGTTGGAACCGACCGACCCAGCTGGCGTAGCAGAGGCACCCGGTCCGATCGCAATCGAATTCGCCGAGGTGACAACCGAGCCTGCTGCCGTGCTGTTGACCTTGAAGTACGTGTTGTCGACCTTCGTCGAAAGCGCCGTATTCATCTGCCCGAGGTTCACGGCGTCCGTGTTTGCCGTACCCGCTGCCAAATTCGTGATCTGTCGTTGCAGCGAAGCTGAGCCTACCGAGACTGAATTGTTCCGATCGGCAACCGAATTCGCGCCGAGCGCGACGGCATTCGCACCGGTAGCCTGCGTACCACGACCAAGCGCGGTCGATGTTGCGCCCGTTGCGCTTGCCCGCTCGCCCAGCGCGACGCTCGACGCCGACGCGGCGTTCGCCAATACGCCGATCGCTGCGGCGTTGGTTGTGGCATTCGCGCCGTAGCCAATGGCGGTGCCAAAAGTGCCGCTGGTGCTCGTGCTTCGGCCCAGCGCGACGGCGTTCGCACCCACTGCACTGGCCCCCGTGCCGAATGCGGCGGCCCCGTCCCCACTCGCTACCGTATTGCCACCGAACGCCGCAGCCGCAACACCGGCCGCATTCGCGTTCGCGCCGACTGCGGTCGCGCTGTTGCCTGCCCGCGCAGCAGTCGCCGCCGCAGACGCTCCTGTACTGATCGCCACATACGGATTGCTTGCCGTCGCTGCGTTCGCAATCGCCGAATTCAACTGATTGAGGTTGACCGCATCGGTGCCGGCGGTACCCGCGGCCAGCCCCGTGATGCGGTGGTTCGTCATGTTGACGTTGTTGTTGAAATCGGCCGGGCCGCTGACGTGAACGCCGTTCTGGCCGTACAGGACCAGATGGCCGTCGGTGCTGCCCATGACGGACGCCGTAGGCGTCGAGCCGGCGGCACCGTTCGTATTGGCATTGTTGCCCAGGACAAAAGACGGCGCATGCCCCTGATACGTAGGCAGGCCGGTATTGATAGGCCCACAGTTCGCACTTACCGTGTTACTCAGCGCACCAAAGGTTTGCCCGTATCTCACTCCGTTCGCCGCGGTTGTGGTCGAGCACAAATTGAGGCCCCCACCGGTCGCCTGTGCCATCGCATCGACAGACACGGTCCCGCCACCCACCCCGGCCATCACCGCGACCGCCGCCGTCACCGACGAACGCATCGCCGTATTCGATTTCGATTTCGTGCGCATCCGCGCCGTTTCGGGCGCCGCCGCCCATGTGCCCGTCGTCGCGTTCCAGACGGTCCGATAAGACTTGTTCACGTTGATAGCCCCTGTAGAAGAGAAGTGGGAAGGACGAACCTCGTCCACAGATGCCAATGTATTGATCGCCTGTCATTTCGATAATCAGACGGCTGGACGCGATAGCAATTATTTTGTAGGCCTGGTCCTAACATAACGTTGCTTGACAATCAGCCGTGTCAAACACGGCCCGACGCACCATTCTCTTGATCGATTCCGTTTGACACATCCGCGTCCCGGGCCTTATATACGCAGCGCGCCGCCGATTGCACGAGTAGGACTGGTCCTACCCATCGCGCGCGAGTGTTTCGGACTGCCCTACATACAGGCCCGTCCGCTATCCCGATAATTTTCCCGTTCCCCGAGCCGGCATCGCATGGCGTTGCCATCAGCATGGCTCGCGGATATCGTCCGCGTCCCGGCCTCGCGGCGGCGCTTGCCGCACGCGCCGCGCGCGTCTCCCGATTTGCGCATTGATTCACCGGTGTTCGTCACATGCCCATCCGTCATCTCTTCGCGTCCCACACGGACGCCAGCGCGCCGTTCGCGTCGATCGACGACGACGCGCGCGACCTGAGCCTGCTGAACCGGTATCAGCGCTTCACGCTGTACGGTGGCGCGGTCGTGCTGTCGCTCGTGATCCTGATCGCGGCCGGCATCCTGCTCGTCGGCTCGGTGCGCGACTACATCGCCGAGCGCCGCGACCTGTTCGCGACGCACAAGGCGCTCGTGCAGCTCGAAATGGACGCAAAGCAGGCGTCGATGCGCCGCGCGGTGATCAACGCCGAACTGCTGTGGAACGGTCATCCGCCGCATGCGCGCGCGGCGTCCGACGCGCTGCGGCGCGACGGCCATGTTCTGCTCGCGCCGATGCGCGGCGTGAGCGAGATCTTCCTGGCCGCGTCGCCCGCCGCGCTGGCCAGCGACGAAACCGATCGCTACGTGCAACTGATGGAGCGACAGACGATTTCCGTCGCGGCCGCCGAGCGTCAGACCGGCCGCGCGGTGCGCGGCTACGCGTACAGCCCCGACCGCAACGTGATCGCGATCACGCCGCCGCCGTCGATGCCGTATCACGACGTGCTCGCGCACATCGGCGTGTCCGACACGCACGCGCTGATCCAGCACCTCGCGTTCGACGCCGCCGACTGGTCCGATCCGGCCATCGCGCGCTACTGGCGCCTGTCGCGCCGCATCGCGTGGCAGGCGCCGGCGATCGATCCGCTGACCGGCAAGATGGTCTTCCGTCTCGTCGAACCCGCTTTCGACGGGCAACGGCATTTCATGACCTTCGTCAGCGATTTCGACGTCGACGTGATCGCCGACCGGATGAAGCACGCGCCCGACGATGCCGTCGCGATGCTGATCGACGAAAACGGCCGCGTGCTGCTGCATGTCGATCGCACCGACAACGCCGAGGATGGCGCCGCGCTGATGAAGCACGCGCTGGCCGAAGGCACCTGGCGGCGCGGCCTCGTGCAATTCGACGAAAGCTACCGGCATGGCGTGTTCACGATCAGCGACCGGATCTCGGACACCGGCTACGCGATCGTCTATGCGTATTCGTGGCACACGATCGCCTATGCACTCTGGTCGACGATGCTGCGCGAATTCGGCACGACCGCGACCATCCTGATCGTGCTGTGGACGCTCGTGATCGCGTTCGACCTGCGGGTGTTCGCGCCGCTGTTCCGCCGCTCGCGCCGCGTGTTCGAAAGCGAGCGGATGAGCCGCACGATCGTCGCAACCGCGCCGTTCGGCATTGGCCTCGTCGCGCCCGACACGCATCAGGTGCTGCTGCGCAACCGGATGCTCGAGCTGTACGATCGCGAGGCCGGCGATCCGCCGCTGCACGAGCGGCTGCTGGCCCGCTACCGCGAGCACGCGCACGCTGCGCCGGTCCAGCTCGACGTCGAACTGCCGGTGACGCTCGCCGACGGCCGCGCGCGCGACCTGCTCGTCAACTTCGTACGCGTGCGCTACAAGGGCAAGGACGCGCTGCTGTGCAGCTTCTCCGACATCACGACGCGCGCCGATGCCGAACGCGCGCTCGACAGCGCGAACCGCGCGAAGTCGACGTTCCTCGCGACGATCAGCCACGAGATCCGCACGCCGCTGAACGCGATGCTCGGCAATCTCGAACTGCTCGACAAGGCGCCCGACCCGAGCCGGCAGAAGCCGCGCCTGCATGCGGTCACGTCGGCCGCGCGGATGCTGCTCGACATGCTGAACAACGTGCTCGACATGACGAAGATCGAGGCCGACCGGATGACGCTCGAAGCGACAGGGTTCCGGATCGACGAGCTGATGCGCGACGCGGCGGACCTGTTCGAGCCGGTGGCCGGCGCGAAGGGCATCGCGCTGCGCATCGACATCGATCCGGCGGTCACGCATACGTATCTCGGCGACCCGATGCGCGTGCGGCAGATCGTCGTCAACCTGGTCAGCAACGCGATCAAGTTCACCGATCGCGGCGCGGTGGCGTTGTCGGTGTCGGCGCCGCCGGGCGACGCGACGCCGGTGACGATCCGCGTCAGCGATTCGGGCATCGGCATGACGGCCGATCAGCTGGCGCACGTGTTCGAGCCGTTCGCGCAGGCCGACGAATCGATCGCGCGCCGCTTCGGCGGCACGGGCATCGGCCTCGCACTGAGCTACAAGCTCGCGGAATCGATGGGCGGCCGCATCGAGGCGAACAGCGTGCCGGGCGTCGGCTCGACCTTCGTCGTCACGTTGCCGCTGCCGCTCGACCGCCAGCCGGGCGCGGCCCAGGCGCTGCCGGGCGAGGATGCGCCGAACGTACGCGTGCTGTTCGTCGACGACAACCCGGTCAACCGTTCGCTCGTGCACGATCAGCTGGACGTACTCGGCTATCAGGCCGATATCGCATCGAACGTCGCGGACGCGCTCGATCTGGTGGATCGCCACGACTACGCGGTGGTGCTGACCGATCTGAACATGCCCGGCCTCGACGGGTACGCGTTCGCGCGCGTGCTGCGCGAGCGCGGGCGCGTGCAGCCGATCCTGGCGGTGACCGCGCATGCGGAACCCGACGTGTTGCGTCTGGCTTGGGAAGCGGGCATCGACGAGATCGTCACGAAGCCGACGTCGCTGAAATCGCTCGACCAGGCGATCACGAAATACACGGGGACGTGGCGGCGGCCGGTGTATCCGCCCGCACCGACGCGGGCGCCCGGCCCTTTGCCGAAAGACCTGCACACGGTGCTCGCCGATGCGACGCAGCGTTCGAGCGCGACCATCGCGCGCGCATTGCAGGACGGCGACCTGAAGGTCGCCCGTTCGGAGATTCACAGCATGCGCGGTGCGTTTGCGATGATCGGCGAGCGGGAGATTTCGGGGCTCTGTGCGTCGATGGAAGCGCTGGCGCTGGCGGGCGATGCGGCGGCGTTCGCGCGGGAGTTCGAGCGCTATCGAGAGGCTGCGAACGAGATCCTCGTACGGCGTGCGGCAGGCTGATCGAAGGCGTCGGTTGAAACGCTTTCTGACATATCAGGAATGAATCGACGATGCAGTCCGCCGACGCGATCGCGCTGGATTCGTTGTGCAGCAAGCATTCGAAGCATTGGCCAGATGGCCAATGCCGATAAATTCGTACATGACTGGTGCCTGACGCCGGATGTTCTCGGCTACAGTGGTTGCACGTTTTCGCGACGATTCTCAGGCCGCTTCGACACGCAGCGCGCGTGATGAAGCAATGCTGGAAATCCGCTGCGTAAACGAGCGCGGCCCGCAGGTGATAACAGCACCCACGGGCCGCTGACCACAACCAACTCAACCCAACGGAGTTGACCATGGCTGGCGCGAATCATAACGCACCGATGTATTTCCACGATTGTTTTGTCTCCCCTCGATCGTCCCTTCAATCCCGCCGTATCGTTCCGCACCTCCGGCTCGCCGACATGGCGCCGCCTGTCGTGTATCTGTGGATGAAATTGTCCGGCCGATGGATCGAGGCGGCGGGCTTCGATCCCGAGCAGCGCCTGCATATCGAGGTGTCGCACAAGCGGCTGGTGATCACGCCGATCGACGACGCGGATTGCGATCATCGCGGGAAAGGCGAATGCCCCGATGTCGGTCCTGCGGCAGCACAACAGCCGCAGCTGGTTTCGGTGACGGCGGGAGCAGCGTAATGAACTACGACGATCCGAATCAATACACCGACGACGTACCGGACGATTTCGACTACTACGATGTCGGTGAACTGGCGGCCAAGTCCGCCCTCGTGCTGAAGCTCAACGCGCTGATCGCATCGCGCGGCCTGAACGAGGAAGAGACCGCTGCGCTCGCCGAGATGGCGCGACCGGCAGTCACGCCCGAGCAGCGCGAGCGGCTCCGGAACGTTTCGCTGGATCAACTGATGCTGACGCTGGCGTCGTTCGGCCAGCATGTGGAGATCGTGGTGAAGCCGGCGGGGGAATCGGGGCCGGCGGGGATTACGGTTTCGATCTGACGGCCCGCAGAGCGGGCTGAAAGAAGTGTGTGGCGGCCGGAAGCGCCTCGGCGCTCGCATGAGGCAGCGTTAGGAGTAGGTGCTATCAAACACATAGCATGACGACGGCCGGGCCCAACGGCCGCCGCCGAAGCGGTTCCGGCGCCACACTCGTTCAATTTAACGTGAACGATCGTTACAACCAATCGGACCAGGCTGATTCTGTCACCCGTCGAAACATCGCCTGACCAACCGATGTGCGAGCAGGAGATCATTGATGAATCGCAAAGCACACCCTCGTGGCACCGACAATGTGCTTGCCGACCTGCATTTCGACGATGCCGAGGGACTGACCGCCAAAGCCGCGCTCGCGCTCAAACTCAACGACCTGATCGACAAGCGGGGCCTGAGTCAAATCGAAACGGCAGCAATCACGGGTATGACGCAGCCGAAGGTGTCGCAGATCCGCCGCTATAAGCTCCAGAACATTTCGCTCATGCGTTTGATGGAGGCGCTGGTGTCACTGGACCAGCATGTGGAAATCGTCGTTCAGCCTGCACGGCGCACGCGTTTGGCGGGCATCACGGTAGTCGGCTAAGGAAGCATGCGATGTGATGCGCGCAACGCTCACATCACGCATCGCTTCGCCCGTCGAACCGGATTCAACGCTAACCGTAGCGCGCCTAAGCGCCGATTACCCAAACGAGATAATGAGCTTCTTTCCGCATGCTGCAGCGTATTTGCGCAGCGTCGAAAACGACGGCGAATGCTTCTCACTCGATAGCGAGGCTTCAAGCCTGGATACGGCGGATGTTGTGGTCCCCATGCGCTCCGCGACTTGCGCTTGCGTCAAGCCCGCTTCTTTACGCGCATCGAGCAATGCGCGAAGCGCGGTAAATTCCTCTTCCAGCGCGTCGTACTCTGCCTTGATGACCGGGTCAGAGAGCAGACGAGCGGTGTCTTCGGCAGTGTGCCGAACAGGTACATACCGATCCTCGTTTGCACGTGCGGGGCGAGCCTTAGCCATTGCTTTGTACCTCCTTCATTCGCCGACGGGCGATACGCAATTCGTCTTCCGGCGTTTCCTGCGTCTTCTTGACGAAGGAATGCAGGATGACGAGTTCGCATCCAACCTGTATGCAATAAAACACGCGCCCGATACCTTCCCGACCTCGCGGGCGCAATTCAAACAATCCTGCCCCCATCGCGCGCGAATGTGGCATCCGTAGATCCGCACCGTGTTCCTCCATGGTTTCGATCAAACGGAGGTAGCCCGCGAGAATGCCCTTGGGCAACGCAAACACGTCACGCTTCACACGCTCGTCGTAGTACAGGATCGTCCAGTTCTTCATCGTCATATTAGCAAATATGCTAACACCCATCAAGCCAGTAGAGTGCCCCCGGCCAACGAGCTACGCGCGCGTGGCCGCCCCGCGTGTACTGTGACTTTTAAGACAACGCAACATGCCTGCCGCCGGCTCCAGGCCTTGATCGGAACCTTCTTGTCCGACTAGGTGAGCAAGGTGTTCGGCCTCTATCCTTCAAGTCGTCCTCTACACGCTTCCGTCAGACTTTAGGGCGACGCCTTCACGATTCGCTAGCTAGCCGAACGATCTACCCTCCCATGCTGCACACGCTCGGCACAAAACAAAAAAGCCGCTGCCGTCACAAACGGCAGCGGCCAACCCGACGAATCACCCGATCCGCCGTCTTCCTGATACACCCGCTTACTGCTGAATCGTCGCCTGCTGCGCCAGCTTGTCCACCAGCGCCGTCATCGCACGCTGCTGCGCCTGCGCTTCGAGCTGCTGACGCAACACCGTCTTCGCCGCCTCGAACGTCGGCACGACCGTCGGGCGCTTCTCGTCGAGTTTCACGATTGCAAACGCGTTGCCGATCCGGATCGGGCCCGCGACGGCGCCCGGTTGCAGCGACGTAATCGTCTGCGCGAGCGACACGGGCAAGCCGCCCGTCTTCCCGTCGGCCACCGGCGTGCGCAACTCGACCCACTGTGCAACACCCCCATTCGGCGTCGTGTTGTACTTCTTCGCCACGGCGTCGAACGCAGCGCCCTGCTTCAGCTCCGCGACCAGCGCGTTCACTTCGGCCGGATCCGCCACCGCGATCACTTCCGCACGATATTGAAACTGCCCGCCATTCGCGACGATGTCGTCGTAACGCGCCTTCACCTGCGCATCGGTCACCGCTTGCGGATGCACGTTGTCGCGCAGGTAGAGATCCGTCGCCGCGACCGTACGGGCGCGCATCACGACGCGATTCACTTCGGGACGGCTGCCGTAGTTGGCTTTTTCCGCCGCCTGCTCGACCAGATGCCGGGCGATCAGCTCCTGTTTGGCCTGCGCGCGCAGCGCGGGCGTGACGGCCTGCCCGGATGCTTCGATCATGCCGTCCACATCGCTGCGCGCGATGGGCGTGTCGTTGACGACCGCTTCGACGCCCGTAGGCAGCGGCGTTTCGGTTTTCGTGCCTGCGGCGCGTGCGACGGGAGCACCGCAGGCGCACGCGAGTGCGATCAGCGTGGAAACAATGGAAATGTGATGCTTCTTCATGACGATTCCTTCATCGAGGGAGGGGGATGCCGCACGCGATGGCGGCCGGGAGGAGATGCGGCAGCTTCGCCGCGGGCAACCGATCGCGTCGGCGCCTGACAGGCCGCGCGCGAGCGATCGCGCCACGGCCAGACCTGAAACGCGAACCGGTCGGGCCGGCCGCGCATGACTTTGCAGCGTCGTCGCCGGTCACGCTGCGACGATCGACGGACAGAAAGACAGAGATGAATGCCCTGCGCTCGCATGAGGCAGCGTTCTCCCAACCTGCGACCCAAATGGTGCAGATGCGACCGAGCCCACCGGTCGCCGCAAGGCATTCACGTGTGTCCGTCCGGCTTTGCGGGTACCGAAGGCATCGTTCGCTTCGGCCGCGCGCGGAGAAAAATACGCTGCCCGGTGACCGGGCAGCGCGTCCAACGAAGCGGAGCTTCGGATACGAGGTATCGGGCGCATACCATGCAGCCGCCCGACCTTCGCATTGTCGAAGCGCATATGGCGTCCGCACAATCAGCCTGGTCCTATTCCGCACGACATCACCGTTGAATCGTCGACGTGTCGCGCGCGTTCATCGTCACGGCGAGCGGTGCAGTTGCGGCCGCGCGCGCAACCCGCCCGAACACCGTGCCTTTCACCAGAAAATCTGCCGCACTCATCAATCAGTACTCCCTGTCTGAACTGGCCGAACGACGTCGGCCGGAATACTGCGTATTAAAAAGATCGTCGGACGCGATCTCTATCGGACAGGTCTTATTGGCGCACCGTGAACGCAAAAATAGGACTGGGACTACAAACGTGACGGCAGGTGAAGTCGGCGTGTCGGCGTGTTTCGTACGAAATCATCAATTCGGACTGGTCTTATTCAGTTGCCGGATGGCGATCCATAAAGTGGCAATCAAGACGGCGCCGCGCCGCTTGTGCGAGGAAGCGCGAGCGGTCGGCTGCCCCGGCACAAACCACGCAACCGCCCGCCGCGTCGACACGCGTGCGGGTTTCCGGAGAGCCCATCCCATGCAGACCACCCCGGCCCATGACACGCCTGCTTTCGACGACACCGCTTTGCAGGAACACGGCATCGACAACACGATGCTCACCACGAGCACCGATGCATCGTCGCTCGATGCGAACGACGACGCCGTCGCCACCACCACGCAAGCGCTGATCGATCGCGGCGAAGTCGGGCGCGCGGCCGCACTGGCCGCCGCGCATTGGGAACGGCGTCCCGACTCGCCCGCAGCCGCGTTCAATTGCGGCTACGCGATGCAGATGGCAGGACGCCACGCGGACGCCATCGCACCGTATCGCCGCACGCTCGCACTCGCGCCGTCCTGGCCGTCGCTCAAGAACAACCTCGCGCTGGCGATCCGCCTCACCGGCGGCGATCCCGAAGTGGAATTCGCGTTGATCGAAGGCGCACTCGACGACAACCCCAACGACCGGCGCGCGTGGACCAACGCCGTGGTCACGCGGATCGATCGCTTCGATCTCGACGGCGCGTTGCGTGCCGCCGCACGGGCGACCGCGCTCGCACCGGACAATGCGCTGGCGCTGAACAATGCGTCCCTCGCACTGAAAGAAGCGCAACGCCGGGACGAAGCCGAGCAATACGCGACGCTCGCGGTCGAACGCGCGCCGCACAGCGCGACGTACCGCCACAACCTGTCGCTGCTTCAACTCGCGCGCGGCGATTTCGCATCGGGGTGGGTCAACTACGAATCGCGCTGGGAAGGAGCGGCCGAATTGCGCGGCCACCTGCCGGCTTTTCCGGGCCCGCGCTGGCGCGGCGAATCGCTGAAGGGCAAGACGCTGCTCGTATGGGGTGAACAAGGCCTCGGCGACGCGCTGCAATTCTGTCGCTACGTGCCGCTGCTCGCGGAGCGCGTGCATCGTGAAGGCGGCCGGATCGTTTGGAACGCATTTCCGGTGATGGGCGCGCTGTTCGCGCGCAGCCTCGCGCGCCACGTCGACGTGTTCGACACCGGCACGCGGATCGACGATCTGCCCGCGTTCGATTTCGAACTGCCGCTGATGAGCATTCCGGGCATGCTCGGCCTCGACGGCGACACGATCGCGACGACGGTACCTTACCTCCACGCCGACCCGGCAGCCACCGACGCGTGGCGCACGGCGCTCGCCGGCGAAAAGCGGCTGAAGGTCGGGCTTGCGTGGACCGGCAGCCTCTCGCATCAACGCAACCGCTTTCGCCGCGTCGGCCTCGAACGGTTCGCGGAAGCGTTCGGCAGCTTGCAGCAGCACGTCGCGTTCTACTCGCTGCAGCCCGGTGCGCAACACGACATCGAAGCCGCCCGTTCGAACGGGTTCGTCGTGAACGACACCACACGCGAATGGAAAACGCTCGACGACACCGCCGCTTTCATCGGCGCGCTCGATCTCGTGATCACGGTCTGCACGTCGGCCGCCCACCTGAGCGGTGCGCTAGGGCAGTTCACGTGGGTGCTGCTCGATGCGAACCCGCACTGGGTCTGGCAGAACGATCGCCGCGACAGTCCGTTCTATCCGAGCGCGTCGCTGTATCGGCAGAAGACGTTCGCCGACTGGCAGCCCGTCCTCGACGAAGCCGCCGCCGATCTGCGCGATCTCGTCGGCTGACCGCACGGAGGCGCGCGTCATGGACTACAACCTCTGCATCGTCCGCCCGTCCGGCTATGCGCATTCGGGCACATTCACCGAACTCGCCGAAGTGATCGCGTACGGGCTCGAAGATCTCGGCCACGCGGTTCACTTCAACGAGAACACCATGATGTCCGACGCACGGAACATCCTGATCGGCTGCCATCTCGCCGATCCACGCGAGACCGAGCACGTGCCGGACGACACGATCGTCGTCAACACCGAGCAGCTTCACGTCGACGAACAGCCGTGGAATGCGAACATCTATCACTGGGCGTCGCGATACGAAACCTGGGATTACAGCGCGCGCAACCTGGCGAAGCTCCACAGCCTCGGCATCGGGCACGCGCGCTACCTGAAGCTCGGCTTCCATCCGAAGCTGCGCCGCATTCCGGACGACGTCGAGCAGGATATCGACGTGCTGTTCTACGGCACGATCGGCCCGCGCCGCGCGGCGGTTCTGGAGGCATTGCAGGCGCGTGGGCTGACAGTCGGGATCGTCAGCGGCGGCATCTACGGCGCCGAGCGCGATGCCTGCATCGCGCGGGCGAAAGTCGTGCTGAACCTGCATCACTACGCGTCGCATATTTTCGAAGTGGTGCGCGCGTTCTATCTGATGACGAACGGCAAGGCGATCGTCGGCGAGGTGTCGCCGACGACATCGGTCGATCCGGATTATGTGACCGGGTTCCGCGCGGCGCCGTATGACGCGCTGGTCGACACCTGCGTCGAGCTGGTGCGCGATACAGCGCAGCGCCGCCGGCTCGAAGCGGCCGCGCTGGACACGATCGGACGGATGCCGCAGGCGAAGTCGCTCGCGCCGCTGCTGTCGTGGGAGCCGGTGGCGGCATGACGGCGCCGCGGCGGGGCGCCTCCCGCCGTCACGCCTTCTTCTTCGCCCTCAACACGAACGCCGCCGCCGTACAGCCGATCATCGCGATGCCCGCGATCAGGAACGTATCGCTGTACGCCATCAGCAGCGCCTCGCGCATCACGCGCTGGTTCACGAGTCCGAGCGCCAGCTCGTGCACGCCGGAAATCGACCCGCCGGGCAACACGTCCACACGCGGCGCATGCACACGCGCGAGCAGCCGCGCGAGCATCGCCATGCGTTCCTGGAACGCTTCGGAGAACGGCGTGACCGCCTCGCCGATGCGCATCGCGTGCAGCTTCTGCCGCTCGACGACGATCTGGCTCATCACCGCGATGCCGATCGCGCCGCCGACGTTGCGGACCATGTTGAACACGCCCGACGCGGACCCGAGCTGCGCCTTCTCGATCCCGTCGACGGCCATCACGGCCAGCGCGATCACGACGAACGACTGCCCGATCCCGCGCACGATCAGCGACGGGACGATCACGTTCGACGCCGCATCGGCGTCGAGGTGAATGTTCATCAGGCAGCCGGCCGCGACCAGCACGAAGCCGAGCACGATCGTCGTGCGCGGGCTCGTGCGGCGCATCAGCGGCGGCGTCAGGAACGACATCACGAACTGCACGAGCCCGTACGGAATCATCGCGAGACCGATGTCGCGCGCGCTGTAGCCGTGCAGTTCGGCAAAGTAGTTCGGCACGAGGAACACCACGCCGAACACCACCGCACCGAACAGGAACTGCATCAGGCTCGCGATCCCGAAGTTGTACTGGCCGAGCAGGCGCAGGTTGATGAACGGCTCCTTGCGCCGCAGCTCGATCGCGACGAACGCCGCCAGCCCGGCCGCCGCGACGAGCGACAGCTCGACGATCAGGTCCGACGCGAACCAGTCCTTGCGCCCGCCCTCCTCCAGCACGATCTGCAGCGCGCTCAAGCCGACCGCCATCGTCGCGATGCCGAACCAGTCGGCCCGCCTGAGCATCCCGAGCTGCACCGGCACGGGCCGGATCGCCCAGCCGATCGCCGCGACCAGCGCGATCGCCGGCGGAATCTGCAGATAGAAGATCCACCGCCACGAATACATGTCGGTCAGCCAGCCGCCGACCGATGGCCCCGCCGCCTGCGCGACGTTGTTCGCGATCGCGAACAGCGCCATCCCGAGCGGATGTTTCGACGGCGGCAATTCGGTGACGATCAGCTGGAACGACAGCGGAATCAGCACGCCGCCGAACGCGCCCTGCAGCGCCCGCGCGACGATCATCGTCGAGATGCTCGGCGCGACCGAGCACGCCATCGAGAACGCAAGAAAACCGGTCGCGCCGACCAGCAGCACGCGTCGCGCGGAAAACACCTGCACGAGCCAGCCGGTGAGCGGAATCACGACGATCTCGGCGACCAGGTACGCGGTGGTGATCCACGAGCCTTCCTCGAAGCTCGCGCCGAGCGAGCCGCGGATGTCGGGCAGCGACGCGTTGGTCACGTGCACGTTCATGCCGGCCATGAAGCAGCCGAACACGCCACCGAGCACCGCGACCCACGCGCGCAGCGAAACGGTGTCTTCGTGCGCAGCCTGTGCGGTCGTCGCGGTCACGAGCCGGCCCCCTGCGTGCCGCGCGTGTCGACGCGCGCGATCACCGACATGCCGGGCCGCAGCACGACGCCGGCCGGCGGCGCATCGACGCGGATCTTCACCGGGATGCGCTGCACGATCTTCGTGAAGTTGCCGGTCGCGTTGTCGGGCGGCAGCAGCGCGAACTGCGCACCGGAGCCCGGCGCGAGGCCGATCACGCGGCCGTGCAGCGTGTGGCCCGAATAGGTGTCGACGTCGAGCTCGACGGGCTGGCCGTCGTGCATCGCGCCGAGCTGCGTTTCCTTGAAGTTCGCGACGACGTACACGTCGCTCAGCGGCACCACCGCGAGCAGCGGCATCCCGACTTCGACGTACTGGCCCGCACGCACCGCGCGCTGGCCGACGCTGCCGTCGCGCGTCGCGCGGATCACCGTGTGGTCGAGATCGAGCTGCGCGAGCGCAAGCTTCGCCTGGGCGGCCGCGAGCCGCGCACGCGCCTGCGCGATCGCCGCGGTGCTCTGTTCGCGGCGGCGCTGCAGCACGGTCTGCTGGTCGGTCTGCACACGCACGGCCGCGCCGGCGCGGGCCAGCTCGGCGCGCGCCTTCAGCGCGTCCGCGTGGGCCTGCTCCCAGCGCTGTCCGCTCGCGGCGGATTCGGCCAGCAGTTGCTTGTAGCGCGTCGCATCGGCGTCGCGCCGCGCGGCTTCGGCGCGCGCGGCGGCCGCGTCGGCGTCGGCCTGCGCGATCTGGCTGCGCTGCTGGCCGACCTGCGCGTCGAGCGTCGCGGCCGCTGCCTGCTCGGCTTGCAGCGTCGCGTCGGCCGCCGCGACGGCGGCCTGCGCATCGTCGACCTTCGCGCGATAGTCGCGATCGTCGAGCCGCACGAGCACGTCGCCGCGCTTGACCCGCTGGTTGTCGTCGACGGCGACCTGCGTGACGTAACCCGACACGCGCGAGCTGACGGTCACGACGTCGGCGCGGACGTACGCGTCGTCGGTGCCTTCGATGAAGCGGCCGACGGTCCACCAGTGCCAGCCGAACACGGCGAGTGCGATGACGGCGAGCACGACGCCCGCGGCGATCAGTTGGCGCCGGGAGAACCGGGCGGATTTGGCTTTTTCGGGTACGGCAGTCGTGCTCATGATCGGAATGATGAGTAGGCGTGCAAGAGAACGGACAGGGACGCTGCGAACGCGGCCGGCTACGGTTGCCAGCCGCCTCCGAGCGCCTTGAACACGGCGACCTGGTCGAGCGAGACCTGCTGCGTCGACTCGGCCAGCGCCGAATCGACCGCAACGAGGCTGCGCTGCGCGTCGAGCACGCCGAGGAAATCGAGTGCGCCGGCTTCGTAGTTCAGCTCGGCGAGGCGATACGCGCGCGCATGCTCGGCACGCGCGGTTTCGAGCGCGGCGCGGCGGCGCCATGCGGCGCCGTACCGGGCCAGCGCCTGCTCGGTTTCCTTCAGCGCGCGCAGCACCTGCGCATCGAATTGCGCGCGGGCGAGCGTGTCGTCGGCGCGGGCCTGCGCGAGTCGCGCGCGGCTCGCCGCCATGTTCGGAAAGCGCCACGTGATCAGCGGGCCGACGCCCCATGCGATCGCGTACTTGTCGCCGAGCGTCGACGGATCGCCGCCGGTCGACAGCCAGTTCACCGAGCCGCCGAGCGAAATCGACGGATACAGCTCGGCCGTCGCCACGCCGATCCGCGCATTCGCGGCGGCCAGCTGGCGCTCGCTCTCGCGCAGGTCGGGGCGGCGGCGCAGCAGCGACGCGCCGTCGCCGACCGGGAACGGCCGCGCGAGCACCGGCGCGGTGCGGCAATGCGCGGCGGCGTCGGGCAGCGCGCCGGGCGCCCGCCCGGTCAGCACCGCGAGTTCGTACAGCGCCGCGCGACGCGAGCCGACGAGTGCCGGCAGATCGGCGCGCGTGTCGTCGGCGAATGCGCGCGAACGCGCCACTTCGAGGTCGGACACCAGCCCGTGCGCGCGCTGTTTCGCCGTCAGCGCGGCCAGCCGGTCCGCGATCCCGACCGACTGCTCGGCCACGTCGATCCGCTCGCCGTACGCGCACACCTGCGCATACGCGGCCGTCGTCTCGGCGGCCACCACGACGCGCATCGCATCGGACGCGGCCTGCACCGCATCCGCATCCGCCCGCGCGGCGTCGACCAGATGGCGCACGCGGCCCCACAGATCGACTTCCCACGACAGCGAGAACGACGGCGCGAAACCCCAGCGCGTCCGCGCATCGGTGTCCTTGGCCGCCGCGACGATCTGGTCGGGCGCGTGCTTGCCGTAGTCGACGCCGAACCCGGCCGTCGTGTCGGGCAGCCGCGCGGCGCCGGCCTCGTCGAACACGGCACGCGCGCGCTCGACCCGCGCCACGGCCGCCGCGAGATCGCGGTTCTGCTCAAGCGCATCGCGCACGAGGCCGTCGAGCACGGGATCGTCGTAGAGCCGCCACCAGCGTTGCGGCGGTTCGCCGGCCGCCGCGGCCGGCACGTCGGCCACCGCGTCGAACGGGCCGGTGCGCGCCGCATCGGATACAGGCGGCCGGTACGGTTCGCCGACCGAACACGCGGCCAGCGCGGTCGATGCCAGCAGCACGGCCGCACAGGTGGCGCGCCGTACGCGCGGCAAGCGTGCCTCGACGGCGGGAGAAGCGGGCGGAGCGGACGGAATGGACGGAACGCGCATCGGGTGGCAAGAAGGTCGAACAAACGATGGGCTTATGGTAATTTCGACCTATGCGGTCGATCTCGCGCGTAAAGCGCATTCGTCGTCGAGAAAAGGACATTCGGATCAATTGGAAAATTTCTTCGTCGCACTCGAGCGCCAGGCGCGCGACAAGCAGATCGCCGTCGTCGCGTCCGACTCGCCGGCGGGCATGGCGTACCCGCCGCATTCGCACCGCCAGGGCCAGCTGATCCACGCGATTTCCGGCGTGATGATCGTGCACGCGGACGCGGGCAGCTGGGTCGTGCCGACGGGCCGCGCGGTGTGGGTGCCGGGCGGCACGCAGCACGAGATCCGCTCGGCCGGCGACGTGCAGATGCGCACCGTGTTCGTCGGCCCCGAAGTGCGGCCGAGCCTGCCGGCCGAATGCCGGGTGATCGAAGTCGGCACGCTGCTGCGCGAACTGATCGTGACGGCCTGCGACCTGCCCGCCGACTACGACCTGTCGCACCGTGCGGGCCGCGTGCTCGCGCTGATCCTCGACGAGATCGAGATCGCGCCGTCGCTGTCGCTGCACGTGCCGATGCCGCGCCATCCCGCGCTCGTCGCGCTGTGCACGCGGCTCATCAACGACCCGTCGTCGGTCGTCACGCTGCAGGCGTGGGCGCGCGACGCGCACATGAACGAGCGCACGCTCGCCCGCGCATTCAAGCGCGAGACGGGCATGACGCACGGCGCGTGGTGCCGCCACGCGCGGCTGCTGCTGAGCCTGCCGCGCCTCGCCGCCGGCACCCCGATCCTCGAACTCGCGCTCGAACATGGCTACGACAGCCCCAGCGCGTTCGCGGCGATGTTCCGCAAGGCGCTCGGCGTCGCGCCGAGCGAATACTTCCGGCGGCGTTAGGGCCTGTCGATTGTCCGTTTTGCGACGATCGATCGCTGATGCGCGCGCGCGGCGTGCCGCGGCCGTCGCTACAGTAGCGGCATCGCCACATGGCCGGCCGGAGGTTTCGTTATCCCGATGGATCTGATTCAAAGCATGCAGGCGTTCGTCACGCTCGCCGACGCGGGCACCTTCACCGAGACCGGCAAACGGCTCGGCATCACGACCGCGCACGTCAGCCGGCTCGTCGCGTCGCTCGAGCATCGTCTCGGCATCCGCTTGCTGAACCGCACGACGCGTTCGATGTGCCTGACCGAAGCGGGCGAGCGCTATCTCGCGCGCGCCCGCGACATCACGCTCGCCGTCGATGCGAGCGAGCGCGAGGCGCGCGACGCGCGCGTGCATCCGCACGGCCGGCTGCGCGCGCATTGCAGCGCCAGCATCGCGAACCATTTCGTGATTCCGCTGATCGGGCAATTCCAGGCGCGCTACCCGGACGTCAGCGTCGACCTGACGCTCGCGCCGCACCTGCCGAAACTGGTGCGCGACAGCTACGACGTCGCGGTGATCGCGATGCCGAGCCTGCCGAGTTCCGAACAGGTCGCGATCGACGTCGGCCGGATCCGCAGCGTACTGTGCGCGTCGCCCGCGTATCTCGATGCGCACGGCACGCCCGATTCGCCGGGCGCGCTCGTTCACCATCGCTGCGTGCAACTGGTCGCGCCCGCGTATCACGAGCGCATCTGGACGCTGTGGCACGGCGCGGAAGCGCAAACGGTGGACGTCGATCCGTCGATGACGGCCGACGTCGCCGCGTCGCTCGCGATCGCGGTGCGCGAAGGCGCGGGAATCGGCTTGCTGCCGGACTTCGTCGCCGCGGCCGACCTGCGCTCGGGCGCGCTGGTGCGCGTGCTGCCCGACTACCAGGCGGAGGAAATCGGCGTGTTCCTGGTGTACGCGTCGCGCCAGCATCTCGATGCAAAGACGCGCGCATGGGTCGACTTCATGAAGGCCGCGCTGCGCGACGCATTCGCACAGGCGCACGACGACGCATGCGCGCCACCGCCGGGGAAAAAAGACCACGCGCCGGGCAAGGCCGGCACGTGGGCCGGCGCCGCCGCGTAGCGGCACCGCGCCGGCGGGCGATGCACGGTTACTGCGGCTTGAACAGCGCACGCAGGTTCGTCATCGCCATGTCGAGGAAGCCGGTGACGAACGCGTCGAATTCCGGCTGGCGCGCGGCGCCGCCGTGCGACGGTTCGCCGGCGATGTCCCACGTCACCGTGCAGGCCTGCTCGCCGCGCGGCTCGACGCGCATCAGCGCCCACAGATTGCCGATGTCGAACGACGTATGGATCAGGCTCCACGTCATCACCATCGCTTCGTCGTCGTGGCTGTTGAGCTGTTCGACGACGACGTTGCCGTCCGCGAAATGCTTGATGCGCAGCGAGCGCACGCCTTCGCCGATCATGTCGGTATGGTCGAGCCCCGTGATGAAGCGCGAGAAGCCGGCGAAATCGCCGACCACGCGCCACGCGTCGCGGGCCGGCACGTCGAGATCGGCCGAGCCGGACAGGATCGGCGTTTGCGGCGCGTAGACGAGCGTGGACGGACGGGGTTGCGTTGCAGTACGTTGCAGCATGATGCCTCCTTGATGAATGATGCGATGACAGCGATTGATCAAACGGGGTACGTCTTCACCACGCGGGTTCGGGCTCGGCGTCGCGGCGGGCGTCGTTCGCGCGCGGCGCGGGCTCGGCCGGCGCCGGCATGAATCCGCATTCGGCGAGATAACCGAAATGCGCATCGAGCAGCGCGTCGTCCTTGTCCGGATACGCGACGCCGAGCCGGCGCAGCGTCGCCTCGGTGCGCGCGTGGTCGATCACGGCCATGTCGCCGATATCGTCCTGCCGGTCGTCGAGATAGAACGCGACGACGTCGAACAGCGCATTCGATTCGTCGATCGACAACAGCCGCTCGCGCCATACCTCGGGCGCCTCGAAACGCAGCGGATAGCCGCGCCGCGCGAGTGCGCGCAGGTAGCCGGCCCAGTCGAGCGGGCGCGGGTTGTGCAGATGGAACACGCGCTCGGTGCGCGCACCGTCGAGCGTGCATGCGACGATCGCGCGCGCCAGGTAGTCGACCGGACTCAGGTCGAACAGCCCGCCCTCGCTCGCGAGCGGTGCGCAGCCGAGCTGCACCGCGCCCTTGAGCAGCAGCAGGATCCGGTTGCGTCCCGGCTGGCACAGCCCGGTGCGCGAGTGGCCCGTGATGTTGCCGGGCCGCAGGATCGTCGTGTCGATTCCGCGCGCCGCCGCTTCGGCAACGAGATGCTCGGACACCCACTTCGTCAGGTTGTAGCCGTTGTTGACGAAGGCAGGGCCGGCCTCCGACGGGGCCGCCTCGATCAGGCGGCCCGTCGGGCCCGTCGCGCTCGCCGCGGATAGCGTCGATACGAAATGCAGCGCCTTGCGGCGGCCGCTGCAGCACAGGCGGAGCAGTTCGAGCGTCGAGCCGACGTTCTCCGCGTGCAGGTATGGGTAGTCGTACACGTGGTTCACGTGTGCGCCGTTGTGATGAATCGCGCCGACCTCGGCCGCGAGCGTCTGCCACTGCGCGTCCGACAGCCCGAGGCGCGGCGCGCCGAGATCGCCGCGCAGCACCCGCACGCGCGGATGCCCGCACAGATGGCCGAGCCCGTTGACGAACGCCGCTTCGTCGAGCCGCCGGCGCGCGCTCGCATCGTCGTCGCCGCGCACGACGCAGTAGACGATCTGGTTCGTGCGGCTGATCAGCTCGCTGAGGATGAAGCTGCCCAGGAAGCCGTTCGCGCCGGTCAGCAGCACCGCGCCGGGGCCGTCGCCCGCCGGCTGGCCGGCCGGCAGTCGCACGTCGTCGGGCAAACGGCGATCGTCGTGCACGCGCGGCGGCACGTTCGCGCCGCGCTCGACCGACTCGTCGGTCAGCAGCGCCGCGAGCGCGGCGACCGTCGGCCGTTCCATGAAACGCGCGAGCGCCGCATTGCCGCCCAGCTCGCGCTTCACCGCCAGCATCAGCCGCGACACCAGCAGCGAATGGCCGCCCAGTTCGAAGAACGACGCGTCGCGGCCGATCTCGTCCGGCGCGAGTTCGAGCAGCGTCGCCCACAGCGCGGCGAGACGAATCTCGAGTGCGCCGCGCGGCGCGTCGCGCGTGTCGCTCCCCGCACGCGACACCGGCAGGCGCGCCAGCGCGGCGCGATCGATCTTGCCGTTCGGCGTCGCGGGCAGCACGTCGAGCGCCGTGATGTCGTACGGCACCATGTAGTCGGGCAGCGTGGCGGCCAGCACGGCGCGCAGCGCGTCGGGCGTCGCCGCCGCGTCGACCGGCTTCGCGGCGAACAGCCGGATGCGCTTGCGCTCGTCGGGCACCACCGCGCACTGGCGGTACAGCCCTGCCGCCAGCGCGGCCGTCTCGATCTCGCCCGGCTCGACGCGAAAACCGCGAATCTTCAGTTGCGTGTCGCGGCGGCCGACGTAGCGCAGCGTACCGTCCGGCTCCCAGCTGGCGATGTCGCCCGTCCGGTACATCGTCGCGCCCGGCGGGCCGTACGGATCGGCGACGAAACGCTCGGCGCTCAGGTCGGGGCGGCCGAGATAGCCGAGCCCGACGCCCGCGCCGGCGATGCACAGCTCGCCTTCCTCGCCGGTAAGCGCCGGACGGCCGTCGGCCGCGAGCACATGGCAGCGCGCGTTCGCGATCGGCCGGCCGATGCGCCGGTTGCTGTCGCCGGCGCGCAGTTCGCCCGTCGTCGCGAGCACCGTGCATTCGGTCGGCCCGTAGATGTTGTGCAGCCGCCGGTTCGCGCTCCAGCGCGCGATCGTGTCGGGGTCGCACACGTCGCCGCCCGTGACGAGATGTGCGAGCGCGGGCCAGTCGCAATCCGGCAGCGCCGCGAGCAGCGCGGGCGGCAGGAACGCGTGCGTGATGCGCGCATCGGCGACGAGCGCCGCGAGCGCGTCGAGTTCGCGGCGCTGCGCTTCGCTCGGCGCGACCAGCGTCGCACCGGCGAGCCAGGTCGGAAACATGTCGAGCAGCGATGCATCGAATGCGACCGTCGAGAACTGCAGCACGCGCGACGACGCATCGAGCGACACGTGCGCGCGATACCAGTGGCAGAACTGCACGATGTTCCGGTGCGACAGCATCACGCCCTTCGGCACGCCAGTCGAACCCGATGTGTAGATCGCGACCGCGCAGCGCGCGTCGCGGTCAGCATCGCGTTCGAGCGGCCACGCGCCGGCCGGCGCATCGGGCGCAGCGTCCGTTTCCCCATGGGTGCCGCAGTCGATCACGTCGAGGTCGAGCCCGTCGAGCAGCGCCAGCTCGACCGCACCGCCCACGACGAGCGCCTGCGCACCCGATTCGCGCAGGATCGTACGGGCGCGCTCGGGCGGAAACGCCGGATCGAGCGGCACGCAGGTCGCACCGGCGCCCAGCACGCCGACGATCGCCGGATACAGCGCGACGCCCTTGTCGAGCCGCACGGCGACCACGCGCGGCGCGGCAAGCCGCGCGGCGATGCGCGCGGCGACCTGGCGGGCGCGCGTGACCAGCTCGCGATAGGTCAACTGGCCATCGGCCGCGACGAGCGCGCAGGCGTCGGGCGCAGCGGCCGCCGCACGCGACACGAGTTCCGGCAACGACGGCTCGCACGGCCACGCAACGGCCGTGTCGTTCGACGCGTGCCAGCCGGCCAGCCGCTCGAGATCGAGCACGATCTCGGCCGGCCCGGGCGGCGTGGCGCGCGGCGCATCGCGCGGATCGCTCAGCTCGCGGGCGATTGCGCTCGCGACTTCGTGCATCAGATCGACCGCGCACGCGGCAATCTCGTCCGCGAGATCGGCGCCGTTGAGCGCCGCGCCGAACGCGAGCGTCGCGTCGGCCAGCACGCGCGTGTCGCCCGGCGCCGCGTCCGCGAGCCACGCGACGCGTACCTCGCGCGGCGGAAACGCATCGGCGACGATCTCGCAATGCAGCGGCCGTGCGTGCGCGCAGTGCACGGCGGGGTCCGGCGCGCCGCAGACGATCGACCACTCGGCCGCGTGGCGCAACGTGTCGGGCGCCGGCGCCGGCAACAGCAGCGCATCGGCCGCGTCGTGCAACGGGCCGTCGCGTCCGTCGGCGATACAGACGGTATGGCCGGTCGCCTCGAGTTCAGCTGCCAGCCGTGCAGCGAGACGGGTCTGGCCGCCGATCGCAATGATGATCGCTTTCATCGACGTGACTCACAGGTAGTCGGACAGGGCCGCGCGGGTCGGCGCGTGATCGAGCAGGCCGCTCATCCGGAAGAACTGCCGGATGTTGACGATCATCGGATGCTGGCTCGTGATCGGATATGCGCCGACCATGTCGTCCGCGATCCGCGCGCGCTCGGCGGCCGGCAGGTCGAGTGCGTCGATCAGGCGGCGATCGAACTGCAGTTGCAGATCGGCGCTCAGGTACTCGCGCAGGAAGCACGGCAGCCCTTCGCCGAGCGCGAGCCGCGCGGGCTCGTCGATCTCCGACCAGTACAGCTTCACGAGATTGATCCAGAACGCCGAGTGACGGCCTTCGTCCGCGAGGTGATCGGCCATCACGCCCTTCACCGAGCGCTTCAGCGTCGCGTCGCGCGAGAACGCCGCGACTTCCGCCGTGACCGTGTTCTCCGAGATCGCGACGCACAGCAGCTCCATGCCGTCGCGGTACTGCGCACCGACCCGCTCGACCGCGCGCGGAATCGCACGCGACAGCTCGATCTCGCTGTTCGGCGGCAGCGGCGCGATGCCGGTGGCCTCCTCGACCTGCCGCAGGTAGTCCATTGCGACGTACGCGTGATAATCCTCGTCGATCACTACGGTCATCGCATCCTGCCGGCACGCGAACGGAAACGGGTGCGCGAACCGGCCGCGCGCGATCCGCAACGCGGTGGCATTGACGATCTCCGTCTCGAAGATGATCACGTCCTGGATGTACTTGTAGAAGCTCTGCAGCAGGACGAAATCGCGCACCGCGTCGCCCGCATCGACGATCGCCGGGTGCGCGCACAGCGGCTGGCGTTCGAGCGGGTAGTAGCGCAGTTCGTCGTCCTCGACGATCCGCCGCGGGCGCGATCGCACGGTCGCGCGCGCCTCCCAGCGATCGACGTGACTCACGTAGGTGACGGCGGTCGTCATCGCGTGTCCTCCGGGGAACCGTAGTAATGGATTTCAAGCAGCAGGCAGCCCGCGTCGCTGCGGAACGGGCCATGCGGCGTGCCGGCCGGACGCACGAAGTAGCTGCCTTCCCGATACGTCGCGCGATACTCGCGCGTCGCGATGTCGACCAGGCTCTGGTCGCCGTCGATCAGGTGCACTTCCTCGTGGTAGTCGTGCAGGAACGGCACACTCGTGCCCGCGCCGGGATCGAACCGCACGATCCGGGTCCGGATGCCGCGCTTCGCGTGCTCGTCCAGCGTATCGACGAGCACGACCTGGTCGATGCCGTCGTCGAACGCCGCCGGGTGCTCCCAGTCGAGCGCCGCGAAATCGACGATGCGCTCCGACAGCCCGCGCGCGTTCATGCCGGCACCACGTTGCGGGTCTGGCCGAGATGCGCGAGCAGCCCGTCCCACAGACGCATCCGCTCGTCGATCGCATCGAGCCCGGCCTGCAGCGCTTCCTCGAGCTTCGCCGCGTCGCCGTCGGCCGCCTCGCGGATCATCGCGCGCGCCGCCGGCCCGTGTTCGCCCGAATCCACTTCGATATGGCGGTCGAGGTAATACACGAGCAGCGGGATCGACGCGCGCTCGATCTTCCATTCGTCGAGCAGCGTGCGGAACATGTCGGGAATCACGTTCTCGCGGCCATAGAAGAAATTGCCGAGCACCTGGTGCGTCGCACCCGACGTGCACGCGGCCATCGTCGCCTCGACGAAGCGGATCACCGGCTCCGGCGCATCGACGGCCTTCAGCGCGGCCGATACCGAGAAGCCCGAGCGCACCAGCGACACCATTTCCTCGATGCGCGACGTCGACGCGCCGACATCGCGCATCGCGTGCAGGTACAGGTCGTAGTGGCTCATGTGGCCGTTCGGCGTTTCGTCCGATTCTTCGCCGAGCACGATCTCGTTGATGAGGCGCGACGCGTTCGCATTGCGCGGCGCGACCCATGGCACCGCGACGGTCGTCAGGTCCTGCTGCAGCCGCTTCACGAGCGACATGAAATCCCATACGGCGAACACGTGCCATTCCATGAACACGCGCAGCTCGTCGATGGTACGGATCGATCCGAACACCGGATGATGCGCGAGCCGCTCGTGCTGCTCGCCGATTTTTCGCTCCAGCCCTTCCAGTTGATTCACGGGACTCTCCTAGTAATGTCCGCTCGCGCCAGCCCACCGCGCCGGCTTCCGGCGCCGGAAACCGTTTCCGGCGAATTGCCTGCATGCCGTTTTCGGCTTGTGCAGCAATTTCAGGCGTCGATGCTAAATAAGCTGACAATTTGCCGCCTATTCAAAACGGACATTCTCATATTCTTTCCGGACCAGACTATCCAATCACCCTTCAATGCCTTTACTGGCAAGGCTTTTCCGAATTACCAACGAAACCGCGCGGAATTGACAGCCGCAAATCGGGCTGTCTAGGATAGGAATTGCAATTCATCAAGAAATGAAATTCACGATGCGAATGTGCATTTTTTATTAAACAAATACGCGCATTTAATTCATCCACCGGAATATGCTTTCCAGGAGAAACGACGTGACCGATTCGACGCTTCAATTGCCGCTGTCCGCGCCGCAGCGCGATTTCTGGGAGGCCGCGCTCGCGTATCCCGTCCCGTCGACGCATATCTACGCGGCCGAGTATTTCGAGATTCGCGGCGCACTCGACACCGATGCATTCGAACGCGCGCTGCGGCAAGTGATTCGCGAGGCGCAGACGCTGCACACGACGCGGATCGTGCTGGATGGGGACACGCCGGTGCGCGTGCTCGACGCCGCGCTCGCCGACGACTGGGCGCTCGAACGCGTCGACCTCGCCGGCACGAAAGACGCGCACGCCATCGCGCTCGCCGGCATGCGCGCGCACTGCACCGGCGCGATCGAGCTGGCGCGCGGGCCGTTCTTCCGCCACACGCTGTACCGCATCGCGCCGGATCACTACTACTGGTATCACGGCTACGCGCACATCCTGGTCGACGGCTATTCGGGCAGCCTGATCGCCACGCGCGCCGCCGAGCTGTACAGCGCATTCGCGGCGGGCGCCAAGGCGCCGCCCGCGCGCTTCGCGTCGCTCGCCGAGCTGCAACTCGATGAAGACGCGTACCGCGCGTCCGAACAGTTCGCGCACGACCGCCGCTACTGGCTCGAACGCTTCGCGGACCAGCCGCGCACGGTCACGCTCGCCGGCCCGGCACGCTTTCCCGAGCGCGACGACGGGCCCGACCTGCGCGAGACGCGCGTCGCGAGCGCGACCGAGAGCGCGCGCATCGAGGCGGTCGCCAAGGGGCTGTTCACGTCGACGGTGCCGCGGCTCGTCACCGCACTGACCGCCGCGTACCTGTACCTGAACACCGGCGCGCACGACATCGTGCTGTCGGTCGCCGCGATGGCGCGCACGTCGGCGCGCGAGCGCCGCACGCCGGCGCAATGCGCGAACATGCTGCCGCTGCGCCTGCACGTCGAGCCGGGCCACACGCTCGACGATCTGTGCCGCCAGGCGAACCGCGAGATGACCGCGCTGCGCCAGCACCAGCGCTACCGGATGGGCGACCTGCACCGCGAGCTGACGTCGCTCGACAACGGCCAGGGCGTGTTCGGCCCCGAGATCAACATCATGGCGTTCGACTACGACCTGCGGTTCGGCGACTGCGTGACGACGTCGCACAACCTGTCCGTCGGCACCACCGACGACCTGATGGTGAACCTGACCGACCGCCGCAACGGCGAGCCGCTGCGCTTCGACTTCGACGCGAGTCCGCAGTACTACAGCCGCGACGCGCTGAACGCCCACGTCGGACAGTTCCTGACTTTCATGCGCGTCGCGCTCGACGACCCGTTCGCGACGCTCGGCGCGCTCGAAAGCCGGCTCGACTTTCAACCGGCGGTGCTCGCCGGCTGAGCGTCATCCGCATCACCGTGTTGCCCTATCCAACCGAATCACTACGGAGTCCTGTCATGTCCTATTCGGAATCGCGCTTCTGGCATCCCCGGCAACATCCGCTCGCCGCGTCGCGCCCGCCGATCCGCATCACGCGCGGCGAAGGCTGCTACCTGTACGACGACACCGGCAGGCCGTATCTCGACGCGGTCGCGTCGCTATTCAACGTGTACGTCGGTCACGGCCGGCGGGAGATCAAGGAAGCGATCATCCGACAGCTCGACGAGCTCGAATATCACCCGGTGTTCGCCGGGTTCAGCCATCCGCGCGCGGAAGAGCTGTCGGCGCGGCTGGTCGGCATGCTCCAGCCGGAAGACATGAGCCGCGTGATCTTCGGCTCCGGCGGCTCGGACGCCGTCGAGGCCGCGCTGATGATCGCGCGGCAATACTGGAAGGTGTCCGGGCAGCCCGAGCGCACCAAGTTCATCGCGCTGCGCCAGGCCTATCACGGCTCGCACTTCGGCGGCAGCTCCGTCACCGGCAACACCGTCTACCGGCGCAACTACGAGCCGACGCTCGCCGGCTGCTTCCACGTCGAGACGCCGTGGATCTATCGCAACCCGTTCACGCATGACCCCGAGGAACTCGGCCGGCTGTGCGCGTCGCTCGTCGAGCGCGAGATCCTGTTCCAGGGGCCCGATACCGTGGCCGCCTTCATCGCCGAACCGGTGCAGGCGACCGGCGGCATCATCGTGCCGCCCGCGAACTACTGGCCGCTGGTGCGCGAAGTGTGCGACCGCCACGGCGTGCTGCTGATCGCCGACGAAGTCGTGACGGGCTTCGGCCGGACCGGCGCGGCGTTCGGCAGCCGCGGCTGGGGCGTCGCGCCGGACATCATGTGCCTGGCGAAGGGCGTGTCGTCGGGGTATCTGCCGCTCGGCGCGACCGTCGTCAACCGCCGCATCGAGGACGCGTTCGCGTCCAACCCGGGCGGCATCGGCACGCTGATGCACGGCTACACCTACTCGGGCCACCCGATCGTCTGCGCGGCCGCGCTCGCGAACCTGCAGATCATCGTCGACGAGGATCTCGCCGGCAACGCGGCGCGCGAAGGCGCGTACCTGCTCGAGCGGCTGCAGCCGCTCGTCGACCGCTATCCGGTCGTCGGCGACGTGCGCGGCAAGGGGCTGCTGGTCGGCATCGACCTCGTGAAGGACAAGGCGACGCGCGAATCGATCGATCCGTCGGACGGCTATGCGGCCGCGCTCGCCGACGCCGCGCGCGATGCGGGCGTGCTGATCCGCTCGCTCGGCAACCGGCTCGCGATCGCGCCGCCGCTCGTGATCGGCCGCGAGGACGTCGACCGGATCGTGCACGCGGTCGAGCATGCGTTCGAAGTAGTGCCGCGCTGGACCGCACGCTGAACGCGGCAGCGGGGCGGCGGCGGTCAGCGCGCCGCCGCTTCCGCCGCCGCGAGGTACTGGCTCGGCGTGACGCCGAACGCGCGCTTGAAGGTGGCCGCATAGGTGGTCGGGCTGCGATAGCCGACCTGATGCGCGGCCTGCGTGACGGGCATGCCGCTCGCGAGCAGCGCGAGCGACATCGACAGCCGCAGTTGCTGGCGCCACGCAGCCACGCTCATGCCGGTCTCACTGCGAAACAGGCGCGCCAGGTGGCGCGCACTCAGCGCGGCGTCGCGCGCGAGCGTGTCGAGCGGCAACTCGCAGTGCGGCTCGCGCTGCAGCCGCTCGCACAGCTTCAGCAGGCGCCGGTCGCGCGGCAGCGGCAGCGTGAGCGGCGTCTGCGCGAGTTCGCTCAGTTCGTCGGCGAACAGGCGCGCGAGCGGGTCGTGGTCGATGCTGCAATCGAACGGATGCGAAACACGCGTGGCGAGTGCGCGCAGCAGCGGCGATACCGTCATCGCGCACAACGTGGCCGGTAGCCGCGCGCTGAGCGCGTCGCCGAGATAGAGCGAGTAGAGCTGCACGTCGTCGGCCACGCGCATCGCATGGACGGTGCGCGCCGGAATCCAGATCGCGCGCAGCGGCGGGGTGATCCAGCGCTGGCCTTCGACGTCGAGTACTAATACGCCGCGCGTCGTAAACAATAGTTGCCCGGCCTGATGGGCGTGCGGTGCATACTCGTGAGCAAGCGCGCGGGCAGGGGCCGACGCGCAGGGAGGCTCGATCGCGCGGATCCCGCCGAAGGCGAACGCGCGCGCACCGGCGCGCGCGAGGAGAGGCACGTCTTGAACGCTGGTCATGGTCGATCGTCCTGATACGAAACCGGAGGGGTACCGCAACACGTGAAACGACGGGGGGACAGGTGCCCGCACAAACGGGCCCGTCGTGCGAACAGCCGCCATTAAACCGGCGTCGGCTTCGTCTCAAAACTGTCCTTTTGAACAGGATACGCGCGGGCCGCAATGTACGGCCCGCCCACACCAACGAGGAACACCGATGGACCTGACAATACTGCACGACTGTTTCGACGCACTACAGCGCGCACCCACCGCGGAAGCCGCGTTCCCGCCGATTGCCGCCGCCGCCGCCGCGCTCGGGTTCCGGTATTGCGTGTATGGCTTGCGCCGCACGCTGCCGCTCGCCCGGCCCGACATGCAGATCGTCGGCAATCATCCGCGCGAGTGGGAACACCGTTACGTGAAATTCGGCTACGTCGCGATCGATCCGATCATCAAGCGGGTCGCGAGCCAGCCGCGGCCGGTCGTCTGGAACGCGTTCGACGAACCGGGCGACACCGCGTTCTGGCACGACGCGGCATGCTTCGGGATGCGTTACGGCTGGTCGCATGGCGGCTACGACCGGGCCGGCAACCTCGGCGTGCTGACGCTCGTGCGCGACACGACGCCGCTCGACGCAGATGAAATCTCGCGGCTGCGCGCCCCCTGCGCGAGCCTCGCGCATGCGGCGCACGCGTACCTGATGCCGCGCCTCGCCGATCCGATCGCGCCGGTCGGCAGCGGGCTGACGCTGCGCGAGCGCGAGGTGCTGGCGTGGACGGCCGACGGCAAGACGGCCTACGAGATCGGGATGATCTTCGGAATCGCGGAGCGGACGGTGAAGTTCCACCTGCAGAACGCCGTCGTGAAGCTCGACGCGATGAACAAGACGCATGCGGCCACCAAGGCCGCGATGCTCGGGCTGCTGCCCTGACGGCGCGCATGCGCACGCCGTGACCTGAAAAAAGAAACCCGGGCCGGCCCTGCCGCCCGGGTTTCGAGCCGCTTACGCGACGGCCTGCACCGCCGGCTGCCCGGCAAAGAAGGTTGCCTGCACAACTTCATCCGCGCGGGCATACGCGCGGTTCACGCCGCTGATCACCGCACGAATCGACGCGGTCGTCAGGTTCGCATCGACACCGACACCGAACGCACTGCCGCGCACGCCCGTGCCGGCCAGCTCGGCGATCGCGATCGCCTTCGCATCGGCCCCCTGCGACAGCGCGCGTTCCTCGTAATGCTGGATCCGCAGCGGCGTGTGCAGCGCATGCATCAGCGCGTCGAGCGGACCGTTGCCTTCGCCTCGCAGCACACGGCGCTCGCCGTGCACGTCGGCGGTCAGCACGATCGTCTCGCGGCCGCCGCGTTCAGTCAGCTCGTGGCTGACATAGCGCAGTGGCGTGTCGCTTTCGACGTACTCCTGCTGGAACAGCGCCCAGATCTGCGCGCTCGTCACCTCGTGCCCGCTCTCGTCGGTCAGGCGCTGCACGGCCGCGCTGAAATCGACCTGCATGCGGCGCGGCAGCGCAACGCCGTAGCCCTGTTCGAGCAGGTACGCGATACCGCCCTTGCCCGACTGGCTGTTCACGCGAATGATCGAATCGTACGTGCGGCCGAGATCGTTCGGATCGATCGGCAGGTACGGGACTTCCCACATGGCGTCGGCGCGCTGCACTGCCAAGCCCTTCTTGATCGCGTCCTGGTGCGAGCCGGAGAACGCGGTGAACACGAGGTCGCCGACATACGGATGGCGCGGGTGGACCGGCAACTGCGTGCATTCCTCGGACGTGCGCGCGACTTCGTTGATCTGCGAGAAATCGAGGCCCGGATCGACGCCCTGCGTGTACAGGTTCAGCGCGAGCGTCACGAGATCGACGTTACCCGTGCGTTCGCCGTTGCCGAACAGGCAGCCCTCGATCCGGTCGGCGCCGGCCATCACCGCGAGCTCGGCCGCCGCGACCGCGGTGCCGCGGTCGTTGTGCGGGTGTACGGACAGGATCAGCGAATCGCGGCGCGCGAGGTTCCGGTGCATCCATTCGATCTGGTCCGCATAGTAATTCGGCGTGCCGATTTCCACCGTGGCCGGCAGGTTCACGATCGACTTGCGCTCCGGCGTTGGCTGCCACACGTCGAACACCGCGTCGCAGACTTCCTTCGCGAAATCGAGTTCGGTCGCCGTAAACGTCTCCGGGCTGTACTGCAGCGTGAATTGCGTGTCGGTCGCCGCATCGGCGCACCGCTTGATCGTGCGCGCCGCGTTCACCGCGAGCTGCTTCACGCCGTCGCGATCGAGGCCGAACACGATCTTGCGGAATTCCGGCGCGGTCGCGTTGTACAGGTGCACGATCGCGCGCTTCGCGCCGCGCAGCGACGCGAAGGTGCGCTCGATCAGGTCGTCGCGCGCCTGCGTCAGCACTTCGATCGTCACGTCGTCGGGAATGTGGCCGCCTTCGATCAGTTCGCGGACGAAGTTGAAATCGGTTTCGGACGCGGACGGGAACGCGACCTCGATCTCCTTGAAGCCGATCGCGACCAGCGTCTTGAACATCCGCATCTTGCGCGCGGCGTCCATCGGTTCGAACAGCGCCTGGTTGCCGTCGCGCAGGTCGGTGCTCATCCAGATCGGCGCCTGCGTGATCGTGCGCGACGGCCACGTACGGTCGGGCAGGTTGACGGGCGTGAACGGTCGGTATTTCGTCGCGGGGTTCTTCAGCATCATGATGTCGGTCCTCGGTCTGTTTGTCGGTGAAGCGCGGCGCGGCGGCCATCGGCGGTAGAGGCCGGCAGCACGCGCAGCGGTGAAAACGGCAAGAAAGCGGCACAACGGCAAAGCGGTACGGCAAACGACGGCCTTGGCGGTTGAGCGACCGGGACGGAGCGGAGTGGTGACGAAAGAAAGACGAACTCAGGCGCCGGTCGACAACCGGGGCCAGGTCGGTGATGCGGGGAAAATCTGGCGCTTCAGGAACGAAGCAGATGGAAAGCGCGCAGCCGCAGACCCAGCCCGGAGAAGCGGGCTAGTAGTCGTAGCGAGAAGAGGAACTGGGCGGCGTGCATGACTGGCATCAAATCACAGGGTGGCCACGGCTGTCAACCGGGGCGCTTCCGTCCCGCTTCATTCCCCGACGCACGCGTTGGCGCAGAATCAGCCCTGTCCGATAGGCGACGGCTGTCCCCGTCGATATGCTTCACGGGTGCGGCGCCGGTGAGGCCCTATTCATGTTCGGAGTGAGTCGGTCCATCCTCTTCGCCGGTCGCCGCACACCCCCCTCCCTTGCAATCGGGCTTCGGTGTGGGCGTTCGACGGTGGCCGGTGGGCGCGGCCACGACAGAGATGTCGATGTTGAAACGAAACGCTGCCATATGCGAACGCCGAGCGTCTGCTCCGAAGCCCGATTGCGCCCCCGCCTCGCTCGCCCCGCTTGCGCGCTCACGCATCGTTCAGGAAACCGATACGCGCATCGATATAATTTCCCGAATATATCGAAATCCACTTCATTAAACACATTTCATTAAATCGATTAGCGCTGCTTTTCGATTTGCTGAACAATAACCATTCCCATCTGAATATTTTTTTATTTATTTTTCGTCATGCTTGGTACGTCGCGTTTCAAACAGCAAACGTTTGCGTGACAAGGCCCGCGGCCTTACCCAATAATCCATAGGAGATAAGCATGGCCGATTCTCAAACGTCATCCAACCGCGCCGGCGAGTTTTCGATTCCGCCGAATACCGATTTCCGTGCGATTTTCTTCGCGAATGCAGCCCAGCAACAGCACATCAAGCTGTTTATCGGCGACAGCCAGGAACCCGCCGCGTATCACAAGCTGACGACGCGCGACGGCCCGCGCGAAGCCACGCTGAATTCCGGCAACGGCAAGATCCGTTTCGAAGTGTCGGTGAACGGCAAGCCGTCGCCGACCGACGCGCGCCTCGCGCCGATCAACGGCAAGAAGTCGGACGGCTCGCCGTTCACGGTCAACTTCGGGATCGTCGTGTCGGAAGACGGCCACGACAGCGACTACAACGACGGGATCGTCGTGCTCCAGTGGCCGATCGGCTGACCTGACGCGCGATCGACGCCCGCCCCGCGACGCCTCTGCGCCGGCCGGCGCTTTGCGCCCGGTACAGCGGCGTCTACATCGACGACGACCCGAAACCACCGCGACGTTCAAGGGCGCCGGCGTCCAGGACCAGAACCTCGGCACGAAGGTGCTCGATTCCGGCAACGGGCACGTGATCGTGACGGCGAACGGCAGGCCGTCGCGGCTCGGCTCGCGACAGGTCGACATTTTCAAGAAGTCGTACTTCGGGATCGTCGGGTCGGAAGACGGCGCCGACGACGATTACAACGACGGCATCGTGTTCCTGAACTGGCCGCTCGGCTGAGCGGCGGCCGTCACGACACATCGCAATGGCGACGGGGCCAACCCTACCTTGCGAATCGTTCGAGCAGTCATTTGCAGTTCCATGCTTTGCTCCGCGCGCGGCCCGGCGACATCCGTTCACCGGCCGCGCGACGCGAGACCTTCCATCGAGACGAGGACGACATGTCACAACCCTTTACCCACGACGACCTGTACGCGCTGCTGCAACTCGCGGGCAACGACGCCACTGCCGTGCAGGCCAACGGCGATCAGGCCGTGCTCGACCGGATGCGTCAGTTCATGACCGCGCAGCTCGTCGAGAAACTGCCGCAGTACGACGTATTCGTCGATATCGCGACGATCCCGTACAGCTTCGACGTCGGCAGCTGGCAGAACAAGGTGAAAGCCGATGCGGCGGGTGAGGTCGTTGCCTGCACGGTGACGTGGGCCGGCGCGCCGGGCGTGCTGCCCGGCGCCGCGGCGAAGTTCGGCGTCGGCGCGGTGGTCAATTACTTCTCGAAAGCGACGCCGCAACCCGTGCAGCCGGCGCCCGTGCCGACCGGCGGCGGCGAACGCGACGGCATCTTCAACCTGCCGCCGAACATCGCATTCGGCGTGACCGCGCTGGTCAATTCGTCCGCGCAGCAGACGATCGAGGTCTTCGTCGACGACAACCCGAAACCGGCCGCGACGTTCCAGGGCGCCGGCACGCAGGACGCGAACCTGAACACGCAGATCGTGAACTCGGGCAAGGGCAAGGTGCGTGTGGTCGTGACGGCGAACGGCAAGCCGTCGAAGATCGGCTCGCGCCAGGTCGACATCTTCAAGAAGACCTACTTCGGGCTGGTCGGGTCGGAAGATGGCGGCGACGGCGACTACAACGACGGCATCGCGATCCTGAACTGGCCGCTGGGTTGAGTCGCGGCCGCCTGACGACCGTGTCGCCACGCCGCCCGGCGTGGCGACGGGCCCGCGCACCTCAGCCATCCGCCATCCGCGATCCCGGGCCCTTGCCGCAAGAACGATCAAATGCCCCGTCCGCCGATACCATATAGTCCGCCCGACACCCTCATTGGCACGCTATGGACCCGGTTGGACAAGCACTCTGGTTTATCGAAACCGAACTGGATAGGGAACTGACGCTCGACAGGATTTCCGCCGATTGCGACATGACACGCTTCGGCTTCTCGCGGCTGTTCTCGATGAATACCGGCTGGCCGGTGATGCGCTATGTCCGGTCGCGCCGGCTGACGCGGGCGGCGCATGCGTTGGCGCAAGGTGCGCCGGACATCCTGCACGTGGCGCTCGATGCCGGCTATGGCTCCCATGAGGCGTTCACGCGCGCGTTCCGCGACCGCTTCGGCATGACGCCCGAAGACGTGCGGGCACGGCGCACTCTCGACGGGTTGTCTCTTGTGGAGCCGCTACGCATGAAAGCGCTGAAAATCATCGACGTTACGCCCACCCGCTTCGAAGCCGCCGGCAAGCGGCTGATCGCGGGCATGAGCGATCGCTACACCTTTGAAGCCAACGAAGGGATTCCGGCGCTGTGGCAAGCGTTCATCCCGTACCTCGGCACCTTCCCCGGGCAGGTCGGCGACGTGACCTACGGCGTCTGCTGCAACCCCGACGCTGACGGCAGCTTCGAATACATCGCGGGCGTGGAGGTCACGAGTTGCGATCGGCTGCCCGCGCCGTTTCGCTGCGTCGAACTGGAACCGCAGCGGTATGCGATCTTCGAGCACGTCGGACACATCTCCACGCTGCACCAGACGTTCTACAGCATCTGGAACGGGTGGCTGCCAACGTCGGGATTCAAGGCAGTGGATGCACCCGAGTTCGAGCGCTACAGCGGCGACTACGATCCGGTGACAGGTACCGGCGTGCTTGAAATCTGGCTGCCGGTCGAACCCTCCGCCTGAGCAACCGGAACCGGTCGGCCGCGACGAGACACCGCCTCGGTCGATCGACCCCAGTGTCGTCTCCGTCAAATCACCACGCTCACCGCACACCCGCATTGCCGGTAATCGTGCGCGGGTGCTCGCCGCCGAGGTTCGTCAGGTAGCTGACCGAACCTCACATCGCTCATGCATCGATCAGGATCGATGTTTACGTCGATATATTCGCATTCTTCTTTTCCGATCATCCGCGTACAACTACGTCCTGCGGCGACGCGGCTCATCGCGGCTGACGCTGACCATACGTTCTTGCCGACAGCACGAAAGGAGACAACAAAATTGAGACAGCTAACGTCGTGACCCTTCCCGGTACCGTTCGCCCCGACATGCCGACGCCTGCGGCGTCGTCGACACCGAGCTGTCGGCGCATCCTGCCCGGCTGACACGCCGATCCCCGCGTACGGCCTTCGCCCCACGCAGTCCCCGATCATACGAACATTCATCAAGCGCCGCGCTCGTCGGCGCGCACACACGCCGCCCATCGCGGCATGCTCACGGAGACATCGTCGTCATGCATCGCCCCGAGACCCTCGACCTCGCTCGCGCCGAACCGACCGGCCTCCAGATCGAGCATCATTCGATCGACTACATTCCGGAGAGCGAGCGCCATGCGAAGCTCGCCAGCCAGGGACCATTCTGGTTTCTCGGCAATTTTCACTTTTTCACGATCTCGATCGGCTTTGTCGGGCCCGGCATGGGCCTGTCGGCGGGCTGGACGACGCTTGCCGGCGCACTCGGCATCATGTTCGGCACGCTCTTCATGGCGTTCCACGGCTCGCAGGGGCCCGAAATGGGCTTGCCGCAAATGATCCAGTCGCGCGCGCAGTTCGGCTATCGCGGCGTCATCGTCGCGCTGCTCGCCACGTTGTTCGTGTTCGTCGGCTTCAATGTCGTCAACGTGTCGCTGATGGTCGACGGCGTGCACAACGTCTTCGGCATCGACGGCGGTTTCGTCGCCGTCGCGGCGGTCGCAATCGGCGCATTGCTCGCGATCTACGGGCATGACCTGATGCATCGCACCTTCACGTGGGCGCTGTTCGCCACGCTGCCGCTCTATGCGCTCGTCACGCTCACGCTCGTGTTTGGTCATGCTGCGCCGTCGAGTGCTCCCGTGTCGGCGACGCCGTCCGGCTTCAACTGGGTCGGCTTCGCGACCCAGTTTGCGATTGCCGCGAGCTACAACATCTCGTATGCGCCGTATGTATCCGACTATTCGCGCTATCTGCCGAAACGGACGAGCCGCGCAAAGCTGATCGCGGTGATCTTCGCCGGCGCATCGCTGTCGGGCACCTGGATGATCGGACTGGGGGCATGGCTCGCCCAGAAGTTGCACGCGGCCGATGCGCTGGTCGCGATGAACGACGTCGGCGCCTCGCTCGTCCCCGGTCTCGGCAAGCTGATCGCGTTCGTATCGCTCGTCGGTTTCCTCCCGATCATTGCGCTCAACGCATACAGCGCGATGCTGACGGTACTGACCGGCATCGACTCGATCGTGCCGATCAAACCGACACGCCGCGCGCGGGTCGCGTCGATTCTCGCGATCAGCACGTTCGTGCTCGCCTGCGTGTTCGCGATCCGCGGCAACGGCATCGCGCTGCTTCAGACATTCCTCACGCTGATGCTCTACTTCCTCGTGCCGTGGACCGCCGTCAACCTCGTCGACTACTTCTTCGTGCGTCGCGGCCATTACGCGATCGCGCATTTCTTCACGCCGCGCGGCTTGTACGGGGCGTGGCAATTGCGCGGAATCCTGTCGTACATGATCGGATTCGCGTCGATGGTGCCGTTCTTCTATGTGTTCGACGCGGAGGTGAACCGGGAGGTATTCGTCGGGCCGTTTGCGCGGATGCTCGGGGGCGTCGACATCGCCTGGCTCGTTGGCTTGATCGTCTCCGGAGGCGTCTACTGGTTGCTGTCGCGCTCGCTCGACCTCGATCACGAACGCAGCGTCATCGCTGAAACGCCCGCTATCGATGCGTGAACGGACTGAGTGAGTCTATGCGTCGGCGCATCCCGGCTCTCTCGCCGGAACGGCTTCCGTCACCCTTGCCATCCACTGTCATGGAGTACCGACAATGAGTATCTTGCGATTGCGCCTGATCCAGTCCATCCTGAAGGACGGCGCGTGTGCATCGAACCTTGCTCAGGCCCTTGCGCACATCGCGGCGGCGCGAGACAACGCCGATCTGGTCGTCTTCTCCGAGACGTATGTTCCGGGGTTCCCGACACCCGACAACATCGCGCAACTGGCAGAGCCGCTCGACGGGCCGTCCGTATCGGCCATTCGCGCCGCCGCGCGTGACGCGCAGGTCGCCGTTGTCATCGGGTTCGCCGAACAGGACGACGGGCGCTACTTCAATACGGCGATTCTGGTCGATGAATTCGGCGAGCTCCGGCTGCGCTATCGCAAGTCCCACCTGTACGAATCGGATGTGGGCGTCTTCGAAGCGGGCGGCACGTTCGACGTATGCGAATGGCGCGGCATCAAGGTCGGCATGCTGATCTGCTTCGATCTGGAATTCCCGGAAACTGCGCGGGCGCTCGCGCGGGCCGGCGCGGAACTGATCGTCATCCCTGACGGCATGATGCAACCTCATGGCCACGTCCATCGGAAAATGATTCCCGTACGCGCGCTTGAGAATCAGGTCTTCGTCGCGATGGCCAATCGGGTCGGCCCGGGCGATCGCTATACGTTCAGCGGAGAGAGCGTTGTCGCATCGCCCGACGGCGATGTCGTTGCCGCGGCACCGTCAGACCGGGACGCGGTGCTCGACGTCGGTATCGATCCGGATGCAGTTTCGCGAAACCGTGCCGCCTTCCGCTATCTCGATCTGGTGCACCCGGGTCTGTGGCGTGCATCATGCCGGGACACCACGACCGACGCACGCCCGCATTCCGGGTGATCGTGCGCTGGTGCTCGCCGCCGAGATTCGTCAGGCAGCTGACCGTCGCATACACGCTGCCGCGCTTCGTCAGTTGCGCGACGAGCCCCGCGCCGATCAGCCCGCCTGCGGCGCGACTGCCTTCGACATCGCCACCGGCTGCACGAACGTGGCCGACGCCAGTTGCGTGCGCGCGTCGCGGGCCACGCGGTTGAACGCCACGCGCTGCGCGCCCTTCAGTTTCGCCGCTTTGGCGGCGTGCACGAGTTCGATCGGATCGACGAGGCGGGCATGCCGGCGCACCTCGAAGTGCAGATGCGGGCCGGTCGCCGTGCCCGTGCTGCCGACCGCGCCGACGCGTTGACCGCGCATGACGCGCGCGCCGGTTCGCAGCGTCGGCTCGAACGCCGACAGGTGCGCGTAGTACGACGCGTAGCCGCCGTCATGCCGAATCACCACGTACTTGCCGTAACCGCTCGGCTCTGTGCCGATGAACGTCACGACGCCGCGCTCCGACGCATGAACGGCGCGGCCTGCCGGCGCCGCGAGATCGACGCCCGAATGCACGTGACGCGCACCGCTCACCGGATGCACGCGCGTGCCGAACTGCGAACTGACGCGCGTCGCGGCGACCGGCATCGCGAAGCGCGCGCCGGCGAGCGGCATGCCGTCGAGTTCGTAATAGGCGCCCGGCGAGCCGGCCTGCGCGGCGAACCACACGGCCGCGACGCGCTGCCCGCGAAAGCGGATGTCGAGCGCCGTCACGCGTACGCGGCCCGGCCGCGTTGCGTCGTGGTCAGGCTCGAATGCCACGCGGAACGTGTCGCCATGCGCGCCGCGCTGCTTCGGATCGACGTGCCCGGCCAGCATGCGGACGATCTGCGCGGCGATGCCGGCCGGCAGGTCGGCGCGCGCCAATGACGCGCGCAGGCTGCCGACGATCGCGCCGGCGCGCGTACCGCGATCCGGCTGCGCGAGCGTGAACGGCTCGGCGGATGCCAGATCGACCGAACCGTGCACGAACGCCGACTGCGCGCCCGTCGCGGGCAACGCCGACGCCAGCCCGTAATCGAACCGCGACGCATAGCCGCGCTCGACCGCACCGCGCGCGGTATCGCACAGCACGCGATACGCGACGCAGGCGCCGAAGCGCGCCACCGGATCGTCGCGCCCGGGGCCGGCCGACACGTTCAACGCATGCGATGCGTAGGCGACGTCGAGCGGCGCGGCGGCCGATACATGCAGGCCGCCCCACGTCGTGCGCGCGGAATTGAAGAAAGGCACGTCGCCAAGGTCGGTGGTTTCCGCCGTCGCGGGCGCGACCGGCGCGGCGTCGTGAAACGCCTGCGCTGCCGCGCCCTGTGCGCCGGCCACGCAGGCCGCCGCGACGATGCCGCGCAGTAACGCGCGGCCAATCGGGAAACGGTGAACGCCGCGGGGTGCGGGTTGACCTTGCTCGCGTGCGACACGGAAACGCAGGTCTGACCGCATGACGTCGTCACTCGCTATTCAATGAAAAATCGGGAAAGAATCGGCATCGCGGAGGAACGATCGTCGCGATCCGGCTACTCGAAAGCGAGTGTATCGGCGTGGCCGAAACGGCTAAATAGGACTCGTCCTATTTGATATAAAACACCGCCTTTACTCGTACTAAACCAACACAACCGGAACGCCACGCATTCGCGCGAACCCCGCCGGGCCGTGTACAGTCGAGGGCTGCCGGCGCGCGACACGCGCCGCGCACTGTGTCTTCAAAACCGGAATCCCGTCATGTTTCTCGATCATCTTCATCCGGAACGCTGGACGTTCCTGTGGAACGCGTTGTCCACGCTCTCCGTCAAGCTGTCCGCCGGCCTGGCGCTGCTCGTCGCCGGCTGGTGGCTGTCGAAACGCATCGGCAACTGGCTGAACCGGCTGCTCTCCAACAAGGAGCGCGTCGACGACACGCTGCGGCCGATCCTCTGCGACGTCGCGGTGTGGGGCATCCGCATCGTCGCGATCGTCGGCGCGCTGTCGCAGCTCGGCATCGAAACCGCGAGCATCGTCGCGGTGCTCGGCGCGGCCGGCCTGGCCATCGGGCTCGCGCTGCAGGGCACGATGCAGAACATCGCGGCCGGCATCATGCTTCTGCTGCTGCGGCCGTTCAAGGTCGGCGACTACATCGACGGCGGCACGGGCGTCGCGGGCACCGTCGACGAGGTCGGGCTCTTCATGACGCGCCTCACGAAGCCGGACGGCATCTGCGAGTACGTGCCGAACAGCGCGCTGTGGGGCAGCTCGATCCGCAACTACACGCGCAACCCGACGCGCCGCCTCGATCTCGAAGTGGAAGTGTCCGTGCATGACGATATCGATCGCGCGCTCGACGCGCTGCGTGCGCTGGCCGAAGCCGATCCCGACGTGCTGCAGGACCCCGCGCCGGACGTAATGGTGATGCGCTTCGACGACAGTACGGCCGTCGCGAACATGCGCGTATGGACGCATACCGACAAGTTCTGGGCGATGCGCTGGCGCCTCGCGCGCCAGGTCCGCAAGACACTCGCCGACGCGGATTGCGCGCTGCCGATCCGCACGCGGGAATTGCACATCGTGCACGATGCGGAGCGCCGCGCGGACGGGGCGCGCGTGCGGGTTTCATAAGGCAGCGCGGCGCGCCCGGCGCTGCGCGAGTGAAGTTCTCGTCGCGCGTGCCGGTGCCGGACGCGTGACCGTTCATGCTTTTCAAACGCCCGTACACGGGCATCCGCTGTCGATCGTCATCCCATGGAGCGCTACCCGATGAAACGTCACTCTCCTGCCGCATTGTTTGCCGCCGCGATTGCCTGCGTGTTCGCATTGAGCGCCTGTGCGGCGCAATCGTCTGCGCCGGCCAATACGTCAGCGCCGGCCGACGCTGCCGCGCAAGCGGCCCCGCCGGTGGTCGGCGGCGATCGCGATGCGCACGGCTGCATCGGCTCGGCCGGCTACGCATGGTGCGAGCGGACGCAGCAGTGCGAGCGTCCGTGGGAACTCGCGAAGGCGCAGGGTTTCGCGAATTCGGCGCAGGCTTATGAGCAGTTCTGCCGGAACGGCGGAACGAAGTGAAGTGATGTAACCGTGAACGAGTCGCGGTGCAACGCCGCGACTCGATGATGTTCCGCTCTGCTGCACGGCATACGCGACCGCCCATTCCGCGCCGCCGATCCCCCGTCGATTTTCCCGCATCGCGCACCGTCATTCTGGAAACCCGGACGCACAAAAAACCCCACGAAAACAGGGATATTCGTCGGCTGCGACACATTGTCCGAGTTCGGTTATATTACGCGCCCCTTGCCACCCCGCCCCCGCACAACGCGTCGCGCGCGGCCTCTTTCAACGCAGCCTGAAGCGCCGTCCGCTCAGGCTTGCCGCCAGGGCCCCGGCGCGTGGCGCACCGTCGCGACGCAGGCACTTGCCTGCTCGCGGGAAGCCGATCCGAAGGTGTCCTTCCGAATGGCTTCGCGTGCGCAAATGCAACGGCGCGCAGCGCCGATCCGGAATTCCGGATTCGCGGTCCGGATCTCCGGATCCGCATTCCGGCGCCACGGAACCGCGCGCCGGGCGGCATGGCAAACCGATGCATCCAAGTTGAAAAAGGGATCTGCTGTGATCAAAACGTTACGGGTAATACTGTCGGCGCTCGCGCTGTGCGTCGCGACATCGTCCGCGCACGCCGCCGACACGAAGAAGGTCGACGTCCTGCTGGTGGGCGGCGGCATCATGAGCTCGACGCTCGGCGTCTGGCTGCACGAACTCCAGCCCGACTGGTCGATGACGATGGTCGAGCGCCTCGACGGCGTCGCGCTGGAAAGCTCGAACGGCTGGAACAACGCCGGCACCGGCCACTCGGCGCTCGCCGAGCTGAACTACACGCCGGAGAAGGCGGACGGCAAGATCGACATCTCGAAGGCGATCGAGATCAACGAGTCGTTCCAGATCTCGCGCCAGTTCTGGGCCTGGCAGGTGAAGCAAGGCGTGCTGAAGAACCCGCACGCGTTCATCAACTCGACGCCGCACATGAGCTTCGTCTGGGGCGACGACAACGTCCGCTTCCTGAAGAAGCGCTACGACGCGCTGCAGGCGAGCCCGCTGTTCCGCGGGATGCAGTATTCGGAAGACTACGACCAGATCAAGCAGTGGGTGCCGCTGATGATGGAAGGCCGCGACCGCAACCAGAAGGTGGCCGCGACGTGGACGCCGATCGGCACCGACGTGAACTTCGGCGAGATCACGCGCCAGTTCGTCGGCTACCTGAAGACGCAGCCGAACTTCACGCTGTCGCTGTCGAGCGAAGTGCGCGAGATCTCGCGCAACGCCGACGGCACGTGGCACGTGTCGTGGGTCAAGCTGCACTCGGATGAACCGCCGCAGGCCGTCGACGCGAAGTTCGTGTTCATCGGCGCGGGCGGCGGTGCGCTGCACCTGCTGCAGGCGTCGGGCATCCCCGAGGCGAAGGACTACGGCGCATTCCCGGTCGGCGGCTCGTTCCTCGTGACCGACAACCCCGAGGTCGTAAAGCAGCACCTCGCGAAGGCGTACGGCAAGGCGTCGGTCGGCTCGCCGCCGATGTCGGTGCCGCACCTCGACACGCGGATCATCGACGGCAAGAAGATCATCCTGTTCGGGCCGTTCGCGACGTTCTCGACCAAGTTCCTGAAGAACGGCTCGTACTTCGACCTCGCGAAGAGCACCAACCTGCACAACGTCGCGCCGATGATGCGCGTGGGCGTCGACGAATTCCCGCTGGTGCAGTACCTCGCCGGCCAGCTGATGCTGTCCGACGACGACCGCTTCAACGCGCTGAAGGAATATTTCCCGAACGCGAAGAAGGAAGACTGGCGCCTGTGGCAGGCCGGCCAGCGCGTGCAGATCATCAAGCGCGACCCGAAGAAGGGCGGCGTGCTGAAGCTCGGCACCGAGATCGTCGCGTCGCAGGACGGCAGCATCGCGGGCCTGCTCGGCGCGTCGCCGGGCGCATCGACCGCCGCGCCGATCATGCTGAACCTGATGCAGAAGGTGTTCAAGGACAAGGTCGCGACGCCCGCGTGGCAGCAGAAGATCCGCCAGATCGTGCCGAGCTACGGCACCAAGCTGAACGACAGCCCGGCGAAGGTCGTCGAGGAATGGACCTACACGAGCGACGTGCTGCAACTGTCGCCGCCGCCGAAGATCGACGTCAACGTGCCGTCGCAGGCAACGGGAACGACTCCGGCACATCCTGCAAAGGCGTCGGCCGACATGGCGCTGTAACGCGCGCGGCGCCGCGCGGCACTGTTTCGCCGGACGATACGGCCGCCCTCGGGTGAACTGCCCCCCCCAAAGCTGGACGTGATCCAGCCTTTGGGGCCAGTTCACCGGGGCGGCCGTTTCTCATGGGGGCCTCGGGCGATGCCCCGTCAGCCGGCCGGCGCCGCCCGCCACGGTCGCCCGCATCCGCTAGAATGCGGGCACGCGCGACCTCGTCGCCGCCCGATCCACCCCCCGCATCGACGCAACCCAAACGGCCGCCGGTGCGGCCCGCGCCCGAACCGCGCGAGCGCCGCACGCCGTTGCCGCGCCCGCCCGGGCGCGCCATCAACCGAATTCAGCTGGAGAATGACCGTGTTTACTTGCCGAAACCAGAGCTGCGGCACGCAGTGGGAAACGTCCGACGTCGTCATCAAGGACGAAGGCCAGGGGCTGCTGTTCCGCTGCCCGCTGTGCGGCGCCCGCAACTATCTCGAACGCTTCGAGGATGACGAAGGCAACGTCGTCTACGAGCAGATGGAAGGCCGCCCCTACCTCGGAGACCTGTCTTGACCCAACCGACCGCCACGCCGTTCAGCGCGCTGCCGCTAACGCCCGCCATGCTCGCGAACCTCGCGCAGCTCGGCTATGTCGACATGACGCCGATCCAGGCCGCCAGCCTGCCGATCGCGCTGGCCGGCCAGGACCTGATCGCGCAGGCGAAGACGGGCAGCGGCAAGACCGCCGCGTTCTCGCTGGCGCTGCTCGCGCGCCTCGACGTGCGCAGTTTCGACGTACAGGCGATGATCCTCTGCCCGACGCGCGAACTCGCCGACCAGGTCGCGCAGGAAGTGCGCCGCCTCGCACGCGCCGAGGAGAACGTGAAGGTGCTGACGCTGTGCGGCGGCACGCCGATGCGTCCGCAGGCGCAGAGCCTCGAGCACGGCGCGCACATCGTCGTCGGCACGCCGGGCCGCATCATGGATCACCTCGATCGCGGCAACCTGAAGCTCGACGCGCTGAATACGCTGGTGCTCGACGAAGCCGACCGGATGCTCGACATGGGCTTCTTCGACGACATCGCGAAGGTCGCGCGGATGTGCCCGACGACGCGCCAGACGCTGCTGTTCTCCGCGACCTATCCGGACGGCATCGCGAAGCTGAGCCAGCAGTTCCTGCGCAATCCGAAGGAAATCAAGCTCGCGGAACGCCACGACGACAGCAAGATCCGCCAGCGCTTCTATGAAGTGACCGAGGACGAGCGGCTGCACGCGGTCGGCCAGTTGCTGAACCACTACCGGCCGGTGAGCACGATCGCGTTCTGCAACACCAAGCAGCAGTGCCGCGACCTGCTCGACGTGCTGCACGCGCAGGGCTTCCACGCGCTCGCGCTGCACGGCGAGCTCGACCAGCGCGAGCGCGACCAGGTGCTGATCCAGTTCGCGAACCGCAGCTGCTCGGTGCTGGTGGCGACCGACGTCGCCGCGCGCGGGCTCGACATCGCGCAGCTCGAGGCGGTGATCAACGTCGACGTGACGCCCGACCCCGAAGTGCACGTGCACCGCATCGGCCGCACGGGCCGCGCGGATCAGGACGGCTGGGCACTGAGCCTCGCGAGCATGGACGAGATGGGCCGCGTCGGCGCGATCGAACAGGCGCAGAAGCGCGAGGTCGAATGGCATCCGCTCGCCGAGCTGACGCCGGCCGGCAACGACACGCTGCTGCCGCCGATGGAAACGCTGCAGATCCTCGGCGGGCGCAAGGACAAGATCCGTCCGGGCGACGTGCTCGGCGCGCTGACCGGCGACGCCGGGTTCGACGGCAAGCAGATCGGCAAGATCAACGTGACCGAGTTCTCGACCTATGTCGCGATCGAGCGCGGCGTCGCGCGCGACGCGCTGCGCAAGCTCAATGCGGGAAAGATCAAGGGCAAGCGGGTCAAGGTCCGGTTGATGGACGAGGAGGAGTAAGCGGGCCACGGCGCGGGCGGTCGCAGCACCGCCGTGCGCCGCCCCGTGCGTCACCTCAGTTCGGGATAGCCGTGCGCGGCGGCCCCCTGCGCGAACCGCGCAATCGTGTCGTAGTCGGCCGGCGACAGCCGTTCGAACCCCTTCAGCCTCAGCACGCGCGCCCGCTCCACATCGGCGGCAGCCGCGTGATCGAGCGCATCCTGCAACGCGACGACCTGCATATCCGCCAGCGCCCGCGATGCGACGAACGGCAAGCCCGGCGCGGAGGCCGTCGCGCCGATGATCCGGATGTCCTCCAGCAGACCGGGCAGCGCGTCACGTACATACGCGAACGTCACGCAGTCGATCGCCGCGCAATCGGCTTCTCCCGAGGCCAGCGCACGCAGCACGTTCAGGTGCGAACCGAACGGCGTGGCCGAGCCGAAGAACCGCCCGTCGTGCGCATGCGGCGCGACCGCGTGCCGGAATGCGTTCATCCCGCTGTGTGAATCCTCGCCGTTGAAGGCGGCCCGCAACCCGCGGCAGGCGGCGAGCGTCGTCGCCCCGCCCGCATGCACGCGCGCCGACACGACCAGCACGCTGCTGTAGCGTGCGCCGTCGCAGCCGTCCGCATCGAAAATCGGGGTCGCAATCAATCGCACGACGTCTCGCAAGCCGAGCATCCGGTACGGGTAGCCGCAGGTCTGCGACAGCAGCAGATCGTCGCGCCGCCACAGTGCCTGCAGGTCGTCGAACGGTGCGTCGGGCAGCACGACGTCGGCCGGCCCGCCCGCGTTCGCGAACGCATCGAGTGCGTCACGCAGCAGCGCGCGCCACAGGGCGGCGTGGCGCGGCGTCACGTTGTACATCGGCAGCACTGCGATCCAGGGGCTCATGCGGGCATTCTACGCATCGGCGGCGGCCCGGATGCTTATCGGCCGCAACACGATAAGCAAATGCGAATCGATTGGTTGGCGTGGCCGCCCCGCGCCGGTACCGTTCGAATGCCTGCCGGCGCCGCCACCGTGCGCGATGCCGGGCAGGCCGACCGTGATCCGCGAGACACCAGCGCACCCGGGCCGAGCGCCCCGGTTCCACCGCTCGTTCCCCGCACTGCCCGATCCATCCGCCTCAACGCCATGGCCGAATACTTCGACGTCGACCACGCGCGCGCGATCGCCGCGCTCGACGCCCGCTTCACCGCCCGCACCGAGTGGCCGACCTGGCTGCTGGTCGTCGTCATCTACGGCGGCTGGCTCGCCGTGCTGCTGCTCGTGCGCGAAGGGCGCCTGTCGCTCGCCGCCGCGACGCCGCCGCTGATCCTGCTCGGCGCGTGGCACCTGTCGCTGCAGCACGAGCTGCTGCACGGCCATCCGACGCGTTCCGCCTTCGTGAACAAGCTGCTCGGCTATCCGCCGCTGACGGTCTGGTATCCGTACACGCTGTATCGCGACACGCATCTCGACCATCACCGCGACGAAGACCTGACCGTGCCGGGCGTCGATCCCGAAACCAACTACGTGACGCGCGAACGCTGGGCCCGGCTGCCGCGCTGGCGCCGGGCGCTGACAGTCGCGCGCAAGACTTTCCTCGGACGCATCGTCGTCGGGCCGCCGCTCGCCATCGCCGCGACGTTCCGCGATGCGTTCGCCGCGTTCCGGCGCGGCGACTTCCGCTATCTGCCGATGTGGGCGACGCATGCCGCGTGCGTGGCCGCGCTGCTCGCGTGGCTGCAATGGGCAATCGGCGTGCCGTGGTGGTACTACCTGCTGGCCGTCACGTGGCCCGCGCTGGCGCTCGCAATGATCCGCTCGCTGTACGAGCATCGCGCCGCGCCGCATCCGAAGGCGCGCATCACGATCAACGAAGCCGGCTTCGCGATGCGGCTGCTGTACCTGAACAACAACTATCACCTCGTCCACCACGACCTGCCGAAGCTACCGTGGTACGACCTGCCGCGTGCGTACCGGATGCGGCGTGACGCGTATGCGCAGAAATGCGGCGGCTTCGTGATCCGCGGCGGGTATCGCGCGCTGCTCGCGCGCCATGCGTGGACGCCGACCGATCCGCCCGTGCATCCGTTCGACGAGGGCACGGCATCGCTGTCGACGGGCAGCGGCGTGAAAGTGGCGGTGGTCGACACGGTGTTGCAGATCAGCACCTGACGTCGCGCTCCGCGTTTCGGCACCCATCCTTACGAAAAGCCGACAACACCGATCGTCGCCGGCGAATTGCCAATCGCGCCGGCCATGCCCAGAATGGCGGCTCATCCGGGGCTCCGAACAATCATTCGCCCCGGCTCCGCCGCACGGCCGCGCGCCGCATTCCCCGACGACGATGCAATCGAACACCCCGCCCGGCGCGATCCGCACGATCGGCAACGACTGGTCCGTTTCCGCGATCACCGCAGGTTTTCTCGCGGTCCTGATTTCCTACGCGGGCCCGCTCGCGATCTTCTTCCAGGCGGCGCAGGCCGCGCATGCGTCCAATGAAATGGTGTCGTCGTGGGTCTGGGCGATCTCGATCGGCGCGGGCATGTCGGGCCTGTTCGCCAGTTGGAAGCTGAAGGTGCCCGTCGTCACCGCGTGGTCGGCGCCCGGCACCGCGCTGCTCGTCGGCCTGTTCCCGCAACTGACGCTCAACCAGGCCGTCGGCGCGTACATCACGGCCGCGCTGATCATCCTGGCGATCGGCGTCTCCGGCTATTTCGACCGGCTCGTGCGCCACATTCCGCGCGGCATCGCCTGTGGAATGATGGCCGGCATCCTGCTGCCGTTCGGCATGCATGCGTTCTCCGCCGCGACCGCGCAGCCGGTGCTCGGTTTCGGGATGATCGCGGCGTACGTGATCTTCAAGCGCCTGCTGCCGCGCTACAGCATCGTGCTCGTGCTGCTGACGGGCGCCGCGCTCGCGACGCTGCTCGGGATGACGCATCTCGGCAACGTGTCGCCGAGCCTCGCACGGCCGATCTTCATCGCCCCCGAATGGACGCTCGGCACGACGCTCAGCCTCGCGCTGCCGCTCGTCGTCGTCAGCCTCACCGGGCAGTTCCTGCCGGGGATGACGATCCTGCGCGTGTCCGGCTATCACACGCCGGCGCGCCCGATCATCACCGCGACCAGTGTGATGTCGCTGGTCGTCGCGTGCTTCGGCGGGATCACGATCGTCGTCGCGGCGATCACCGCGGCGCTGTGCACCGGCAAGGACGCGCATGAGGATCCGGACCGGCGGTATGTCGCGGGCATCGCGAACGGCGTGATCTATCTGACCGGCGGGCTCTTCGCGGGCACGATCGTCACGGTGTTCTTCGCGCTGCCGAAGGCGTTCGTCGCGATTCTCGCGGGGCTCGCACTGATCGGCGCGATCAGCGCGAACGTGCACGGCATCTTCGAGGACGAGGATCATCGCGAGGCGTCGGTGATCACGTTCCTCGCGACCGCGTCGGGGATGACGTGGCTCGGGCTCGGGTCGGCGTTCTGGGGGATCGTGATCGGGTCGGTGGCGTATGCGGTGTTCAATCTCCGGTCAGATGCGCATTATGCGCACGCACAGAAGCGCCAAGAGCCAATGGGCGGCGACCACGCCAACGAGATATCCGGCAATGACGAATGGCGGCCGGCGTCGCGCAAACAGGTAGAAACCCAGTACCGCAAAGAGAATCATCGGGCCGAAGACGTATGAGAACAGTTTGATTGTGCTCTGCATGGTTATGGCGCAAGCATCCACGCCGCCGCCACACTCGCCCACGCGCGGGATGCAGAGGCGCAAAAAGACCGAGCACAAATAGCTGTCAATCAACGTCCATATGACAACACTAGCGACGCCAGCAAGCCCGAATCCTACGGTCCCAAAGAAACGGCGCATTACTTGATTTCCCAAAAGAGTATCTGCTTGGAGTTGCGAAGGTCTGACCAACCGAAATCCGTGTCGGGGAGAAGTTCGTGCACACCGAAAACTCTGCCGAACGTTGATATCACACCAGGCACACTGCTGACCGTCATTCGCGAGGTGTTGAGCCAGGTGCGGCGTCGCCCGGGCGCTTGAGCAGGCCCACAATGCTTGCTGCAACAGATACGTCGGTTGCATCGGCGAATCGTGGGGCGTCCCGACCCGCCGCTCACTTCGTCACGGTCACTTCGACGCGGCGATTCCGTAACCTGCCCGCTACCGTGCCGTTGTCGGCGAGCGGATCGGCATCGCCCTGCCCGGTTACCGAGATGTTCTGCATCGGCACCCCCGCGGCCGCGAAAATCTGCGCGACCTGTCGAGCGCGAGCTTCGGACAGCGCCTGATTATTGCCCCGGGATATCCCTCCAGCCGGTATGTTGTCGGTGTAACCAACGACCTGCACGTGCGCAGCGGGTACCGATGCGGCAATGGTCCGCCCAACCGTAGCCATCATGGAAGCCCACCACGGCGCGACCGTCACGTCACCCGATGCGTACATGCCGTTGAACCGGAGTATCAGTGCGTTCGTCGCGACATCCTGATGCAACTCGACGTTACCGGCAGCCACCTCATTACGCAGGCTCGAGCCGAGCCGTTCCGACAAGGCGTCAAGCGAGGACGTCGTCGTAGCCGGCATGCCATGCATCCAACGATCCACCGCCGCATAACCCGCTGCTCCCAGCAACAACGCAACGGCAAGGCCCGCACCCATCCACCACCGGGTTCGACGCACCGGTACGGGACGCACCCATGGATCGACAATCGAATGCCGCGACGGCCGGATCGGCTCACTGTCGGGTATGTTGCCGAATCCGCCGGCCGCGACAACCTGGTGCACGACTTCGCGAATGCTCTGAAGCTGGGCCGAGCCATCGCTTGCAAAGCGATATCGCCCCTTGAAACCCAGACCGAGGATGTTCTGATACAGCTCGAGCAGATCGAGATGTTCTCGAGGACGACCCAGCGCTTCATCGATCAGTCGAAACACGCGATCACTTCCCTGCCGGTCGTGCCCCAGCGCCACGGCCAGGCTGTTCGACTGCCAGTCGACTCCCGTCGCCCCGCCGTTACCCCAACGCGTCTGCATTGCCGCTTCGTCGAGCGCGGCGCACAGGCAATAGCTCGCGCGAACCACGTGATCGGAGCGCAACTTCAACTCGTTGCAGACACGCGCGAACATCCTGAGCTCCTGTTCCAGCCACCAGCGTCGGTGCGCGACGGCATTGGGTTCCAGTCCAGCGGGCGTATCCGCCAGCGCTCGCAGCAAGATGCGCGCAGATTCAAACAGCGGATTGACCGCTTGCTCCGCGCCCCTGAGACGCGTAGCGAGCGGCGGGGATGCCGGCTCCCGGGCTGGACTTCTGGGATCGACCGTCGAAATCGTCACCGTGCACGCTCCTCGCAGTTCATTGGGCCGTGTTGATCGGGCTTGCCGGCATCATGCCGCGTGGCAATCCGGGCGGCGGGCCGCTATCCGACAGATTGAACACCGGCATCGAGCTCGGGCAGCGGAACGTTCTCAGCACATCGCTCGTCAACGGATTCGCCACACTCCCGGCACTCGCGATGTCGAGCGCCGCCTTGCGACCGTCGAAGTCGAATGCGACACGGGTGCGGCCGGGCGTCGCCGTTTCGACGATCCGTCCCCGCTGGAGCAGCCGCATCAGCGCCCAGGGACCGTCGGCAGCGATCGTCGACGTCTCGGGGCGAATGCGCGGGTTCGCGGTGATCTCTGCGTGAACACCGCCGCGCGGCCCCGGCCACGACACCGTGAACGGCGCCACCGGCCCGTGCTGATAGAGCGATGTCTGGCCGTCGACATCGAGCGCGAGGCCCATGATCGAGGGATCCAGTTCGGGAATGCGGATATCGGCCTTCCATGTGAGCTGTTTGTGACCGGGATCGTTGAAGAAGACGTCGCGAATCGCCTTCGCATGCTCGAACGGTTCGAGATCCGGCCCCTGCACGGGCTCCGTCGCACCGGGCAGCGTGCGGTACCGCCATGGCTTCGCGGACGTGTCGACGTAGGGCGCCAGCGTCTTCGCGAAGAAATCGTCGATCACGCCGCCTTGCGCGAACACACGCGTGAAATCGTCGATGCCGACATCGCGCTTGCTGTCGGGCGAGAACGGGTAGTTGCCCTCGATGGTCAGCCTGCACGTGTCACCGACGGCCGCCTGCATCTGGCGCGACAACAGCTGTCCTATACCCTGATTGACTTCCCGCGAGCCATCCGCGGCCAGCTGCAGCAGCACGGCTCGGAAAGGTGCGGGCATCGTGTTGGCCGCCATCTTCAGCTTCGCCGCCGCGTCGCTGGCCGGCGGCATGCTGTTGTTCGACAACGCGTTATCGGAGACCGTGAGCGCCGTGTAGTAGTCGTTCAACAGGTTGGTCACACCGTCGAGACCCGTCGCGCCGGCCTGGGCTGCGGCCTGGGAAGCGCCCTCCGAATCGGCGTTGCCTGTCACGACTTCGCGCAGCGCGGCGAAACGGGTGTCGACGAGGTCGCGCTCGACGCGTTCCGACGCACGAATGCCGAGCGCCTTGTCGGCCTTCTGGTTGATCTGGTCGGCAGCTTTCTGGAGAAACGAGCCGCCCGATCCGCTCACCGGCGCCGTGAGCGTCGTTTCATGCACCGCCGCACGGGCCAGCCGCACGAGTGGCGAGTCGGGAGCCGCGAAGCGGCGCAGCACCTGAAGATTGAACGCGAGGCTCGTGCCGCTCACCGTCCGGATGTCGTTGAGAAACGCGTCCCATTGCTGCGCGTACTCCGTCAGATATTCGCGACGGACCGCATCCGTCAGCGCGTCGTCCATCCCCGTCGCATTGCTCACGATGTCAGCCGTTTTTTTTTGAGCCGAGTCCGATGCCCCCGCCAGGTACGAGCGCCCCATCACCCACGCATCGTCGTCACGCGCAATCTGCACGAATTCAGGCAGCCGCTTGTCGAACAGATTCCGGTAACCGTCGAACGTGAAGAGTCCCGACACGCCACGCGACAACGGCGCGTCGCTCGCCCGCGTGAATACCGTGCCGGCCTGCGGACCCACCGCGCGCAACAGCGTGAACTCGTCCGGCGCCTCCTTCTGCATCGCCGCCTTGGCGCGCTCGTACAAGCGCCCCGTCGCGTTGCTGCCATCGAGAAACGCCCGGGCTCGCTGGATCAGCGCGTCATTGCGAATGAGCAGAGACTTCACCACGCGATCGCCCGAAAAAAGCTGCTGGACATGGTCGATCATCGATGCCCGGCCACCGAAGCTCGCTGCACTGTCATTTTTCGCCCAATCGTCGAGCACCCACGTCTTGACGTCACCGGCATTGAACTTCGCGGCGTCGTAGAGCATCAGGTAGACACGCAGCGCGTCGTAAGCGGCCTTCGAATCCTTGCCGGCAATCGCGCCGGACATCACCTCCTCCATCCGGCGCACGATTTGCGGCAACAACAGATTGCCCTCGAGCGCATCGTACGTGCGACCGCTCTCCGTCACAATATTCGGCGGCACATACAGCCCGTAGCGCCACTCGCTGCCGGGATCGGACACATCCAGATTCGGAAAGGTCGGCAGATAGCGCGCTTCGGTCAGCGTGTCCGGCACGGCCTCCGGTTTCGGCGTCTTGTAGAGTTGCGTCACGCGAACTGTCAATGCCTGCACCTTGCGACCCATCGCGTCGAGATAGCCGCTGTTGTGGCCGAAGCTCACGCGCAAGCCGATCGCCAGCCACACGAACAACAGCAGGGTCAAGCTGTGGCCGATCAGGCGCAACAGCCGGTAGCGGAATTCCCAGCGCAGGTTGGGGCTGACGAGGTGCGCCTCCGGGAACACGACACGTGTCAGGAAATCATGCAGAAAGAAGCTCTGGTTGCCTTCGGCGCGCTGCGGTGAAACGGCGGCGTGATCCTGAGCCGACAGCAGGCGTTGAACGAGCGTATGGCGCTCCGCCACGACCTCGCCGCCCAGTTGCCGCGCGCTTGTGAAATACACGCCGCGAAACGTTGCATGGAGTTGCGTGTCGTCGTAGCGCGAATCGAGAAAGATGCTGTCGATCAGGTCCGTCAACGGGCCGAGCAGTGCAGAAAATTCCTCCGAGAGCGCGGCAAGCTTTCGCCGCTTCGGCAAATCGTACTCATCCTGCAGATGTGTATCGATCGAGTCGCTCAAACGGTCGGAGAGTTGCCTGAGCTCGTGGTGGCAACGCGCACGCAATCCCTCCTTCGCAACCGTTTCCTTGCCGTACGGAAGCGTGAAGCCCCATGTCTGTGCCCGTCCTTCCGATGTGAGCGTGCCGAAATACTCCGGGAAGCCCGTCAGGCCGTCCATCTTCGTCACCATCACGTAGACGGGGAAGCGAATGCCCAGCTCCTGCCTCAGTTCGGCCAGCCGCGCGCGCAATGCAGCAGCCTCGGCGATGCGTGCCTGTTCATCGGAGCTAGCCAGCGTCGCAAGATCGATCGTCAGCAACGCGCCGTTGATCGGCGCGCGCGGCCGGTTCCGGCGCAGCATGCCGAGAAATCCGAGCCATTCCGCGCGATCGATCTCCTGATGACTATTGCCCTGGCCGGAACGACTCGAAGCGGAATCGACATTCGATTTCGATGACGCGGCCGCCTTTGATTGCGTCGACGTATCCTGTTTCGGATCGTCTTCGGCGCGTCTCTCGTCCGCCTTTGAGTCGCTCGCATCCGCGCCGGCGGTATCGGCAGCCGGTTTCGGTTCATCGATTTCCGCGGCCGACGAGGTGCCATGACGCGTGTAGTGGCCCGTCGTGTCGATGAGTACCGCATCATTGGTCAACCACCAGTCCACCGAGGCGGCGTCGGCCGCAGATTTCCCCGCCGCACGCTGCATCTGCTCGGCAACGGGAAACGCCAGTCCGCCGTTCAGCAGCACGCTGGTCTTGCCCGACCCTCGCGAGCCGAGCGTGATGTACCAGGGCAATTCGTACAAATAGCGCTTGCCCTGGAACAGCCGACCAAGACCGCGCGCACCGGTGCGCATCGATTTGAGGCGGGCGAGCGCGCTGGTCACGATCGGTTCGACTTTCCGTAGACGCGATGCGGCGGGCGACTCGTCCTTCTTGTCGCCCATGCGCAGCATCTTCTTCAGGAACGCATCGTCGGCGCGCATCTTCTGCCAGATGCGATACATCCCGAAGATCACGAGAACGCCCACTACCACCGCGATTGCGGTGAGTCGGGTCGACGCCGGCTCGAGCGGAGCCATATGACCAAACGAAAGCAGCGGGCCCGCGTCCCAGATCAACAAGCAAAGCAGGGCGACGAACACGATGCCCGTCGATTGGCCCACGAGCCAGAGCAGCACACCGGCGAGCAGCAATGCGATCAACAGCACGCGCATGCCGTCCCCGGCGAGCGGCTTCAGTCCGCCGAACGCGAAAAACGGCCCCACGAACCAGATCACTAGTGCGACGACAATCAGCGCGAGGAACGCGAGGAACTGGCGCGAGGCCAGAAACGACAGGAACTGGAACTTCTTCATGTGTTATTCCGGAAACGGATCTGGCTTATCGCGCGACGACGATCTCGACACGCCGGTTCTGCGCGCGCCCCTGCATGGTGCGGTTGTCGCCGACAGGATCGGCATCGCCCTTGCCGGCGGCTTCGAGACGATTGGCAGGCACGCCCGCGGCTTGCAGCATCTGCATGACCTGAATGGCCCGCTCTTCCGACAGCACCTGATTCGACGCGAAATGACGGCTGCGAATCGGCACGCTGTCCGTGTAACCAAGAACGGCTACCTTGCCGGGCACCTTGGAGATTTCGGCGGCGATCTTTGAAATTAGCGGGTTCATCGATGGCTGGACTGACGCCCCGCCGGGCTTGAACATCGCGTCGCCACGGAACGTCACGGCGCTTCGGCGAGCGTCTTCGTCGACGCTGACCGTGCCGGCGGCGATTTCATCCTTGAGCAACTGCTTGAGATGCAATTGCGGAGGCGCTGGAGGCGGTGTCATCGCACCGATCGCGGCAATCTGCTTCTGGACTTCGGCGGCACGGGTCATCAGTTCGTATTTGAACCAGCCGAACAGACCGAGAAGGATCACGGACAGGACGACCACGGTGATCCACACCGGGAAATCGTAGAACGACAGGCGCTTGCCTCTTGCAGTCGATTGCCAGTTGGGTGACAAGGCCATCGGCACGGGCTCGCGTTGCGATGTGATGACGTTGTAGATCCGCTGGCGGATCGCGTCGTGCTTGCGCTTGCCATCGGTTACGCCTCGGTAGCGGCCTTCGAAACCGAGACTGAGAATTCGGTAGATCACCTGGAGCAGATCACGATGCTCATGAGGATCCTCAAGCAGACGGGCGATCAGTAGATATACCTTGTCACCGCCGTCACGATCTCCATGGAAGGTGATTGCAAGACCATCTTTGATCCACTTGATCCCCGACAAGTCTTTCTTGCCCCATTCCGTCTGCGTTACCGCTTCGTCTAATGCGGTGCACAGGCAATATCGGGCGCCGATCATGTGATCGCGCCGAATGCTGGTTTGTTCGCAAAGCTTCTCGAATACCCTCACCTCCTGAACGAGAAGCGTGCGCAACGAATCAATCGCATTCTTCGACGCAAACTTGTCCGGCATATCGGCCTGCGCACGGAGTAGCACTCGGGATGCCTCGAGCAATGGGTTGCGCGCCGCCTTGACCTTGGCCAAACGCTGCTCGAAAACCTCTGGAGGCGCAAAATCCTGGCTGGCTGACGAATCGTCCCCGCGGTTCAGCGCATCCGCCAACGCCTCGTGATCTTCCGCGGACGTGCGCACGGCACCGATCGGCACGCTGGATTTTCTTGGCGTCGACATGGTTAGCGTCCCACCTTTGCCGTCGACGTCGCGATCAGCCGGCAACCGCACTCCGTACGGTGGCCGTGCAGCGCCACGTGGCGCCCGCCGACGCTGAGCGTCGGATGCGATTCGATGATCTTGTTGACGCCGTGCGGACGCCCGTCCGGATAGGTTTCCGGGCAATCGACCAGATCGTGCAGGCGGGCAATTTTCTTGCCGCCGATCTTGTGTGTATCCGAACCGGTGATGATCCGGCCGCCATGGTCGGTTTCATCTCCGACAACTGCGATGCTGATTGACATGGTGATATTCGTAGGCTGGTGCGCTCACTAGCGCGGAAAAGTGCTGAAGTCGACTTTCACCGGAGGCGGTAACGTCCTGGACCGCTCGACGAGATAGTTGCCGAGATCCGCCATCGCTACCCTTTCACGTTCGACGGCAACGTGCGCGGCATTGTCTTTCAGGCCGAGCGACCGAATGCGCCTGTCGTCGCCGACGAAGAACGTCCGCGCCCACCCGTAACCGCCGGGCGCGTATTCGTGGAAATAGGGCACGCGGAACCATGCGCGGCTATCGTGAACGTAGTCGTCAAGCAAGCGGATCGCGGCGCGAGGCAGCTTTCGCACTCCCTCGTCAGAGGTGTGCTCGAGCAGGAACGGCAGCATCTCCTGCCTCGGCGTGAGAACAAAATCCAGTGTCGGCTGATACCCAGCGACGCCCCCCAATAGCATCATCACCCGGTCACGTTCCCCCATCCAGGCAGCCGTCGACCCTTGCCTACGGTGCGAAACGACGTCCTTTCGGTCGACCGTCAGGTAATAGGCATTGACGTTCTGCTCCAAGGGAATCGCCTTCCCTATCGGTCCCATTTTCACCTTCACCGTATCTGCCGGCGGACGCGCCCAGTACACTTGCCAGCGCCAGCGCTGATCGGGATACAGGTACGCAAGCAAAAGCCGGAACTCTTCCGCGGCTTCCAGAAGGTCGGTCTTGTCGTTGGTCATCACGTCCGTTGTACCCTCGCCAGGGCGCGGAGGTTTCCCCGCCGCGGCCGCCAGAATGTCGGCGTCCTTTTTCTTGATTTGCTCGGCAAGTTCGGCCGCTTTCTTCCTGAACGGATTCGCAAGCGCCGGAATCGCAGGCATGCTGAGTGCTGCCGCGTCAAGGCCAGCCTTCTGCTTCTCGAGCTGCTGCTTCTCCCGCTTCAAGTCGTCGAGCCGAGAAGCAGATGTGGCCTTGCTCCCGATTCGCGTTTCCAGCCCGTACGGCGTGACGTCGTTTTCTGGCGCACGACGGAAGAATTCCTGCGACGTGATGTAGGCCAGCGGATTTCCATAATCCGCGCGCAAGGTACGCCACGCGAGCGACTGCCCCATGCCTATGCGAAGTGCCGTTTCGACGCTGTCGAGGGGCTTTTGATTGACGGTCGAGAGCCAGTCGTTGAAGGCCCGGGCAACGCTCGGAGATATTCTGAAATCGTGTTCTACAATTTTCGGAAGCGAGGTTTTGCCAGTCTTTACCGATAGCGGCACCCCGGCCTTTAGTGCCTCGATATACATGTTGTGCAAGGCGAGCTGACTGAGCTTGCTGTCATCGCCGTCCCGCGACTTGCCTTCTTCGTTGAGCGCATAACCGCCCCCCACGTCAGAATGCACTCCTGGGTAGGCGACCTCAATCCTGCGTGGCGCGCCGACTGGATAGGCTTGCTTTTCTCGAATGGAATCGAGCGGAAAGCTCATCCGCTGCTCGTGGATCGAGAAGAAATGCACACACTTCTTGACCGACGCAGGGATGTTGAGGGCACCTTCCGCCGTCCATGCCCAGTGCCCGTCAAGGTCTGGCAAATTGACCGCTGCGGTGGCCGTATCCGGCAGGCCAACCGATGCGACCGTATCAAAAATCCCCAGAAAGTTAACCTCGTACGGAATCGCGCCAGCGATCATTCCGTTTGGTGCCCAAGTGTTAACAAGACGATTGACAAATACGCGCGCGCCAGCGGCACCGCGAGAAAATCCGAAAACATTGATCCATACCTTCTTAATCGATCGGTTCAGTTGCCCCCCCGAACTGCTGTGTTTCTTTTGAAGCGCCGACAGCTCTCCATGGAAACGCTCTAGCATCTCTCGAGACTTGTATCCGTAGTACGCCCGTCGAGCATTTGTGATAGCCCCTGCTGCAGGAATCACCTTAGACATTCTTCCAACGATCCGAGTCATCGTGCCATTCGCGGCGATAACGTCATCGTCGATCGACGAACAAAAAGCACGAGCCTCGGGATCGGCCAGCATGCGATTACCCGTAATTGCAATATGCAACGCGTTCAGTAAGCGAGTGTACCCCCACGCCACGCGCATGCCGAAGCCAAGAGCAAATGCCTTTCCTGCCGACGAGAATGCCTTTTCGCCAATCTCGGGAAATGGAGTTCCAACACCCGGAACGTACTCTGAAAAAATTCCTATTGAATTGTTTCGAAGGCATGCACGAAACAATCTGGCAACGTTGCTATGCGTAGGTCTTTCCACGCTCTTAGTATCCCATTCAATATTGTTATTCGTGCCGTCGAAGAACAAATTGACATGCAGCGTCTGTGCGCACCCTGGCGCCTCCTGCGCTAGGGCACTTTTCCCCATCAGTTTGGCAGCGTCCGCTTCGGACAACCGCCCCTGCTCGTTGAATGGTTCGGGCCATCGAATTACGCTCATCCCCCTCTCCTCACTTTTTGTTCAATTCTTTATCCAGCATGCCCTGCACGATGTACGGATCAGTATCGGCGGGTTTCTCTGGCATTTGCGGCTTGTCCTGTATCTCCGCACGGATTCGGTCACCGGACAGAAAATGAATCACGAAGCCATAGGTCCGCGGCCCATACGGCGGCACGTCGGTAATCGCAGTAAGCCACTGATCACCGCTGCGATCTTCGTCGTATGGTTTCGTGTCTCGTCGCCACCTGACCACGAGCTTCATGCCGGGTCGCCATTTGGAAGGGATACCGATACAGCACATACCTCCACTCTCTGAGCGCTCCTGCCCTGCGTCCTTCGGAAGCATGTTCGCGCCACCCGCCGAAAGCTGTTGGCCCTCGTTTGTGATATTGAATTGATCAATGTAATAATCGGTATAGTTATAGCCGCTGACGCTCGACGGATTACTCTCTTTTTCGTCCGAGCAACCTATGAACAGCAACAGCAAACCGACCAACAAAAAACGACAACGCTTCAGAGCAGCGAGATTCATCTCGAGAGATCCTTTGTTTGTGCAGTCGGAACAGCGATAAGGTGCAACGACGGCAAGTAATCGGAGGTTTCGCTTGATGAATTCCTCTCCATCACTCGAGTGGCTTCACCTTCTGCCAGATGCCGTTGTTCGTTGAACTGTTCGGGCCGCCAGATCGCGCTCACCTCAACCCTCACCTTGTTTCTTGTTCAATTCTGGGTCCAGCACACCATGTACGATGTAGGGATCCTGATCATCGATTTTTGGCAGTACTCCTTTCTCATCTCTGATCTGGATGCGAATCCGGTCACCAGGCAGGAAATGCACAACAAATCCTGCGGTACGTGGTCCATATGGCGGCACGTCGGTAGTCGCAGTAAGCCACCGATCACCGCTGCGATCTTCGTCGTAGGGTTTCGTGTCTCGTCGCCACTTGACCGCGAGCTTCATCCCGGGCCGCCATTTCGAAGGAATACCGATGCAACAAATGTATTTCCCTCCACCCGAACGTTTCGCGCCTGGCTCTTTCGGGAAAATGTTCGGCCCGCCCGCCGAGAGCTCCTGGCCTTCATTCCCGACACGAAATCCAGCAATGTAGTAATCGGTATAGTTATAGCCACTCACGTCCGCCGGGTTACTCTCGTTTTCATCCGAGCAACCTGCGATCGTCATCAACAGGGAGCCGACAAAAAAAAGACCGGAAAATCGCTTAAAGACAAAGATATTCATTGTCCCGTGTCCTATTCGTCCATCAACCCAGCATACTTCTCGAAAGAACGCTTCAAATCCCGCCAGACATACGCTGGGACCAACTCGAACTCTTGTATCAATGGCATCTTGCCGGCGACAGTCGACCGAATGGCCGATCGAACGTCATCCTGTCGATCGAATTTTTCGCCATACTGATACGAGGCCACACAGAATGCGTGGATATCTGCGCGGAGATCCAGCCCCCATTGATTCGCACGATCATATCGTTGGCAGAAATCCCGATACCGAATTGCATATGGTTGATTCGCGTCGATCAGACCGAGGTCGCTCAACTCGCTCATGACCGCGTGCGGCTCGTCATGCCTTTCCAACCTGTCGAGCTGCTGCTGACTGAGTGACAACGAAAATTCCTCCGCATCCTCGGCGTGCGAACGCTCGTCAATCGCGACGTACTGCCACTCCGAGTTTCCTCCGCGGTACATCCATGTCGTTATCGGCCGCATGAGCTCAACTCTCGCCGCGTCGCCCGAGACTTCGAGAATCGACGGAAGCGCGCGCGGATCAAACCAACGGAGCAGAACCTGAATGCCCTCGCCGATATCGGCAAAGAGAAACTGCTGCAGATGCAGCTTGAGTTCATCGATATTCAAGACGCTGCGCAGAACCGAGAAACATGGTCGATACCGATCCATCTGATCGATCTGCCGAACCCAGTCGCTATTCACATCGTCTATCTCAAAGAGAATCGGAGCAGCGTTGCCTGCCTCCTCCTCTGGCAACCCTTCGAATACCGATCGCACCTCCGGCGAAAATTCGAGCACCCATACAGCAAGAGCGTCCGGGTACTGCGCGCCATCGACCAGACCGTAGAGTTTTCCGTTGTCGTCTACCGTTTTCATGAAGCAAACCTCAGAGCCGCGGAACCACGGATGCGCCGCTCTTCGCGGCTTTCATCAGACACTCGATACACACCTTGGGAACGTGAAGCTCGACGGGCACTTCGTCAGGTTGCGGAAAGTAATGGGTAGCGGCATGCGCCAGCCAAACACCGCTGGTTCCGCTTTTTATGCTGCCCTGCTCAAGCTCGATGTAGCTGCCACCGCCGTTCAGAACCAGCTTCTTTTTCGCCTTGATATGGATCGCGTCGCTAGTAACGTTGACCTCGAGGAGGGCCAGCAGATTGATCGCCTTCTGCAGTGCCTGAATATCGATGTCCCCATCGGCCGCGACGGATTTCATACCTCCGCGCGCTGCAAACTGACGCACCGTATCCTGAGCGCTGACGAGAACACTCCCGTTCGCCGACGCCGCGATGTGCTCCCCGCTCGTCAGCGCGACGTGCTGACCGCTTGCGATATGCGTTGTCGCGGGGGTCGTGGTCTGGATGCCCGCGGCGCCGGCTACGACGACGTGCGGCGCACCGAGTTCAGGAAAGCCATCGTCGGAGGGGTCGTGCGGCCCCCGTATAGCGGCGTTCTGCTTGGCCAGCGTCGCTGCGACTTCTTCCTGATGGGTGTTTGCGTCCTGAGCGGTTGCCTGTTGGGCAAGTTGAGCGATCGTCGACTGCCAACGCTCGGCTTCTTCGAGTCGAGCGGTCGTCTCACCCATGTCGGTCAAATGGGCTCGCGCATTTTGCCGAGCTTCCGTCGTCAGGAGCATGCCCTGAGCCGCTCGAAACACGCCATGGCCATCCGTCCGCAACTCCGCTCCGCGGCCACGCTCATCCTGCCGACCAGCGTTACCCGCGATACGCGTGATGTAACCCAGATTCAACTGCGAACAGCCTTCGTCACTCGACAGATGAGCCTGAATTTTTCCGTGCGTGTCATCGAACGCAAGCGTGTTCGCTCGCCGAGCGCCAACTTCCTTGCTGCGATAACCGGCGAGTGTGTGGTTCGCCGGTAAGTCGAACGGCGGCATATTGAACGCATTGGTCGCACTGCCGACGATGATCGGCAAATCCGGATCGCCATTCGCGAATGCAACTTCAACCTCATGGCCCCGGCGCGGCAGAAATATCCCGCCGAACTGATCGCCATGCCACGCACCGGCAACGCGCACCCAGCAACTCGAACGTTCGTCGTTGTCGCCGAGCCGATCCCACAGAAACTGCAACTTCACCCGACCGTACGCGTCCGTCCAGATTTCCTGATTCTCCGGACACGTCACGACGGCATATTCAACGCCGGTAATACGCGGTTTATCGATCGTGCGCAGCAGCCGGAACGGCTCATGGGTCGGCTGCAACACAAAGTCCGCTTCGCAGTGGTATCGCTGACCGGAACCCGATGCCTCGCCGACCTCTTCGATCGTCAGCCTCGCGGCGATAACCGCGTACTCGCAGTTCGCGGCGTTCTGCGGATAGTGCGAAAGCACAAAGGTCCGACCAGTGACCAGCCCGCGCAGGTTGCCCTGCCCGGAAGCCCTGAGCCCCTGACAACGCCAAGCTTCCATCTGCACGAGCGTCAGGTATTCGGCCTCGGTCCGCGGTTCGTTTCGCGCGCCTGACAAGCCGCCCGCACCGGCCTGCGGCTGAGCATAATCGCCCCACGTGTAATGCTCCTGATTGGCGAGCCCCGTATTGCGCGGGTCTTCTCGCGCAACCGTCAGGTCTGCGCGCGGCCGGGTGTAGTCGTAGTCAACACTGGTCACCGCACCGGTCGTCAACGCGTTCGAGACCGACAGCGCGTGAATATGCTCCTCGTCAATACGCCGGCTATTCGGAGTCTCGTAGCGGATCGTCGAATAGGCATCGTCGTGCGGCTTGAGCGCGGTTATCGCATCGCACAGCACGAGACGGTGCTTCCTCTCTTCATGCTCGAAGAAGTAGAAGATGCCCCACTCTTCCCACAAGCGCTGCAGGAACGTCCAGTCGCTTTCGTGGTGCTGGCGCTGGATGTCCCGCTTGGGCCAGGTCTTGTTCGGACGCGGCGGCGTCAGTCGTTTGTCGACAGGGAACAGGTAGGCCGAGAGCACCGCATCCGTGATCTCGATCACGGACATATCCTGGAAGATGCGGCACTCGCAGTTCTTCGTCGCCAGCCAGAGCCACGGTCGAATCGTGACCGCGTATACGATCGAACGGCCATCTTCTCGCAGGATGGATGCGTGGCTGATGATGCCGGTGATCTCGCGCGTGCCTGCGCCGATATTCGCCATTCCGGTGTTGCCGGCAAGACCACGAATGAAATGCCCAACGCCTTCGATCTGAATCGAGACGGTCAGCTCGGTGCCGATCAGCTTGTCGAGATCGATATTCGCGGCAATGCTCTGCGAGAACCCGAGTTCGTCCGGGGTTTTCAGCTCGAGCGTGTACTCGAACAACTCGCCGAGCGTTTCGCCGCCCGTAAGCTTCACCGGCGTGAGGATCGGACGATCACCGTACATCGGCAGGGCTCCGCCGGAAATCGACAGCGTCCGTGGTGCGTCAAACAAAGCCATTCCGACATCTCCTTGAATCGATCGAACCATCGACTGCCGATAGCCACCCCATCGCTTCGAACACGTCACGCTTACGCGCGCACGCCCCAAAGCTCAAGTTTGAGCGACGGGAACTCCCCCGCCACGTGCAACGCGATACCACCATGCCGCACGACTTCCTCCCAAAGCGGTCCACCCTGCGTCAACTCGTAATAGATGTATCCCGCATTGAACGGAATCTGCCGCGGCGGCACCGGCAGTGCCTGCAAACCAACGCCCGGCAAGTGACTACGCACAAGGCTCGGCAATTTCTCCGACGGCCCCACCTTCGCCTGCGCCAGAAACTGCTGCTTCAGCACGTCCGGCGGCATCGCCGCATGAACGGCCAGCACCAGTGCGGTAAAGCCTTGCATATCGACCGGATCGACCACCGCATTGCGCATCCCGTGTCCGCGGTCCTCGAATGCGATGCTCTGCGCACTCCGCACCAACACGGCGTTGAGCAACCGATGCGTATCGTCGACAACCGGCTTCAAACACAAATGCGGCGTCGTGTGCTGATAAGGCGGATGTGTGTCGAGCGGCCGACGCGTGTCCGTTCGCAGATGCGTCGACAGTTCGCCCGCCATGCTGATCAGCAACGCATAGACATCGGCGGGCGACACGGCCGGCACACGCAGCATGTGCTGCAACAGCGGCTCGTAGCGGTTCAAAATCTGCAACAGCAGATAGTCCGTAACCGTCGCCGCGCTCGCCGTCGTCTCGTCGGTGCCGGCGAGCCGTGCGGCGAGCGCATTCGCACGCAGGTGCGCGAGATCGTGGATTTTCGTCACCCAGCTTGCGAGCAGGTTGCTCGCACCGTAACCCGACACCGGCGGCACCAGCGTGTCGTCGAGTTCGATGCTGCCGTCCGCACGGATCGTCTTGACGCGCGTGAGTGCGAGGCCGATCCACGCATCGCCCAACTCCTTTTCCGGCATCAGTCGCAAGCGCAGATTCGACAATTGCACGGACTCCGGTGCGAGACCGATCGAATTCGTATCGCGCAGTTCCGTATCGAACACCAGGTAGCGCGCCAGGGAATCCGCGCTGTTCTCGAACGTCGTTTCTTCACAGTTCGGCAGCCGGACCGGCACTGCGAGATAGATCACCTGATCGAGGTGCTCGGGCCGGATAGTCAGCGGCGGCGGCAGAGGCGTATTGCCCGGCGCATCGAACGGCGTGCCGTCGGCGAACACGCCGGCGGCCGATTTGACGATCACCTTCCCGAGCGCCAGCGACTCCAGATCGAGCGCATAGCTCGCGAAGCCGAAAAAGAACGGCGACAGCGGAGCCGCACGCATATGAGCGTACTTCTCGAAGTAGCGATCCTGCTGCTGGAACAGTTGTGGCCGAAAAAACAGCCCTTCCTGCCAGGCGACCTTTGCATACCAGCTCATACATACCGTCCGGTTTGTTGCGCGACGTGTTTCATTTCTTCGCTTCCTCGACCTTGACGGCCTTCGCCTCGAGATCGACAGTCAGTTTCAGCTTCGGCGTGAACAGGCGGTACCACGCCTTGTCGGGTGCGGTCGGCATCGTATAAACGGTGCGCCATACCGCATTCGGCAAATCGCGATAAGCCGCAATCACGCCGATGGCGGCCGTCGCTGGGTCCGGTCGCCGAACGAGGGTCTTGCGATCGCCGGGACGCAACTGCAGTTCGTCACGCTTCACGACGTCATCGCCCAATACCGTCTTTTCCTGGGTCTGCAGCGTGAAAAAGTCCGCCGTGCTGAAGGCGTTGTCGTTCTTCAGCTCATAGATGCGAACGACGATCGGCGCGGGCCGCCCGCGGTCGTCCGGGTTGACGTCCGGTCGCGCATTGACCGTCAAGTCAAGACGAACCGGCTCCTTGGGTTTCGGTTCGCCGCTCGCACAGGCCGTGAGAATCACGACACTGGCAAGCGTGGTGGCAATCAGGATCGAACGCATGCAGATCTCGTCTTGGAATGCAGCAAAAGGACATTGCGCATGCGCGGAAACACCCTTGCGCACGCGCAACGCCTTGCCGGCTTATGCTTCCTTGTTGCCCTTGATGTCGAAGCTGGCGGTCACCGCACCGCCGCTGCCGCCTTGCGCGTTCTGCACGACGTACTCCTGCTTCACCTTCGCGAACGACAACGCCACCGTCTCGCGGCTCTTCTCGGCGTCGCTCTTGCTGCCGGACGGCTTCACGCGCGTGACGATCACGTCGCTCATCGTGACCTTCAGGTATTCGAGCGGATTGCCGCCGGCCTTGCGCATCACGAGCGTCGCCTGATCGATATGCTTGCCGGTCAGCGCGTACTTCATCAGGTTCGGGCTGGCGCGATCGATGTTGTGTTCGAACGTCAGGTCCTTGACCGTCGCCTTACCCGCGCCGCCACCGCTGCCGGCATGCATCGACGATTCCTGGGTGATTTCCCAATCCCAGTTCAGGACTTCGATCTCGTCCTTGTGCTTGTCATCGAGCGATTCGCCGTTGATACCGTCGATCTTCAGAAAAATGTCCTGTGCCATGCGTAGTACTCCTTGACTTACGTGAGTAGAAACGGGCCGTTCATCGCAAGATGAAGCGCTTGAATGCCCGGCCCGATGGGGTCGATTACCTTCCGGTTACGCCGCTTCCTTGATCGACGGAAGCTTCGTCACGAGCCGCAGCGAAACCGTCAGCCCTTCGAGCTGGAAGTGCGGGCGCAGGAAGAATTTCGCCTGGTAATAGCCGGGGTTGCCCTCGACGTCTTCGACGAGAACTTCGGCGGCGGCAAGCGGCCGACGCGCCTTGGTGTCCTGCGATGAGTTGGCAGGATCCGCGTCGACGTAGTGCATGACCCATTCGTTCAGCCAGCGCTGCATGTCCTCGCGCTCCTTGAACGCGCCGATCTTGTCGCGCACGATGCACTTCAGGTAGTGCGCGAAGCGCGAGCAGGCGAACAGATACGGCAGGCGCGCCGACAGGTTCGCGTTTGCGGTCGCGTCCGGGTCGTGGTACTCGGCCGGCTTCTGCAACGACTGCGCGCCGATGAAGGTCGCGTGATCCGTGTTCTTGCGATGCACGAGCGGAATGAAACCGTTCTTCGACAGTTCGGCCTCGCGGCGATCTGAGATCGCGATCTCGGTCGGGCACTTCATGTCGACGCCGCCGTCGTCGGTCGGGAAGGTATGGCACGGCAGGCTCTCGACCGTGCCGCCCGATTCGACGCCGCGGATCAGCGAGCACCAGCCATACTGCTTGAACGAGCGGTTGATGTTGACGCCCATCGCGTACGCCGCGTTCGCCCAGCCGTAGCGGCTGTGGTCCGAGCCGTTGGTGTCTTCTTCGAAATCGAATTCGTCGACCGGATTGGTCTTGGCGCCATACGGCAGCCGTGCGAGGAAGCGCGGCATCGTCAGGCCGACATAACGGGCATCTTCGGTATTGCGCAGCGAATTCCACGCCGCATACTCGAGGTTCTGCGTGAAAATCTTCGTCAGATCGCGCGGGTTCGCAAGCTCCTGCCACGACTCCATCTGGAGCACCGACGGACCGGCCCCGGTGATGAACGGCGTGTGGGATGCCGCGGCGACCTTCGCAATCGAACCGAGCAGATCGACGTCAGGCGGCGTATGGTCGAAATAGTAGTCGGCCACCATGCAGCCGTACGGCTCGCCGCCGAGCTGGCCGTACTCCTGCTCATAGATCTGCTTGAAGAGCGGGCTTTGATCCCATGCCAGCCCCTTGTAACGGCGCATCGTGCGGTGCAGCTCGGTCTTCGAAACGTCCAGGACACGGATCTTGAGATGCTCGTCGGTTTCCGTATTCGACACGAGATGGTTCAAGCCGCGCCATGCCGATTCCAGCGCCTGGTAATCGTCGTGGTGCAGGATCAGGTTGATCTGCTCGGAAAGCTTGTGGTCGATCTGCGCAATGATCGCCGCGATGCTCTTGTACGCGTCGTCGCTGATGGTCGCGGTCTGGGCAAGCGCCTGTTCGGCGAGCGTCTGGACCGCGAATTCGACGGCCTCGCGCGCCTGGTCGGTCTTCGGACGGAATTCCTTTTCCAGCAGTTGCGTGAAGTCGGATTGAGTGGCCGTCTGTACTTGCTCGGCCTGTGCGTGTTGTTTTGCCATGGTGGTCATCCTCGATCGATTCGTCGGTCAGTCGGCTTCGTTCTGGTCGAGGGCACCGGCTTCGTGATGCTCGGGTTTCGGCGCAGCGGCCAGCGATTTCAAGAGCGCGGGATCCTGCAGCAGCTGCGTCACGAGCGCTTCGGCGCCCGACTTGCCGTCCATGTAGGTTTGCAGGTTCGCCAGCTGGGTACGGGCCTCCAGCAACTGGCGGAGCGGTTCGACCTTGCGCGCGATGGCAGCGGGGGAAAAGTCCTCCATGCTCTCGAAGGTCATGTCGACCATCATCTGGCCGTCACCGGTCAGCGTGTTCGGCACCGCAAACGCGACGCGCGGCCGAATCGCCTTCATCCGCTCGTCGAAATTGTCGATATCGATTTCGAGGAATCGCCGGTCGGACACTGCCGGAAGCGGCTCGACCGGATGCTTGCCCGACAAGTCGGCCAGCACGCCCATGACGAAAGGCAGCTCGACTTTCTTCTCCGAGCCGTAAACCTCGACGTCGTACTCGATCTGCACGCGCGGCGCACGATTGCGCGCAATGAATTTCTGCGAACTGCTGGAAGCGGACATGGACAGGTTCTCCTGAACAGTGGGAAGTGGACGGCGCTTAGCCAAGCGATTCGTCCAGGCGAGAAGACATTGCATCGAAGGTCAGCGCCCGCACGGGGTCGGCGGCCGGGTCGGCAACACCGATCGCGATGCGCGCGAGCGCGCCTTTCGACGCGAAGGTATCGAGCCAGAGCGCCGACAGGCGCGGCAGGATGTGTTGTTCGATGAAACCGATCAGGACGCGCGCGCCGGTTTCCTGAACGAGACAGCGACCGACGATGTAGCCAACCACCGCATCGTCGAACGTGAGCGCGATATCGTGCGTATCGGCCATGCGTTTCACGACGCGTCCGAGGTGCAAGCGAACGATGCGTGCGAGCGAGTCGTCCGCCAGCGGCCGGTACGGCACCACCGTCACACGGCCGACGAAGGCCGCCGGGAAAGTTTTCAGCAGCTCAGGAGCGAGCGCCTCCCGCAAGCCGTCGAGGTCCGGTGCGAGCGCGGGGTCGGCACACAGGCTTGCGCTCAGGTCCGCGCCGACATTGCTCGTCAGCAGGATCGTCGTGTTGCGGAAATCGATATGGCGGCCGTCGCCGTCTTCCATGTAGCCCTTGTCGAACACCTGGAAGAACATTTCGTGCACGTCGCCGTGGGCCTTTTCGACCTCGTCGAGCAGGACGACCGAATACGGGCGGCGGCGCACCGCTTCGGTCAACACGCCACCTTCGCCATATCCGACGTAGCCGGGCGGCGCCCCTTTCAGCCCCGAGACGGTGTGCGCTTCCTGATACTCGCTCATGTTGATCGTGATCAGGTTCTGCTCGCCACCGTACAGCGCCTCGGTCAGCGCCAACGCGGTTTCGGTCTTGCCGACACCCGACGGGCCCGCGAGCAGGAACACGCCAAGCGGCTTTTTCGGATCGGTCAGGCCGGCCCGTGCGGTCTGCACGCGTTCGCCGATCAAGCGCAGCGCGTCTGTCTGGCCGATCACGCGTGCCTCCAGCGTTTCCGACAAGCGACGCACCGCCTCGACCTCGTCCGTGACCATGCGACCGGCGGGGATACCCGTCCAGTCGGATACGATTTCCGCGACGATCGCCGCATCGACCTCCGGAAACACGAGCGGCGCGTCGCCTTGCAGCGCCAGCAACGCCTGTTCGAGCTCGCGAAGCCGATCGACCGACACCGGCGCCTGCGCGATGTCACCGCTCATCGTTTCACGTGCGGCAAGCAATGCCTGCGCGGCCGCAGCCTGTTCACGCCAGCGCACCTCGACCGCTGCTTCGTCCGCTGCAAGCGCGGCGATGCGTTCGTGCGCACTGACCAGTGCCTTGTCCACGCCCAGTCCGATACGGGTCTCCTGCGCAAGTAGCGCCTCTTCCGTTCGGGCGGCCGCAAGCCGTTGACGCACGTCGTCGAGTTCTCGCGGCGTAGCATGCTGAGACAGCGCCACCCGTGCACAGGCAGTGTCCAGCAAGCTGATCGCCTTGTCCGGCAACTGGCGCGACGGGATGTATCGGTGCGACAACGTCACTGCACTGCGAATCGCCTCGTCGCGCACCACGACACCGTGATGCGCGGAGAACGTTTGCACGAGCCCCCGCACCATATCGACGGCAGCAGCCTCGGACGGCTCCGCGACTTGAAGCACCTGAAAGCGTCGCGTCAATGCAGGGTCTTTCTCGATATGCCGTTTGTACTCGGCCCAGGTCGTCGCACCAATGGTGCGGAGCGTGCCACGCGCGAGCGCCGGCTTCAGGAGGTTGGCAGCGTCGCCGGTGCCGGCCTGGCCGCCCGCGCCGATCAGCGTGTGGATTTCGTCGATGAACAGGATGACCGGCACTGGCGATTTCGCGGCCGCTTCGAGTAACGCCTTCAGGCGCGCTTCGAATTCCCCCTTCATGCTGGCACCCGCCAGCAATGCTCCGACATCGAGGCTCAGCAGACGCACATCTGCAAGCTTCGGCGGCACGTTGCCCGATGCGATCGCACGAGCGAGCCCCTCGACCACGGCCGTCTTGCCGACCCCGGCTTCACCGGTCACCAGCGGATTGTTTTGTCTGCGGCGCAGCAGCACATCGATCATCGTGCGAATCTCGAGTTCGCGACCGATGACCGGGTCGATCTCACCGGCACGAGCACGTGCCGTCAGATCCGCGCAGTATTGGTCGAGTGTCCCGCCCTTCGGCCCGCCCGGCGTCGCGCCGGATGTGTCACCCGGCGTGGCGGGCAGATATTCGCTATGGTCATAAGGGCCGTCGTCCGCTTCCGGCGAACCGGCTATCCAGGCTGGCAGCACGTCGTCGAAATCATCGACCGGGATTTTGCCGAACGCCGGGGAGATCGCGAGCATGACGCGCCGCAGTTCGGGAACGGACACGAGTGCCGCGATCAGCCACGCGCCGCGCACGCGTCGGTCGCCGTATTCGAGCGTCGCGAGCACCCAGGCCCGCTCGATCGCCGATTCGATATGCCACGAAAAATCGTTGATCGAACTTGCGCCGGCCGGCAAGGCGGCCAGCGCCCGCGCGAAATCACGTTCGAGCCCATCGCGATCGATCGCGGCGTGACGCACGATCCGCTGAAGATCGCCGTCCGGCTGCTGCAGCAACTGGTGCAGCCAGTGGACGAGCTCGACGAACGGATTCCCGCGCAGCTTGCAGAAATTCGTCGCCGACTCGATACCCCGGTAAAGCTGGACCCCGAGCTTACCGAATAGCGCTTGGCGAGAAATGGTCATGTTGATCTTTGTCGTTGGACGCGATGGTTCCACGCACCATGCAGGATCTGTCAGGACTGCTATACAGACTGCCTTCCGGACGCCCTTCCGGAAGCACTGGTACATCATCCTCTCTTCAATTCGACTCGATTGGCCAATCAAATCGAAGCCGCATTATCAGCATGAGTTATAACTTCCGTCAATGCGACCGATCAGAAATATTTCCCGAAAATCCCCTGATCACCGCCAACAAATTACCGCCCACAACATACGCAACATCAGATCAATTCTCGATTAGAGGCTCAACCGACCTACCCTTGACTCATTCACACAAGCCTTTGTTATTTTGAGATAAATTCACTTTCCGCAACGACTCAAGCTCGTCAACGAATCGATATTTTTAATCTCAAAATCATTAGACCCATGTTGTGACTTTATTTTACATTTCATATCTCATCTCAAAAACATTCCATCCAACTTCATCCGACCGATTATTTTCATCTCAATAAACAATCGACCGAAACTCATGGTTAAAATGCGGGCTTCTCATCGCTGGATAGCCGGATGCGTTCCCTTCGCCTGCCGTGGTGTCACCAATCGGACGTATCGCACGCGAGGCTCGCGCGTGGTAAAGATCATGCACGGCCCAGCCACACTGCTGCTGCCCACCCGGCCGTTCCAGCAGGCGAATCATCCGCGTCGTCCAGTGCCGACGACCTGCTCGGTCAGCTCGGCATCGGCGGCATGGAGCGCGTCGCGCGACATTCGGATTCTTCGTCTCACGCTTCCATTGACACGCCCGACAGCACCGACGTGCTGATCGATACATTGCACGCCCAGTATTGGCGGGCGTTGGCTGATCCCCACGCATCCACTACCGCTGAGTGGGCATCAATCGCAGCGGCGACGGAGCCGGCAACGCGCACGACCGCGCTCGATTCGCCGGACTGTCCAGACGCGGGTCGCGATCACGATTCAATCGAAACGCTGCTGTTTGGCGACCGTACGCTCGAGGACGTATTCGAGCGACTGGATGAGCACACTGGCCCCCTGCCAGACGATGACCCCGTTCCCGAGATCCTGCATCTGTTTGCGCCTCCCGATTTTCGAGCGACGGCCGCGCAACATCCCCCCGCGCTAACACGGCGCGAACACCACGCGTTGACTATCGACAGCCCGCTGTCCGCGCCCTTGCGCAAGGATGAAGATTGACCCGGCTCACCGCTTCCAACCCGGCCCCTCTCGTTCGTCCGGATGATGCCTCCCTCAGCGAACAGATCGAACGAATCTCCGCACGCGTGCGCGCGCAGCCGGCCATCGCGTCCCATCGGTGGGCGCTGTTCCAGCTGTTGTGCGTCATGGGCGAATGGGCGCGGGCAATCCAGCAGTTGCAGACATGGGCCGTGCTCGAACCGGAGCACACGGCAACCGCGCAGGTCTATCGGGACCTGATCCGCGCCGAATGCCGGCGCAAGCAGGTGGTCGAGGGGCACGAACGTCCGGGCTTCGTATTCGAGCAACCAGCGTGGATCGACGGATTGCTGAATGCATTGCACCTCGCCTCGGCGGGACGGATCGACGCAGCCGACGACGCGCGCGAAGCGGCCTTCGATGCCGCTCCCACCATCGCAGTGCACATCCCTCATGGCTCGGTAGCCTGGATCGTAGACAGCGACTCCCGTTTCGGCCCCGTCTGCGAAATCATCGTGGCCGGACACTATCGCTGGATTCCGTTCGTCGATCTGGCGTCATGGCGCGTGTCGCCTCCGACGAAGGTCATCGACCTGATTTGGGCGCCGTGCACGTTCACGCTTGGCGATGGCGCCATCATTCACGGTTTCATGCCGGCGCGATATCCGGGTTCGGAGGCCGGCAGCGATGCCATCCGTATCGGACGCGAAACGTTCTGGCGGGAGCACGGCCGAACCGGCGTCACGGCGCTCGGCCAAAAGACCTGGTCAACGGATCAGGGCGACTTCGGACTGTTCGAACTGGCGACCGCGGCGTTCGGCGCAGGTATCGGAAGCGGCGCTACGAGCGGAGCGCCGATCGATGAGTGAGCGCAGGAAAGTGGCGCGGGCCGCGGACTCGCTTGCCGTCCGGACACCACGGCGCGCCAATACGCACCTGATGCCGACCTTGCTGGACCGGCTGCGTGACGATGCACCGCACCGAAGCATGGAAGCGCCGGAGGAATACACGGTCACCCGCAAACAGATGCGCGACATCGTGCAGCGCGATCTCGCTTACCTGCTCAATACAACCAGCATCGAGGATCAGATCGATCGTTCCCGCCACCCGCAAGTCGCTGCGTCGACCGTGAACTTCGGCGTGCCGCGTCTCGCGGGCACCTTTATCGCATCACGTCACTGGAACGACGTCGAGCAGACGATCCGGCGGGCCATTACCGATTTCGAACCACGGCTGATTCCGGATTCCCTGGTGGTGTCCCCCCGCCCCGGCAGCGGCGATGCCGGCGAGCATCACAACGTCCTCGCGTTCGAAGTCCGTGGCCTGATTCACATGGATCCGTACCCGCTCGAATTCATGGTGCAGAGTTCGCTGGATCTCGAAACCAGCGAGATTCGCATCACCGGCATGCGCACGAGTTAAGCACGGCACGGTGCGCCACAACGATAACGAGACCATTCCGATGGACCCGCGACTGCTCGACTACTACAATCAGGAACTCATCTACATGCGCGAGCTCGCGGCCGAATTCGCGCATGCACACCCGAAGATCGCCCGCCGACTCGGCATGCAGGCGGGCGAAGTGGCGGATCCCTACGTCGAGCGCCTGATCGAATCGTTCAGCTTCATGGCGGCCCGCATGCAGCTCAAGCTCGATGCGGAATTCCCGCGCTTTACCGAACGGTTGCTCGAAGTCGTTTACCCGAACTACGTCGCGCCCACGCCATCGATTGCCGTCGCCCGCCTGCATCCCGGGCGGACGGAGGGCAGCCTCGTCAACGGATACCGAATTACGCGCGGCACCGCGTTTACTGCCCGCATTCCCGATGGCGAAAGAACGGCGTGCCGATTCACGAGCGGCCAGGACGTGACGCTGTGGCCGCTGACGATCACCGAGGCCCGCTTGACGGGCGTTCCACCGGACATCGCCGGCCTCGAGCGCTACGTGCCGCCCGATACGCAGGTGCGCGGCGCATTGCGGCTACGCCTGGCGACGACCGGCAATGTCCGGATTTCCGACCTGAAGGGGCTCGATCGACTTCCCGTTTATCTTACCGGTGACGAGCAGGTTGCATCGCACCTGTTCGAGCTGCTGCATGCCGGTGCCGTCGCGTCCGTGATCGGCGCGCCCGGCGAGTTCGGCAACCCAGGGCGCCCGCTCGCGGCCGTGACCAGTAATGCAGTGGAGCATGAAGGGCTACGCACCAACCAAAACCTGCTCCCGCTCACATGGACGAAATTTCACGGGCATAACCTGCTGCACGAGTATTTCGCGTGCCCGGCCCGATTCTGGTTCTTTGCGCTGAACGGGCTCGCCGAAGGTTTTTCGACTGTGCACGGCCGCGAAGTCGAGGTCGTCGTGCTGCTCGACCGCTCGCCGACCCAACTGGCGAACCTTGTCGACGCGTCACGCTTCGCGCTGTTCTGCACCCCCGTCATCAACCTCTTCAGCAAGCATACGGACCGGATCGAAATCACGCCGCGAGAAACCGAGTTTCATCTGGTACCGACGCGGCTCGCGCCGCTCGACTACGAGGTGTTTTCGGTCGAGGCCGTGTACGGCCGCGTGGCCGCAACCTCTGCCGAACTCACGTTCCGCCCGCTCTACCAAACGCTGAACAACGACGAAGGCAATCACGGCCGCTACTTTTCGGCGAGACGCGAGCGGCGTCTCGTATCCGATTCCGCTCGTCGTTACGGTACGCGCACGCCCTACGTCGGCACGGAAGTGTTTCTCTCTCTCGTCGACCAGAACGAAGCGCCTTATCACGAAAGCATCCGCTACCTATCGGTTGACGCGCTGCTGACAAACCGCGATCTCGCTACGCTCGTGCCGCGCAACGGTATCGACGACCTCGACACGGCCGAATCCGCACCGGTCGAGAGCATCGGCCTCATCCGCCCGCCCAGCCCTCCGCTGCCACCCTATGCCGAACGTGAAATGGCATGGCGCCTGATTCGCCAACTCAATTTCAACTATCTGCCGCTCGATGATTTCGAACACCGTGAAGGTGGGCAAGGGCTGCGCGATCTGCTCCGCCTGTATGTCGCGGACGGCGATTCCGGACAAGGGCGGCAAGTCGAAAGCCTCGTCGGCGTGAAGACGCGCCCGGTGACACGCAAGCTGCCAGGGAGCGGTCCGATGACTTTCGGCCGCGGCATCGAGTGCACACTGACCGTCGACGAGACGGATTTCTCGGGCGTCAGCCCCTATCTATTCGGCGTGATCCTCGAACATTGGCTTGCGCGGCACGTGTCGCTCAACAGCTTTACGCAAACCGAACTGCATTCGATGCAGCGAGGCCGCATCGCACGCTGGCCGGTGCGCACCGGCACACGCGGAGTGCTGTGATGAAGCGCGCCACGCTGCCCGCACTGCTGCGCGACAGCACGCTGTCGCCCGGGCAGCTCGAACGCTTGCAGGCCGAGCCATGGCAGTTCGGGTTTCTGTCGCTATTGCGCCGCATCGGCGCGAACCCCGCGATCGATCCGATCGGCACGGCACGCCGGCCAGGCTCGGAGCCGTTCCGGCTTGGCCAGCAGCCGAGCCTCGCCTTTGCCCCGCGGGAAGTCGCCAGCGTGGAACAAACCGCGGGACGGTTGAAGGTGCGGCTTTTCAGTCTCGGGATGCTCGGTCCCAATGGTCCGCTACCGATCCACTTCACCGAGATCGCGAAGGATCGCGAAGACAGCCGGCGGGACACGACGACCGTCGATTTTTTCGACATCTTCCATCATCGCTATTTCACGCTGTTCTATCGCGCATGGGCATCGGCTCAATCAGCCGCAGGACTCGACCGAACTCACGACGAACGATTTTCGTTCTACATCGCGAGCCTCGCCGGGCTGGACACCGGAGAAATTGCGCGGCGCCCGGTGCCCTCGCACGCGCGCCTCGCCGCCGCGGCACATCTCGTACGCGAATCGCGCAATCCGGACGGCCTGCGCGCGACGCTCGAACGCTACTTCGGCGTGCCGGTCGCGCTCGAGGAAAACGTGTTTCACTGGATCGAAATCGATCCGGCCGATTGCGGCCGCATGGGCCGTCCCGGCGCCGCCGCGACGATGGGGCAAGGCGCAATGCTTGGACGCGTCGCGCCGGACCGTCAGCACCGCTTTCGAATCGTCATCGGCCCGCTCGATCTCGACGCCTATCTGCGCTTCACGCCTCAGGGCGAGGATCTGCCACAGCTCGTCGAATGGGTGCGGACGTTCGTCGGCTACGAGCTGGAATGGGAACTCGAATTGCGTATCAAGCCCGAGAGTGCGCCGCCGGCGGTGATGGGCGGACAACAACGCATGGGCTGGTCCGGGTGGCTCGGCCGCCCGGACCAGCGCAAACCCATTACCGGCATGCGGTTCGAACCAGAACGTTACGCGCGTCATTTCGATCGCCGCCCGACAAGCCCCGGAACTGACTGACCATGAGCAAGAAGCAATCGGCCACACACGCGAAGCCCAGTCGAGCCGCCGCGATCGATACCACGCACGTCGACTGGCTGGCGCCGGTGAGCGAGGACGCGCCGTGCGGCCCGGATCTCGAGTATGACCACGATTTCGTGGTGCTTTTCGCTGACGCTGCGTCCCGGCCGGACGTGCAGTACGGCGCGTTTGTCGGATCGCCCGATCCGCTCAACTGGAGCGAACTCGAGCGCAACTGCCGACGGCTGATGCTGCGTACGAAGGATATGCGTGTCGCGGTGCTCTATGCCCGTTGCCGCACGCGGCTGGGCGGCTCGTCCGGATTGGCGGAAGGAACGCGGTTGCTCGCGGCGTGGTTGCAGGCATTTCCCGACAGCATTCACCCGCAGGCAGGCACGGATGACGATCGCGCCGCCGCGTTGGAAATGCGAATGAATGCCCTGCAGGCGCTGGCGGATCCCGACGGGTTGCTGGCCGACGTCCGGGAGATCGTGCTGACGAAGTCGACCGCCACACGCCTGCAAATGCGGGATATCGAACGTGCTTTTGCCCATCCGCGCTCAGCGGATGCGCTCGCACCCGATTCGGTCATCCAGCAGTTGCAGGATCTGCGAACCCAACAGCCTGAAATGATGAGTGCGTTCGACGAGACGATCTCGAATCTTGCCGCGATCAACATGTGGGGAGGCACGCATCTCGACACGTATCTGCCCGACCTTTCGCCATTGATTCGATTGCTGCAACCGTTGAATGACACAGGTACGCGCGCCGAAGCAGCGTCAACCGCAGTACACGTTTTCGTTGATGACGTTGACGACCAGGATGCATGCGATGTGCGGCCTGGTGGAGAATTCCCGCCAATTCCTCCACATGACGACTTTATCTCGGACGCAAACGCGCGCACCGTCGTCTCGTGTATCGAAGCTGTGCCAATGAACCGCCACGCAGCGCTGACGCTGATCAATGCAGCACGCCAGTGGTTCGAAACGAACGAACCAAGCAGCCCGATCCCGGTATTACTGAAGCGGGCCGAGCAGTGCGTTGGCAAACGCTACGTCGAGGTTGTCAACGCGATTCCGGCCGAGCTTCTTGCGCAATGGGATCAGGCGGATAGCCTGGAATAGATTCAGAAATCGACGCGCACGACTATCGGGCAGCGTCTCGCCGGCGAACCGCGTATTCAACTGACAGTCGGCGGTTGCGAGCGAAGACTCCAGCCACACGAGGGCCAACCGATTGACGAAAGCCATTCCGCAGAAGGCATTAAGCGTTACTCGAACTCGATCCGTCTGGAAAATACGCAGCGCGCGTCCGTATCTCCCGATACCGAGCGGGACGTCGCCGATTCGACCTGTCAGCACACAGCGCGCATCGTGCCGGGCGTGTTCCGCGCAGATCATCGACTACCTGTGTCACGCCCGCCTTGCATGCGCGCGCACCAGCACAGCAAGCGCCTCCTCCAGCGTCGTCGTCCCGTACACCCGCTCCGACACATCGGCCTCCACATCGATCCGCCCCGCGTTGTGCACGTCGTACAGATCGACGATCAGCTGCGCATGGCGTTCGCCGAGCCCAGCGCGCAGCAGCGTCGCGTTCCACGTATCGCGCGGCAACTCGTGCGCAACGATCGCGCGGCCCGCCGCCGTGCCCAACGTATCCGCGATCGCCGTCACGCTTACCCGCCGCGGCCCTTCGACACTGACGACGCGCGGCCCGCTGCCGCCTTCCGGCGCATCGAGCAGCAGCCGCGCCGCGACGACGCCCACATCGGGCGCCCAGACCGTCGGAAACACCTTGCCGACCGGATGGTGGAAGCTCGGCAGCACGCCGGTGCCGAGCGCGACCGGCAGCACGCGCGCCCAGTTCTGCAGATGCTCGGCCGAGCGCAGCAGCGTCAGCTGCGTCGGGATCGTCTTCAGCCGCTCCTCGAAGTCATGGAACAGACGCGTGATACCCGTATTGCCTTCAAGCTCCGCGCCGTAGTCCGACAACGCGAGCAGCGCCGGCGGCGGGTTCGCGGCGAGCGCGGCGGTCGCCACGTCGATCGTCCGTGTCATCGTCGCGGCCGGATCGGGGTCGGCGGTCGGAACCGGACACAGCATCTGCACGGCCTGCGCGCCGTCGATCGCCGCGGCGATCGCGTTCGCGTCCGTCAGGTCCGCAATCGCGACATCGCAGCCAAGCTGCGCGAAACGTTCACGATGGCGTGCGTCGCGCAGCACCGCGCGCACGGAATGGCCTGCGTTGCGCAAGGTCGTCACGGTCGACAGGCCCACGTTGCCGGATGCCCCGAAGATCACGAACACGATTCGCTCCTGATGGATGAAAGTGTTGTGATTGTCGGCATGCGCGGCCGCGAAGGCGCGCACGGAGGGATGAATCGAGCAGGAAAGGATGACGGGATACGAGCGTCGGCACGGCCCGCGCATCCGTCGACAGGCTAGCGACGCGGAGGCTTCGCGCCATCCTCGCCGTCATAAGCCAGCCGCAACCCGCCCCGCGCGCCCGACCGCGCGATCTCCGTCGGCGTCGCGCCGAGCACGCGATTCATCCAGTTCGCCATGTGGCTCTGGTGCGCAAATCCGGCTTCCAGCGCGATCTGGCTGATGCTGAGCCGGCCTTCGAGCAGCAGCGCCTTCGCGCGCTCCACCCGGCGCCGCACGACGTACTGGTGCACGGGCATCCCGAGCGTTTCGCGGAACAGCACCTTGAAATGCGGCACGCTGATCGACACGAGCGCCGCGAGCTCGGCCAGCGTCATCCGCCGGTCGAGATTCGCCTCGACATAATCGATCACGCGCGCCGCGGCCTTCGGCGCCAGCGTGCGCCGGCGTTCGCGAAACGCCGGCTGGCCGTCGACCAGCCGCGCGACGAGCGCCGTGCACAGGCTTTCCGCGTAAAGCGGATCCGACGCGTCCTCCGCTTCGAGTTCGGCGGCCATCGCCCACGCGATGTGCTGCAGCCGCGGGTCGCGCACCTGCAGCCGCCGGCGGATCTGCGCATGCGACGGCTTCAGTTCGAGTTGCTCGACGGTGCGCCGCACGAAGGTGTCGCTGAGCGCGATGTGCAGGATCCGGCAGTCGGCGCTGTCGGTCCACTGGCCGGGCAGGCCGGCCGGAATCACGTCGACGTCGCCGTGCGCCTGGATGCGCGACACACGCTCGCCGTCGCACACGCAATCCGCGCGCACCGGCGCGCCGATATGCACGCCGATCCGGTGATGCTCGGCCGCCGGAATCCGGTACGTGCCCGCGCGGATCTCCAGCAGCGACGCGCCGAAGCCGTGCCAGCCGAGCCCGCGGCTGGAGCGCAGGCTGACCGGGACGCCGTTGTCCGTCGGCGCGGCAAGAATCGGATCGCTCATTGAGGGTCTCCACCAGATCAGGGGCCGAACGCGCATTGTGACGCGTTTCGGGCCGGCGTGCCGGCCCTGCGCGGCCGCCGCCGAATCAAGCAGAAAAGATCATCCGTTTCTGCTCGGGACGATCCTTGCGTGCGCGCCTAAAGACGCCGCGCCGCTTACGATCGACTCATCCGACACCTACGGAGCCCGTCATGCCCCATTACTGCCCGCAACGCGCGGCGTTCATCGCGCGCTCGCCGTCCGCCGCCCGCCCTTCATCCGGCCCCGACGCCCGCAACGGTCGCACCACCATCGCCGCGTGGTGCCTGCGCATCGTCGGCTGGTACCGGCTCGAACGGCTGCTCGCGTCGATTCCCGACAGCAACGACGACTTCGGGCTCGTCTGACCGGCCGGCCGACACCCCGCCTACTTGCGCCGCCGCTCGTGCGGCGCCACCGTCGCCCCGTCGATCACCGGCGCGCCCTGCTTGATCAGGAAGTCGCGGAACAGCCCCGTCACCTGCGAGATCCGCCGGTCGGCGAGCGTCACCACATACCATTCGCGCTCGATCGGGTTGCCTGGGAACGGCAGTTGCCCGAGCAGCCCCGCGCGCAGTTCCAGTGCACACGCGTGCAGCGACAGGAACGCGATGCCGAGCCCCGCTTCGGCCATCTGCTTGATCGCCTCGTTGCTCGACAGTTCGGAGCCCACATGAAAGCGGTAGCCCGCGTTCTTGAACAGGCTTTCGACGGTCGAGCGCGTGCCCGCGCCGCGTTCTCGCACGAGCAGGTGCGCGGATTCGAGATCCTTCAGCGCGACGCGCTTGCGCTGCATCAGCGGATGGCCGGGCGCTGCGACGAACACCATCGGATGCTTCGCGAACTCGACCGCGTGCGTACGCAGTTCCTTCGGCGCGCTGCCCATCACCGCGAGATCGATTTCATGCGTCGCGAGCATGCGGATGATGTCGTCGCGGTTGCCGACCTTGAAATACGTCTTCACGTGCGGGCGCGTCGCGGTGAATTTGACGAGCAGCGGCGGGATCAGGTATTCGGCCGTCGTGATCGCGCCGATCCGCAGCGTGCCGCCGAGATCGCCCGTCAGCGCGGCCACTTCGTCGCCGGCCTCGCTCCACAGATGCAGGATCTCGCGCGCGTAGCGCGCCACGATCTCGCCGGCCGCGGTCAACTGCACGCCACGCCCCACCCGCTGCAACAACGCGGCGCCCACGGCCTCCTCGAGCAGCCGGACCTGCAGCGACACGGCCGGCTGCGTCAGGTTCAGCTCCTCGGCCGCGCGCGACACGCTGCCGAGCCGCGCAATCATGTCCAGCGCCTTCAACTGCCGGAACGTCGCGGTCTTTCCTATAAGTGAATACATATGAGTCGCTTATAAACATTAAATTGTTCGAGTGGGTTCCAAACTATATCGTCGGTTCTTGAGCAATGTCATCCGAATCGTCATTCAGCGGGAGCCCCAACATGGACAACATCACGCCTACCCTTGCAACGGATCGCGCACCGCGCGTGCCGCGCATCGTGATCGTCGGCGGCGGCGCCGGCGGCCTGCAGCTCGCGACGCGTCTCGGCGATACGGTCGGACGCCACGGGCAGGCCGAAGTCGTGCTGGTCGATCGCTATCCGACGCACTTCTGGAAGCCGCTGCTGCACGAAGCCGCATCGGGCCATCGCGATCCGGCTTCCCACACGATCGAATACGCGGCGCAGGCGAAGCGCCACGGCTTCCGCTTCGTGCAGGGCGCGCTGCAGCGGGTCGACCGCGCGGCACGCACGGCGACGATCGCGGCCGTGCAGGATGCGGACGGCACGGAAATCCTGCCGCAGCGGGAACTCGACTATGACGATCTCGTGCTGGCGGTCGGCAGCGTGACGAACTTCTTCAACGTGCCGGGCGCCGAGCGTCATGCGCTGCCGCTCGAAAACCTCGACCAGGCCGAGGATTTCCGCCGCAAGTTTCTTGCTGCCTGCACGAAGGCGAATCACGTTGCCGAGCAGCAGCCCGCGCGGCGCGCGGCGCCGATCTGCATCAACGTGATCGGTGCGGGCGCGACGGGCGTCGAGCTGGCCGCCGCGCTGCGGCACGCGATCCAGCAACTGACGACGTACCGCTTCAAGGCGCTGGTGTCCGCGCGCGACGTGCACATCCGGCTGATCGAAGGCGGCCCGCGCATCCTGCCGGCGCTCGACGAACGGCTGTCCGGCAAGATGCATGCGCAGCTTCGCGCGCTGAACGTCGACGTGCTGACCGATACGCGCGTGGCGGAAGTCGGTGCGGACGCCGTGACGACCGCGACCGGCGAACGCCTCGCGAGCGACATCACGATCTGGGCGGCCGGCGTCGCGGGCCCCGCGATGCTGCGGGACATCGGCGACATCGCGCTCAACCGCTCGAACCAGGTGATCGTGACCGACACGCTGCAGACGCCCGACGATCCGCACGTGTATGCGTTCGGCGACTGCGCCGCGTGCCCGTCCGCCGGTGCAAGCGGGTTCCTGCCGCCGCGCGCGCAGGTCGCGCACCAGCAGGCCGTGTATCTGGTCAACGCGTTCACGCGCCGCGTCGCCGGCAAGCCGGTGGCCGGCTTCACGTTCCGCGATGCCGGCACCGTCGTGTCGCTCGGGCATGCGGGCGCCGTGTATCAGGCGGATATCGGCATGCGCTCACGCTCGCTGATCGTCGACGGGCTGGCGGCGATCGGGCTGTACAAGTTCCTGTATCGCAAGCACCTGTTCAGCGTGGTCGGCATGAAGCGCGCGCTGTTCCAGTCGCTGAGCCACTGGCTGCAAAGCCGAAACCAGCCGTCCATCAAGCTGCATTGATCGCACCTGTTCGCACGCAGCATCGCAACGCGGCATATCGGGCGGGCATCGCCCGATATGCCGTTTTTTTATATGCATAGGCGTGATGCCGCCGGAATGCGCGCCACGCTGGTGCATCGCATTGAAGGCCGTCGATACGATGCAATTCATGCGGGAAATGTCGTGCGACACGCATCCCGCGCCCGCTCTGGCTGGCCGCCCCATTCATTAGTCGAATCGTATGAGTCGGCTATAAATATTAATTGGTCGCATTTTCCGGATCGACGCTAAGGTGTGTGGCATTCCCGTCGGCGAACGGATCATCACGTTTCTGAAAAGGAATCACCGTGGTCATCGAAGCCATCGTCACCCGTCTCGACGCAGCATTCGCGCAAATCGAAGCCACACCGGATTCGCGCGAATCGCGCCATCAGCGCGACGCGATCATCCAGTGGCTGGACCGGGCATCGGAAGAAGGCTATCGGCTCGGTCTCGTCACGACGCTGCCGGCCGCGCGGCTCAGCGACATGTTCGAAGGCCAGTTCGGCCGCGCGAACCTCGACCGCTTCTCGGTCGTCGTCACGGGCGCCGATCAACAGGACTCCCGATCGAATCAGCATCCGTTCGATGTCGCGCTGCAAGCGCTCGGCGTGCCGCGGGAGCGCGCGGTCGGGATCGCGAGCAGCGAACCGGAACGCCGCGAAGCCGAGCATTTCGGGCTGTCGCGCTGTGTGAACATCACCGATACGGTACGCTCGATCGCATCGGCCGGGCTGCACTGAACGCCCGCACATGGGCCGGCCGCAGCCGGCCATCATCGTCGATCCGGCGGCAATCCGACGATTGCCCGACCGAATCCTGACATTCTGCTGTCAAAGTCGCTTGCAACACTTCGGGGCTCGACCACCTTCCCCGGAGACGGGACGACGCACATCCGCATCGCCCCGTCCGTTGCCCGCCACGATGACACGCCCGACCCGCACCGCCGCCGCCCTCACGATTGCCTGCCTGTTGCTCGCCGCTTGCGGCGGGGATGACTCGACGCCGCCCGCCACGTCGGCCGACAACAACGGCACGGCGCCCGCACCGCAGCCGCAACCTCAGCCCACGCCGACCCCGGCACCCGCGACCTACTACCAGACGAAGACGCCGTACCGCCCGCAGCAGGACGCCGCGACGTACGAAGCGCCGCCGGCCGGTTACGCGCCGGTCTATACCGAACTCGTCGCACGTCACGGCTCGCGCGGGCTGTCCGGCTTCAAGTACGACGGTGCGATCTACGCGATGCTGGTCAAGGCCGAGGCCGACGGCGCGCTGACCGCGCTCGGCGCGCAGCTCAAGGCCGACACGTACGCGATGATGAAGGCCAATGCACTGCTCGGCTATGGCGTGCAGGGCATCTCGACACCCGGCTACGGCAACCTCACGCAAACCGGCATCCGCGAACATCAGCAACTCGCCGCGCGTCTCGCGCAGCGGCTGCCCGCGCTGTTCGCCGCGAGCAACCGGCAGGTGGTCGTCGTCAACTCGGGCCAGGACCGCGCGGTCGACAGTTCGACGTATTTCTCGGCGGCGCTCGTTGCCGCGCAGCCGGCACTGGCGCCGGCCATCACGCTGCCGGCCGCGCCGTCCGGCTATCCGGCGAGCGCACCGGTCGCGCAGCCGGCCGGCACCAATCGTTTCCTGCTGTATTTCCACTCGCTGAAGCCGGCCACCGATCTCGTGACCGACACGAGCGATCCGTACTACGCGGCCTATCAGGCGAGCCAAGCCTACCAGACCTATGCAAACGACGCGACGGTGGCCGCGAAGCTGAAGGCGATCAAGGCCGCGCCGCAGGCGGCCGACGTCGCGCAAACGGTGCTGTCCGCGCTCGTGTCGCCGGCCTTCATCGCGAAGCTCGGCTCCGACGGCTACGCGTTCGCGAACACCGGCACCTATGCGTTCACGTCGACGGACGGCAAGTTCACCAACACGCTGAAGGGCGACGGTAAAACGAAGATCGCGACCGCCGTCGATGCGGTGAACGTGCTGTACAACCTGCTGCAGGTTGCGCCCGCAATGACCGCGGAAACCGGCGGCGTCACGATGGAGAAATACATCGGTGCGGAGCAGGCACAGTATCTCGCGTACCTGCAGGATGCCGAGGACTACTACCAGAAGGGGCCCGGCATCCAGGAAGCGAACCCGGTGACGTACCGGATGGCGAAGGTGCTGCAGGACGATTTCTTCGGCGAAGTCGACGCGATCGCGCGCGGCGACCTGACGCACGCCGCGAAGCTACGCTTCACGCATGCGGAGATCGTGATTCCGTTCGCGTCGATCATGAACCTGAAGAACGTGTTCGTGCCGACGCCGCAGGCGCAGACGTACACGTATGCGAACAACCCGTGGCGCGGCGAGCAGGTATCGCCGATGGCCGCGAACATGCAGTGGGATGTCTATCGCAACGGGTCGCGGCTCATCGTGAAGATGCTGTACAACGAGCGCGAGACGGATTTCCAGGCCGCGTGCGACGGCGCGAAGATTGCGCCGGCCAGCCACTTCTACGACTACGCGGGGCTGAAGCAGTGTTACGGGTATCAGTGATGTGATGCGGCGACGCCTTCAGGCCGGAAGCGCGCTTCGAAGCCAGGACGACGCAAGCCGTCCGGACTGCTTCGTGCGCCCCGCGGCCCGCTAGACTTTGAGCACGCCGTTCTGAAGCAGCAGTCGATGCAGGCATGCCGCTTGTCCGTCGTCCAGCACGCACTTCGGTACCACCCGGAACATCGCCAATGACTGATACAGCAGGATCATTTGACGATCCTCGCTCCAGTGGATGAGATCCGCGTAGTGAATTTCGTCGCGCGAAGTCGGCGTTTCGACCACGAAGCGATCGTCGTAAAAAATGACCGTGTGAAACTGATGAAGCGTCCTTTGCTGGTCGTAAATCTTGCGGCCTACGCGTGGCAATACCAGATGATTCAGGAGCGGCACGCCGATAGAAACGACAGCCGCGATTCCCGCGGCCATCCAGACATAGCGCCATTCCGGAAAATGTCCGCTTGCTACCCGGACGCCGCCGACCAGCAGGACGACGTACACGATCCCGACGATCGCAAATGACTTGAGCAGGTATTTTCCGTTGTACTTGCGCCAAAGATGCAGGCGGTATGCGTGGACGAGATCATCCGCGGTGATTTGAAAAACAACTTTGGTATCGCTCATAGGCGGGCTCGGAATGTTTGCTGGTTCTTGTACTTGCTCTGGACGCTTCACTGCGGGCACCGCGCGCCGGACGGCCGGCAGTACGCGCGCACGGTGACGTGCAAACGAGGCCGCGCGATATCGCCGGCCGGTCGATGCACGGCGACAATATACATGCGGGGAACGACACCTGTGCGGGGAATCGCCGCACCAGTGGCGCAGGCGGCAGCCCGGCGGGCGGCCAGCGTCGCACGCGGCTGAGCGGTCTGTTCGGGCAGGCGACACGCATCTCGCGCCGACGAACTCGCGGCGGCTCGCCCGGTCGAACGAGCATCGCCGGAGAATCCTCATGAAACGCGTCGCTCTTGCCGCCGTCCTGACCCTGTTTGCCGCCATCAGCGTGCCCGCGCCGGCAATCGCCGGTGCACCCTCCGGCGCCGTCGCGCCGGCTCCGACTCAGGCATACGCAAAGAATTGCGTGCCGTCGCGGGATGCCGCGCAAGGCGCCCGTTCACCCTCCAGCGCGCCGCCGATCCGCGTATGCGTCGGCGATTCCGACACGCAACTGAACCTGCCATGGTTCCTGACCGATGTCCTCACCGCCGTGGACACACACCAGTCGCCCAGCGGCCTGCTCCACAAGATGCGCAACGATTTCTGAAGCGCCGCCGGCACCGCATCGTTCATCACGCGTCGGGGCGCTTCAGCACCTGGATGAACGTGCCGACGATGCCGGCCCACATCGCCGGGTCGGCAATGCGCTCCAGCAGCACCCGCAACTCCCGTCGATCTCCATCCGACAGCACGCCGTGCGCGCCACGGATGCTGTCGTACCGCGGCGTCCCGCGCGACGCGAGCGCGCGATCGAGCGAATAGTCGCGGGCCTCTCCGTCCACCGAAATCCGGATCCACAGCGAACCGCCGTCCGCCACGGCGGCGCCATCGGTCACGACGACCGTGGGTGCGGCATTGTCTTCCATCGCAACGCTCCGGTTTGACGCCCGGGCAACAGACTGCCGACAACGGCGCCGCATGAAAATGTTTCTTTTTGAGACACAATCACGAAACCTCATCAATATTTAAACAACAATATTTCGCAATCGCGTGCCGCATCTTATACTTGCCGCGCACCATCCTCGTGCCAAGAGACGGTGTCTTTTGTCCCGGCTGCACACACTGTGCGGCCGGGGCTTTTTTCGGTACGCTGCGTCGATATACATGCTTGATGCCCGCATGTTATTGAGGAATGCTGCCAGATGATGGCCGATCGCGCCAGGCTGAGCCAACGCCGTCGCGACGGTCGACTCGATCGGCGTCCCGAAACCGGCGCGCGAGCCGCATGGCCCGAATCAGGCATGCGGCATGCGCGCCGTTGGCGCATCGACCGGTTCGACTTGCCACGCCATGCGTACAACACCAAAGGCAATCGCGGGACTATGGGCGCTCACGCCCGGCTCGAAGCCCCTTTTCCACCGCAGCGGCGCGTGGCCGCGCGTCGTCTTTTTCGCCGCCGTGATCATTTGCGTGCTCGTGCCCGCGTTCGCGATCATGCTGGCCGACCGCTACGCGCGCGATGCCGTCACCGCGCATGAACGCGTCGTGGCAAACGACATCGTGACCTCCGTGGACCGCATCCTGGACGGCGTTCGCCTCCGGCACGCGGACGAGCTGACCGCGCTCGTCGGGCGGCCCTGCGCGACGGTCTTCCGGACGCTGGCCGAAGTGGGCACTCGCCTGCGCTATCTGCGTGCGGTCGGGCTGGTGAACGACGGCCGCCTCATGTGCTCGTCGGCGCTCGGTTCGATCGACCTGCCGCTCGCCGCGTATGCGCGCGAGCCCGAACCGGGCTCGATGACCGTCACGCTGCTGCGCCAGACGCCGTTCCAGCGTGGCATTCCGGTGCTGTCCGTATTCCGCGCCACCGCGCGCGGCGCGGGCGTCCTGTATGTGATCGAAGGCGACTACGTGGCCGACGCGCTCGCCCACGGCACCGGCAACGGAGCGGAAACGGCCACGCTGTCGATCGCGGGTTCGGGCCGTCTCGACCAGCACGGGAAGTTCGCGCCGGAAACGGACGCAGGCCCCGCGGGCGGCAGCACGATTGCTTCGCAGCGCTGGCCGTTCACGGTGTCGGTCATCGCATCGGCGGGCTACGCGTCACAGGTCCAGCGCCACTACCGGCTGATCTGCGTGACGATCGTGCTGCTGGCCGATAGCCTCGTGATGGCCGCCTACCTGCTCGCGATGGCGCCGCGGCGGCTGTTGCTGAAGGCCGTGCGCCACGCGCTCAGGCGCAACGAGTTCCATGTCGTGTACCAGCCGATCGTCGACGTGCAGACGCGCAGGACGGTTGGCGTCGAAGCGCTGCTGCGCTGGCACCATCCGAAGTGGGGGGCCATCAGCCCGGCCGTGTTCATCCCGGAGGTGGAATCGAGCACGGTGCTGCCGAAGGTCACCGAATTCGTGCTGCGCACGGCGGTGTCCGAACTGACCGCGCTGACGCCGTCCTCGCCGCTGCGCATCGCCGTGAACATTGCGCCGCAGGACCTCGAGCGTGCGCGGTTCGTGGCCGTCGTCGAGGAAGCGATCCGCGCGCTGCCGCCCGGCTTCACGCTGGTGCTCGAAGTCACCGAGCGCATCCTGCTCGAGAAGAATGCGCGAACCACCGAGATCTTCCAGACGCTGCGATCGAAAGGCGCGAAGTTCGCGATCGACGATTTCGGCACGCATCACAGCAATCTCGACATGCTGTCGCGCTTTCCGTTCGACTACGTGAAGATCGATCGACAGTTCGTTTCACAACTGGACAGCGGCAGCGCGAGGCTGATCGAGGGGATCGCGGCCGTCGCGCATCACTACGGCCTGAAGATCATCGCGGAAGGCGTGGAGACCGAGGCGCAGCATCGTGCGCTGCATACGGTCGGGATCCAGTACGCGCAGGGCTACCTGTACCAGCGGCCGCTGCGCGCGGAGAACCTGCAGCACGATTTCGCATCGGCGACGGTGTAGCAGCGCCGCCGACGGCGACTACTGCGCGCCGTATTGACCGCCGAGGTGCACGCGGCCCTGCTCGATCCATCCTTCGAAGTCGTCGCCGGTCTTGCCGTTCACGTACATGATGTCGTACCAGCGCCCGTACGACTTGTAGACGGTCACCGAATCGCCGGGAACGATGAAGGTCCGCTTCGTCATGCACTGCGCGTCGGGCGCCGAGTAGAAATACGCGCGCCCCGTGCCGATGATCGTGCCGGACGCCGGCGGCCGGAAGTTGTCGTCCGGGCCGCTCATGGCCGCGTCGAGCTTTCCGCAATCAACCGCGCTTTTTGCGTTCGCGCCGTGCGCGCCCAGGCTTGCGCCGAGCACCAGCATCGCGATGCCCATGCGCATCGTCATTTTGATCTGCATCATTCGTTCTTTACGCCGTATCGTTTTTTCGGTTTGCCGGTTCTCGGCCGGCACACGCTCAATCCTGCGCGACCGTCGTCGCTTCGACTCGTCGCTTCGACTCGTCGCTTCGACTCGTCGCTTCGGCTCGTCGCTACGACGCCGGCTGCTTCCGGATGATACGACTACCGTCGAAACTCACAAAAACGGGACCGCCGTTCCGAATCGTGTCCTATAGTCAGTCAGCAGACATCATTCGACAACGGGACGCATCGACGTCCACGGAGGAGACGTGAAGCTGAAACAGGCCATCGACCGCATTCCGGGCGGGCTCATGCTGGTCCCGATGCTGCTGGGTGCATGCGTGCATACGTTCGCCCCGAACGCCGGGAAGTACTTCGGCTCGTTCACCAACGGCCTGATCGCCGGCACGGTGCCGATCCTCGCCGTCTGGTTCTTCTGCATGGGTGCGACGATCGACCTGCGCGCGACAGGCGTCGTGCTGCGCAAATCGGGCACGCTGCTCGCGACGAAGATCGTGGTCGCGTGGCTCGCGACGGTGATCGCCGCGCAGTTCATCCCCGACGACGGCATCCGCACGGGCCTGTTCGCGGGCCTGTCGCTGCTCGCGATCACGACGTCGATGGACATGACCAACGGCGGCCTCTACGCGGCCGTGATGCAGCAATACGGCAGCAAGGAAGAGGCCGGCGCGTTCGTGCTGATGTCGATCGAATCGGGGCCGCTCGTCAGCATGCTGATTCTCGGCGCGGCCGGCGTCGCGGTGTTCGAGACGCGGCTCTTCGTCGGCGCGGTGCTGCCGTTCCTGATCGGCTTCACGCTCGGCAACCTCGATGCGGAGCTGCGCGAATTGTTCGGGCGCTGCGTGCATCCGCTGATTCCGTTCTTCGGATTCGCGCTCGGCAACGGCATCGATCTCAACGTGATCGCGACGAGCGGGCTGCCGGGCATCGCGCTCGGACTCGCGGTGATCGTCGTGACGGGCGTGCCGTTGATTCTGGCCGACAAGTTTCTGGGCGGCGGCAACGGGACGGCCGGGCTTGCCGCGTCGTCGACGGCCGGCGCCGCGGTCGCGAACCCGGCGATCATCGGCGAGATGATTCCGAAGTTCAAACCGTTGGTGCCGGCGGCGACGGCGATCGTCGCGACCGCATGCCTCGCGACGGCGATTCTCGTGCCGATTTTGACGGCGATGTGGGCAAAGCGGGCAGCCAGGGCGTCAGGGGTGCCGGTGAGGGTCGCGGCGCGAGCGGCGCATGGTGGGGCGATCGAGCATGAGGGGCATGTTTGAGGGGGCTGGACCAGCGTTCGTCCAGTGATTCGCCGCCGTGCCGCGCGCCGGCGAATCGCCCTCTCCGCCTTCGGGTTCTACGACGACGGCATTCCCTGAGACGTTTCCACCGTGTCGCGGTTCACGGGAGCGTAGAACACGCGGAACCACACCCGGTAAGCCACAAAGGCGCCGCCGAGAACCACGATCGCCATCGTGACGGACAACACACTGACCCCAAGAATGCTATCAAGCAAGCGCAACGTCAGATAGAACAGCACCGAGAGGGACGCCATCGCCGCAAGCGACGCGCCCAGCCAACGCCAGCCGTGCAGTCGAACGAGATCACGAGGCAGGCCGAGTCTCGCTCCCGCAAAGACCAATGCCGCGGGAACGGCGACCGCACCAACGTAGCTGACCATCACGCGCGCGAGGCTATCGTCGAAGTTGTCGAACAATATCGGCACTGTCCACGTCATCAAGAGCATCCATACGCTGGCGAACAGCCATGCCGCGAGGCCCGCAATGTACCGCGTTGCGTGACGACGAGGCACGCCGGGTAACGCATCGTTGCGAAACATCCGGGTAACGAACCACCACGCAAGCCAGGCCACGAACGCATAAAGGGTGGCACTCGCCGGCACGATGAGCTTCGCGATAGCCATCAGATGAGTGCCACTGCCGGACAGGCCGAGCAACACCGCCTGGATGAGGAAAATCTGCGCGATCTGCCAGGCCAGCAGGCATAGCGCATAGCTCGTGAGCAGCCGCGCAGGACGCCGGAACGCAAGCTGACCGCGACGCTCCCCGTGCCATCGAACAATCAGATAAACCAGGCCGGTTCGAAACACCAGGTTCTCGATGAAACTGGCCAGTTGAATAGCGAGCATCTGCGAGGTTAGCGAGAACCTCGTCAACTGCACGTAGACGCCCGCTAGAAACAGCACCGTGATGATGATCGCCGCGATCAGCGCAGCGATAGCGGGTAACGAGGGGGGCCGGGTTTGTGAACTCATGTGGACTCCGGAATCAATAAGTTGTCAGTTGCGCGATGCCGGACTTGCCGGGCTGTTGGTCGACGGACGGCAATTCGTCATCCTTGTGAAACTGGCGCTGCGTATCGTCAATCTGGTTGGCTCCGGGTGCCCGTGCAATTACGTCGATTGCGGGCAGGATTGGCGGGTGCGCCCGAGCGTATCCAACGTCAAGCAGGATGCAATGTTTTTTAGGTCGGCCGGTCTATGACGTCTTGTCCACCGATCCCGGAAGCGGCAGCCCCGTCGCGGGATCGAGATGCTTGGCCTTCGCCATCTCGTTGATGAGTTCGTTCGAGGGCTTCGGGGGTGGTGTGGCTGCGTCTTGTTCCTTTTGCCACTGGAATGTCCCATCCCATGCCGGGAGCTTCGCTGGAGGCAACGGAACAATCTTGTCGAGGTCGGGAACCCTGGGATTCCTAGTTTCGTTGTCGGTCAGAAATTTCCAGATCACTTCGTAGCGCTTGGATCGCTCGGGATCGTTCTCGAGTCCGAGATAATTTAGGCGATCGGATCGCGGCGGACCTTTAAAACCGTCACTCAAAATTGAGGTGGACATAGCGTCCCCTGCTCGAGTGCCAGATTGAAATGTCTTGACAGCTTCTTTCTGATTTTCATTGTTTTTCTGATCTATTCCTAACGTTCCCGCAGCCTTCCCGTACCCTTGTTCCGTCGCACATTTCAGCATCTGCCGAGCGATATCGGGAGCCCGATCATGTGGCGCAAGCTGCTCAGCGACGTACGTTTGGGCCTCGGGATTCCCCAAGTCAGCAGCCTTCCTAAAATACCGCAAGGCCATCTCGGCATCCTGCTTCAAACCATAGCCGACTTCGAGATAGTGCCCGATGTCGTAATACCCACCTGGCACCCCTTCATCAATCAGCTTGGTTGCGAACGCAATCGTCTCCTTTGCCGCATCAGGCGAACTGGCCAATCCTTGCGATACGAGCTTCTGTGCATTCGTATTGGCTTTGAAGTGACCGTATGCTGAAGCGATACGATAATAGCGCGCGATATCGTTGAAATTCTTCTCCCCCTGCTGCTTCTGAAGGTATCGACCATACTGAAACAGCTTGTCGGCTTCCGGATCGAGAGACGGCAAATAATCGACTTCGTGCACGCAAGTGAAGGCCAGGTTCAGACGTACCGCACTCACATCTGGCAACGGGTTCACAGCATTCTCGCTCTTCGAGCAAGCTATCAGCAGGCACGAAACGAGTAGGACGACAGGCGTTCTACGCACGATTGATCGTGCCTGCTTCCCGCGGTCGGAACCGAGCGCGCGATTGGCCACACAGCCTTGCCGCATGAGTCGATCAAGCCTGATCAAGGTATGCAACGAGTTCCCATGCAACCTGTTCGACGTGTTGACGCGTACCCATCATGCTGTCGAGCACCGCCAGCTTTCTCGGTTCGTGCACGACAACGGACGGCAATGCGTCTCCCTTGAGAAATCGGCGTTGCGTATCGCCAACTTGACCCGCGCCGAGTTTCGCGCACCATACGCCGTCTTCCGGACAAGGTTGACCTGTGTGCGCGACCGTACCCAATGGAAGGCGGGATGCGACGTTTTCGGGTTGCTCGGTCTGTGAAGTCTTGTCCGGGGATCCCGCAAGCGGTAGCCCGGTCGCGGGATCGAGATGCTTCGCTTTCGCCATCTCGTTGACGAGTTCGTCCGATGGCTTGTGGGGCGGCGTGGCGGCGTCTTGTTCCTTTTGCCACTGGAATGTGCCGTCCCACGAAGGGAGCTTTGCAGGAGGCAACGGAACGATCTTGTCGAGGTCGGGAACCTTTGGATTGCGGCTCTCGTTACTATCGAGAAATTTGCCAATCAAACGATAACGACGCGAGCGTTCTGGATCGCGCGCAAGCGCAAGGTACGAAAGACGATTTGATGCCTCGGGGCCATTGAATCCGTCTTCGAGTGCTAACGCAGCCTGAGAACTTCCTGCCTTCACACCTTTTTGAAAGGATAAAACGGCATCCGAATATTTGGAGTCGTTTTTTAAATTGATTCCCAAATAATTGGCGGCATCTCCGTAACCTTGATCGGTCGCACACTGCCTCATTTGAAGTGCAATCTCTGGAGCTCGATCATGTGGCGCCAGCTGCTCAGCAACATAAGTTTGTGCCTCAGGACTCCCCATGTCTGCAGCCTTCCTGAAATACCGCAAGGCCATCTCGGTGTCTTGCTTCAAACCGTAGCCAACTTCGAGATAGTGCCCGATATCGTAATAGCCACCAGGAACTCCATCGTCGATTAACCTCTTTGCTAGCGCAACGGTTTCTTTTGCTCCATCAGGAGAGTTGGCCAGCCCTTGAGAAATCAGCTTCTGTGCGTTGGTGTTGGCTTTGTAGTGACCATACGCTGCGGCTATTCGATAGTAGCGCGCAATTTCATTGAATTCCTTTGGGCCATCGATTTTCTGCAAATACCGACCGTACTGAAACAACTGGTCTGCCCGCGGATCCAAAGGCGGAAGGTGCTCACTCTCGTGCACGCAAGTAAATGCGAGATTGGCCCGTACGGCCGACATATCGGGTAGATTCGATTCCACAGAGTCTTCCTTATTGGTGCAGGCGCACATCAGCAACATGACTGCATATATTAAAAGCGAATTTCTCATTTTTCAGTCTTTGTAGGTGCGTTCGTTTGACGTGCGCATGAAACGAACAATCGAAGCGACGGGTGAATGCTTTCCCCCACCCTGCAGGTCAGCGTTATTGTTAAGAATCATTTCCCATTTATTAAACGCTTGCCCAGGATCATCCTGCGCACCCTCACTATTTGTATGCAGACTCCACAATTGCTGCCGTAACCTCTTGGTCACGTCACCATTCTCGTGACAGATATTGAGTTCGCTATCCGCTTCCATGCTACGTGTGTTGATGTTCGCTGAACCCAGTGTCGTAAACACATCGTCGATCGTCATCAATTTTGCATGAACATAGACGGGCACCCAGTTGCCCGGCGGGGAATCCGGGGCCACGAGCGTACAGACATGAACCTTGAGGCCATCGTACTCCTTGTTCAGAACAGGCTGCGGCGCACTCTTCATCTGCGATGCAATCGATTCCCGTCGCTGTTTCAATTGCTCGATCCTCGCCTTCGCATCGGCAACTCGCTTTGCCGAGTCGGGTGAGTCAACAATGCCTTGCACTTCCAACGCCCCAAGCAACGCTTGGTTTGCCTGCGACTGCTGATCCACAACCGCCGCCATCTGATCCTTCAAAGCGGTCTGGCGAGCGTCCTCTTGCTCCAACGTCGCGACACCCGGAATGCTTTGCGCCTTCCCCAACGCGCTCAGCATCCGATAAGTATTGACGGTCCCGGTTCCGACTGCCTCGTCACCTGAATTCGTGATGGCGAACAGATACAGCGGGCCATGCTCGGTGACGTTGCGTCCCCAACTGACGTGCTTGGCAGCGACCGCTTTGATTGCATTCGCAAGCGGTGGCCATCGAAAATACTGATTCTGGATAAAGACGTGTTGCGTTGCGTTGTTCACCGCTTGCAGATAAAGCTTCTCGATGTCGCGTCGTCCCTTCTGGGACTGTGTACGCACGATCTGAGCCATCATCGGCGTATCGCCACCCGGAGCGTATCGAACCTTGAGGCGATCCTTAAGACCGTGTCGTGCCTTGCCAAGGCCTTGGCCGGTGGCGTCATCCCATGCCTGGCAGAAGTTTGCATTCAGATACTGCAATACCGGACCGGTCACATAGCTGGAGATGTCCTGCCACGGACTTGGACCATTACGCCCGGTCGAAGGTGTCTTTGGCTTGTAACTGTGATCATCCGTATCCCAGTACTGATCGAGCATGTTATGTCCCATCACAAAGCCGACGGCATTCTCCGGCGCCTCATAATCGACAAGCACCATCTTTTGGTGGTGTGTCGGAATTCCGGCACCCATGCCAACACTGTTCATCGCTTTGGTTTGGAGGTCACGATTCTTGTCTTTTCCATGCCAGAAAGTACGCCATGCAATCTCCGCCCGATTAGCAGGACTGAAACCCCGAGTGGCGAAGTCGATATTCTTTAGCGCGTGATCCTTGTAGTACTGCGCACGCGCTTTTTCATAGGCCAGTTTCGCTAGAGGCGTCAGCAACGAAGCGCTTGTTACGTTATTCAAGTCAGCGCGCCAATACCATTCCGTGTCGAATTGTCTTTCTTCGTCAGTTTGATAGTCACGGGACAACATCGAGTTCCGACGATAGGTGTCGTCAGATATACGTCGCTTTAACCCGGTTATCATGTCGTAGCCCGGCATGTTGTTCTCACCCAATTCGGTGAGGTACAACGGGTCCCGCCAACACAGCAATCGGACTTTGACGCCTTTCTGCCCCATCTGCTCAAGCAATTCTCCGATCCGAAGTGAGTGACCGTCGCGCTTGAAATACATGGACGGCTGAAACCCCCAGCAAATGATGTCGATGGTGTGCTGGGCTTTCATGAGCACATCGTAGAGCGCCCCAAACGCTTCTTTGCCGTTTACCAAGGGCCTGAATGTCGCCTGCTTCGCGGCGTATTCAGTAAATTGCAGAAACCATGGCAGCGTCGCCGTCGCGTTCGACGTGTGATTCAGCGCCAGCGGCGTAGTGAAGGTATTGTCCGGCGTTGCCATGAGCTATGCGTCCGAAGAAGGATTGAGCAGATCGTTGTACTGTTGTCGGTGGGCAGCCCGATCGGGCGCAACTTCGTCGTCAGGCGCACTCTCGAGGAACTGAAACCCCTGATTCGCAAGTTTCCCATTCTCGGCATCCCGATACTCGCCCGGCACCGGAATCTCGTGCTTGACCCCGTTCGCCATCTCCAGCGTGTACTTCTGCGTGGTGACCTGATGATCGATCGGCAACTGCCCCGTCTTGTCGAACACCCCTTGCTTGACCAGCGCCCCGTCCGCGTAAAGCTTGTACGGCATGCCCACCGGGACGACACTGGTCGCGGACGGCGAGGCCATGGTATTCAGCATCAGCCGCCGCGTCGGCAAATCCTTGAACGCAGGATTGGTCACATCCATTCGCGCAGGACCGCTGAACGCATGCTGCGCACCCTTGATGTCGATCTTTCCCGGCGCATGAATCTCGATGTCACCACCTTTGAGTCGAATGTACGCGCCACCCGACGTCAACAGGATTTCCTGCTGCGCTGATGCCTGGACCTTCTCGGTCACGGAGGCTAGCAACAACGACTTCTGCGCCGTCACTTCGACATTGTCCGCATGAGTCTGAACCTCGATCTTCCCCTTCGCGGCAAACAGCTTCATCCCGGCATTCTGCACGAACAGGCTCAGTTTCTCCGTAATGCTGGCGATGAGCGATTTGCCGGTCGCGACGTGCGTGCTTTGCCCGCTGACGAGATTGACGTGCTGATCCGCAGCAACGTGCGTCGACTTCTGCGTCGACAGGCCGATGCCGGCAGGCGCAGCAATGAGGATCACCGGCTGCTTGAACGCACTGGCGTCGCCTGTCCCTCCGCCGGCTGTCACACCGCCACCGCCCGTTGCACCTGATTCATTGTGCTGCGTCGCATCTGCGAAGGTCTTGAAGGTGTCGTGGCCATCCTTCAAGCTTTCCGCCTTCGACGTTTCGCTTGCCTGCGACAGGCCATCGAGGATATTCGCCGAGCCGTTCAATTGACGCGTCGCCAGGCTGGCATCGAGCGGCTGGCTGGCGACCGGGTGCGTCGTCACGAACAGTCCTCGCCCGGCCCGCAGCGCGCCATAGGCCTCGGAGCTCAGGTCGAAGCCTTTGCCCAGATAACTGCCCCGTGCGTTGTCGTTCTGATCGATCAGGTAGCCCAGGTGCAACGCGGCATTCGTGCTGCTGCTATACAGGTGCACGCGGTTCTGGCCCGTGGAGTCGTCCATGACCATCTGGTTGTAACCGCTCCCCGAGAACTCCTGGGACCGGTAACCCGACAGCAGGGCATTCGAATGCCATCGTGGCTTCGCGGCCCCGTTGTACACGCGGTGCAACGCAATCGGGCGATCGATGTCGTTCCCGATATGGCCGATCAGCAGTTCCTCGCCGGCGCGCGGCATGTGAACGCCGCCGTACCCGTCGCCGGTGTCGGATTGCGCGACACGTACCCAGCACGACGCCCGCTCGTCACCTTCGTTGTGCCGATCCCAGATGAACAGCACCTTGACCCGGTTCAGGTCGTCGGTATACGCCTGCTGCCCTTTGGGGCCGGCCACGATGGCCGATTCCAGCTTCGCTTCCGGTTTCCGGTGTTCGAGGGGGCTGCGATACGGAACGGACGTGCGCTGCGCTTCGATGGCAATTCGATAGAAGCCCGTCGAGCCGTCGCCATGCGATACGGCGAACAGGTTGTCCGGGTCATCCGCATTGGCCTGTTTCACTGCCTGATAGAGGCTATGCGGGTAGTTTGCTTCGTGCCCCGAAAGCGGCACGTTGTTCACGATGATCCACTCGACCTCGATCACCGCAAATTCCCGGTGATCGGCCGCGTCCTGGTCGTGCTCGGGATGTCCCGTCAGCATGAACCGCCGCCCCGCATCGATGCGGCGTACCCCGCCGACACCATCGTAGCGCTTGGCCCGCGACTCCCATTCCTCCATGCGAATCTTGCCGAGATGATCGCCACGCTCCTGCTCGGAGTACGTATAGCCGCCCGTATACTCATACACCTCGGCTTGCGACGGCAGATCGCCCTGATTCGCCATCGTGGGCACCGACGTCGCCTTCGGATTGGCTGGAGTCGACGGATTCTTGTAGTCGAACGTTCGCGTCGACAGCAGGACAGACTGCAGCGTCCGGGTTCCGGCCCACTGCGTAAAGGCGTCCACTTCGCCGTGAACGCCCGCCCGGGAAAAATCGACCGTTGCCGGCGCAAGCGGATCGAGCGTCTGAAGACGATCGGTGATCACCAGCGTGTGCGATTTGCCGTCCTGCGCTTGTTTCCAGACGCCGTACAGACCTTCGGATTCAAGCAGCCGATGCACGAAATTCCAGTCGGTTTCGTCCTGACGGCAGTAGGAACGCGAGGGCAGCGGTTGCGACAGTTCAAAGCGAACCATCCCGCGTGCCTGCGGATGCTCATCGAATACATCGGCAATGATCGCGTCGACGGTTTTGTCTTGCCAGTGGCGCTGATCCCGTCGGAATTTCAGGAAATGCAGCCATGACGAGAAACTGAGCTGATAACACGCGAGCCCGCCATCCACGCCGAGTTTTCTCGCGGTATGAATATAACCGTGGTGAGGAAGATAGGACTTGTCGGTCTGCTGAATCCACAGCGTGACGGGCTGCGAAATCAATGCCTTGAGCTGGACATCGTTCGATGTCGACACGCAGTCGATCATGAACAGGTAATCCCGACCGATGCGAGACTGCCCGAACACACGGTGCGGAATCAGAACGTTACTGCCAAGCGGTGTATCGAGCTTGAGAAGCCGCTCCTGCTGAATCAGCCCTCCCGTGAGTGCCCCGATCATGCTGTGCGCATCCATAGCGCCTCTCTCAGAATTATATTGTTCTCGACCAGTGATTCTACGAATGACAATTCTGTGACGTCAATTGGGTGGAATTCAAATAATTGAAAACTGTAATTATTTATTCATTGGCGCGAATGCATTTCGTAATAATCCAGGATTTTCGGCGCGCGATCGTCGTCCAGCCGCGCGACCGGTTGTCGCCGGCCGACCGGCAGGCGTCCGCGCGCGTCGACACCACCGCGTTCGGCGAAGTCACACAGAAGATCGCGCCGGGCATGCGGGTCCTGATGCGACCGTCGTAATGCGCGGCGTCATGACGCCCGCTTCCTGCCACCTGATGCCATAGAACCGCCACCGGCGCGAACCGCTTCCAGGCGCTAAAATCCGCCGCCTGGGCATCCACGACGAGCAAGCGTTTTGACGGCGTTCGAGCAGGGCTTCATCCTTACCCGCCACTGGCGGGACACCGCATCCGGCATCGAGATCGAGTTCTGGCTGGCAACCGAACACGGTCCGCGCCGCGTGCGGTTGCGCCCGCAGGAAGCCGTCGCCTTCATCCCGGCCGAACAGCAGGCGCTTGCCGAACGCACGCTGGCCGGCGAGCGCGACGCCGAGCTGCGCCCGCTCGCGCTGCGCGACTTCCGGCAGCGCCCCGTCGTCGGCCTCTATTGCAAGCGCTATCGCCATCTGTCCGGTCTCCAGAAGCGGCTCTCCGCCGCCGGCGTCGACGTCTACGAAGCCGACGTGCAGCCGCCCGACCGCTACGCGATGGAGCGCTTCATCACCGCATGCGTCGAGTTTCGCGGCCAGTCCGGCCGCGATGGCACGCTCACCGGCGGCGAGCTGAAGCCCGCGACCGGTTACCGCCCCGCGCTGCGCTGCGTGTCGCTCGACATCGAAACCAGCGTCCACGGCGAGCTGTACTCGATCGCGCTCGAAGGCTGCGGGCAGCGCCAGGTCTACATGCTCGGCCCGCCGAACGGTGACGAAAGCGGCAGCGCAGGCACCCCGGACTTCGACCTCGACTACTGCGACAGCCGGCCCGCGATGCTTGCACGGCTCAACGACTGGTTCGACGAACACGATCCCGACGCGGTGATCGGCTGGAACCTCGTGCAGTTCGACCTGCGCATCCTGCATGCGCACGCGGAGCAATACGGCGTGCCGCTGAAGCTCGGGCGCGGCGGCAGCGTGCTCGACTGGCGCGCGCACGGCCAGCAGCCCGACCACTTCTTCGCGGGCGCGGCCGGCCGGCTGATCCTCGACGGCATCGACATGCTGAAATCCGCGACGTGGACCTTCCCGTCGTTCAGCCTCGAATACGTGTCGCAGTCGCTGCTCGGCGAAGGCAAGTCGATCGACAACCCGTACCAGCGGATGGACGAGATCCAGCGCCGCTTCGATCACGACAAGCCCGCGCTCGCGCGCTACAACCTGAAGGACTGCGAGCTCGTCACGCGCATCTTCGACAAGGCCGACCTGCTGTCCTTCGCGCTGGAACGTGCGAGCGTCACGGGCCTCGCGGCCGATCGCACCGGCGGGTCGGTCGCGGCGTTCACGCACCTGTACCTGCCGCGCATGCACCGGCTCGGCTATGTCGCGCCGAACCTCGGCGACGTGACGGGGCAGAACAGCCCCGGCGGCTTCGTGATGGATTCGCGCCCCGGGCTGTACGACTCGGTGCTCGTGTTCGACTACAAGAGCCTCTATCCGTCGATCATCCGCACGTTCCTGATCGATCCGGTCGGCCTGATCGAGGGGCTCGCGCACCCCGCCGACGATGCATCGGTGCCCGGCTTTCTCGGTGCGCGCTTCTCGCGCACCGCCCACTGCCTGCCCGATATCGTGCGCCGCGTGTGGGAAGGCCGCGACGACGCGAAGCGGCAGCGCAACGCGCCGCTGTCGCAGGCGCTGAAGATCATCATGAATTCGTTCTACGGCGTGCTCGGCTCGACGGGCTGCCGCTTCTTCGACCCGCGCCTCGCGTCGTCGATCACGATGCGCGGCCACGAGATCATGCACCGCACGCGCAAACTGATCGAAGCTCAGGGATACGAAGTGATTTACGGCGATACCGATTCGACGTTCGTGTGGCTCGGCCGAGCGCATGACGACGACGAAGCCGGCGCCAAGGGCCGCGCGCTCGTCGAGCACGTGAATCGCTGGTGGCACGCCCACCTGCGCGAACAGTTCGGGCTCGACAGCGCGCTGGAGCTGCAATACGAGCGGCATTACCGCCGCTTCCTGATGCCGACCGTGCGCGGCGCGGAAGAAGGCAGCAAGAAGCGCTATGCGGGCCTCGCGGCGACGGCCGACGGCGGCGAGGATCTCGTGTTCAAGGGGCTCGAAACGGTACGCACCGACTGGACGCCGCTCGCGCAGCAGTTCCAGCGCGAGTTGTACCGGCGCGTGTTCAGGCGCGAACCGTACCAGGATTTCATTCGCGACTACGTGCGGCGCACGCTGGCCGGTGAATTCGACGAGCAACTCGTCTACCGCAAGCGCGTGCGCCGGCCGCTGCGCGAATACGAGCGCAACGTGCCGCCGCACGTGCGCGCGGCGCGCATCGCCGATGAGTTCAACCACGCGCAGGGCCGGCCGCTGCAGTACCAGCGCGGCGGCTGGATCAGCTACGTGATGACGACGGCCGGCCCCGAGCCGCTCGAGACGATGCGTTCGCCGATCGACTATGCGTTCTACCTGAGCCGCCAGCTTCAGCCTGTCGCCGATGCGATCCTGCCGTTCCTGCGCGACGATTTCGAACGCGTGATCTCCGGGCAGGGGCAGTTGTTCGGCGACTGACGGAAGGGCGCCATCTTTCACTCTCGCTCATTCCGGAACACAGCTCGCCAGGAATCGCCGTTTATCCGGCCGGTCCGGGTTCCTAAACTTGCCTCGTCGGTTCAGCCACGCGAATTCGCGCCGAACCGCAACGAAATCGTCCGAGGAAACCGTGAAATCCGTCGTCACCATCGCCATTGCCGCCGCTACCGCCACCATTCTTCTCGCCGCACCGACCGTGTCCTACGCGCAGTCGTCGCACTCGACGCTCACCCGCGCGCAAGTGCGCCAGGAGCTGCTCGATCTCGAATCGGTCGGCTACAACCCGTCGATCGGCGACGGCGACAACTATCCGGACGACATCGTCGCCGCGCAGGAACGCCTGACCGCGAAGCGCGTCGCCGAACACAGGAACGCCGCAGCGGCCTACGGGTCGAACGGCGCACCGGGCTCGGATTCCGGCGCGCCGGCCGTGCCCGCCGTGAAGCGCTGACGCGCCGCCTGTCGCTGCGGGCGGCGAATGTCCTCCGGGCTCCCCGCGGGACATCCGGCTAAAATACCGGCCTGCCGCGCGTCCCGCCGCGGCCGGAGGACATCCATCATGACCGCACGTCGCGGTGCCGCGGTCGCCATCGCGCCCGGCCACGAGACAGCCAGCCTGTCGAAAGCCCAGCAAACGTTCAATACGCTCGTCAAGCAGATCGAGACGCGGCGCGAGCGGCTCGGCGCGTGGGACGCCGTGATGCCGGCGTTCCAGAAGAAGTTCGTCGACGGGCTGTTGCCGCTCGAACAGGAAGCGACGGCGCTGCGCATCCGGCTGATCCATCTGCTCGACGATGCGTTCCTGCAGAAGGGCCTGAGCAAGGCCGAGCAGCGCACGCTGTCCGAGTTGATCGCCGATATGGCGGGCGATTTGCTGAACGTGAGCGACGACCCGGCGCTGAAGGTTATTTACAACCGGCATGCCGCGTCCCGCGACGGCGGCGTCGCAACGGCTGCTCCTGAACCGACGAAGCCGGAACAGGAACCCGAGCCGGAGCAGCCAGAAAATCTCGACTCTCTGTCGCCCGACGAACTCGCCGCGCGGATGCAGGCCGAACTCGACGCACAGTTCGAGCGCGACATGGCCGCCCACGCGGCCCGCGAGGCGCAGCGCGCGAAGCGCAAGAAAGCACCGAAGCAATCGGCCGCACAGGCCCGGATCGAAGCCGAGCAGGCCGAATCGAGCAAGTCGATCCGCGAGATCTATCGCAAGCTCGCCAGCGCCTTGCATCCCGATCGCGAAACCGATCCGCAGGAGCAGCAACGCAAAACCGTGCTGATGCAGCGGGTCAACCGCGCCTACGAGAAGGGCAACCTGCTGCAGCTGCTGGAACTCCAACTGGAAATCGAACAGATCGACCGGCGTGCGATCGACGGCCTCGGCGAAGCGCGGCTCACGCGCTACAACGGCATCCTGGAGGAACAGCTGCGCGAACTCGATCAGGAGATCGTGCACGTGGAGAACGACTTCAGGCGCACGTACGGCATCGCGTCGTCCACCAAGGTCGCGCCCGATACCGTGCTGCGCATGCTCACGCGCGACATCGCCGGCATGCAGCGCAGCAACCAGGACCTGACCGTCGCGCTGCGCGAGTTCGAGGATCCGGATCAGGTCAGGAGCTGGCTGAAGGACCTGAAGCGGCGGCCGGTGTCGTCACGCTTCGACGACGATTCGTATTGAGCCGGTAAGCACGGGCGAACGCGCGACGCGCACGCTGCCCTTTACCGCACCTCGCCCATCCCGCCCATCAGCGCCATCAACTGCTCGCGCAGCCACTGGCTGCCCTGATCCTGATCGGCGCTGCGATGCCAGTAGCAGAAGTAGTCGAGCCCCGGCATCTCGAACGGCAGTTCGAGGATGCGCGCCGGATAGCGTTGCAGCAGCCGCAGCGGCGCCGTCAGCGCGAGATCGCCGCGCATCGCGATCAGCGGCGCGACCATGTAGTGCTGCACGCGCATCTGGATGTTGCGGCGCAGCCCGAGCCGCGTCAGTTCCGCGTCGACGTGCCCGCTGCCCTTGCGGCGGCTCGATACGTGGATGTGGCCCATCGACAGGTAGTCGTCCATGGTCAGCGTGTCGCCCTTGAACGGGTGATCGTCGCGGATCATGCACGCGTAGCGGTCCTGCACGAGCAGCGCCTGGTGCAGGTGCGGATCGCCGATCAGCGGCGCGTCGATCGCGATGTCGACCGAGCCGTTCGCGAGCGCGGTCGCGACTTCGCGGCGATCCATCGTGTAGCTGCGCACGTGCATGCCGGGCGCATGCGTCTGCAGCAGTTCGCCGAGCGCCGGCAGCAGCAGCGCTTCGGTCAGGTCGCTCATGCTGAGCCGGAATACGCGCGCCGAGGAAGCCGGATCGAACACGTCGCCTTCGTGCGCGCTCGAATCGAGCAGTTGCAGCGCCTCGCGCACACGGCCGACGATGTTCTCGGCCATCGGCGTCGGCATCATCCCGGCCGGCGTACTGACGAACAGCGGATCGTTCAGCGTCTTGCGCAGCCGCGCCAGCGCGTTGCTGACGGCCGGCTGCGTGAGGTTCAGCACCTCGGCCGCGCGCGTCAGGTTGCGCTTGTTGTAGATCGCCTCGAATACGACGAACAGGTTCAGATCAATCTTCGAAAGGCGCATCGCCGGATCTCCTTGCCGGCATCTTAATACGGCGTGCGTCTCTCGTTCGCCCACGTCGCGCTCCCGCGTGGCGCGCCGCTCAGCCGCGCGGCGGCGGCGTCAGGTACGGCGCGGTCGCACCGGGCTCACCGTCCTTGATCTCCATCCGCGCGATCGCCTGCAGGTGCACCTCGTCCGGGCCGTCGGCGAAGCGCAGCGCGCGGCCCCAGGTCCACAGGTCGGCCAGCGGCGTATCGGGGCTCAACCCGGCCGCGCCGAACACCTGCATCGCGCGGTCGCACACGTCCGTATAGACCGTCGGCACGAGCGCCTTGATCATCGAGATTTCCTTGCGCGCGGCCTTCGCGCCGACCTTGTCGATCATCCACGCGGCCTTCAGCACCAGCAGGCGCGCCTGGTCGATCTCGATGCGCGAGCGCGCGATCCATTCGCCGACCGTGCCGTGCCGGTTCAGCGGCTTGCCGAACGCGACGCGCGACTGCGCGCGGTCGACCATCAGCTCCAGCGCCAGCTCGGCCGCGCCGATCGAGCGCATGCAGTGGTGGATGCGACCCGGCCCGAGGCGTGCCTGCGCGAGCGCGAAGCCGCTGCCTTCCTCGCCGAGCAGGTTGCGCGCCGGCACGCGCACGTTGTCGAACGTGATCTCGCAGTGCCCTTCCGGCGCGTAGTGATTGACCACCGTGATGTTGCGCACGATCGTCACGCCCGGCGTGTCGCGCGGCACGAGGATCATGCTCTGCTGCTGGTGCGATTCGGCATCGGGATCGGTCTTGCCCATCACGATGAAGATCTTGCAGTTCGGATGCGCGGCGTTCGTGATGAACCACTTGCGGCCGTTGATCACGTACTCGTCGCCCGCGCGCTCGATACGCGTCGTGATGTTGGTCGCATCCGACGACGCGACGTCGGGCTCCGTCATCGCGAACGCCGAGCGGATCTCGCCGCGCAGCAGCGGCAGCAGCCACTGTTCGCGCTGCTCGGGCGTCGCGAACAGGTGCAGCAGCTCCATGTTGCCGGTGTCCGGCGCGTTGCAGTTGAACACTTCCGACGCCCAGTTCACGCGCCCCATGATCTCGGCGAGCGGCGCGTATTCGAGGTTCGTCAGGCCCGTGCCGGGCTCGTCGTCCTTCAGGTGCGGCAGGAACAGGTTCCACAGTCCTTCCGCTTTCGCGCGCTCCTTCAGTTCCTCCATGAACGACACCGGATACTGGCCCGCGTGCACTTCGTCGTTCCACTGGCGGATGCGCGGCACGATGTGCGCATCCATGAAGGCGCGCACGCGTTCGCGCAATGCTTCCACTTTCGGGGTGTAGCCAAAGTCCATGATCGACTCCTCGAGATTCCGTGTTTCCGTTCGTTCGGTTCAGAAGGCCGAGACGCCGCCGTCGACGGCGACGGCCTGCCCGGTCAGATAAGTGTTGTCCTTCGCGCACAGCATCAGCATCGTCGCGACGATTTCGTCGGGGCGGCCGAGCCGCTTCATCGGCGAGCCCTGCGCCAGGAAATCCTGGCGCTCGCCGATCTCGCTGTCGGTGACCATCGGCGTCGTGCTGTAGAACGGGCACACCGCGTTCACGCGAATGCCGTGGCGCGCGTATTCGAGCGCGGCCGTCTTCGTAAGCCCGACCACCGCATGCTTCGACGCCGCATATGCGGCCAGCTTCGGCGCGCCGCCGAGCCCGGCCATCGACGCGACGTTCAGGATCACGCCTTCGCGCTGCGCGAGCATCTGGCGGATCTGGTGCTTCATCCCGAAGAACACGCCTTTCGCGTTCACCGCGAAGTTCAGGTCGAGATCGGCTTCGTCGGTGTCGATCAGCGCCTTCATCGGCGGGGCGATGCCCGCATTGTTGATGCCGACGTCGAGCCGCCCGAAGCGCGCGACGGCTTCATGCACCAGCGCAGCGACGTCCGTTTCGACGCGCACGTCGCAGCGCTGCGCGATCACGTCGGCGCCGGCCGCGCGCAGCGGCGCGGCCACGCGTTCGAGCGCGTCGCCGTTCAGGTCGCCGAGCGCGAGCCGCGCGCCCATCGCGGCGAGTTCGCTCGCGAGCAGCGCGCCGAAGCCGCTCGCGGCGCCGGTGATCATCACGGCCTGGCCGGCGTAGCTGTCGAGTTTCATCGCGCGCTCAGATCGTCAGGCCGCCGTCGACGACGATGCATTCGCCGTTCGTGTAGCTCGCCGCGTCCGACACGAGATACAGCACGGTGCCGGCCATTTCGCGGGGCTCCGCATGGCGCTGCAGCGGGATCTTCGCCTTCCACGTCTCGTAGATGTCCTTGTCGGCGAACAGCGCGCCCGCGAACTTCGTCTTCGTGAGCCCCGGCAGCAGCGCATTCACGCGGATGCCGAGCGGCCCGCATTCCTTCGCGAACGCCTTCGTCATGTTGACGACAGCCGCCTTCGTGATCGAGTAGATGCCTTGCCGGTCGCCCGGTTGCAGCGCGTTCACCGACGCCGTGTTGACGATCGCGCCGCCGCCGTGCGTCTTCATCAGCTTGCCGGCCTCGACCGACATGAAGAAGTAGCCGCGGATGTTCACGTCGACGGTCTTGTCGTACGCGGCGAGATCGGTATCGAGGATGTGCCCGAAATACGGGTTCGCGGCCGCATTGTTCACGAGGATATCGAGGCGGCCGTGCTTGCCGCGGATGTGCTCGAACGTCGCGGCGATGTCCTCCAGGCGCCCGACGTGGCACGCCAGCGCCTCGGCGCGGCCGCCCGCCGCGACGATCGCGTCGGCCACGGCCTGGCAGTCGTCGAGCTTGCGGCTCGACACGATCACGTGCGCGCCCTGCTCAGCGAGCAGCTTCGCGATTTCCTCGCCGATGCCGCGGCTCGCGCCTGTCACCAGTGCGATCTTGCCCGTCAGGTCGAACAGATTCGTTGCCATGTTGCTGTGCTCCTCCATTGATTGTGTTGTCGTGTCGCCGCGGGGTGGTCGCGGCGATCGTGGCGATGTCAGCGATGCGCGTCGATCACACCGACGGCCAGCTCGGCGAGCCGGCCGGCCATTTCGCCGACGCGCAGCGCCTGCTCGCTCGATGCGTTGCCCTGCAGCGCGCGCGCCTTCACGCCCTGCGCGATCGCCGCGAGCCGGAAGAAACTGAATGCGAGGTAGAAATGCCAGTCGCGGATCGGCTCGATCCCGCGCAGTTCGCAGTAGCGCGCGACGATCGCCGCTTCGTCGGGAATACCGAGTTCGGCACGATCCTGGCCCGCGAGCCCGCGCACCTGCCCGCCGGACGGCAGCCGCAGGCACATGCAGAAATACGCGAGATCGGCGAGCGGGTTGCCGAGCGTCGACAGTTCCCAGTCGAGCACGGCCTGCACGCGAAAACCGTCGCGCGCGAACATCAGGTTGTCGATCCGGAAATCGCCGTGCACCAGCGCCGGCCGGCCCGTGTCCTCGGGGCACGCTTTCGGCAGCCAGTCGATCAGCGTCTCCATCGCATCGAGGCGCCCGGTTTCGGCCGCACGATACTGCTTCGTCCACACGCCGATCTGGCGCTCGAAGTAGTTGCCCGGGCGGCCGTAGTCGGCGAGGCCCACCGCGTCGACATCGACGTCGTGCAGCGCGGCCATCGTCTGCAGCAGCGCGTCGTAGCACGTCGCGCGCTCGGCCTTCGGCAGCTCCGGCAGCGCGGGATCCCAGAAGATCCGGCCATCCTCGAAACTCATCACGTAGAACAGGCTGCCGATCACGTCGCGGTCTTCGCAGAGGTGATACGGATGCGCGACCGGCACCGCGGTGCCCGACAGCGCGCTCAGCACGCGGAATTCGCGGTCGACCGCGTGCGCGGATTTCAGCAGTTCGCCCGGCGGCTGGCGGCGCAGCACGTAGCGGCCGCTCTTCGCATTCAGCAGGAAAGTCGGATTCGACTGGCCGCCGGCAAACTTCTCCATATCGACCGGGCCTTCGAAGCCCGGCACGTGCGTTTCCAGATAGCGCGTGAGGCGGGCTACGTCGAGTGGCTGGGAAGGGTTCGTCATCGTCGCGATCGTTCGTGGGTCAGCCGTAGGTTCGCAGCGCGTGTCGTTCGGGATCCTCCAGATGCGGGATGCCGTTGAACGACGCGAGGTGGAACGCGTCGGCGTTGAAGAAAAACTGCGAAAGACTGCTGTTGCGGATCTGCAGGTTCAGCGCGATCGCGCTCGACGGCGGCGCCGCGAGCACCTGCTGCACGGTGACCGCGATCGGGCCGCCGGAGCTCACCGCCAGCACGCGCTGGCCGCCGCCGTGGCGGATCGCAGCGCGGGCGTCGGCCACGCGCTGCTGGAAATGCGCCCAGGTTTCGGGGGCCGCATCGCCGAGCTTGTCCTCGGTCCACAGCTGCAGCACCTGCCGGAGCGCGCGGAAATGTTCCTTCATCGAGCCGGCCGCGCGCCGCGCGATCTCCGGATAGTCGCTGGCGGCTGCCGCGAACAGCCCATGGAAATCGTATTCGTTCAGGCCCGGATGGCGGTCGACCGCGACGCCTTCGCGCCCCATCCCGCGCAGGATCGCGGCGACCGTCTGCGCATGGCGGTTCATCGTGCCGCAGATCACTCGGTCGAACGTCAGGCCCTGCCGCGCGAAGTATTCGCCGAGCCAGACGCCCTGCTGGTCGCCGGCCGCGGAAAGCCGGTCGTAGTCGTCCGTGCCGAACGACGCCTGCCCGTGCCGTACCAGAAAGAGTTCAGCCATTGCCGCCCACCTGAGGGAAATCGAAGGTCCAGCATAGCGACCGGGCCTGCATTTTTGAAATTTATTTTCTGAATCAGTCAGTATTCATCGCATGAATTACACGAATTCAAACAATGCGCTTTCACCGGCACCCGCGTCGCGGCACGCGAATTGCGTCAGCGCAGACCGTGTCGAATAAATCCAGGAGGGATGCGATGCTCGGTACGATCCTTATCATCGTTCTGATTCTGCTGCTCATCGGGGCATTTCCGGCGTGGCCGCACAGCCGAAGCTGGGGCTACTGGCCATCGGGCTCGGTCGGGCTGATCGTCGTCATTGTCGTGATACTGGTGCTGCTGGGTCGCATTTGAACGTAACGGCACGTGCCCGGTGAAGGGGCACGCGCCGTTCGATCGCGCCGCCGTAGCTTCTTTACAAAAGGAAGCAACGGCGGCTCACCCGGCAACGACGCGCGTCTCGAGTCTCGCGGCGCGGCCGCGTTCGCTTACTCCCGCGTCCACCCATTCCGATAAAGCTCGCCGGCCAGCACGCCGAGGCGCGACGCGAGCACGTAATTCTCGCCGTCCTCGATCAGCGCCGAACGCACGTCGCGGAACAGCTTCTCGATCGGGAATTCGCGCGTGGTGCCGTTGCCGCCGAACAGCTGGAACGCCTCGTGCGTGATCTTCATCGCTTCCTCGGTCACGCTCACCTTCGCCTGCGCGGTCGCATACGGATGGCTCTGCGGCGACATCCGCGAGAACGCGAGGCTGCGGCGTGCGATCGCGCGCGCCATCTCGAGCCGGCGCAGCATTTCGCCGATGCGCAGGTGCGTCATCTGATGATCCATCAGCAGCGCGCCGCCCTGCTTGCGCTCGTGGCAATACGCGAGCGCCAGTTCGAACGCGGCCCGCGCCACGCCGACGAACACCTGGCACATGTGCGTGCCCGCATACGACCACGTCGACGCGAGGTTGCCGAGATAGTCGTCCTTCAGCGCGACCGCGAAGCGCTTCGGCACCTTCACGTTGTCGAAATAGATCTCGCCCTGCGGCAGCGAACGCTGGCCGATCTTGTCGAGCGGCTTGCCGCGCGACACGCCGGGCAGATCGAGCGGCAGGATCATCGCGATGCCGTTCGTGAACGCGCTGCGCTCGCCTTCGCCGTAGAAGCCGTCGCCGTAGTCGGCCGCCATGTACGCGAGCGCGACCTGCGCGACCGAGCCGTTCGAGATCCATGCGGAGCTTTGCCCGTTGATCACGATCTCGTCCGCGCCGACCTTCGCGGTCACGTTGCCGACCGGCTGCTTGCCGTTCGCGGCGAGTTCCGGCCGATACAGGATCGCCGCGTCCGACCCGCGATCGGGCTGCGTGTTCATCCAGCAGCCGACCTTGCCTGCGCACATCTCGACCAGTTCCGGGTTGCCGACCGAATGCGCCATCATCAGCGGCATCGTGGCCGCGCCGATCGACACGGCGAGGCCCGAATCGCCCCAGCCGAGCTCCTCGCCGATCAGCGACTCGATGCGCACGGCCGTGTCCGGCGGAAACTGCGCGATCAGTTGCGGATCGAGCCCGAGCTTCGCGCTCTCGACGATCGCGGCCCAGTACGGCGAGCCGGGGGCGATCACGTCCTCCGGCGTCATCCGGTCGAGCTCGCGGCCGATCGGCCGCAGCACGTCGCGTGCAAAGCGATGAACCGTGTGCTGGATTGCGTTTTCCTCTTCGCTCAGCGGCGTCTCGAAGCCGGTCATGCCGACCACGGGCAGCGCCGCGGACTTGTTCAGACGAATCATCTCCGTTCTCCTCCTGGACTCGAATCATGTCGGCCCGGCAGCGGACGCGCCCGGCCATCCCACATCTAGTAACACATACCAAACATAGGTCATCATGACAAACACAGGGGGCAAAAAAAAGACAGGGTATTCCCCTGTCTCCGTTCGCGTGGCCGCCGCGGCGGATCGCGCCGCTATTTACCCGCGGGCGCCATCAGCGTGCCGTAGGCGATCGCGCGCGACGTCGCGATGAAATACGCGTCGAGCGCCTGCGTCTGCCGCCCGGTGCCGTACTGCATCGCGAGGCCGTCGGCCAGCGCGATCAGCATCGTCGCCGCATGCCGGCTGTCGGCCGCGCTGAACGCCGGATTGACCGCGCGCAGCAGTTGCGCGAGGTCGTGCGTCAGTGCCGTGTACCACTCGTCGTAAAGCTTGAAGCATTCGGAATCGGCGGCCGCGAACGACAGAAAATGCCGGAACAATGCGTTGTACTTGGCATTCTTCGCATCGGAGATCGAGCGCTGCATGATCTCTTCGAACACGTCGCGCGGCGACGCATCGCTGCTGAGCGCGCGCTTCAGGTCATCGAGATAGGTGACGATGACGACGGGCTCGATGACGGCCCGCAACACGGCGATGCGGGTCGGAAAGTAGTACTGCAGATTGCTGACGCTGATCCCCGCGGCGGCGGCGACCGCGCGCTGCGAGAATTCCAGCGGACCGCCGTCGAGCAGCAGCTTGCGTGCGACGCGAATGATCGTGTTGCGCGTGCGCAGGCCCTGCGCCCGCAAACCGTCGGTGTTGCTCGCCGTTGCGGCGGGAGTCGAAGTGCGCCGCTTCCGGCTGCTGCGTTGCTCGTTGGACACTGTCATCGTGTTCGTCGTGAAGATGGCGTTTCGGCTTCGTCGAATGGGCGCTCCGCACCTTACGGAGCGCCAACGACTATACCCGATGCGCGCCTCATTTTCCATCGAGCCGCCCCTTCTGCCGGGCGGTTCGGCCGAATGCACGTTCCCGCGTCGCGACGATCGCCCGCGGCTACATGTGCCGCACCTTGCGGTTCACGCGTTCGTCGAGCAGGTTCGCGACGCCGAGCATCCCGTTGACCGTACACCATCGCAGCGGCTCCGGCGGCACCGACGGCGTCTTGTGCGTCAGCGCGTCGAGCAGCGGCGATCGTCCATCGTGAATCCGCTCGGCCAGCACGCGCCCGATCAGCGATTGCGTGCCGACGCCATGCCCCGAACACCCGGCCGTGTAGAACACGTTGCCGTGCGCACCGGCCGCGCCGACCACCGGCAACGCGTCGCCCGCGAACGAGATGTAGCCGCTCCAGCATGCGCGCACCGGCACGTTGCCGAGTTGCGGAAAGCGCGCGTGCAGCGTCTTCAGGAGCGCACGATACGCATCGTCGTCGGGCACGTTCGGCGTCTGCGAGCCGTATACGTAATGCAGCCGCTTGGTCGTCACCAGCAGCGTGTTGCGCGCGGTCAGGCGATGGCTTTCCATCGTCAGGTGCGATGTCACGATGCCCTCGCGGTTCGGCCAGCCCAGCGCCGCGAGCTGCGCGTCGGACAGCGGCTCGGTTTCGAGGGCCGACACACGCAGCGGCATCACCTTGTCGCCGAGCAGGCCGAGTTGCGGCGTGTACGCATTGGTCGCGAGCACCAGCACCGGCGCGCTCGCGCTGCCGCGTGCGGTGCGCACGCGCACCGTCTCGCCCGCGTCGAAATCGAGCAGCGCGGTGTGCTCGTAAAGTTTCACGCCGGCCGCGAGCGCCGCGCGCCGCAAGCCCGTCACGTACTTGCCCGGATCGAGCGTGCCGCCGCCGGGCACGTACGCGCCGAACAGAAAGGCCGGCGAAATGCCGCGTTCGCGCATCGCCGCGCCATCGAGAAACTGCGCGGGCGAGCCGAGTTCGATGCCGGTAGCCATGCTCTCGCGCAGGCGCTTTTCCTGCGACGGATGCACGCCCGCGCGAATGATGCCCGACGCACGGTAGTCGCAATCGATCGCGTACTCGGCGAGCTTGCGTTCGACGTACGCGACGCCTTCGTCGTAGAAGCCGACGATCCGCTTTGCCTGTTCGTGGCCGACCCGCTTGAGGAACAGCTCGTATTCGAGGCCCTGGCCGCCCGCGAGATAGCCGGCGTTGCGCCCGCTCGCGCCGAAGCCCGCGAAGTCGCGTTCGAGCACGACGACGCTCGCGCCGCGCGCGGCCAGTTCCAGCGCGGTGGACAGGCCGGCGAAGCCCGCGCCGACGACGATCGCGTCCGCCCGCACGTCGCCTTCGAGCTCGGGTTGCGCACACTCGGGCGGCTCGACCCAGCCGCCGACGGGACGATACTTCTGCAGCGCGGCGTCGGCACGGAGTTCCTCGCCCCAGCGCGCGAGCGGCCCGGCCGCTTCGGCGCCCACCGCCTGCATCGACGCCGCCGCGCCGACCCCGCCCGACGCCTGTCGCGTCGTCTGCCCTGCCTGCGCTACTTGCCCGAGCGCCATTGCGCCGTGTGCGTTGCCCATATCGGCCTCCGTCAGTCCCTGCTGAGAATGTGAATCGCCAGCGCAGCCTCTTCGACGCCCTGCAAGCCGCCGCCGTTCTCCTGGATCGCATGACGCGCGCCGTCCACCTGCCGTGCGCCCGCTTCGCCGCGCAACTGCGTGACCAGCTCGTACAACTGCCCGATGCCGGTCGCGCCGAGCGGATGGCCCTTCGATTCGAGGCCGCCCGACGTGTTGATCGGGATGCGCCCGCCGAGCGTGAACTCGCCGCGCTCGGCGGCCGGACCGGCTTCGCCGAGCGGCACGAAGCCCAGGTTCTCGGCCTGGATGATTTCGCCCATCGCCGACGCGTCGTGCACTTCGGCCACGTCCATGTCCTCCGGCCCCACGCCGGCCTGCTCGTACGCCTGCAACGCGGCGAGCCGGCCGATGTGCTTGTGCGGCTCGTCGATGCGCCGCCGCGTGAAGCTGCGGATCACGCTCGCGGCGATCCGGATGCAGCGGCTGCGATCGGCGCCGATGCGCTCCAGCCCTTCCTCCGTGCAGAGGATCGCGGCCGCCGCGCCATCCGACAGCGGCGCGCACATCGGCAGCGTGATCGGGTACGTGATCGGTGCGGCCGCCAGCACCTCGTCGATCGTGAACGGCTGGCGGAACTGCGAATACGGGTTGTGCACCGAATGCCCGTGGTTCTTCGCCGACACGGCGGCGATCTGCCGCTGCGTCGTGCCATACGTGTGCATGTGGTGCCGGCACATCGCCGCGTAGATCTTCATGAAGCGGCTGTATGGGCGCTCGGATTCCGAGCCGGGCGGCGGCTCGATCCCCTCGCCGAGCCGCGCGAGCGTCGCGAAATTCTCGTCGACGCGCGACACGTCCCAGCCCGCCTCGAACAGCGCGAACGATTTCGCCTTGTCCGCAACGTTCATCTTTTCCGCGCCAAGCGCGAGCGCGACGTCGCATGCGCCCGACTGCAACTGCCGCACGGCGAGGTGCACGGCCGTACTGCCGGACGCGCACGCATTCTCGACGTTGAACACCGGAATGCCTTCGAGGCCGATCTTGCTGAACACGACCTGGCCGGGGATCGACAACTGCCCTTGCAACGGGCCGTTGGTGATGCCCGCGTAGAACGCGGCGCGGATCGCATCGGCGTGGCAGCCGGCGTCCCGCAATGCGCGCTGCAGCGCCTCTCTCGCCAGATCGTCGAGGCTGCGGTCGAGATGCCGGCCGAACACGGTCATCGCGATGCCGGCGATGTAGATGTTGCTCATCGTATGGAATCCATATGAAGCAGGTTCAGATCCTGCGTTGCTGGCCTTGCCAGTACTGCTCGCGCAGGTCCTTCTTCAGCACCTTGCCGGCCGTGCTGCGTGGCAGCGCGGCGACGAAGTCCACGCTCTTGGGCGCCTTCACCGAGCCGAGCTTCTCCTTGCACAGCGCGACGAGCTCTTCCGCGCTCACCTGCTGCCCGGCATTCAGCTCGACGACCGCCTTCACGGCCTCGCCCCATTTGTCGTCGGGCACGCCGATCACCGCGCAGTCCTGCACGGCCGGATGCGCCCAGATCACCTGCTCGACTTCGCTCGGATAGACGTTGAAGCCGCCGCTGATGATCATGTCCTTCTTGCGGTCGGTGATGTGCAGATAGCCGTCGCGATCGAGATGGCCGATGTCGCCGGTGTGCAGCCAGCCGTCGACGATCGTCTCGGCCGTCTTGTCCGGCGCGCGGTAGTAGCCCTTCATCACGAGATCGCCACGTACGCAGATCTCGCCGGTCTCGCCCTGCTTCAGCAGCTCGCCGCGCTCGCCGACGATCTCGACGCGCACCAGCGGGTTCGGGCGGCCGACCGACGCGAGCCGCGTGTCGGATGCGACCTTGCCGTCGACGAAATGCTCGGCCGGCGTCAGGTACGAGATCGACGCGGGCGCCTCGGTCTGCCCGTAGCCGCCCGTCATCACCGGGCCGAACACGTCGATCGCGCGCTTGAGCTTCTCGACCGACATCGGCGCGGCGCCGTACAGGAAGTAGCGCAGCGACGAAAAATCGACCTGCTCGATGCCGGGGATGTCGAGCAACCGGTAGATCACGGTCGGCGGCAGGAAGAACTCGGTCACGCGGTGCTTGACGATCGCGCCGAGCAGCAACGCGGGGTCGGGCTTCGGCAGCACGACCACCGTGCCGCCGCGCGCGGTGCACGGCAGCGACAGCATGCCGGCCGTGTGCGTCATCGGCGCAGCAGCCAGATTCACCGGGCGCGCATCGTCGTACGTCATCGCGATCATGAATTGCGCGAAGTACGTCTGCAGCGAACGATGCGTGTTCATCACGCCCTTCGGCGCGCCCGTCGTGCCGCCCGTGGCCGACAGCGCGACGACGTCGTCCATCGCGTAATTGACGACCGGCGGCGTCGCCGGCTGGCGCTCGCTCCATGAAGCCAGCGACGGCGCCCACGGCAGGTCGGCGTCGAGGCACACCCACAGCCGGATCTTCGGCAGGCTTGGCCGCAGCGCGTCGATCGCGGCCGCGAACGCCTGATGGAAAAACAGCACTTCGCAGTCGAACGCATCGAGCACGTACTGGTTCTCGGCCACCGCGTTGCGGCCGTTCACCGGGATGTACGCGAGCCCGGCGCGCCACATGCCGAGCGCGCAGCTCCAGCCGATCACGTCGTTGTCGGCCCACACCGCCGCCTTCGCCTCCTTCGCGAAGCCGGCGGCGAGCAGGCCGTTGGCGATGCGGCACGACAGCTCGCCGATCTCCTGGAACGTGTAGTTGCGATCGTCCTGGATGTAGGCGATGCCGTCGGGATTGAGGCGCCACCCGCGGTCGTAGAAATCGATAATGGCCATGTCACAAGTTCCGTTGGGTCTGGTCCGGTGCGGCGGCGGCCGTCACAGTTGCGTGACCGTGGCGCGCGCGAGCCCGCGCTGTTCGAGGAAGCCGAGCAGGTAGCGATGGCCGAATGCCTTCGAGCCCGACGCGAAGCCCGTGCGCGCGATATCGCCGTCGAGCAGCTTGAGCACGCCGGCCGCGTGAATCGCGCCCGTCGAGATGTACGGCGTGACGCCGTGCACGGTCGCACGCACTGCCGCGAGCTGGCCGCGGCCGATCGCGAAGTCGACGCTGCGCTGGATCGTCGTGCGTTCGCGCGGCGGCATCGTCGGCGTGGTCGATGCGACGACCTGCTTCAGCACTTCATCCTGCTGCTCGCGCGGCAGGTGCTTGTATTCGGCTTCCCACTTCTGCCCGAACTGGTGCACCAGCTTCATCACGTTGTTGTCGTAGAAGCCCACGCACGAGATGCAGCTGCGCACGCGCGAATCGTGCTCGAAATAGACCGGCAGCGACGTGCCGCCCCACGGCAGGCAGAACACCGGCTGCATCAGCTCGGGCGTCGCGACGGTGAACGATGCGTCCGCGGCGTGCGGCACGAGCGCCTTCTCCCACAGGTAGCAGGACTCGTGGCGCGCGCCGTCGAAGATCGTCGCGGTCGAGCCGATGCTCACGCCGGCCGCGCCGCGCGGGCCGCGCGTCAGCGTGGCCGTCTCCAGCGCATCGATGCCCGGCGTTTCGAGCGCGAGCTCGGCGGCGATCTCGGCGAACGTGTACATGTACGCGTTCGACGACGACACCAGCAGGCCGGCCTGGCGGTACTGCTCGCCGAACTGGTCGCGCACCGCGCGGATATACGACTGTTCGCCGGTCGTATCGAGGTGGTGACAGCCGGCCTTCAGCGCGGCCTCGACGCCGACGAGCCCGAAGCTGGAGAACGGCCCGACCGTGTTGCACACCACCTTCGCACCGCTGAATGCCTTCACGAGCGCATCGACGTCGTGCTCCGCCTCGATGATTTCGTATTGCGCCGATTCGAGGCGCACGACGCGCTGCGCCATCATTTCCTTCGCGCGGCCCGCGTTGCGCGCGACCGCCGTGAACGGGATGTTCTGGTCGATCAGCCAGTCCATGATCAACATGCCGGTGTAACCGCTTGCGCCATAAACGACGACGGGGTGCTTAGCCATGGTTGTCTCCTGAAACGTGAATTGTCGAGAACCGGTTCGGTTCACAGTCGGGTACTGCTGCTTCGTATCCGGCGCGTTCTTTTGTAGAACACATTACCAATCTTAGGTCACTATGACAAAGTAAAGGGTAAAGAAAAAGGCAGGGTATTCCCGGGCCTGACGCATTGCGCGCATCATTTCGCCGCGCCGTCCGGCGACAGGCCGGCCAGATAGTGCGCAACGGCGCGCGTGTCGTCGCCCGACAACGTCGCGGCCAACGCGTTCATCGCACCGGTCGGATCGTGCCGCTCGCCCGAGCGGAACGCCGCCAGTTGCGCTTCCAGGTAAAGCTGCCCCTGGCCCGCGAGGCGCGGCGCCGGATCCTTGCCCGTCAGCGCCGCGCCGTGACACGCGCGGCAGCTTCGTGCCTCCACGAGCGCCATTCCCCGCTTGTCGAGCGCCGCGTCGGCCGGTACGGCCTCGTTGCGCGCCGGCGCCTGTCGCGCGAAGTAGGTCGCCAGCGCGTCGATCTTCGCGTCGTCGAGTTCGCGCGAAAGCGGCCCCATGTACGCGTTGCGGCGCTGGTCCGCAGCGAACGCGCGCAGTTGCGCGGCGATATATGGGGCCGGCTGGCCGGACAACGACGGATACCACGCGTTCTGCGACTGCCCGTGCACGCCGTGGCAGAAGAAGCACGTCTCCTGCGGCTGCGGCCACGCGCCGCCGTTGGCCTTGTCGGCTTCGCCGATCGCGGCCATCGCCTTCTGGTAATGCATGCCGTCGACAAGATCCGGCCCGTACGCCACGCCTGCCGCCACCCCGCCCGCCAACACCAGCGCCAGCGCGGCGCCGATCATCCAGGTTCGTTTCACTCAGGCCTCCCTGCCGCGGCCGGCCAGCTTGCCGAGCGCCTGCAACGCCGCGCGGTGCCCGGCGCGCACCGCGCCGTCCATCGCGCCGGCCCACAGGTCGGCCGTCTCGGTGCCCGACCAGATCAGCCGGCCGGCCTCCGGGCGCAGGAACTTGCCCCATTTCGTCCAGAAGCCGGGCGGCAGCGGGTGGATGCACTGCAACGTCCACGGATCGACGCGGCCCCAGTCGTAGTCGTGGAACTGCGTCGGATGCAGCGCCTTGTCGCCGAGCGCGCGCGCGAAGATGGCCGACAGCGTCCGTTCGGCCGCCTTCGGTTCGGCCGGCAGCGCGCCCGGCGCAACGAACGCGGCGAGCACGCCGACCGAGCCGTCCGGCGGCGAGTTGTCGTACGCCATGAACACCGGGCCGCCGACCTCGAAGATCTGTCCGTTGTAGCCGTCGTCGCGCCAGAACGGCCGCTCGTACACGTGCACCGTCTTGCGCATCGGCGCGTTCGCCGGCCAGTTCCGCTGCAACTGCGCACGGCCGTCCGGCAGCGGCGGATCGAACGCGATCTGCTGGCACAGCGCCGGATTGAGCGCGACGATCACGCGCCGCGCGCGCAGCACGCCGCGATCGGTCTGCACGTCGACCACATCGCGATCCCAGCCCGAGATCTTGCGCACCGGGCAGGACAGTTGCACCTTCGACGCGCCGAGTTCGCTCGCCATCCGGATGCTCAGCACCTGCGAGCCGCCGACGAAGCGCGTTTCCTGTGCGCCGCCCTTGGTCGATTCGAGCTTCGCGTAGTCGCAATCGGCGCTGTTGATCATCGACAGGTAGTGCAGCAGCCCGAGCTGCGCCGGTGCGCCGCCGAGCGACAGCTTCGCCGCGAGGCCGAGAAAGTAGCCGTCCTCGTAGGTCACGCCCTGCTTGAGCAGCCAGTCGCCGTAGGTCAGCTTGTCGAGTTCCGCCGCGTGCTGCGCGGTCCACGGCTCGCGCGACGGCACGCCGCGTGCGAGTGCGCCGAGCTTCGCGCCGAGCGCATCGTCGCCGCCCGAGCCGCCGTGGAAATCCTGGGCGACGCGCGCGTCGCCGGCCAGCACGACGGTCTTGCCCGCGTAATACGTCGGGAACGTGTCGACCCCGAGTTCGCGTGCGAGATCGGCAATGGCCGTCTGCCCCGGGCCGATCCACTGGCCGCCGGCTTCGGACACCACGCCGTGGCCGAGGTCGTGGTTGTAGGTCCGCCCGCCGACGCGATCGCGCGCCTCGACCACGACGAACGATTCGCATCCGGCGCGCTTCAGGTCGCGCGCGGCGGTCAGCCCCGCGAGCCCGGCGCCGATGATGACGACATCGAACACGCCGCGATCGGCGGATGCCGGCGCGGCGCCTTCCGCGAACGAGACTTCTCCGGCCGCGAGCGATGCGGCGCCCGCCACCGCGACGCGCAATATCTGACGCCGGGCCGGCATGTCCGGCTTGTGCTTGCGCTTCATTTCAGGTGCTCCATGCTTCCTCGTATTTCTCGATGAATTCAACTCACGGTGCGGCCAGCACACCGTCCTGCGAAAACAGCACCGGCTTGCCGTGCGCGTCGATCAGTGCGGCGGTGAGCGTCGCGCGATCCGCGCGCTGCACGACGTCGAACGGGCCGCCGGCCACGCGCTGCGTGAGCACGAGGCCGTCCAGCCCGACCCCGGTCAGCCCGCCGCCGGTCGCGACGAGATCGGTGATCGAGCTGCGCGTGCCGGTGGGCTGCGCGGTCCACGTCGTGCCGCCGTCGCGGCTCTCGAACAGGCTGCCGAGCAGCCCGCCGACCACGATCCGGCCGTCCGGCATCGCGACGCCCGACCACAACGTGCCTTTGCCGCCGGTCGGCAGATAGGTCCAGTTCGCACCGGCGTCGGCCGACTTGAGCACCATCCCCTGTTCGGACACGACGTAGAGCGCATGGGCGGAGTCGGCAAACACGTGATAGAGATTGCGGTCGGCCTTGCCGCCGCCCGGCGGCTTCGGCAGCGTCGTGCGCGCCCATGTCTTGCCGCCGTCGTGCGTCTGCAGCATCAGCGACCACAGGCCGACGGCAATGCCGTCCCGCGCATTCGTGAACAGCACCGAGAACAGCGGCTGGTCGACCGACGT